>CAZLYC010000001.1:0-303349 GCA_964563755.1 uncultured Methanosarcinales archaeon
TTCTGCATTATGTCCACTGCTGCAGTTACTATCTCTTTAGGGTCAAGCTGGCCCCATGACTCAACAGTGAAAATGAAATCAGTGCTCGACTCGTTCAGCTTTATGTGCTGAGGGTCCACGTCTGTGCATGCTCCGCACAGATGGCATTTCAAAGCATTATCCTTGTCAATGACAAGTTCCTTGTTCTTGACAGAGTAAACATCAACAGGGCAGGATGCAGCTACTGCATTCGGGTCCTCGACACCTTTCTTGACTTCAATCTCAGGCCTGTACTTGTAAAATGCGAGTCCTGGGCACCACTTCGCGTGTTCCTTGCCTTTTCCAAGGACAGCGACAGCCTCAAGCTCTAATGTCTGGCCTTTTATCATCTTTACAATCGGCATCTTATCATGGACTGGAACCACTTTTGGGTCTTTTGATTCCATCTCTGAAGCATAAGCAAAACCAGGTCCTTTTGATTTCATCGAAAGCTGGAGCTGGCATTTTGAGCAACCTTCTCCCTTGCAAGTGCACTCTTCAGGCAATGTGTATGCCGAAAGGTCGGTCGTCAATGGAACTAGACCGAGACGATGAGCGATTATCTCATCATACAGCACTGAGCTGTTCTTCCTTATCTCAACATCTTCTATGGCCATAGTCGGGACTTCGTCTGTTATCGTCTTCCTGAGCATATTCGCAAAAGCAGGGCTCGCGCCTTTCATCAGAAAGACAATCCTGTTCTGCTTCTTCTCGTTCAGTAATAGCTCGACTTCCATAGTAGCATGAACTCCTTAGACCCTTCGTCCTCTTCGTCCGCCCTTCTTCCTGCATCCATCATGTGGAACAGGTGTTACGTCCTGGATGACTCCTATCTTCAAGCCCATCCTTGACAATGCCCTAATCGCTGCCTGGGCGCCAGGTCCTGGCGAATTAGTGCCAGAGTGTCCTCCGGGTGCTCGTATGTTAATATGAATTCCGTTTATCCCTCGCTCCATCGCAAGCTCTGCAGCTCTTTTCGCTGCCATCATGGCTGCTGTCGGGGATGACTCCATCCTGTCTGCCTTGACAACCTGTCCGCCAGATGTCCTTGCTATAGACTCGGTTCCGGTTATGTCTGTTATGTGTATTATAGTATTGTTAAAAGATGAAAATATGTGGCAAAGGCCCCATCTTATCTGTCTCCTCTCAGGCCTCCTGTACTCTTCTCTCCTCTGTGCCTGTTCTGCAGGCTTTTCAGCAACAGGAGATTTCTCAGTAGCAGCAGCTTTCTCAGCAACATGGACTTTCTCTTGCACTTTTTCTTCCGGCTTCTTTTCGTCAACCATTTTTACTTGCCACTCTCTGCAGGTTTTGCTTCCTTCTTTTCCACTTTCTTCTCTACCCTGGGAGCATTCTCTCTCCTCGGGGCAGGTCTTCTTTTCTTGTCATCTCTCCTGCCGAATTTCTTTTCCTGACTCTGAGCTTTTTTCTCTTCGAGAATCCTCTCTCTGGACTCCTTAGCCTTAACATCCCTTGCAGCAATCCTTTCCGGATGCTCGGGATCAAAAAGACCCGAAGATGTCCTGAATGATATCTGACCCTCTTCGCTCAAAGGGACCATGTATGATGGTGATGTTATTACCTTGCCTGCTACGCAGATGTGCTCGTGAGTTATGAACTGCCTTGCCTGTTTCATCGAGTTAGCGAGACTTTTCTTGTAGACTAGAGTCTGCAATCTCCTTTCAAGTATATCACGCAGTGATATTGAAAGGATAGTATCGAGAACACCCTCTTGCTTGAGGAAACCAAGTCTTTTGAGTCTTGCCAAGAGAAGCTCTTTCTCTTTTTCTGCCTGAAGACCTGAAAGAGTGACTAGTTTCTTTGCCTGTGATGTGGCATCCCTGAGTATTGCGCGCATCTTCCATATCTCTTTTCTGTTCTTGAAGCCGTATTCTTCGACTAAGGCTTTCTCTTCCTCAATCCTTTCGCGCTTCCATGGATGCGCAGGAGTCTCATACTTTTTTCGATGTTTTTTTGGGCTTCCCATTTTTTTTTTCCGCTATTTACTTTTTCTTTCCGCCTTTATCTCCGCCTTTGGCTCCAGCGTCTTTAGCTGCAGGAGCGGCAGTCTTTGCTCTCGTAACTCCGAGACCTGACTTGCCCTTGTTCTTCCTGAAGTTGCTCTTGGTGCTCTGACCCCTGACTGGCTGTCCAATCATGTGCCTGACTCCCTTGTAGCAGCGGATCTTCTTCATGAGCTTGATATCATTATCGACCTGGACTCTTAGGTCTGTACCTATCATGTGCAAATCGACACCTTTCTCGTATTCCTTTCTCCTGTTCATCATCCAGTTAGGTATGCCGTAACTGACAGGGTCTAAAAGTATACTCTCGAGTTTCTTGATTTCATCGATGGTCAGCTCTCCAACAATCTTGAGCCTGTTTATGCCGCAAGTATGGCATATCGCATTCGAGAACATGAAACTTACGCCTCTTATCTTTCGTAAAGCAGTGTATAACGGCCTAGAACCATCAATATCTGTCTCCGCTATCCTGACTATGTGCCTGTAATCCTTTTTCGGCTGCTGAAACGGTGGTTTAAACGACTTTTGTTCTGCCATTTTTGCTCTAAACATCCTTTTACTCGGTCAAATAGGCTTAGAAGGCGGTATTTATCGATTTGAATCGATTTAAACCCTGAAATCGCCCAAAAAGCCTTTGAACTCGGGTTCTTTGATGATGTTGATGAATTTTATGAGATTTATAAAAGTATTGAATTCGTGAATTTGTTTAAAAAAAAGATGAGGGCGGTGGCCGGGATTTGAACCCGGACTCAAGGATTTCTGCACATAATGTGCCACAGTCCTTTGTGCTGCCAGGTTACACCACTACCGCCATCTTATTGTTTTGGCGAGCATAAACTGCTTATAAAGGTTTTGATTACTCAAGAAAAACTCAAGAAAACGCACCAAACAGAAAATATGCAATCATAATTGCGCGGGCTTTGCCTTGTTCTTCCTCTCCCAGATGAAATCCTGAATCTTGTAGAAGAAATAAGGCGCGCTGAAACAGACCAAGTATATTATACTAAGACCTACAGCACTGTGAGGATTCTCGTTATTTATCAGTTCATTGAAACGATTCGCGACACTGACCATTATGTAGACCGTCAACAATGCTATTGCCGGGATGAAAACACCAGCAACTATGTGATGGCTCTGGTCAACATGCTCGATGTCCTTTAAGATGACATTGAACATAGCTCCGAAAACAACACCGACAACACCAAGTATTATGAAAAGCTGTGTGGAGTTCAGTATCATCAAGAAAGGAATAAGCGTGACTGCAATAAGAAGGTTGCCGATAATAGCGACGACAAGACCGACCCAGTAAAGTATAGGATGGGCGCCGAACGCAAAATCCTCATGCTTCTGGATTTTTTCCTGAGAATACATGATGTTCAAAGTCTTCTCTATATCTTCCTCGCTCCACCCCTTCTCAACTAGCCTCGCGTAAAGACTTTTCGGCATCATGAGCGATAAGCTAGAACCATTAATAAAGGTTTTCCTAGAGAAATACATTCCTTAGAATTATTGCTGCACAGGGTTTATCATTCCCTGGATATGCGCATAGAAATCCTTGGTCTGCTTGAAATAATCAGTTATTATGTCGATATCAATCTTGAATGTCTCATCCTCGACAGTGATGGTCATGGCGACGTGCCTCCTGAACTCGCATTCCCTCGAGAAATCAGCCTTGCTTACCTTCCTCATCCTTATGAAGAACTCCGCGAATTTAGGTATGAACTCATCCTTTGGAAAAAGCTCCTTCGCAAGATTGGCCTTGGGGATGGGAGCTGTAGGAACAGTCTCAATCTTACCCTGCTCTTTAAGGTGCTCAAGAAGCGCTGTAAGGCTGAAGTCTATGGCGTTTATCAGGCGCTCTATTATGTGTTTTATGACGTCGCATGTCCTTGTATACTTCAGACTGACGAATATAAGATGGTCTGCTCTCTTTAGCTCCTCGTTCGCTGCTTCAAGATAATCGCTCATATTATGCCCTTTAAACCTATTCTCTCAACATCTTATCAAGCTTTTCAATAAATAAACGTGCCCTGAATAAATAGTTTTTCATGCTTTGGGGTGAAATCTCGCTACAATTGTAATTCTCATCGCAAATCACGTACTTTTCCTTCCTCGCGAACTCTACTGGACTTGCTTTGTGCTGCTTCACTATATTATTAATAGAGACAACGAGATTGAACTCGTCATCATTGATGCCTTTCGCACATCCCCTGAAACTCTCGAAAAGAGAGTCGAAATCATTGCCTCCTGCCTTTTTTTTATTCAGCATGAACGCCTCGATGCCGCTTGACAATGCTGAAAATATGTCGCCTGCGATGCCAAGCAGCAATCTTTGGTCTTTAACCAGAGGATACGTGCTTATCAGCATGTGTTCTGCGAGCTGCAAACTGTGCCTTGAACGCAACAGAAGCTCATCCATCGACGGCAAAGTGCAGAACACCTATCACTTCTGCAGCGACATTATCGCAGCAGCAAGATCTCCTTTATTCTTGGCAATCGCATCTTTTGCCTCTTCCTCAGAAACACCTGCCTGGTCCATGACAGTCTTTATGTCATCATCCCTTATCTCGGGTTCTGAAGAAACAGCTCTTTCCTCTATATTGCCGACAACCTGTATTGATTCCTGCCCCATCATGTTCACTTTCGAGACCTGAGGATTAGAAATCACAAGCTCCTTGTCGGGAGTCCTGATTATCACTTCAATAGCATCAATCTCTGTCTGCTGTATTCCTAGCCTTCGCATGGCCTGAGCCATCTGACGAGGATTCATTCCAGGTATCATTTTACCCCAGGCCTAAAAAGGAATTGGCCTGCATGTGCAAAAGAATGATTATGACAGTAATAACTATCGCGAGGATTATGACGTGACCTGGCTTAAGCTCTACCTTCGAGGTATAATCATCAAAATACCTTGTCAAACCGCCCATACCGGACGGAAGATTGATCTTATCCTTTGCCATCAGGAAAAAGGAAATGCAGGATGTTTATAAAGCTTATTGAAACGGCGCACTTGAAACAGCGAGATAAAAAGCTAGGTTTTTAAACAAGTCCTGACCAATAAAACAGCGTAGGGCCACCAATTGACAAACGGAGCTTTCCTGTCAAAGGGAAAGCGCTGAGGAAAGTCCGCCCACTTAAGCAGCCACTTGTGAAAGCAAGAACGGGAAACTGTTGGCAACAGCTCAGAAACGAAGCCCCCTCTTCGGTAGGATGAAGGTCGCGAAGTCACTGGCGACAGTGATGAGATAACCACCGGACGTTCGGAAAGGAATGGATTAAACGGCTAGACCTGGCTTGTGCAAGTCAGATTTACTGACGCTAAGTAGAATGTCAATAAAGACCATCGACCTCACATGTTGAGGTTTTGGGTCTTACAGAAGGCGGCTTACGGTGGCCTTACACCTATTTTAGAAATACAAATCATTCCAGATTCTTCAACATACCAAGAAGCTCCACTGCTCTCTTAGGATTGCCGCGCCCGACAGGAAAATAACAAGGGATCACCTTAGAACCAGAAGATACAGAAGGCAAATCATAAGTAATCAATTTTTTGTTCTTCTTTGATTCGTTGTAATAGTCTGACAGCCTTATCTTTGTCTTTGATAACCTCTCAAAAGGAATCAGGCCGAACGCAACTATATACCTCGGCTTTACTATCTCAATCTCGCGCTCCAAGACTGGTAGGAAAAGAGATATCTTCTCGGAATCTGGGAGAGTGGCATCATGGCCTGTCCATTTGACTATGTTTGTTATGTAGAAATCTCTCTCTTTCAGGAAATCCAGAACTTCATCCGTGAAACCGAGAGACCATTCTCCGCCGGACTTTATCGATTCTATTGATTGCATGAGTAAATCATCAAAAAGCCCTGCCCTGTGGAATATCCTCCACACCTGCTTTGTGCCGATGAAAGGAAATCTCGGACCCTTCCATGAAGGGCTAGAACTTATGTTCCTCGCAGTCGGATTGATGAAGACGAACATCACTTTAGGACGTGAGCACTTACCATTACCAACAATAGGCATCAGGCTGTTCTTCGGAAAATGCTTCCTGTTTATGACATCCACATGACGCCAGAGAGAATCGAGATTGTCTATACCTGACAGAGAGTCCCCAGAGGGCATACTACTTCTCCCTCTCGAAAATCAGTATGTTGAACTCTTCCTTACCTTGGAAGAATGAGAAATTAGACTTCAGTACAAAATTATGGCGCTGCGCATGGTTAAGTATCTGCTTGTAATTCTTCGTAAGCATCACTATCCTGCCGTCTTTCTTCATGATGAACTCAGCAGTATAGAACAATTCCTGGAAAATCTTGTCCATACCTTTATCTGTCAAGAGACGGGATGCTTTTGGAGGGTTTGATACCATACGGTCAACAGAATTCTTCTCAAACTTCGTGTCGAGCCACTCAACGTCCATCCTCGTGAAGGTCAGCTGCTTGTTTATGCCAGCAACTTTAGCGTTCTTCTCAGACGCCTTGACATAGCGATGCTGTGAATCTGAAGCGGTTATCCCTGCAGGGTCTTCTGAGAACTTGTCGTTCTTCGCAAAGAACTTATCAAAATCAATCTTCTTGAGCTGAGGAAATTTCAAAAATGCAAAATTATCCTTATTATAATAATTCACAGGCTTGCCTGAGATATACAACGCCGCCTCTATCGCGACAGTTCCTGAATGCGCGAACGGGTCGAGCATAGACATGCCTTTTTTGAAACCAGAAAGACGGACCAATGCGTAAGCGACAGTCGCTCTTATCGAATCAGCGAGCGCGAAAATGCGATAGTTCCTCTTGCTTAGGTCAAACCCTGCAAAATCAACACCAAAATAATAATCATCATCTATGACATATATGAAGAAAGTCACGTCGGGATTCTCAAGATTCACCTTAGTTCCCTTGTGCTTTTCGTATATCACACCACCAATCTCGCGCTCAGACTCCATGCTGTCTACAACACCATCATCCACCATCATGCTACGGACAGCAAAACTGCCTGAAAGCCAGTCAGAAAGGTCAATCTTGCCTATGGCCGCGAGGATGTCATCAAGATTCTTGGCCTTGCCTGAATCGAGAAGGCAGAGTATCTTTATTGCGGACTGCGAACGATAGCACAATGTGCAGAAATCCTCCCACTTCTTTGTATCGAAAATCGCGACAGAACGCTCAAGCATGCAATCAGCACCTATGAGCTCCTTTATCTCCTTGCCAGAAACAGCCTCAAGACCCGGATGAGTTATTATTGCCCCTTTCATCATGTTTTTTTCCGTCACTCTTTCACTATATTCGCGACGTCCATCAGCTTGTCACCATCATCGAGCTTCATTATCCTCACGCCCTGAGTAGAGCGGCCTATAGTAGAAATCTGGTTGACACCCGTCCTTATTATGATTCCCTTATGCGAAATCAGCATTATCTCATCTTCATCAGTAACTGACTTGACTACAACAGCAGGACCATTTCTCTCCGAGCATATTATGTTCTTGACACCGACACCTCCTCTCTTTATGAACCTGTATTCAGGTATTGAGGTGCGCTTTCCATACCCGTTCTCTGTCAAAGTCAAGAGTGTCCTGTCATCTTCTGCTACGACCATGCCAATAACTTCGTCCTTACCCTTCAGAGTTATTCCTCTTACTCCTGCAGCAGCTCGGCCCATAGGTCTTACATCTGTCTCTGCGAACCTGACAGCCATCCCTTCCTTTGTAGCGATTATGACATTCATCTTACCGTCGGTAAGAACTGCATCGATAAGCTCGTCTCCTTCGTTTATGCTTATCGCTCTTATGCCGCCATTACGGGGGTTCGAGAACTCCTCAAGAGAAGTCTTCTTCACAGTGCCTTGCTTCGTGCACATCATTATGAAATGCTGGTCATCGAACTGCCTGACTGGCAGGTATGCCTTTATCCTCTCACCATCTTTGAGCTGCATTAGATTCACAAGAGCCTTGCCCTTTGCCTGACGCGAGGCTTCCGGGATCTCATAGACCTTAAGCCAATGCAGCTGTCCGAAGTTCGTTATGAAAAGAACTGTCGAATGTGTAGAAGATATGAAAAGATTCTCCACAAAGTCATCATCATTTGCTGAAGCACCGATTATACCCTTGCCACCGCGACCCTGCTGCCTGTAAGTATCGACCGGCAGGCGCTTAGCATATCCTGTATGCGTGATAGTGACGACAACATCGTGCTCTTCAATCATGTCCTCAACATTTATCTGCTCTTCCTCATCCGCGACCTGTTCTATGCCTGTCCTTCTCTTGTCTGCAAATTTGGACTTCAGCTCAAGAAGCTCCGACTTTATGACGTCAAGTATCCTCTGCTCTGAAGAGAGAATGGATTTCAGCTCTAATATCAATTGCAGCAATGACTTGTGCTCATCCTTTATCTTCTCGCGCTCAAGAGACGCGAGCCTCTGCAGCTTCATGTCAAGTATTGCCTTTGCCTGAGGTTCACTAAGAGAATAATCAGCAATAAGAACCAACCGTGCAACATCAGCATCCTTTGATTGCTTTATCTTCTGCACGACATTGTCAATATCATCGAGAGCTATTATTAGACCTTCAAGGATATGAGCTCTTTCTTCTGCCTTTGTCAGGTCGAACTGCGTCCTTCTCCTGACGACCTCGCGCCTATGATCTATGAAGCATGAAAGCATCTCCTTGAGATTCAGCATCCTCGGCTGATTGTTGACAAGAGCGAGGAACATTATGCCGAAAGTGGACTCAAGCCTGGAGTGCTTGTAGAGCTGGTTGAGGACAATCTCAGGCGTAGCGTCGTTCTTCAGTTCAATAACTATACGCATGCCGTCCTTGTCAGACTCGTCGCGAATATCATGTATTCCTGTTATTCCCTTGTCCCTAACGAGGTCCGCAATCTCCTCTATAAGAAGAGACTTGTTCACCTGGTAAGGAATCTCATTGACTATGATTGCCTGCCTATTCCTGACAGTCTCTACTTCTGTTCTTGCACGTATCTTTACCTTCCCTTTTCCTGTCAGATATGCTGAGCGCACGCCTGCTGTGCCGAGTATCGTCGCACCGGTAGGAAAATCAGGACCCTTGACATACTTCATAAGCTCTTCAGGACCAAGACCAGTATTATCGATAAGAGCAACTGTGCCATCAATCACTTCTCCCATATTATGAGGAGGGATATTCGTCGCCATACCGACAGCTATTCCTGCGCTGCCATTCACAAGAAGATTAGGTATCTTACAAGGAAGGACTACCGGCTCCTTAAGTTCACCGTCGAAGTTGGGCTGGAAATCAACTGTCTCTTTATCCAAGTCCTCAAGAATCGCCTCAGCGACTTTAGAGAGGCGGGCTTCTGTATATCGCATAGCTGCTGCGCTGTCGCCATCTACTGAACCGAAATTTCCCTGACCCTGTATCAGAGGATACCTGAGCGAGAAATCCTGAGCCATCCTAACCAAAGTATCGTAAGCAGCAGTATCACCATGAGGATGATATTTACCGATAACTTCTCCGACTATTCTCGCTGATTTCTTGAATGGCTTGTTAGATGCCATTCCAAGCTCATTCATAGCGAACAATACTCGCCTATGCACTGGCTTGAAGCCATCCCTGACATCAGGCAATGCCCTGCTCACAATGACAGACATAGAATAATCAAGATAAGAACGCTTAACTTCCTCTTCAACAACAACAGAAATGATTTTCTGATTTATACGAGAATCAATCACTGGCTCTCCTGCCTTTTTCACTGCCTTTTTTTCCTGTTTTTCATCAGTCATCTTTGAAACCTAAAAATCACTTAAATCATATCAGAATAGCAATAGAAAAAATAATGTCTATTTATATGTGTTTTGTTTTTAGAATGGCGTTATAAGGCTTATAAGTGTTGAAAAATAGTATCTGGGGCTGTTGAATTACGGCGAATTAGAGGCTGAAACGGCTGTTAAAAAAATAGTTTACTGAGTCGTCTCTTTTATTACGTTTTCACGCACACCAAAGCTCTTGCCGCAATAGACGCATCTCTTCCTCTTATCAGACAGAATCTTTGTATCAGTATTGTATTTCATGTCGTGGCCGCAATTAGGGCAATGGACCAGAAAATAGAAACCGCTCATTTTAGAATCTCATTTTTCTTCTTCGGACCCGTCGAACTGTCCAGGAAATTCCTCTGCAGGAAGAGGCCCTGACTCCTTATCTTCAGCAGACTCCGTATCCTCTTCTTGTTCCTCTTTAACATCTTGTTTTACAGGCTCTTCCTTTTTCACTTCCTTCTTATCAGGTCTCTTAGGTGAAGGCCTGGATTTACCTATCAGGCTGCTCTTGACAAATTCCTCAAGCTTAGGATGGAGCTTCCTCTCCTCAACCAATTCCTCCTTTTTCTCTTCGACAGCCTCTTCAGCAAGAAGCTCCCTTGCGATGCGCCGCGCCTTCTCTTCAGGAGTCTCTGCCTGAGCCTGTTTGAAATTCGTTGCCTTGTTAATCCCTTTTTCTTCAGGAGACTTTTCATTTTCAATCGCTTTTGCGATTTCTTCCTTCGGAAGCTCATAGACCTCGAGCTCTGCGCCTGACTTGGGCTTCTGCATAGGGGGGAGTTCGTCTGAAAAAGTATCAAGTTTTGGCGCTGAAGAATCTTTCTTGACTTCTTGATTAACTTCTTGCCCGGCTTCTTGTCCAGCATCTTCCTTAGCTTCCTCTTGAGGCTGCGCTTCCTGTCCTGAACCCGGCTGCAAAGCTTCCGCCTCGCTGAACTCTTCCATCTTCTTCTGGACGGCAACTTCCATATCCTTAAATTCGGTGAATGCGTCCTTTATCGCGCTGTTCGTCGGAAGGTCGAAATAATCAAGGAACTTCTGAGTCACTTTAATCATGAAACTCTTGCCATGCTTCTCCTTTATTATGAAACCCAGTCGCTCAAGCTCTGCAATGTGGTCATAAGCCTTGTTGGTCCTTATCTTTATGACAGAAGACTGCAATACAGGCTGCTTCCATGCAATGACTGCCAATGTCTCAAGTATAGACTTGCTAAGCTCAGTATGCGGATTTATCCTCCTGACAAGAGGAAGAAAAGCTTCCCTAACAGTAAGCTTCCAGCCCTCATTCTCCTCGATAATCATTAAAGGTCGGTCTGCCATCTCATAATCCACGATAAGATCCTTCACAGCCGCTTTTATCAGGCCAGGATTCTTGATCTCTAGAAGAGTCTGGAACTCGTTTATCGATACAGTCCTGCCTGCCGCAAAAAGAATAGCCTCGACCTCTCTTTTTATTTCCGCCATTTGATTACCTTTTGAAAAGACTGAATATTTCTGAATGTCGATTATAAATCTACTTTGCCTTCTTCAACTTGAAAACCGCGCCCTCTTTAGTCACTATGCCTGCTTTCTCATAATTCGCGAGCAGAGCCTCGACATTGTCCTTAGGTATGCCTGTAATCTTCGCTATATCTTCTGAAGACCTTGGCTTCTCAAGAGCAGCATTCAGGAAATTCCTTACAAGAATATCAGTATTCTTCTGCACAAGCTGAACTTTTGCTGACGTGTCCTTGAGCTTAAGGCCCAAGTCATGCATCTTCAAGAGGAAATCGTTGAAGAACCCATTCATGAAATTCGCTTTGAGTGATAATACTGAAGGCTGAAGTATCTCAACAGATGAAGGCGTGAAATCAAAAAGGAAACCTGAAAGAGTATCAACATCATGGAACCATATCTCAAGCTCTGAGAATGTTATGAAAAGCTTGCCTTTCTCCTCTGCCTCAAAGGTCTGCTCTGAAACAAGCTCAGCCTTCTCCATGTTCCTTACCTTATCCACAACAAGCTGTATGGCCTCCTCAACATAATCCTTTGGAGCGCCCAATACCTCTATCACTGTACGAACAAGGACCTGTCCAGCATCAATACGCTGCTTGTCAGTAAGGACTTTCTTCGCTTCTTTTGGCACTTCTTTTGCTGCATCTTTTACTTCCTTTTTCTGCTTGCTTTTAGCGGCCATAAGCACTTAAAAAATCAGGTCGGTTTATATATCTTATGGAAAATAAAAAACAAAGCTTCAGAGCCTTTTAAAGAGCAATATCACGAGGATAAGAGCCAGCAATATAATCAGGAAATATATCGTCATGTCCCTTGCCTTTGCACTGCTTGACCTGAACACCACACCCTGATTTGATGATGAAACATTCGACGTGTTTATCTTTCTCTTTGAAGCATTTGAAACAGAGCTATCTGTAACTGCCGCAGAAGTGATCTTGTTTGCAGACCTTATACTGCCTGATGAATCTGAAATGACTTTTAGAGGGATACTGAATTCTTTAGGGGTTGAACGGCCTGAAAGCAGCAGCTTCACTTTCAATGTGTAATTTCCTGCTGATGCATTGACAACATTATCAAGGTCGAATGTCACATTCGAGAAAGCCGGCAGATTTATCGTCAGCCTGTTCTCCTCACGCTCACCCGAATAGCATTTCGATGAACGAAACACATAGCTCCACGCATCAAATTCCAAATCCTCTTCGGTTGGATTGAGTGCCAGGACTCTTGTCCTGAAATTCTCTCCTGAACGGATAGTTGAAACGCTATCTGATATTGAGAAAGACACTTCTTTGTCCATGACTGCCGGAATCTGCTCGTCCCAATCATCTGCGCATCCTAAAACAGATAAGTCGACCGGCTTTGTTGCATTGACGTCGAGACCCTCCGCAACTATCCTGAAATCACCGTTAGAGAAACACCTTAGGAAAGAGATGTTCGCAGAAAGATTGTAAGATATGAACCTTGTTGGAATGGAGAGCTTTGATTTTGTAGAGACCGCAGCTCCTGAACTGTTCACTATCCAGACATATACAGTGAGCTTTAGGGTTGAACCGCGATAGATTAACAACGGTATGCTGATGTTTGAGCCAAGAGTTATTTCATCTGCAGATGCAGTAGCCACATCTTCTATAACAATCACATCTCCTATAATAATATAGGAAGAGTTCCTGTCACCAACATTCACTTTCACAGCTATATCTCTCTTGAAAATATCTGTTTTAGAAAGGTCTGCTTTCACCAGCGCTGCGCAAAGCAGCAGAGGTATTGCAACATAAAAAAGTAATCTCATACATAACAATATGCTTCCTTGCTTTATGTTCTCTACCCTAAAACACACAGAAGATATTCAGCAGAAAAGACAGCCATACGGAGGGTCTGAAAATGCTCCGCAGAATGCTAAATCAACCGAAAAATAATATATCAAATATGCTGTGTATCCGTCGAAATAATCACATCAGTGTTTGTTGTCACTATTTTGGAATACTAATATAAGTTTAAATAGATATTTGGTTAGCTATCCGCCAGTAGGTTTTATTTGGGGGGTAATAATGGGAATATTTGGGTTTTTAAAAAAAGGTAAAGCAGACACTGCTACGGCAGAGATGGAACTGCCTCCGCTTCCAAGCATGGACGACCTCGGGGGATTTCCACAGGCGCACAAAGAAGAGCTGCCTCCGCTGCCAGATTCATTCTTGCCTCCATTGCCAACAGAATTCCCTTCATCAGTACCTCCTGCTCCACAAGAGACAACAATAAAGGCACCTAGATTTGAGATGTCAATGCCTGCGCCACAGGAAAAGCCAGAGCCGCAGAAGATAGAAGTGACAAAGCCTGTTGAATCACATGAAGAAGATATGCATGAAACGTCTCCAACGATGGAATTCCCTGCAATGCCTGACATGCCTTCTGAAGAGGTCGTGCCTGACACAGTCCCTCCGCTAGAGGAATTGCCAGAGCCGCCTGAATACACTTATGTTCCAGAGAAACGAGAGATTCCAAAGATGGAAATGCAGCGTCCAGAGCCTGTTGAAGAGATAATACCAAGATACGCACCAGAAGAGATGGAACCGCAGAAGAGAAGACTGGTGCGCGGACCGACGTTCATGAAGACAGAGAGCGTAAGGACAATGCTTGAGAACATAGAACTCATAAGGACTAAATTCAAGGATGAAGACGACGTATTCTTCAGGATAACTGAAATCAAGAATGTCCAGGACCAGAAATATGAAGGGTTCAGGCAGACACTTGAAGACATGCAGAGGAAACTCCTCTTCATAGACAAGACATTATTCGAATCAAGATAGGTGAAACAAATGGAAAGACAAGCACCGGTATTCGTAAAAGTCGAGGAATACAAAGACGTACTCGACATACTCGACCTCGTCAAGAACAAGATAAAAGAGGCGAAAGCGACAATAAAAGAGATCAACGACCTCAAGAACCAGGAAGATTCAGAGCTCGCCATATGGACAAACGAGATAGCTGATATCGAGAGAAAGATAGACTTCGTAGACCAGACACTACTCGAACCGGAGAACCTGTAAGATGGAAGATGGCCAATATTTCGTACAGATAAAAGATCCGCTTGAGATAAGAAGGACACTTCTAGGCAATTCCAGGCAGACAATCCAGATACTGCAAAGATACGAAAGGATAAAAGACCTAAGGGTCAAGAAACTGGAGAAGATATCAAAATTAAGAGGGACTAACAGGGAAGTAAACCTGCTGGTCGCGAAAATGAAGAAGGCATTCCCTGCAGCAGACTTAAGAATCAGGCTCGACAAGGAGACAAAGCCTTCCAAGGAAAGGAAATCTGAAGTCAAAGGCGACGAACTCGCAAAGCTTGAACATGAGCTTAGACGAATAGAAGAGAAGATAGGGAAGATACGTTAGTTTTAAATAAACAAATTCTATATCTTACAATATGGGCGTGTTCATAAGAACTATAATGATAATAACAATAGTCGGACTATTACTTCTTGATTTAAGCGTAGTCTTGCTCGCAAAAGGACACGATATGGAACACTGCAAAACTTCGCTAATGCAGAAAGGATACAGTCCTGAAAAAGTTCAGGAAGGATGCCAATTCCCTCAAGACCTAGTCGATAATAGATATATAATATACGGAATTTCAGCCACCCTTATATTGGCAGCAGCAATAACATTTATAGCTAAAGGAGATTAGTTTTATATACCAGTCAAATTTTACAAAACTATACGAGGGGGTGCCGGAGTGGCCAAACGGGACAGTTTTTAGTGTCTCTCAGGCACTGAAAGTTCAAACTCAAGTTAGTTGAGTGCTGAGGCTTATCGCCAGTGAAGAACTCCTATGGGCCATCTGTTGGCTTAGTGCCTACTAGGGTTCAAATCCCTACCCCCTCATTTTTTAGAAAAAAAAATGAAGTAAAACATGGGCGGCGTTCGCACCTTCGGTGCTCAGCCACCCGATTTGAGGAAGAAAATATATGAAAATTGATTATCACATTCATTCTGATACATCATCAGACAATAAAATAAAACCAAAAGAGATATACGAAGAAGCAGAGAAGAAAGGCATAAAAGACGTCTGCGTCACATGCCACCACGAGCCTTCTGAAGTCATGAAAAACGAGTTCAAGCAGTCTCTGACAAAAGAGAAGCTTGATGCTATAAGAAAAGATGTTTCTGAACTCAACAAGAAAGGCACAGTGAAGATGCATCTCGGGGTAGAGATGTCATACACGGAAGCAGAAGAAGAATACATAAGACAATACCTGAAGGAAAACAAGTTTGATTTCGTACTTGGTTCCATACATTATGTTCTCGGAATAAAGATAGCAGAAGTGAAGAACAGGGATAAAGTGAAAGACCCTGATGCACTCATGAAAGAATATTTCAGGCTCTTGAAAAAAGCCATAAGCTCAAGACTATTCGATGTAATAGCACATATAGACATATGCAAGCTCATGGTACCTGAGCCGAACCATGCGGTCTGGACAGCAGAGTGGAAAGATGTCGCAAGACTGCTTCATGACAACCATGTCGGATTCGAACTCAACACAAGCCACGTCAAGTACAAGCCAGGAGACATATACCCTTCCCAGAATATACTGAATATCCTTACCGGAGAAAAAGAGCAAGTAATAACACTTGGCAGCGACGCACACAAGCCAGAAGACATCGGAAGGATGCTAAACGAAGCAGAAATCATGCTTAAACAGCTCGGAGTGAAAAATATATATAAGTTCGAGCATAGAACACCTATAAAGGTAACAATCAACTAAAAAAGGAGATGAAAAAATGACATTAGAGATATGCGCGGTCGGCGGATACAACGAAGTAGGAAAGAACATGACCGCAATAAGAGTAGATGATGAAGTCGTACTCATAGACATGGGACTGCATCTTGACCCATACATAAAATACACAGAAGATGACGAACAGCACGTTCTCAGCACAGCAGTGCTAACTAACATAGGAGCAATACCCGACATAAAGCCGATAGCTGAATGGAAAAAGATGGTAAAAGTGATAATACCGACTCACGCACACCTGGATCACGTGGGCGCCGTGCCATACTTATCAAACGAGTTCAAAGCACCGATAATCTGCACGCCGTTCACGGCAGCAGTCCTCGAGGCGATATGCAGGGATGATAAGATAAAGCTCAACAACAAGATAAAGATACTCAACATGAACTCTATCTACAAGGTATCCAACAAGATAACGATAGAATTCATCAATGCGACGCACTCGACACCCCAGACAGTCATGGTAGCAGTGCACACTCCATATGGAGTGGTGCTTTACGCATCTGACTTCAAGTTCGACAACCACCCTGTCCTCGGAAAGAAGACAGACTTCACCAAGCTTAAACAGCTCGGCAAAAAGAAAGTCATATGCCTGATATGCGACAGCACAAAGGCAGCGCAGGCGATGAAGACACCTTCAGAACAGGTCGCAAGAGAGATGCTTAAAGACGTAATGCTCGCGACAGACTCAGAAGGTAGAGCAGTCATAGTAACGACATTCAGCTCGCACCTCGCGAGGCTCACATCCATAGTTGAATTCGGACAGAAACTAAACAGGAAGATAGTATTCCTTGGCAGGAGCCTGGCAAAATATGTAGAGGCCGGCGAGAAGATAAAGCTCGTGAACTTCTCAAAGAAAGTCATGATAGTGAAATACGGAAAAGACATAGGCAGAAAACTAAAGATGATACAAAGAGAGCCTCACAAATACCTCATCGTCTGCACAGGACATCAGGGAGAGCCGAAATCCGTGCTTGGAAAGATATCACGTGGAGTGTTCGACTTCAAGTTCAATAAAGAGGACCATATAATATTCTCTTGCACTGTAATCCCCACTCCTCTTAATCAGGCGAACAGGGACGCTCTTGAGAAGAGCCTAAAATCACATGGAGTCAGGATATTCAAGGACATACACGCATCCGGGCATCCGTCAAGGGAAGACTGCCGAGAACTCATAAATATGGTCAAGCCACAGCACATAATACCATGTCACGTCGACATGACTATGGCTTCTGGCCTGTCGGATTTGGCAGTAGAACTTGGTTATAGCACGGGAGAACAAGTGCATCTGATGCAGAACGGGAAGATGCTACGGCTTCTTTAGGGCTGCTCTTAAAGAAAGAGGAAAGGCCACCGACAAACTTCTTGATAGGGCTTGCTCTATCCTGCGCTTCAGAATACAAATTCTGGATGTCAGCATTGGAAAGCTCACCCGCAATATAGCGCACCCTGAACTTCTTATCAGGATTCTTATTTTCGATGTATTTTATTTTATTATTCAGCTCTTCATCCTTGAATGATACCTTGAGATTCTTCAATGCATTAACTCTTTGGTCATACCTTAAATCTTTGACCAAGGAAAGTATACTATCGAGATTATCAGGAGGGAATTCCTCTAAAGCCGCCCTGAAATTCATCATTATCCTGCTGAACCCATCTTCCATAAGCGAATAAAATTTCGGCTCTTTTAACAGATAGCAGAGCTTCTCCTTGATCTTCTTCTCAACCACGACCATCTTCTCAAGGTTATCAAAAGAATTGCGCGCATCATTGAAATCCTTCCCATATCTGCCCATTATGTAGCCTGCACGGGCTTTTGCGAGAAGCGCTTTTGGCGCGGCGAGCGAAACTGCATGAAGCGCAATCTCTATATCAGACTCAGCCTCAAGATAAAGAAGATTCTGCTCGAGCGAGGGGTCTGTATGTATCTCCGCGGCACGCCTTATCTGGTCAGCGACCCTAGAATCCAGCATGATATCATAAATCGCAGTGTCTGGGCTTGCATCCCCTCTTTGCTTCCTCCTGTACTTGTCTATATCAGGCAGGCAGATGAGAACACGATAAGTCTCATTATGCTCTTTCTCAAGCCAAGCCTCGAGGTCCTTGCAGTCTTCATCATATATGTCAAGACCGATTTCTGAAGCTGCTGCTACAGGCGCCTTATCGAAAAACTCCTCATATGAAGATACGGGCTTAGGCTCAACTTTCTTTTCTTTTGCAGCAAGACGCTCCCTCATCATATTATCGTCTGCAGCCTTGCCGTTCAAAGAATCAAGAGCGACCTCGACATCATTATCGACAAGGAATCCTTTCAGATCAATCTTTTTGGCATCCTCTTCAGCTTTCTTTCTTGCAAGCTCACGCTCTGCAGCATATCTTGCCCTGACTTCAGGAGATATTTGAGACGGAATAATGTTGCCCTGGCTGGAAACAGGTTTTAGAACAGAGTTTTCTGCAACTTTCTTATCTATTAGCTCTATATCTTCCATATTCACATAAGGAGTAGTATCTGTTGATGTCTCTACAAAATCATTCCATGTCTCTGCCTCGACATCCGCAAAAGAAAGTTCTGATGCGGGAGTAGAGTAGAAACCCAATACACTATCAATCTTTGATTTTATCGAATTCAGGATATTCTCTTTTGATTCATTGTCGTAAAGCTTGTTATTTGATATGAATTGTGATGCCAGAGAAAGATATTCCTGTTCCTCGAAATTAAGGCTTGCTTTCCTCTCCTCTGTCAATGCCGAGAATGCATCATCGAAATCCTTGCTCCTGTTCTTCCAGAGCCTCCTTGATGCAATGGACTTTCCTATAGCAAGGACATCATCTCCTACTGAACCTATCGCAGCAGATATCTCGCTGCCATTCTTTGTTGATTCACGGTACTGCCTTATCGAATCATAGAAAACCGTCTTTGCCTTGAAAGGATTGCTAAGGAAACGATTCTCTTCCCAGGGCTTGCCCAGACATTCCGCATAAGCATCATTATCTCCCTTGAGCTTGTTGAGCTCAGGAAATTCTTTCGCTCTTATCGCGTTCTCTATGCCATATTCCAGGTCATGGCTCTGCGCAGAACGCATGTTCTCGAAAAACAGGACAGTCAGGTCATTAAGCGAATAATCCTTCAAAAGCTCAGGAACAAAACCCGTAGGCTCAAGAGAACTCTTGCGGCCTTTCTTGACATAATCGAAATACTCAGGGAAACCAAGCTCCTGGTAGATACGCATCTTCCTCGCGAGCCTGTTCTTTGTGCCCTTCTCTTTGCCATGCAGGATGCCAAGAAGCTTTTCAAAATCAATCTTTTTTATTTGCTGCTCTGAAGGTTCTGCTACAACTTCTAATTCTGGACTGTTCAAGCTAGAACCATCTTCAACTGATTCTTCCACAAACTGGACTAAGGATTCTATAGAATCGTCCAACATCTCGCCCTCCTGCCTCAAAAGAATTATGTTTTGCGTATTTATAAAGGTTATTACGTTAGAATTTGCCGTTTAAAGCCCTTAAAGAGGGATTTGTGCATGCGCTCATCAGTTACTTCCTTTCGTCATCTCCTTTTGGGATCGGCCGGTGTTCACTAAATCAATGCGCATTATGCAATCCTATGCCTGTTTTAGGCTTTCCTTGCAGTTTTATTGAAGTATATAAAAGTATGTTTTCGTAACTTGACAGTAGTTAAAAAACGAAAAGTTTAAATATTGCCTCTTTTTAATACAGGATATGGACAAAGAACAGTTCCAGTTCAGGAAGCTGAATGATATTCTATGCACATCCTTCAATAATGTGAAGTATGACGTACGAGACATAAACACAAAGATAGAGAACCTAAAGACAAACTTCGCCAACTTCTCAACAGACAGCGTAAGAACTGCTTTTGAGAAGCAGACACAACTGATAATCGCACAGCAGGAATCAATAAACCAGCTTAACGAAAGGATTGCAGAGCTTGAGAGAAAACCCGCTGTAAGAACAGAGAGAATAATCGAGAGGCCTCATTCAACAGTTTTCGGGACAAAAGAATCAGCTCTTGCAGAAGTCAAGAAGTTCATAAAAGAAACAAGGCCTGAAAAAGCATCTTCTGTATATGATGTCGCTGAAGGCGAAGTCAAGATAACAAAGACCAACTTCAAATCTGAAGGCAAAGACCTCAACGGAGAATGGGTTGAATTGACAGGATACGGCCTCGACCTGACAGGATTCAAGCTAAGAGACAAGAAGAAACACGAATTCAAGTTCCCAGACGGATTTACAATCTACGGACCTGTAAAGATATTTACAGGCAAAGGAAAAAACACCAATACAAAACTATACTGGAACAGCAAAAAGCACATCTGGAACGACAAAGGAGATGTCGTGACTCTTGTCGACAAGAAAAACAGGATAGTGAGCCAGATTTTGTCAGAGCCGACTTATTCTTTCAAGAAGTTGAAATAATGAGAGATAAAAAAGACTCATCCAAATTAGAAGAATTCCTTGCAGATATTCCTGAGATAACATTCGGTGAACTGTATGATCACCTCTGTAAATCGCTTTCAGAACTGGAATCAGAAGCGAAAGCAGACGCTTATAATCGCGGAAGAAAGAATTCTTCAATTGACACATTCATGTCTAAGATGTTCTGTAATCACAATATTGAAAAAAAATATGAACTTTTAAAAGTTAAGAAAGAATTAGAAGAAAACAAAGATAGGTCATTGACTTTAGACACGCTCAAAGAATCATATGGCAATATTAGCGGTTATCTTGACGAAGATATACTTTTAAGTGTTGCTAAAAGAATAGTTGAATTAGACCCGAACCATTCATACGGATATGAGATTATAGGGGGTCTTCTTGAAATGTCAGAAAAATATGAATTAGCAAAAGAAGCATACTTAATAGCCACCAAAATATCACCGAGTATCCCTTCTTACAAACATCTAATCAGCACACATCTAAAATGTGGCGAAGCCAAACTTGCAGAAGATGCTTGTGAAAAGATGTATGAATTAGCTAAATCTGAAATCTATTCAAAAATTTATGTTGGAGAATACTTTCTCGACCTAGGACTAGAAGACCGAGCAGAACATATTTTCACTGAAATAAAAGACCATGTAGCAATAATCATGGAGTCTGGAAAACTAAATCATGATGAAGCAAGTAAATATGTTAAAGCGTGCAAGGGATTAATTAAAATATATGATTGTAAAGGCGACGGCCGTGCTGCCCTTGTAAAAAATGAACTTTACTCAGCCACAGATCCTTCTGTTCAAGAAATTCGTGAAGGTTATGTTGAGGCTTTTATTAAACAAGCTATTAAAAAAGGACAAGAATTGAAAGAATTGAATTAATCATAGAACCTTAAAATCCACGCACACCCTAAATACACGTGGAGCGTGCTGGCCGCACTTGACTGTGCTTAAGATTTCACATTGCAGCTTATTACGCTTGCATGCGGCAAGTATCTTGTCGTGCACTTTCTTAAAATCCTCTTCTGCCTCGAACGCATAAAAGTGGATTATTGTCCCTGATTTCGATGCTGACAACGCGATATCCAGGAAATCCTCTGCAGATTTCGGCAAGGGCATGGCAATTCGGTCGAACTTGCGCTTCAATGCAGGAACAACATCACGCACGTCTCCTTGAAACAGCTCGACGTTCTTCAGCTTGTTTAGCTTAATGTTCTCAAGACCATATTTATGACCGACCGGGTTCAATTCTACTCCTATGATATCCTTTGCCTTGCTCTTCTTTGCGATGACGCAAGGATATGGAGCGCAGCCAGAGAACATCACAAGAACAGACTCTCCAGTCTTCACCTGTTTTGCTACACGCTCACGCTCTGTAGAAAGACGCGATGAGAAATAGACCTGCTCGACATCTAGTTTTATCCTGACACCGTGCTCTGTGTGGATAGTCTCTTTAGTATCAACGCCAGTAAGATACTGCATAGGCTGCAAGCGAAACTCTGTAGAATGGATACCTGCTTTCTTGACAACAGTCTTAACGTTCTTCTGGATCTTCAAAAGAGTCTCTGCGACAAGCTTTTCCTTGTCCAAAAGCTCGTCCGGAATCTCAAGGATAGCTATGCTGCCGACGATATCGAACGAAGTCCTCAGGATCTTCATCTCCTCTTCTGTAAGCTTATCTGAAAGCACGTCCTTCATATTCGTGCTCATCCTGTCCTTCTTCGCATTCCTTATCTCAGCGAACTCAACAAAAGGGAACTTCTTCTTTATGCATCCTTTCTTGACTATCGGGAAAAATATGTGCTCTCCAGACTTATGAAAAACATAATCCTTGTCAAAAAGTTCATTCTGGACAAGATATTTCTTCACTTCCTGAGCCTTCTTCAATGCAACTTCGACATAAAGCGCCATTTTACACCTAGAAGAAATCCCCTAAACCTTTCTGCGCTGATTTTGAGACTGCTGCGTCAAGCTTATCCAGCGTATCTTTCACACGCTCTTCACTGAACTCGTGCCTCTCGCAAAGTATGCTCATCACTTTTTCCCTATCGATAGGATTCCATGAAAGAGCGTAATCCTTATCTACAGGCATCTCCTTGAAAAGCCTGAAAACGTCTTTCCAATCATGGCTGAAATGCTCAGACCACTTGACCTCTTTAAACAATGAATCAAAATCATCGCCGTGCTCCTTGATTAATGTAAGAGCTTTCTTCGGCCCTATTCCTTTTATCCCGCCGACATTAAAATCAGTACCGATAAGGATGCCAAGGACTATTAGCTGGTCATGCGAGATGCCTAATGCTTCAAGATTCTCATCTAGAACCAACTGCTGCGGCTTGACTATCTCATATGAAAGCTTGTCTTTCTTCTTCTTGCGTTCAGAAATCGTCAGGTTCTGCACCATCCTCGGCACACCAAACAACAAGCAATCGTAATCCTGCGAGATTTCCGCAAAACAATCCCCTTTCTTCACCATGTAAGCTGCCTGAGCCTCGCCCTCAGAAGGAGCCTGGACAACAGGCACGCCAAGAGCATGGATAAGGTCAACTGCCTCGTCAATCATATCCCTAGTAAGACGTGATGTGCGCATAGAATACTTCTTCATGTCATCGACATTGCCCTCGCTCTTTGCCTTCTCGTAAAGCTGCTTCGCCTCTTCCTTAAGACCGGCACGACGCTCAGACTCGTGACGCTTAAGTTCAGGAGCTTTCCCATCAAAAACAAACACCAGCTTGATGCCATAATGCATGATCTTTGTGGTCCTGTGAAAAAGACCATTAAGATGAGAAGTTATGCGACCTTTAGAATCCATAAGAGGAGTGCCATCCATCTGACGGATAGTGGAAAGGAACTGATAAAGAACATTATTTCCGTCAACAACAAGCCTCTTGCCAGAGAGCTGCTGCAATGATACCTCTTTTTTTACCACAATATCCTTAAGATTAACACCCACCCAGGCACCTTTTAGATTTTCTTGACAAACATGCTCTTGAATTCCTTACTCAGAAGCTCCTCTGCCTTCTTATGCAGCTCGCCATTAGTGAGGAAAAGTATAGGAAGCTTCTTGACCTGACCATAGACAAAAGCTGTCGAAAGATCAGCATCACTTATCTTGGCCTTGTTCTTGGCCTTGCAATAATAATTCAATGACCCCACATTACTAGGAATCTTCACGACAAAATCATACTCAGAGCCTTTCTTAATCATAGAGAAATCAGATATCTCTATTCCTGAACCATCAAAGAACTCACTGACCTTCTTGAAGAACTTGTCATCCTCAGGGAAAGCGAGGACTTTTTGAGATTCCTCTAAGGGTGGCGCTTTCTTCTCTATCTTAATCTTCTCATCAGTATCTATCTGAGTGGAGAAAGAGAATGCAGTTTCATAAGAAAACTCCGGAACCTGCGATTCATCAAGCTGCGTCAAAGTGACAGAGGTTATCTGCTTCGCTGGATCTGCAGGAACAGATATTGACTCCTCAGCGACCTCAATAGTAGACTGCACTTCCTTCGGTTTCTCTACAGCAGCCTTCTTTGCATGCTCATCATTAAGGTAATCGCGAATAAGGTCCTTGGCCTCTGCGTCAGGGACAAGATAATACTTCCAGAACAAGTCAGCATGACTGTTCGCTGTAACTTCCAATGGAACAGCAAAATCAGTTATCTCACGCAACGAAACTCTCATCTGGGGATCAAGGCTCTTATCCTTTAGTATCTTATTTTTCTTAAGAAGCTGGAAAGTGTTGAAATCAGCGTCAGGCAGCTTATGGGCAAAGTTCTCAAGAACAGCCTCCTGGCCTTCGCAATAGTACAAAGGAGAGCCGCCTACCTTCATCGATGTCAACCTGAGCTTCTTCTGGTCAACCATCTCTGAAAGCATGGCTGAAGCGAACAGGACATTAGTCTTCATCTCATGATTTATCTGAGCAGGAAGCAACGGTCCCTTTTCCTTGACAATAGAAAGAAGCTTATCCCTATGGTCCATAAGTTGAAAATTGTTAGTTTTTCTATATAAACTTTGTCCTGTTTAAAAAGAAAGATTTAATCGATAAAAAATCGTAAAAGAATCAGGATGAATGCGACATTAAAATGATTAAGGCCTCATCCATCTAATCTCATAATATGTGACGTCCCCTTCGTCATCTACAACTCCAATCAGAAGACGTTTCTTTGTGGAATGCGCAACCCTGTTCTTCGCAGAAAAATCATACCAAGTTATCTGCTCGCCCTCGTGGACAGGATATATTATCCATCTTGCGTGGTCCTCGCCTGGCTTCACCCCTCGGTCATACACACGGAAATCCGCGCCGAACTTAAGGGCAGTCTTTATGATGTAACCCCTGTTCCTTATATCCTTAAAAACCATATACCTAATCCAGAAATTAGGCTCCACTTTCTTCGCCTTCTTGATAAAATCATCCTTTGAAATCTGCTTGTCCTTGTCATCGATAACCTTGAGCCTGCCCTTCTCGATAAGATAAAGAGCTTCAAGCAAAGAGAGCTGGACCTTGCCTTCCTCAATCATGTTGCCGAAACGGCTCTGATTATAGAACTCCCTAGCCTCATCACTAGATTCAGCAATTACACGCTCGCGAGCAAAAACTGCAAGAACGACTGACTTTGGCTTCTTCTGCTCCTCCTTTGGAGCATCCTTCATCTCGACTGGCGAGATAGTCTCTGAAACCATTGCAGCCGATTCATCGGTCTCTGCAGGCGCCTCGACTTTCTTCTTGCGGGGCATGATACACAAAAGATAATAGGGGATTTATAAATGTTTGGTGGTGTGTCCGCGTGTAAATATTTATAAATCTTGGCAGAACTTCTTTTGAACCATGGAAATCACATTTTTAGGTACATCGGCAATGGTGCCGACAAAGGAAAGGAACGTAACTGGAATATTCATCAAGTACAAAGAAGAAGGCATACTCATGGACTGCGGAGAAGGCACTCAGAGGCAGATGAACATAGCGGGGATAAACCGCAACTCAGTCACGAAGATACTCGTCAGCCACTGGCATGGAGACCACGTCTCAGGCATAGTCGGACTCATACAGACCATGGCGAACAAGGAGAAGAACCCGACAATAGACCTCTACGGCCCTGAAGGGACTGAAGAGCATGTCAGGCACATGATAGGCATGGTCATATTTGACATACAGATAAACCTGAGAGTCCATGAACTGAAACCTCAAAAGAACGAGATACTCAAAGTCCTTGAAAATGAGGATTACATAATAGAATGCGCAGAGCTTGACCATAAAGTCCCCTGCATCGGATACAGCTTCATAGAGAAAGACAGGCTGAACGTAGACCCTGAAAAGCTGAGAGCTTTAGGAGTGAGGGACGGACCACATCTAAGGAAGATAAAGAACGGCGAAACAATAAACTACAAAGGAAATGAGATAAAACCAGAACAGGTCACGTATAAAGTCGAAGGAAAGAAACTCACGTACATAGCAGACACTGCCGCATGCGAAAACGCGATAAAGCTCGCGGAAGCAGCAGACATAATGATATCAGAATCAGTATACGCAGACAAGCTGCAGGATAAGGCAGAGGATTACAAACACCTTACAGCAAAAGATGCCGCGATGATAGCAAGCCAGGCTGACGTAAAAAAACTCATACTCACGCATTTTTCACAAAGATACAAGACAACCGAAGAGATTGAGGAGAACGCAAGGACAATATTCCCAGAGACGACCTGCGCTTATGACTTCATGAAACTCAATCTTTGATTTCTCGACGACAAAAAATTTCATCCTTTGATGATGATAATAAATCTTTAAATATACATAAATAATCAGAAAAAAGCATGAATAAAACGAGCTGGCAAACTAGGAATGCAAAAGAGGATATCTTCGAAGACAAGGTAAGACAGCTCATGTATAAAAGAAAAATAACATATCAGGAAGCGTCCCAACTAATAAAGAATGGGCAACGTTCAGTTTTTGATTTTTAAGAAAGACAATTGCCGCGCTCGCACTGATTCTTTTAACGATTTCGTTTGCCCAACTACAAGTCAAGCAGATTGATTTTCTGTTGCTTGCCAGGCGGCAATGACGCTAAGTTCTCTAACAATCTTTAAGCGTAATTACGCAACGTATTTAACCACACAAACCATTTTCTAATGTATGTCCCGAAAAAGCAAAGGAATAAACGCAGAAAGGGAGCTCATACACCTGTTCTGGGCGAACGGATGGAGCGCATGCAGGATAGCTGGAAGCGGCTCATCAAGATACCCATCACCCGACGTGATAGCAGGCAACAATGTCAGGAGGATGGCAATAGAATGCAAAGTCACAAAGGACATAAGGCAATACTTCACAAAAAAACAAGTAAATGAACTGCAGGAATTTGGCAAGATATTCGGAGCAGATCCTTGGACCGCTGTCAAGTTCAACTATGTCAACTGGTACTTCCTAACGCTTGAAGACATTGAACCCACACCCGAAGTATACTCAGTATCAATAGAAAGCGCGAAAAGAAAAGGTTTCCTTTTTGAAGAAATGATAAGAAAATAAATTTACCAGAGCTTAAGTTTCTTGAAGACGCTCTTTATCATGCCTTCTTCTTTCTCAACAGCCTCGACTTCTGTCTCAACCTTCCTTATCTCAGCCTGCTCTTTCTGGAGTTCAGCTTCCTCCTTCTTCACCTCAGTCATCAGCTCTTTCTCCTCTTTCTTGACTTCCTGGATAAGCTCTGTCTCTTCCTCCTTCTGCGAGAGGAACTCTGCGTTTGAGACGAACAATAGAAGTATCGCGATGAAAAGTACGTTTATCACGATGCCGAACAATGACTCCATGAAAAAGACGAACCTCGCCGCAGTAGACAATGGCGATATGTCACCATAACCAACTGTCGCAAAAGTCACCATGCTATAATAGATGAAAGTGCCAAGCGTAGGAGGCTTCTCCTCTGCAAAGGAAATCGCAAAAGATTTCTGGCTGAATGAATCAGTATAAATATCATAATACAATGCGCCAAAACCCGTGACATAAAGAAGAACTATAGCCATGCAGATAATCATGATAGATATCTGCTTGCCATGCTTGAACCAATCTCTAAGATTACGCTCTATGCCCAATACCTCGGGGCACATTATGAAACTCACAAGTATATAGCTGCCAAAGTAGCTCACAATAGTCATAAGAAGACTATAGTCCTTGCGCCAAACTGAAGGAAAAGCTATCCCCAGACCTACAATCATGAAAGCCATGATAGAGTAACGCACACCGATGACCTTCTCCCTCTTCCTTATGAAGGGGATTATCAAGAAGAAAAACACGAACATGAAAGGTACCATGAATATCTTCGCGATGATTGCAGGAGATGCCTCAAAATATCCTGTGGTGACAGACCCTATCTTCATAGCAATAAGAAGGAACACCATTATAGGTATGAAAAAAAGCATATTATAATTTATCAGCTTAAGGACAGAGATATCCGCCTTATGCTTGTCCATAGAACTGGAATGCTTACTATATCTCTGAAGCACCTCTTTCTTCAAGTCCATACGACCATCAAAACAAAATCAGTATTTAAACCTTTTTGAATAAAATACACAACCAACAGAATGACAGACTTAACCTAGCTCCTTAATGTATAATACCTTCTTCTCATCACTTAAGCCCCAAGCGGAAATGATGGAATTCTTGATGAGCTTATCAACAATCTCAGGACCGTAAAGCCCTGCAAGACGTATGAGATTATCATGCATATGTCCGCCAGGTATCATGGCAGGGTCATCAGGATTTACCGTGACAAGAACTCCCTGAGAGAGCAACCTATCGAGACGAAGGTCATCATGCACATCCTTCCTGAAGAAGAACTCATTACAAACAGGATTCGACTCCAGACGTATGTTCTTTTCCCTCATGTAATAGATGCTGTCAGGATCCTTATGAAGAGGTATTGCGTGACTGATTGCGTCTGCACGAAGACAATGAATCGCTGTCCAGATATTCCTCATGTTAGTTGATTCATCACACATCTCACCAGCATGGACTGTACGCTTCAATGGCGTATCAAAAGTCTGCCTGAAAGCAGGGTAATGCTTCTCAGGAGGATTGCCGACTTCCCAACAGGCCAAGTCAATACCTAACACCATGCCAGGATAGTCCTTGTTGACAGCTATCGCAGCATCAGCTACAGCAACTCCAAGGTCAGGTGCTGAACCGCGGTCAATACAGATTATCAAGCGTGCATCGACACCCGTAGCTTCATGCCCTTTCTGAAAACCATCGACAGCGCAGCGGATAACATCCTCAATAGAAAGCCCTGCACGAGTATGATACTCAGGAGCGAAACGCACCTCTGCGTAAGGCGAGTTCTGCGTCTTAAGATAGCGGCACTGGGCAAGAGCCAGATCCTCAAAGTCCTTCGAGGTCTGCATGAACTGCGTGAACATACCAAAAACATCAGTTATCTTATACTTCCCAAGAGCATGTATGAACTCAGTCAGCATAGCAGGACTGTCAACCCTCCTTGAAGAAGACGGAAAGTAACTGATAAGACGATTACTTATATCAAAGGAAGGCATCAATAGGTCTGCACCACGCTCCTCTGCCATGTGAAAGAGGCTTTCAGCAGGAATAGAACCATCCCAATGCAGGTGCAAAGGAAAGGTCTTCCTGTCCCTTATCCAAGAATAATCATCCCCCATACCAAAAAAACAGTCTCCTTGGAAATATAAACCTTTTCCATGACAATATCTGTCTATAAGATAAAACAAGTATACAGATATGTCATTTTGACAAAAAGATTAATAAAACAAACCCACGTAAACAGAGCCATGAAGAGGTGGATGCATAAAATAGAAGTCCTTGTGGACAAGGCAATAGGACCATGCATAATAATACTTCTCGCAGTAATCATAATGGAGCTGGGATTCCATGACATGGTAGAGCACTACCAACTTGAAACACACATCCTGATAGCAGACTATCTTGTCATATTCATATTCGTGCTTGACCTCATATTCAAATACCTAAAAACAAAGCACCTAAAAGATTTCTTCAGAAAATACTGGCTGGACATACTCGCAGTATTCCCATTCTTCCTCATGTTCAGATTCTATGAGATAACAATAGGAATATTCACACCCGCACTGGCAGAAGGAGCAGAGACAGCACAGAAACTGATACATGAAGGACTTGAAGTCGAAAAGGAAGGAGTGAAGATAATACGAGAATCTGAAAAGATAGCTAAAGAAGCATCAGAACTATCTAAAGTGGGCAGAGAGGCATCCGAAGTCTCCAAGATAAGCAGAGAAGCGTCAGAAATATCCAAAGTGAGCAGGACAGGAAGACTAGCACGATTCCTAAGGCCGATATTCAGGATACCCCGATTATTCAAAAGTGCACACCACACGACAAAATTCTTCGCCCAGCCAGATGGAAGCCATCACGAGCATGAATACATGCCAAGACACAACAGAAAAAGCTAATACAAAAAGAAATCAAACATCCTTTTTCTTCACACCGAAGATATAGATATACTGCCAGGCAAGCCCCTGCTTCCTGACAACCTTGACACTAAAACCCGCCTCTTCAAAAACAGATATTATCTTCTTATCATCTTCCAACCAATCAATGTTAGGCAGTACATCAAAGAATTTGTCATAATCCATAAAAACAATCCGGCTCCCCTTCAATATCTTCTTGTTCAGACTCTTAAGGAAAGCCAGCTCCTCAGATATATAGCCTATCATGCCTGCAGAGACAACGACATCTACTTTAGGTATGCCCGGATGAATCTTAGACTGCTCTACCTGGAACAGCTTAACGTGATTGTGCCCTTCTTTCTTTAAACGTCTCTCAACAATCGCATGCTCATGCGGCGTTATAGATGTTCCATAAACCTTGCCGCTAGGCTTGACTTCCTCTGCGAGCAACATCGTCAATGTGCCGACACCGCAGCCATACTCTAGAACTGTCTTGTTCTTGACATCACCAAGAAGAGATATTATCTCACGACGCACACTCTTAGGCATGTCATAACTTTCGAACCATAATGACACCTTGGCCATGAAGTTATTCACTTTACCTATAAATCTTGCATCATAGAACATCTCGAGCAGGCCATAAAGAGGCAGGCCAAGAAGTATGAGAGACAATGCTGTCCTCAACTTATGAGCAGCACCTTCAGTATGCCAGAGCCAGAAGACAAGCAATGACGAAAATATCAGAACTATTATTATCGGACCGACCTTCCCGAAAGGCACTGTAAAATGTCGTTTAAGATTCGGCTTAGTGTATCTCAGCACGACGACACTTAGAAGTATGACACTATAAAGTATCAAAAGCATAGGAAGAAGCATCTCCAAGATGAGATAATAAGAACCAGCGCCAACAATTATGACAATAGAAGATATCACTGTCTGAAGCATTATTGCCTTGTAAGGCGTGCCATATTTAGGATGAATCGCCTCAAAGTTCTTGATGAAAAGATTATCCTCAGCCATTGAAAGTATAAGCCTTGGAGCAGAGACAACCCAGTCAGCGACCGACCCTATCACTGCCAAGTATACTATTATCGTGAAGAAAGTCAGAGCACCAGGACCAAAATAAAAATTAGCTAGATCAGACAAAGGAGCGGTACTCTCGCCGAACTTCTGCCAGCCCATTCCACCCATTGACATGAGAACAAAGAAAAAGGATATTATGCTTATTATTATCGTACCATGCACAAGAGCCTTTGGCATCACTTTCTCTCCGTCTTTTACCTCTCCTGCAAGATAAGTCGGAGACTCCCATCCGAAAAAAGTCTCTGCAATGAAAAATATGGCCAGGAAAATAGCAGGAATGCCTAGTGGCATGAATGGCTCAAGACTGGACTGCGAAAAATGGAACAGACCAGGAATAGCTACGGAAAGAACAGCTATCAATGTTATGAAAGAGAAAGCGACAAGCAGATTTGCACTGACCTTCATACCTCTATAAGCAGTGAAGTTGAACATGATGATAAGAATTATTGAAACTATTATGACAGGAATCGGCGCATGAAAAGGGAGCAGGTACTTTACAGCACCAATCATCAACATGGCAACTGTGAAGTTTGCGGTTATTATGCTAAGCCAGCCTATCAGGAAAGAAGCGAAACGGCCATATGCCTGCTTGCTGAACTCATATATTCCTCCAGCTTTAGGAAACATTGAAGTCAGCTCGCCAAAACAAGCAGCAATGTAAACCGCCATCAACGAAAGGATTCCCCAAGAGATTAGAGAAGCAGGACCTGCCATCTTGGCACCAAGCGCAGGAAGAAAAAAGATACCTGTGCCCATTATTGAATTGATTACTATAAGAAGTATGACATGATAGCTTAAAACCCTCTTTAACTCTGCCATAGACGATATCTACTGAAAAAACTATTTAAACGTTTCGTGACTATCCTGAAATAAAGAAAAGCCCCCGGCGAGAGTTGCACTCGCGACCTTCTGCTTATTGCCCGTCAGTACCACAAAGCAACTGACTCGAGGCAGACACTATAGCTACTAAGCCACGGGGGCGTTGAAAATCAAATATTCTTCAGGATATCCTCTTTTTTAGGGAACTTCTTCTGGCATTCAGCGCAGACTGTGTGCTTCTTTCCATTCTCATCCTTAACGTAAGTACCTATTGGCTTTTCAAGGAATGTCTCGTTTATCTTGCCTTTGCAAATCTCGCATTTCATAGATTCAAAAATAAGGCGTTAGTATTTAAATTTTAGGGGTTGGCTCAAGAGCAGAAAAGCCAAGATAGTATCATTGCCACGCTCGCTCCAGAATGCGCCAATGACCGTTAAACCAAGTTCCCATTTTTCTGATGGGCTTATCGCCAGCTCGCTAGGTGGCAATGACGCATAAATACAGTAAAATTATTAAAAAAGCCCTAATTCAAACGTTTTATGGCAAGGATAGCTATAGTCAAAAGGCAGGAATGCAACCCTACAGGTTGCGGCGGCTACTTGTGCGCAAAGGTCTGCCCGATAAACAGGAAAGGCGAGCAATGCATAAAGGAAGCTCTGATAGACCGCAAGGCAGAGATAGATGAAAAACTATGCATAGGCTGCGGAATATGCCCAAACCGGTGCCCATTCGAAGCGATTGACATAATCAACCTGCCAGAAGAACTCAAGCAAGAACCAATACATAGATACGGCCAGAATGGATTTGCACTATACTCACTGCCAACACCTATTTTTGGAAAAGTCGTAGGAGTATTGGGAGTGAATGGCATAGGAAAATCAACAGCAATCAAGATAATAGCCGGTGTCCTTAAGCCAAATCTTGGAAGGATAGGCGGAACTGACGCGAGCTACCAGGAACTACTTGAATTCTTCAAAGGGACTGAAGCACAGAAGTTCTTCGAGGACATGCGAGACGGAAAAGTGAAAGCAGCATACAAGCCTCAATCAGTGGATTTCATATCAAAACAATTCTCAGGAAAGGTACGAGAGCTACTAAAGAAAATAGACCAAAAAGGAATATTCGACAAAATCGTCAAATCACTCGACCTGGAAAAGATACTTGATAATGACATAAAAAGCATATCCGGCGGAGAACTGCAAAGAGTGGCAATAGCAGCGACAGTCATGAAAGACGCAAACCTTTACATCTTCGACGAACCGACATCATACCTGGACATCAAACAGAGGATAATAGTCAGCAAATTCATCAAAGAACTCGCAAATGAACAGACAGCAGTGCTTGTAATAGAGCACGACCTAATAATACTTGATTACATAACAGACTTGATACACATAATGTACGGCAGAGAAGGGGGATTCGGAGTCGTAAGCCTGCCAAAGACCACAAGAATAGGCATAAACATATTCCTCGATGGCTATTTAAGAGAAGAGAACGTGCGTTTCCGGGACTACGAGATAAAATTCGCTTCAAAACCACCAATACAGAAAGCAGGAAAAGACATACAATGCACATGGGAAGGAATATCAAAGCAGCTAGGCAAATTCTCGCTTGTCACAGAGCACGGAGAGGTGCACAAGAATGATGTCGTCGGAGTTCTTGGAGAGAACGGAACAGGAAAGACAAGCTTCGTCAAGATGCTCGCTGAAGAAATAAAGCCAGACAAAGGCAAGATAGAAGGAAAAGTCACAGTATCATACAAACCGCAATACCTTGAAGGAAGCGACGAACTCACAATCACCGCACTCGGAGAAGGACTCGAAAAATATGAAGCACAGATAATGAGGCCACTCAACATAAAACCGCTTCTTATGAAAAAACTCAACGAACTCAGCGGAGGAGAGCTCCAAAGAGTCGCAATAGCATTATGCCTATCAAAAAAAGCAGACCTATACCTCATGGACGAACCATCAGCATACCTTGACGTAGAGCAGAGGATAAGAGTATCGAAGATAATCGCGGATGTTATGGAACTAAGAGGGACTTCAGCACTGATTGTCGACCACGACCTGCTTTTTATTGATTATTTATCTAAGAAAATCATGGTATTCGAGGGAGAACCTGCAGTGAAAGGAACAGTGACCGGGCCATTCGACATGCAGGAAGGCATGAACAGATTCCTGACCGGACTTGACATAACAATGAGACGCGATGAAGAATCACTCCGACCAAGAATAAACAAGCCAGGAAGCCAGAAAGACAGGCAACAGAAGAGCGAGAATAAGCTATATTATGTATGAATATGACTCGTTAGTGCGGTGGCGGTGCCTGTTTAGAATTAATCAATTCTTGTGAAATAACAGGTCTTCTATCTTAAGTTTCTCTGCGTAAGTCAGGTCTTTAGGAATATATGTCTTGTTCCTTTCTTGCTCGTGAGTCGGCAGCGCTATAGGCTCGCCCCAATCATGATCTGTCTTCCACCTAGGATAGATGTGACCGTGGACATGACGCGTCCAGTTGCAGTTTATCTGCCAGTTTATGATATCAGGATGCACAACCTGCTCGATTGCCTTGCCGACCTTAATCCAGGCATCCATAATCGCTGATGCCTCCTCAGGAGATAGCTCTGTCAGATTCTCGGCATGACGCTTGAGCATCACTTTAACGTGACCTTTCACGTATGGGGAGCCCCAGACAGCGACAGCATGAGAATTCTCATAAATCTTCTTGTAATGCTTCTCCCACTCGCAGAACTTGCATTTCAAATTACCACAGCTCCTTTGTTATCTTCTTTATCTCATTATTGAATACGGCAAGCTCTTTAGATGTAAGAGGCTTATCCTTGAATGGCTGGCCCTTAAGAGGAATCACCGGAGGATTGCCCCAGTCAGGGTCTTTCTTGAACCTAGGATAGATGTTCCAATGTATATGATGGTCCCAGTTGTCAAGATACTCTATATTGAAAAGGTCTGGCTTTATTGCCTTCCCAAGAGCCTTCATCATCAAGATAGTATCATTCATGAACGAATCTATTGTCTCGGTATGGAGTTTCAGAAGATCCTCTTCATGGGCCTTAGGCATCACAAGAAGATGCCCCTTATGATGCTGCCTGCCGAACATCACGACAATATGATGGTTCTCAAAAAGAATATCCTTATTCGCCTTGATCTTTACGCAGAACTTGCACTCAGGATGACGATGAGGGTGCTGATGACTTTTCTTCAGGAACTTAAAACGCTCGCCTTTATTTTTGATTGCCAAAAAAATCACCTCAGATTCTCCTTCCAAAAGAGATGAAACCCGAATGGATTGTGGTCTTTGACTTCGGACGCACCTTTCGCTTCTCGACTTCCCACTCGCGCTCTATGACTTCAACAGTCTTAAGATGGATGAACTCTTCTCTTGCAGACATAGCATTTACAAAGTCAGCAGTCTGAATGATTGTAGGAGAATATGAGACGATAAAACCGCCCTGCTTCAACGATTTTGAAGCAGTATCAAGAGCTTTCCATGGCTCAGGCACGTCAAGACACATCACATCAGCATTCTTGACATCAACTGGCTCGTAAAGGCTGCCCTTGTTGAAAGAAATATTCTTTATTCCTAAGTTTTCCGCGTTACTCTTCGATACAGCTATGTGTTCCTGCTCCACATCGAAAGAATGCACCTTCTTGCAGAGCCTCGCAAGCATCAACGCAAGAGCGCCTGAACCAGTGCCTCCTTCTAACACGACGGAATCCGGTCCTATGCCTGTCTTAGCTATTATGAAACCAATATCCTTTAGGGGAATTATCTGAGGAAGACGCTTAATCCTCCTGTAAGAATCAATAAAATCAGCGTCGAATATCCTAAATTCCTTGTCCTGATTCGACTTGATAGACCCGGTCTTCTTAAGGTCTGCTTTCTTAAGCATACCATAAGGCGTCGAAAAATCCTTTGAACTGTCATCTATGTAGAAGTGCTTCTCCTTGACTATCGTGACCTCCTTGTCAAGATCCTCAAAGTACTGCTTCTTCCCTTTCCTAACAGCTATCTTCGCCTTATTCATGGTAAAAGAACTATTTTTTTGCCTTAATCTCACGGAAAATCTCATCCAAGAGTTCCGGAGGCCAGGCCTTATCCATCAAAGCCTTCCTTATCTGATTTTCTTTGAAACCCTTCGACATGACATGGAAAATATACTTCTCAAGCAAAAGCTTGCTTGTCTTCGTTATCACGACCGGCTTTTGTCTGGGCTTTGGCTTTTCTTTAACCTCTTCCTTCTTCTCTAAAACCGGCGCTACTGGCGTATTAAAAACCGGGACAGATTTGGAGGCTTCGGAAGAAGTTTCGGGTAAACCTAGCTCCAAACCTGTCCTAGTCACAGTAGGGGGTTTTTCCATATGATGCAGCCTAGACCTGTAAAGGGCTATGCTGCCCACAAGGAACATGACGAAAACTGACGCAAAGATTATTGTCCAGATATTTATCGGGGACTCTGGAAGCTGTATCTCTTCAGGCGGCGTTGCAGGCGCGACTATCGGTCCTGTCGTTGGAACTGTTGAACCAGGAGTCACTGCAGGCCTGACATTTGTCGGAGTTGTTACCGGCTGCTCTGTCCTAGGTGTGCGAGCTCTTGCAGGCAACAATGGGAAAGAGAATCCCTTCTTCTCAGCAAGCTTGAATGTCAGTATAGCAAAATTATTTGAGACATGCATCTCTACAGTTATATCATCGCTGAACAATGATACAAGACCTATATCCTTAGGAGCGCCCATCAATACATCATAAGTAAGCCCAACTTTTGACTTGAGCTCGACCTCTCCTGCAGCCACATTAGAGACTGTGAAAGGATACTCTGAACCCTTGAACTGCACGATTATGCGGTCATTCTCATATACCTGAACAGAAACTCCGTCTGTTGTTGGAGAGACATAGATTGTCTTAGGAGCCATGCCTCCGCCGCCTCCACCACCGCCTCCACCACCGCCTGACAAGTACTGTGGACCAGATGGGCATGCAGCGCATACATCACCACAATCAGTGCCTGTCTCTTCATAGTTCTTGGCACCATCAGCGCAATGATCTTCTGTTAAGAAGAATGAACCGAAGCCAGTAATTGAGTTAGTCCTGTAAGTATTGCTGCCTTCTGTATTGAGAGTAAGAGGTGTTGAGCCACATGATGACGTATTTGTCTTGTTGTTGACAAAATCAAAACCGCATTTGAACAGCGCAGGATGGGCTACGCCAGAGTAATCTACCAGAGCAGTGTATGAAGCAGACTGCAGCTGAGTTATATTCACTCCGTATGCTCGTACAACTAGGTACCTGAAGTCATTGCCATTATTTCCTACGACTCCACTATAATCCTGAGCTCCAAGATTTGTATTCCTTCCTGAAATATTCAGTTCAGGGTAATCATAAGCATTAAGCGAAGACCACGAAAACTTGAATTTACTGTCCGAGCTACCGAAATCGACATTCCATGTAGTGTTAGGAAGAGTGACATTCACCTGAGCAAGGGCATCAGTCTGTCCTTGCGCCAGGATTTCCCCAGATGCTGTCTTGTACACATATGTCATGTTCTCAGCAGAAGCAAAAGATGCAAGAGCAACAGCTAAGACGAACAATACAAGGCATTTGCTTAACATATTCTGTCTCATTTTATTCCATGTTCAATGTCTGGTTTATCGCTGGATATACTGTAAATACATTCGAAGCATGATAGTTAGTCAATATGTCCGCATTCGTGTTGTTCAGCAAAGTTATGAACACATCATACCTACCGAAATTGGTTGTCGATATGGCTGTCAGGTTCCTTGTAAAGCTGTTTGTGCTGTTTATCATGTCAGTGAAATCTGCAGTAGTGAAAGTATGCACGTCAGAACCTGAGTTATTGATTCTTAGGTCTAATGTATCCCAAGGCGTGGAAGAGAATACCTCCAATGTCAGATTGACCTTGTTGCCATCGATAAGCACGCTAGGCACTGCTCTCACGTTCACTATCTGTATGCCTGAAGACTTTGCAGTAAAGACTATTGCTGTACTGTTTGCGTTAATAGTATCTGGAAGATCTGTGCACGAAACATTGACTCTATATGAGACATCATTGATAAGATTAGTAAGAATAACAGTATGTGTTGTGCCTGATGAGAATGTTGTAACGCCTACTGATGATACATTAGGCACGAAAGAGCACGTGGCAGATTCGTGCGTCGTCACATTGACAGAGCCATTGCCGCCTGATATTATCATGTAAGGTATTGTCGGATAGACAACAGTAATCTGCGGGCCAAGGTTATCTATAGTGAAGTTACCCTCGTATACATGCTGAGACGTATCCATACCATCGCTGACATTAAGCCTCAGAGTTATGTTAACTTCTGAATCTATGAATAATATCGATGAGTTCCATGAATAAGAGGTATTCTGCTGCAAGGTTGCATAATCAACAAGCTGGTTCCATGTCGTCCCATCTGTCGAATAAGACAGATAATAAGTCAATGCCTGATTCTCATTCGCCTTGTCAGATGCAGCAATCCATGAAACAGGGAAAGTCCCTTTCTTTCTCGCACCTATCGGTGGAGCTGTGAAGTTGCCGACAACAGGCGCGTCATTGACACTCGCTATATCCACTGTCGCATTAAGCTTGGTCTGCACTGTCGTATCATTCACCTTGAATGTGATATTATACACACCAAACTGGTCGGCCTTAAGCGTGAAGTTGAACTTGCCTGCAGCAAGGTCGTATTGCGTAAGATTAAAGACGGCGATGTTATAGTCAGGCAGCGTCCAGGATAGAGTATCTCCATCCACATCAGTGGCTGACAAGCTGTATTCTATTGTCGTCAGGTTATCCTCTGAAGTGTAAACTGCAGGAACAGCAGAGATGACAGGGGCATCATTGACCGATATCACAACAAGAGTGACTGCGTTAGAATGGTTCATCTTCCCATAACTATCAGTAGCGTTGAAATACACTGTAACGTTGCCGTTGAAATCGCCTGTAGCTGTGATGTTTTGTATCTTTCCTGTCGTTGAATTCACATCTATTGCCACAGATGAGCTGTTATCTGTCGCGCTGAAAGTAAGATTATCAAGATAACCCCAGACAGAGTCCTCGTCATTCACATCACTGAAATAAGATGATATATTAGGCAATAATGCGCTTGAATTATAGCTATCTTCCTTGACATAAATCATAGGTATTGTACCTTCGAAATCAGGAGCATTCGATTCAACAAAAACGCTCAACAGAGTTGTCGTGTTGACCCTGTCAAGGCCGTCTCTTGCTGTAGATGTCCAGTAGAAAGAACTGTTTATGTAAGATCTGATATCAATGGATGAAGATACATAACGACCTCCAGACAAGGTCATGTTCTCCTTGATGCTTGTGATATTTGACTTATTCCAGTTATCATACGTCACATTAATTTCACGTATAGTTATATCTGTCCAGTTTATGGACAATACAATGTTCTGGCTAGCGAATATTGTTGTAGGAGACGCATTGTACCAGAAAGGCGCATTGCGGTCTACATAGAATGTCCTGTTCTGGCTATTCGGACCATCAGGGTTAGTGCCATTGAACTGGGCCACATACTTCCCATCAGGCCAGGTGACAACAGATATAGGATCGGGATAGATATGAGTAGTCACGGACGTATTGACCTGCGAACGAGAAGACCTCGATGTAGTCGTTGGCAGAGGTCCAGATATCCTGATATTTGACGTCAAGACATTGAATGCGGTGAATGTGGAGTTTACCGAGTTGATGAACGCAGTGACATCAGTTATTATCTCCTCACTGCCTGTTCCAAAAATAAACCAAGCAGTATCATTGTCCACAGTGAACATCGAAGATGCTGAATTAAGATTATACAGACTGTCTCTTGCATAAACCAATACTGTGAAGTTAGATACATTAACATCCTGGAAATCAAGAACGCTTGACGTCATCCAGACATTTCCTGACTGCACAAGAGTTCCAGAATACTTCCTGGTTCCATTAGAGTAAGATATAGAATAATTTGCGTATGTGACCGCAGAATAGCCTCTGTTGTCATCTATCTTCGCGTAAAGCCTGAACTGGCCTGCAACTATCGATTCATTGCCTGGAGAGACTATGCTGATTTCAGGCGGAGTATTATCTATTGTGAACGAAGCATAATCATTAGAGCCATAGTCAGCGAACACACATGAATTGTTCACGAAGCTGTTATCACACGCCTGCAATCTCCAGTAATATACGCCATCCTGTGATAAGCTTGAATTTATCCAAAATATGACATAAGGATAGAATGCATTGTACTCGAACAGATACCTTCCGGGCATGTACTCGTTTCGGAATGCATAGAATACATCCTGTCCGTCATCAAATGCCAAGAGGTCATTGTGGATGTCAGGATCCATGCCCTGATGAATTCCAATAGTTGAGCTTGAAGGGCCAAGCAAGTCTACAACAGTTATGTTTCCTGAAGTATTTCTATACACAAGCAGACCATCACTCATAGTCCCCTGAGTCCCGGAGAAACTAGATACACTAGCTGAACCATTCCTCAAATCCCTGACATGTATTCCTGTAGAGTTCTCGTTTAGCAGGAAATAACCCCACATCCTGCCTATGCCATCAAGACCTGTAGCGAACGCGCTTCGGTTAGATATGTCATAAATCCAGATCTGACTGTCTGAAGAGTTAGTCCAGACAACATCATTACCATATATTGAGATGTTTATCGCATTAGACGCATTAAACAGTAATCTCTCTTCATCAAGATAAATATCAGAACTGTAATTCATGAATTCCTTCGAGTATATCGCTGAAGATTTCCTGTAGACCACACGGTCGCTGAAGAAATCCATGCTGTACGGCTCTATACCTGATACCACCAGCTTTGTTATAGAGCTTGAAATGCTGTACATGTAAACATCGCTCGTCGCTCCATTATTACGCTCATAAGCGACAAATGAACGGTATATCTGAGGATTGAGCTCGTTTGAAGTCGAAGTCACTACCGCAGTCTCCAAGCCAGTCGCCTTATCATATACATATATGTCATTAGAGCCTGACCTAGTATCCTCGTAAACTATCTTTGTCTCAAAAACATCAGGATTCCTCTGCACACCTGGTATCTGGACCCCATCCGCATCCAATCTACTAACGCTTTCGAAAGATACCTGAATATTATTTGACCAATTGAAGCTTGTCTCATTATCAATCTGCAGCTCCAGATTGATAAAATCATCATCAATATCATCATAAGGACCTATCCAGCTAAAATTCACAAAGCCATTAAGCAAATCCCCATTCTCTGGCAAATTCAGCTCAAATTCCTGGTCAGGAACATTATTATTTATCACTACAGAATTTGAAACATTGCTCCAGATGCTCTCGTTGTCAGTAACATTTACCAGGCAGGTTATATTGTTCAGCCGGTAAGTATAATTCGCGGTCAATGTATCAGCAACATAATAGATATATTTTCCTGGCTCCTGCTCATAGCCCGTATTCGTCAAGCTGGTCGTAATCTTCTTTATGAGAACTGTGCCAGAATACCATGATATCGTCGCATTTGCCATGTTCTGCTCATCATCAGTATCATAGAAATCAGCACGGCAATACAGATTATCATCTGAATAAATATCTGAAGCATCCTCTGAGTCCAGGAAAGACACAAGGAATTTCGGTGGGTCAGGCCAGTCAACAGTGAACCATATAAGAGCATTATTCGCATAGCTCTGCGTATTCCACCACTTATCCCTGCATGCGAGAGCCCAGCTGAAAGTCTCCTGCGTCGGGCTTCCGCCAGAATAATTCGTGAAATTGATGCAATTTATCTTTGTTATATTTGTCACAATATAATCAGTAAGTTCGTCAGAGAAACTAGTCTCATTGCTTAGGACATCACTTATTGTGCAGTTCGCGACAAGCATATCAGACCTTGCAGTCTCAGTATAATCAATGTCCTGGCTCATCAAGACACAATTCTCTATATCATGATAGCCATCCAGGTCACCGTAAGCTGTTATGTTTATCTTTCCATCGCTATGCTCTGTCAGGTATGGTGAAGAGCTCTGATTATCCTCATTTATGGTGTATACGTATATCTGACCGGGCGGAGCGTTATCGACATACAGTATGCCATTGCTCCACGTCCTTCCACCGAAATTGTCCGCCTTGTCGAATGGAGTGACAACAAAATAATACTTGTAATTATGCTCAAGGCTTATCGGAGTAAGAGTAATCTCAGTAGCTGTGGTGTTCCCTTCAAATATCCTCGCACCGCAGCTGAAAGTAGAAGTAGTCACGTTACAGTCATTCGGATTTGCCGTGTTATCAGCGTAAACTTCCCAAAGATAATGGTCGAAACCTGAACCAGTGTCAGTGCTTGCAGTCCACCAGGCATGCAGCTGCTTCCTGTCAAACGTATAGAAGCCATCATCATACACCGCAGTGATGTTTGTAGGCGCAACATAATCTATCTTCACATATTCCAATGTCTCATTCGGCATGAAGAACTGCTCAGCATTACCTGCATTATCCCACACATTAAGCCTGAAGACATAACAGAATCCTGAAGAGACGTTGAAATCTATCCACGTAGCGCCTGTCACAAGAGGCAGGAAAGAATCAAGGTCATAAATAGGCTGGCAAATTCCGTTAATCAATTCTGAACGACCATACTCCAAACTAGCATTCGAGATTCCACTCGTGTTTGGCCAGTCCTGACCTGTATTGTATTGTATCGTGACATAGTTAGTAGTCGTATAATTAGTGCTATTATAGAATATGAAACCGCCATAAGGTGGTCGAGTGTCTATCCTTACCTCTGGGGAAGAAACCCATGTGCTCCATGTGCCATTGTAATTTATTATTATATTACCATTCCTTGCCTTGACGTTGAAATAATACGTCCCATTCTCACTCAGGTTAAGGTCATCTCTCAACACGCTGTCGCTGCTTATTTCAGTCCTTGCAACAACACTCTCAAAACCCGGAGCAGGGTACTGTGAAGTACCGATAGAATACATATAACCAATAATATCAGACTCATTATCCTCAAAATCCCAGCTTGCAGACAAGGAATTACGCGAATTGACCCAATGCTGAGTCGTAACGCAATTACCTCCAACACAGACTGGCGGAGTCGGGTCTATGAAAAGCACTCCATCTGAAGTTCCGTACTTGCCGTACTCGCCTCTTGAATCGACAGCCCGGACAGTAAGATAATAAACCGTTCCTGTCTTCATCTTAAGAGTCGTAGCGTTAGTGGAAGTTGCATTATGGGTAAAGTTCACCCAATCCTGCTGGCAATTGCCAAGAGCAGTGCATGAAGACTGCCACGATTTTATCGAATCGTAACCTGATTCTGGATATGGCACTGTACCAAGAGCGAATTCATATCTGTCAAGCACACCGCCATTAGTCGTCCAGTTGAAGTACAACCAAAGGTCGCTTGTTATGTCATCTCCATCATCAACAGAAATAATGTCTGCCTTAGATACATTGATCTTCATAAGGTGCGTCGTGAAATTAGACCAGCCAGCCATGTCTGAAACAGTGAAATTGAATGTGTGGTTTCCGTTATATGTCAGGTTCGGCTGGAAAGTGCATTCATAATAAGAACCATTGAGGAACAGATTGAAGCAAGTCATATTATCTATAGTGTACACGTGGCTCTCTGAAGTGTGATTTATCATTACAATAAGCTTGCTTGTATCTACCTTGAAATCATCATATACGCTGAAAGTTATTTCCGGCGTATTTGAATAAGAGTAGTTCTGAACTGAAGATATGTTGAACCAAGGACTGATTCCATCCTTATGTACGTAATTAGATTCAGACTGATATCCTTCTGTTGAGCCCCTAAAAGGAACAAGGTACAACTCATTCAGTCCGTCCTTCAAGTCAGAAATATCGACTGATATGTTGAACCATCCCTGCTTATGCACACTGTTATAGAATGCAGCTTCAGTAACTGCCCCTGCAAGAGAAGCAGAGAGATTGGGATAGATGTATATCCTCGCATCCTCGCCAGGATTCTTGGTATGATTGGTCACATTATACCTGAACCAGTAAGTCCTGTTGTGATTAGAGAACTCTACCCACAGGTTATTCCATCCTACAGTAGCCTCTATCTCATTATAGTCAAGAGGATTGATGAAGAAATAATCAGAACCGACAGGCCTGCTTTGTGTCACAACAGTCTCTCTGTGCAAAGTAGATGACTCGAAAGTCCAGTTCCAGAAATAGAAGAAATAATCATCCTGCAATATGTTAACAGACATGTTAAGATTGAAAGTAGATTCATTCAGGTATCCTATTATCGTGAAATTCGTGTCGTTCCTGACAGCTTCCGGCACAGGCCATAACACTGGAGCAGGTGGAGCAGTCTCAGGGTATGGCGCATTTATCCAATCTGAGGTTGCGTTGCCTTCATTCCCTTCCCTGTCAACACCCCACGCAGTTATCCTGTTTGAGCCTCCGAAAAGCGAGACATTCATTATGAAGTAGCCCGGAGGATGAGGCGTCGTGTATAGACGCATGACTGTTCCCATAGGAATATCTTCTGCGAGAGGCTGATAGAACTCTATCCTTATGTCATCACCAGTCTTATTCGCGCGAAGTATCTGATACCTATCAAAATAACTCCTATTATGATTAGAGAATTCAACATAGCTGAAACGGTTCAAAGCGCTCTGTATGACTGCGTTCCATGCAACAAAAGTCACGTTCTGGCCCTTGGTAGAGTCAAAGTTGACTACAATATTGTCCCCTTTGTATTCTGAATCTATGCCTGAATAAGAACCCGTACCCATGAACTGGTATGACCAGAATCCGTGCAAAGCGACTATCGAGTAAGTTATGTCAGACTCGCCGAAATATCCTGCGACATATGTCCAATCAACACCATCTGTAAGGTTGGAAGGATGCAGCAATATCTGAGGGTACAGTATCGGCTTTTCCGGAGGTGTCGTATCCGGAATCACCCTGAAATATTCCATGAAACCAAGAGGCTCGTATATTGTTGATGAGCAGTTTATCCTGTAACGATAATAATCTGATGCTGCAGGGAAATCCTCTGCGCTGGATTCAAGAACATAGACTCCGTAGAAGTCATCATACTCCATCTCATCAGTACCATTGACATAGACAGTCACATCATCTATGTAGACGGTATGGTTGCCAGGGACAGAATTATCAAGATAGAATATCATCTGGGCAGGTACGCCGTTGCCAGTGAACTGCTTAGATATTGAATAAACAGTCCAATTTGTTGACAAACTCCAGGATTGATCATTGTTCTCATTCTCTGAACCGACTTCAGTAAGATTTAGATGTATATTCCTTCCGTTGACATCAGACCTTGCACGGAAAGTTATGTTAAAATTCAGTTGAGATGTATTTGTTATAACTGAAGTTGAATTGATACCATAGCAATCAATATCATTTGAAACACAGGCATCATCGACCATCTGAAGCTTCATCGAATACTTATCAATATCGTCGGTATATTCAAGGGATGAATTAAGATAAGAGCTAGATTCAGACCATGGATTCAAAACATTGTTGTTGAAATCATAGCTTAAAAGTTCCTTATTCGCTTTCTGTATTATTGAACCGTTAGGCAGGAACAGAGTTATATTACATGCTCCGCCATTCGTGACTTCAGGATAGCCCCCTGTCTTGTCATTCACAGGAGAACCGTCTATATACTTCGAGTAGTTAGCAAAGAACCTTAGCCTATGATGAGGTTCCATTATCTTAGGCGCATCTGACATGAACGAAGATGCGCGAGAATCATTCTGGGTGAAGGTCTCTAGCATGCTATTTGCAGCAGTCGTGAATGTGGAGAAGTGCAGTGCTGTAAATGATAAAACACCTGCGAAAGACGATGCTGTCGGCAATGGATTATAATCAGTGCATAGACCTGAAGGGCAAGGATAGCCATCGACAAGGACGATAGGCACTTTGGTGTAATTCGTTAACTGCTTGAAATTAACTTTTGCCTGCTTGTTGAATCTGTTGCCATTTGTCGCAAGGATATTTACTGATATCAAGTTCTTTGTTATCGTAAAAATAGAGCTGATGTCCACCCCTGTAAGGTCTGTTGCAGCATCATACTGTACTGAACCGAACTCGTTGCTTATGAATGCGGCAGGTGTTTCAGTCAACTTTGTAATGCTTCCATTCACATACATATCATTATCAAAAGTTCCTATATCAAATCCATGACCGCAACCATCGTCAAGCCAATCTGTCAATAAATCGCAATCGTCATCAACAGTATCGTAACAGAACGTTGTTCCGTTCCCACCAAGAGAATCTGTGCTTGTATCATTCTCCCTGTATTCTGGTTGATGTATCGAAGAATTGCTATCATTGCAGTCCCAAACATCAAAATAACCGTTATCCTGAAGAATGATAAGGCTTAGATTAGAAGCGCCATCAAAATCGTGATCGTTTGAAACTTCAAAATCATATGTCTCGTTACTGGTCCCATTGTAAAGATTGTCAAAAGGAATGACCTTGACGGTTATTTTGCTATTAAGAATAGTCACAGTATTCAAATCCAAATATAAATCAGGAGTCATTCCATCATTTTCTATGACGGAAGAGAATACATATGTCTGGTTATCCTTAGACAAAACATTATATGTTATATCTTGATAGGTTGAAGTTGATTGTGGAGTCCAGTTAATTCTCAATTGGTCGATGTTATCAAACTTTTGATTTTTCAACACAACTCCAGCTACATCTGTTATGTTCACAAGACCGCAGGTAGATTTGATATTCTCTTTTGATATGTTGCTGACATAAAAGTTTCCTGACTTGCCAGCATCATCACATACATTCGTTGCTGCAACATTTCCAGTCACACCTCCATCATGGAAATTGTTGTTCCAAATCTTTATGTTTGAATTCGAAGATCCTATGGATATTCCTGTTCCTGATGTTATAATATTATTATTTATGTTGACTTTATTAGTGCCTGTTGCATCGATTTTGATTCCCGTGTTAAAACCCGTTATTTTACAGTTCTTAACAGAGACGTTGTTGCTCGTGGTATTAACAAGAATACCATAACTACCAGTAGTACCGGTTATAGACTTACCTTGACAATCAAACACCACATCGCTGGCAGTTATATTTATACCAAAATAGCTATCTGGACAGGTCAAGTCATTGCTTAGTGTCCAAGTTTTGCTTCCATCTCCTGGCTTGATTGAACCATTACAACCTCCAATATATGCATCAAATCCAGTAATCTCGCTTCCGATTCCGGAACCGAGCATATAAGCCCCTGTACCAAGAATAGCCATGGCTACTAGAACTAGCAGTAATGGAAACAATGCTGCTCTTTTTTGACGGACTAAACTTAACACCTTTTTTTCCTCGTGACTTTAAACTTAAAGCTCCTCCAGCTTACCCTTCTGGCGACGCTTGTACTCTGAAACAGACTTATCGATGTTTGACGTCGAGACTCCTATCTTGTCTGACTTTTCCTTGATCTTGGATACGACGACAGAATGCTCGCTCAAATCTTCCTTTGGAATAATCTTCAGAAGTATGCCCTCTTCGGTTATAGAATACATCCAGAACGCGCTGCCTTCGTCTATGTCAAGCTCCTGCCTTATGTCCTTGGGGATGACTATCTGTCCCCTGCTATCACATTGGACGACTTTAGGGTATTTCTTCATTCAAATCTCTGAATTTCTGATTTATTAACTGATTTACTAAAATAATTGCTGAAAATTTAAATTTATTTCTGATTTGTAGCCTTAATTACTGATTTTTTGTTTAAATCGTTGAAATTTTGATTTTTTTTCTGAAAATAGGAAAAAGACTATTTAAATGTTTCGAAAAGAGATGGAACTAGGAAACGACGAAAAAACAAAGAAGCAGTAAAACTGGTTTAAACGCATTATAAGATAAAAATATACAAAAAATTTCTTAAAACGTAAACAAAATATTATGGAACCCTGGTAGCATAAGTACCAACAGCACCAACAGTACTTTCTCTGTATGCAATAGTTAAACAAGTACGACCATTAGTAGGACAAGTTGCACACACAGCATCACCAGCATAACTGCTTACACGACCCATCTGATCTGTTGCATCTGCAGGGTATGTTAAACCACCACAACAACCACAATCGTTGCAATCTGCGTAACCATCACAATCCTCATCTACAGGCGTACCCGAACCATAATGAGATAGCGTGCCTGAGCGTATCCAACCATAAGCTCCACTGCAGGTAGCCCAATTATCTTCAGTTGCTGCCGGATTCACTGATGCACTTGAATCTTTGCAGTCATTTGAGTTTGAAACATACCCTGAAGGAGCAGTACATGCTTGTTGTGTCGTAGCAGGTGTACCATAACCATCACTATCAGCATCTCTATAGAACGTAGTTTTTACACCATCATCAATAGTACTATCACAATCATCATCAATACCATTGCATGTTTCAGCAGCTCCTGGTTTTATAGATGCAACAGCATCATTGCAGTCAGTGTGATCAACTAAATGACCTGCAGGCGCATCACAACCCCTAACACCACCAGTAGTTGAACCATATCCATCAGCATCAGTATCTGGATACTTCAAAGAGACACAATCAGTCGTGCAAGATGCAACTGTACCAGCACAATCATTATTAGAGGACACATAACCAGTAGGCGCATCACAACCCCTAACACCAGCACCAGCACCAAACCCATCAGTATCAGTATCGGGGTATTTCTGAGAAGTACAATCAGTTGTGCAAGATGCTTTTGTATCGTCACAATCCTGACTATTGGTCACATAGCCTGATGGAGTAGAGCATGCCCTCTTACTATCTGAAGCCAAGCCCTTCCCATCACCATCTCCGTCCTTATAATACAAAGTACCGCCAGATAAAATGTTATCTATTGTATTATCACAATTATCATCAACACTATTACATGTTTCTGTTATTGGATCTACGCTTCCAACACAAGAACCCCAATTTCCATTAGCATTGCAAGTTGATGTTCCTTTCTTACAAGGCAAAGGACCGGCAGTATTGCCGCAGACTTGAGTGTTTCCTGGAGAGCAGCAACCAGAAATTCCGTTATCAATAGTTCCGTCACAATTGTCATCAATAGCATTACAAGTTGTTCCTTCTGGATGACCCGGATTCACGTTTCGAGTGGCGTCGTTACAATCATTACCTACCGTAACATAATCCGAAGCAGGAGCAGGTGAAGAGCAAGCTTGAACAGCAATTGATGTGTTACCATAATTATCGTGATCAGAGTCCAAATAATATGTAGTCTTGACTCCTTCATCTATGCCGCCAACACAATTGTTATCAACACCATCACAAATTTCAGGCACACCTGGCTTTATTGAATTGACCGTATCATTACAATCGCCAGCGCAACTTGTAAAACCATCTCCATCAGAATCAAATCCTTCATCAATATTTCCATTACAATTGTCGTCCAAACCATTACAGATTTCAGGAGTTGGATTGTTCCTGCAGTCAGCATCTCCACAATCAGTGGTCTTGTCGCAATCATTATCTCTTCCGTCAGAACATAATTGCTCTGGAAGATCAACAATGCATCCCGCCTGTCTCTTATAATCCATCTCTGTTATGCAATCTCCATGAAAACATCTCTCAGGGCAAGGTGAATTAGTAACGACATCCTTATTCTTGCCGTCTGCAGAACAAGTACTTATTATCGGCTGATTTTGAGCAGTACAATCTTTTGTTACTGAATTTGGCTCACATACTTGTTTCGATGCTGAAAGAGATTGTATACGACCAAAACTGTCCACATTCTTTTCAGCAGCCTTGAGCGCTGTTCCACTTTGTCCTGTCTTCTTCAGCGCACCTAATGCCTGACCGGCGCACTGGTCACACACACTCTCACAACCAGAAAGAAGAACAACGCCAAAAAACAAAGCAACAACAAGAATAACAGACAAGACTTTGACATTCACCATGAAGATACCTCTGTTTTATTTTTTAGTCAAAACAGATATTCTAATATTTAAACGTTATTAAACATCAAACAAAGCTTCTAACCTAATTGAAATGATAGTTAACTATATATAAAATGAAGAAATAATGATTTACATGGCAAAAAAATCATTCCTGCTAATATCCTTGAAAGAGAACAAGGCAAAGAAACTTGCAGAAGTCATAAGCAACAAGACCTGCAGGAATATACTTGATTATATGGCTGAAAAGAAAGATGCCACAGAGTCAGAGATATCGAAAGACCTGCAGATACCGATTTCTACTGTGCACTACAACATGAAAGCGCTTGTCGAAGCACGGCTTGTGAAAAGCGATGAATACCATTACAGCGAAAAAGGAAAGGAAGTCAGCCACTATAAGCTTGCCAATCAATACGTAATAATCGCGCCAGAAGGCGAGAAACAGATATTGCGGGAGAAGCTGAAATCAATAATACCAACTGCGCTCATAATGGCCACTGCTGCCGGGCTGATAAAGATGTTCTCAATTGGCAGCTTCGCACAGAAAGCCTCAGCGCCGATGCTCATGGGCGCTATGGAAGCCACTGCAGATGAAGCAATGCAAGAGACCGCTAATGCAGGAGCAGATATGCTCATGGCAGAAGCAGCACCAGCGATGCAGAAAGCAGCCTTGCGAACTGTTGAAACTGCTCCTCCTATCCGCGAGGCAATAAGCCAGACGCCGGAGATAGCATTGTGGTTCTTTATCGGTGCAGTATCTGGCGTAGCAATCTATCTATTAATAGAATTCATAATGAAAAAACTAAAGGAAAGACGAGAAGAATAAAGACAATAGGTGAGGCAAAAAATGAAACTCAAACAATCAATCATAATATTAGCATTAATCGTTTCTGTGCTCCTAATAGGCTGCGCAAAGACAGAAATGAACGAACAGACTGTCTCTTCCAGAGCATACATGGGAAAATCACTGGTAATGCCTGCTGCTGAGCCGATGATGGATTATGCATCCGGCGAAGCTCGAAATTATGAATATGATGAAGAATCTGCAGGACAAGGCACCGCATCAACTGAAACAAAAATAATAAAGAATGCTTACCTCAACATAGAAGTCCAGGATTTTGCTATAGCGAGCCAGAAGGCAGAAGGCCTTGCGAAGAAATATAACGGATATCTCTCAAACTCAGAGGCCCGAACAGACCAAAATGACAAGCACAGCGGAACACTGACAATAAGAGTCGCTGACGAATTCTATGACGCGATAATAGCAGAGCTTTCGACATTAGGAGAAGTCAAATCAAAGACCCAGAACGCGGATGATGTCACAGAAGAATTCATAGACCTTGAAGCCAGACTCAACAACTCAAAGGCGCATGAGAAAAGGCTTCTTGAGATGTTCGAAGATGCAAAGAATGTCAATGAGATGCTACAGGTAGAAAGAGAATTGTCAAGAGTCAGGCAGGACATAGAGACAATGCAAGGAAGACTAAACTACCTAAAAAACAGAGTATCAATGTCTACAATAACAGTCTACATTTACGAAGAGACTCCTGTAGTGCAGGAATGGGGAATATGGCAGGCAATAAAAGACTCTCTCAACAACATGCTAGCTACACTCAGATGGCTGATAGAATTTGTAGGACTTGTACTGCCACTGTTGATATTCGGCGGAGCAATCTGGATGCTTATCAGATGGATAAGACGAAAGAGAAGCAGCGTGAAAAAATAAAAAAAAGAGCCATACCTGAATAATCATCCTGTGTAGTTCAGGAGATTATCCATAAGAAGCTGGCCCCAGGCAGTAGGCTCAAGAGACATGCCTACACCACATCCACCAGCAGAATAGTCAACTAAAAGATTTGGCGGGCAGCGCATATGGAAAGTCCATGCAAGATAAGGGATTCTCAAATCCTGGGCACTATCAATAAGTTGCTGGCAATCATCCATGCTCATATATCCTGATGCCGGACCGAACTCACCTATTATCACAGGGATTGACTGCGACGGATCCACAAAACGATCATTGAAAGTCGATGCCGGATCATATACGTGGACCTCATACGCTATATTATCCCCACCGTGTGCAGTTATAGGATGATCAACATAATATCCAAGAAAACGTGACCACCCACCTGTGCCCTGAACAGCAATAATGTGGTGTTGAGACCCTTCTGAATCCTCTGTCTCGCGTATAATACCGACCGTAGCGTTCATAGTTACCCACACTGCAGCATCAAGAGTGCCAGCATAATTCATCTCAGGCTCATTGACTAAACCAAACAGTACGTGAGATTCATTTGCAAATGTCGATGCAAGACGCTGCCATATCTGGCGGGTTCCATCTGTAGGCCAGCCATTAGAATCAAAAGTAGGATCTACCCAAAGCGAGAGCATGACATACACGCCCTGCTTAGTCCTTATGTGCTCCACAATCTCCACTATATCATCAAGATAATCCTGATCATCAAGCACACCCTGCCAATGGACTCTTCCCCCTGAATCAGCGTAACTCTCAAGAGCAAGACGTACAAAATCAGCGCCCCAAACATCAACAAGCAAATCTATCCTGCGCTTTACTTCTTCCACATCAGGAGCATTCCAAGAGCATGCGTCACATGACCTTGTGTCGTGGATATTCGCTCCCCTTCCTACCCACACTTCTCCGTCAGAGTAAATCTTATTCCCCTGAGTGTAGAGCCAACCTGAAGTGTTGACTGTAGACTGAGTGGAGCATACATCATAACGCTCATGTATCCCTATCTCAAAACCATCATCCTGAATCCTGGAGTTTCCATAGAAATCCTCAAAGACAGGCACACTAGCTCCTGCACATATCGCTGGGCTTCCGGACTGGAGGCGGAAGTCATCACCCGCAGGATTCACAAGCAGAGGATTAGCATCAAGACTATGATTGTCCTGACCAAAACCAGACTGCCATCCAGACAAATTCAGATAGTTCCCGATTCCCAACCTCACAAATGTTGCGCCAGAAGTGCTATGAGTCATCAAGAGATTGTTATCAGAGTCCATCTTCGATACAGCGACAGATATCTCTTCTGTGCTTTGGTCACCGGGCTCAAACAGCAGGAATCTCGCATCATTCCCTGATATCTGTGTAGAAACAGCTATGTTGTTCCTAAGAACAACGGAATCAAAATCATCACCATAAAATCTTGCGAATGAAAACGTATCATCATAAGATGCGTATTGCAGATTGTTGTATATATTCACTCTCACTGCAGGAGGAGACGGGCTTAGTCCATCAGTATCTATCGAACATGCTATGGGCGTGTAGAAAATATTGTTCCGCACAGTCACATTTACTGCCCTTATCTGAATCCCTATAGGCGTCAAAAATCCAGAATTCCGCTCAAAAACATTCCGCTCAACAACAACATCCCTTATACGCTCATCGTAATGATTGCTCTCCTCCCTGACCGTGACATACCAATCAGTCCCTCTGAAGATATTATCAGATATGACAACATATTGAGAATAAAAACCAGTGAATGCCTCGTCAAGGCTTGGCGCGTGAAGCTTAAGGGCATGCTGTGTTGCGCCAGGGTCACGAAGGACATTGTCGCTTATGAATGCCTTCCCTGCATAAGGTATACGGACAACATGGTAGACTGAAGCGTTGAGTATTGCGTTGCCTATTATCGCTATGTTATTGCCACCATACCAAAAATGCGCGCCAGAAGCGCTATTGTATATCCATGAATCCGCAACAGTTATGTCATGATTCTGGTGTATATTCTGCTGATGAATAAACACGCTTCCGCTGAAATCGTGGATGTGCATACGTAAGATAAGATGCCTTGACTGCATACCGAAAGCCCTTATGGCGTTTGAACTTGAAATTCCTAACCCTTCCATCTCAAGATCAGATATCCTCCAATCTGTGACTAGGCCGTTCTGAGAGAATTCAAAACCATGCCCTGCGTGAGCAGATATTATCTTCGGGGCATTCGCACATATTCCCCGTTCATCAGGATCCAAACAAGAACCGTACGCGCCGATATGTCCAGGGCCTGCCCTGTTCACATATGCCCTGCTTGTAGTAGTCCAAACATCTCCACGCCTGAACAATATCCTCCTGTTCGAACCAGCGACATTATCACTATCCTCATACAAAGGAAAATAATCCAGATGGTCTGAAGAATTCCCTGAAGGACAGCCAGTGAAATCTCCAGAATTGGAAACGCAGAATGTCCTTCCGACAGGAGGCATGAAAACTACTTCAGGATTCTGTATCTCAACATTGAAGCGCTGCGATGAACTGTTGCCTTGAATATCCCTTACAGTCAAGACAACCTCATGAGCGCCAACAGATTCAAAGACATGAGCAGCAACACCTCCTTTTGCAGAAGGATGCGTAGAACCTGTGTCGTCAAAATCCCACTCAAATTCAAGGTCATGGAATGGCCTTTCAATCCCTGCAGCAGAAGTCATAGAAGCGTCAAAGAATATCGAACAAGGAGCTACACAAGAGCTGCGAGATAAGCTTATGTTTATCGATATGTTTCCAGACACAGATGTATTGACAGGTACAGATGTGTTGCCTGACCCTATGATATCAGTCTCATTATCTGAGTCAGGACCGCATCCGGGATCTCCTGAGTCAATCAAACCGTCAAAATCGTTATCTATCGTATCATTACATTCTGTCATTAAAACATCATAAGAATCATCATCTGATACGGGATCAGGAGGAGCAACGCTACCGCTTCCACCGCCGCCTCCACCGCCACCAGAACTGCAGTAACAATCATAACGACAATTGTGACAATCTTCACCCGCACCGCAAGAACCATCGCCGCAGTATCCTGTATCAGTCATATTACCTTGGCCAGCGTAGGCAATCACGGGCTTTACAACCAAAGGCAATGTTTTTTTGGGATAAGGAGATACTGGAGAAGAAGAGTTATCTGTTGCTTTCGTAATCTCTTCTTGTATAACATCTTTCCCTTTATCGGACTCAGCAACAGGACTTCCGTCATTGAAATCATGCAATGCGCTTTTGTCGGGCTCTTTGTAAGAGAAAATAGCAAAACCTGACAGCATTCCGTCCTGCCATTGAAACGCGACTAGAGTTATTACTATGATGACTGAGAAAAGCACAAAAAATTTTGAATATCTGCTTGTCAACACCATCTTTTCAACGAAAACATCCAAAACAGTTATTCTCAGCTGTCCAGACCGCTGTTTAAATAATCGATGGTTGGCATGTTTACGAAAAGGCTAAGTTTAAATAAATAAACAAGGAGTATGTGAGACTATGACTGCAGCAATAATAGTGACTGGAACTCCGGGCACAGGAAAGACGACAGTAGCGATGCAGCTAGCAAAGAGACTTAAGTATGAATATATCGACGTCAACAGAATAATAAAAAATGAAAAGCTCAGCGAAGGATATGATCGCAAAAGACTATGCAAGATAATAGACATCAAGAAACTGAATAGAATTTTGGGCAAGATAATAAAGAATTCCAAAAAAAAGGTTGTTATTGATTCTCACCTGTCACATCACCTGCCCGTAGAACTAGTTGATATGTGCGTGGTGACAAAGTGCAACCTTAAACTTTTGAATATGAGACTCAAGAAACGAAAGTATCCTCTAAATAAGATAAAGGAAAACCTCCAATGCGAGATATTTGATGTGTGCCTGAACGAGGCGCATGAAAAAGGACACAAGACAATCATATTTGATACCGATAGAAACCCTGATTATTCAATTTTAATAAAGAAAATAAAAAGAATAAAAAAATAAAATATTCTTTACAGCGCGTCAAGCGATAGGACAATCGTGTTTGTACCCTTAACTTTCGCTTCTGTTCCTATCAGGAACTTTGCGCTGGCCTTCTCTGACGCCGCGACAACATCTGCATCTACAGCACCATCCATGACTATCGCATAGACACCAGAACTTAGGCTGTTAAGCGTAGTTGCAAGCTCAGGTATAGGAACCTTTCCAAGTATAGTGAGCTTCTGGTCAAGTATGTATGCTCCCTTGGTGCCGATAAGATCCTCAATCATCTGCTTGAAAGACTTCTTCTCCTCATCAGACATCAAAGGACCTCTGGACGAAACCCTGAGAGGCGCACGCTGCAAAGGCGGCCTGCCCATTGTCGGCAAAGGCTGCCTCATAGGCCTCTGAAAAGATGAAGGCGCTGTCGTAGCTGAAGACTGCTGCGTCCTTGGCGCAACATAACTTACTGGCGCAGATGGAGCTGGCTTTGGCATCGGCTTCTTGCCGACAAAATCATGCTTCGCCTGCTCAGCGACAATCCTTGCCCTCAGGCACTTGTGGATTTCCTTCTGAGTTAGCTCCTCGACTTCCTTTCCGTCAGGCGCTTTTGTGAAGAAATCTATCTCAGCAACCTGTAACAGCTCCTGGATATTAAGGTCTCCACCTCTGTCACCATCAACAAAAGCAGTCATTGTCTTCTGCCTTGAAAGATCTATGATTGTCTGAGGAACAGAACTTCCATTCATCGCAATCACGTTCTTGAAACCATGCTTAAGCAGGTTGAGAACATCTGCCCTTCCCTCTACGAGAATCACTTCTTCAGACTCTGCCACGCCCGGACCTGCAGGAAGCCTGTCCTTGCCGTACTCGAGCACTTCCATCATCCTGACAGAATGAGCGACCTCGTCAGCTAGTTCCTGTGAATCAGGCAATACTGATTCAGTTAGCTGCTTCAAGAGCTCCTTTGCCCTCTCGACAACGTAGCTTCTCTTCGAGATACGGACGTCCTCTATCTTCTGAACCTTTATCTTCGCATTGCAAGGACCTATCCTCTGGATTATCTCTAGAGCTGCTGCGATTATCGCAGTCTCTGCCTTGTCAAGGCTTGATGGTATTATTATCATACCTGCGGTCTTTCCCGCTTTTGTCTCTGTATTCACTTCTATCCTTCCTATCCTTCCTGAGCGCTGAAGCTCTCTGAGCTCTAGCTCATTTCCTAACAGTCCTTCTGTCTGGCCGAAAATCGCGCCTATAACATCTGGCCTGTCAACTACACCTTCAATCTCTATCATTGCGTGCACAATATATTTTGCTGAAACTTGGCTTATTTTTGCCATATCTTTTCACCTTTGTTGCTTAGCAGCATATCAGAATCCGAAGTGCAGAGCAAGCATGATACCTGCTCAATTGCATTTTATCTGAACTATAGAACAAGCTCCAATCATTCCCTTATCATTCGCTTAAACAAACATACAAACTTGAATGAAATGATGTGATGAGCATGAAAAACGAAACACTTTGTTCCGATAGTCCATTGATACTGATATGCGGTTATTTGTTGGATTAGCGCTTTAAAGCGCTTTTGTAATCATTAAAACAATTTAAAACGATTATAAAAAAGTTTGTCGCCCGAAACACTAACTCCCAAGCTCATAGCTTGATATTCATCGTTAGCTCCGTTGAGTACTCTCGTGTCGGGCTGTATTGCACAAGAGCGTCTTTAAATCCCTGCCAAACGTTTAGTCCAGCTCTTTAAACGACCCATTTGCGCAATCGGCGTATGAGTATCAATATGATTGATTCCTTTTTAAACCTTATCAAGTTCTTGTAAAGAGTCTAAGAAACCTACCAACTCACTGTTTTAAAACCCTGGCAGGACCCCTTGCGAGGCCCTGCTGGGAAAAAGAGGTGATCTTGATGAGTATAAAACCCAACAGATACTTGCGTATCTGCCGGGAAAAGAGGTGTTTAGACAGCTTAACATGAATTTTTGATTGTGTGATTTTGTTAAATTATTTGTTTCTATGTAGTAGTGAAATATAGGTAATATATAAACTTTTCGCTATTTTGCTACTTCTTAGTAATAAAATAACGTTTTGCGGGGTATAGGTATTTAAATAAGGGCAAATTGTTTGTTCCAATCAGCTCCAAAAACAGATCTGCACCATGAAACTAGGACAAGAAAAGTTCAAAACCTGGGGAAACGTATTCGACCAGCACAACATAAGAAACATCTTCGAACTAAGTTCTAAAGGACATTTCATAGGCCTAAAAAGCCCAATATCAATAGGCAAAGAGGCAAACATATTCACTGCAGAGACAGAGACAGGAGAACTCAAGATAGTAAAGATATACCGCCTTGAGACCTGCGACTTCAACAGGATGTATGATTACATCAAATACGACGCAAGATACATCAACCTCAAATCAAAGAAAAGGGACATAATATTCTCATGGGCGCAACGCGAGTTCAGGAACCTTATGAAAGCAAGAGAGGCAGGAGTGAGAGTGCCATTGCCGATAAAATGCAAGGACAACATACTCATAATGGAAATGATAGGAGCAAAAGAGCCAGCACCGAAACTTAAGGACCAGTACCCTGAGGACCCGCAGAAATTCATGGAAAAAGTCATAGAGTATGTAAAGAAATTATACAAGGCAGGGCTTGTCCATGGAGACCTATCCGAATTCAACATACTCAACAACAATGATCAGCCAGTATTCATAGACATGTCACAAGGGACAATAACAAGAAGCAACAATGCAATGGAACTTTTGACAAGAGATATAAAGAACTTGTGCAGATTTGCAAAAAAAATGGGTCTGAAATACGAACAAGAAGAAATCATGAAGAAAATCACAGGCTAAAAGAATGGACGAATTCGAATACGCATACGAGCTGAAGATACCTAAAGACAGGATAGCTGCGCTAATAGGCAAAGGCGGAGAGATGAAGAGAAAGATAGAGTTAGAGACCAGCACTAACGTATTCATAGACTCTAAAGAAGGCGACGTGAGGATAAGCGGAAAAGACAGCCTCGGACTCTTCAGCGCAAGAGAGATAATAAAAGCGATAGCAAGAGGATTCAGTCCTGAGACGGCATTGAACATACTCAAATCAGATTATGCACTTGAAGTGCTTAGCATAGCAGACTACGTAGGCAAGTCAAAAAAGACCGCGATGAGGCTCAAAGCAAGAGTAATAGGAACAGAAGGAAAGACAAGAAAGTACATAGAAGACACGACAGAAACAAATATATGCATCTACGGAAAGACGATAGGCATAATAGGAGAAGTCGAGCATATGATGCTCGCAAGACGCGCGATAGAAAACCTTCTTGCGGGAGCGACACACTCATCAGTATACCAATGGCTTGAGCGCAAGAAAAAAGAGCTTGAGAGAAACAGGATGCTAGGGATACCTAATATAGAACTAAAAGAGGGGTTCAAGGACGATGACTAAACCGGAACAGAAAAAACTCACAGAGACAAAAGATGAAAGTGGCACAGTAGCACACCAGCTCGCAAAAAAACAAAGAGAGATAAGCGTAGCAGAATTCTTTGCAAAGAACAGGCATCTTCTAGGATTCGACAACCCAAGAAAAGCACTTCTCACAGCAATAAAAGAAGCAGTAGACAACAGCCTTGACGCATGCGAAGAGGCAAGGATACTTCCAGAAATAAGCGTAGAAGCGATAGAGATGGCAGAAAATAGGTTCAGGATTATCATCGAAGATAATGGACCCGGAATCGTCAAGAATCAAGTCCCAAAAGTATTCGCAAAACTCCTATACGGAAGCAAGTTCCACAGGCTAAAGATGAGCAGAGGACAGCAGGGGATAGGAATATCCGCCTCGGTCATGTATGGACAACTCACAACAGGAAAACCTGCAAGGATAACGACAAGGATAAGCCCTAAACATCCCGCATACTACTGCGAACTGAAAATAAACACATCGGAAAACAAACCTGAAGTCCTAAAGGAAAACGAAGTCGAGTGGAACAAGGAACATGGAACACGAGTAGAGATAGACCTTGAAGCGACTTACCAAAAGGGCAGCCAAAGCATAGATGCTTACCTAAAGCAGACTGCAATAGTCAATCCGCACGCAATGATAATCTACACGAACCCGAAAGCAGAGCAGATAATATTCCCAAGAGCGACTGAAGAACTGCCTGTTGAACCTAAGGAGATAAAGCCACATCCTAAGGGAGTCGAACTCGGATACCTCATAAAAATGATGGACGAGACAGAAGCGAGAACAATGCAGAGCTTCTTTGTCAATGATTTCTCAAGAGTCGGCCCTGGAAGCGCTAAAGAGATACTGCAAAAAGCAGGCATGCTAACAGATTTCGAACCTAGCAAGGTCTCAAGAGAGCAGGCAGAACGCCTGATAAAAGCTATAGAAGACACTAAGCTCATGAACCCGCCTACAGAATGCGTAACACCAATCGGCGAAGATCTATTCGAGAAAGGCCTGAAGAAAGAAATCAAGGCGGAATTCTATGCTGTAACCACAAGACCTCCTGAAGTATACAGGGGAAATCCTTTCATAATAGAAGCAGGGATAGCATTTGGCGGAGACCAAGAAGCAGACCAGCCGATAAAAGTGCTCAGGTACGCAAACCGAGTGCCACTCCAATACCAGCAGAGCTCATGCGCGATAACACAATCAATAATCCAGACAAACTTCCGAAGCTACGGCCTTAGCCAAAGCAGAGGAGCTATACCGATGGGACCATGCACAATAGTCGTGCACCTAGGTTCAGTTTGGGTCCCGTTCACATCAGAATCAAAAGAAGCGATAGCGCATTATCCTGAGATAGTCAAAGAAATAAAACTCGCGCTGCAAGAATGCGGAAGGAAACTCGCGAGCTATGTCCTCAAAAAACAGAGACTCAACAATGAGATGAAGAAAAGAGGCCACATAGAAAGATACATACCGTACATAGGCATGGCACTGCAAGAGCTACTCAAGCTAAGCCCCGGACAAAAAGATAATGTCGAGACAGAGCTCAAAGGTCTCTTGGAAGAAAAACGCGGAAAACTTGAGAGCATAGAAGCAGAGAACACAGAATACGATGAAGAAATGGCAAAAATAGGAACGAATGCAGAAGAAGAGCTGTATGATGAAGATAAGAAAGAAGACGTAGATGATAATGATGGAGACAAGGATGAAGGAGGTGAAGACAATGAGTGAACGCGTAGAAAAAGACGTCGTAAAAGAAGTCCAGACCCTGGCAAAAGGAGTATATACGAACATAACAGACAAGAAACTGCCTTCACTGAACATGCCAATAAGGGCACTCCAGAACGTCAAATACGACCCTAAGGCCGGATTCTTTGAACTTGTCGGAAAAAACAAGGAAAGGACACTCACAGCATCAACAGTAAAGACATTCGCCCAGACGCTCCTCATGATGAATGAATCAAAGAAGATAGTGGAGACAGACGACATAGCGACTAAAAGAGAAATCTACTACATATCAAAGAACTGGGGAGACGCAAGATTCAACGAACAGCCAGAATCAGATACTGTAATGGATGACATAGAAGCAATGCTTATGGTAAACCGAGAACAGATGGGATTTATTCCTGAAGAAAAAGGCGGAGACGTAGCAGGAAACCTCATAGTGATAGATAAAGACCAGGAAACTGGAAAAGAGATAAAGATTGACTGCACAAAATTCGGCTCAGGAGCGTACTCTGTCCCTAGCAGCGTAGAACACCTCAAGTTCCAGACAGACGCAAAATTCATACTCGCAATAGAAACAGCAGGATGTTTCCAGAGACTTGTCAAGCACAAGTACTGGAAAAAAGCAAACTGCATACTTGTATCTATGGGAGGAGTTCCGACAAGAGCATGCAGGAGATTCATAAGAAGGCTTGCTGACTCGATGAAAGTCCCTGTCTATGTATTCACAGATGGAGACCCATACGGATACCTCAACATCTACAGAACGCTCAAAGTCGGAAGCGGAAACGCTGCGCACATAAACCAGTTCTTCTGCGTCCCACAGGCAAAATTCATAGGTGTCACGCCACAAGACATAATCGACTACAAACTGCCTACACATCCTCTGAAAGATATTGACATAAAAAGAGTCAAAGATGGAGTAAAGAACGACCCATTTGTACAACATTTCAAGGAATGGCAGAACGCACTTGACTTCATGACAAAGATGAAGAAAAGAGTAGAACAGCAGGCATTCGCACAGCACAGCCTGAACTATGTCATAGACACATACCTGCCAGAGAAGCTAAAGAACCCGAGCAAGTGGCTACCCTAGGCAAATTATTTAAATACTGCTCCTGAAAAAGGGAAAGAATAAAAAAGGCCCTGTAGCGCAGCTTGGATAGCGCGACTGCCTTCTAAGGCAGAAAAAGCTAAAGGAAAGCAGTAGGTCGTGGGTTCAAATCCCATCAGGGCCGTATGGCGGCGTCGCCAAATCCGGTAAGGCAATCGCCTGCAGACTGGACACAACGCTGTGTCGAGCGCGAAAGCGCGATGAGAGGAAGACAGCGATCATTTGGGGGTTCAAATCCCTCCGCCGCCTTTTTTAATCAACCAATAAAATGCGTACCAGAATAATGATTTCTAAAGAGAGGAAACGAATAAGTCATGGACAAAATCGCCATAACAAAAGGTGAATAACAATGGCATCATGCGAGATGTGCGGAAGGGAGACAAGGCTTGCAAAAGCCAAAGTCGAGGGCACTTTACTTGACGTTTGCGAACAGTGCGCAAGATTTGGCGAGATAGTGTCCATGCCAAGAGCGATGTCAAGAGAGATGCCGCAGGCAAGACAAGCAGCAGTGCCCAAAAGAAAAGAGATAGTTGAGATGATTTCTTCGGATTATGCTCAGAAGATAAAGGCCAAGAGGGAGAAATTCGGTCTTACGCAGGAAGAATTTGCGAAAAAGCTTAACGAGAAAATCTCTGTCATGCAAAAACTTGAATCCGGACAGATGAAACCATCAATAGAGCTCGCAAGAAAGCTTGAACGGGCGCTCGGAATAGAGATTGTCGAGCAGTACGGAGATGAAGGCGGAGAGGCACCAATAGGAAGTGGTCAACGCAAGAAAGAAGACGGATTCACGCTAGGGGATTTCATAAAGACAAGAAAGAAGTAAAAAATCATTCATCAAGCCGCATGACTTCCCATACAGAAACGCCATTCTTATCATACACATTCGTGAATGTCATCCGGTCGTTCAGCAGGAAAAGCAAACCCTCGTTCTGCTTTGTCCAGACAGAATCCGAGCGCATCCTCGGAGTTATGTAGATATACCTTATGTTGTAGTTCTTGAAAAGAGTCTTCGCATCATCCAACTTGCGTCCATAGAACAACGAGTCCTGGACCTTGTAGGTGAAACGCTGGTCATAGCCAGATGAAAAGAATGCGTCTGTAAGAACAGGATTCCTTGCGACAGTCGATATCAGATAGCCCTCATCATAGTGAGAGAGGACAAAACCATCCTTGAATGCGTTATCGCGCATCCATGCCAAGCTATCCATCATATCCTTGTCAGGCTCAAGAGATTCCAGCCTTTCCAGATAAGATATTGTTGAGAACAATATACCACATATGAGTATCAGAATGGACAGGTCCTTAAGCATAGGAACAGCAGACTTCTCCTCTGTTAACTTCACGAAACCCATGCCTCCTGCCACCGCGACAAAGAACGCAAGATACATGCTGATGAAACTACCGAAGAAAAACAGACACACAAAAAGCAGAGTAGAAATACCAAAAAAAGGAAGGAAATCAGACTTATCCTTCCAATTGGACACAACACCATGCGCTGCAAGGACTATGCTGAATATGCCAAAACCAATCATTCCGCCAAGGTCAGAGAAAAGGCTGCTGATTATGTTCACCTCGTGCTCATAAGCGTAATTATAGAACAGCTTAGAGCCCATCGCGAGCGAAAAAAATGCTGTCATGAAAGCGGTGACGACAAAACGGCTCTGCATCTTCCTCTTAAGCAGTATGTAAGAGAGAAGAAGAAGCAATACAAGCACCGTATTGAAAAGGCTGAACAGTGAGACTATCAAAAGGCACGCAAGGGACAAGAAAGCAAAAATCCTGCCTTCATTCATGAAAAAATAAAAACCGAGCAAAGAAAATACTATGACCGCAGCATTCGCATTCGAGACAGTGAACAAGTATATGAAAGCAGGATTGAGGACAAGCAAGATAAGAGATACGTGCCGCTTATAATCATCCTTAATGAAACGCTTCAGGATAAGATTGAACACAAGCAAAGACAAGACTCCTGCTAAAAACGGGGCTATACGAGAGGAGGTCTGAAGCGAGAAAATACTCGATGCGTACACAAGGAAGTAATGATACGGATTGAACACATAATTCCTATGCGAATACGCCATGTCCTGTATATCCTCAGGAGGATTGAAAAGATTGTATGACTTCTCCTTAATGAGTTCTGCAGAAGCCCTGAGATGATAATACGACTCTGAACCCACCAACGAGTCATTGCCTGAATAGAACCGTGCAAAATTCGGAAAAACGAGCACAAAGAAAAGCAAGACTATCGCAGGGATGAAAAGGTTGCGTTTCTTCAGCCCAAGATTAAGGTATTCCATCATCTTGCTACACCTGCCCTGCATAGAACCTTGTAGATCTTCACGTTCGAATCATAGACCAGCTCGAAACAATCCTTATCAACATACTTGAGCTCAGATATGTTGAACACGGTTTTCGCCCTGCCTGAGAAATACACATAGCTCACATCATACTTTGTCATCGTCTCAAGCGCACTTGTCTTCAATATGGCAACATACATCTGCCGAACATCATCAAATACAGCATCTGACTGTCGTATCATGAGAAAATCATTATCAGCGACATTCTTCCTCTCTGCTATCGCTGAGACCAGATTGCCTTCGGATATTGTCGAGAGCACCACTGACCCTGCTTCTGAATTATGCTTAAGCCATTCAAGAGCATTGATCTCATCATCACTAACTGAATCTGATATTGCAAGGGATGCCCTTGCAACAGACGGCAGAAGCGAGGATAATATCACGAGCAGAAGAAGAGGCAGCCAAAATAGGTTCTTGTATGCTGAAATCTTTGTCATATCGATATACTTGAAAAAAAGATTCAAAGTCTGGCCAAGAAGAGGAATGAGAATAGCGCCAAGGAACATGAGACCAGTCTCTAGCGTCATCATCTTTGACCAGAGAAGGAAAGCGACTGAAAGCGCAAAAGCCATGAGAAGATATGTCCTCTTGTCACGCTGCTGGAACATGTATCTGTAAACCGCATAGACACCAAGCACAAGAGGAAGCAAGCCTATACTTGTGACGCTCGCTATCAAGTCGACATCCTGAAAATATGAAGAAAGCACCTGTGAGGGTATGTTCTGCCATATCAATGAGTATGAATGGAAAAGGAAAGCCCTCTTGTAAAGCATTATATTGACCCAAAGAGTCATGAAAGTGACGAAAAGTATCGAATCAAGCTCTGTCCTATCCTTGATATCATACTCCAGCTTAATCAACAACAAGTAGATAAGAAGACCGAAAATGAAAAGGAAAGAGACTGCGCTCGTCAATGAGAGGAAGAGAGACAAAATAAGGAACTGATAAAAGTACTCCTTCCGGTCTATACGCATGAAACAATACAGCACATAGAACATAAGAGGCAAAAGGAAAGACAATACCGATGCAGAATTCAAAGTGCCTGCAAAAAAAACAGGTATGAACGCTGAGGTAAAAGAGCAAAACAAAGCAATGCTGCGATTCTTTGTCAGCTCATAGACGATAAGGTAGATGATTATCACTAAAGTGCATGCGAGTATGTTCGGTATTATCTTCAATGTCAGGACTGTCCCAAGCACAAAAGAAAACACTGAAAGAAGGTAATAATAGACAGGAGGAAATACGTGAATCCTGCCTGAATAGCTCAAATCATCAAAGTATGAAGGGAAAAAATCCTGGCCTATCAGCTCTACCTGTCGATAGGTGAAGTAGGAATCTCCAATCACGAAATTATCTGTCTGGAAAGCAAGGAACAGCCTTATGGCTAGTGCAAAAACAAATATTCCCCCCACAAGATAAGCGTAAAACCTACGATTAACCATAGCAAATAATCCTCTAAAAGGACTATTTATATCTTTGGCAAAAGCTTTATAAAACGCATTAACCTAGTAAAAACCATGGAAAACACAAGGATAACGACAGGAAGTGAAGCGCTTGACAAGCTCCTATCTGGCGGGTACGAGACAGACACTGTCACGACAATATATGGTCCTTCAGGAAGCGGAAAGACAAACATATGCGTCATAGCCGCAGCAACAATCGCGAAGACAGGGAAAAAAGTCATCTATATAGACACAGAAGGAGGGTTCTCTGTAGAAAGACTCAAACAGATGACACCAGACTACAAGGAATTGCTGAACAATATGGTCTTCCTGCAGCCGATGAACTTCACAGAACAGAGAAACGCGTTCGGAAAACTTTCAAAGCTTGTTGATGATAATATAGGGATAATAATCGTCGATACAATATCTATGCTATACCGCCTTGAGATAGGCCAGACCGACGACGTGTATTCTGTGAACAAAGATTTAGGCACGCAGATATCATACCTTAGCGAAATCGCAAGAAGAAAGAACATACCAGTACTTATCGCGAACCAGGTATATTCAAGCTTCGAAGAGAAAGAGAACATAAAGATAGTCGGCGGAGACATCCTGAAATACGGAAGCAAATGCCTAATAGAACTACAGAAAGGGCATAACGGCATAAGAAGGGCTATCCTGAAGAAGCACAGGAGCATAGCAGAGGACAGAGAAGCTGTGTTTAAGATAATCAATGAAGGAATAGAAGAGTTCAAAGCCTGAAAGATTTGCTTTTAGCTAAAAAACCACGACACTTCTTTTATAAACAAAAAATACCTTGATGCATATAGAAAGCTTTTAGTAACACCCCTAAAAAACGCTAAAGGTGAAACAATGCTGCTTGAAAAAATAATAGAGATGCCAGACCCAAAATATCCTCTGAAAAGCAAAGTCGACATAGACGAAGCACCGACACTCAATATCCTTCTCACAGGACAAGGACCAAGAAAGGACTGCCCTAACATACTCACAGTGCATGTCGAATACAGGAGCTGGGAAGAGACCGAACTCCTGAAACAATACCTGAAAGCCCATCCGAACAACAAGACAGCGTCCAACAACAACGTGCAGCTCTATGAGTCAGGTGATGAGAAGACGTTCCTATACGAATTCGACTGCAATACCGGAGCCATGAACATCGCTGCAGTGTACAGAGGATCAAAATTCAGCGACCCGCAGTTCAGGTACAACGAAAGGCTCATAGAAGAATGGAGACCACAAAATAAAAACAAGAGACAGAAGAAGAAAGAGCACAGCAACTACAACAGCGTCGTTGACAAGGCATATTGCCTGATGGGCGACCTAAGAAAAAAAATCACTGAAGAAGCGAAAAAGCCAAACCTCAAAATCAAAGAGAAAGACAAGATGATATATTTCATCAGTGCACTTGACAAGATATGCAGTTATGACCGAGAATCATTGAAAATAAAATAAAAAAAAGAAAAAAAACTTACTGTTCTGTGAAATCCTCGACAGACAGCTCGAGTTCCTTGTCCCTCGGGAGCATACCACGCTCGCGCAAGTAATGCGTAGCAAGGATGTGGAATAAAATACCCAGAGACTTCTTGCCCTTATTATTGCAAGGCACGACGAAATCTATGTTATTCGTCTGGTTATTCGTATCGCACAATGCTATAACAGGTATACCTGCCTTCATCGCATCATTGATTGCGTTCCTGTCAGGCCATGCGTCGACAACAAGAATGACCTTGGTCTCGATGAATGTCTTGAGGTTTGTGTTAGTCAATATTCCCGGAGGATACCTTCCTGCGAAAACCTTTATGCCTGTCACCTTGTTGAACATCTTCACAGGCTTCCAGCCGTTCTCCCTCCTGCAGCAGATTATTATGTCCTGCGGCTCATACTTCGACAGGAACTTAGCTGCGAGGCCTATCCTCTCATCAATCTTCTGCAGATTCAGGACATAAAGCCCGTCAGGCCTTGTCTTGTAGATGAAGTTCTCCATGTACTTTGTCTTGAACTTAGTACCTATGTGGATGCCTGCCTTGAGATAATGATCAATCGGCACCAAAAGCTGTTCGTCTCCCATTCTGAATTCCTCCAAAAAAGCGCAATAGAAAAAGCTTCTATTGCCGCATTATTATCGCCCTGCGACACGCATAAGGTCCATTTAAGCTAACCCTTATGCTGGGCTGTTTTGATAAAAATAAAAACAGGTTACTTATAAAACTATTGACGAGCCTCAAAACCCTTTAAAACCTCATAAATAGGTCCTTTAGACGTCAAAGTCGATTTTATCAGCTTGAAAGAAGATACAGAAAATCGTGCTTCCTGGATTTTTGCGGCATCAAGCGCAGCTAAGAACAATTTCTTGTCATCTATGAACTTAATCCTTGACAAAGTAAGATGCGGATGAAAATTATTGTCCAATTCAAAGCCGAGCTTTCTTGTGGCTCCATCAACTTTTGACTGGAGCTCCATGATTTCCTTGTGCGGCTCGATACCGACCCACATAACCCTCGCAGCATTCCTATCAGGAAAGACACCCACGCCTGAAAGATGAACATCAAACTTGCTGAATGATATCTTAGAAAGCTCTGAAACAACAGCATTAACTTTTTTCTCATCAACCTCTCCAAGAAATTTAAGAGTAAGATGAAAATCACTGACATTTGTGGCCTTGCCAGGGAAAACGATCTTCCTCTGTGCATCGATAAGAATACGTTTGACCTCTTCAGGGATTTCTATCGCAATGAACAAGCGCATTTTAAAGAAATAAAAGATTAAAAAAATTGAAATCAGTCGGTTTTCTCTTCCTCGCCGAAATCCTCAGAATCCTCTGGCAAAGGAGGTGCGTCCATCTCCTCTGAAGACTGCTCGCCGAACTCCTGAGAATCCTTTGGAGCTTCTTCTTGCGCTTCTGATTCTGGCTGGGCTGATTCCTCTTGAGTTGCTCCTTCCTTAGGCGCAGACTTGCCGATCACTTCCGCAAATCCAACCTTCCGAAGCACCTTGGTAACGCGAATCTTGACTTCGTCGCCTTCCTTGGTGTTAGGCACGAACAAGACGAAGCCGCGCTTCCTGGCAATACCATCGCCTTTCTCGCCAACAGCTTCTATCCTTACGTCCAACTCTTCTCCGACTTTAACTGGTGCGAAACCTCCTCCGCCACCACCGAATCCACCGCCGCCGAATCCGCCACCGAATCCACCGCCGTGTGAATCTCCACCATCTCTATTTCGAGGCCTAAAGCCTCCCCTTCCGCCTTCGCCGTACATATTCACAATTCACCTATATAACCAATTCGAATCTACACGATAAACCGTGTATAAACCAAAAAGAATGAGACTTTATTTATAAATATATTGAAAAAAAGAAAGAATTTTTCGACAAAAAAAGTATTTTTGTCGCCGAATCAAACGTCCTTGATTCCGCAGGTATGCAACCAAAACTTTCAAAAAGTTTTGATTCAAATGGTGCGGCTTCGCAAACCGTTGCTCAGTCACACTAAAAAAAATCAAACGTCCTTTATGCCGCCGGTCTCAACAATGAAGTTGCACTCGCCGTCAGGGAGGTTTGGAGCGTCAATAAGTTTTGCAACTCTTGAACCCTTCTTGCCTTTCCTCAGATAAATCCTGAAAGTTGAAGCGTGCGCAACAATGTGGCCGCCGACTGCCTTTGTCGGGTCTCCGAAGAACTGCGCAGGATCCACCTGGACCTGGTTAGTCACGTAGACGCAGATGTTCTTTGTATCAGCCAGCTTAATCAAAGTGTGCATGTGCTTATTGAGCTTCTGCTGCCTTTCAGCAAGTGTCCCTCGACCGATGAACTCTGCACGGAAATGCGCTGTAAGCGAATCGACTATTATCAATTTCACGTTGAGCTTATCCTGGTCTATCATCTCAGCAATCTTCTCTGCAAGAAGCATCTGGTGGTCAGAGTTGTAAGCTTTTGCAACTTTGATGTTGCGCAAGACCTGCGTCGTATCAAGACCCAGCCCTTCAGCGAACTGGCGAACCCTCTCTGGCCTGAAAGTGTTCTCAGTATCAATATAGATGGCGACAGCGGAAGGGTCTTCCAACTGACATCTGACAGCAAGCAGATGACCTATCTGCGTCTTTCCGGAACCGAACTCTCCGAAACACTCTGTTATCGCGCCGGTCTCAAAACCACCAGCCATGAGTTCATCAAAAGCCTTGCTTCCGGTAGTTATCTTCCTCACACGCTCACGCTTCTCAAGCACTTCAATGCCTGATATGAAACCCATCTTCAGTGAGTCGCGTGCTGCCTGTATCATCTTCCTTGCTACAGACTCTGTGACGCCAGCGTCTTCCATAAGTTTACCTGGAGAAGCCACTGCAATGCTCATCACAGTATCATAGCCAGACTCCTTAAGCTTCTCTGCTGTCGCCGCCCCGACGCCAGGCAGGTCAAAAAGGTCAGGCAATTTCTCATCCGAAGACTTTTCTTCTGCCATTTTCCTCGACTTCCTAGAAGTTTTCTCGGACTCATGAGATGATGGAACTTCCATCACATCTGAATCATTATAAGATGCTGCCTCTGTTGTCATTTAGTACCACCTCATATTTTAATCTTGCCTAAAAGATTTCAACAGCCATGTCACTCTGGCTATTGAGAACAATGTATTCGTATGCCTTATTGAGCACAACGACTGCTTTAGGAAGGTCCATTGTCCTTAAAGAGCTAGAAGTCTTCCATTCGTCAGTCTCTTTGTCCTTGTAAGACCGCTCGAAAGAAACAGACCTGACTTCTGTGTCACGTCCATCTTTTGTCTTTATAGTATTGCGCCATATAGTCGCACAGATAGCGCCTGCCCTGAACTTCTTTTCAGGCAAATTTTTTCCGAATTCATTTAAGCTACTCATTTTTACTCCTCGCGTTGCTTTTCGCATCTTTTTTCAACCCGACAAACCGCTTTTTTGCGATTTTGGGCCGCGATACAGATAACAGAGGCAGACATCGTTTAAATAGCTCATCCGAGCATGTCCAGTGGGCTGTGGAGGAATAAAACCTGCATAAGCTAAGAATTCTGCAAGACGGGAAAACGCCGAAAATATTCCGTGTGTCTAGTGCTATGCTAATTATTGGTGCAAGAATGCCGCGCTCGCACTGCTTCTTATTCGGTTGTTGTCTGCCCAGCTGCAAGGTAATTAGAATTTGAAAACGCTGCTCGCTAGGCGGCATTCTTGTCGGATTCTACAGGAAAATCAAGCTGAAAATGCAAACTGCAATCAACACAAAGAAAAAAGCGTGCTCGTAAAATGCTCCTGTGTGAAAAGGTCCTCTGAATCTTAGGTGCGTCAATGGATGGAGAGGCATTATGCCTTGTGTTGAAAATGCATCCGCAAACATGTGCGATGCATAGCCGAGCAGGAACGCTATAGAACACATCACTGAGCCAGACAACATGAAAAGCAGGAAAGGAAACAAGACTATAGCGAAAAAAGAGTGAAAGAACCCACGATGCTCGAAAAAAAGAGAGATTGGCCACGCCATCTGGCCGAGCCTTGATTTTGGATGGTCGATGTCAGGAAAAGCAGCTCCGAACAACAGAATAAATGCGAAAAGCAACTGGTTCGCTGGATTTAGGAACTTTATCGCAAATATTGCTACAAGAAAACCAAATGCGATGTGAGTGCGGAAGAGCATGATACTACAAAAAGAATGATGAATTAATAAATATTCGTTGTGAGAATCGAAAGAACTTCCGATTAATTCGATTTGTAATCGTCGAACGGAAGCATCAACTGATAAGACTTGTCTGCCAGCCCTTTAGAGATGCTAAACTCCACACAGCTATATCTCCAACAGTCTTTTGCCGACTTAAGCATCCTTCTAAGTATAGAATCCAGACGCGGTTGGCTTTTGTATATTTCATGTGCCTGTCGAGTTATCTCCAGTTCTATTGGATGTGACTCTCCCAGATGAAGCCCACCATATCCGATGAACTCAGGAGCCAGATGCGTTATCTCGTGCAAAAACGATTTTACACTCTCCTCTAGACCAAGCTCTTCATTCACCTGTATGGTATATGCAAAATCAGGTTTGTGAGAGTAGATAATCCTTGCTCTACAGAACAGAGGACAAACTTCTAAGTTTGCGCCTTCTTTCTTGATTTTCAGCAATCCTTCATAAATGCCCATATCATGGTACCAATAATCTGAACGAGTTAATAGCACTATAAAGATTACGTTATTTTTCCGAATGTCTCCGTAGACATAATAAATTCGTTTAAATGCTACGTGCCATAATTGAACGGTGACGAAAGACAAAAACATAAAGATAATAAATAAGCAGAAAATGAGATGGCCAAAGGGGAGGCAAAGGGGGTAATTCAATGATAAAGCTCAGCGCAGAACAGATAATCGCGAAGATAAAAGAGAAAAAAGGCATTTCTGAAGAAGAGATCAACCAGCGAATAAAGGAAAAGATGGACCAGCTAGCTGGACTTGTCTCAAGAGACGGTGCTGCGCACATAGTCGCTAATGAACTAGGTATAAACGCATTCGAGGAATTCACAGGCAAGGTCAAACTCAACAAGCTCCTGCCAGGCATGAGAAGTGTCGATGTCGTCGGAAAAATCCGCCAGATATACGAGATAAGGGAATTCAAGACAGAGAAAGGCAGCGGAAAAGTAGGAAGCTTCCTCATAGGAGACGAAGAAGGACTCGCAAGAGTCACATGCTGGCATGCGCAGACAGAAAAGATGTCAACTCTAAAGCCAGAAGACATAGTCAGGATAAAGAACGCTTATGTAAGAGATAACAACGGCAGACTAGAACTGCATCTAAACGACAAGAGCGAAATAGAAGTGAATCCGCCGGGAGAAAAAGTGGTGGTGCCTGATAATCTGAAACCTCAGCAGGCAGATGTGACAAGAAAGAAGATATCAGAACTTGCGGACGGAGAGAATAACATAGAGATACTCGGTACAATCGTGCAGGCATTCGAGCCAAGATTCTTCGAGGTATGCCCCAGTTGCGGAAAAAGGGCACGACAAAGGGAGAATGCGTTCGTCTGCGAACAGCACGACATAGTCAACCCAGACTATTCTTATGTCGTCAACGCGATAATAGACGACGGAAGCGAAACAATACGAGCCATATTCTTCAGGGAGCAAGCAGAGCAGCTCATAAGAAAACCAAGAGAAGAAATCGTCCAGTACAGGCAGTTCAGGGAAAAATTCGACGAAGTCAAGATAGAACTCCTAGGACAGATGACGAAACTCACAGGACGAGTCGCTAAAAATGCCATGTTCGACAGGCTTGAGTTCAATGTAAGGAAAGTCGAGATGAACCCAGACCCTAAAGCAGAGATAGAACTCCTGAACAAGAAGCTAGGAAACCAGCAGTAATGCTCATGGATATATTTTATTCAAAGATACTCAGAGAAGCCAACACACTATTCGGATTCTTTGTCGCAATATTAGTATTCCTGCTGATAATAACAGTCATAGCGAAAGCGCCTGAACAAAGGAATATCCTGATAAGCTTTGACGTCGAGGAAGTCGATACCAGAAATGATATCACAAACATACTCGAGATACTTTACGACAACAAAATAGACGCGACTTTCTTTGTCACAGGAGGGTACGCAGAAAAAAATCCTGGAATTGTCAAGATGATGTCTGCGCATGAGATTGCGTGCCATGCATATTCACATAAAACTTTGACAAAAATGGATTATGAAGATAAGAAAAAAGAGGTAACTGCGTGCGCAGATACAATAAAGAACATAACAGGCACAAGACCAATAGGATTTCGCGCACCATATCACAGGATAGACCTGGAAACACTTGAAATACTTGACCAAGAAGGCTTCACATATGACGCGTCAATAATAAAAGGCCTCGGATTCGCTTTCCCTGACGTTTCAATGCACAGCATAGGAGAGATTCCTGTGTCGAGCATCTTTGGAATACCCATAGAAGATGTGATCTGGATATACTATCTTAGGTCAAATGACGTGTTTTTCTACATCCTGAACCACAAAAATACCGAATTGGAGTCATACCTGTTCCACCCACACCACATAATGCTCCATAAAGAGGAATTTAGGGGCTTCATAAAGGGTTTAAAAACCCAAAACGCAAATTTTATAAGCCACAAAGGACTAATTTTTTCACAAGATGGGGGTTAATAGACAAGTAGGGAAGATAGTTTTAGTTCTAACGATAGTTTCTTTACTAATCCTCACAGGCTGCGGAACAGATAACTGCGACCCTGACAAGAGCTACGAACAGATACCGCAAATAAAGACAGTAGAGCTCTACGAAGACCAGCCATACACAACCCAAGAATACGAAGTGGTGGGCAAGAAATGCCTCAGCAGAGATTATAGCGAACTCAACAACTCAAGATTCAGCGTAAGCCTTGGGCCGCCAGAATGGCTCACACAGCCACCTGTAGTCGGACAGACAAACTACCTTAGAAGGGTCGTCAAGGTATACAATGCAATCAATGAGATAGATACAATCTACCTCGATAAGATATACTTATATGACGGGGAAGAGACCAAAAGGTCAAGGCACGCACTCAAATTCCTAGTTGAACCGAAATCAGTGAGGACTCTCTATGTGATGTGGGACACGCAATACGACCCACTAAAAGATGTTGTAGTTGACTTCTCTAATAATACCGCAGAGCTTGGATTTGAAACATCGACCATGCAGCTTTGCATAAACGAGACAAAGGCAATCAATGTCACGAAATACAACAAGGTAAAGACAGGAGAAAAAGTAGAGACAGAAGGATACAGAGACCTCATCAGGGTAAAACTCAAGAGGGAATGCTAAATCTCGGGTAGTGTAAGTACACTCGATAATGATTCTTCGCTTAAAATTCCCTTGTACTCTATATCTTCCATGACAACTGTCTTGATACCAATCACTGCAAACCTTGCTTGATGAGGAGATTCTATGAATCCACATTCCACTTCTGTGAAGTCTGACGCTGGCCTTGAAAACGTAACAGAACCATCGTTAAGCTGTGAGATGCCTTCTGCATAAAGCCCATCTTTCATTGAATTATCAAAATCGACCTCTCCATCATTGAAACAGTATATCTTATATGTTATAGAATAGTCAGACTGCAGCTGTGTCCCATCTATATTGGTTGTCACAGGATCTATAGTGAATGCGACATTTTCTCCTTCTATCGCTACAAAACGTATGACTGCGAGAGCAGGAGGTACGTCATCATTTGGAGCCTCATTATGTTCTGCATCAGTAAGAGTGAATGCAGGGCTCTCTGCACCTGTAGAATCTGTAGCAGTTATGGCGAAAACATAGTACTGTCCATTATTCAGCTCAGGTATGATATAGAAATACTTGTTCTCTAATATCGAATAATACAGCTTTTTATCTTTCAGTAACGTACTGAAAGTTCCGTCTTCTGAAATAATATCTTCAGGGCTTAGCGAAGAACTTATTCCGTAGGATATTTCACAATTGGTTCCCTTCACAGCACATCTTGGCTCTAATATCGAACTGACTTCTATATCTTTATCTTCCGCTGTTGCCACATTAACAGAAAGCATTTTTAGACCTTCTATCGAAGAAGAATCAAATGATTTAGGAGCCCTGTCCCTGAAAGTCGCCGCAATCCCTGCACTCTCTGAGTAGTATATGTTATAATTCATAACATTGCCTTCCAACAAGTCCCAGAATAAAACAGACTTATTTGATGACAATGGTAGGTCGTATACCTCGAAATTTGATATTGATGATACTTCACCCTTAAACATATAGGCAAATCTCATGACCAGCTGCTGAAGCTCGAGCTGATTCGTATCCTTATTATACGCCACTACACTCTTATTCTGGATTATGCAGAACTTCATCATCTTATTGTATTGTTTGCACTGGCGCTGCATAGGCGCAGCTCCTCCAGGATATATGACTATATTGTTATCTTTGTCTTTATGCACATCAAATTGATTTATTTCATTATCATACAAGTATTTCAACCGGTCTTGTGATTTAATATTTGCACCAAGACCTTCGCCAGGCAGGCCAGTTATACTCTCGAGCTTAGGCTCCAATTTTTTATCCTTATACATCTTCAAGAAAGCGTAACCTCCGAGCTCATCCTTCCTCTCTAGAGTCTTGGCAATTATGGATTGAAAACTGCCGGCTTCCATCTCTTTCACATTAGGCCAGGACACGATGTTCTTCTTATACTCCCAGAACCGGTCTTTCCTGTTGAACCTGTAGGAAAAAGCGCTCTCATCCTTGAACTTGACATTCACTACAGAAGGTGCTGAAGCGAAATCCCCTCCAAGACCGAAAGCATTCACGTTATGGACAATCTGCGGCTCTGACTTTCCTTTCGGAAATAAAGAAACCCTGAGGTCCTTGCCAGACAATATGAATATCAGGGTGCGCTCTGGCCATTCCTCTTCATACCTTTTTTTGTAATCATAAACTGCGCCGAAAAAATTGGTGAATACGTTTGACTTTGCACTCGGGAACACCGAATCGAATTCTGCTTTATCAACTCCTTCCCTTTCCCCGACAGGCAAAGAATAACTGCAGACGCAATTAGTATCTGTCGTCCCTATGCATGAATCTACGGCCTCTGCGATTGAATTGACTGCGTGCTCCTCAGGATACTCGCAGAACGCCTCCCATAACCCTTGTTTAGATATATCCTTGTCAGCGCCTATGATGTTTCCCCCATAGCTTGATAGCCATTTCCAACCTGGCTTTTCCTTCTCAAAATCTTCTAGATTGCGCACCACACAATTGATGTCTTCTTTGCAAGGCTCTATACGGTTCAAGTAATCTGGAATTTGGTCATATATTGAGAAATCATAATTAATGCTGACTGAAAATGATGGATCTATAGAATACGGAGCTATAAAATATGGATTTTTATAAACTGTAGCAGGTGTGTTGGCTGCTGTCTGCGCCTGAGCCAATGCAACGCAGCATAGACAAAACATCATCATGAACAAAAATGACTTTTTCATGCTCATCTTGATTGCCTCATCTTCTCAAATTCAACCCTTCGCTTATAATTGCTGTTTATCTCCGCGTCGACAAAAGACTTATCGAGACCCTTTTGTATAAGAATCTGCTCAACTGATTTATAGTCGTTTCCACGGGATATGAGCAGGTCGATATCCTGCTGCAAATCCTTCTGCTTCTGACCTCTGTTTGCGAAAGACAAGAGTAATATCAGACCAACAGCCACTGCAAGCACAATGCCTGCGACATACAAGAAATTCAACCTGTTCAAGACCGAATCCACAGATTTGAGCACGCTCTCTTCGGTTTCCTGCTGCTCTGTCTTAACTTCTTCTTGAACTTGAGAGGTGTTAGATTGCACTGATTCTTCTGATGGAACAATTTTACGCGCTTCCATTTCACTGAAATTGTAAATCCGCGCTATCTCTGACACGGGCGGATAAGCCTCTTGGTTTATCTCTCTAACTTTCTCATCAGAGAAATAGACACTTCTGTCATACTGAACACAATCACCAAGACAGCAATACGCACCGTATGCGTATTCCTTCTCTTCACCTGCGCATCTTTCATCTGGACCGCAAAAATATCCTCCAAGATCATCCAAACAATAATCAACTCCTTCTTCATCCAGCGCAGAGTTACCAGTAGGAGTTATTGTAAATGATGGGTCATTCTCAAGCTGCACCATAGTCTCGACATATTCTCCAACGGCGCTTCCTCTTGCATATTCACCAGGGCAATCCTTATCAGATATATCGACACCACAATCTGGATCGCACCTGCCATCGACAATAGAATCGCATAGACCGTCGTATGAAGCGGATTTACAGTCAGAACAGGAATCATGATTCTCAGAAAGCGTGCAGAATCCATCTAAACATGGTTCACAAACACCATCAGCATCACAAAAACTAAAACTTGAGCTGAAAAGCTTGCTGCCTGATGTCTCAAGAGTCAAATGATTGGCTCCAGAGATATAATCAAACATATTCTCTCCAGGATGGACCTGATAATCCCCAATAACTTTCCTTGATTCATCCGAGAACTTCAAAGTCAGTCCGTCAAAATCCTGGTAATCCCCTTCTATTCCAGAAAGATAAGAGTAGCTTTCTGACCCGATTACAGATAGACCAGAAACATAAAAAGACTCGCCTGCAGGCGAGATATGCACAAGGAAGTACTGCTCACCAAGAACAGGCATCGCACACAAAAACAGGACTAAACTACACAAAGAACAGCAAATATAGATTCCACGACATGAATACTTATTTTTTTTAATCATATTATACCATCAGTTCATACATTTATTTTTGAACTTGATTTAGATTCAAATTCAGAAGCGTCGAATGTGTTTGCAGTCGCTTCTGGATCGGGCGCGTACCTAACTAATGCTGAATAGCCATCACTCGGTAATTTTCTTTTCTGAAGTCCGCCGTATTTTGACTTCTTATCAGTATTATATGTCTTGAAAAACTCGGAGTAATCAATATCTGGAGGGTTCTCACGACTCCCTCCTGATTCCATTATGTATCCATCACCAGCATAAATCGCCACGTGAGGCGCAATCTTTGAGAGAGTGCAAGTTCCGACAGTTACTTTCTCACCCCTATCATTCCAGAACAATAAATCTCCTGGCTTGCCCAGTCTCAATATCTCGTTTCTAGACGGATTGCAAGCAATTAGACCGCCCTTTTCAATACCTTGGTCTCTTTGCTTTGTTGCGCCGTACCTGTTGCTAAAGCCAGGAATACCTGCGTGCTTGAAAACCCACCATGCAAAACCTGAGCAGTCGAACCCTGGAACAGTTGGCTTGCCGCTCCTCAAACTATTTCCATCTGGCTGAACAGCACTTAGTGAAACTCCTTTGAAAAACGAGTCAGGATTTATCTCCTTGTCTTGCTTTGTCTGCTCATAAGAGTAAGGAGATTCTCCGCCCCAGATGTAAGGCAGCTTCTCGTACGTCTTGACAAAATACTCAGCCATCTGAACAATACAATCTCCTGTCGCGCATTTCAGGATGACCTCGCCTCCGAGAGGCTCTAAAACTCCTCTGCGTATCAGAATGCTTGAAGGGTCTGCCATGAACTCGAAATGATTCGGCTGCTTAGACTCGACATTGTCCCCTCCCCACTTGAAACCATACCTCTTGAAAGCATCAATCACGCATGGAGGCAGGTCTGAAGCTAGTTCACCAGTCTGGGCGTTATTATTGGTATCTGAGTTTATATTTATCGCTATGCCAAACGAGCTAGTTGCAAGAAGGTCCGGATTCTCTGAAGGTGCCTGCCATTTGAATCCTTCAACAGTCCTGTATTCATAGCTCTTGCCTGCTTCGCAAGACATGATATCTTTTTCAACACAACCAAGCACAGGCGATATAAGCCTATGAATCTTTACAGAATGACCCAAGAAATTTACAGGTCGTGACTGAGACTCAACATCCATCTTCGACATGCCATATGTACTTTTAAGATATTCTAGATCATACTCTTTAGTTGCTTTTATTGCATAACACACAGTACCCGCTTCCAAATCCTGCGGCATCTTGTTTATGCCGACTGCAAGATTCTGTCTCGCTATGCCTGTCACATTAGTTACACCAGAAGAATACTGTATAACGATATCATAAAGCATCTTCGTAAGAGAAGTGTCTGGCACGCAACGCACAGAACCTTCTGCGAAAGTCGGCGGGAATCCTTCAACATTTGAAGAAGAACCGGAACCAGCATCCGGATTAAGACGGGAAAGATATACCTTCATATCTTTAGTTATCTTCTCTGTCGCAACAGACACTCCTATCTTATCATTGTGCGCGCCGAAGACCTTGAATCTATTGTCACCAAGAACTTCCTCGATTATAATCGCGTGACCTTTCCACTCACCATTTTCATACTTCCACCTCTGCATGAAATCACCAGGCTTTGCCTCTTCAAGCGAAACGACTGTTCCTACACCTGCATCGATAACTGCCTTCTGCACACCACTGGAAATATGCGAATCACTGACAAACATGTCTGTGATAGGCTTGCCCTTCATTTCTCCTGTCCTCCTGACATTCACGACACTGCTATCGACCTTAACTCCGAGGTCTTTTAGCACGCGATCAACAAGAGTTGTACAGACAAAACCACAGGGGTCAGTTGAACTATAAGGCCTGCCAGCATACCTGTGGGCATAAGCCAGCACTGTTTCTCCATCTATGAACTTTGGAGGAGGTATGCTAGAAGCTCCTCCGCAAGCAGCAACTGGCAAAGATCCTTCAAGAAAAGTCGTCGCAGGAGTCATCCCTGCAGGACAAACACCAAGACCTGAAAGAGAATCTGGAACATCCGGTGTCTGAAGAGGACTTGAGACTGTCGGTGTCGGAGGAAGCTCCGAAGCATCAAATTCTGGTTCCTTCAAGACATAATACTGGATATTCTCCCCATCAACATCAACAACGACAAAAGAATAATCTGAAGGCTTTCCTGTAGAAGCAAGCCCCGACCTTCCACCGCCAAGAACTCCTGGAATCAGGTCGATTATCTTTTCAACGGCCTCGTCCTTGAATATGTGAATATTGCCTCCGAAATGCATCCTTACCCCGTTTGCCTTCAAAATGGCCATCAGCTCGCGAGAGCTCTGCAAGTATGCTGTCTTCTTCTTCGACGGGCTGACTGTCGCAGGGGCATTCAATGGAGAACCTGAGAAAGTAAAAATATTCTTGACACCAAGAGCCTTTGCATTTGCAACATCCTCCTTTAGCCAATCCAGCTGTTTTTTCTTGTCTGCCAGACCTTTTGTGCCGGGAGCCATCAATGATATGAAATGGGAATCACCAAAATCGAAAGAATAATACTTGCCGTAACCTGCTCCTGATATGGGATAGTCCCGATTTGACCCTGAATTGTCGGACCAAAATTGTGAAAATAGTTTTTTGGCGGCCGAATTTTTACCTATGTTCCCGTCTGTCCTACCTTGTGTCGTGAAAAAAAGCATTCCTTTACCAGTTATCCTGTCTACAATCTTCTCTTCTACAAATGACCACATGTTCTTTATGCAATCCTCCTTGCTGTTTTCTCCAGAACTCCTGACATCGATGATATTTCCGAGCTGTATGACAAAAGAAGGCCGCACCTCCTTCACCAGCTTATCCAATGCTTTTTCCTGTGTGTCCGTCAAACCTTTGCAGCCTACCTGCATATCTCCAATGACCGCAAACCTGAAAGCAGACTCTGAACTTATTGACTGAGAATCCGCAGATGATGACTCAGAATCCCCTTCTGGCTCAGGAGACTCTGAAACCTGAGCAAAAACAGGCAGCATTACTGCCACAAACAAAAGCAGAATGACTATATTGAAGCTGATTTTCGCAATAATACTTATATTTTTATTATTCATATTTTTCATTCTCTTCTGCAGCAAAAAAAGACAGCAGGAACTGTTCCATTCCAACATCTAATGATTGCCCGTGGCTCTCCTCATCAGCATCCTTAAGTGAGAAAACAAAATAGTTGCTGTCTTTGTCTGAAAGACAGTCTATAAAACCAATCCCTTTTATTCCTGAAGATGCGCAATTTATCGTTTTTGTGATTCCCATCGCGTTGTTCTGTGCGCTCCTTTCACCAGATATAACTCCGTATAGACCAAAAAACTTCTTGCCTGAACCAATTTTAGACTTCAATGACTCTCCAGTAAGCTTATTTGCGCAGCTGTCGAACTGGCCAATAGCAAAAACATCCATCTTCGCGGCTTTATGCGTACCTGCATCTATGTCACAGCCTGCTCCGCCATGCCCGACAAAACTGACCGAAGATATCTTCACTCCAACAGGCAGATTCTGCTCAACGAGCTCTACAAACTGAGAGGGGTCAAACTCCCTACCCCATAATGATTCACCACAGGGGGAGCCAGGCACGTTCTCTATAGTCGCTGTACCTCCTGTCTGCGATGGGGCTCCAAGGATTACAGGCTTTGACTTGCCTGTGCTTACAAACTGCTTGACATAAGGTATTATGTCGTAAGTGCCAGAATCGCCGAAATCCTTGTGGACCGTAGCAATATCTCTTCTCATGCAATCATGAAGGAAAACAATCAAAGGATATGCCCCAGGACATCTCGCTTCAGAAGGTATCCAGAGCCTCGCTCCATTCTCAGGAAAGAACTGTGAAGAGCCATAAGTGAAATCCTTTGTGAAATCATCACCACAGCTCATGATATCTTTTTTATCTATCGTAACAGACCTCCTTTCAGCAAGCAATGCCGCAAAACCAGGAACATTAGTCATAAAATCTGCAGAAGGGTAAGAAGCAATCCTTGCAGAGAGACTTGAAACGAAAATATCCCTAAGAGAATTGCCAACGCTCGATGATGAAACAAAACATTTCTGACCAGAATCAGAGTTCCAACGGTTAAAGCCATAATAAGAACCGCAGGCCTTACTCTCCAATATACCTCCCTTGGACTGAAGATCAAATACTGCCTGATAAAGAGCCATCTTAGCTGCGAGGTCTATAAACATCAAAGCCTTCTCGCCTTCCTGAATCTGCATTATCATATCTATCTGCGCAACACCTATCTCACGTTCTATCTTATTTGTCTTCTCAGATAATCGAATGAACGCATAAGTAAGGATAAGCACTGTAAAAATAACTATCATTATGTTAAAGACCATGCCTTTCTTGTTCTTGGTCATCCTATTCTTAGATATTTTTTTATCTGACATGTTCACTTAGCAGCAATCTGCTTGTCTTGTTCCTCTTCAGTTATACGCCTTACATCAATCTCCTTGAATTCCTGTTCAGATGAGTATACAGAGAGCATGCGCTCAAAATCATAAATTACATGAAGTTCTATCGGCTTAGACCGAGGGTCCAAAGGTGCAATATATGTAACAAAAGTGTACTTAGGTATCTTCTTGAGATACGGCTGCATCTTGAAATAAAAATCATTTTCTTTGTTTCGTGTCAATATAGCCCTCACTGCAGGACCTATTGTCCATGTAGAAGTGAACTTGATAAGTTTAGTTGTGAAATAACCTATTACCGCTTCACATTCTGCTCCTATGTACCCTTTTTCAAAATCGTTGCCTTTTATCGCAAAAACATAGCATCCTTTGCTATTCATGTTGCTTTTCACGAATTTATCTGTTATGTCTGCAATAGATTCCTCGATAGGATCTCCTTTCACAAATTTCCTGATTTTCTCCACAATTGTTGTTGATTTCCTTGCTTCCACTGACTTTTTGTAATCATAAAAAGAGATAATCTCTGCCATTGACATGGTTTCGCCATCATTATTTGTAGGCTTTATCTGCTTCTCTAGATACACCTGCGCAATATAATTACCATACGTTATGTCCCTCTTATCCTGCAGAGTCTCCATCTTACTTGTGGCAGTTGCCTTGTAGATGAAAGCGAATATTATTATCACTATTATGAATATTATCACTGCCCAGATGTCTACAAGCGGGTCGCTTATGAATCCCTTCTTCCCTATTGACTCTCTTAATTTTTTCATTTTAATTAAAAGGAAAATGCCCACGCAAGCATGACCTGCGTAGGCATTTCCAGGTTTTGTTTCAATAATCATCCTTTGGGCTGCACCACCTCAAAAGTGACGTAGCCTGATTTGATTTCTGAATCATGACGATATATCACCGGTAATGTTCTCTTATAGCTAACAACTCCCCCTGCACCTGGCAGATATAGCTTAAGCAGAGGGCCCCAATTCTCGTACCATTCACGGTTATAATAAAACTTCCAAGCATTATCCTCATCTTCCCTCTCCTTTGATACAGATATCTTTGCGGCGATTATGTTGTTCGAAGGGAAGTATAATGCCTTGTCCAGATTCGCTTTGCCTGCAGAATCGACATCAATAATTCCAGGATATATCCTTCCTGAAACAGGGTCCTGATAACTTATTCCGCCCGGACCATATATCAATCCATCCATCAATATCTCTGCCTGTATTCCCTTTGTTTCCATCCTAGAAACTATAAACATACGTATCAGCATTACGCAAACCACAAGCATTATCACGAGGAATATCACTCTTGGAAGAAGAGACATGAAATTAAATGACAAAATACCTTTCTTACCCTTTCCAATATGAATTCTCCTTATTTTCAGTTCGAATCACCATTCAGTTTTATTCTTCATGCTTTTTCTGAATATCATCTCTCTAATGATTCCCCATCAATAGTCTCTGTCACCAATTTCGGCGGAATTATACTTACAGTCATTCCTTTTACCTCTGCAGGCGACTCTCCATAATATCTCAATACCGCGGAGTGTATCGCTTCAACAACATTATCCACATTTATCTGGTCTTCATTGAATTTCGATATATCAACAAAAATAGTCAGCGGCTCTTCCTCTATTGTGCGCTGCTTAAGAACACAAAGCCTTGATTCCTTTACGAGAGAAATGGCGTTCACAGGCATTATCTGGGCGTAAAGCACCTCCGATTCCGGAGTGAGGAGCTCGTTCATAAGATAACATGCAAGCTTTCTCGACCTTAAAGATGCTGAATCCACTGGAAAGTATATCACCAAGCTTCCTGCCTCACGATTCTCGCCAGAATCACCTATCGCGATTATCAGGTCAGGAAGAGTCCTTACGTTGGTGAAACATATAGGCTTCTGCGTCTCAATAACTTTCTTGAACTCAAAATTCGACTGAGAGAACATATCATGATACTTGTTCTCTAAAGATGTCGCTATCCTATTAACAGGATGGTCTCCAATAGAATAATCCTTGACATCTGGGAGCACTTTAACTATCGCTACACCGTTGTTGATTCCCATTTTAGGAGTATCAAGGACAGGACATACTTTCTGCAACGGATTGACCTTAGAATCATCAAAATAAATAGACTTTCCTGTCTTGAAAAAATTCAACTGTGGCACCATGAGAAAATCATCCTTTGGTACGCTCCTCAAAGATACTGCATCTTCAGTCAACTTAGTGTAATTATTAGACAGGAACCAATAAAGAGTCGGCGGCAAGTCTACATCAAGGTCAGTTATCGAAACCAAGTTTTTCTTTAGTACCGCCTCTAACCTCACATCAAGAGGTAAAGGAGAGTAAACTGTCCTTAATGTGCCAGGCACATAATTGATGACAGTCGTAAGCAGGCCCATATCAATGGATATGAAACGCTTCTCAAAAGCGAGATTTGATGCTACATTATTTGTGAATTGAAAAAGTGCTAAAAGGACAATCGCAACAAGTATAAGTTGAAATAGAAAGAAGTAAATCTCATTCATAATATCTCCCTTCTTCCCTCTAAAAGGAAGAAAGATACCTCTTTTTGAAACAAAACCCATTAAGGATATGCTAAAGAAACAGTATTTATAATGTTTTTGGTCAAAATTAGACGAGAAAAAGGTTCATTGTTCTTGCAGTCCGGCTCCTGCATTATCCGCTGCTTTTTCCTCTTTTGCGGGCTCTGGCTGCGTCAAAAGCTCATCACAAAGCCCGAAATTCTTATACTTTTCACCAACGTACTCATCATTGGTAAGAATTTCATTTATCTTTAGGGCGCTGCTTGTAGAAAGTTCCAAATAATAACCTGATATGACTTTCTTGTCTGATCCTTTGAAATTGCATTTCTCACTGTAAAAAACAGCATCTATGATTGCACCATCTTGCTCGCTATAAATCGTTTTTATGCTTGCGGGAAGACGACTGCATTTCGCCTTTTCTTTACAATTATTACCTGTAATGTCACCAGAACCTCCGTTGCAAAGACAGATGCAGGCAAATCCAAGACAATCTGATGGCTTGTAAACCTTATCGTCTTTACCGCATGTCTCTTCAATATACCCCCAATCTTCGTTCCCTTTTGTACCGGTCTGTCCTGCTACGTTTTTCTCTCCATCCTTATTGAAGCCCGCAATCGCAAAATTTGGCTTTATGTATCCATTCTGTATCTTACATGCGTATACTTTTGTCGGATCCTCAAGACTTTTTGCGAAAAGGGTGTTTATTGCGGCTCCAAGTCGGTCAAAACTGGCTTCAGAACCCTGATCAGGCTTGCCTGCGAAATTATTCATAAGATTCATTATGAATGCGACAGAAAGCAGGATGAAACCTACTGCGAGAACAAGACCGATTGTCTGTTCCAGACTAACATCGATAAATCCTTTCTTATAGATTCTCAAAAACTGCTTGTTCTTAAATTGGTTTTTGCGCACCAATGCAGCACCTGCCAAAATATCTATACTTCATGATTAACAGTTCATCCTGATTTAGCGAGACTTTGGCCTGTTTCTCTACATCCTTAAGAGCAGAAGAAAAAGCTTCCCTTGAGGCCTTTGCATCAGTATCTATTGACTTGTCCGTGCATTTATCTGTGGCTTTCGGTTTAGGGCATGTTAAAGATATTGCCATTGTTGTCCCGGCAGGACATGATGCCCCGTCAAAATAACAATCACATGTGCCTGAAGTATCCCTACAAGAGGTCACTATCTCTGCTGCAAAATCCAGTTTCTTGCTAGAACCCGAACTAATCATTATGATTATAACTGCGGCAGCCAGAGCTAAGAGGATGATGATAAGCACTTCTGATGTTGATACTGCTTTTTTATACATGATGACCAATCACGATGAGCAGCAGCCCTCATAAGATGAGCAGTCCGTGAAACCATCAGTTGGTGGCGCCCTATATGCCCCCTTCTTGCTATTGCAAGCATATTCGTCCATGCATTCATTATTTGTGCCTGGAATCTTGCAGTTGTTACCTATGAACTGGTCAGACGTTTCAGATGTCTTGCTGCCGAACATCTTTATCTTTCCTGAGAATATGAGAACAAGGACCACGAGGACCACTAACACAATTACAGCTACAACAATCACATTAAGGCTCATGCCCTGCGCTTTTTTCATCATTTTTTCCATCATGACCACCTACACCGGTTTTTTTGTGCAGCATCTTCCGACCAGTTTCTCCTTATTCAGTCCCTCAACTTCGCAGGACTGCAGAGACTCTACCTGATCAGAGTCGCAAGCTTTATTCTTTTCAACCTTTGCATCTGGATGTATGCACCTATAAAGACCGCATCCTGATGCATCTGAGACAGTCTTACCCCCTTTGTATAATAGAAAAAGGAAGACCATGAGAACTGCAATGGCTAAAACCGCAATGACCAGCGCATTGAACGTGAGCTCCATAGACTTTTTTGACTTGAACATCTAACCACCTATCGAAACGCAGCACCACTTATTATCATCGTTACAGTTGGTACCTGTCCTATAAACAGGACCGCCACACTTTTTTGCTTCCGTTTCTGTAGCTGCTATGCATTTTGCACCAACGCCTTTCTGCTCACAGCTTGATACGGATGTCCCGAATATCTTTATCTTGCTGCTGAATATGACAAGAAGGACAACGAGAATTACCAGAACTATCACCGCTATAACAATAACATTAAGGCTCATTCCCTGAGCCTTTTTAGAATAAAAAAAATTAGGCATATTTAGACCTTGACACAGCATACTACGCTAGTATCAACATCCTTTGTGCCTGCAACGAAGCAAGGATCACCGAGCTGTTTCTCGTAAGGTTCATCACCGCATTCCTCTTGCGGGATACATGTTCCCTTGCACTCATCTATGCCTTTTGTTGTCGTGCCCATCCTGCCAATGAAAATAACGGCAAGAATGACCAGAACAAGCAAAGCAAGGGCTGCTATAATTATGACATTCATCGACATTCCTTGAGCTTTCTTTGACATGTAGTCACCTCTTGATTCATTATAAGGGTTATAAGGGGGTTTTTAGACTATACTATATATAAAGTTTTCTGTGGTTTGATGGGCTTGAATTTTTGTCGAATCTTTAGTCATGCATACGAACGAATTTTAAAAACAAACAGAATCAGGAGTTCCCTGTACCTGAAGAAGGGTTCAATAGAGACTCTATGATTGATTTGCCATCAACAATAATATCATCAGGCATGTTTTCTGGATACTGATATTTAAAAAATTCAATCATCTTGTCAGCACCATTATCTTCATTTACATTCACAAGACGTGCGGAAAGGAACCAGAAAAAACGACTTTTGGCAGTATTCTGGTTCACAGTTTTCACATCCTTCCATTCTGAACCAGAGCTATATTCCCAGCTGTTCGTAATCCTGCTGAAGCGGTAATCATAACGTATGCCCTCCTTCAACACACCATAAATGAATGAATAATGCTCATCTTCTACCTGAGATGATTCGCATTTGCTTCCGGAATAACCTGACTTTGGAAAAAGAGCACTGAAAACACGCTTATCACGTTCAGCTGTCTTCAAAAGCTCATCATAGTGCTTAATATCATCGGGGTACCCTTTAGATGCTTCCTTCTGCTCAGTAAGATATGCAATATAATTATCGAACGCAAGGCTTGCACATGAAAGAATCTGCGGCTCATCCTTCTTTACCTCATCCTGCGTGAAAGCTGAAATCCCTGTTTTAGGATAAGCGCAAGTAAGATAGTCCTTGAATACATTTATAGCGTAAGCAGGCTCTGATGAAGGCGATTCCTTTGGCGCAAAAGCTTTCATCTTGGCGATGAAATCAGGCATTCTAGCATTTTGTATGCAGTATTTATCAGTAATAAGAGACGACACAGTCTCATCTGCCTTGAAACCCCATTTTGAGAAAAGAAGGGCGCCCAGTACAACTACTGCCAAACCAATAAGTATCACAACAACTGTCTCTACAGCAAGACGTGCCATACTCAGGGCCTCATGCTGAATATATTCGAGACCAGCCCACCCTGTTGGCTAGCCTGACGACTGATTATCAGCAGGATTATCAAAAGCAGTATGACAAAAAGAATCGCTCCTATGACGAACCAGTTAGCGTCACCTTTTTTTGAAAAATATCTTACCATGCAGCATCACAACCCTGCCAAGTTTATAAATTTTTATATCATTTACCTGAAGTTATTATCAAGCATACTTACCGGAAGAGAATCGCACTCAAGCGCATCAAGAATAAGAGGAGAATACTCTACAGTCATCAGATTTGCCTGCCATTCGCCGCTAACAGTAGAACCTGCCCCTACTGTCGCGCCTACTGCCCCTGCAACCACCGCAGTTATACCTGCTATAACAAAAGGAGTCGCTGTCCCTCCAGTAACTACCGAAAGCGCAAGACCTGGAATCGCTAAAACAACCGTAACCGATACTCCTATAACTGCACCTTTTATGCCATTCCAAAACTTTGTCCAAAACAGCTCTTTCTGGATAGCAAAAACAACCGCGTACCTTTTTGTGCCTGTGAAATAATGGTTGTCATACTCCAAAAGCTTGCCTGCAAGCATAAGCTCTGCTCCGCTCGAACCAGAGATATAATCATAATATGTAGGAGAATGGCCTTCTGTGTCTTTTATAGGCGCTCTTTCTGTGACAAGAAAAGAAAGAAACTTATCCACCTTGACTGATTTATCCTCGAACTGGAAAACAGAGCATATCGCGCAGAACTTCATCGATTCCGGCTTGAAAAGAAGAAGCTTGCCCTCTCCATAATTGTTCCAGCACTTTGCCATGAGGTCCGCTATCTCCCTTTTTGTAGTCAGCGGTGAGCTCTTCTCTATCGTAACGAACTCAGTTGGACAGTCTATATCTCCCTCATTGGCATTTCCGTCAGTTCCAGGTATCTTAGGTATGCTGTTCAGCTTCGCATAAGCAGATATTGATGATTTGCACCTCATGCTGTGCGCGCTCTCTTCCATACCTACACGTATTTTAGTAAAGAGAAATATTATGATAATTAAAATGACGACAGATACAACTACTGCGAACATAAGGGTGAATTCACTTATCGCTTTTTTTGAATAAACCATTCTTATACCTTTTTTAATTCAAAAGCATAGTACAAACAGGTTCATCTCCTGAACTGGAACTCAAGACAGAGACATCTCTGAAATACACAAAAGAATTTCCTACTTTGCTTGTTGCAGTTGTTTCTATATAGTCCCTGAAAAAAACAATATGATTGTTATCTAGGACGTACTCTTTAGTTTTTGAATGATCCAATACTTCATCTGTTGAAAGAGAACGTCCGAGCATAATCTCTAACAAAGGCTTTCCTTCTGGTTTAATCGGAGATGTCGCAAACCACTTGTAAACATCCTGCAATTTATAACCCTCTTTTTTTGCAGTCTTGATGAAATCATCACTGAATTTTATTGTTGAACACACAAGACATGCCTTTTGACTTCCAAAAGTGCCCAGAAAACCCTCCTGCACATTCTGAAATATCTTTAACTTGCCAGAACCTGTCAACGACCAGCAACGCATCATCTCGTCAGCTATCTTCTGCTTCACAAGGTCATCGTCAATCCTGCCGAAAAGACCCCGCCTGACCTCCTTAGGTCCTATGATTACCTCTTTAGCTTCGCAATTCAGATTCTGCTTGAAGTCTAAAACATTGACTGATTTTCTTTTCAGAGTCTCTGTTGAATGCGCTGAGAGAAAACTTAGACGGCAGGCCTCATCCTTGTTTGCTGTGTTGCTATGCCGTATTATGTTTGTAGATATTATTACAAGCACTATTCCTACTATGACTATGCCTATCAATGCGATAAGTATGTTGAAATCTCCACGTCTTGAACTACTGAGAGCTGACAATCATCCGCCTCCTAGAACACCCATTATTCCCTTTTTCCAGATTATGAAACCGAATATGATGAGAATCACAACAAGAACAAGTGATATCAAAATCTTCATTCCTTCAGACATCTGCGCCTTCCTTGAAACAAACATCATCAAACCACCTCATTCACAGATAAATATTCTCAGAGTCAACAAGCCTCTGCTTGTCGGCAGGAAAAAAGACTCTGACGCACCTGGAGAAGGCTTGTCTGCAAGGCAGCCGTTCTTAAGGTACAGTATCATCTCATCAAGCTGTTTTGTCGTGCCAGCAGTGAAATAATACTTAACTTTCCAAGTGTTAAGAGTGTTGTTAAGTATGTAATCTATGGTCGATGTGACATATTCACAGGACTTCCTGCCATCATCACAGGTTATAGTCCCACCATCTTCAGGCCACTCCGCGCAGTCTATAAGCAAATCCTTTATCGCTGTGCCCCTGCAGTTTTCTGTTGTCGAAGACATTATCGCTATCCCGACATTAGATGCCAGCTGTGTCCTAGTAAATGACTGCCTGACCTCTGTGGGCTTCTTCAGAACGACAAACTTCAATGCGAACAAGACTCCTATGATGAGCAGTATAACCACTATCATAAGCCCCATGATCTCCATTTGTGACTTCTTTCTAGCTCTTCTCATGATTAACACATCAGTTGTAATTTATTATCTGCAAAACTCCGAAATAATACTTGTCGGAAGTCGCATTGTAAAGCATTATAGGTATGTTACTTACAGGAGCAGACGTGAATGTCGCCTTGGGATTATTGTAAAGAGTCCACTCGCCTCCTGGCGGATAAAGCTTGGTCAACTTTATGGTTGTGGTGCCGAACTCGTTTGAATATATGTTAAGACCCTCTGCAGAAGTCGCTACTTTCGACAGTCCTATCAGCTTGTATATGTCGAAACAGCTCGGCTTTATCACATTCGATTCTGTGCACTGAACCTCTGGCAAGAATGATATGACCTGAGCCACCTCGACTGAGCGGAGTTCGTAAGCTTGAGCTATATCCTGCTTCACAGTAGCGCGCTGCATATTCATATAGAAAATCGCACCTACAACCAGCAAGATGAAGAATATGAACATGATTGCGATTGTCTCGCCCATCTTCACCTGCGCCTTCCTGCCTATTTTCTTGTGTTCCATTTTCAGTCCATAATCAGTAAATAAGAGGACATGACTGCAACTGCAGCCGTGTATTCGTCTCAAACAGATTCGACCTTGACGTCCCTATCGCCCCATAGCTCGGAGGATACGATTTGACTGCATCTACAATCGCCTTCAGGTCGCCATTATTCCCGTAATAACCCTCGCAACTGGTACCTGAATATATCGGAGCAATCATGTTCAGCTTCTCTGCATAAACCTTTGTGACCATGCCCAGCCTAGTGTAAGCGCGTTTCATCAGGCACGCATACTCCTCTGGTTTATCCATGAAAACCGCACCGTATAATGGCTCAGGCTCAGTATATGTGTGCCTTGGACCTGACGTTGTGAAACTCTCGGAATCAGAAACCGACCTTACAAGGAACTGCAACTCTCCTCTCTCAGTATCTATGCTAAGACCAGAAACCTCCACATTATCAAACCCTACAGGGATGTTAAACATAGTACCTGAATTCACGAAGATGAAACGAACATACTTGTCGCCTTCGTTCCTGACGCTTCCCGGATAGTCCTGCGTCGCCACAAGCTCCTTATTCATCTTCACAGGAAGAATAGAGAAAAGCTCATTTGCAGCACGGTCATTCGCATTGCCGACAATCACGTAGCGGACATTTGGCGTAGTCATATAAAGAAAACTTGTCACCTTAAATGGGACGTTCCAGTCAAGAGTCCATGTTATGAGCTTAGTGCCTTCAAGATTCTCCTGAGCAAATACAACCCTGTTACCAAGACGCTGGCTTGCTGGACCTATATAGTAGTCATTGCAAGTGAATCTTATTGCCAATTCTGGCGTCGGTATCTCCTGCACAGTCCCTGAAGAGACCTTAGCGCCTACAAGTATGGTATTTATCTGCTGCGACACCTTGCCAGCGAACTTTGCTTCAGAAGAGGTCTTCTGCTTCATAACGATGTACGTGAAGAATGCAAGGATTATGGCTCCGACTATCAGGATGAAAATCCAGTTGAGCTGCGTCTCAGCCTGGGCTTTCCTGCTCGCTTTTCTTCCTGGAAACCGGAGCTGTTTCATTGCCATCAATCACTCATACTTTGAGACCTCTACCTTATCACCAAGGCCTGTAAGCTGCAGCTTGATCTTCGAGTTAACCACCTCGAAACACATGAAGGGATAATTATCCTTAATCACAATATCCCCCACATCAAAACTGACGCTACCATCTGGAATCAAGTAGACATTGCCGCCTGCGCGATTACTCCATCCAGAGCACACCAAGGGCTCGAAATACTGTTCCTGCTGCGGAAGCTTCCTGCATACAGCAGAACTTTGTGCATTCCCTGACTGCTCCTTATCTACAAAGCAAATCATAGTGTATGCTCCAGAAATATCTATATCAGGACGTTTTATCGAACCATAATCAGAAGCTATCGACTTAACTGAGTTCTCAAGGCTGGTCTTCAGAGTTATGTACTCGACCTGCTCCCCTTTCTTGGTAAAACCCTTTATCGCAGAGTAGCCATAAGCGACTATCAAACCTATGACAACAATCGCAGTTATGTAGATGAAAATCTGTTCCGCACTCTGTGCCTTCTTATTCATACATTCCACCTCATCGCTTTATGTTAAGATTGAAAAATACCTCAGAGACATCCTTCTTCTCCAGAACACCCTGCTTCTCAAGGTCGAACAGGAGCTCTGAGACATCTGACTTGGATATCTTGCCTGCCTTGAGCAAATATGAGATTATGACCTCGAAAACATTCTTGTCCAGACGCTTGCCCTTGGACATCTGCTCAACCACCTTGAACAGCTCTTTCTTTGATTTGACTTCTGAAAGGGCGTCCATCTCCTCCAATGCCTGCTCCTTGCCTTTCTTTGAAGTTATCTCGCTTAACTCATCTATGATATCCTGCCGCTTCTTCTTCGACATATCAGAAAATGCCTCTATATCCTTGCCTTCTGATATCTTAGACAATTCTGGGAAAGACTCCTTCTTTTCTGCACCTTTTTCCTCTTCTTTTACAAAAGTCTCGACCTTCTTCTTAGAATCAAGGAAACTTTCAAGCTCTTCGATATCTGATTTCTTGAACGCTTCCTCTACCTCTTTCTTCTTATCCTTATCCTGTCCATCAACGACTTTCTTGGCTATTGATGCCAGTTTTGAGACCTCATCTTCATCTAATGGAACATTCTTCTTCTGGGTTATAGATGTGAGTTTCCCGAAATAATCTGCCTCCTTCTTTGACATGCCTGCCATCTTGTCAAAATAGTCCTCACCAGCGACCTTTGAGAGTTTTGATACGTAGTCATCAGCTGCCTGTTTCTTCTGTACAGCGGGCTTCGTGACACTTACAGTCCTAACCTGGACAGGCTTTCTTGCAATATCTTCCATCACCTTGCTAGGCTTCTTTTCAATTGGCTTTCTTGCGCCGAAGACACTAAGGAGTTTTTCTCTCTCTGTAGCACGTTTCTGCAACTCCTGATTAAAGCGCTGCCTTGCAATATCCGCAGATGGATGCTTATGAATGTGCAATGGTGCTGCGTGGTGAACTCCACCTACCTGTTGCTGCGCCAAAGGTCTTGCACTAGGTCTCGCCTGTGCTTGTGCCTGAGGCATTTGCCTTGGAGGCGGCGAAATCAACGGAATATAGTATTTCTTGTAGATTATGTATCCGACACTGCCTGTACTTGAAAGCAGGCCAAGAATCATCAAAATTATCGGTAATATCCCTCCTGAAGGTTTGGAGTCGGAATCACAGGGATCTGTCCCTGCATCAATCTCTGCCTTGTCCTCATAGCCATCATTATCTGTATCTGCTGATGAAGGGTCAAGATAATTCATGCACATACCTTCATCATAGTTGCACTCAAACATGTTCTTGAGACCGTCACCATCCTGGTCCTTGTTTGCATCATAGGGGTCAGAAGAATCAAGACCATACATTTTCTCACATGAGTCAGGCATTCCGTCGCCATCGTCATCTACTGCCTCTGATGGCTGCTCTCTTGGCAATACTAGCTCATCTTTAGCCAGAGGATTCGTATCCCTTCTGTATTCCTCGATATTTGGAACTTCATCGCCATCCGGATTAGCCTCGGGCCCACAGACATCAGTCTCATTGCATACCGTACCATTAAAATAAAGCGACTGCCATTCATTGTCAATCCTATTGCAGTCCTCATCATATGTGCAATTCTGGGAACAAGCCCCACTGGTTATGTTGATATTGTAATCGTCACAATCATGACCTATTTTGCATCCAAGGCCATAACCATCACCATCATGGTCATACAAGCAATCAGTAGTTTCTGTACAAATCAGATTTATGTCAGAATTAGTATCATTACATTCTCCTCTGCCATTCTCACATCCCCAACCATAACCATCACCATCATTATCAGAAATGCAACCATTAGGACAGTCGACATAAAGGAAAGGATGCATACCATTGCAGTCTATGCCTAAATTACATCCTAAGCCGTAACCATCCTGATCCTCGTCGAAGATACATCCATTATCGCAACCAACTGATGTTGATGGGTTTCGACCACTGCAGTCCTGACCATCTAAACAGTTCATGCCGTAATTGTCACCATCAGTGTCCTGTATGCACATGTTTTCGCATCCAGTCATCTGAAGATAATTCTCGCCATTGCAATCGAAAATTGGGCAGCCAAGGCCATAGCTATCTCCATCATTATCATCTACACAGCCGTTAGGACAATTTGTCTGGAGAGTCGAGTCATCTCCTTTGCAGTCCGGCCCATTATTGCAGCCCAGACCATAACCATCACCATCATTATCAGAAATGCAACCATTAGGGCATTTTGTAGTCAGCTCTGCATCTTTGTCATTGCAGTCATTACCTGAAATGCAGCCGGTTCCATAACCGTCACCATCACCATCCTGGACACAGCCGTTGGCACAGCCAACAGTTTCAGAAGCATTCACATCGTTGCAGTCATTACCCATAAGACAGCCTTGACCATAACCATCACCGTCGTTATCTACCCCGCCAATGCATGCAGTCCCTTCTGCTATGCTCTCCTGCAGCTCAGAAGTATTGAGAGTGACTATCTGTGAACCTGAATTAAGATTGCCTGCCTTATCCTTTATCGCCCAGCAGATTATCGTTGTCTTGAAAAGCGGGACAGTGACTGAAGGGTCAATGAAGTACTGCGTGCTATTGCAAGGCTGAACATAGGACGCGCCATAGAAAGAACCTATCGAATTACAGCCGCTTGAGTTATCCAGACAATTTATCGTCGCAGAATCGCCGGTCTCAGATTTAGTGACTGTGACTACTGGCGGAACCTTGTCACAACTGACTCCTGTAGCATCATAGGCTATCTGATTAGATATTCCCACAGGACCTTCATTACCTGCTCCATCGACTGCATTGACATTGAAAACATAATTAGAGCCAGCAGCCATGACTATCGGCGTGCCGTTATTAGTCTTCGAGACAGAAACGAATTCATCTGCAGTAGTCCCATTCGCTACTACCTTGCCTCCTGTGCCTACAGCCCACTTATATGCTGAAATACCTGAAAGAGAATCGTTAGCGACGAACTTGGCTGAAAGCACATTCGAGCATACCGGAGAAGTCGCATTCACTTTAGGAGCTAATGGAGGCACAGTGTCTATAGCAAATGCGTAATCTATCGTTGCGGGAAGCTGCTCGATGCCCACGCCCTGAGGGACCTCGCATCGTATAGATAATGTGTATCTTCCAGAAGATTTTGTGCCTAGATTCTTGTAGTGAAGCGTGCTAAGGCTCTCAAAAGAAGACGACATGGTCGCTCCAGGGTCTGTAAAAGAAGCAGGCATACCTGGATCAGCTGACTTGAACAGGCAGAAAGATCTCATATTTGTCGTGACATTAAGGAAAACACTGGTATTCTTTGAAAAAGCAGGAGGAGAATTGACACGTATCTGCAATCCGGCACTAAGATCGATTGTCACGGGCCTTGTGAATACGACTGATTTCCATCTCGCCCGGTCTTCACACTGGACATAAAACGTGAATGTTTTAGTCACTATATCTCCCGGAAATAACATAGTCTCATAATTCTGCTCCTTGTAAGCATCGAAGTTGTCCCTATCATAGACCGAGAAGGGGGTCATACCTACGTATGTCGCGTTCTCATCCTGAGTGTACTTGCATATGACTGGCTCTGAAGCAGATATCTTAAGTACAGAGAACAAGTCACCAACAGGAGGATATTCTACTACTGGTGAAGGATCGAATGCAACAGACCTAAGAGACGGCGGTGTTACGTCAGAATATATCACGAAATGCTTTATCTTCTCCCTCAAAAGCTCGTCCTTGCAGATAACATAAAGATGCCTTGGAAAATCAGGCTCGACGCTGAAATCGTTTATTATGTGCTCATTCACGAAAGTGCCGTTAGACACATTCCCTGTCTCATCAAAATAACGCAGCCTTATATCATCAAATGAATCGACCGGGACGCCAGTATACTTGCAAACTGACCCTTGCGAAACAGAGCCTGCAGGAGTCAATATGAGCACCCTAAATCTGGTAGAATTTGCTACACCTATGCTATTCGGCTCGACAAGGATTATCTCTGTCTCTGGAACATAAACATTAAAGAAATAATTGTACTCTGCAGGGTTACCTACAAGGTCCTCTGCGAAGACAGTGAACTTGTAAAGACCATTGTTAAGAGATTTTGAAGGAAGAAATACAAAAGTCTTCATTCCTGACTGTGAATAAAGAGAAACAGGAAAAATCGCTTTCGTGTCAGAGTTCTCTAAGCTATAACTAGTAATCTTGACGTCTTCCCCGAAAACTACAGTTATCTGTGGCTTGACATTCTCCACAGTATCGTAAGCGATGCAGAAAGAACTAATTAGAACCAGTGCAATTATTGACAGGACAAGATGTCGATTCATAGTTTCCATTCATCATTTACCCACGGCAGTAAGCTGAACACAATTACTGAAATCCTCTCCTAAGCAGAACGCAGGCATACCTGGAGCAGCTATATCAGTTATGACCTTCAGCTTCTTGCTGCTTACGTGCCCTGCTTCGTCCTTGACAAAGATAGTCACATTATTTATCTGATTGATAAGCATGAAATTATAGAGCCATGGGGAAGGCATCTTCTTGCCTGCACCCGTATCCATAAGCTTGATAGATATCTTGAATGACTCGGGCTTGCCTCTGTTATTCTTCTTCATCTCGCCGTATTTTTTGTCCGCTCTGCTCTGCGTAGACGCGTTGAAATCTCCTGGAACCAGCCAGATATCCGCGATATCATCATCAACAAAAGGACCTGAAACGGTTACATTTGGCTCTTTTGTGAAACGCTCATTACCTATGATTATCGTGTTTGAAACCTCAAACGTCACATTCTCTATCCTTGGAGCAGTCAGGTCCAGATAAACCGGTAAAGTGACTGAGCGCTTGTTTTTTGCAAAGTCAGAAAGCGTCAGCTTGAGTTCTGTTGACCCTTCCTTATCCTTATTGTAATCATGTATATTCCATATGAAACGGTATGTCGTCCCATTATTTGATGAATAAATCGGCGTGAAATGCTCTCCCAGGAACTCTATATCCGCAAAAAGAGGGTGATTCTCATTTGAAACAAAAGCGACCACTTCGAGATCTGTGTTGTCCATAAACCTCGCCCTGACAACAGGTATAAAATCAGGTGGCTGGTCATCAACAGTGAACTGGAACGGACCATACTCTCCAATACTTGACTTGCTTCCGTCTCCAAGCACCTTGTAGGCTTTGACTATCACACCATAATCTGCCCAGAATGTCCCGCCAGAAGTCTTAGGAGTAGTGAAAGAACACTGGAAAATATTCAAAGATATGTTCTTGCATGTCGCAGCTCCTCCTTCTGTAGGCGATTCTTCCATGACAGTATCTTCTATGAATACCCTATTCCCTTCCTCAGCACTGAAATCGACAATAAAGTCAGGTGACTTTGTCGCGTACCAACGCTCGTCTCCAGGCGGACCCCTAAACCCGTCTATCAGCTTGAAATCAGGATCCTTAGGCAAGCTCCTGTCAACCGTGAATGTCCATTTTGCGGTCGCAAGCTGCTCATTGAAGTAGTTCTTTGCAAGGTCAGAGCCTTTTATAGACACCTCATACTTGCCGTCCTTAAGATTTGTAACAGGATAGTATATTTTATAGTAATAATTGGCAGGATCAGCAGTTTCTAGGTCAGCATCATGCTCGATTATTCTACTGACCGACTTATTATTGAACGTAAAGTTTATGCCGCCCTCAAAAATTCCTGATTCAAGCTTTCCTTCCTTGACAGTCAATCCAACGTCCATCGTTGTCTTGGATGTTGAACCAGAACGCGGATAATGATTGAGTATGCTTGGCGCAATAGGATCAGAGAAGAACGTCAGGTAAGGGAACTCACTGCTTATGTCAGGATACCTAACAAGATTCTTTGCAGCATCATACGCTTTTATGTACAGAGTCGTATTCTTGAATGCGATGAGAGGTATGTCAAACCCGAACCAGAAAGAAGGATTCTCCTTGTCGTAGAAATAAATCTTCCTGCCTACAGGCAAGGACTTCTCAAGAGTCGGGTAGATTATTACAGAGGTATACTGGTCATCCCCTCCCCGATAGACAAGATTTGTCATATCATAGAACATCCCATAATTTCCATACGTTGTCTTTGGCCCAACATTCTTCTGTTCGGTGTCTAAACCGATGTAGAGGCTTGCGTTAACCCTCTTAGTTATGTCACCAGCAATCTTTATCTCATGTTGGCCTGTAAAACCAGATATCACAGAATCATTGTGAACCACTGTTGTCGGTGTCTGCGTAAAAATCCTCTCAGAGTTCTTGTCTTCAGCAGAATATACTGCAATCATATCGAGATACTCATTTGTGTAGCCAGTTATGAACAGGCTGCTCCTGTTAGTGTAATAAGTGCCATTATAGTGATGAATGCCATACCCTTTCAGCTGGTAGTCTGACGCATCACGTGTCTTCTTCTCCAAACTAGGCTCTATCGTCGGCATATCCGGAGGCTTTGTATCAATCCTTATCTTAAGCGTGGATGTGCCAGACACATTATGATAATCTGTACCTGTAACAGTGAACGCACCATCGCCTTCAAAACCGCGATTCGCATTTATGTTCTCTATGAAATAAGCACCTTCCCAAACAGAAGGATTATCAGTAGGAAGAAGGTCTATCTTACCTCCAAATTTAGAAGGTGTTGAAGAATATATTATTTCTGGCTGTGAAATTGCTAAACTTATGAATGGCTTTGAAGAATTCACCCTAACCACGTAAGTCGTACTCATCACAAGTATATTTACAGGAGTTTGTACTTCTAAGAACTCTATTGTCATGTTTGGAGGCTCTTTGTCAATCTGGAACAGAACATCCTTTATTACAGCCTCACGATTGCCACCGGCATCCATAGAGAAGTAAGATATGTAATTCGTCTTGTTCAGCATGAATTCGTTTTCGTAAAGCTTCATCTCGCCTTCAATATCTGAGCAGCCTTGACCAACGCAATAGAACGTGGAATTGCATTTAAAACTCCAATCCAAGCCATTGCCCATTATGTAAGGATCACCGCAAGCCATGAATACCCAGACATCCTGATTATACCACCCACCATACGGATTGGCATTGGTTGTATAGCTAGAAACAGGAGCAGTCATATCGACAGCGAAACGTATCTGGTCGCCATTATTGCCACGAATCTTGTTGTCAAGGAAAGACTTGCACTTGACATAATAACGATGGTAACCATCAGGAAGAGTAACCTGAGAACTGTGTATGTTTGCTGGAGAGCCAGCTGAACCAGTGACTTCAAACAAAGTCATTGTGTCAAACAATGCAAGATTGAATGTCACATTATTCCAGAACGCAGGATTGTCCTCTGGAGAATAAAGATACCTGCACTCCGAGTTCGTACCTGTCTCAACACTTATGTAATGCGTAGCATAATTGTATGTGAGCCTAGGCTGAGGATTTGTGACTGAACGGTCACCTTCAATCAAGAAAGTGACATTGGCCTCCGCAACGTTGCCGACATCATCCTCGCAATGATACCTAAAAGTATAGTAATCATCAGACATCTCTGGATACATCTTGGTCCAGGTGTCGTTATACTCATTCACTATGTCGTTAAGAGGATATATCGAGACATTTCCGAGGTAAATCTTGGCATTGCAGAACGCGTACTTGTCATCAGTAGACTTGTTCTGGATGACGCGCATAGTTATAGTGAGGTTCGTGCGCCACTCATCCTCCATCTTCTCAAATGACACGTTTGAGAAAGAAAGCACCATCTTTGGAGCGTCAGCATCTATAAACACAGTGAAGTTCCTCACAAGCTCAAGGTTATGAGAGACATCCTCTGAGAAATACTTTATTATGTGCCTTCCGGTCTGGAAACCGGATACGCTGAAGTTATATGAAACATTGTAATTGACGTTGTTATATTTTATCAGACTGCCTGCTTCCCTGCTAACTTTTGTGGCCTTGCCCTGAGGATAACAAGTCTTGTTAACTTCTGCGACACAAGCATAAGTATCAGGATAATAAGAAGAGTAATCCAATGACTCGTCATGTACTGTCGCAGGGAACTCGAACCTGCCTCTTATGCGCATAGGATTAGTTGTGTTCTCATAATGAGGAATGTTGGTCAGAGGGTCAGAGAAGTCCTTGCGGCAGAGAGTGACGTTCGGTATGAATGTTGAAACACTTGGCTCCATAGTAAACCCTACGCCGTGACAGTCTGAATAAATCATGAGTTCGTATTCCTTTATCTCTGGTGTATCGCTAGTAATCTTCAAGAATTCAGGTGAACCGTCTGAATTTTTCATGCAACTATATTCTGGGTATTCTGGTGAAGTACGATTAAAATCAATAATCCCATTAGGAAGAAAATAAGAGGTATTAATAAAATACGGTTGAGCCCATCTACACTTTCCGAAACTGAAGAAGTCGTCGCTTTTGTTTAGTATCTTGTTAGTCCCTGTCTTTTTATCAAAAACATCTCTAGAGGTCATATTGCCTTTTAACTCCAACCTAACATTTGCGGTTAGATTTTTAACTCCCTCTATTGAATACGGACTAGAAGAGCCTATGCAGTCCTCTTTTGAATCATAATTCTCGCACGCAATCTCTCTCTCGGGTGTGCATTTGTAGTAATAGTCACCTTCCTTCTGTGCGCGCTTTACAGGATATTCATATGTCATCTCTGCAAGAGCAGGAAAAGACGAGAAATCCTCGGCAAGATTAGCCTCATCATAATAACATCTTCCATACAACCAACAAGACTCACGATTGCAGTGATTAAAAACTTCGTTCTTTGGGTCGTGACAGCGTTCACACTCCTGCTTATCTGTTACATTTGTCCTGCATATACCTATACCAAGCTCACGGTATAATGGATGCCACACCCACTCACAATGACTATCTGTCTCATTATATTTTTTACAAGCCTCCAGTGAATCAAAATCGTAACAAGAAGTTGGCTTCTTGTATGCATAGAACTTGTTTATTGATGTGAAAGAATAGTCCATGTAGCACATTTCAAGCGTATAACATGGGTTATATGCTGTTCTCATTTTCTTTATCTCATCATTAGCTGGAGGAGATTTTGGAGCTGCACCGAAGTCATCCCTTAATGCGGGAGGTTTCTTACCTAAAACACCCCAAACACTTTTACTTGAGCTAGAATAGCCGAAAAGACCAAATGGGTCATTGCAGAAATCACATATTGATTTTGGAACGCACTGCGTCTTCCCTGGCAACTCTGCATGCTCATTGGAATAGGGCCCTACGCAAGTATATTGTATTGTTGATCCTGCAAAACCTTTTTCGGTGACATTTGAGCAGTTCACATACTTACCAGGATCAATTACTGGAACAACAGTATTATTCTCATCACAAGTGGAACGAAGCTCAAAATCTGGACCACCGCAGAACTCATCTGCCCAAGAGTAACGCTCCTTGAAGCTGAAGCACTCTTCCATGCCTGCTTTTATGCAGTGAATCTCACGGTCAAGCTGAGATAGCCTTGTGTTAGGAGCAGATATCATATCCGAATATATACCTTCGACCATATAACAGTAATACTTAGAAGACTCGTAAGTGCTGCCCTCAAAATCGGTGTCCTTGAAAAAAGTCGTTAATCCAAGAGGAGCAGGATTTATCACACTATAAACGCCTGAACCAGTACCACACTTGCCTGAAGGATCAGTAGGATCAGTCTTGCATTCGCAACCCGCACCATCAGGACCTGTTGCTGTGCAACGATAGATGTTAAAAGCCTTGACATTCTCACTGAAACAATCATCTGTCCAGTTAATGATGTGTTCACGCTTCCATCTGGTCGCAGTGACTTTCTCCACTATTGGCCCGGGAGGGTCTGACTTACAGTTAGGAGTGCATTTGCAGGCTGAATCGACATTGAGGTTGTTAAGATAATCCGCATAATTCGATGTCACTATGCTTATTCCAATATAATTACCTGGACTTGAACTTTCAGGAACCGCGCAAGTATTCTTTGAACAACTAAATTTCCTAGCCTTAAATGAATCCCAAATCTTATTGGTCGGAGGCGGTAAAGTACCATCACAATCCTCTCCCTTCTCTATTAAGTTATTTCCGCAGACAGCCGATTCAGGAGGACAAGAACAGTCAGGAGAGCAGCCATCACAGTTATTTGGAGTTGATTTGTCCGGCGGGGGAGTTCCAAGATCACACTCTTCAGGAGCTTCTATAATCCCGTTTCCACAGACTTGTGGAGGAGGACATTGACATGGCCTGTTAGAGTTCGGCTTGCCGCACGCACCCATAGTACATTCTGAATTTGAAAGATAACGCTGAGGGTCCCATTCATCCCTTGCAGTTATGAATAAACCATCACAATCCTCAAGAGGCTCGTCAATAATTCCATTGCCGCAGCCTGCTTCATATACGCAAGTGCAGTGCCTTGGATTACCTGACTCAACACATTTACCAGGACACAAAGAATCATTGCCTTCTCCTGAAGTATAATTTATGTCGCACTGCTCATATATACCATTAGCATTCGGGAACTGGATTACACCATCCCCGCAGAACGTCTTCATGCAAGCAGGACTTACTGAACACACAGGGTCTTCGCAATCTTCAAGACCATTGCAGTCGTTATCATAATTATCAAAGCACAAGTCCTTGATCTGACCAGATACTGTATCCTTGTAATACTCGCCAGCATCATTATAGTAGCCGCTAGTGACTGCTTTCTTTAAACTTGGCTTGCCGAAAAAGAGCATACTGCAGTCAGGGTCACACTTATCTGCTGCGTTCCCTTTACCTTGCAATCCGGAATCCCAGTTGAACTGGTCTCCGTCATCATCCTTGTTATTATCACATATCTCAACACCTTGAGGAGGCGCCGCAAGAATATCCAAGGTTATCACCAAACCCATGACATCTGCTCCTCGTATCGTGTATTGAGTTGAATTTATAGTGCCGTTCTTTGTCGCCTGTGCTGTACCAGAAGACTGATCTGGGAGAAGCTCGACGGTGAAATTACCATTTGAATCAGTTATTACCTGCTTGCCCCCAGCACGAACTTCAGCACCTTCTATGCCCATCCCTGCAGGAGAAAGAACTCTTCCTTGAATATTAAAAAAATTGCCTGCCCTGCAATTAGGACTTGATGAACAAGCGCCAAAACTTGGGAAGACAGAATTATCCCTCGCACAGCAGAAAAGAGAATTTGCCGCTGTAACAGCTGAACCGCACATGCAAGCAACACTATTTGCCTTCTCGCAAGAGACATACTGGCAAGGAGGACTTGCACCCTGACAGATGTTATTCGCGTAAGCAGACTCTGCTGAAGGGTTTGTCGTAAAAGGCTTTATGAAAACAGGATCCGGCGGAGGAGTCATGCCCCAGCATGTTGAACGGTAAGTCGCTTTTGGAATCGATGGAATATTATGGCAACACGCAACTATGTCACACGCTTCTATCTCTTCGCATTCCCTATCATCAAAAGTAGAAAGGCCAGCGCATTCTGTGTTAAAGAATGCTCTTGCGCAGCCTATTACACCTTGACAGCAACCGGCAAAAGCATAGGAAGATAATAGCAATAGAAATAGGACTAGTAAAAACGCTACTAAAAACCTCTTTTTCAACATCAATACACCACGCGTTTCTGAAGCCTAAAAACTGCTAAAAAGCGGTTTTTGGGCTATGTTGCAAATCACCTGATTTAAAACACCCCAACGGAATACTTATTTAAAAAGGTTTTGTTTTTTCTGAGCTTGTTTTTGGCCAAAGATATATAAATACAAAAAGGCGCAATAAGGCCTAAAAAAGAGGTAAAATGAAAAATCTGCTTAAAAGGCTAGAATTAGACATAGAAGAGGTTATACTGGCAATCCTTATCCTCATAGAAGTTTTCGACTTCTTCACGCTTGTCCCGCCAATCATTGAACTGGCTGAAAAAGCATTTGCCATATTTGGTGTCGCATACCTTTTCTACAAAGCGAGCATAACACGAATAACTTTCGGCAAGCACGAAAAAAAGATTGATTGCGCAATAATACTTGCTTATCTGGCACTTTCAGCCAAAACAGTGATAGGTTTCCTAATCAGCGCAAGTGAAGAAAAGACAAGCCTTTCCACAGCCTACTCTGTCATATTACAAAATGCAGATTCGATAGAGAAAATCTGTTTCTTCCTTGGAAGCATAATACTACTCCTTGTTTCAGCATACCTAATCAAAGAAAAAATAAGCAGACCATCTATAATGAATATCATACATGAAGACAAGATAGCCAAAAACATTCCACAGAAAATCCTAAGATTCGTGAGCAATTATGTTGTACTGATTGCCATATTCGTTGTTGTGTTCACGTTCGTATTCGAATGGCTTGCGATGACAATAGACGCACCGGTGCTTGTAATAATCCTGTTCTTCTATCTTTTTGTCATAGTCAAGCGCGGCAAGAACATGAACACAGAATCATTCCTTAAGAAAGTCAGCGACTCAAGCGAAGAATTCTACGGAAAATTCATATCACTTTTCCATGCCAAAAAGACAATAACCCTCGCAATAACCGGCCTTCTCGTGCTGCATCTCCTCGTCGAGATAGGAAACTTCGTGATACCTTACACCACTGGCCTTATGTACAGCTGGTACTTTAGCCAGCTTGGAGCTGGACACGAACCATTGTCATCTCTTGTGATAAACGATTTTAATCTGGCGCAGACAATCTCTGCGCAGTTTGGCGTGATGCTGATATACCTCATGAATGTCCTCGCCATACTTGCACTTTTCTTCGGACCAGCATATGCCTGGACGCAGATATACCTCAAAAAAAGAATCAAACTTCCTAACTTGTTGTGGGTATTCTTCGGAAGCCTTGCTGTTTTTATCATGATGCCCGTATTCAGTATATCAGAACTTAGGTCTCCAGCACTTATCGGAGTAGACATAACGACACAGCAGATACCCTTCATTGAAAATATGGCCCTAGTTCTTGTCACCTCCGCGCTTGTCATGGGAATATTCTACATACTAGGAAGAAAGAACCTACGCAGCACGACAAAAGTCGCATTCTTCACCGTATTCTTTTATTTCGGTATCTATCTTTACAAATTCTTCTTCAGCCTCGCGAAGAACTATATTAGCACGATAACACTGCTCGGAAAGAACGGCCAATACTTCATAGCTTTACAGCTATTGCTGTTCTTCACAATAATAATACTGTTTTATTCTGGCGGATACATCATGTTCCTGTATGAGACGTACGTCAAACAAAAGATTTAAATCAAAAAGAACTAACTGGTGAAAAAAAATGGTGAACGCATTCAAGCGCATGATAGGACGACTGAATTTCTTCGAGAAGATGCTGCTTCTCGCAGGAGTCGCAGTCACAATAGTTGGATTCTTCTACATAAACAGGATATACACCGGCGAAGGACATATGAGCTGGGCACTACTTCAGGCAGCGTTCCTGTGGCTATTGCTGCTATTCATGATAATACTGACAGACAGCAACGAATCCATAAAGGAAGAACTCAAAGAAGTGATAAAGCAGCACATGGAAGAGACAAAAGTCCTTAAACAGATATCAAGAGAACAGCTTGCTGAGCTAAAAGTCATAAAACAATGCCTGTCTAAGAAAAATAAGTAAATAGCTAGCGCAGAGCCATAACTTACTTCAATCATTGCTTCTTTCTATGGACGGCATCTGCAATAACCACGAACACAAGACCCAATATTGGGATTATCAACAAGGGAATGGCCTTCAAGAACCAGGGCTGCTTGATTTCCTGTATGTCTTCTGCTATCGCCATCGATGCTGTCTTTTCTGCTGCTCCCTCTATTTCGCCTTCCACCTCATAGCTTAGGTCAACTGTATTCTTCAGCTCTGCGAAATGCCATGCAACAAGAGGGTCTTCCTGAATCACCTCTGGCGTGACCTTGAACACTATTCTGCTCGCAGATTGCGCCACTGATTTTGGAATGTATTCAAAGATTGTCACGTTGCGCAACAGTTTTGGCGTAGAGAACCTTAAAGTTATCTTTGTCTTTCCATTTGAAACGGATGAGAATTTGCTTGTTTTCAATACCTGCTTTGTCTTCTTCTGAAGCTCAGTATAGCGATTCAAATCATACTTACCTCGACCTTTCTTTAGGTCCAGGAACTGCTTCAATGCAAGCTCTTCCTTGCTTTGCTCTGTTTTTTTGTTGCAATCCTCATCCACAGACCCATCACAATCATCATCGACGTTGTTGCCGCAGAACTCAGTCACGGGCAAAGTCGCTGTACACTCGACCCATGCACCATTGACACAGCGTTCCTTACCAAGCATGCAAACACCGACAGAAGAAGTCCCGCACTCCCTGGACAGCTCTTCATCAATTACCCCATCACAATCATCATCAATCCTGTTGCAGGACTCAATTGCATCTGTGTGAACCGAGACATCATTATCATCACAATCCGCGCCTTTCGCGCAATCCTCACCATAACCGTCGCCGTCCCTATCTTTACATGATACGACTTTGAACTCTGCAGCAGGTTTCTCTTCCTGCTCTTGTTGTTCTGCCACAGCTTCCTGTTGCTCAGCCACACTAAAAGACACGCAACCCTCGTCAACTTCAGAATCACAATCATCATCTAAGTCATTATTGCAGATTTCATCTTTGGGAACTAAAGCTCCTGAACACGAAGACCAAGCACCATTGATGCAAGACTGCTTACCTAAGCTGCATGCTCCGACATCTGTACCGCAATCCTGTTCCTCTCCAGATCTACAGGCACAGCCTTCATCTACGACACCATCACAATTGTCGTCTAAACCATTGCAGGATTCTGTCTTGGGGGTTATTGCGTTGCAGCCAGACCATACCCCTATTGAGCAAGTCTCTGTTCCCATTCTACATATACCAAGATTCGAAGTGCCACATTCCCTTGAAATGTCCTCATCTATAGAATAATCACAATCATCATCAATCATATTACAAGTTTCCTGCATTGCTGGATTGACTTTAGCTGAAAAATCATTGCAGTCCCTTGACCGAGGATATCCGTCATTGTCCTCATCCACGCAATTGTCGTTAGGAGAACAATCAGAATCCCTGCAATCTGCCAAGCCATCGCAATCATCATCTGTACCGTCACTGCATGACTGCTCAATATCAAGAACAGAACAGGCGTACCAATCGCTGCAGCCGCCATCACATAAAGTGTAACGTGTCTGTGTGCCACCACAACCACATTGCCTTGTCACTGGCTCGCACTTCGGAGAATAATCACACAGCTGAGCAAGAGAAATAGAAGAAAATACTATTGAAAATAGAAATAATGACAGTAAAAACACACCTCTTTTCATGAGAATATTCAAGATAAGCGAGACTTATAAATCTTATGCGAAAATCAGCCGACAATCCAATTGTCCAAGTTATTATGACCGAATCCTACAGAATACCAACAACCGTTATAATCAACAATTCCATCTTCTCCAGGACAATTTTCAAAAGCATCTGATAAACCGTCCCCATCTACATCTTTGAAATCGTCAACCTTACCGTTACAGTTATCATCGATCCCATTGTCAGAATCAAAAGATGAAGGGCTTATTGAAGACGCAGAATCCGGAGAACAACCAAGAAATTGTTCCGAACCAGTATCGCAACAATCGGCTCCATTGTAATTTAATGCAGCATAATGATCGTTATCTCTGTCCATGAACCCGCAATCGGCTCTATCTAAGAAATCAATAATGTTGTCACAATCATTGTCTACTCCATCCATGCAACCTTGCTCTGAAAAAACACCTGTAGAAAAATTCTCTGAAAAAATGTCTGGAATCGGATCAACTATGCGAATTGAAGATTTATCTACTTCCTGACTTTGAGGTTCACCACCATCTACCGGAAACCAGACATAACAATTTTGTAAATATGGACAATATTCACAAGGTTCTCCTAAGTTATTGTTTCCGGCACCAGCATAGCATCCTTGATATTGTGGACTCTCATAATTCCAACAGTCTACCCTGCCATATTGACAATGTTGTTCTTCAAATACTGCACCGGGCCTGTTCGCGTCATCATCATCACAATCAGCAACATAATTATTAGGAGATTTGACTGAACAGTCAGCAAAAGCACATAAGTTATTTGAAACAGATAAAGCCCGTTCCAACTTGTATAAGTAACCGTCATAATCAAGGTCATCATCCGGTGTTGAACTTTGACCATCCTCATTTATCTGATTATATGGTATCTCTGAGACATCAGGGTTGATTGCGGCGTTATTGTCATTTGTATCCCACTTGGTCTGATCTGAATTGCAAGCTTTCTCTGTGATGTTAAACCATCCATCGTGATCCTTATCAGTTCCTTTATAGTCAAAACCATCACAATCCTCATCTATGTTGTTACATGGCAAATCCCTCGCCCCTTTATGAAATGAAGGATTATTATCATCACAATCATATTTTTCATTAATTGAAGAGACTAATGAAATATACCCGTCATTATCTAAATCATATTGAATACAGTTTCCTTCTGAATTCAATACATACTTACCAGTATATCTTGGTATTGACCCTTCACCAACATATACCCCTACAGTCCTTACTCCTGATCCGTCACTTATTGTTCCGGCAGCATAATTCTCTCCGTCCTGTTTATATGCATGTTGACCGCTTGAGCATGCAACACCCCTGCTTATCTGTCTCAGAATCTCATCATCATTATATGGTTCACATGAACCGTGTAGCGATTGCTCCCAAGCAAGAGTTCCTTCCCTTCCACCTATACAGACGGAACCTGATTTGAGTGTCCCTCCGCTTGTCCAGAATACGTTACCGTCATGCATCATACAGTATGTCCAACCGCTCACATAAAACTCGTAACAGCTCAATGCCTGAGCAGCATACGCGCCCGTCAAAATAAATGATACTAGAAGCGAAATCAATACTGATTTATTTTGATGCCTCATACCAACACGCCGATATTCTTAATCTTTGAGTAAGCCACACCATCTTTTTCTGTGCCGGTCACGGTTATATCTACTTTAATCGGATTCCCAGTGTAACTTAAATAGTCGTGATATGCTATGAAACGGTTATACTCTTCAGAGAAAGTGAATGGCACTTCAAGTTTGTCTGTTGTTGCGCTCTCTATCACGCCATCTCCCCAATTAACAGATATAGTATAATCCTTGTTACCGCCAAATATTGTGAAGTTGAAACTTATATTCTTTGTGCCTTCCTGTTCCGGCAATTGATATTCATCTATTGAAACTTCAGGGGCATCTCCTATGGTGATTATTTTGTCTGCGGAGCACTTTATCTTAAAATCATCATTCATAATACAAAGTCTTACTGTGTAATCTCCTTTCTCAGTATAGCTGTGCATAGTAGACACATTAAATGAAGAGCTTGCATTAATTCCATCACCGAAATTCCAAGTCCTAGCTATCCAGTTTTCTCCTGGCTGAGCACTGCTTGATAGTGAGAAGTTAATCAAAGCTCCTGCGACAGTATTCTCAGGTTCCCTTGTAAATAATGGTTCTTGTGGAATGCTCCCTGGTAAATCGTATGCTTCCTGCGTCCTTATTTTTGCAGTTATATCATTCCAGAAGGTATCTGGACTGTCAGGAAGCCAAATCCTTACTGCGCGTAGATCCTCAGATGGAAGCTCAAATAATGGCTCCTCTACATATATTGAATGCATCCAAGAATTTTCGCTAGTTATTACTGGCGTACAGCGAATGAGGTCGTTACTTGAAATCTGCGCCCGTATATCCCAATAATTATGATTATAGAAGAAACTGCAAATGTCCACCGCATAGTTTGTGTATTCTGCATTTATGAATGTCATATAATGAATCTTTCTAGCTCCGGGTTCTCCAGTAGTATAACCTCTTGTTTCACGTATTGCTTTTATCTCCCTGTGCAAACCATTTGGACCCTCTGGATTAAAGTTGATGTAAAGCTTGTCAAATGATCCTGCGTTCTGGATGAAACTCAGCTCTTCCTTGTCGAGCGATGCAGGTCTGGCAAGACCAGATATCCCAAGAAGATGTGACAGCATATCTTTTAATTTTTCGAACATATCTGCTAAGAAAGTCTTTGTTGTTGGCTTGAATGGAACTTTTTGCGTGGAGGGTGTCGTTGTTTTTGTAAAAATCACTGTTTTTAGTTTACTGTTATAGTAGACGTCCTCTTTATCGCACATGTTGTAAAGACCATACTTTTCGGCAGGAATGTCCATTGCACTGTCACAATACGTTTTTTTGTCCGGTCCTTTAATCATCTCTATGAAAGATTTTTTCTTTTTGAAATCTTGTGACTCGCCAATAGGGCAATTATTCTCATCGCATTGGGATGGGTCTATAACACAAGCCCAATCACCAGAACAACTGCCGTCAAAACTCTCGTTTATATCCAAGCCGTTCAACGAAACCCCAACTACAACTTGACCATTCAGCTCCATAACACAGAACTCATTAATAACATCAGAAGCGATAATATCTTTTACATTATCTCCAAAATAATCCCTGAATTGAGAAAAAGATGAATCTGGATTCAGAGCCAGATTATACTTGTCGCAGAAGATTGTGTATGTATCTTCAGGGGTCACCATGTCAATCATCTGCAATGCGATTTCCTTTGTCAGCGTCGTCCAATTTCCATTGAAACAATAATAATATTCGTCTTTCTCAGTTTCACCCGGCATTTTATAAGGCCAAACGCTTTCATTCTTAACACATGCTTTTAATGCGTCATCACTTCCACCCAGGAAACACTGACTCTCATCAGGACAGAAACCGGCACCATCAAAAAGAGGCGTTTTCTTTATTGATGAATACTTCCAAGAACCATTTATGCAACGGAAACCTCCCGGAGCATCTAGCATACCCAAAGCATCACGGGAAATATACGGATTATCAAAACCAAGAGGCAACATAGATGTATTTTGCTCATAAAATTTGCTATGAACGCAACTAGGGTGTGATGGTAAAACGTCTCCTGTCCAACAGAAATCTTCTGGGCAGCACCCGACATCATACTTGAAATCGTTGAATGGAACCAACTCTTTTGACTTCGTGAATTGAACTGCATCAAGATAGTACTCAACTGCTCCGTTGCCAGAAAAACGCAACAAAATATTCGATGCTGATCCATCGCCAGGAATATCCAAACTTGCAGAATATTGCGTCCAAGTGGTTGACTTCAAATCGCTTGAAGTGTGCAAATTTCCTGATGGTCCATCCACTAAAACCTTGAAACTCGTACCTGGTTTTGAAACTTTATACATGAATCCTAACACATATTTGCCCCCTGAAGGAACGTCTTCCGCGCCATACGTGATTCTTCCACCATCAGAAGCGTTTACAAAAAGGCTTTTGCTGCCTTGAGGAGTGGTACCATCAATAACTATTTTTGCTGTGACCGCTAGAACCGATGAAGACAACACTAAAAATAAGAGGATGCACAGAACATTCACTAAAATTTGTTTTTTCATACTGCATCCCACCCCTTCAAATTGTGGTTATTAAAAGCAAATTCTGAACTTATCGAGTACCAGCAACCATCAGCATCTACAAGTTCTCTTTGTGTGGTGCTCTGCGATAAGCAGTTTCCTGATTCAAAAATATCTAATATATTATCTCCATCTAAATCCTTGGTTTCGTCTATGAGTCCATTACAATCATTATCTACTAAATCGTCAGAGTTTTCAATAAAACCAGTCATTTGTGTTTTTGCGTTCTCTGAACACAACCTAAATTGTAATTTTTCTTCGGTCGATCCTTCATCACAGCAATCTTTTCCTCCGTACTTTAAAGCTGCTGAACTGTCACCGTCCTTATCCATGAAACTACAATCGGCAGGGTAAGCATCTATCAAACCATCACAGTCAACATCGTGACCTTTGAAACAACCGGGTTTGTTAAATCTGTTGGTTTCTCTGACAGTTATAGTATTATCCACCTGACAATAAGCAGTATCAACCGTTGCTTTACCATCTATATAGTAAAGGTGCGGAAGCGCTCCTGGACCATATTGTGTAGACGGACAAGGTAAATTATTGTCTTTTGGAATGACACAAAAACTAATTATTGCTCCCGGATAATACCTGCCCTGACCTCCCTCACAAGAATCTGCACCATACATCTCAGTGATTGGTAAGCTTGACATAGTATCATCACAATCCCCTACCGTTCTGCTGCATTGCCTATAACCTAAAAGGGAATATCTTTTATGAAGACTTAAATCATTGAGTTCTTCTAGTTTCAGACAAGTGTGATCGTTATCCAAATCATCATCCCACGTGTTTGGATTTCCATCATCATCTATCTGGTTATATGGAATTTCTTCTGCGGCGTTTACACGGTTAACTACCAGGAATACGAATAAAGTCACTGAAACAAATTTCATTAAATTATACATTTTCAAAACCGCCATTATTAACAAAATTATAGTTTCTCTTTATCGATGTCCTCAATGATGCTTTGACGTGTGTTGAGCCTTCCGGTAAAATTTGTGTTTCTATGGCTCCTCCTTTTTTTATGATTATGGTATTGTTCTTGGGATACGTCGACAAAGATTCGTCATCCCATCCGTGGTTCTTGCCATCAAGATGATCACAGAAATATACCCCCTTTGCCTCGCAAGCCCCGAAATTGTGTTCTGAATCCTGCTTAATCAATTGTGTTCCTGTATTCGTATTCAATAAATTGAAAAGATATGGTGCGGCGTTGCAAGTGTAAAAATCACCAGAAGTGTACTGAACCTGAAGCGGAACGTTCTCTGCCTTGAGCATAGCTATTGGAGACATTGAAATGCCCTGATTACCTATCCTGACGTGCTCGCCATTTATGAATGCTAAATCGTAAACGTCCGGATGAGGGTTACCGACCATTATGCTTGGCGCTAAAGGTAAATCGAAAACACACGAATAATTGTAACATGAAAGATTCATGTTCTGTTCTGATGAAACTGTGCTCGTATTGAAAATAATTGGCATGACCCGTTCATTGTTCGAAAGGTATCTTCCGCCCCAACATCCTCCTTGCGTATCGTTAAAAAATTCTTTGAATGATGCGGACCCTCTGACTGTAGCAGACGCATCCTGCCCGTTGTCATCACCACAACAACTGTTTCCGGTCCAATGGTATGACGGTATTGAATTGCACACAGTCTTTCCTTTTTGGATACCGTCATTACCTAAAGAAGAGTTGTCAGGATCAGAAATCCATGAAGGAGGCCAGTTACCTGTGCAATAATAATTTTCGTCACTAGGATTCAAAACATATTTTGGCCTCAATATTATCTTATCGAGTCCAATGACATTGCTGAAATCGTGCACACCATCTATGTTTGCGGAGACTATTGTCTTCCTATTATAAACATCCATAACCTTTGAAACCAAAGCTATGTTCTCGACTTTGAAGGAAGATTCAGAATATATTTCTGATGTAGGAATGACTACGTGCAGCCATTTTCTCAAAGCAGGCTCACCCACAACATAATCAACAATCCTTCCTTTAAACTTGAACTGGAAGTTCTTAAACAGGTTCCTTTCTTCGACATCGTTGACTATCTCGGGGTCCGGATTTAAGTGTCCGAGCCATATCTGAAGATCAAAGTTCGCAGCAAAATATATATCGAATTCCAAAGAGTTATAGCGATTCCAATCTGTGACATTTTCATCAAAACTGGCTTTTGGTAAGTGCAACCAGTATATATCCTCATCATCTATGTTCTCTGTAGTTTGGGGGGCTGTCTGAATTCCATATTTTAAAACTAGATTGACATCCCCTCGACCTTGCTGACCTTTGTAATTCGTGAATTCATGCAAAGTGTGTATAGCTGACCCTTCTCTTCTCCCTTTCCAACCATTATGACAATTTGTCAAGTCGCTACCGCAACACTCTGCGAAAGCACCGTAACCTGCTATATCATGACACATGAACCTATCCTGGTATACTTTAAAATCAGTCTGACCGACAAAAGCTGAAGGCGGCGAACCTGATGGCGGCAGCGGTATGCAGCCAGGAGCGCAATCATTATTAACCGTATTTATTGATGGGTCGCTTCCATCGCAATAATCAGGAGTTCCCGGACTCACAGTCCTGTCATTCTCATTGCAATCGTAAGGCTGTCTTGGCACACAATCTAAGTTTGGATTATACAAAAGAGTTCCAAATTCCAAACTCCAATTGCCATCGTAACCATCACCATCCGTGTCACATGCAGTCACCTTATCAGGTCCTGCTATGACATTTATATCATTATCAAACCCGTCCTCTGGAACAGATTGATCTGCAGCAATACCGCTTCCTGGAGGGTCTGTGGAAGAACTTGTAGAATCCCACCCTTCTGGCTCTTCGCCTTCTGGCTCTTCAGTAACACCATAACTATCTATGGTCTGAAGACGGGGCGGAACAACCTGATATTCTTGCAACAGGGGCCCAGACTGCGGATCCCACTCGTTATCATATGGGTCAAGTGATGCTGAGCTATATAAAGACCCTAAATAATTTGCACCTTGACAAACAAACCAGTTGTTACCATTTGAAACTACATCATAAGAAATGTTCCTTCCATCAAGCGGACGTTCTACGGGGAAGATTACAAATGACTTGCCTGCTTGATTTGCTGCAGCCCAAATAGAACCCCAAGTACCATTGTTGATACACATGAATTTGTGCCGAAAATTGAGATTATTATGACTTATTATCGCACCATAATCCTCAGGATCATTACCGCAACACCTGCCTATGCTCTCCTTTGAACCCTGAGAGAATTGGGTTAAAAATTGTGCCGGACCACCGGTGGGTTGAATTTTGAATACCTGATCCCCGGTTATTTCTTCTCCGCCCGTTGCCGATCCTTGAATTTGTATGATTCCTTTGAACTCCGGTTGGATCATGAATGGATTGTTGCTTGGCATGAAAGAAGACGCAAAAGGAATTTCTTTGTCAAGCTCCTCATATCCTATGTTGAAATCAGGATTTCCTGACTCTGTATTGAAAAACCAGTCCCTACCAAGAGTCTCACCATATGTCGCTACGTAGCAACCTCCTTTACCTGCAACCCCAACAACATTACTAACAGCATTACCATTATTTGCTCCTGTTCCTGGAGCACCCTCACAGAACTGAGGATTAAGGTCTGAAAAATCTTCGCAACTTGTGTGTCTCAAAAGATTGACACTCATAGATGTCTTGTCTACTGCAGCCACCATATTTATGGTCCTAAACTGCGTTACACAATCCTCTACCTTGTCAAAAGGGTAGTTTGTACAGTCGAGCCTCTGATTCCCTCCTTCTAAATAGTTGACCATACTGAAAAAATTTTCAGTGCCGTCTATTGGTACGTTGTGACCGCTCTGCAATGCTCCTGTTGCGTATATTTTACATGGAGCAGGTACTGCTGCAAATTCTAAAAGAAATATTTCACCAGTTTGACCTGCAGCATAATTTTCCAGAAACTCCTTGAAACCTGCAGGGTCTTCCGTGCTTGTATGGGCATATAGATATTTTGTATCTAAACCTCCACCGTACCATCGCCTGCTTGCATCAGGGATTCCTTCAGGATACATTGTTGTGTAATCAGGAATTCCCTGCCATTTGGTGTCTGCATTTGGCGGAAGCCAACGACAGCCTCCCTGATTAGGACCGAAACAGCCTATCCAATATTCACCATCCTCCCAATTGGGACAAGTTTCTGCTGCTGATGCTTGTGTGGTTGAAAAAAGAAAAATGATGAATGCAAAAGTAAGGAAAAAAGAACAACCTAAATATGATAATACCCCTTTTTGCATTTGTTCACCTTAATTAGGCAAAAGCATCCAAAACGCTTTTTTCTGGCGTTTAAGGCTTGCTAACTGGGACAAAAAAACGCAAGTCTATTTATAAATGTTTCGTATAAAAAGCAATAGTTATTAACTTACGCGCATGATTAAAAATCATGGAAAAGCTCATCATATTCTTTCTGCCAATAATCATAATCCTTGGTGCTGTAACTAGTTATGGTGATATAAAAGAAGGAAAGATACGTAACAAGTACACTTTTTCGGCTTTGCTCTGTGCAATCATATTGAACATTTTTCTTGCTACCGCAGGAATCAGTTATTTGAAGTATGTGCTGATTTGGATGATGCACGTAATTTTTGCGTTGATTCTTGGTCTTCTGCTTTATTTTCTTGGGTATTGGAGCGCAGGGGACACAAAACTTTTTGTAGCTTTTGCCGCTTTGATACCTACTACGATTTACTCTCATCCTACAGCATTATCTTCGCTTGAATTGTTAATCAACACATTGGTTCCTGTTTTCACATATTTGGTGATAAATCTGGTTTTTAAAACCAGTTTATTACAAAAAACATACGCTATAAGAAAAGCGGCCAACATCAAAACAATAGTCACCTCATTATTGCTCGTGTTCGGCCTGTCTTGGATAATCAAAATCACCATTAATTACATAGGAATCAAAGGAGATTACACAATAAATCTACTTGTCCTAATAGTTCTCTCTAGATTGATACAAAAGATTTTTGCAAAAGAGAGAATGCTCTTATTTTTGGTTGTGCTTTCAGCAACAAGAATAATTTTTGATTCTAAATACATAATGAGCTCGAATTTTGTTTATGAATACCTTCTTTTCACCACAGGATATATTCTTGTCAGCCTTTTCTTGAATGCAATAGCCAATACGTATTATGAAGAGAAAGGCGTTTTCAAACTTAAGGAAGGCATGCTTCCTCTTGAAGCAATAACAAAAGAAGGCCGAAAAATGAACCTTTTAGATGCGCAGAAGATGACAAAAAGCAAGGTTCTATTCTTTCCAGAAAAAACAGGACTGACAAAAAACCAGGTTAATAGAATAGTCCACTGGAACAAAATCGGAAAACTTCATTTCAACACAATAAAAATAAAACAGACCCTGCCTTTGGCTCCATTTCTTTTTTTTGGAACGATTCTGACACTGATATTCGGTGGAAACGCTATCGGATTCTTAAGAGGTTTATTAATCTAAAACAAAATATTTATAGTTGTTATTGGTAAAAGAAAGAATGGACGAAAAAGAAAACATGTTAAAAATAGAAAAAGACAGGGCTGTTCTGAGATTAAACCCGGCAATATATCCATTAGATATAGTCTATGCCGCGTCATATGTTATGATTGACAAAGCATTCATACTTCTAGATGGAGACCCAAATAATCACATAGATGTTGAAATAAGAAAAAAAAGCGAAGAACAAGACCTGAAAAGACTGGTTGTCGAATTCAATGAAGAGCTTCTAAATTATGCAGTATATAAAGTACAAAGTGAAAAAAATAAAAGGTTGAGGGAAGTCATACTCCAAAGGGTACTTTTGACAAATACATTAAATCGTTCTGATAATTCCATCAAAAGCGTGGATGTAGGTTATAAAAACGACCCAAAAGGAATACTTAAACCCTGGCAACCTGAAAAATGACGCACACATTAAGACTGAACAAAGGGTTTTATTCTGAACGCGCCATTGACGAAGCAGTCGTTCTATTCAAAGATGAATGCGAACTGGTGGTTGACAAAACAAAAACGCAGTTCATAATAGAAATACAATCACACAAAAATTCTGAAAGAGATATTGCGCTTGAATTCTGCAACACATGTCTTGCCTTGATGAAATAAAATGGAAAGAGAAAAAGAATTCCCGGATAAAGAATATGCTGCGAACTTCCACAGAATAAAAAATGTCGGTGGAAAGATACTTGTGACTACGGACCATGGCGCATGGGCAATATTAACAAAGAAAACTTATTCCGAAATGATGTCTGGTTCTCTGGATGAAAACACGTTCGAACTACTCGAAAAAAAAGGGATTGTAATCACTAACAGGAATGCTGAACAAATAATAGATGACTATCGGGAACGAGTCGGTCATCTTTTCGGGGGTGTCACTCTCCACATAATAATACCCACCCTAAGATGCAACCAGAGATGCATATACTGCCATTCTGCTGCAAAACATCAGGACTCCGAAGGTTTCAACATGGATAATGAAACTGCCCAGAAAGCACTTGATTTCATATTTCAAAGCCCGACAAATTCCATGACAATAGAATTCCAGGGGGGTGATGGCTTGCTCAACTACGACCTCCTAAAATTCATAGTCTCACGAGCAAAAGAGATGAACAAAGAGAATAAGAAGATACGTTTTGCGTTGGTAACAAATCTAACATTACTAACTGAAGAGCACATAGACTGGGCAAAAAAGGAGAAAGTAGACATATGCACTTCTCTTGATGGACCTGAATATGTTCATGATTATAACCGGCGATATTGCGATGGAAGCGGAACTTACAAGGATGTCATTGCAAAACTAGAACTTTGCAATAAGAAAGGCGTCCATGTTGGCGCATTGATGGTCACAACAAAGAGATCGCTATCTCATTGGAAAGAGATAATAGATGAGTACATCAGATGGAATATCCTGTCCGTACAGATAAAATATCTCAACAAACTAGGCTTTGCTGATGATATCTGGTCTCAAGTAGGTTATACTATGGAAGAATTCCTTGAGTTTTGGAAAAAAAGCGTCGATTACATGATAGAATTGAATAAAAAAGGGATTAAAGTAAATGAGAGATTTGTCACACTCATACTCCAGAAAATACTGACAAAGAAAGACCCCTCTTTCCTTGATTTCAGGAATCCCTGCGGGGCCTGCATAGGACAGCTAGCTTATAATTATAATGGAGATGTGTACTCTTGCGATGAGGGGAGAAATTTTGAGATGTTCAATCTAGGCAATGTGAAGAAAGATGACTACAAAAAGGTTGTCGGCGGAAAAAATTCTCTCGGCATAGTTTCATGTTCTATACTTGAAAACAGCTATTGTGATGCTTGCGTATACAAGCCATTCTGCGGGGTCTGCCCTGTGATGAGCTATGCAGAGAACAATAACACCATTCAAAAAGCATTCAGTAACTCGAGATGCAAGCTTTTCAAGTTCCAGTTCGACTATGTTTTCGAAAAACTTTCCAAAAATGGCGAGGAAAAAGATATATTGCTATCTTGGCTGAGTATGAAAGAACATTGAACAATTCATCTGCGGAATTCTGCATCCCCGAATTTTCTGATATATTCCGAATAAACTCCTCCGCATTCCAACTTTGAAACACAATTTTCGCAAACTGCCAGCATTGTCTTCCTGCTTTTGACTATCCATTCACTTGAGTTGATTTTATTACCGTCTCTTATGATGAAAGAGTCTGAATGCGGATTTACAGAATACTTCGCGTGTTTTCCAAGAATACAAGGTGGAACACCGATGACAAAAACTATGAGTCCATTATTGACTGCCGCGTCTATTGCTTTTTTGAGAAGAGTTATACCTTCAGAGTACCTCGGTACAATATTACCGTTACCTGATGCCACCTTACCCTGAAAACGAACCCAGCTGAACTGGATACAATCAATCCCCAATCCTGCGTGATGTTCTGCTATTTTATCCAAAAAAGGCAGATTTAAATTGTTAACCACGATGTTCAGAGTGACTGGCTTACCAAAAGAACGCACATTCTTTATTCCTTCAATGGTCTGTGAGTAACCTTCGTGCACTCCTGTAATCTTAAAATTCAGCTCTTCAGAATTCGAATGCAGCGATATCAGGAAACTATCCACTATGCTGCATGCTTTCTCAGCAAAATCAAAATAACTCAATGCTCTCCCGTTAGTCTGAACCTGCAGACCAAGACCCAAAGACTTGACAAAACTACAGAGCTCAAAGAAATCGGTGCGTATAGACGGTTCCCCTCCTGTAAACGTTATTTTTTCTGCACCTTTGCTCTTTGCTGAAATAATCTCGTTTAGTATTCTATCGTGCGAAAGAGAAATTTCCCTTTCAGAATTCAAACAGAAAACACAGTTATTGTTGCATGCTGTTCCTAACTTCACTTCGTAATTCATACCAAGATAAGTTCATGCAGTATTTTTAAAAGTATCCTTGTTTAAAAGAACTCATCCGCTAAGATGATTGTTTCTTCTGAAACAATCAGCGTGGTCGTTTGCGTGAGCGGTCCAATCCATATGGCTACCATCAGGATTCCTAAAATGTGCTGAACTCATGAAATGTGTGTGATTCGCAGTTATTGTTGTTGCTGCAGCGTTAATATCTATGGCATTATTGTGCGCACCTGTCCAAACAGAGTTTTCATTACTGTTCAGGTGGTCGCTGCAACTAAAATGGTTGTCCAAGCAGCCCCCACCATCACTTATGTGGTCCCCACAGCTACCGTGAACATAATTACCTATGCAGCCCTGTGGTGGTTGAAGAACAGTTGTATAACCCAGATTGTTGTCTGCATAAAGCACAGCAGCTCTTACTTTACCTGCATCAAGAACAGCGCAATCATTCAAGCAACTTCCAGAACAATCTCCATCCTGAAAATAACAGTGCGAACACAAAGCAGGATCTGAACCTGACCCTTTGAGACCATCAGGGCTATAATTAACGTGCGCTTCTGCGTTTCCTAATGAGAAAACTGATGCAAGAAGAACAAAAGGACCTAGCTTAAGTATTGACTCCTTTGCAATCTTGCCTTCTTCACCAAGAAGGAACTTGGATATCTCTTTTTTTATCTTTGAAACAATCACCATGCGACACATTCACCTAAAGATCGCTTTTTCTCATTTTTTGGCATATCTACAACATCTCTCATGCCATCATCTCGCTCTTCTTCAGTATCATTTTTTATTTGCGCAACGTAATACTTCTTAACTTCATTTAAATAGTTTTCCATAGCTTTGTCACTAAAAAACGAATTTATACTGTCACAGGATGCTGTGCCTTTATTGTATAAATCTAAACTGCTTTCAATTATGCAGTTCTCGAAAGAACCGGTCGTGTTGAATTTAATGTCTTCAAGACAAAGATTCAGAACAGAATTTATGTCTTTGTTTGTGTCCATCATGCAGGATAAACGTATCTGTTCCCAATCGGTCATTGAATCGCAAATCTTCGAATCGCCGGTCACTCTTGCTACTGCAAGCAGACAACTTGCTTTTTCTCCTCCAAACAACCTTTCACAGAAATATACATCCTTTTTTTCGATTGCTGCTCCTCTTGCACAAACAAGACTCTGCGCGCAAACAGAAGGGTCTTTTGAACTCAAAGCAAGTTCCACCATGGATTTTAGGCAGTCTCTTTTTTTTGGAGAAGTCAGATTTATGCGTTCGCAAAAAGAAACATTTCGTTCCTCCTTAGCAAGCCGAATGAAACAATCGTCTTCTTCCCCAAGAATGAATTCATAATAACAATCTTTTTGTGCCCAAATTCTGTCAAGACAAATAAAACGCAAACTTCCATCATCTATAAATCTACAAAAACCAGTATTATCTGCTGATGCTGCGTACTTTAAGACTTCTATGTCAGTCATAGCAACAAGTGTCCTGTTGAAATCGACTTCATTTAACCTTTCAAGATAATCCTGATGTTGTGTGTACTTAAACCAAGCAAAAAATAAAAATCCGGATATTGCCAATATCAGGACAAGACCGTACATAACCATAAAGAGCGCGGGTTTTTTCCTTGGAGCGGGTCTTTGATGAATGACAAAGGCAGCAGCATCTTCTATCGCTTCTATTGGATGCCCAACATCCGCCAACCTCTTCTTTATCTGTTTTATATCAAATCCTTTAGAAAGATGCTCTTCTATGTACTTTATTAGTTCTGGGTTGGCGCGTTTAGCCATTTAGTACCTCTTTTTTGCTTGTGTGCTGGTATCTTGCTTTTTGTTTATAAATGTTTTGGCGTCAAATGACTGTGCAAACAGGCGCTATACTTAATGTGGCATTGCCTGAAAACATGTTGAAAACCAAATATGCTTTTTTCTTTTGCCCCGGATTCAGGTTACCTATTGATTCTTCAACTCTTGTTGAGTTAGTCTCGTTTGACATGTTCAGAAAAATCTGACAATCTAAATTGAAATTCTCATTGTTCGATAAAAAAAATGAAATATTTTCAAGAGTCATATTTTTATCATAAGAATAAAAGAAATCATGCGAAACATTTGAAAATGACACATTAAACTCGTTTTTTTCTTCAAAACTGCACCCTTGTAGAAACACAATTAAAAACATAATCAAAAATACTTTTTTCATTTTAATGCCTCCAACCTAAAAACATGTCTTTCTCCTGTTTGTGGATGCCCAACGAAGATAATAAAGATAAAATTTCATTTTGAGGTTTGAGCCCAAAAGGTTCGTGAGCGAATGAAGCTAAAATAATTTTAAAGCCGAACTTTTTGGCCAGTCGTATGTTCTGACTAAATCTTCCTAAAACAACGCTCTTCTCAATTCTATTTAATTTGATAATTTCTGAAATATTGAAACCGACACAAACCCCTTTCTCACGTAAACTCTCTGATAATACCTGGTTCAAACCAGAACTGCGGTGATGAATGAAATCTTTCCTTTTGTTTAATTCTAGACCGAATATCATGTCCGGCATTTCTCCTTCGATCAAGTCCCTGAGAATAAACTGATCTTCTGGCGCTCTCACAAAAGTAAGGATTTTTCCTTTGTATCTCTTTATCTCATTCGCATCGCAAATGACTGCGGAATATAATTTAATTTTTGTGGTTCGTTGAAGCTCTCCTATGTCTTTTGGTCGCGAGTAAACAAAAATCAGTCCATCTATTCTAAGTTTTTCTGCTATTTCTATGAATTTGACCTCGTTTCTCTCCGGAAAGACTATATCTATCATTTTGCCTCACAATAATCAGGGACTCTCATGAAAAAATCAATTAAAAAATCTTTATTTTCCAAAAAGTATTTTATTCTTGAACCAAGTATTTTCTCGTGAACAAAAGCATTTTCTTTTGCGACCGCTCTTACAGAATAGAATTTTACACACAGATGCAATAAGATTTGATGGAAGACGTGCTTTCTGGCGTAATCAGATATGTGCAGGGATTTATTGTAACATCTTATGAAGTTCTTTGCTTTTTGTGTTTTGAATATTTGCCCATCAAAGAAGATATTCGAGCTTAGTGCCCCTCCTAAGTCATACTCCTTGCTGGCATATGTACAGATTTCAAAATCGCCTAAAACTATCTTGTTGTCAATTGAAAAAATGTTTCCTGCATGAAAATCACCATAACGCATCGTTCTTTCGCTTTTATTCTCGTATTCTGCTAGTTCCTGTAAAATGCCCTGCAAAATTTTTGAGTCTGTCTTTTTAATCATGTTTTCAATCATCGATATGGAACTTCTTTTGTGATTTACATAATCTTTTAAGATTTTAATTTTATGTATCTTTGCTATCTCTGTGCAGAGAGTTTCTATGTCTTCTATTTGCTTCAACCCATCTAAAAAACAATACAATTCATAATGATTCTCTCCGATATTGAAAAAATCTTTTCCTCTCGCGTTTTTCAATGGTGACAAAATATCTATGCCCCCACCAATCAACTCTTCTCTGAAATTGCGTACCGCACTCATAAACAGTTCACCTTCAGAATCTTTCGGAACATAGAACAAATGTTTCATAAAAAAAATGCCCTTGTCTGAATATATCTTAAATCTCGCAGGTCTCTTTTTGATAGTCTCTGTCTTCAACACAATAATGCCGAAATTTTCTTTTAGAACTGTTTTTATTGTCGATTCTGATAATCCTTCGTTATTTTCTGTGATTTCCTCTGTTTCAGAGAAATTTTTCATTGGAATAAATGTGCGGACTGGAACACTCATTCCTATCGGCATTTCTTTCGTCTTATCTATTTCGTGATTGTCTTCTGAAAACCAAATGCATTCATGTTTTTTGGTTATGTTTGACCACAAATATTCTTCAATATCTTGTTTCAATGAACTTTCTTTTTTATTGCGCATAATCTCATTTATTGCTCTTTCCATTTTAATGAGTAAGTCATCAGAATCTATATTTGCACCCACTGCAATAATTTGGTTTTTTATTAAAAAATCCTCTGCGTGTTCTCTGCCTACGGGGATGTTCATTTTATTGCATAATATATTCATCTTTACCAGATTGCCCTGCTTCAATAACTCATTGTGACCTGTCCAGTCGCTGGCTATACAGACCAGCCCTTGGGCTGCGGCTTCTAAAAGAACAACACCAAATGTCTCTTGTGTTGAGTTCGATGGCGATATCAACAGATGGTGCTGATGTATAAATTCTGACTTGTTTTTCTCTGGGATTTCACCGTGATAAAATACTCCGTCAGTTATATGGCGTTCCAACCTTTGCTTTTCGTTCGGGTGCATAAAACCCGCCAAATGGAGTTCTATGTTAGCATACTTTCTCTTCAATTTGTGAAATGTTTCAATAAGCGGTAAAATATCTGCCTTATAACTACTGTCAATTCTACCAAAATAAATGAGTTTTACTATTTTTCCATCATATTCTGGCCAATTCTTGTTCGCTGATTCGATGCCCCACGGAATCACTTCTATTCTGTGTTTGAACCCTGTTCCTTTTTTACTTTCAAAAATCTTGAAAATATTTAATGCTATATCTCTACCAGCCACACTTGGACTTATCCACAAGCAGTTATTTTTATTACATTCAAAAATATAACGGGCATATTCTTCTAGAATATCCGGAGCATCTTGAGAGTGAATCAGACATATCTTTTTAAAACTGAAATCTTCAAGTTTTTTTGTGTAACCTCGGTTTATACAGTAGAATGCCAAGAACTCTTTTTCAAACCTGCGTGCAAATTCGTTTACCGAGCTAATGAGCATAATTTTTATTCTGCCAGATTGTCTGTGCTTTTTTTGAAAATAAGTCCTCGGGCCCACAAAATAAATAAGTTTGTCTATTCTTTTGCTTTTTTCGATGCTCAAAAGAAGGTCGTTTGAAACTCTATACGCCCCATAATTTGGTATCGATTCGTTGAATTGTTCTGGACAAAAACCCACGATTCCTAAAAAATTCGAAAATGGTTCTGAAACCAGTTTAAATTCATCTAGTCCGAATCTGTTCGCATACTCTGTGAAAATCCCTTCACACTTTTCATTGTAAAAACAAAGTTCACATTGATTCGGTTTCAATTTGTTTTGCAGTGCTGCGTTAGCAAATATTCTTTTTTGCGCACCGTTTTTTATGACGACTTGGTCAGAATACTCTTCTGACTTAAAAAAAGACATTTTTTTAAGAACACAATAAGGAATTCCGAGTGTGTATACTTCCCCTTTGTAATTTTCATCGAGCCAATTAAGCGCTTCAAAAAGATATTTGGAACTTTCTTCGAATTTTGGAACTAGATTATCAAATTTTAAAATTGCCCGGCCTTTAGGCGTGACCCAACCAAACTGAAGGCATGCTGCACCGATATTTGAATGATGTTCTGCTATCTTTTTAACCTCTTTTATGTTTAGTTTTGATAACACACAGTTTATAGTCACCTTCTGATTGTGCGAGATGAGATTTTTTATCCCGTCCATGACCTGTGTGTATCCATTCACACCACAAAGAAAAGTGTACAATTCCTCGTTGTTTGCATGAAGACTTATCAAGAAGTTCTCTATTCCAAAAGCACAAACTTTTTCTGTAAAATCGGCATAAGCGAATGTTCTCCCGTTAGATTGAATGCGAATTTTTAAACCTTGCATCTTCGTGAAAGAAAGCAAATCAAAAAAATCTTCTCTTATTGTTATCTCGCCACCGGTAAAATTTATTGTGTCTGCGCCAGTTTCCTTGGCTTGAATTATCTCTTGCTTTATCTGATTCGAAGTTTTTTGAGTATTATGATTATCATTAAGACAAAAAACACAATTATTATTACAAACAGTCCCAACTTTGATTTCTGTTGATACCATCTTAGCGTATCCTTAACAATAGCTGACATGTATTACAAACCGAGTTAGCACAAGATTCGCCACATCTTTCGCAAACCTGCGGATATGATGACGCGAATGCCTTCTTCAATTTCGGCAATTCGTTCAGGTAAGATTTTACTATATTTAACTTTGCCCCTTTGTGCCTTGATTCGTAGTCATTCAGCGTGTCACGTACATCTGCTCGGTATGACTCAATAACATAAGGACACTCATTGAAAGAGACGCCAAAGTCCATCAATAATGCATATAGAGCCGATTCTTTCTCTGAACAGAAGTATAGCGGCTTGACTCTTTTTACGAAACCCCCGTGACTTTTCACACCTGTAATCGGGCCCATCCTTGAAAGAATGTCGAGCTGCTGCCTGAAAAGATTCATCATGACTGCCTGTGCCTCATCATCAAGGTTGTGCCCTGTCACTACAACATCAAAACCTTTCGAATACTTGTTCAGAAGGTAGCGCCTCAGTGTACCGCAGATGTTGCAGGGCTTAGCATCAAGCTTTTTTGATTCCAATATCTTGTCGAGCGACGAACTGAATTCAAGCTCAAAAGAGACAATCTTTAATTTAATTGCGTTCTTATTGCAGAAACTTTTCAGGTCTTCTATTGTCTTATCACGATATCCCCTGATTCCTTCGTCTATCAGCAGAGCCACGAGATTGCCTTTAGGACCGAGAAATTTCTTTGTTAAATAAAGAATATTTGTTGAATCCTTCCCTCCTGAAGCTGCGACGCAAACGCTGTCAGATTTGCTGAAAAGACCGTGCTTTCTTATAGTATCAAATACCTTCTTCTCAAAATGTGTTATGAAGTGCTGTTTACAAAGAACAGGTTCTAAGAGAACTGCTTTTTCCTTGCATTTTGAACAGAACATTCAACCACCAGATATTACGCTTAGAATCTTAATCTTGTCTTCATCTGATAATCTTTCATCTTCTGTAACGACTTCAGAATTCTTGATTACAATGACCGACTCTGAGTTAAAACCAAGAGAAGATAGTAATTTAGATACTGTTCCGTTGAACTTGATTTTCTTCTTTTCTCCTGTCTTTTCGATAAAAATCTCCATATCAACCAAAACCTCTGACCAGAACCCAACCAAAAAGCACCAGTTCTTTTATTTTAAAAAAGATCGATTCTAACGGATCGAAGTTATCCTGCGCACCTTCAAACTTCAGCGAAATACTCATATGAGCATAGAGTTTCCTGAATATGTAACTTGCCCTCGAAAGATGGTAATTTGACGTCACGACAGTTATCTTCTTTGGCTTATTATCCTTGATTAATGCCCAGCATAATACTGCGTTCTGTGATGTTGTGCGCGAGTGCGGCTCAACAAGCAATTTCTCCTGCGGAATAACTCTTAGCATCATCACCCTCATCATCTCAGCTTCCGGAATGCCTCGGGAGGGGCCGCCACTAAGGATGACTTTTGAATAATTCTCTTTCTTGTAGAGACTGATAGCTTTTCTAACCCTAGAAACCATCGCGTCGCTTGGCCTTCCATCAATCCTAGGCATGGCACCAAGCACAATAAGAACATTCTTGAAAGAACTCATCTTATCCTCGAAAAAGATTCTTCTATAGATTCCTTGTCTTTCGCTATCAGCGGCGTAAGGACTGGTATTTTGATTGCTTTGTATTTATCTGCCTCGAAATCATCCAGAAAATCTCCTATAACAAATGCCTTGCAATCGAATTCTGACGCAAGATTGTTTATATCTGTAATCTTGTTGATTTTCCTGACAAGAAGCTTAGAACCGTAAGAATACTTATCCAGAACAGATATGTCTGACCCTTCAAATGCCACAGGAAATATGCTACAACCACGCCTCATGAAAAGCCAGGCAGCCAGAATGTCTCTTTCACTTTCCACACGACAGATTGCACGGCTGCTCATGCCCAACGGAAGACCGCCGAAACCAGCTATCTTCTCGTGAAAAATAAACGTCTTATTGTGGACTTCGACACCAATCTCGAGCTCGGGATTGTGTAGATTCACTTTTATTTTCAAAGCTTCAAAAACTTTCTCGCCTAAAATAATCGCCAAATCCTGTGATGTTTTTTCAAAATCCTTGTTTGAACGCTTGGCAGTTATCCTGAAACTCTTGACTTTTCCTTTGAAATCTGATGCGAAATCAAGCACTGCTTTTGAAATCTTTTCTATGTCATTCTCAACCGATATCGCAGGACTTATAGAAACAAGACCAAAAACATCTTTCAGGAACAATAATGCCCTTTCATCTTGTGTAAAAACAAACATCCTGCCATATGTCTTTGTGACCTCTCCAACTATGTTGTTTCGTTTTAGGCAATCTTCTATGTTTGACACGAGTCTTTTCTCAAACATGCATCTATTCTTGCCTTTAAGGGCCAATTCTCCATAGCGGCAGATTATGCTGTCCATACAAAAAAGAAACAGGAATAAGTATTATAAAGCTTTAGATTGCACTCTGGCCGTGTCCGTACTGGCGTGGCTTGCAGGGATTATAGGGATTATAATAACTAATCTGGATGTTTGTCCTTATAGTCCTTTACCGCTTTCTTAAGCGCATCTATGCCGAGAATCGAACAATGCACCTTGACAGGAGGCAATTCACCAAGGAACTTTATCACATCCTCTTTTGTCAGTTTAAGTGCTTCATCTATTGTCTTGCCCTTAATAAGCTCGCAGACAGCATCAGAAGAGGCTATTGCGGCGCAGCAACCGAATGTCTTGAATTTAGCATCAAGAATCTTGTTGTCCTTGACCTTAAGCTGGACCTGCATTACATCACCACAGGACGGGTTACCTACCTGACCAATGCCATCTGCTTTCTTTAATTCACCTGCGTTCTTTGGTTTTACAAAATGACACATGACTTTTTTAGAGTACATTCTTCAACACCCTCTGTAGAGGACTTATCTTCCTCAGTTTTTCTACATATTTCTTGAGCGTCTTTACTGTATATTCAATCTCTTCTTTTGTAGTGAACCTGCTTAAAGTCATGCGCAAAGTCCCGTTTGCGAGCTCTTTTGAAAGCCCTATCGCGAGAAGCACATGACTAGGCTCTAATGAATGAGATGAACAAGCGCTTCCTGTAGAAGTACAGACCCCTTCAATGTCTAGATAACTTCCTAGCGCCTCACCCTCCACGCTGGCAAAAGATATGTTGACATTATTGCACAGCCTTTTCTCTCCTCTTGGGCCGTTGAGCTTAACGTTAGGAATTTCCTTTTCTATTTTTTCTATCAGAATGTCACGCATTGCTGCAATTTTCCTTACGTCAGAATCTGATGTCAGATTTACTGCCTTCGCAAAACCGACTATTCCAGGAACGTTCTCTGTACCAGGACGCATCTTAAATTCGTGGCTGCCGCCTTGTGATATCGGCACAACATTTGTTCCCTTACGTATGTAGAGAGCTCCGATTCCTTTCGGACCGTGAATCTTATGAGCAGACATCGATATCAAATCGACATTAACCTTCTTTGTGTCTATCGGAACCTTAGTAAAGCTCTGGACTGCATCTATATGAAAGAAAACATTGTGCTCCTTGCAGACATTGCCGAGCTCTTCTATCGGCTGAATCGTTCCTATCTCATTATTTCCGTGAATAATGGTTACAAGTATGGTCTTTTTGGTTATCGCTTTCTCAAGCTGCTCTGGCGTTATGAACCCTTCCTTGTCAACGTCGAGAAAAGTTACAGAAAAACCCTCTTCCATTAATGCTTTACAAGTGTTTTCAACAGCAGGGTGCTCAATCTTTGTTGTTATGATATGATTCCCTTTCTCGCGATTAGCGTATGCAATTCCTTTTATCGCCAGATTGTCAGATTCTGTGCCGCCAGATGTGAATATTATCTCATCATACTTAGCGTTCAGCTTCTTTGCTATAACTTCACGGGACTCTTCCATATATCGTTTGGCTTCCTGACCAAGCTGATGAATGCTTGATGCGTTGCCATACTTCTCTGTGAAGAAAGTCAGCATCTCCTTTACCACTTTCTCATCAACCTTTGTCGTTGCACCATTGTCAAGATATGCTTTCATTTTGACACCTCAAAAAACATCAATAACACACATCACAACATTTTATGTTTGGGTTTTTCTTCTTGTGAATCTCACACAGAATCTTTTTTTCTCGCATAAACGCGCAGATCCTGTTGATTTCCTTGTTTGAAACGTTGGAATCGGATGATGAAGCGATCTTGATTGCTGATTTGCTTATCTCTGACTTAAGTTCCGCTGATTCAAAAGCAGTAAGATGTGAATTCGCACGCTTGTCTGTCGCATACTGTGAAATCGCGGCTTCTGTTAGCCCCAGCTTTGTTGCTATTGCATTCTGCTTTAGCCCTTGTTTCTTCAGTTCTGACACCAACATCTTTCTAAGTACTGGAATCACATACCAAATCTCTACTTCTTGTGGCAGCTCCATTTTCATTTAAAACCCTGAAAAACCATCTTTAAGACGGGATCAACAATATATTAACAATAGTTAATTAACAATCGTTAACAAATATATAAGCTTTTTGTTCAATAAAGAGAAAAACCTTCGTAATCAATAGAAAAATTTAAATAATGAATTGCTATTCTTGAGTAACAACAGAGGGGGTTAAATGGAAGACAGCAAAAATAAAATTAATCATAGCCTCATAGTCCTAACAATATTACTCATCCTTACATCTAGCTTGGTTACGGCATACAAAGAGGAATTTACAGCGACATCCAATTCAGAAGAGGTCACTTTATGCGCATGCGATCTTGCCATAGATAAGATATTCCTTAACAATAATGGGGATGTTACAAGCACATTCATCCTTGAACCGACAGGAACAGCAGCCAAGTGGGTAAACCTGGCTCCTATGACATTCTATCTTGAACAGGGACAGTCAAAACAAGTCGACAGATTCATAAAAGTGCCCTGCAGAGCAAGAGGCCAATACACACTCGATACAACAATAAGAACAATCTTCGACACAGAACAAGAGCTCAAACAGACACTCAATGTCGAAAACTGCCCGAACGTGCAGATAACTGCAAAGTCTTCTACAAGAAAAGAAGTGTGCCCATGCACGCCAGTCCAATATGATTTCACTGTTACGAACACAGGAAACCACGTGGAGACATACGAGCTGAGCGTCGAACCATACTCTGAAGCGATAACGCTGAGCACAGACATAATGATACTCGAACCAGGACAAAAAGAAGCGGTGTCTGTATTCCTGAACCTTGAATGCGGAAAATATGGAGACGATGCATTCACGCTCAACGTGCTGGCGCACGGGACCGGAATACTCGGACAGAGCAATTTTGAACTCAATGTCCTCAAATGCTATGATTATGAATTGAACACAGAAGAACAATACGCGGTCTGCCAGGGAATACCTAACATAATCCCCGCACAGATAATAAACAACGCAACCATGGCCAATGCGTATTCATTGACAACAGTTGGCCCCGACTGGATATATCCTGAAAATGATTCTATAACTATGCCTGCGCTTTCAATAAGCCAGACAAACATACTAGCATTCCCTCCTGTTGAAGAGGAGAGCGCTTATTCAGTAATACTAAACTCCTTGTCTGTAAGAGGCGAAGAGATGAGGACAAGAGAGATAGTACTAGAAACAGAGAAATGCTTCGATTATGAACTCATAGAGACGCAAGACGTTTTCAAAGCAGCAGAATGCAAACCAAAAGAACACACACTCAAACTCAAAAACACCGGCTCAAGACAAGCCAACTATATTGTTGAACTTGAGGGCCTTGATTGGCTAACCACATCACCCGCACCATTACTGATTGAACCTGATGACGAGAAAGAAGTTAAGATAATGGGACAGACGCCTTGCACCAGCGCAGGAGAATACGCAGAGAATGTATACATCACAATAACAGAAGTCAACCAGACATATGTCGAACAGAAGACAGTCACAATATTGCCTAAAGAAGACTTCTACATCCCGAAAATAGACCTCACAGACATGAATATAGACCATAACGGCGGAGAATCCCAAGCAACAATAACAAACGCAGGATATGAAGCCGCAACGTATGACCTAAGAGTAGACGCAAGCGACTGGGTGACCATAGACAAGACGCAAACCACGCTAGAGCCAGGTCAGAATGAAACAATAACAATAACTGCTGTTCCAACAGAAGAGACTTCAGAAGACACGTATCTTGCCACGATTGTCGCAGAGATTCCTGCTGAAGGAATCGAATATAGCAAAGACTTCTTTATTGAAGTCAAAGAAGAAGAGACAGGAAAATTCGCGATGATTCTTGCGTTTGCAGGAATATTGCTTCTCGTTGCTATAATTGCAGCAATAATCCTACTTACAAAGAGAAAGAAGAAGAAAGAGAAAACAGTCATAAAACAGGACAAGACCAAAGCAGAAAAACAGGCAATAACAGTAGAAAAGCGCGAGTATAGGAGAAAATCTGAAGAAAGCAAAAGAAGATTTTGGCCAATACTCCTGATAATACTAATAGCGCTTATTCTCGGCGGGGCTGCATATTACGCTATGAGCTCCGGAATGTTCCAAAAACAAGAAACAACACAGAATGAAACAAACCAGACAGCACAAGAAGAAGTTCCTTTGCCAAAACCTGAACAGACAGAAACAGGTGTCTTGACAAACGAGGACATACAAGAATCACTAATAGTCATAGACAGAGAAGGAGTACCCGGAACAGGAAACCAGATAGAACTTGACGGCCAGACTGAAATAAACCTGATCCTCTCAATAAAGAACCCGACAGACAGAAAGGCAGTCTTCACAGTCAAAACACAAGAAGAGAGCTGGGTGAAATTTGAAAAAGAAAAGATATCTATTATGCCTAACAGAACAGAGCTACTCAACTTCAAGATAACACCTGATTTGGATGCTCTAAAGAAGAATGATTACGCCATACTGATAAATACCACACTCGAAGGTAAGAAGATATACTATGAAGAATCACTCAATCTGGTTCTGACAAAGAAAAAGATGATTCTTGAAGGATATCTGCCTTGGCTCCTCGGCGGAATAGCTGTATTGATATTACTTTTACTAATAAGGGCGGTTGTTAAAAGAAGAAAGAGAACAAAAGAACCAAAAAAGGCAGAGCAGAAAACAAAGACAGAGAAAAAACAATACAAGAAAGATAAAGGCTTAAGACTCTGGCCAATCTTATTTTTTGTTTTGCTCGTCGCTATAGCGGGGGCAGCAGGAATAGCTTCGTACAAATTCTGCAAAGCCACAACAACAGGAACAGAAGCTGTTGAAAATGAAACAGTTCAACTTTCCCTAGAAGAGAAAGTCACAGAGGAGAACACTCAAGAAGCATTGGTTGTCATGGATAGGACAGCAATAGCTGGCAAAGACGACAAACTAGAGATAACAGAAGAAAAATATGATGTTCCTATAACAATAAAGAATCCTACTGACAAAAAAGCAAGATTTGCAGTCAACACGAATGAAAATACGTGGATAACCTTTGAAAGATATAACATAATAATCGAACCAAATACACAAAAGACAGTCAATATGACAATAACACCAGATCTTGACGCATTGGAAGATAACGATTACCAGGTCACTATAACGACAAGCATACAAGGAGAAAAAATAGATTATACTGAAGAAGTGCAGTTCGTACTCACCACAAAGAAAAAACTCAAAGACCGATACTTAACATATGTGATAATAGGAATTGTGCTGTTATTTGTATTGATATTCTTCACAAAAGTGTTTTCTAAATACAGTAAGAACAGACAAAAGAAACAGAAACAGATAGAAAAAATAGAGAAAAACGGCACAGAAGCCAATAAGATGGTAAGTGAATTAAGAAAGAAAACCGTGCTTAAGCTGAAAAGGAAGAAATAAACAGATGCAGCGGACACAATAGTTTTAAAAATAACTCGTTATTCTCAGATTAAACAGCTAAAATGGGGCTGTAGTATAACTTGGCTAGCACAGCCGGCTCCAGACAATGGAGCGATGAGGCAAAATGCCGATGATTAACAGACTGGTATGTCAAGACATTGCTCTTGAGGAAGATACCGGCTGATTTGGGTTCAAATACAGAAAAAACACAAAAGTTATCTGTGGAAATTCCCAACAGCCCCATTTTTATTTATTTTATTAACTATATCTCGTAATGCTTTTGCTTTATTTGGATGATAAAATCCTATGATTGTGCTGTATTTTATGATTTCTTTTTTTGGTATAATAAGATAATATTTCTGCCCTTTCTTACTTCTAAATGTGTATGAATATGGCCCGCGTAATTGAGAAGTAACACCGATTTGACTCAGCATTCTTTTGATTTGTTTTATTCCTTTTTTATTTATTATGCTTAATATTATCTTCTTGCTATTCGTTGAAACGTGTGCCTCATCGTCAAAAAATGCTTTCAACCATTCTATTTTTATATTCTTTTTTGCATCGAATATTTCTTTAGAAATGAACCATTCTCTTGATTTGCCTGCACCTAAATGCACAACAAGATCATAAACCCATTTACCACTGACTTCATATTCATATTTTCTTAATTTAATAACTACTCGATTAAGCTCTTTTTTGACATCGCGTATAAATTGGTTTGCGAGTGTTTTTTCTGTGTTTACATATCTAACATAATATTTGTTTTTGAATATGTTTTTTCTTGGGTGAGTTAATAGTTCTGCTTCAGTTCTGCGTTGTTTTCCTTTTCTGATGTAGCCATCACCACATATGTGTGCTACAATTCTTGCTAGTTCAGGACTTATTTTAATTTTCATTCATAATATTAACTATAAATGGTATTTATTCTCTATCCCGATATGTCCAGTGTCTTGTGAAAATTTCCGGAAGTAACTAAAAAGCACCCCATCCCCTTCGTTTCTAGTGGAAACTGGTTAATATAATAAAAAAACTATTTATTAAAATAATAATATAAAATAAATAATAATTACTTTCTATATAGAAAATAAATAAACACTTTTTTCTCTGAAAAAAATGAAGAAAACAATAAAATAAAGAGTTTTAACAATAGTTTTTAATTAATAAGGATATTTCCATAGGAAATAAAGGGGTGAGTGGTTATCGTGTTATATCAAGTAGGATTGGTCGTTCATTTCCTTTGGAACTCATTTAAACAGCTTTAAAATAACATAAATGATGCTTTAAACGGAATTTCACATAAGCATAGACAAATTTTATATACCTCCTTTTCTTCTGCTCCAAAACATGACAGAAAAGGGGTTAGACGATTTCTTTGAAAACTTCATAAAAAAGGAACCCCTATTCAACGACAAAGGAGTGCTGCAGTCAGCATACACTCCAGGTGAAATCCCTCACAGAGACCAGCAAATAAGCCAGATAGCGAATATACTTGCACCAGCATTAAGGACAGAAAGACCTTCCAATCTATTCATCTATGGCAAGACAGGAACAGGAAAAACCGTCTGCGTAAGGCATACAACACAGAAATTACTAGACGTAGCAAAACAAAATAACATTCCTCTCGAAATAGTATATGTCAATTGCAAACTTAACAAGGTTGCGGATACAGAGTACAGGCTTGTCGCTCAACTCGCAAGAGAATTCAAAAAGGAAATACCATCAACAGGACTTCCGACAGGAGAAGTATACAAGATATTCTATTCTGCAATAGACAAAGAAAAAAGGACAATCATACTAATTCTGGATGAGATAGACCAGCTGATAAACAAGACAAGCGATGAAATACTATACAATCTTACAAGAATAAACTCAGAGCTCAAGAACGCGCAGATATCAATAGTAGGGATATCAAACGACCTGACATTTGTAGACAATCTCGATCCTAGAGTAAAATCATCATTGAGCGAAGAAGAACTGGTGTTTCCACCATATAATGCATTACAGATACAAGACATACTAAAACAAAGAACAAATGCTGCATTCAAAAGCGACGCCATAGAACAGGGACTCATTGAAAAATGCGCTGCCTATGCTGCAAAGGACCACGGAGACGCAAGAAGAGCCCTTGAACTAATAAGAGTAGCAGGGGAACTTGCAGAAAGAAACAGCGAAACAAAAGTCACGATAAAACATCTTGACCTTGCTGAGGAGAAAATAGAGAAAGACCGGGTCCTTGATATGATAACAACGCAGCCACAGCAGTTCAAAGCCACACTATACGCAACAATAGCTCTCACAAAAGAAAAAAGAAGCAAGATACTGACCGGAGATGTATACGAAATATACAAAGATGTATGCGCAAAAACCGGCTTGAGGCCATTGACACAAAGAAGAATATCGGACATAATAGCAGAATTCGACATGCTTGGCATAATACACGCAAAAGTCATATCAAACGGAAGATATGGACGGACAAGAGAGATACACCTCGCATTACCATCACAGCTAGAACCAAAAATAAGAGAAATAATAACAAAAGATCTTGGAATATAACCGAACAAAATCAAATCTTTTCTTAGACAATTGAATGGGGGTCCAATTGGAGCTAGACAGGAAAAGGGAGATAGTATCTTTGCTTCTCAGCAAAGGAATAATCCTAGATAGAACAATGCTAAACCAGATAGCAACAATGAATGATATAGACTCATTCCATTCATTCATCACACAAGAACTTACGACAGCAGACCAAACAACAAAATTTGCAGATTTGTTGAACAAATATGACAAACAGTCAGCGAACCCCCAACAGAGACCGGAAGTAAGCATCGTTTTCTCGTACAAAGAAGAACCCAAAAAAAGGGATGTGCAGGATTTCATAGGATTATTCTCCGCAAGATACAATTCACTTAAGACAATACTTCAGAACAGGAAGGAACTCCAGAATCTGACATCTATAAATCGACTCAACCAGAAAAAAGAAAGGGAGCAGGCAGCTATAATAGCGCTAGTGACGGACAAACAAACAACAAAATCCGGCAATCTGGTTCTGACTGTAGAAGACCAGACAGGAACAATAAAAGCAATAGTATCACAAAACTCGGACGGCTTTGAGATGGCCAAAGAGACAGTTCTTGATGAAGTCATAGGGATAGTAGGCATGTCAGCAGGCAACGCGATGTTCGTCAGCAGCATAATACTGCCAGACATACCGATATACCTAGAGATGAAGAAAAGCCCGGATGAAGCATACGCTTTGTTCATGGGAGACTTTCACTTCGGTTCAAACGTTTTCCTAAAAGATGCATTCGAGAAATTCATATCCTGGATAAGAGGAGACGAAGGAAACGAAACACAGAAAGAGTTAGCAAAAAAAGTAAAGTATCTATTCATGGTAGGAGATATAGTGGAAGGGATAGGAATATATCCTGACCAGGACAAGGATCTGACAATAACAGACATATACGACCAATACACAGAATTCGCAAGATACGCAAGCATGATACCAAAAGGAGTGCAGATAATAATCTGCCCAGGAAACCACGACGCCATGAGGATATCAGAGCCGCAACCTCCTTTATACAAAGATTTTGCTGAAGCGATATACAAGCTCCCTAACGTGACAATAGTCAGCAATCCTTCTTGTGTGAATATACACGCATCAAAAGAATTTCCTGGCTTCGATGTCCTGATGTACCACGGATTCAGCTTCCCATACTACGCAGACACAGTAGAATCCATAAGAAACAAAGGAGGACAGCAGAGAGTAGACCTAATCATGGAATTCCTTCTCAAAAGAAGACACCTGGCCCCGTCGCACACATCAACACTATACCTTCCTGATGCCAATAAGGACAGTCTTGTCATAGACAAAGTACCTGACTTTTTCGTCAGCGGCCACATACACAGGGTTTCGGCGACAAATTACAGGAACGTAACACTTCTCAGCTGCTCATGCTGGCTTGAAAAGACAGAATACCAGGAGAAGATGGGGCTTAAGCCACAGCCAGGAAGAGCAGTACTGGTAAATCTCCAGACAAGAAAAGTGAAAATGCTCAAATTTTACGACTCAGAGGACTAAAAAATGGTGGTGGCAAGCAAAGAGATGCAGGCATACTTTGACTCCCTGAAGGAGAAATGCCAGACTGAGTTCAACATAGCCACAGAAGCAAGGAAAAAAGGATACGATCCTGACGATAAAGTCGAGGTCCAGCTGGCATCTAACATGGCGGAAAGAGTAGTAGGCCTGATATCGGTCGTAGCACCACAGATAGTCGGAAGCGGAGCAGTAGAAAGAATAATCGAGCTCGAGAACAAATATGGTGCGCTTGATTGGAGAGTAGCATTACAAATCTCATTAGAGGTCGCAGAAGAGAAATTCTGCAAATTCAAAGACAAAAAAGAAGCGATAGAAGTAGGAGTGAGAGTAGGATTTGCATACGGCACAGTCGGAGTCGTAAGCAGCCCGATAGAAGGACTGATATCGATAGAGATAAAGAAAAGAAGAGATGGCAATGGAGAATATTTTTGCCTCAACTACGGAGGACCGGTAAGGAACGCAGGAGGAACAGCAGCAGCATGGTCAGTCATAATATCAGATTACGTAAGAAAAAAGACAGGATACGCGACATACGACCCGGATGACAACGAGATAAAGAGATGTGCAACAGAGCTTGAAGACTATCATGAACGAGTCACAAATCTGCAATATTTCCCATCAAAGGAAGAGTCAGAGTTCATGATGAAAAATCTTCCTGTCGAGATATCCGGAGACGCATCAGAAGATATTGAAGTATCAAACTACAAAGACCTTCCAAGAATACCGACCAACAAGATAAGAAGCGGATACTGCCTAATCCATTCAAGCTGCATACCTCTAAAAGCAGAGAAACTCTGGAAACAGCTATTAAAATGGGGCAAAGACTTTGACATGGAGCAATGGAACTTCCTTGATGGATTCATCAAGCTCAAGAAAGAGATGCATGCAAAAGGCAAGGCAGACAAAAAAGAAGGAGACAAGGATAAACCAAAGATAACACCAGATTATACCTACATACAGGATCTCGTTGCTGGAAGACCTGTGATATCACATCCGCTACGTAATGGCGGATTCAGGTTAAGATACGGTAGAAGCAGGACATCCGGATACTCTGCGCAATCAATACATCCCGCATCAATGCATGTTCTCAACAATTTCATAGCGACGGGAACCCAACTAAAGGTCGAAAGACCCGGAAAAGGCGCAGCATTTACACCATGCGATACCATAGATGGCCCGATAGTAAAGACAAGTGATGGAAGCGTAATACGACTCGACACAGAGCAGGAAGCAAAACAAGTGAAGAAAACAGTCATAGAAGTATTATACCTTGGAGATGCGCTCATAAACTATGGAGATTTCCTGAACAGGAACCACATCCTGGTGCCACCGGGCTATTGTGAAGAATGGTGGTCACAGGAGCTAGAGAAAAAAGCAGTGTCGATATTCGGCACTCTCGATACGTATAAGATATCAGAACTTGTCGATATAAGCGGAGAGCAACTTGAAAAGATGCTCAAAAATCCGTTGAAAGAGAAACCAGATGCTGAACAGGCAATAAGGATAGCAAAAGCAACATCAACGCCGCTGCACCCAAAACACACATATTTCTGGAATTCAATAGAAAAATCACAGCTTCCCAAACTTGCAGCATGGCTATCAAGGATGAAGATAGAGAACGACGAGAAAGGGATAACGAAAGCAATACTGCCGATAAACAAGGAATACAAGAGAAATCTCGAAGTGATAGGAATACCGCACATACTTGCGACAAACGAATTCATAGTCTTCAAGAAAGACGACACAGTAATAATAAAAGAGCTCCTTAAGATAGGAAAACAGAATCCTGAGATTACAGAGCAGGAACTTGAAAAATTCTCCCAAGAATCACAGACAACACTAGAAGCACTGAACAAATTTTCAGACATACAACAAAGAGACAAATGCGGGCTTTTCATAGGAGCAAGGATGGGCAGACCAGAAAAAGCAAAGATGAGGAAACTCACCGGAAGTCCTCACGTCCTGTTCCCTGTTGGAGAAGAAGGAGGAAGGCTCAGGTCATTCCAGTCTGCAATGGAAGCAGGAAAGATAACAGCAGAATTCCCGCTAAGATACTGCAAAGAATGCGACAAAGAGACAATTTTCGGGGTATGCCCTGAATGCAACAACAAGACAGCGAAAAGATATGTATGCAAAAACTGCGGAAAGATGGACACCGAACTGTGCCCAAAATGCGGCAAGACCCTCCCATACTTCAGACAAGAACTCAAAATACGCGAACACTTTGAGCAATTCCTGAATCAACTCAATACGAAGACATACCCTGACCTGATAAAAGGAGTCAGAGGAACAAGCAACAAGGATCACGTACCAGAACACCTGATAAAAGGAATACTAAGAGCAAAATACGACATCTGTGTCAACAAGGAAGGCACGATAAGATATGACTGCTCTGAACTGCCGATAACACATTTCAAGCCCAAAGAGATAGGAGTGAGCATGCAAAAGCTCAAGGAGCTCGGTTACGAGAAAGATATCAAGGGAAGACCGCTCGAGAATGAAGAACAGATACTGGAACTGAAACCGCAGGATATAGTAATTCCATGCTGCCCAGACTCTCCAGATGAGCCTTCAGATGATGTGCTTTTGAGGACAATGAAGTTTGTTGATGAGGAACTCACAAAACTATATGGACTCAAAGCATACTACAACATTGAAACAAAAGAGGATCTTGCAGGACAGCTGGTCATAGGGCTTGCGCCGCACACATCAGCAGGAACAATAGGAAGAATAGTGGGATTCTCAAAGACACAAGGATTCCTCGCACACCCGCTGATGCACGCGGCCATGAGGAGAGACTGCGATGGTGATGAATCGTGCTTGCTGCTCCTGATGGATGCATTCCTGAACTTCTCAAGAAAATACCTGCCAGACACAAGAGGCAGTACAATGGATGCTCCATTAGTATTGACATCAATACTCGCACCATCAGAAGTCGACGATATGGCTTTTGACGTAGATAGAGCTTGGGTGTATCCTTTAGAGTTCTATGAAGGATGCATGAACTATAAGCTACCATACGAAATCAAAATCGAAACAACAAAAAATGTGCTCAACACAGAAAAACAGTACGAAGGCATGGGCTTTACCCACGATACCGATAACATAAACGCAGGCATATTATGCTCATCATACAAGACTCTGCCTTCAATGCAGGATAAGCTGATGGCACAGATGGACCTCGCTCAAAAAATAAGAGCAGTGGACGAGGCAGATGTTGCAAGACTCGTCATAGAGAAACACTTTGTACGAGACATAAAAGGAAACCTCAGGAAATTCTCACAACAGGAATTCAGATGCGTAAACTGCAACGAGAAATTCAGAAGACCACCGCTACTAGGGAAGTGTTCTCAATGCGGCGGAAAAATCATATTCACAATTTCTGAAGGAAGCATAATAAAATACCTTGAGCCCAGCATAAGCCTGGCGAACAAGTATTCTTTGCCGCCTTACCTAAAGCAGACTCTAGAACTCACAAAGAGAAGGATAGAAGGTGTGTTCGGCAGGGAGAAAGAAAAACAGACAGGACTCGGGGCGTGGTTTGGGTAATTACATGCCTGACCTTATTGCCTTAACCTGATGCTTTGAACCGCAGGCCTGGCATCGCAGATAAAACAATTCCCCTTCCTTTATTATCTTAGTATCAGGCTTACCGCAGTCTGGGCATATGACATACTCAGAAGCATACTTCCTGATTTTTTCATTAATCCTAGAAGCAGGAACTTTTGTGCCGATTATAAGACCGTTCTTAGTGAGGTTGCCTGGCGTTGCAAGCTCCTTTAGTATGTATTTCAGGAAATGATCCACCGGCCTGCTCAGCTTGTCAGCGATTGCATGGAAATTGCTTATGACTGTCTTGTTGCCCTGCAGATGACCTATGACTTTAGGTATCTCAAAGCGCTCGCTTTCAAAGACGGATTCAGGCAGTTCACTCCTGCCCTTCTTAAGCAATTCTTTATAATCCATACACCCAAAAAGTTCTATGCCCATATTTAAAACATGCGTTTCAAAACGCCTCAAACATCCAGAGAAAGATTTAAATAGTTTATAAATGACGATAAAACCGATGGTCTTAGAATCAATAATGCGCCCAAAACTGGCGGCAAAAAAACCCTGGGAACTATTCTTCTACGGCATGCTTGTCGCATCAGTAGGCACATTCTTGGGGTACTGGATATTTAGAGACAAAGCAGACCTGGTCATGATATTCCTCACAACCTTTGCTTGCGTTCCACTAATGTTCCATACAATCAGAAGAGAGGAAAAAGCAGACATCGAACTTAGTGATGAAACATCAATGCTCAAAAGACACAGCAGAGTTATTATGTTCTACCTATTCCTTTTCACAGGCATGACAGTAGCATTTGCGATATGGTACGTCATATTGCCAACAGAGATGACGCAAACAATATTCAAACAGCAGATAACAACAATCGCACAGATAAACGCGCCGATACAAGTCGTAGGAAATGCTGCTTCAACATCAATGTTCAACAAAATATTCTTCAATAACATAAAAGTAATGATATTCTGCATAATATTCGCATTCTTCTACGGCTCAGGTGCGATATTCATACTGACGTGGAACGCCAGCGTCGTAGCAGCTGCAGTGGGTAATCTAATCCGATTGGGAATAGCAAAATACGCCGCAGTAACAGGGATAGCCAAGATGTCAGCAGTTACGCAGACAGTCACGTATTCATTCTCAAGATACTTCCTGCATGGACTGCCTGAAATGATATCTTACATGATTGCAGGACTCGCAGGAGGAATAATATCTGTAGCGGTGATAAACCACGACTTCGATACAGACAAATTCCAGAAAATAATACTTGACGCATCATCGCTGCTTATAATAGCAATAGGTGTTTTGTTTGTCGCAGCAGTGGTAGAATCATATATAACGCCGGCTCTATTCTAAGACCTTATACCTGCCTGGCTTGACCTCGAATATGTCTCCTTGCACAAGAAGGCGCCTGATGAACTGCTCGGGGTCACCACCCTTGAACTTCACAGAAATCTCATCAAAAGCAACACCCTCCCCCGAATCGAGCCCACGGATAATACCAATTATGCTCGATACAGGATCAGACCCTCTGACTTCTTCAACTTCAACGTCAAGCGATTCAGCAGGGGATGCCTGAATTGGCGAGACTTTCTTATCGAGCGCAAGCTCCAGCTTCCTGACCTCAATCCATTTCGAATCAGATATCCTCCTGACAATCTCAGGAACAATATAACGGTCAGCACCAAACTCACGAGGCCTACCAATGACAGTTATTATGTCACCCACACCAAGCTTCGCACCCTGCTCAAAGAACCTCAATGCTATGCGGCCAGTGCCATCATCAACAATAAAATTCTGGGAAGCAACAGCCTCTTCAGTAGAGTCAATCGACACAACAACACCGAGAAGATTGACCCGGGAAACTTTCTTGTCACCGACAGAGATATAGTTCGGAAGCCATCCTTCCTCTTTGATATAACGATTATTAAGAATATCAGAGACATGGACCTTGTGCGCAACCTGACGCTTGAACGATTCACCCTCTGCAGCCATAGCACCAAACCAACAGGAATTTTCTTATAAACTTTGTCATAAGCAAGATAATGAAGGCCATAAGCTTTAAATAAACACAGGATATCGTCACCGGCATGGTACAGCAAAACCTCGTCTCATATATACTGACGCAGATGAGACAAGGAAAGACACTAGAAGAGCTCAATAGATTCTTGATAGGCGCAGGATACGACAAGACAGAGGTAGAAAGCTCCATACAGTATGTGTTAAACACCCAGACAAACCCAAAACTCGCCGAAGAGCAAAGGATACAGCAGCTTACGGACTACATACAGAAACAGCTGCAGGCAGGATTCCAACAGCAGGCCATATCAAACTTTCTGGTATCGCGTGGATACCCTTACTATGAAGTAAACTCAGCATTACAGCAAGCGACGCTGCCAAAAAGAGAAGAAAAAGTACAGCATAAGATGCTTATTCTGGCGCTCATAATGATGTTTGTCATGACAAGCGCAGTCACTTTCATGTATTTCAAGGCATATACAAAATTCGGTTTTGAGGTGCCAGAAAAACTGCTAGATGTAGAGGCAGAGAAACTCACGACATTGGTCCAGCAGGGTGGCACATTGGACTTCAGGGTCAAACTCATAAACTTCGGTTACGAAAGAAGATACGATGTGGCGCTTAGTTATAAGATAATAGACCGGCAGACACAAGGAACAGTTCTTGAACAAACAGAGACATTGGCATTGTCAACAACACTAGAAAATATAGTCAAGTTTGACATACCTGAAACAATGAAGCCAGGCAAATATGTTCTTAGGGTAGATGCAACATACCAAGAGTTCACAGCAACATCAGGATTCATATTCGAAGTGCTGCCAAAGGAACTCGCACAGGAAAAGATAGATGAGATAAAGAAAATGATACCCGAAGAGGAAAATGCCACAGAGATACCAGAACTCGAACCAGAAGAAAAGACACCTGTTACTCTGCCAGTCACGCCGCCAGCAGTAAATACAACAACGCCCACTCAGACCCCAGTACAACCCGCTCCAACCGGCGAGGCACCATTCTACGAGGGCAAGACAAGAGAACAGGCATTCGAGATGGTAAAAGCGGTATCTGTAAGAGAGCCGCAGAGAGCTATAGAGATGTGCAAGAGTTTCGAATATATTGGAAATATTGAGCAATGCTTAATGATGTTGGCCCAATTCAAAAAAGATAGCATATATTGTGAGCAGATAGAGAAAGTCCTTTCAAAAGACAACTGTTATATTGATACTGCTAGAGCAACAGGCAACTTTGAATTCTGCAACCAGGTAACTACATCGCAGTTGAAGCAGAATTGTAAGATGTTATCCTTTGTAGCCGACGCGAAGAAATCCGCGCAATCAGGAGAGTCACTACCCAATCCATTTGGGCTGCTAGTAAGCCCACCAACTATATGAGTCTTGGTTTGAGTCTTTGTATCATCGGTTCATAAAAGTTGGAGGCATTTTGTGATTCTGAAAGATCATCAAGGCACCTAGGCAATGGAGCGTGCACAAGGTAAAACTCTGCTGTTTTTTTCTGGTCGATTTCCGAAGCTTTTACTACCCAAGGATTAGATTCGTTCATCTTGAATCCTCCGAGTATCTGCTGTTCTAAAACAATATCTTCCTCTGGTGCAAAGACGTCTGCCTCACATTCTCCGCATTTAATACATGCAGCCCCCCCTGCACCAACTGATGCAGCGCTATATTTAGGGTCACACTTATCAGTATAATTTTCAGGGTACATTCTACACCATTTCTCACACCAGTGAGACTTGCACTGGTCGCAAACATGTTTACAATTTTTAGGAATAACTGTTTTATTGAGATAAAAATATCCTATATCTACAGTATATTTTCCCGGAACAATATCTACTGTTCTAAAATTTTCAATGTTCTTGGTGTCATTACCATAAATCAAGATGAACTTACTAAACATCTCCTCCCAGGGAGTCTCATTTATTTTTTTAAAAGATATCATTACCATGTCGTAATTACCGATAGGGAGAAGCATATCATCCCAAAAGATCAACTTAATTTCATTAGCCATGCTGTCGTTGAAAACCACTCTTTGAATGATAAACTTTTTCACAGAAACATTTAGTTTTCTTAACGGTTCAAGTTTCACGTCGAACGATAAATTTTTATCCGGGAGAGTGGAAATTCCTCCAATCACTTCCGACATAAATCCCTCTTTTTCTATACGGATTATCCCTCCACCTAGACATATTGGAAATCTTGAATCAAGAACTGCTTTATTTTTTTCGTCATCTATTTTTGTTTGCCCAATCCTGCACGATTCATACTCTCCGCAAGAATACGCTATGTTGACACCTTCAATCGGGTTGCCATTTGTCTTATTTGATACAAAAATCTCAACTCCCCCGCTTATTCGCTGTCTTTCGTTGCAGAACAAATTCTTGGTAAAATTTCCCTGAGTTAAAGGAGAACTCGCGAGCTCTTCAACAACTTCTTTATCAACATCTTTAGCCATACTCAATGACTCTTTGACTTTATCATTGCCCCTTGACCCGACCAGAGTATAGTCCCAAGGGCCTATGGTGCCTTTTCCATTTAACCATTCTTTCATATCTTTATTGTCCCTCAAGTTGACCTCTATAGCGAAAAGAAAAGTATACGTTTCATTAAAGAATTCATCATAGCTTTTTACCTCTATGATGACTGGCAAAGAAACGTCATAAAAGAAAGCATAGTTGTTAATCGGCTTGAAAACATACGGCACAGTAAACGGACCCATCTTATTTGTCAGAGGGATTATTTCTGGTTTAAGCATATCTCCTTCTGAAGGGGTTATTTCTAAGTATACGGGTGACCTAAGATAGATAAATCTCACACCATACTCAGGTCTTGGATTTTTCAACGATTCAACAAAGAACGGTTTGTACAAATTTTGTATGTTTGTGTCATCGCTAAATTCAATCTCAGATGCGCTTCTGGTACCTTTGAGTTGTATAATCGGCACATAGCTGGTAAAAAGTTCCTGCAGCTGCAACTTGACCAGTTGTTTAGACCACCTTACTGGAACAAAACTGCTCTCCGATGCGTATGTTGGAGGAAGCACACCAAACTCCGCCCCTGAACTTATACTTATAAGATGTTTAACTATCAATTCTAAGAATTGATTATCGATTTCCGTATCTAATATCGATGAAGCAAAATCATATATTCCTTTTAGATTTAGCCGCAGTCTGGAAGAAAATTTAGTTATGTTTGTAACTCTTTCACCAATCTTTATGGTGATAGGATAATTCATAAAAACAGAAACATCTTTCTCATTTATACTCGATCTTATTTTCGGTTCCCCTTGAGGCATTATATAGAAACCCTGTTTTTCAAAATTTTTGAAACCATCAAAGCAAGCATTAATATTATTTTTCAGGTAACGATTAACCTGTTCTTGCATCAACTCCAATGTTGGTTTGTTTTCATCACTCAGAAAGCAATTGAAACATTTGTTCTTAGATTTTAGGAACCACCAATACCCAACATGCAAGGAAGGATTCATACCTAGAAATGCGGCATCCGACTCTGTCGGCTCTTTAGGATCCAATCTGAATGTTTTTCCGGAAACTTCAGTATCATTCATATCTATGTATCCACCATGAGACCCTAGCAGTATCAAAGCTTCTCTGGCGTTTTTGTTTAAGCAAGATGTGACAAAGTCTTGTATTGGCTTAATTTCTGAAGGTACTTGCTCAATAGACTCTTCCAATTCAGCCACGTCTACTGGTCTTTTAATGTACAGCACGGTGCCGGCAACCAAAAGCAAAGTAACACCTATTATGATAAACAAGGTAATCTGAGACTTTTTGTTATTAACGCCACGCATTTAAAGACCGCCTCTTTTTTTTGCTGAAATATCAGATATATGAAACTTTGCTAGAGCTGTAACCAGAAATATAACCATTATTGCTGGAACGATAAGGAAATGATGGATGAGAATAATCATACTTGAAAATAGAATAGCACAGAACACGAACAAAGAAAAACCCGCTCCAAATTTGAGCAGAGATGCGCTAAATATAAACCCAAAAGAATGCCTGATTGAATGAATAAACCGCTCTTCAGCCGAGAAAAAGAACCGGAATACAAATCCGAACAATAATACCAAAAGCAACACGAAACCAACAACAAATATCGTGACCAACTTCTTAAACAAAATAAGGGATGTGCATGCGACCAAGAATGAAAACACAGTCAGAGCAAAATTAACAAATGTGCTTCTCAAGAAAAAACGCAATCCTAATCTCTTTTTGTGTACACAACCCCACGACAACAAATCAAAAAATGAAAAGACAACTACGGCTGAAAATGTAGATATTAAAAATAATACTAGAAATCTTCCGCCAATAGAGTATGTCATGCTCTTTAGATTCTGTGCATTCTGTTCTATCTTAGCAAGATTTTCTGCAACATAACCAACATCCTGCGAGCGCGCGACACGTCCAAGCTCCTCAGCAAAAGGTAACAACTCTTTAAATTCAGGGAGAATCGCGTTTAATCTATATGCAAAAATAACCAAAATAGCTAAAATAAGTAAGAAAGAGGCCAAACTAAATACAGCAACCTTCCAAAATCTCATGGTTTTAATATTTTTTATTGCAACAAATATACCGAAACCAGTTTTTACATTTTTACCAGCATTTCTTTTTATCATTTTAAACTATGTCCACTACAAGATCAGTACTTGCAATTTGTGCGCTCCAAAATTTGAGTTTTGCTTTAGTATAATTTCCTTCGTTAGGTAAGGCACGATAGCTCCTTGCCGGGTTAAAATAGTTTGCACTGCCAGAATCTATTACTTCTGGTTGTCCGTATTGCTTTATCAGGCTGACCTCAAAACTCATATCTTTATCCGTTTCGAGCGGTCTGATAAACCAAGCAACTTCGTATACTGTCGCACCAACATTAACCAACTGTTCATTACCTGAAGAAGGGATTATATCAGTTTTCTCTGCTTGAATTGTAGCGACGCGGGTGTAATCAACAATGCTCTTTTCATTGGACATAGTTCCGACTCCGCTATCAATTAACTTATTGGGTCCTCCCCACTTCATACAAACCTCAACTTCCCAATCGGCAACATCATACCAATCAGTCTTCGGAATGCCACTCTCGCGGTCCATACCGCTAGATATATAATTATCAACATAAAACAGACCATTCGACATCTCTGTTGAAACAACGAAAATTAATAATACAAGACCAAACAGTTTTATCTTCTCCATCAGGAACCACCACAATAATCAGGATCGGCCAATTTTGCTTCATATTTATTCCAATCCAAGTCTTCAAAACTGAACCAGTCTCCTATATCAAGCCAAATCGCAACAGAGACAGCAGCTCCACACCAAAGACCAGGAACGCCTTCGACTATAGCACACGTAGGGGGTTGATTTTCACTACATCCTCCATATACAGAAGAAACCCAGCCGCTTGCAACAGCTGCTCCTGCTGTGTGTGCAGCAGTTACAATAGCCAACATCAAAGCTCCAAGTCCGGGAATGAAAGAAAACCAACCTATCTCTGTCGTCTCTAGTTCTGCATTATCTCCCACTAATGCAACATAACTCATAAATGATGCGCCGCCACAAGCTGCGTCAGCAACTGCCAAACCCGTTGCGAGGTTGTAATATGATGTAGGATACCCGCACGCAAGAGCACGCAGACCCAAAGAAGCTCCGGTGCTTACGAATTGAGTTGATAACCATTCAAAAATTCCTTTCCAAGCATTACCTGTATTAGATTGACCAACAAGAGTCCATGCAGCGCTGTAATAATACAAGCATTCCTGCACTTTATACATCTCATCACAGAATTCTGGAGAGAAACCAGAACTTACCATCTGCTTATAACAATCTCTTTTCATGCAAAGAATCTGCTTCTTTTTCATCGTGTTGTATTTTATCGCAGGAAAACAGTATTGAGCGAACCCTATTCCTTTGTAAGCACTAATTTGATAATCAACAAATCCGCCTTTTCCTAATGAGTTTGGTTTTCCTTCTTTAGTATTGTTTGCCCTGCTGAATGTCGATGAACCACCATTAGCACTCCCAGTATCCCCGAACATCTCGATGAAATTATTTGTCTCTGTAAATCTACACGTAACGTATGCACATACCAATTTGAGATAGAAACCTAAAGAAAGGAATGCTGTTGGTATAAGCATGTCTATCTGCCAAGCAGTAGTTATAACAATTGCAGTGATATAATCAACAATCCAACACGCAGGATAATATAAGGCAGAACCCGCAGTAAACCCGCCAGACTTTCCACTAAACACGGCAACTACGCCAGATATAATCCAAGCGACAACATATAGAACAATCTTGATTACTTGAAGTAGAGAAACAAGCATAGCAAGTATCTCTGCTATTGTGCATATTGTTTCAAAAACCTTTCTTGCGGTGCTGTAATCATCAATCTCCTTTTGTGTCTCGTTTATCTCCTTCTCCACATCCAGCAGTTTCTTATAAGAAGAGGCGTTAAGTCCACCAAAAATAGAACCAGCGAGACCAAATTCAATGTTAACTGTCTCTTTCTCAGGTAATGTGTAAACTTTTGTGCCGGCACGAACTATCAAATCCAGAGAGCAGTTCACATTCAGTTTATCTTTGTCAGCCACTAAATCCCTGTCCAAGGCAAGTTTGAAACCAATTATTGGTGTTTTCATTTCTTTTGGGGTTGCAAGATATGGATCAGAGACTTCTGCCAAATCAGATGAGCAAGATATTACGTGTATGTCCTGTACATTTATGGGCGTCACATAATGAAGGTTAACTTCTGCGAAAGCAGGATAAGCAATATACCCTGCAATTATCTTATCTAATGGGTCAGGCATACCGTTAGCACTTGACCCTATGACGTTCGGTGGCGTTCCTGGCAGAGCTTCGCAAACCTCTTGTTGTATTGTTGTCGTATTTCTGTTTCCAGCACGATCAATCAGAGTTAAGTTAACATTACCGTCAACATAGTAGCTGACAAGTCCACCTATTTCTACAATGCAAGTCCAAACACCGAATTTTTCTGTTTTTTCACAAGAAGAAGTCTGAGGGAAAAAAGCCGTGCTTATTCCTGGCGCAGAAAAAATAACTTTCACATCCCCAGAAAATTTCTCTGAAACATTTATTGTAAGTTCTAGTGTTTCAACAGATGTTGGGCAATCAGAAGACTTCTGTACATTAATTATCTGCGGTGGTTCATCATCATAATAGAAGCCAGAAATGGTTGTTCCTTCCACAAGATTGCCCGCATCGTCAGAACTGCCATCTTTAACATTAACTGCCAGTATGTCTCCACTTTTATGAAAAGTAATTACATTTATCCACTCAAATGTACATGTCCACCCTTCTGTGCAATTATTTGGAACTAAAATAGTCTTATCTCCTGCATACTGCTGGTTACCAAAACTTGAAAAATCAACAAATACCCTTTTTTCATTCAAACCGACTCCCGTTTCAGTTATGTCAACGAAAATGGTGTTGTTTCCTTTTCCAACCCAGTATTTGCCCAAGTCATCAGCTATTCCTGACCTAAAACCAGTAATTGCCGGTTTAGTGTTGTCGAATATTATAGGCAGAGTCACTTCTGAGTTCATTGTGTTGCCAAAAATGTCGCTTGCAGATATAGCTATTTTTGGAGAGGATTCTGGCGGGAATATTGCAAGCAAATTATTCCATTCGCACCTATAAATCTCTTCGGATATATTTTCACAAGATATTCCGAATTGGAGCTTATTGAAATCGGACATATCTATTTTTTCATATGTTTCCGAGAACTCTTTTTTCTTATTAATAGATGAAAGATTTGCAACAATGGTCGATACATTAAGACCCGAAGGCTCACGCACGTAAACTTCAATTGCGATTCCACTAATCGGCTCACCTTTTGTGTACTTAAGAAGCTTATCTCCTATTAACATGCTAGCATTTATTATTTCTGGTGATGAGAAGTCCGCAACTATACTTTGGCATTTTGAAGAATACTGCTGAACTCGATCGTATGCAAACACACACAAGGTTTTATTTGATGTTGTTCCTTTATCTTGCTCTATGCTTATTGAACTAGCATTATTGATGAAACAACTGGTTTCACTTGGGAGAAATCTACCGACTGTAGCATAGTCAAGAGTGAACTCAACTTTAGTTATTCCTGCACAAACAGTTGGAGAGCAGTCATTGCACAAAGCATCTGTCACAATAAAAGATATGTTTATGTCTTTGCCTTGCCTAGTCAATTCAAAAGAATTTATTGTTGGAGGAGCACCATCACTATAAATATTCAACTCGGTTTTATCATCCACAGGCATAAAATTTTCATGGAAAAGCTGTACTTCATAAAGAGTTGGACCGGGTGGCAAATCTCCGGGTATAATCATCTCGCAATATACTTGCTCTGATTTTTCTCCAGAAGAACAATCAAATGGTCTTGTCGGGTCAGAAATCAACTTTATCTGGGTCGGTGTTATTGTTTCATCAGGCAGACTTGCAGTGATGTTTATCTTTGTGACATCATTTGAAGAACGCCTAAAACCATTTATGTTATCATAACCCGTGATTTCAGCATTAAATTCAGCAAACACATTTGCAGTATGCAAAACAGGGATTATGATAAGATAAATCAAGAATATTGCTATATGACGGATACTGGCACTACCTCTTTTAAACATACCACTTTGTTTACGAAGAAGGTATATAAACTTTTTTCCTGAGAAAAGCCTAAATCTTCTGTATAAAACCCCTCTTTGGCTCAAAAACATCACCAGAACGCTTCAGCTTCTCAATAATCTCTTCTGCTTTATCTGGTGAAATACCTCGTTCTTGTGACTCTCTTATGACGTCCTCAATCGGAAGCGTCTTCCCTATCTTGTTCTCAAGGTCATTAATTACTTCCTTTATCACGACTATGTTACTTCTTGCGGAAGAAGATACACCTGTCGCAAGGACGTCGACATCAATCTTACCCGTATCCGGGTCGATTCCAACCTGTGACATGCAATAATGAAGGAGTTCTATAGCTTTTCTTGAGTCTTTCCTTGTGACCTTATCAGATAACCTTGTCTTTGCAGACGCTTCAGCAAGCCTGACAAGAGCCTCCAATTGTCTGGCAGTTATCGGTATTGTCTTTACAGCACCTTCGTCACCACCAGAGTTTCGCATCTGGACATAATATGCCTTGAGCTCTTCCATCGCAGCATCTGTAAGCTTAGGTTCACAAGAACGCCTAGCATAAGATATGAATTTTTTTAACATATCTGTATCAATCTCGAACTGCCCGGCATTGCTCGTCTGGTGAAGGTCAAGAACGAAACTTGCAAGACGTTCATCATGGTCTTTGTTCGGCAAGTCACGAATAGGGAATATCAGGTCGAACCTGCTAATCAATGCAGGAGGAAGATCTATCTGCTTGCCGATTATCTCGTATGGATCAAATCTGCCCCACTTAGGGTTGGCTGCCGCAAGAACTGTCGTCTCGCACCTAAGGGTTGCCTGGATATTCGCTTTAGAAATGCTTACTGTCTGCTGTTCCAATGCTTCATGCATTGCAGCCCTATCTTCCTTGGTCATCTTGTCGAGTTCATCGATCATACAGAATCCACGATTAGCAAGAACTAGCGCTCCTGCTTCTAGCGCCCAGCCCCTAAGGAATTCGTCTTTAACAACTGCCGCAGTAAGTCCTGCACCGCTCGCGCCTTTTCCAGAGACATACCTAGATTTCGGGGCAATCCTTTGAGCCCTCTTAAGCAATTGAGACTTGCCTGCTCCTGGGTCTCCCACAAGAAGAATGTGCATGTCCCCTCTTGTGACAACACCATCTGTGCGGACTTTCCTGCAACCGCCAAGAAGCTGCATGATTATAGCTTCCTTTACCTTCTCGTGTCCGTATATAGAAGGAGCCATCGAATTGACAAGCTTGCTTATTATCTTCGGGTCATCCGCAAGGGCTTTTATCTTATTCACTTCTTCCTCGTTTATTATGAGTTCACCATAACTTTCCTCGAGAGGTTCAACCGAATTCGCTTCAATCATCAAATCAAATCTTACAAGCCGTCCACCATCTTTCGCAGGAATAGGAACTTCTTTTACCTGCCCGACAATTCTTATTTTCGTGCCCGGGTTTGTTCTCTTGTCTCCCAATGGAGATACGAGGTCGTTCTTAAGAAACACATCAATCCTTTTTGGCTGGTCTCCACCCTCAAGTTCTTCTGATATTTCCTCAAGCGCAATCTTTTGGGCATCAACCAGTTCCTTTGATAGCATCCTGAACTTTCCTTTTCGCCCGCAGCTACATCGTGAAGGTTCCTTAAACTTCGCTTCAAGCTGTATCACAGAAAGCACGTTTCCACAGCTAGGGCACTCGAATCTTGCTGTCGTTACCTGGGGCCTAACATCAGATTTCTGCCTCACTATGCCCTCTGCGCAAATGAACCTGTCGATATTGACACTTCTTATGTCACGTATCCTTATGCTCTGGCTCTGTGGAATGTTCTTGAAACGGACATATATCTTGTTGAAAGACTCTGGAACTTCATGTATACCTTTAATTGCAATCTCAAAAGCTTTCAACACTTCTTCAGGCTGGTCAAGAAGAAGGTCAGCAAGCTCAGGATCAAATTTAGAAAGATCAGCAAAGTCGATTAGAAGGAAGTTGTTTCCAAGGCTTATCGCTTCGAGTAGCTCTATGTTGTATTCCTGTTCAATGAACTGCTCGAACCTCTTTATCTGTTCTGAAACATCCATGGTTTACCCTTTTCAAAAATTTATAGGTATAACTATAATTTGTCATTCCCTCTTAAAAATGTTTTCCCCCTAAAAAGCGAAAATATTCCGTATAAAAAAGAGTATAAAAAGAAAAAATTACTTTACCTTCTTGAGGTTCTCAATTAAAGCGTCCAATGCCTGGTTGACCTGGTACTCTGACTTGGTGCCTGTGCAGACAACCTTGCCATTCGAGAACAACAGGAAAGTGGCCTTGAATGCTTTCTCGCCCTTAGGCTCGACGTTTATCTTATACACTAGTCCTGGGAACTGCTCTGGCTCATACTCTGTGTTCTGCAGCTTCATGGCAAGGACATTAAGGTTAAGATCCATACCAACAGCACCAGCAGCAACGATGTTCTGAACAGTCACCTTTGGTTCTATAGTTATCTTGATGTTTATCTTCTCAAGGCTCTTTATTATCTGCTTTATGGAACGATGGACTTCATCAAGGTCTTTTGCGCCTGTGCAGACAATCTTTCCAGAATTGAATATCAATGCAGATGTCTTAGGTTCCTTTATCCTTATGACGAGTCCTGGGAACTGCTCTGGATTGTATTCTGTATTTGACAGAGTTGCAGCCATCTTCTCAAGTGGGATATCGTGTCCCAGAGAGGAAGAAACAACGATGTTAACAACCCTTATGTCTTTCTTAGTCATGTTAAAACCCCCTGAATCTTTATAAACAAATATAAGGCGTATTTAAACAAGAAGTGGCCTCTTATTTATAAATACTATTATTGCAAAATATATATTTGAGAAACTGTCTTTTATAAAGTATGAACCCCCCTCATTTCACATGGAAACCCCTTTTAGAAGCATTTAAATGTGTTTTTAGGCACTATTTGGTGTTCAATTCCATACAAAGTTTTTTATATTTAAACAAGTCGAGTTTTGCAGTGATGACATATGGAGATATTTAACGCTACCCGAAAAACGAGACTTGCGGATGATTATGTATTGTGCGAATCTGTGCAGTCAAAGGCAAAGGGACTCATGTTCTCAAAAGAGAGTTATGTAAAGAAAAATGCGCTTTTGTTCACTTTTGATTCAGAACGTTTCCAAAGTCTGCACATGATGTTTGTATTCTATGCAATAGATGTTTTGTTTCTCGACGCCAAATCCAGAGTGGTCGATATGAAAGAGAAGTTTGTGCCATTCATGATATACAACAGCCTGAAAAAATCTAAATATGTGATAGAACTTCCAAAAAGGACAATAAGCAAGACAAGAACAAAGATAGGGGACTATATAGAATGGCGATGAAAAGAATAAAATTGCTAATATCTGGCAAGGTACAAGGAGTCTTTTTCAGGGACTTCGCAAAGCAGAACGCCAACAAGCTAGGGATAGTTGGCTATGCCCGGAACAATAAAGACGGAACGCTTGAGATATTGGCTCAGGGCGAGGAGAGAAAGGTCGATGAGTTCACCAAATTGTGCAACAAAGGGCCAATATTCGCAAAAGTCACCTCTGTAAAAACAATTCCTGAGGAGATAAAAGATCCTGAAGAATTCGAGTATTTCGACATAAGGCACATCTAAAATTCACCAACAAGTGCTGGTTTCTTGTGTTCTTTAACCAAAAAGCTATTAAGATAGGCCGTATTTGTTACTCTGAAATAGCAAAAATAGCGAAACGTTTATATATTGGTTATACCTAAACGATGATAAATTTTTAATGGGGGATTAGATGTCAGAAAAACCTGAAAAAGAGGCAAAACTGACCAATTCAGCTTCCTTTACCGGGAAACTGGATTTAAAACACAGTTTTCACGTTTAAATGCTTTTTCAAACGGAACGAGAGCAAGAAACGCAGTAAAAAATCTTTTAGAAAAGAGAGTGTCGATAAAACAAACAAAACAAAGGTCGGTACACCATGATTGTTCAGAAAGACTTTTTGAATAAACTTAAGGACTTCGGTCTTAACACATACGAAAGCAAGCTTTGGACTGCTCTTCTTTCGCGTGGCATCTCTACTGCTGGTGAGTTGTCTGATATTGCTAATGTTCCGCGTTCTAGGAGTTATGATGTTCTTGAAAGTTTAGAGAAGAAAGGATTCATAATAATGAAGCTTGGTAAGCCGATAAAATATGTAGCTGTTCCTCCTGAGGAAGTCCTTGAAAGAGTCAAGAAGAAAGTAATCGATGACGCAGACAAACAATCAAAGATGCTCGAAGGACTCAAAGGAAGCGAGATACTAAGCGAACTGTCCCTATTACATTCACAAGGAGTTGAGCTCGTTGAGCCGACAGACCTGTCTGGCGCACTTAAGGGAAGAAGCAACCTCTACAACCATTTAGAATCCATGATCAAAACAGCAGAATCATCTATAGACATGATGACAACAAGTGAAGGCTTGGTCAGAAAAGCAGATGTTCTCAAATCCCTATTCCAGAAGGCAAAGGAAAGAAAGGTCAGGATAAGAATAGCTGCCCCTTTTAACAAAGAGACAGAGAAAGTTATCAAAGACCTGAAGAACTTCGTAGAGATACGAGATGCCAAGGAAATAAAAGCACGTTTCTGCATAATTGACGGCAAGCAGATAACATTCATGCTTCTAGATGACGCAGAAGTGCACCCAACATACGATTCAGGAGTTTGGGTCAATACCCCATTCTTCGCAACAGCGCTTCAGCAGATGTTCGATACAGAGTGGCAGCAGATGAAGACAATAGAATTGAAGCACTAATTTTTTTAAATTCAAATTATTTAATAAAACAATTCTCGACAGCATTTCCGAACCAGTTTCGGGAGACCGCTTTTTCTCTTGTCAAAACCACGCAACCTTTATATACTACTGTTGCCTGAAAGGAACATATTCTTGCTTAAAAAGGAGGTAACTGAAAATGGCAGGACTAGGACTTGAAGGAGTAACGCTTGCAATAATCATAGGAACTCTTGCAGCAATAGTATACAGCCTAAGGATTCTCGTGCTTCTCGAAAGAAGGATAGCAAGGATGGATGAAAACCTTCTAAAGATAACACACAAAATAGAAACCGAAGAGATGAAGATAGAGAAGGAAGAAGAGAAGATAGAAGGCCTGTTTGCTAAGAAAGTGGGTACAATAAAGAAAAAACACAAATAATTTTTTTATTATTCTATATCTTCCCCCAAAATGACAATAAAGCACACTTCTCTAAAACACGGCTGGTTCTATCATTACAGGATACACACGCAAAAAGCCAGCGAACTTTGCAGCAACGAGTTATCTTCCCTGTTCCAATTTGCTGAGAGCATGCTTTCAAAATGCCCTGACCATTATTTCAATGTGGGGCCAAGATCATCAGCACTGAAATTCAACATAAAACCAACAAAAGTCCAGATAGATGGACATGAAGTCTGTAAGCTTGCAGAGCTCGGCATCAAGAACGGCACATACAGGACAGCACATTCAAATGTTGAAGTCTATATGCTAGAAAGAGACTCGAACACAATCGCTGTCGAGATGCCAATATGGCTATTGCCGCACGAACTTGACACATACAAGGCTCTTTTTGAATGCGAAGAACCACTCACAGGACACATAGATGTACTAAGAGTAGAAGATGGTCGGGTGTGGATATGGGACTATAAACCCCACGCAGAGAAGGAGAAATATGCGAGCTGCCAACTGACGTTCTACGCAATAATGCTTTCAAAAAGGACAGGAATACCTCTCAACAGTTTCAGGTGCGGCTACTTCGATGAGAAAACAGCTTTCTTGTTCAAGCCGGAGATGGAACATCTTCCATTGTGCTGCGAGGCGGCGATAAAACAATCCTAAGATGAGCTTCCAAAAAACAGTCAACGACATAAAATCCTTGAAGATACAAGGAGCAGAGAACGTAGCAAAAGAGGCAGTCAAATCATTGCTTTACGTGCTGGAACAAAATAAGAAACAAGACCCTGATAAAATAATAAGAGCTTTGGAAAGAGCAAAACTCGAGCTATTCGCGACCAGGCCGACAGAACCCTGCATGAGAAATGCGCTCAATAATGTCCTACACAATCTTCAAGGAGCGACAAGCCTTCAAATAGGAGACTGCGTGCGTGACAGGGTAAATAACACATTATCTTTCTTTGACACATCAGAAGATAAAATATCAGATTACGCCTCTTCTAAGATAAAAGATGGAATGACAGTATATACGCACTGCCATTCATCTACGGTAACGAGAGCGATAAGAAAAGCATGGAAACAGGGAAAGCATACAGAGGTAAGGAACACAGAAACAAGACCAAGATACCAGGGCAGGAAGACTGCCGAAGAACTTGCGTCTGAGGGAATAACAGTCATACACTATGTGGACGCGGCAGCACGGCACGCGATAATGAATTCAGATATCATGATGATTGGCGCAGATGCAATAACCGCAGATGGCACGGTGATAAACAAGATAGGATCAGGAACTTTTGCAGAGATAGCGAAGAAATACAATGTTCCGGTATATGTCTGCGCAAACAGCTGGAAATTTGACCCAGACACAACAAAAGGACACAAGGAAATAATAGAGATAAGAGGCCCCAAAGAAGTCTGGGAAAAAACACCTAAAAATGTCAAGATAGAGAACATAGCGTTCGAATCAATCAGCCCAGAACTCATCACAGGAATCATAAGTGAAAAAGGAATACACAAGCCAAAAGAATTCGCGAAGATAATGAAGAAAAATAAATTCTGAATCAACCTTTCAATTCTTTCTCAAGTGCAGAAATCTCTTTTTCAAGCTGCTTGATGCGGTCCTCATTTGACTCCTGCTGCATTATAGACGCACACTCAGGACACTTGAATTCAAAACCGACAGCCTGCTCGAAATCAAGCCTCATACACGAGTTGGGGCAGACGAAGAAACTGCTCTCATTCTCTCTTGCAAGCCTGTCCTTCAGCCTTTCTATCTTCTCTTTTTTGAGACTCAATGCAAGATGTTTTATCTGTTTTAGGCGGAATGTCCAATAATAGATGTACCAGCCCTTCTTCTTGTCCTTCCTTCTTATGAAAGAGACAAGGTTCGCATGGTAAAGCCTATAGAGCATGTTCCTGACGACATTAATCTCAAGCTTAAGCGACTCCGCAAGCTTGAACTCAGAGACATTCTTCTTATTCTTAAGAAGTTTGACTAAAGGAAGAACATCTTCGCCAGCAACCGAAGTGACAACATCTTCAACAAGTTTATTCGAAAGCTTCATTTTACCTTCAGGACCTGATAAATTCAGTAAAGACGCTGTTTAAAAAACTTACCTTTTTAATACCCACTAAGCAGAGCTGATAAACCCAAAACCTTTATAAACAGGCCCAAGTTCCTCGAAAAACAGGGATTTTACAATGGTCAAACCAAGATACAGATCAAGAACATTCAGAAGGGTATTCAAAGTAACACCCGGAAGCAGAAACGTCCTGCATTACGAGAAAAGAAAGCCATCAAAGGCAAAATGCGCAGGATGCGGAAAAGTCTTAGCAGGAGTTCCAAGGGAACGACCGTTCAAGATGCAAAGGCTCGGTAAGACACAGAAGAGGCCAGAGAGGCCATACGGTGGAGTACTCTGTTCAGCCTGCACAAGGCGCAAAATTATAGCCAAGGCAAGACAATAAAATAATATTCATCTCTTTTAATTGCACATGAACCAGCATCGGCGACGATGCTGCGTGATAACATTAAAATGAGAATACAGCGATTTTTCTGTATTTCTCGAGGAAGGTGTCCAAAATGATGGAAATAGGAAGACTTTGTGTCAAGATAGCAGGACGAGACGCAGGAAACAAATGTGTCATAGTCGAAGCAATAGATGAGAAGTTCGTCATGATAGATGGTGAGACAAGAAGGAGAAAATGCAATGTAAAGCATCTCGAACCGCTCACCGAAACACTCAAGATAAAGAAAGGCGCTGCCCACAAAGACATCGTCGCAGAGTTCAAGAAGCTCGGTATAGAATTGACAGACAAGAAGCCACGACAGAAGACAGAGAAGCCTAGACAAATAAGAGTCGCAGACACCAAAACAAAGGCGTCAGCAGAAACAGCAGAGAAAAAGGAAGAGCCCAAGAAGGCAAAACCAGTGAAGAAAGAGGCAAAGCCTGCTGTAAAATAAATCTTCAATTTTCTATACTTTTTTTCTTATTTTATTTTCAAATAGATTTAATGCTGCCACGCTCGCATAGATTGTTATTCTGTTATTGTCTGCCGAACTGCATCATGTTTAGAAATTTGATTGAATGCTCGCCAGGTGGCAGCATTTTTTAGTGAATAAGAAATCAATACATGTGCATGTACTGCCTAAATGTAGCCATCGTTATGTCATAGTCGTCTAGGACAACGAGTTTGAATTCCTTCTCGGAATATATATCAGAAAACGATACGTGCACAGGAATCTCTTCTGAAACAGTCTTTCCAGGAGTCATCCTCTTGAACGCATCAGAAAGGAATATGTCATCATCCCACCAGACAGAGCCCTTTCCCCTCGGATTGAGTTTCACCTTGACTCTTGTCGGATTGACGATGAGGCAGTCCTCATTATTGGTCAAAGTCAAAGTAACATATGCCAGCGTTGCCCAATTATCCCCTTTTAGCTCTTTCTTGAAATCAGAAACAGTGACGTTGATATCTGTATACTTATAGTCAAATCCTGGCTCTTCTGGTTTACAGACAGGAATATCCAAAGAGACATTCTGGCTGCCTGGCTTTTCCGTCTCTGGTTCTGTAACGTTTTCAACTTTCTTTTCCACGGATTCAATCTCGGGTTCAACATCCTCGACTTCATCTTCAATAACATCTTGAGCAACAGGTTTTGTTGTGTTGATTTTTGTCTCAGGTTCTTTCTCTTCAATATCTGTCTTAAGTATCTGCTTTGTCTGGCCTGAAAGCTGTGTAGATTGACCAGTAATATCATCATCCACTGAGACCCTGCCAAGCAGGAAAACAGAAGTCAGTATTATTATGAAAGCAAGGGTTATTCCAGAATACTTCAGTAGGCTTCCAACAGATATTGTGCTATCAAGAAAAGCACGGTATCTATATCCATAAAGGATACTTGTTCTCCATCCTGTCCTTGAGACAGACCTGAGACGGATGCCTCTAGAACCTATCTTCCTACCCAATGTTTACCCCCTTACAGTCGTAGAAATCACAAATGTTTTTAAACCTTGCGGTGACCCTTTAAAAGGGCATACAGTTCTGTAAGGTCAAGCTCAAAAGCGGCTATTGGCATCTCAATTTCCCAGTTTTCCAGCACCTTAGGATGAAGCTCTCCAAAATAAGCCAAATCCGCTCCATCAACAGATATAGAACCCACTCTTCCAGGCACAAAAGAGCCATGTTCGGACTCCTCTACCTTGTAAGATAGCCCTATTCCAGACAGGACGCAATCTAAAATCTGTTTGATCTTGGTAATATCAGAATCGGGCCCGCACAGCGCAACAGAAATACGCTCGAATTCCTTGATTTCAGACCCTCTTCTTGAAGCGCATATACCCTGCTCGAAAATATACTGAGGATACTCGTTATGCCTGTTCTGCGAAAGCACCTTAACAACTATCGGAATGAGCCAGCTCCTGACAACCGAGTATGTCTCTGACATGAACTCAGTTATCTCAACAGTCCCAAGATCAGGGATGGCCATCTTATCATAAAGGTCAGATTTGTTTGAAAGCACAGGAGACATCACTTCCTGAAGACCAAGCCCCACCAAAATCCCACGTATCCTGTCAACGAACTCTATGAATTCAGATGTTCCACCAGGAGTGTAACTTGTAAGAGCAGTCTCTGGAAGATTATTGAATCCTGCCATTATAGCAAGGTCTTCTATCACATCGCAGGAATGCAGAATATCCGCACGATAGCAAGGCACTTCAATCTCGTATCCTTTCATACACTTGCTAAAGCCATACCTGGTCATCTCAGAGAATCTCTTGATATCCGAGTCATTCATGTCAACACCAACTAAAGAAATAATCTCTTTCTTGGTTATCACAATCTTATCCGTCTTGAGATTGGGAGTCCTTACAGTATTCGTGCCATAATCTATATTGCAGCAGTATATCTTGAAACCTCTCTCCCCAAAAGCAGTCGCAAGGATGTTCGCGCAAAGGTCGACAGCATTAATATCTGTTCCAGTGACTTCGATGAACAGGTCATCGTCACCTACAACAATCTTACCAAGAGAGTCAGAGTTTATTATCGGAGGGAAAGACAATGCCTGCTTGTCACTGTCTACAAAAAATGGATACTTATCAAATGTTTTCAATAACGAAGCGTATTTGATGCCTGTAGGATGAGTCTCAATGATCTCACCAAGAGTCATCGCCCGCTGGAACCCTAGCGGAATAAATTCAACGCTCTCCGGGTCGACCGCTTTGTAGTATACAGGGAACTTTATCCTCTTATGCGAATATACTCCTATCGATACCTTCTCCCTCTTCCTTCCATAGCTGTCGCAGAACTTCTCCTGCAGCTGTACAATCTGCTTCAGAAGATAATCGTCGACTTTCTTGCCTTTTGCAGTGAATGCTGCTATGAACGGCCTTATATGATTTATTGAAGGATCAACAATGATTCTTTCATCAGAACGCATGACATTGACCTGAGGAGTACCTTTAGCTATACCTAGTATGCCCTTAAGAAGCACAGAAAACCCCTCGACAGACCACAGATAAGGAAGATTCGTGTCCTCAAAGTTCATCTTGACCTCGTCAGTCTCCTGGTCATAACCTTCAAGCTCTGCCTTCGCGAACTCTGACAACTTCTCAAGCTCCTCAAGAGAGATGTTCCTACCGAGAAGCGTGCAAAGGTCCGCAAGCGAAAATGTTATGGTCGGCATTTTTTAGTACCTAATAAGCGATTTCTTAATCTTATCAATATCAGCAGTGTAAAGATCCCTGATATCATTTATTCCCATGTTGAACATACCAATCCTATCTATTCCAAGACCCCATGCAATCACAGGAACGTCCACTCCAAGAGGCTTTGTGACCTCTGGCCTGAATATACCTGAACCTCCAAGCTCAATCCAGCCGAGCACAGGATGCTTGGCGAAAAGCTCTGCAGATGGTTCTGTAAACGGGAAATATCCTGGCTTTATCTTGAATGAAGTTGTCTGCGCAAATTGCTCTGCGAACATCTTCAGAAGACCTTTCAGATGAGAGAAATTAAGACCGTCCTCTACAACAATGCCCTCTGTCTGAAAAAAATCAGGCAGATGGGAAGCATCAATCACATCATATCTGAAACATTTTGCTATCGCGAAATACTTACCTGGAATCTTGAGGTCCTTAGACGCAAGCATCCTCGCAGAGCATGCGGTTCCCTGAGTGCGCAAAAGCAGCTGATGAGTCTTTCTTGTATCAAACTTATACTGCCATCCTTTGCTGCCTGTATTGAAACCAGTCTCGTGTGCATGTTTTACTCTATCTACTATAGATTCGTCAAGCTCGCCATACTTCGGCTCTTTAACATAATACGCTGCGTGAATATCACGGGCAGAATGGAACTGCGGCATGAACAAAGCATCCATGTTCCAGAAATCAGTCTCTATTATCCTGCCAGGCATCTCACTAAAGCCCATACCGATAAACTTCTTCCTGACTGAGTCCAGGAAAGCACGGTAATGATGTCTTTTTCCAGAATAAACTTTGGGAACATTAGCCTTTACATCGTAACGCCTGAAGTTTTTATCCTTCCAGGATTTCTCACGTATGATCTGACCGGTGAGACGGTCGATGCCAGACTCTATCCTGACACCTTCGCTGCAGAGCTCCTTCCCCATTTCTGTAAGTTCAAAAGACTTGATCTTATCAAGATGCGCCAAAACAATATTGCGTCTCTTCTTCAAAGCATCATACGCGAACTTCTCTTCTGGCGACAATGATGATGAAATGACATCTCCTTCAGAAATCTTGGCAATGAAAACCTCCTCAAGCCACTTCTGCGAGACTATCTTCTTTCCGTGCTCTGTTATAGATACGACTCCGTTCATGACATTTATTGCGGCCTTGCTCTTCAATACGCCTAAGCATACTGCTGTCTCATCCCTTTCAAGTCCTGCGGCTTTTGGTATATCCTCTATCTTTAGAGTTGATGACTCGACTGCTTTAAGGAAACGGCGTTCTGGAAGACCTTTTTTAGCGTATATCTTCCCATTCGAGTCAAGCCGTATCATCTCATTCACAGTAGAACTTATCTTAAGCACATTCTTGTTCTCAAGCCACTGCAAAGACCGCATTGCCTCTGTCTCAGAAAGACCCGAAAGAGTCACGAGTTCACTTAGAGTTTTGCATTTATTTAGAAACGGTATAGCTTTCCTTTCAAGAGGATGCAGCGATTCAACAAGCCTTGAAATATCCATACAAAAGCAGAAATAACGGCTGTTTAAAAAGTTATTGAAAAGAAATAATATAATAAAAAAAAGAAATTAAGTCTTAAGCTTTAGTGCTTCAAGACTTCCTTTGCAGGCTTCATGCCTTTCCAAGCAAGGTCGAAAAGGTTCTCCAATGCTGATGAAAAGAATGGAGTGTTTATCCAGACTCCCACATCATAGGTAGGATGGACTTCCGCGTCATCCATTATCATGAAGATGACTTCAGAGCCGTCTACTATGCAGAATCTTGCTTTTGATGTAGAGTGCCTGACTTCTGCAACGTCTCCTAGATCCTTTATTGCCATGGAGCATTCTTTTGTCAGAGGAGCGGCAATCCTAATCTTAACTCCGCGCTTCTTTATCTTCTCGAATGTAGGTTTCATGCCCTCAATCTTCCTGAGCAATCCGCCAGAAGTTGTCATCAAAGAGACAGACTTCTCTGCGTTCCTTATCGTCAACTCGAGATGATTGTACAGGTTGTGCCTTCCCTTCAGGCTTCCAGAGAGATCAGATGGTTCGACGAGGTCTATTCCCTGTGAGTGCAATGTTGCGAGCTCATCGATGACTTCAGTGCCCTTGAGCTCCTCAAGCCTTTTGACTTTCTCGTTTGCATCCTCGACCATGTTCTTCTTGACTCTTTCAAGGACTTCCTCAGGAGGAACAGCGATGTACTTTATCGGCTTACCTAATTTAGTGACTGCGAATCCCTTCTTCTCTAAACTTTCAAGAACATCATAACTCCTAGAACGCGGAACATTAGCAATATCAGACAACTCGCCAGCAGTAGAGACACCGCGTGAAAGAAGAGCAGTCCAGATTTTTACTTCGTATAAGTTCAAAGAGAAATAACGCCTTAATTTACTGAGGAATTCTTCTTTTACAATCATCGTTTATTACCCCCCTTTTTTCTTTTTTTTCAAAAAAATTTGTTACTGAGATGAGTTGACTAGGGAGTACTACTTAATATATGTTACGTTTTTTCACTCCCGGAGTATGAACACAAAGAATGTTTAAATCAGTATTTAAGCGATTTTAAAATGTTTTTAATTCTCAGGCGGCCAACTTCTCTTTTCTCTCGGCTTTAGCTGCTTTCGAGAGATCAGAGTTCGCTGCTGATGCGGCACCCTTGAGCCTTTCAAATTGCCTTCTTCTCAGTTCAGTAAGCGCTTTCAATGCCGCATCCAAAGAACTCAATGTCTCTTTTTCAGTCGAATCAACATCAGATTTCTCTTTCTCAAGATATACTATCTGCTTGTTCACAGACACAATAGCTTCTTTCAAATCACCATATGATTTCTTGACATCATCCTTGATTTTGTTGGACTTCCAATCTGCGATGTTTGATACCTTCTCCTGGAAATCATCTATCCTCTCCACATCTTCAGCTTCCTTGACCTCTTTAGGAGTGCCTACTGATGCTGCCATCTTCGCAATCTCTTTTAGTGCACGGGTAACATAAACTGATACCTTATTTGCGTAATCAGACGCATTCTCTATATGATAACACCCTTGCAGTATCTCACCATTCTTGTTTATGAAAGGAAGAATATCATTCCTGTTGAATTCAATGGTCTCATCAATGAATCTTTTTAGAGTCTCAAATACAGCACTTATGTTAGACGCAGCTTTAATGGCAACTTCTTCAGGCATCGCATCCTTATCCAGCGAATCCACTTCATCATTTAATTTAGCGAATGCTTGCTGCATAAGTTTAATGTTTCTGTCCATCTGCTTCTCAAGCTTATCCATGCTCTTGGCAAAATTATCCGCTTCTTTCTCAAGAGCCACAACTTTTGAAGCTTCGTTCTTCATAATCTTGAGTGCCTTCCTTCCCTTGTCGACTACAGCATCAATCCTGTTTTTCAGGTCTTCAACCTTTGAAAGAGCCTGTTTCATAGCGTCATGCGATTCATGCAATCTCTTGAGTCTCTCGCCTCTTTGAGGGTCCTTGCTCTTCTGAGTCTCTTTTTCCAATGCAGTAATCTTACTTTCCTGAGCAGAAATCTTTTTCCTGAGCTTATTCATCTCAATGTCAGCACGCACCTTGACCTGCTTCTCCAGCTTAATCTCTGAATCAAGTATATCCTTACCATACTTCGCCGCGCTCTTCATGGTCTTCATAGCAGAATCTATAGCATCTACTGTGTCCTTCCTGTAGTCATTTCCATACTTCTGGTCACGCACAAGCTCACCGACTCCCCTCGCAAGGTCTTTCGCATCTTTCTTCAGCGTGGCGGTCTTATCAGAATCTTCCTTATCTTCAAGCGCGTGTTCTTTTATGTGCCTGTCAACCTCTTTAGCAAAAGCAAGAATTTTATCATCACGTTGCTCCTTACTCAGTTCAGCATCATCCATATCCTTTATTTTTTTGCTGACATTATCCACGCTTGCTGCCAATGCCGCGGCATGTATCTGCTCTTCAATATTCCTTTCTTCAACAGCAGCTTCAGATTCTGTGGCCTGCCCAAGCGCTCCTTCCTTATGGATATGCACCTCTATCTTGTGCTCTTTCGATATTGCTTTTTCTTCAGGCGTAACATCATATCCTGCCTTAGCAAGAGCTTTCCTTTCTGCACGCGAGCCGCGTTCTTTTGCGCGTATGCCTTGCTTTAACACGAGGTAAACAACAGCCATACCAGCTCCTGCTATAGGAAGAATTGTGACATTGCCGAACATAATCCAAGATACTCCTACTATGAGAAGAATCAGTCCAAGGAAACCTCCTTGTGAAAGGCTCTTGTATCTCATAAATGCGAAAGCACATAATGCGAATATCGCAGAGTAAAGCATGAATGTAGCGACGGCCCCGCTGAACAGGAAATTAATCAGTACCAATATCAAGCCTACAGGAAATCCGATTCCTTTAACCCCTTCTTCTTTCCAGTCCCTTATCATAAGATACAGAGCGGCAGCAAGAAGCAGCCATAACACGGGTTTTATGGGAACATAATTTCCCAGGAAGCCCATTATCTTACCGTCGTTTCCAGTGTAAGAACCATAATTGGACATCAGGTTAGTGTAAACAGAACTTCCTGTTATTGTATTTAAAACTGACATGAAGTGCTATCACTGTGAGCAGGATTTAAATACTTTGTCGTTTTTATGACGTCAGGCAAACAGAAAAAGAGGTGTGTGAATGAAAGACTTCATTGCTGAAATAAAGGATAAAGCAAGGTCAGACCCGAAAAGGATAGTCTTTCCAGAATCAACAGAAGAAAGGACACTCAAAGCAATTGAAATAATCCTAAAAGAGAGGACCGCCCAACCCATTCTAGTCGGAAATGAACAGGCAATACGTAAAAAAATACAAGAGATGGGACTAAACCTCAATGGGGTCCAGTTCGTTGACCATCTCTGCGAAGCAAACAAGCCTTGGTTTGAGAAATATGCTCAGGAATTCTACAACCTAAGAAAAGACAAGGGTATGACTGTCGAAAAAGCGAAGCAACTACTAAAAGAAGAGATATACTATGGCACCATGATGGTCCACATGGAAGACGCAGACGGACTCATTTCAGGAGCGATACACAGCACAGGACACACAATACTTCCAGCACTCCAGATAATAAAAACAAGAGAAAAATTCCACAAGGTCTCTGGTGTTTTTTTCATACGGTTCAAGGATGAAGTCATGCTGTTCTCAGACGCAGCAGTCACGATAGAGCCGGATGCACATGACCTCGCAGAGATAGCAATAGACACAGCAAGGACCGCGATAAGATTCGGCATAGAACCCAGAGTCGCCATGCTTTCATTCTCCACAAAAGGCAGCGCAGACCACCCTCTTGCAAAGAAAGTGAAGGAAGCTACAGAGATGGCAAGAGACAAGGCGAAACAATTGCTACCTGAGGCAGTAATTGACGGTGAGATGCAGCTCGATGCAGCAGTAGAACCTTGGGTGGCGAAGATAAAATGCCCTGGCGCAATAATACAGGGAGACGCAAATGTGCTCATCTTCCCAGACCTTCAGGCAGCAAACATAGGCTACAAATTAGCAACCTTCTTCGGCAACGCAGAAGCGATAGGGCCTATACTCCAGGGACTGAGAAAACCTGTAAATGACCTTTCAAGAGGATGCCAGGTGCAAGACATAGTAGATATAGCTGCTATGACCGTCATAGAATGCCATCACATAGAAGGCGGCGAAGAGTAAACACAAACAAAATAAAAAATATTTTTTTATTCAATCAATTCTTCTTTTATCAATTATCATCCATCGTAGAAGTATCTCCTACAGGCAGACCGAGTTCCTGGCACTTAAGGACACGGCGCATAATCTTGCCAGACCGGGTCTTAGGCAATGAGTCCCTGAACTCAATCTCTTTCGGATAAGCATGGCCAGCTAATCTGCCTTTGATGAAGTTCTGGATATCTTTCTCCAGTTCCTTAGTTGGCTTGAAACCTTTCTTCAATGCGACAAAAGCCTTGATTATCTCTCCATAAAGAGGGTCTGGCTTTCCGATGACACCCGCTTCTGCAATCGCAGGATGCTCGACAAGAGCAGACTCGACTTCAAATGGACCTACACGGTGGCCCGCAGTCTTTATCACGTCATCAGCCCTGCCTATGAACCAGAAATAACCATCCTCATCCATCCTTGCCCTGTCACCGCTTATGTACCAGCCATTCTTGAAATAAGAATCATACTTCTCCTTGTTGTTCCAGATCTCAATCATCATTGAAGGCCAGCCAGGACGTATCGCAAGATTTCCTTCATTACCTGCTGGAATTGGTTCTCCATTATCGTCAACTATCCCTGCAACAACTCCTGGGAAAGGTCGACCCATGCTGCCAACCTTCACAGCCATACTAGGATAGTTCGCTATTAGGATTCCGCCTGTCTCTGTCTGCCACCAATTGTCATGGAAAGCAAGACCCAAATTATCAAGACCCCACCATACAGCTTCAGGATTCAATGGCTCGCCAACAGAACATAGATGACGCAAAGACGACAGGTCATATTTCTTAGCAATATCAGCACCTTCCTTCATCATCATCCTTATCGCAGTAGGAGCAGTGTACCAGACAGTGACTTTGTAATCATTAATCACTTTGTACCATAACTCTGCGCTGAACCTTCTCGCATCAACAATGGAAGTTACACCGTTAGATATCGGCCCCAAAATTCCATAAGCGATTCCAGTCACCCAGCCAGGGTCAGCAGTGCACCAATACATATCATCAGGATGCAGGTCAAGAATCCATTTAGCTGTAAGATGCTGATGCAATATATCATAATGAGTATGCACAACACCTTTTGGCTTACCGGTCGTTCCTGAAGTGTATAGCATGTAAGCCTTGTCCTTCGGCGCCATATGAACAGCATCGAACTTATCTGAAACAGACTTCATCTCAGCATCAAAACTCAATTCGCCGTCAACAACAGGATAATTTCCTGTGACTATCACTTTCTCAAGATTAGGAAGCTTAGATCTAATCTTATCAACCCTGTCTTTGAGGTCTGGGCTTGTTACAACAATCTTAGCTCCGCTGTCATTGAGCCTGTCGAACAATGCATCAGGTCCGAATGCGGAAAACAATGTAGAACCGACACAGCCAGATTTCAGTATTCCCAAAAATCCTATGTAGAGCTCAGGAATCCTCGGAAGGAAAAGAAATACCCTGTCACCTTTTTTAGCGCCATTCTTTACAAGTACATTCGCGAACCTGTTAGACAAAGTAGAAATCTCACCGAATGTCAAGTCCTTTGTGCCTTCGTCCCCTATCCAATGAATAGCAATCTTGTTCTTCATCTCAATCGATGTGTGCTTCTCAATTACGTTGTGAGCAGCGTTAATCTTTCCATCTTTGAAGAAAACAAGCTCTTTCTCATAATCCTTCCAGGAGAATTTTTTATACATCTTTGAATAATCAGGAAGATTCGGCTTTGCTTTGAGCTTAGAAATATCCTTCTTCACTATCTTAGGCTGCTTTTCCGACATATTCACACCTCTTTAGAAACATGAATGGGGACAAATTATTTAAATAGTTTCCTATAACAACATACACTCGTAAACAACACAGAATCAGATATCAACAAAAAAGAGGTAAAAGATGGAACACATACTAATCCTGAACATAGGGTCTTCTTCAATAAAATATGAAGTCTTCAAACATGAGGAAGTAATACTGAAAGGCTATCTTGAACGTGTAAAGAACTACGAGAAAGGAATCAAGAGCATAATAGATATAATAGAGAACCAGAACATAAAACTCAACGCCATAGGACACAGAGTCGTCCATGGAGGAAACCATTCTGACCCTGCGATAATCAACAACGAGAAGGTAAAAGAGCTCGAAGAGATATCCGAACTCGCGCCGTTGCATAACATACCTGAAGTCGAAGGAATAAAGATATGCATGAAACTCTTCTCAATACCACAGGTAGCGGTGTTTGACACAGCATTCCACCAATTGATACCAGAAAAAGCACACACTTACGCGATACCAGAAAAAATCGCGAAGAAGCATAAGATAAGAAGATACGGCTTCCATGGCATGAGCCACAAATTCGTCTCACATGAAGCAGCGAAGATAATAGGAAAACATGCAGATGAACTCAAGATAATAACCTGCCATCTAGGAAATGGCTGTTCAATAGCAGCGATAAAACACGGAAAATCAGTCGATACATCCATGGGTTTCACTCCCCTCGAAGGCCTTGTCATGGGGACAAGATGCGGAGACATAGACCCGGCGATAATACCTTTCCTCCAGCACAAGGAAAAGATGGATTACAAGAAAATCGAAGAGCTGCTAAACAAGAAATCAGGCCTGCTCGGACTGTGCGGCAAGACAGACATGAGAGACATACACTCACTGATGCCAACAGACCACAACGCAAAGCTTGCGAATGAGTTATTCTGTTACAGGTTGATAAAGTACATCGGAGCTTATTCCGCAGCGATGAATGGAGTAGACGCAATAGTCTTCACAGGCGGCATAGGACAGAATGCCTGGTGGGTAAGAGAGCATATACTACAAAGCCTCGAATACCTCGGTGTCAGAGTGAACACCAAATCCAATATGAAGAACGAACTAAAGATACACAAGTTCACATCAAAAGTCAAAGTCTTGGTAATACCAACCAATGAAGAGCTGATGATGGCAAGAGAAGTAAGAAGGATGCTGAAGCCAGCAGTATGATTGATGTTGGCGAGTCAGTAGCTTAATCTATATCTAAGAATAGCAGCTATTCCCCCAAGACCATCAAGCTTCTTTCCACCGTCATGAGAAGAAGAGATTATCTTTATCTCTGCGCCATTCCTGTCAGCAGTCCTCATTATGCTGTTGATAATATCAAATGAATTCTCCAGACGTCTTTTCTGTATGAATCCATCAGTAACAAGGAGAGTCCTTGCTGCGCCTGACTGCACAGCGACTTGGGTCTCAGAAACACCATAGCTTGCAGCACCCTGCGTAGATATTTCGGAAAGAAGCTCCTCAACAAGCCTCATCTCAGATGCTGCACGCTCCTGCTGCAACACTGTCTGAACCTCAGGACGTTTTATTACTTCATTTATAGCATTCCTGTCACAGGATGAACAAGTAGCGAGAACAAACTTCTTCTTAAGCTCTTGATCCTTAAGGTTCTTGAACAATTCCTCTTTCCAGAACGCAGGACTCGCAAGAATCACGTGACTTATACTGTGCCTTGTGACATACTCCTGCAGGGCCTTGATTATCTCTTCATAGAAATTCTTTGAACCCTGCTTCGCCTCTGCCTTCTTTTCGACATCGCCTTTCAATTCAAGAAGAACCTCAAAGCCATATTTTTTCATCAATGCAATGTACGCCTCTTCGCGATCAAAGACACAGATAAGAGTATCAGGACTTTTTTCTTTCGAAGCTTCATCAAGCTTCTGCCGCTGGAACTTGAGCCACTCCTGTTTCTTGAGGGTTATAGAAACCCCTTCCTCAACATTGAATGTATGATAAGAACCTTTAGGGATATCTTCCTTGCCTTCAGCAACCTTGCCAGAAACCCTAAGAACATTAAGCGAGGGATGGAATTCCACTTTCTCAACTTCAATACTGAGAAATACGGGCTTCTTCACAACATCCTGAGAACGCTCATCCGCTCCTCCTACCTTAATCTTGCGGAATGTCCTGCCTTCAACAATATCACCAGAATCTATTATGCTAGAAAGATGCCAAAGGTCATCAAGGTTCTCAATCATAACCTTAGCATCATTTTTGTGGAATTGCAAAATTTTCATATTACAAGCCCTAAAACCTCATTTTTTGACGAGATAAACAGAAAAACATAAATATATAAAGATATTCATTTTGGGTTATAAACCGTATAAAGCTCAAAAAAGGTGTGCTTAATGTCAGCAACAAACCCCCCCAAAATATTAGTTAGTTCTAGAAAAGCACAGGATGCAGGCTCAGCAGCAGCACTTGTGGCAGTAATAGCATTACTAATCATATTCTACCTGCTTTTCATACCACCCAGCTTCAGGGACCAGATACTTGAAGGCAACGGGACATTGACAGACAGCACAACAGGGGTCAACGCAACAATACTCAAATCTAGTCCAGGAACATTATCAAAAATATCTGCTGAAGAGATAGAGCATAACATACCTTCAGTAACATTATTCTCAAAGAAAGAATCAAAAGTGCTAGAGACATTCCCAGCACTCTCAGTCAAATCATCAATCTTCGGAACAAAGACAGCAAGCATGCAGTTCAGCATGGATGACCTTGAGAACACAGACAACATACTGCTCACGTTCATAGATAAGAAAAGAAAAGGAGACATATCAGTCAAGCTAAACGGAAACGAGATATACAATGCAGGCATAGACAGCGAAAACCCTGCACCGATATCATTAGCAAACAGGTTCCTTGTTCAAGGCAACAATAACCTAGAGTTCACACCTGAGAAAGCAGGATTCGCATTCTGGAGAGTAAACAAACACGAGCTTTCAACCCTACAGATAACCGGAGACGTAAAGGACATATCAAGACAGAAAAGCAACAACATATTTGTAGTGCCTGCGACAGAGAAATCCAATGTCAAACGCGCAATTTTAAGATTCACACCAGAGTGCACGACCGGAAAAGTCGGCAAGCTGAATGTCCTCGTAAACCAGCACTCTGTCTATTACTCTGTACCTGACTGCGGCGGAAGGATAGTCATAGAATTCACTCCAGACGCGCTGCGCGAAGGCGAGAATACAATAGTATTCGACAGCGAAGAAGGAAGCTACCTGATAGACCTGATAAGAATAACATCAGAACTTAAGGAAGTGCTGCAGCCAGCGTATTACTTCGAGATAACATCAGAAGTCATGAGCGCAATAAGGGATGGCCAGTACAGCCTAATACTCAAGCTGACTTTCACAGAAGCTACAGAGCAGAAATCAGGCACGCTCAACATAAACGGAAGAGAGACAAGCATATTCCAGACAGACAGATTATACACAAAGAACATCAATGACTACGTAATCGAAGGAAACAACGCAATAAAGATAACGCCTGAGACAACTCTAGAGATAGTGTCTATGGAAGTCGTCAAGGAATAATAATTACAATTATCCCAAAAAACAAAAGAGGTGCAAGTATTTCTGATGACGTATAGAGAAGACCGACTAATTCTCAGCAAACTATCCAGAAACAAGAAAGCAGTAGCGCCAATACTTGCAGGGATAGGACGCGGATTGGCTTCAGCAGGAAAATCTGCAGGCAGAGTAGCAGTATCAGCAAAAAATTCAATCGGAACAAAATTATCAAAAACTGCAGCAGAAACAGCAGCATCAATACCTCCCGAAGCGATGGTCGGTGCAGGAGCTGGCGCAGCAGGAACTGCCGCAGTCATGGCCGCAGCAACGCCGAGCGCGCCTCAACAACAGCAGCCTCAGGCCAACCAACCAACAATCATAATACAACAACCACAGCAGAAAACGACTGATGAATCAGGAAAATCAAAAGGAATGTGGGCAGCATTGGCTGAAAGATTCGCATCAAAACCACAGACAACAGATAAAATGCCTTTCTCAGAACTATTCATTCTCCTGATGAGCATAGCGATGGGCGGAGTCATGTACAAAGTATCTGGCGGAGACATAATGCTGATACTTCCTGCATTGATACCGATACTCGGTTTCATAATCATAATACTGCTACTTTACAGCGGACGATACAAGTACTGGGGATGGATAGGGTCGATAATAATGATACTCCTAATATCAGCGACGGCATACGGATGCACCACACATACAGCACCATACCTAGGAGGAGCATACGCATCAGGAAAATTATCATTGGAATTCAAAGGAGCTGCACAGACTGGTGAAGAAGTAGCATCATCCACAATGAAAGATGCGATAGATTCATTCAAGAAATCATACAAGCAGAGCATGGCTGCAGCGACAGGTCAGAGGATAGAAGGAGATGTTGACCAGACAGTGAAAGAGGAGATAGGCATAGAGATATTAGAACCATATCTGCCCAACGACGAAAAACTGACATTGAAAGAGGCAAAGAATGCGGAAGTGACAGCAAGGATAAAAGCATTTGACCCGAAGAAACAGACTCTAGTTACATTGTCTTGCTACATGAAAGAACCAGATTCACTTGGAAAAGTGATGACCACAACCAGCCAGGAAGGCCCTGATCCAAATCCTGGAACAAAATTCACAATAAAAAAAGACAAGCTATCCGGCTACAATTTTGACAATGAAGTGACTTGTTATCCCCGCCCAACAACCTGTGGAAATCATATAATAACAATATCAGCAGACTCGGATCACTTAAGGACAGATGCGCAGCTAATCAACTACGTGATGGACAGCGAACTCTACGAGAAGAAGCTGCAGGCATACGCAGAAGCAAACAGGGAAGACATACGGTCAGAGTCCCAGTTAAACTCAGTCATTCAAAAGATATACCCAGAACTCGCGGCATCAAACTCAATATCTGACAAAGGGGTCATAAAAGTATTGATGGCAACACAGAAAGCCCCTGTCATACCTGTAGATAAAGATACAGCTCTCGCGCTCCGCGTCGGAGTGGAGAATATGAAACAAGGATGGATAATGGGCATAAACAGCGTAATAGTCACGATACCTGAATTCTTCGTCCCACAACAAGACGCCTGCGATGCATGGTCAAAGCAGGGTGGCACACTCATACTGAAGCAGGATGTCATAGAATCACTCAACATGAAACAGTTAGTGACTGGCGAACAGAAACTATTCCCCTCATGCAGGCTTGTGCCTAACAAGGCAGAAGAGCTTTTGGAACCAAGGCCCGCAACATTCCTCGTCGCAGTGGACTATAACTATATGCTAAGAAAGGAATACAAGCTCGAGATAACGAATGAGACGGGAGGGAAGGAGTGCGTGACTGCCGCAACATCGACAGGAACAAATTCTACACAATCTTCAAAAGGAGCAATAATAGACTCTGCTTTGCCAGATGCGATAAAAGCATGCGAAGGAAAGAAGATAGGCGACCAATGCCAGCAGACAGGTTACTGTTCACAGATGTCTTATGGTCTGTCTTGCGTACCACAATGTCTTTATTATGCTTCTAAAGGATTAACTGGCCTGACATCAAGCTATAACTGCATAACACCTCAAGATTCATGCGATTCCGCAACGATAAAGAAAACAAGCTGCAAAATACCTTGGCTCTCAGGAAGCTGGACATGTTGCATACCAAAAGATGGAACCGCAACGAGAGCAGTAGCATAGAAAGGTGCACACATGAATAAAAAAATCATAGCATTATTTTTCTTTTTGTCAATGATGGTTGCAGGCTGCGGCGGAAGCTACCAGAAAGGCGCAGGACAGATACAAGCATATAACTTCAGGCAGGGCACACAAGGCTTAAGCATGAAGTTCATGGAAGGCATGCCACCAGAACGCGTCTTTGTCGGTTCAGAATTCAGCATAGGTCTCAGGATAAAGAACGAGGGAGCTTTCAGCATAAAAGACAGCGCAGAACTCAGAATCATAGTTCCGGATGAGACCGCATTCGCTTTCGACGAGAAGAAAGCATCCCAGAGCTTCAAGCTCGAAGGGAAATCACTTTACATAAAAGATGGTGAAGAAGACATAATCATGTTTCCGACAAAAGCATTATGCTTCCCGGGCTATGACGGCACGAGAGCATCAATAGTGAAGAACTACACAAGGAAACTGAAAGTCAACGCATGTTATCATTATGAAACAACTGCAAACGCAGATGTATGCATCGATACGATAAAATACAAACGCCAGGAATCACTGGACAAGCCCGCCTGCCAGATGAAAGATGTCACATTTTCAGGAGGCCAGGGAGGACCTGTGGGCGTAGTCAAGATATCGCCTTCCATAATACCTCAGTCAGATGATATGACCAAGCTCAAGCTCAGCATATCACTCAAGAAACTGCAGGGAGACGACCACACAATATACGGACCATCGGGAGGATGCAACGTAGACAACCAGAACCAAGCTGAGATTATGGTCCAGATGGGAAATGAAATATTGACCTGCACACCATATAATCTCAAGTTAAGAGATGAAGGCGCAACAACAGAATGCGAAAAACTAGTAGACCCGAATGCAGGAGCATACATAACGCCAATCACTGTAACAATAAGATATTATGTTGAGCAGAATCTTCTAAAGCAGATGACCCTAGAAGGACCACCTGGCGGAATAGACTGCGTGGCAATTGGTGGAAAAGCTAGCGGTTCGACAGGTACATGCACAGCAGCACATCCGGGTTATAGCTGTAAACAGATAATCTGCAACCAAGGAGAAGACATAAGTGGTTGCGCATCAAGAAATGGCTGTTATCGAGGACTGTGCCCCGGAGGCACAACCAATGTCTGCTGTCCATAAAAGCCCATAAACCCACCGAAAAGTATTTATACACAAAAACAGAGAATAACACCAAAAGAGGCGCAAAAGATGGCATATCACAAAAAGACGGCTTTAATCGTACTTATTCTAGCTACAATTCTATTAACAGGCTGCGGAGGCATGACCAGAGGAAGAGACACTCCTCCTGTATCTGCGCAATTCGTTGCAACAGGAACAGAAGGGATTGTGATGCAGTTCCTGCCAGACCAGCCGCCTCTAAAAGTATATACAGGTTCACCGCTCACATTCATAGTCGAGGTAAGAAACAGGGGAACATACACTGTCCCAAGTGCAGCATTCTACTTAACAGGATTCGACCCAACAATGCTATTTTTGCCACCCAATCAGCAAACTCAGCAGCTGGAAGGAAAATCACAATATAATCCAGAAGGAGGGTATACAACAGTAGAGTTCTCTTCACAGACAGTAACTCTCCCAAGTAGCATGCCGAATTACAAGCCAACATTCTTGTTGAGCGCATGTTACGACTACCAGACAATCGCTACACCACTAGTGTGCGTAGATCCCAATCCAACTGTCCAGACAGCAGACAAGGCATGTCAGGTACAGAAAGTCTATTCTGTAGGAAGCCAGGGAGCACCTGTAGCTGTACAGAGCATAGAATCAGAGGCAAGGCCTTCAGGCATGTATTTTAGGATACATATAGCTAATGTCGGCGGAGCGACAGGCACATTGTTCAAACAAGAAGCATTGCAGTCGTGCCTAGGAGGACTGACTTACAAAGACCTCAACTCACTAAGATATGACGTGATGATATCAAATAGGGTTCTAGAATGTGAGCCAAAAGGAGAGTTAAGACTGGTCAATAATGCAGGCGTATTATTCTGCAAAGGAGAGGGCATATTCACATCATCTGCAGCATATCAGACCCCACTTAATATCCGACTTTATTATGCATACAAGAACTCAATAAGCAAACAAGTCGAGATAGAGAACATCGACTTCCAAAGATAAACAAAAGATAATCACCATTCAAAGGTTAGATGCGGAGGTAAAAAAATGAAAAAATTGATTCTAATAACACTGCTGGCACTTATGGTAGTCTTTGCCGGCGGATGCAACCAACAGAACCAGCAACAGCAAGGTGTTCTCGGTTCAAAATTCGTAGGAGGCACGGAAGGCATGAGGATAAGCTTCGCGGCCGGTTCGCTTCCTGAAAAGATCCTAGATAAAGACCAGTCATTCGGAATAAGCGTAGTCCTCGCAAATGTTGGAGACCACACAATAGATAGTGGAGCCGACGCTACAGTCAAGATAACAGGAATAGACCCTGCAGATTTCGGTGTCAGCGCAGGAGACCTTGTCCAAGACAGCCCTAACCCTATAAGAGGAGCACAGAAGGACATGCAAGGAGCGATTGTCCAGGGCGAGACAGTAAGCCTTGATTTCCCAAAAGGGGGCACATCATTCTCTCACCAGAAGGAAATATCTGGCTCAGTAACATACAACGTAAGGGCAGAAATATGCTACAAATACGGCACAATAGCGAATACAAAACTCTGCGTGCTTGAAGACATACTCGGAACAAAGGGAACAGCAGGAAAACTCTGCAATGTCAACGAGGACAAACCCATAGACAATTCCGGAGCTCCAGTACAGGTAGCAGGATTCAGGGAATCCGCATCATCTGCAAACAAGGTCGCTTTCGTCTTCAAAGTCGTTCATTCAGGAGTGGCAGGAACAGTCCACGAACAGATGAGCGAATGCAGCAAGGACTTCCAGAAGAAGGACAAGATACACGTCAAGATAGACACAGGCATAGCAGACGGACTCACCTGCTCAGGACTCCAGAACGGAGCAGCAGCAGGATCTGTCTTTGAAGGAGATGTGCAGCTCTTGAACAACGAGAGAGAGATAAGGTGCACACAGAACATAAACAGCCCATCAGACCTCGAGAAGCTCGTCACTATAGAGCTAAGGTATGACTACAACAGCTATGTCGAGAAGAAACTCGAAGTACAGCACGTAGGCGTGTAAATATTTTTTTAAATAATTTTTTTAATTTATTTCTTTGATAATTTGATTAATCATATATAGAAATGCCGCGCTCGCATTGATTCTACAACCGCTTATGTTTGCCCGACTGCGATTGTTTTAGAAGTATTATCTGATGCTCGCTAGGCGGCATTTCTAATTCGGAACCGGTAGATTAAGCTTCTCGAAAGCAGCGTCGATATCTTTCTTAGAATAACCAGAGCTGCGCAGTGAATGGACTATCGTGTCAGGGCTGTCTCCGTGATCAAGAGCCAAGTCAATCATAGGCGTTATCTCATCAATCTTCGGGATGGGGTCTGGACCCGCTATTGCCTCACCTTTCTTCGCTTTCTCTCCGTTATCATCATCGAACTTGAACTCAAACATCGGCTCTTCCGGTTCTTTTACATCAGGCAAAGACAAAGAAACATCAGGAACAACATCTTTGGACAGCAGCAGGCTCTTCATCTTCTCGCTGAAATCCACGACGAGCTCGCGTTCTTTTCTGGCTTTTTCCTCAAGCAACGCCTTATGCTTCTCAAGCTGGGATTTCATCACAGACATAGAAGCGTTCATAGCCGTAATCTTTGTCACATACTTCTGCAGAATCATTGATTTTTTCTCCTCTTCCTCCTGCTTCAGCGCATCAAGAGTCCTTGAATATTCAGAATTCTGCGATTCAACAAGCTTATCTGCCTTCTCAAGCTGAGTTTCTGCTTCTTTCAGGCGTTCTTTTTGCACCATGAGCTCATAAAGCAGCTTCTGGTTCTGCTCATCAGTCGAGAAGACCCGCTTCTCAACAGCGCCAAGGCGATTGCTCAACGCAAGAGTATTCTTCTGATGAGAAAGTACCTCCTGCTCAAGCCATATGATGTGCTCATCTGATTTCTTAAGCGCAGTCACTTTCTCGTTCAGCCTGTCCTTCAGCACGCTAATCATGCCTTCTTTCTCAACAAGCTGCTTCTTCAATGAGCTGTTTGAATCCAAGACCTGCTGTAGCTGAGCCTTGCCATTCATCATGTCCTTCGACATCAGCTCTATCTTCTTTGCCTGGTCATCGACCCTCTGCTTAAGTGAGTCTACAAGCTCCTCCCTCCTAGAAAGATCAGTCTCAAGAGGCTTAAGGTCATCAATAAGTTCTGTTATGAGATTGCGTTTATCAATCAGCTCTGACTTTATAGATTCGAGCTGCTTCTTAACTGCCGGATCGAAATCCTTTATGCCCTTGACCTGCTCAAGATCAGAATTGAACTTAGCTATCGCCTGCTGGTTCGCCCTAAGCTTTGACGCTAGCTCCTCATTAGAACGGAGAATATCCTGGCTCTTTCTCTCTATCTCATCTAAAATATTCCCTGCCATTTTCCTCTTTTTTTTACTTTTTTTAATTATTTATTCTTTCAGTCCGACCAAAGCCACGTTAGCAAGGAAAGCCTCAAGCTGTATGAACTCCTCGCTGCCTTCAGTCATCCTGAATTCCGTCTCGCCGCATTTGTCTACGAGAACCATCTTCTTCCTGTTATCCAGGTCCAGCTCGTATATCTCCTTCTGGATCTGCCTTATAACATCAAGGCCAGAAAGCCCATAGTTAAGCATCACATCAAGCAATTTCTCCCTGGCATCAATAAACTTGCTCTTAAGAGCCAGGTCAAGAACATCCCTGACTTCCTTGGGCCTCGCGACTGACGCAAGAGAATAGATTATCTCTTCATCAATCTTCTTGCTTATCGCTGCAGCGCTCTGCAGTATATTCTCAACTCTCCTGCAGTCACCTTCAGATATATTGAAAAGCGCTTCCTTTGCCTTAGCATCGATATTAACTTCCTCATTCTTCGCTATGTTATCTATGAGTCTTAGTATGTCCTCCTTCCCAAGAGGCCTGAACCTGAAGATAGCGCATCTCGACTGTATAGGATCGATTATCTTGCTGCTATAATTTGCAGAAAGTATGAAACGGCATGTCTGAGTATAGTTTTCCATAGTCCTTCTCAATGCCTGCTGCGCCTCTCTTGTAAGCGCATCACATTCATCAAGATAGATTATCTTGAACGGAACATCACCGATTGCTCTTGTCCTGGCAAAATCCTTCACTTTGTTCCTTATGACATCGATACCGCGCTCATCTGAAGCGTTAAGCTCAAGAAGATTACTATGCCACGACTCACCAAAAAGCTTCTTAGCAATGACCAGAGATAAAGATGTCTTTCCAACTCCTGCAGGACCTGAGAATAGCAGATGCGGCATGTTCTTTTCCTTAACAAAAGCTGCAACTCTCTTAACAATATTCTCCTGGCCAAATACATCAGAAAACTCCTTAGGCCTGTATTTCTCTGTCCAGATAGCATGCTCCATAATAGGTTAAAAATAAAGCTAAATCAAATATAAATGTTTCCCTTTGAAATTTAAGCAATGTCTACGACAGTGCCGCGCTCGCATAGATAGTTTAACGGTGGTTGTTTGCTGAACTACAATGGTTCTAGCTGTTTATATTGCTGCTCGCTAGGCGGCACTGTAACTTGAATTGTCAATATAAGAAATACTTTAGAAAAAAGTATGATAAAAAATTAAACAATGTCCTCTTCAGCGATGACCATGTAATCTCCTATAGCCATCAATGCGCTGAACGGTATCAGGATGTTGTTTGACTTGTCCTTTTCCAACTCGAGCTTCTCACTGTAGGGAGTAGGATTGACAAGGACCATGTGGATAAGTTCGCCGGACTTGACCTCAAATATGATGTCCCCGACCTCACCGAACTTCTTTCCTGTCTTTGAAACAACAGTCTTACCAATCAATTCTCTTGCAAAGCGTTTCTCTTCCTCGGCCATGTGTTAGCACCTCTTATAATCACTTTTAATCATGATAAATGCCTTACTATGCGGTAACAATCCGTTCATATTTGAATATATAAATCTTTTCTTTAATGCTTCTTTAATGCCCAATAAAAAGCTTTAAATAGAATAATTCAACATATAAACCCGAAATGAACACAGAAGAAAGGCTTGAACTGATAAAACAGGTCGGCGAAGAGATATTGACAGAAGAAGAGCTAAAAGAACTTCTTGATTCTGGAAAGAAACTTGTAGCATATGATGGATTTGAGCCATCCGGAAGCATGCACATAGCACAAGGAATTCTACGTTCAATAAACATCAACAAGATGACAAAGGCAGACATCAAATTCAAGATGTGGGTCGCAGACTGGTTCGGATGGATGAACAACAAGATGGGCGGCGACCTTGACAAGATACAGACAGTCGGCAATTACATGATTGAGGTCTGGAAAGCATGCGGAATGGACATGGATAATGTGGAGTTCGTCTGGGCAAAGGATGCCATGGGCAGCGATGAATACTGGAAAAAGGTAGTCCAGATAGCAAGAAACAATACTGTAACACGAATCACAAGATGCGCGCAAATCATGGGAAGAAAAGAAACAGATGCTCTCAGCGCGGCACAGATATTCTATCCCTGCATGCAGGCAGCAGACATATTCCATCTTGAAGCAGACATAACCCAGCTAGGCATGGACCAGCGAAAAGTAAATGTCCTCGCAAGAGAAGTCGCGCCAAAACTGGGCTACAAAAAACCAGTAGTGGTATCACATCACATGCTCATGGGACTTGGACAGCCCCCACAGACAGACGCAACTGGCGCAGATAGGGCAATAGAACTTAAGATGTCAAAATCAAAGCCAGACACAGCAATATTCATGACAGACACAGAAGAAGACATAAAGAGAAAAATACAGAAAGCATACTGCCCAGAAAAGATAACTTCTGAAAACCCGATAATGGAGTACTGCAAGTACATAATATTCGAGAAATACCCAATAATCGAAATAAAGAGACCAGAGAAGTTCGGCGGAAACCTCGAGATACACAACTACGATGAGCTTGTCAGGATATACTCCAAGGGAGACCTGCACCCGATGGACCTAAAGCAGTCTGTCTCAAGCTACATAAACGATATGATAGCTCCAGTAAGGCTACATTTCGAGAAAAACAAGAAAGCAAAAGAACTACTTGAGCAAGTCCAATCATTCAAAATAACAAGATGATATTCTAGAAGATAATCTCTTACTTGCTCAGCGTTATCAGCGTATAATTCTCATCCAAGTACTTATCCCTCGCCTTGATTATATCTTTCACAGATACTTTCCTTATCTCTTTCTTGTAAGAATCAGCAAGATCCATATCATGAATAAACTCCCAGAAAGCAAGGTCATCTGCGCGCTTATGCGAATCCTCATCATCTAAGAGAAGCCTGCCTATTATGTGTTCCTTCGCTTCATTGAGCTCTTTTACTGAAAGGTTTGACAGTTTCTTTATCTCGTCAAATATTATTCTCTTGCAAAGCTCAAGGTTCTTCCTGTCGCAGTTCAGATAGAACGCAAAGAAACCATAATCCTTCTTGCACTCATGGACTGTTCCTACAGAATAAGCAAGACCACGTTTGACCCTGATCTCCTCTGTCACCCTGCCAGATATGCCCTTGGAGAATATGGCTGAAATAACATCCAGGGCAAAGCTATCCTTATGACTCCTGTCCACAGTCTTGTTTCCAAGAATCATGTAAGCCTGATTTGTGTCCCACTTCTCTTTCTTTATCGTGGGCATGGAATCTTTAGGTTCAATCACTTCATGCATCTCTGGAACCGGTCTTCTTTTCATACCGCCAAATCTCGATTTCACCAAGGAAACCACATCTGGGACACAACCAACAACACATACGACCATGTTGTTCGGAACATACCATTTCCTGTAGTAAGCGATCATCTGCTCACGCGTCATCGACCTGACAGAATCAAAACGTCCATACACAGGATTCTTTGAAGGATGCTTCTTGAATATGCTCTTCTCGAACAGAACCCACTGATACAGCATCGGCTGGTCATCGACCATCTTTATCTCTTCAAGCACCACCTTACGCTCTTTCTCAAAAATATCTTTCTCAAACGAAGGGTTCTGGAGTATGTCCGCAAGTATATCAAGACCGAGCACAGCATGCTTTTTTGGTACCTTGACATAAAAGAAAGTCCTTTCATTAGAAGTCGCAGCGTTAATCTCACCGCCGATATTCTCAATGGCCTCGCTTATCTCTTTAGCAGAACGGGTCTTTGTGCCCTCAAATGCCATGTGTTCAAGGAAATGAGACATCCCCGCTATCTTGCTCGGCTCGTTGTTGGAGCCTGTCCCGACGCTAACTTCTATAGCGACAGTATCAGAATCCCTGTTCTCGTGGATTATCGTGAGACCATTTCCGAGTTTCAACCTCTTCATACATCTCGTTAACTATAAATAGTATTAAAGCTTTGTGAAAAGCATGAGACTCAAACAGCTTCAGGCAGACATGCAGGCAAAAGGGATAGGACTTGTTCTGCTGTTCAACCTAGATGCAGATAACATAGACCCGAACTTCACTTACTTTGCGCAGTACACTGGCTTCGGAGTCCTAGCAATAACAAAGAAAAAATCTGTTCTCATCGTGCCGAAAGCAGAATACCTAAGAGCAAAGAAGACAAGTAAGATAAGGATAAGGATAGCAAAGAAAAAACTTCTTGATGAAATAAGAAAGACAGTAAAACAGAAGCCAAAACGGATAGGAATAGACAAGAACAGGGTCACGCTAAACCTATACCGACGCATAAAGAAAGAGCTTGGTGGAAAATATATCGACATCTCACCTGCTGCGTTCAGGCTAAGGACGTCAAAGACAGGTGAAGAGATACTGATAATGCGCGAAGGATGCAGGATTACAGACGAGATAATGCATTCAATGTTCTGGAACTTCAAGAAATTCAAGACAGAAGCAGATGTCTCAGCTTTCCTGATCAACGAGACCAATAAAAGAGGATTCGGCCTATCATTCAAGCCGATAGTAGCCTCAGGCAAGAATGCAGCAGAACCTCACCACGAGCCAGACAGTAAACCGCTGAACAAAGGATTCTGCGTAATAGACTTTGGTATAAGATACAGAGGGTACTGCACAGATATCACAAGGACATGCTACCTGGGCAGCCCGACAGAGAAAGAGATAGCATTGTACTACAAAGTCCTCGATGCACAGATAAGACTCATAGCAATGTGCGAAGAAGGCAAGAGCTTCATCAAGATACATAAGACAGCACATAAGCTACTCGGCAAAGAGTCAAAGCATTTCACCCACCTGATAGGCCATGGCGTCGGCACTGAGATACATGAAAGCCCGAATCCCAAAAGCACACAGAGAAGACCGCTCACAAAACTCATGGCTGGCGCAGTCATAACTATAGAGCCTGGCCTATATTATACAAACAAGGCAGGAATAAGGATAGAGGATGACATACTGATAACCAAACACGGACCAGAATTGCTAACGAAGACAGGAAAGAACCTGTTGATAATAAGAAGATAAAATAAATAAATTATAAAAATTAAATCTTGAATTTCCCGTTCTCAGATATGACTTTACCGTCAACTATCAACTTTCCGCCATCACGCAAATCCTTGACAATATCCCAGTGAAGCGCAGAGTCATTGCCGTTCTTCCTGTTCTTCTTTATGCATTCAGGATAAGCCATGCCGAGAGCAAGATGCACGGTGCCTTCTATCTTCTCGTCGAAAAGAAGATTCTTTGTGTACTTATTGATGTTGTAATTGACTCCTATTCCCAGTTCGCCCAAGTAACAAGAGCCATCATCAGTACCTATCAATGCTTTCAAGAGACGCTCATTCTTTTTCGCTGTTGCTTTCACAACCTTGCCTTTCTTGAACTCAAGATATATGCCTTCAACCTCCTGGCCTGCACGGATTGCAGGGTAAGAGAATTCTATGTGACCTTCAACAGAGTATTTCTCGGGGGCAGTGAAGACTTCACCATCAGGAACGTTCTTGTCTCCTGCACGGTTTATAGTAATCATGTTCTTTATGCTCATCTTGAGGTCGGTGTTCTTGCCTATAATCCTGACTTCGCTCGCATTGTTCATGAGCTTTGCCAGCTTCTCATACCTCTCCTGAAGCGCAGGATAGTCTATGTTGCAAGCATTGAAGAAGAAATCAGTGTATTCCTCAAGAGACATGCCTGCTTCCATCGCAAGAGCATCAGTAGGATAATCACACCCGACCCACCTCTTACCAAGACGGATTTTTGAGATAGGATTCAATACCTTTGAACGTGTAGCAATCTTTCTTGGGTCGACATTGCTAAGCTCGCGCGTGTTTGTATCGCCGTGTATCCCTATGAACACATCAGCTTTCCTTGTCTCAAACAGGGCAACTTCAGGAAACCTCGCAAGCTGCTTGTCAGAAGCGTACTTGAAATATGTGTAAGCCATCCCCGGGAAAGATACATGCACTGCAGGATACGCTCCCTTGAGGAGACATAGCTTGTAGACTTCCTTAATCAGGCTTTCCGCAGAAGTATCTCCGCTTATTACCACAAAATCATCTTTCTTCACGTTAGTGGAATGCTCAACAAGAATCTTAGCCAGCTTTTTTACCCTTTCATCAACCATACTAAGCACCTCTTCACAGCCCAATTACATCCGAATATTATAAAGCTTATTCTTTAGCGACAACTCAAACCCGGTTAAATCAAAAAATTGAACTTCGTAAGTGCCGCGCTCGCATCAACCATCTTTTTGATTCTATTCGCCCAACTGTAATGTTTTTTGATGTGTTCTCTGAAGCTCGCCAGGCAGCACTGACATTTTGTGTTTTATAAAAAGATACTTTTAAATACCTCCAAAAGATAATTCCGACCAAGATGGTGCAAAAACAAACCAACGGCAATACTGAAGTCGAAGGCAGGGAAAAAGAGATATTGAGCAGCGTCATCGCAGGCTACACAACAGATATACAGTCGCTCGAGGACGAGAATAAACTTCTAAAAGAGACGCTCAACACACTAAAGAAAGAGATTGAAAGATTCCAGCAGCCACCGCTTCTTGTCGCAGAGATAAAAGATATAATCGATGGACATATACTTCTAAAACTCAACAATGGGAACGAGTTCTATGTATCCATGGCAGAAGGGGTCAAAGACCTGACTCCCGGAGACTCAGTCCTGGTAGAGCAGAAGAATTTGACAGTCATAAAGAAAATCCCACTCTCAAAATCATTCAATGTAGAAAAATATGTCATAATAGAGAAACCAAAAGTATCCTGGGCAGAGATAGGAGGACTATCCAAGCAGACAGAAGAGATAAAGGAAGTCGTCGAACTGCCACTGAAGAAACCAGAGCTATTCAAGAAAGTAGGAATACAGCCACCAAAGGGCATACTCCTTTACGGACCACCGGGAACAGGAAAGACCCTCCTAGCAAAAGCAGTCGCAGCAGAGACAGACAGCAATTTCATAGAAGTGGTCGGTTCAGAGCTTGTCCAGAAATTCATAGGAGAAGGAGCAAAGCTCATAAAAGAGATATTCCAGCTTGCACGTGAGAAAGCCCCTGCAATAATATTCATCGACGAGCTAGATGCTCTCGCAGCAAAAAGGATAGATATCGGAACAAGCGGCGAGCGAGAAGTTCAAAGGACATTCATGCAGCTCCTCGCAGAGATAGACGGCTTCAAGCCGCTAGGCAATGTGAAGATAGTCGGCTGCACAAATAGGAAAGACATACTCGATCCCGCAGTCGTAAGACCAGGAAGACTAGACAGACTCATACAGATACCTAACCCTGACAAGGATGGAATCAAGGAGATATTCAAGATACACACAAATAACATGACTCTTGACAAGAAGATAAACATAGACAGGGTATGCGCTATGATGGAAGGATTCTCAGGAGCAGAGATAAAAGCATCATGCACAGAAGCAGGATACTTCGCAATAAGGACCAACAGGTTCAAGGTATTCGAAAAAGACTTCAAGCAGGCAGTAGAGAAGGTCAAGAGAGATGAGAAACTAGAAGGCAAGGACTTCATGGGAATGTTCGGCTGAAAGGGAAACCTGCAAAGCCCATATAAACCCTTTTTAGCCTTTAAAAACAAATTCTCGGACACCATAAGAAATAAATACAAGTAGTGGCTCAATAAGGCCATAAATGGGGGTCATTTAAAATGAGGCTGACACTAGCAGAACCTAATTACTTAAGAGATAGCGTAACCATAATTTCTGAACTTGTAAACGAGGCATCTTTCAAGATAAAGACAAACTCGATAGAGCTTGTAGCCATGGACCCAGCCAATGTCGCTATGGTCATATTCAAGATGCTCTCAAGCGCATTCACAGAATACAAGGTCGATAAAGAGACTGAGATTGCGATAAACCTGGCAAACCTCAGGCAGATACTGAAGAGAGCCAAGTCCTCAGATGCATTATCCATCGAGATAGAGGAAGACAAGCTTAAATTGACACTTGAAGGTGCCACGAAAAGGACATTCTTCCTGCCTATAATAGACCTTGAGGATAAGGAACAGAGGATACCTGACCTTCATTTCCCTGTCACAATCAAGACAAAGACGTCAGTTCTCGTCGATGCTATAGAGGACGTTGACGTCGTAGCAGAGTCAGTGAGCTTCATTGTCGAACCTAAAGTCATGACAATACTTGCAGAAGGGGACCTTAGCAAGGCAAAAATCGAAATCCCTTCGAAAGGCGACACCATAATAGTTTCGGACACGCCAGACAAGATAAGAGCCAAGTATTCAATCGAATACCTCAAGAAGATGATGTCTGCCGCGAAAATTTCGGATGATGTGACGCTCCAGTTCAACAAGGACTACCCACTAAAACTAGAATACAAGTCAGTTGACAAGCTATTCCTGAGTTTCATCCTCGCGCCAAGGGTAGAGAACGACTGAACAGCCAACAATTAATCTTTTAATTCATTTATTCTCTTTATCTTTCTATATCCTATCCTTTGCAGATTCCCATGCACCTTTCATGACACTAAGCCAGCCCCTTGAGAAAGAGGGCTTGTGAAAATTCCTGAACTTGTGCTCAAGCATGCAGCGCTCGATATAATCCTCGACCTCTTCAGGCAGCACAATATTTTTCCTTTCAGAAAAAACAAAAGAACCCCAGAAACGCAGCTGCTCAAACGTCACCCTTGACATGAAAGCGCGGGCAAGCTTGACACCAAGGTTGAAACTATCAACATTGTTCTTATGCACCTCACCCCTAAGCCGGTCAATCATCTTCCTTGTCTCATCAACAAGCGGAGGGATGTTCTCAAGAACCTCGACCTCCTTAAGCAAGGCAGCAGAACAGACCCTCGATATGTTCATCCTGTCCTTGTGAGGCTGCAACTTAGCCAATATCTCGTCGGGAATATGGATAGACATCTTAGCCATGGCAAAAATCCCTCCTTTAAATAAGTATTACCAGTATATACAAGTAATAATAAAAAACCAGAATGCTTTCTTTTTTATCAAACAGATAATCTCCGCAAGTATTACCAACCAAGAAAAAACCCGCAGGAAAAGGTAATACTGTATATACAAGTAATACCTTGTTTTTGGGCATAAAATTGCATTTTTTCTTGGACATCACATGTCTGAATCGAACTTTGTTTCTAACATGCTTACTGAAAAATATATTTCGCTTTAAGATGCAGCGCCGCGCAATGGCTAAATGCTGATGACAACGCGATGAATTGATTTCAAGATATCCTTATGAAGTCCTGTTGCGTTGATTTGCTTATTTGAACCGAATGCCCGCATAACTTGCGGCGGCGCTGCTCGCACTAAATTTGGCAAAGCTCTTTTGTAATTCTCTTAGCATTGATTTTTACAAAGAATTATTTGCCGTCAACTGACGCAAAAATACGGGCAAAAACACTTGCATTTCCCGATTTCCGAAAACATGATGCCATGATATGCGAATCGTGAATTCCTCGACGATAGACGAACCTTATCCGCAATAATACTATTACTCACAGGAAAGATTTATATCTCTAGGAACTATATATTCTAGTATAATCATGATAATCACAAAAAAAGAGGGATGACAGAAATATTTCGGCAGTCACAGTAGGGTCGTGAGTAATAACAGAAACTAACGCTCCGACTCATGAGGTCCTTACGCAGTTATTTAACTAATACGGATGGAAAAGGGCCTTCACCTCGCTCAAAGGAACCCCCCGTAAAAGAGGCCAAGTCAGTTCTAGATATGGGGTACTTTACGTTTCTTGAGGAATACAGCACAAATGAGAGACTCGTCGATAAAAACCGTCACCAGAAGGTAAAAGTAACATCTACGGATGATTTCGAGAGCTGCGTCATATCTGTTTCAGAAAAAATAACGAATAAAAGCCAGGATGACAAGAAGCACATCTTCTCCGCACCCATAGATGGTGTTGACGATGTACTTAGCGCATATGCGAACCTGATTTCAGCGAACCCGAAGACATACGCGATATTCTTCGACATAAACCCGTACAAGGTCGAATATTTCACATTCAGATTATTCCTGACGAGGATATCAGAGACAATAGACGAATACCTCAAAAACCTTTTCTTCCTTGTCCAGCTCGACAAGGATACCAGCACTCAATTCATCCTCGAAAAGGCCGCAAAAGCCAACATAGCGAAAGAGCTGCACACAGACCATCTCGTCCAGCAGTTCAAGCAGAAATTACCTTCGATAGCAGAGCAGATGAGGCCTTTTGTAAAGAAGGGCGTAAACCTGCTCAGTATACTCCGGGATGGAGTGACCAATAACAAGAACCTGGCGAAGATGCTCAAGGAAAGCATTGAACTTAACCAGCTCACACACTGGCTCAGCGACGACAAGCTCTACCAAAAAATAAGAGAGGCCTCTGCAAATGACACGATAAAAGTCATGCAGGCGGACATGAACCGCGAAGGCAAGAAAATACTCGCTAACATAATTGAGCATTCAGGAGCAGTGCCTGAAGTAATATACTTGCCAAAGGGCAACAAGAAGTTCGGCAGCATGTCAGATCTCGTCGGGACATTTGACACCTGCATAGACACCCTTGCCCCGCAGAGCAAGGCAGAGAAGCACAGGATATGGCACATAACAGACCCTGAAAGATTCTTCTCGACACCGCAGTTCCAGCATCAGGGAGAGCTGTCAGGAAAACAGCTAATGCTCCTTACAGAGGATTACAAGCAGAGGACGAGCATATCCAAATCATTCAAGGAGCGCTGCAGCATACTCCTCCTCGGAGATATACCATTCGGAAGGCTATACCTCGATTCAAGATCACATTCTTTCCTTGAGAAAATACAGAAATACGCAAATGACTACGGAGTACCGCACATAGCGTTGTGCGGGGATATCATAGACGGAGAACATGCGCGGGAGAAAAGGAAGCTTGCGCTGCTGCAATACCTTTCCGACGAGCCACAACCAACAATAGAGCAGCAGTGCAAGCTCGCCGCGCAATTCATCTCCGGTTTTAAAGGAAAGATATACTCTGTAGCGAGCGACGGGGACTGGGACATAATAGAGGAGAAGCAACGCGAACTCATCAACCAAAAGGAATTCCAGTATAAGATAGAGAAGAACACGGGGCATATACCTGATAATGTCAGGAAAAGCCTCAGAGTCGAAGCCATGTTCGAAGCAGCCAAGGAATACTATGAATACATCGAGCGCCAGATACCTCTTTCAGAGAAGAAAGGAGACCTTCTCAACATGGACTTCCCGACTGCCAATGTGAAGATAACACACATGAGCCTAGGACAATATTTCAGGAGAAGCCTGTCGAGAAGCGCGGGAGTAAAAGAGCAGCAGATAATGAACCAGTTCCTTGCTACACGCACCTACGAAGAGCCCGAAGAGATACAAATCAAGGTAAGCTCACATGATAATGTACTGCAGGCACACATGGAGACAGAGAAGACACTCAACATAAAAGTACCGTCTCTAGAATCCCCAGAGGCATATGACAAGATTCCTGTGCAGCTAAGAAACGCTGTCCAGGACGTCATGCATAAACTGGTCTCTGTAAGAGGGAGGATACCTTTCTTATCATCATGCAAGGTAGAAGTGACTGAGGACGGAAGGATACTGCTCACTGTGATAAATGAAAAGATACTCGATATGATAGAGAAGCACAAGAACGAGCAGAATCAGGAATATCTCATATTCAACCTTGCTGATGCGCAGATAGGATCTATAGCATACAGATATGACTACCTCATAAAATACCTAGATTACATCAAAAGCCAGTCAGAAAGGCTGCAGAAGAACAAGAACATGGGAAAAGTGGGCAGGATAGCCATGTTCAACGGCGACGTGATAGAAGGAATGAACTATCCTACCGCGATGATGAGGAACGCGCCGACAAAACTAGTCATACCGCAGACACAGATGGCATACACAATAGAGGTCATCAAGCCATTCTTCTTTACAGAGGAGAAAGGACAGCTAAGAATTGACAAGGATATGGAACACATAGTCCTAACGCACGGAAACCATGAGTACAACTCAGGATTCATACACAGCGGAACAATGTCCACGCAGATATTATATCAGTACCTCAAAGGCCACATGGACAGGGAATACGACTCTGAGACTGTCAAGAAGAAACTGATGTACAGCCTATTCGCCAACCTGGACAAAGATAAGCTATTATTCACGTCGATAGGCGCATTCTCGAAACTTGGCCTTAATGTGCACTGCATGCACACATATGGCGGAGGGCCGAATCTCGCTACTGCTTCACCTCCACAAGAGAAATGGGTCACAAAGATAGGAAGCCTCGCTAAACCATGGGATATACTGATACAAGGCCACTACCACAAGTTCTCGCTAGGGGAAGTAGCAGGAAAAGTGCTGATAACATTCCCATCATTCACAGAGATATCTGATTTCGAGTATGAGCGAGGCCTTGATTCTCCAGTATGCGCATCATTGCTGCACCTGTCCTCAAAATACGGTCTCGTAGTGGAGATACTGACAAGGAAATTCCTTGATGAATACAACTGCCACCAGCCGATATTCAAGAAGATGACAGTCAAGCAGTTCCATGACAGCTGCGTCGAGAAAGCAATAGAACCGACAGACTTCTCAGAATTCAAATAATCATCCGTTCACGACAACCACATAGCTCTCAGCTATCGGGCTCTCACCGACAAACTCATACTCTCCAGGCGGTACATATCTTGCGACAACCCTGTGCACATAACTTCCTTTTGCGAGGTTAGATGGCAGCTTAACTGCAATGCTTACTGTCTTCTTTGGCACATCTTGTGTCATATGTATCAATGAGCCCTGCCAGCCGAAGCTGCTGCTCAATGGGCCTTCTACGTAAAGCAGGACAGTGAAATCCTTAAGCTCCTTATTTGTGAGAGTTATGTCTATGACCTTTGCAGGATCAGTTTCATACATGATTTCTGTCCTAGCTGGTTCAAGCGAGAAATCTATTATCTTGCTATACAGATATTTTATCCCGTCTATCCTCATCCTTGTGCCATCAAGATAGAACTTAAGCCTGTTCCTGTTGCCAAGCCCATCAATATGGCAGGTGTCATAGCACATATCCGTGAAATTAAAACCTTCTTTTGCATCACCTTCAAAATAATACGCAAGGTAATCCTTGTCTGTCCCTTCGATAAATACAGAAGCCTTGCCTTTTCCATATACTACACCTGAGAGCATGACTGAATTTATGTCTTCAAGATCAGTGCTTATGCTGACAATATCATCAGAACCAACAGTGAAACTGCCAGACTCTGTCTTGAATACGGATTCGCTGAATGTAACAAAGCCGGTTATGCCTGGTCCAAGCAGGAAAGCTGCTCCAAGAAATACTGCAACAGCCAATACCAATATCATATATCCTGAATATGACTTTTTCCTCACAGAAACAGCGTCAGAAAGAGAGTCTATCCTCTTGTTTATCTTACTCAACTCAGAGCTTATCGCTTTTTCCGTCATTTTTCACCTTTTTTGACTAATAATGGCTACCGAAGCTTATAAACTTTATCGTCAATATCCGCTTCACATCTAAAAATTTAAATATAAACCCAACAAATCCTGCAAAATAAAGAGGTATGAAATGATTCCGCAGGCAACAAAATATCTTGCAGACTGGTTCGCCAGATATACCAAGAACAGAGACCTTCTATTCAAGAAAATAGTCAACATAAGAGAGGAAGAGAACAAGGTAATAGTCGAAAACAAGGACGGCAAGACAACCTATTACTATGTAGAACCTTTCCCCCAGGACATAGTCAAGCTCGCAGAAGAAATAAAAGAGGAGAATAAAGGCATAGTTCTCTACAATTCAAAATCTAACTTTGACATCATGATAAAGGCATGGACCAAACTGGTAACTATCAAGAACCTATCGATATATTTCGTCAATCCCTTCTCAAAACAAGAGAAAAGATGGGTTATAAACCCGCATGTACATCACAAGATATCTGATTCTGAGTCACTAGAGCTCGGCCTGAACTCAATGTTCATAATGGTAGACGCCATAACCGAGAAAGAAGTAGAAGAGCTGACCAAGTAAACTGAATTACCACTTGACTTCTCTAATCTTAAGATAAAAACCGATATGGTTCGTCGCTATGTGCAGGAAAGGCACGACCAGCAGAAGGAAAACAACTTTCCTCCAATCAGGTATATGGATGAACAGGATGAATACGAGCATGCCGAGCATGAAATCAAGCTGGTCCCACGGAACCCAGGACTTTCCAGGACTCACGTCAAACCTCCTCTTGAAGAAGCTCTTCAGAGCATCACCAAATAATGCGCCAAAACCCAACAGGAAACCGATAAGCAGGAAGCTCTTCTCAGAATAATTCAGTATGCTTATGCCCATGAAGAATGTCGAGGTCTCAAAAAGCACCTTCTGCAGATACGCAACAGCAATAGCAAAAATTATGCCTGCGACAAGCCCTCTGAATGTCTTGTGACTCCCAAGAATTCTCTTGCCTTTGATAACCCTGCCGAAATCAAGGGGATAATCCAGAAAAGGAACTCTCTTCACGAATACAGGAGCCATATTAGCTATGAATCCTGGAAGGAAAAGATACAGAGACTCAAGCACGAAATTCACAAGCCCCATATTACCTCATCTTCTTGACACGCAATGTACTTACCATAAGTATTGCTGAAACAAGCAGAGCTACAGGATATATCTCCTCCAGCCCACCAATATACAGAAGAGGCACGATTATACCGTTCATAGTTATAGGCATGCCCTCAAAATAATCAAGATTCTTCACGTTGAAACGCGCAAGCCTGAAAGCACCGGCACAGACAAAAAGAACATAGACTATTATCATAGCACCGAACTGCGCTCCAGAGTAGAGCAGTTTTGTCGTCTCGAAAGCCAGGACTGCTGGCGCGACGCCGAACGAGACTATATCGCATAACGAATCAAGCTCCTTTCCAAGGACGCTCACCTGTTTAAGGTGCCGTGCGAACTTCCCGTCAATGCCGTCAAAGACAACAGCAGAAAGCATGAAAACAACTGACAGGAAAAAGTTTCCTGAAATCGCGAAGAAGATGCTTATCACTCCGCATGCAGCGTTCATAAGTGTCAGCGCAACAGGAAATACATACACCTTAGAGCTAGGATCCTTAGATACAGCCTCTTTTTTCATATTCAAAACCTCGCGATTATCGTTTCACCATCGATAACTTTCTGGCCTTCTTTCACCATAAGCTTAAGCTTAGGGATTGCCAATATGACCTGAGAGCCAAGACATATGACACCGAGGTCCTGACCTTTATCTAATTTTTGTCTCTTCTCGACAAAACACCTTATCCTGCGTGCGAGGAAACCTGCAACCTGTATCACTTTGACTTTTCCAATCTGATTATTTACAATCACAATCTCATTCTTCTCATTCTCAAGAGCCACCAATGAACTTGCGTCTTTCATCGCATCCAGGAACTTTCCTTTCATGTAACTTACTCGTTCAACAATGCCTGATACGGGGCTGCGCTGGTAATGCACATTCAACGGAGTCATGACGATGACAACAATATAGCAGCTTTTCGGCATATCTTTCAATATAATCCTCACCTTGCCCAATAGCCCTTTGTCGACTACTAAAGAATCATCTTTACCTGTTTCAATGATCCTGGCAATCCTTCCGTTGGCAGGAGAGACAACAACATTCCCTTCAGGAACAGCTCTTTTCGGATTCCTCAGAAAATATAGCCTGTGAAAAATCATTATAGAAAGCAAAGCGATAAAAAATGAAAAAGAGATCCAGAATGCAAGCAATGAAATCACCACACCAACCAGAACTTCATACCTATAGGCACGATTATACCTATCAATGAGCCAATCAAGACCTGGAAAGGCGTGTGACCTGCAATCTTGGCTATTTCCTCGACACTTATATGCTTAATCTTGATTATAGCATTGACAACGCCAGATACATCATCAACTGTCCTCCTGACACCTATAGCGTCTCTGATAACAATCATCGCGAACCCTGCCGCGACAAAAAATATGCTAGACAAGAAACCTTCAATCAGGCCTATTGATGTCGCAAGAGAGCAGACAAATGTAGCGTGTGATGAAGGCATACCTCCGGTGGCGGTAAATGCGTCCCAATCAATCCTCTTAAGACTTATTGAGTGGCCTATAATCTTCCATGATTGGCATATGACTGTAGAAATCATGACAGAAAGCACGATATGATTGGTCAGCAATGCTCTTATGAACAAGATATATCACCTTCTTTATCTAAACTGACAATAAAAGAAACATATAAAATTTATTAAAATAAAAAATTACTTCTCTTCTTCAGGAGCCGCGCTTGGGACAGCTGCCCTGCTGATAATCATCACGTCACCTATCGATTTTACGAGCTGGTGAGGGACAATCACGCCTCTAGCTGAACCCAAGACCTTCGAAAGATAAGAATTCTTGGTAGCTTTAACGCGCCATCCATGGACCTTTGTCTTTGTGAGGATAGCTTCCTCAACGTCACCGAAGTACTCACCGTTGTCAGTAAAAACTTTCATGTCATAAATGTCTGAAATGCGCTCCAGCTTCAACATGCTAATCCCTCCTTCTTTGGAAAATGAATACTACTCACCAGTATTTCTGACTTTATAAATTTTGCTGTATTGACTATGTCTTTAAACCCCAAAAGCATTTAAAATAAGCCGTTTTTAGCCAAAACCATGATTTACAATAATCTTGAGATAATAGGGACGTCTCATATAGCTAAACAGAGCCTGGAAGAGATAAAAGCAGCTTTCGAACGCAAAAAACCTGCTGTAGTCTGCGTTGAACTCGACAGCAAAAGGCTACAATCGCTTCTTTCAGGGGAAAAGAGCAAGGTCAGCCTGTCAAGCATAAGGCAAATAGGAGTCAAAGGATATCTTTTCGCAGCAATAGGTGGCTGGCTGCAAAGAAAACTGGGAAATATTGTGGGCTCAATGCCTGGCTCAGAGATGAAGCTCGCAGTAGAACTCGCAAAAAAGAACAATGCGATAATCGCGCTCATTGACCAGGACATAGAGATAACCCTGAGAAAATTCTCACAGAGACTCACCTGGAAAGAGAAGCTGAGATTCGCATGGGACGCGCTAAAATCAATACTTTTCAAGAAACAAGCAATGAAAGAGCTTGGTGTAGAGTCAGAGATTGACCTCGCGAAAGTGCCAGACAGAAAACTCGTTAAGAAACTCATAAAACAGCTCGAGAAGAACTACCCGAATGTCTATGCAGTTCTCGTCAAAGAAAGAAACAACATAATGGCAAACAACATATTCAGGCTGATACAGAAATTCCCAAACGACCAGATATTAGCAGTAGTCGGAGCAGGTCACGAAGAAGATATGATTGAGATGGTCAAGAAGAGAGCAGAAGGAAAAATCGATGTTGTTCAGGCCTTCTCAGCCACGATGATAATGCCTTCTGCAAAGAACAAGTGAGCAGTCTTATCACCCAAAAGGCCTTTCTCTATGCCTTTTCTCATCGACGCATATTTCCTCTCATCGATGTTTCCATGCAGTATGGTCTTTCCAAAACATCTCCTGCTGAGAAAATCCTTTAACGTATTCTCTGTTTCTATGCTCAACACACCATAAGCCTTAAGGAATGCGCTGTCCAGAGGACGCTCTGATGTAAGATACTCTTTCTTTCCTGCCCTGAAAAGATAAGTCCCTCTCAATGATGAAGCCAAAAGGTCAATAAGACCTGCCTTCTGCACAGAAGAATCAATCTCATAGATGAATTTCCTCACTCCGGATGGCTTTATCTTAGTGGTCTCTTTACCGTCGTATTCCAATCTTGAACCTACGGGTAGAGAGACAGCAGATACATCACACTTCTTGAGCGGACCGAAATAAATATTGAGACGGTTTAGCAGCTTCTCGACAGAAACATACTCGCGCTCACAATTATCTTTAATCTTAGAAACATCAATCTGAGGCGGAAGCTCGACAACAATCCGGCCTGTAACTTTCCTTGCCTCTGCCATGAACGCATCAAAACAGGGTTTTAGAGAGTCAAGATTCCTTTCTTTCTCGGATGCAGGACGCTCAGGATCCCAAAAGATGATGTCAGCAGAAATCCCTTTTATAGCAGAAAGCGCATCATCATCCACGAATGTTATGTTACTCACTTTCGCAATCTCTGCATTCAGTTTAGCATAACCTATCCTTTTCTTGTCTGTATCAATAGCAATGACTTTCTTGCAGCACTTCGCGAACTCTATCGCCTGAATCCCTATTCCACAGCCGACATCGACAATCACATCGCACTTCAGCCTCTCCGCGCGGTATTTCGCAATCAGCTGGTTGGTGCAGAAGCGCAAGTCTTCTTCATCAAAGATGAACTCGTCAGGGACTTTGTGTCCTTTGCAGTTCTTTATCCTGGCTTTAGCTATGCTCAGAAGCTCTTCAGAAAAGCCTTTTACTTTCTTCTTTATGCTTTCAGGCGTGTAACCCTGTCTGAGAAGAGATTCAATCTCACCAACAATCTCAAGCATATTCGCGATTTCCATATTACGAAAAGAAAACCCAAGATTTTAATAAAGTTTGCAGTAAAAATAGGATTTAGGTCAATTTCATGTATTGCGCCAATGCCAAGCTCGCACTGATTCTTTAAACAGCACTGTCTGCTCAACTACAATTGCTTTTGATTCTTTCACTAAAGCTCGCTAGTTGGCGTTGGCGCCTTGTTTTAATGTGAAAACTCTAAGAAAGCTTTATAAACAAAAATAGCATTGAAACAGACATGAACAGCTGGCGCAACTTCGTGGATAAAGTCAAGAGAGATTATCCGCTTGAGCCACAGGAGAAAAGAGGGCTCATAATAACCATAGTTGTGCTTGGATTCATATTCTCATTCAGGCAGTGGGGAATAGACAAGTTCGACCCGATGATGGGATTCAAGAACCTGCTGATAGCAATAATCCTTGTAACAGTATCATTGCTCTTAAGAGAATGCGCACATAGGACGATGGCAGCATGGCTCGGATACAAGACACACTACAAGGCATGGATACTCGGACTTGTAATCGGACTTGTTCTCGCGTTCCTTTCAAATGGACACCTGCTTTTCATAGCACCAGGCATACTACTCGTCACACATCTTGAAATCCACAGATTAGGAAAGGCACACTATGCGCTGAGCATGAAACACCTTGGCTGGATAGCGATGTCAGGACCGATAATAAACATGCTCTTTGCAGCGATAATGAAATCATTATACCTCGGCACTTCATATCCAATATTCCAGACTCTCATGGTGATGAACATCTGGATAGCTATATTCGACATGATTCCTGTACCTCCTTTCAACGGAAGCCAGACATTCTTCGGCTCACGTTATGTATACATGTTCGTTCTCGGAGCAATACTCGGGTGCGCAGCACTTCTTTTCTATCTTAGCGGAATATTGCCGATAATAGGAGCGCTCATATTAGGCGCAATAGTCTTCTTTGTATTCTTTGTCTATGTTGACAAGAGATGGTAGCTAAGCAAGAGAAAAGACTGCTTTCTGGAAAAGATAAATAGCTATAACCCAGCTTACAAAAGTCGAAAGCCCGAAAACAAGCAGAATCATATAGAGACCGCACAAAATATCCATTACGCTGTTGATGTCAGACCTGAAACTCCAGCCTTTTATGATAAGATAAGCTGCGAACAACAATCCTATTCTCCATCCTACAAGATCATAGTGCAGTAAGATGACTACAACTGCTGAAATCAAATCAGCTGTGCCAAGCAATTTCACGACCATGAACAAAAAAGGAGAATGGAATATTATTTAAACCTCACCTGTCTCTGGTGCATTATGCTTAAAAAGGTGACAGAAAACATATGGAAATTCACTGGCTCTGACAAGAGCAATGTCTACTTTCTCAATCTTGAAAAAAAGATAATAATAGACACGGGAAACAGGACATACAGGGATTCACTTAAGAACTTTTTAGGAAGAGCTGTCGATTTTGACTCGATAGACATTGTGGTCTTCACGCACATGCACTATGACCACAGCGGAAACTTCGACCTTTTCCCTAACGCTGAATTCTACGCATCGAAAAGAGAGATAGAGGATTTCCAGAATAACAAAGAGAATGCGGTAATGGATGCAGGAGTCGCTGATATGCTCACGAAAATAGAGCTCAAGCCATTGCCAAAGGAATTCTTCGGGATGAAAGTCATAGAGACTCCTGGCCACACAAGAGGAAGCATATGCCTCTGGAACGAGAAAGACAAGATACTTTTCTCAGGAGACACGTTATTCGGAAGCAAGATGCAGGGAAGAGTCGATTTGCCGACTTCATCACCCCAAGAGATGAAGAACAGCATGATGACAATCATAAACATACCGTACAAGATACTCTGTCCCGGACATGATTATTGATGCCACCAAGCGAGCGTCAGATATTATTTCTATTTGAATTGCAGTTCAGCAACCGAAAACAAGGCAATACTCGTTGCGAGCGTGGCATCAAGAAACGGCAAATAACGCATTTTACCCACTAGCCACTGGACAGGCCCGGATGAGGTTTATAAACAATCCTGACCACTAATTCTCTAGCATCGACAACATTTATTAAACAAAAGAGGCTAAATAATGATAGAAACAACATTCAGGACGCTTACTGACTGGCAGAAAGAAACAATACAACCCCTGCCTGCTCCAACATATGAAAGGAAATACACGATGCAGCTCAAAGACGTAACGCCAAGGCTATATCAGGAGACAATACTCTCGACCTGCACAGAAAAGAACTGCCTAGTCGTACTTCCGACAGGCATGGGAAAGACAGTCATAGCACTGATGCTTGCGATACAACGAATAAAGAATTTCCCGAACTCAAAAGTACTGTTCCTCGCTCCTACAAGACCTCTTGTGGAGCAGCACATGGCAACATTCATCAAGAATATGGACATAGATGAAGGACAACTATCGACTTTTACTGGCCACGTAAGCCCAGAAAAAAGAGGTAAGATATGGAAAGACGCGAAAATAATATTCAGCACACCGCAAGGGCTTGAGAATGACATAATATCCAACAGGATAGACCTTTCTGAAGTCTCCTTATTGATATTCGATGAAGCCCACAGGGCAACTGGAGACTATGCTTACACATTCATAGCAAAACAATACAACAAGAAAGCACACTACCCAAGAATAATGGCTCTTACGGCAAGTCCTGGCAGCGACGCAGAAAAGATAAACGAAGTATGCAAGAACCTATACATCGAAGGCGTTGAACTAAGAACAGACAACGACCCGGATGTCAGGCCATACATACAAGAGACAGACATAAGCTGGATTATGGTTGATTTTCCTGAAGAATTCAAGGCAATAAGAAAACATCTCAAGGACTGCTACACTCAAAAGATAAACGAAGTCAAGAAATTCGGATACATCGACGAATCAAAGACAGGAACAGGAAAGATAGAAATCCTGAAACTACAAGGATACCTGCACGCAGAAATCGCGAAAGGCGACAAATCATTCGAGATAATGAAATCAGTCTCGCTCCTCGCAGAAGCACTGAAGATAGAGCATGCGATAGTTCTTATAGAGACACAGGGAGTCATGCCTCTTGCAACATACTTCGAGAAGATATACGAAGAAGCGAAGACAACAAAAGTCAAGGCAATACAGAACCTCTCAGCAGACTTAAATTTCAGGTCAGCATTCATACTGACGAAAAAACTCGTCGAACAGAGCATAGACCACCCAAAATTGCTCAGGTTAAAAGAACTCGTAGAGAATGAAGTATCATCGAATAAAGAAATCAAGATAATCATATTCAACCAGTTCCGCGAGAGCGCAAAAAAGATACATGAGACACTGAACTCAATAAATGGCGTTGTAGCGAAGATATTCGTCGGACAGGCAAAGAAGAATGGGATGGGACTAAGCCAGAAAGAGCAGAAGAAAACGCTAGAAGAGTTCAAGAACGGGGAATTCAACTGCCTTGTCGCAACATCGGTCGCAGAGGAAGGGATAGACATACCATACGTAGATCTTGTCGTGTTCTATGAGCCAGTACCTTCGGGAATAAGGACGATACAAAGAAGAGGAAGAACGGGAAGACAGGACAAAGGCAGAGTGATTGTGCTTGTCACAAAAGGCACAAGAGATGAAGGGCACAAATGGAGCGCTCACCATAAGGAAAAGAGGATGTATCGCGAGCTTGACATGCTGAAAACCAAGTTCAACGGTTTTACTAAGAAGCAGGAATCAAATCTTGATAGGTTCATAGCACCAAATACTGAGCTCAAAATCTATTCAGACCTTCGCGAGAAGGCATCTGGAGTGATAAAAGAGTTCGTCGATATGGGGATAAAGCTGGAACTCAAGACACTTGACGTAGGAGACTACATCCTGTCAGACAACGTCTGCGTAGAATACAAGAAAGTCCCTGATTTTGTCGACTCAATAATAGACGGAAGACTCTTAGAACAGATAAAGGCACTAAAGAATAGCTATCAGAGGCCACTTATCATCGTCGAAGGCGAGGAAGACATATACTCTCAGAGAAATATACACCCGAACGCAATACGAGGCATGCTTTCTACGATACTAATCAGCTATGGAATACCTGTTGTCCATACAAAAAATCAAAAAGAGACAGCAGCACTGATGGCTGTTATCGCCAAACGCGAACAAGACCCTGAAAGCAAAGACTTCAACCCACATGGAAGCAGGAAACCGATGACATTAAAAGAACAGCAGGAATACATTGTCTCAGCACTGCCTGGCATAGGACCTACGCTCGCAAAACCTCTCCTCGAGGAATTCGGCTCGATAAAGAACATAGCGAACGCGAGCAATGAACAGCTGAAAAAAGTAGAGAAGATAGGAGAAAAAAAGGCAGCAGAGATACAGAAAATACTTTCTGAAGAATACAAACGTTAAAACTTATTGAAATACTTGTAGATACACTCAATATTTGTCAGTTTCGAATTCCTGAACAGAAACTCCCTGAAATAATTATCGACTTCAACACCTTCCCTTGTCAGGTTGCGCTTGAGATTAGAATAAAGCTTCTTGCCTTCAGAATCGAGGTCTGTCAGGATTATGACCTGCTTCGATCTCTCTGCAACACTTTCCGCAACAGCAAAAATTGCCTTGTTAATGATCACTATCCTGTCCGCTTCTATTCCTAGCTTAACAAGTGCTGCCCTGTCCTTTATGCCCTCGACAATAATCAGCTTATCAGAACTCTTAAGCTTCTCTAGCCAGTCAAGAATCGAAGGACTTTCCATTTTTACAATACCTTTTAAGCGTAAGACCAACAGGTTTTAATATGTTTCCCAATTATTTTTATGAGCATGGACCCGATAATGCTAAGCCGTGTATTGCAGCACTACAAAAGAACAGAAGTCCAGAATGAACTAGTCAAATCCGCGCAGAACAAGGAAGCAGTAGGAAGCTTCGGCGGAAAAGGATACGCAAAAAGACCAGATGTCCTAATCTATCCTAACGATGTCCTTGAGCAGGTGAAGAACGGAGTGACAAGCTTCCATGTCTCAGAAGAGCTTTGGCAGAATCCACATATGATAAGCGTCGACATGAAGAAGCACGAATACAACGAGATGCGTATAGGATGGGACCTGGTTCTCGACATTGATTGCCCGTATTGGGAATTTTCAAAGATAACAACCTGGCTTTTCTACCAGTCACTAAAAGAGCACGGAATAAAATCAGTCACCATAAAATTCTCAGGGAACAAAGGATTCCATCTAGGCGTCCCATTCGAATCATTCCCTGAAAAGATTATGATGAACATCTCAGGAAAGATGCAAGAGATACCGACGAAAGACCTATTTCCTGACGGACCAAGAAGAATAGCTGCTTACCTCCTTGATTACATAGGCAGGAAGCATGTAGATTTAAAAGGCGACACTATAACATTCGGCGGGAAATTCAGCTACAGCATGAAAGAGCTTGAAGAAAAGACAGGGAAAAAAAATTCAGAACTCGTAGAGACATACTGCGAGAGCTGCGGCAAGTCATCAAAACAGGAAAACACAAAGAAAATCCAGTTCTCGTGCCCTCAATGTGAATCAACAATATCAGGAACAGACACTGAGCAGTACAAGACATGCCCTAAATGCGGCATAATAATGGAACGGGCAGTAATAGACACGGCAAAGAAATGCTGCAAGAACCCGAAGATAACAACCGTCTTCAACCCGCTATCCATCGTCGATGTCGATACAGTGCTTATAGCCCCAAGACATCTCTACAGAGCGCCATATTCATACCACGAGAAATCAGGACTCGTCTCAATACCCATAGACCCTGAAAAAATACTCGAATTCGAAAAGCAGCAGGCAGAGGCGAGCAAGATTCAGGCAGGAAAATACCAATTCCTCGACAGAAGCAGAGTAGCGAGAGGAGAGGGCACAAAACTACTCATCGAGGCATTTGATTTCTCTGCTAGAAAAGAGGAGAAGAAGACGAGAGACGAGCAGGTCGAGAAGATGAACAAGGGAGACAAACCATTCGAAGAGATAAACTTCGCAGTGCCTGAAAAATTCTTCCCGCCATGCATACAGCTGATATCAAAAGGACTTACCGACGGAAAAAAAAGAGCTGTGTTCATAATGACAAATTTCCTCGCAAGCTGCGGATGGAATTACGAACAGATAGAAGACTGGCTCAAGAAATGGAACCAGAGGAACCCAGAGCCGCTCCGCGACCAATATTTCCTCGGACAGGTAAGATACGCGAAGCAGACGAAGAAAAAAGTACTTCCGCCGAACTGCGACAACACAGCATACTACAAATCATTCGGCATCTGCAAGCCAGACAACTTCTGCAAATACATATCCAACCCAGCAAACTACGCGATAAAGAGGGCGAGGTACGCGCAGAGGGATGAAGAGAAGGGTAGCAAGAGAAAGAAGAAAGAGGAAACACCAAAAAAGGAGTAGCTGGTCCTATGCCAAACATGCTATATCTTAGATGCACTACTTATATGCACTATATTATATACGTAGCAATCACGAAATATAATCAACAACAGACAACCTAAATCTTTATAAACAAATGAAAGTTCGGTATGATAGTTCGGAATAAGCGTTTAAACGGTAAAAATGATGTTTAAATGCGTTGCAGGAATGAACGAGCCTGAAAAGACGACTATTTCAGTACGAGTTTATTCGAATAAACTCTAATTCTTGAAAAGACGTCATCAATAGGTTCCTAATAAAAATAAAGGCATAAAACGCCTTATTTAGACCTATTTAAGAATAACGGCTCTTCTTTCAAGCGTAAAAATCACGCAAAAACAGGAATAGACAGGTAAAAAATGCCAAAGGCACACAAACCAAGAAGCGGAAGTATGCAGGTATGGCCTAGGTCAAGGGCTAAAAGGATATACCCTAGAATCTCTCATTTTCCTACATCCAAAGAAGTCAAGCTGACAGGCTTTGCAGGCTACAAAGTCGGCATGACACACACTATTGTTTCTGATCTTAAAAAGACATCACCTACACACGGCGAAGACATATTCGTCCCGGTGACAGTCATCGAATGTCCGCCAGTAAGGATTGCCGGAGCAAGACTCTACAAGCAACAGTACAAATGCATACAGCCATTCATGGATGTTCTAGCAAAAGCAGACAAGGAGCTCTCAAGGAAAATAGACTCGCCGAAAAAAGAGTCAAAGAAGCTCGATACAGTCAAGCTTGAAGATTTCGACGAACTCAGGATACTTCTCGAGACACAGCCAAAGATGACCGATATAGGCAAGAAGAAACCAGAGCTGTTCGAGGTCAACCTCGGCGGAAGCAAAGAGGACAAGCTGAATTACGCAAAACAGAACCTAGGAAAAGAAATCACAGTCAAAGACATATTCAAGGAAGGACAGCTCGTCGACATCCACGCGATATCCAAAGGAAAAGGCCTGCAGGGACCGGTCAAGAGATTCGGAATAAGGGTCAGGCACCATAAGTCCGAGAAGACAAAGAGAGGACCGGGATGTATCGCAGGAGGATGGAGCGCACAAGGACACACAATGTACCGAGTGCCGCACGCAGGACAGATGGGATTCCACTCAAGAGTCGACTACAACAAGAAGATAATGATGATAGGAGACGATGCGTCAAAAATCAATGTCAAAGGCGGATTCGTAAGATACGGAGATGTCAAGAACACATATATTCTCGTCAAAGGAAGTGTCATAGGACCATCAAAGAGAATGATACGTTTTGAGTCAGCGATAAGACCCAAACCTACATCAGACATGACTCCTCCAGCAATACAATACATAAGCCAGGAATCGAAACAGGGCAAGTAAAAAATGAAACTCAAGATACTCGACACAAAAAATGCAGAGAAAGGCTCAAAGGAACTTCCGGAAATATTCAGCGAGCCAGTCAGGACAGACCTGATTAAGAGAGCAGTCGAGGCGCTGCAGGCGAACGCAAGGCAGCAGTACGGTACAGATCCGATAGCAGGAAGGAAATCAAGCGCAAAGCTATCACGAAGAAGACGCGATTACAAGACATCATACGGCCATGGAATATCGAGAACTCCAAGAAAGATATTATCACGATCAGGAACAAGGTTCAACTGGGTAGGAGCATTCGCGCCAAACACCGTCGGCGGAAGGAAAGCACATCCACCCAAAGCCATGAAGATATGGGAGAAGAAGATAAACATCGGAGAGAACAGGAAAGCAATAAGGAGCGCTGTCGCAGCGACAATGTCGAAGGAACTCGTTCTTACCAGGGGACACAAGGCGCCTGCAGCATACCCATTCATGATATCAAACGACTTCGAGTCGATAAAGAAGACGAAGACTGTTGTGGAAGCCCTTGAGAAGCTGGGATTCGGGGAAGAACTAGAAAGGTCAGCGGAGAAGACAATAAGGGCAGGAAGAGCAAGACGAAGAGGAAGGAAATACAGGAGAAGGAAAGGCCCTCTATTCGTCGTCGCAAAAGAATGCTCATTGCTCGAAGCAGCAAGATGCATACCAGGTGTTGAGGTAGTCACAGTCAACCAGCTGAATGCAGAACTGCTCGCACCAGGAACAGTCCCAGGAAGATTGACACTATTCACAGAATCAGCAGTAGAGAGGCTAGCGAAAGAGAAACTCTTCTACGACAAGCAGAACGTAAAGGCTAAATGAAAATGGAAACAGAAAGAGTCATCAAATACCCGCTATCGACGGAAAAAGCGATAAGGCTGATGGAATCCGAGAACAAGCTCATATTCACAGTAGATCTCAAGGCAAAAAAGAGCGAGATAAAGGATGCAATAGAAAAGACATTCAAAGTGAAAGTGACAAGGGTCAACACGCACGTTACTCCGCAGGGAGAGAAGAGGGCATATGTCACGCTCTCATCCGAGACTCCAGCGCTCAATGTCGCAACTGACCTAGGACTTATGTAAATATAATCTGAACTGATGATCACACAATGGGAAAAAACCTAATCCAGCAAGCAAGAGGAAAGGGAAGCCCCACATACAGGGCGCCAAGCTTCAGGTACAAGGGAGAGATAAGCCACAACAGGCTCAGCTACGAAATACTTGAAGGAAATGTCACAGACCTCGTGCACTGCCAGGGACACTCAGCACCGCTAGCAGAAGTCAAGTTCGCCAACGGCGAGATATGCCTAGTACCTGCAGCAGAAGGAATAAAGGTTGGACAGAAAGTACAGAGCGGACCAAAGTCAGAAATGACACCAGGCAACACAGCTCCACTCTCTGACATCCCAGACGGAACAATGATATACAATATAGAAGGCATGCCAGGAGATGGAGGTAAATTCGTCAGGGCATCCGGCACATTCGCAAGAATCATAGGAAAGATGAGAGACACCGTCATAGTGCAGCTCCCATCAAAGAAGAGAAAAGAGTTCAACCCCAACTGCAGAGCATCAATAGGAACAGTAGCAGGAGGAGGAAGGACAGAGAAGCCAATACTCAAGGCAGGAAATGCCTTCTTCATGAATAAAGCAAAGAACAAGCTCTACCCGAAGATAGGCGGTTCATCGCAGAACGCAGTAGACCATCCATTCGGAAACAAGAGAACATCAAGAAAATCAAAATCAAGACCGGTCGGAAGGAACGCTCCACCAGGAAGAAAGGTAGGAATGATAGCTCCGAGAAGGACCGGAAGGAAGAAGAAGTAAACAAACAAAAAAGGAACAAAAATGGCCAGAAAAGAATTTTCATACCGCGGAAAATCACTCGAGCAGCTCCAGGCTATGGGAATAAAGGAGCTTGCGGAATTGCTTCCAGCAAGACCAAGAAGGAAAATCAAGAGAGGATTCACAGAACAGGAAAGCATACTACTAAGAAATATCAGGACAAGCAAAAAACCGGTAGAGACACACTGCAGATCCATGATAATACTGCCAGAGATGGTCGGCAAGACAGTGAAAGTCCACAGCGGAAAGACATTCGACGACGTGATGATTGAGCCTGAAATGATTGGCCACTACATGGGAGAGTTCGTCATGACAAGAAAGAAGGTCACGCACTCAGCACCAGGAATCGGCGCCACAAAATCATCAGCAAACATCTCAGTCAAGTAAAACCAAAAGACAAGAAACAAAATGGCAAAACAACTATACGCATTCCAAGGCTTCAACAAGGAGCTGATGGCAAGAGTTCTCGGAAGAGACCTGAGAATAAGCCTGAAGCAATCAGTTGAGGTGTGCAAATATCTCAGGCACAGGAAACTCGCCCAGTCAAAGAGACTACTTCAGGAAGTACTTGACATGAAGAGAGCGATACCGTTCAGGACATTCACAAATGGGCTCGGCCACAGGAAAGGACACCTTGGACCAGGAAGATACCCTCAGAAAACAGCAGAGGCATTCCTGAAACTCCTTGAGTCAGTCGAGGCAAACGCGCAGACAAAAGGGCTCAACACAAGCGAACTCGAGATCATACACATATGCGCGCACAAAGGCGCGAAGATGTTCCACCACGGCAGGCACTACGGAAGGCTCATGAAGAACACACACGTAGAGATTGTCGTCAAAGAAACACCAAAGAAAGAGGACAATAAGAAACAGAAGAAGACGGTCCAAAAGGCCGAGGTCAAAAAATGATAGAAAGGCAAATCGTCGCATCAAGTGTTAAAGAGCTTGAGATACAGGAATACGTCACACAGACACTCAAGAATCTCGGACAGAGCCACATAAAACTACAGAAGACCCCTCTTGGAGAGAAGATAATCATATTCGCATCAAGGCCAGGACTCATAGTCGGAAGGAAAGGCCAGAACATAAAGAAGCTCACTGAAGACCTCAAGGAAAAATTCAAGCTCGAGAACCCTCAGATAGAGATAAATGAAGTCGGAGTACCAGAACTTGATGCCCAGATAGTCGCAGAGAGAGTCGCGGGCTCGCTTGAGAAATTCGGAACACAGAGATTCAAGGGCATAGGCCACAAGATAATGAGCGACGTGATGGGCGCAGGCGGACTCGGAATAGAAATCACAATCTCAGGAAAGATACCAAGCGCAAGAGCAAAAAGATGGAGATTCTACCAGGGATACCTCAAGAAGAGCGGTGACGTCGCCATAGAAGGAGTCAAGAGAGCATACGCAGCAGCCCAGCTCAAGACAGGGACTGTCGGAATACAGGTAAGCATAATGCCGCCCGACATAAAGCTGCCTGATAAGGTAATCATATTCCAAGAAAGCGAGACGACAGAACAGATAAAGTCCGACCTCGCAAAAGACGATAAGAAGGAAACGAAAGAACCTGCAAAAGAGCAGCAGAAGACAGAAGAGAAGAAAGATGAGAAAAAGAAGAAGCCAAGGAAGACAGTGAAAAAGAAAGATAAGACTGACGCTACTTCCGCTCCAGAGCAGAAGAAAGAAGAGACTGCCACGGAGAAAAAGGCAGAAGAGCCTAAGACAGAAGAAAAAAAGCCTGAAGAGAAGGAAGAATAAGAAAAATGAAAGACCTAGACCTAACCAAGATGAGCAAGGACGAGCTAAAGGCAAAGATGCTCGAACTTAGGAAAGAACTCATCAAGCTTAATGCTCAAACTGCAACGGGAACTTCAGCGAAGAACCCAAAGCAGATAAGGATAGACAGAAAAAACATAGCAAGGCTACTCACAGCCTTGAAGGACAAGGAGTAAACACATGAGCGAAATCTGCTCTACGTGCGGACTACCAAAAGAGCTTTGCGTTTGCGAGACAATCGCAAAGGAGAACCAGCTGATAGAAGTTTCCATCGAAAGGAAGAAATTCGGAAAGTTTTATACTGTCGTCAGCGGCATAGACACCAAGGAAATCGACTTGGACCAGCTCGTGAAAAAACTCAAGAGCAAGCTCGCATGCGGCGGAACAGCCAAGGACGGAAAAATAGAGCTCCAGGGCCAGCATAAACACAGGGTCAGGGAAACTCTTTTGGAGATTGGTTTCGCACCCGAGACCATAGTCGTAAGATAATTATGGCAAAACGCGAGAAACGCGAAAGAATCGCGCTCATCGGAGAAGAAATCAGGATAGCAGATGCAAAAAACAAGACGCTCACCGGATTTACGGGAAACGTGGTCGGAGAGACAAGAAACACAATAACGATCAAAACCCAAACGGGCAACAAAACAATAATCAAGGAACAAGTCGAAATCGAGATCAACGGAAAAAAAATACAAGGAAAAAATATCACAGGGCGCGTCGAAGAGCGCATCAAACAACAATAATGGTGAACTAAATGACCAGGACAAAGGAAATCGGCATGGGAACGAAATCACCTAGCCAGACATGCAATGACGCAAACTGCCCATTCCACGGAACGCTCAAGATAAGAGGAAAATCATTCACAGGGAAAGTGGTATCCAACAAGATGCAGAGATCCATAGTCGTAGAATGGTCAGGATGGAGACGCCTGCCCAAATACGAGAGATACCAGAAGACAAGGACAAAGATAACAGTACACAATCCGCCATGCCTAAACGCCGTTGAGGGAGACCTCGTCAAGATAGGCGAATGCAGGCCTCTTAGCAAGACAAAGAACTTCGTCGTGCTGCAGGTCCTAGGAAAGGTTGAGAAATACACGCTCGAAAAAGAATCACTAGAGGAAGGAAAGAAGAGAATAAAGACCAAGGAGAAGAAAGAAGAAGCTCCTGAAACCAAAGAGGAAGAGTAAAAATGCAGTCAAGAAAAGCCAACGTCACAAGAGGATTGCTTGCAGGCTCATGGGTAGTCACCTGCGACAACTCAGGCGCAAAGATACTCAAGATAATATCATTCAAGAACAGGAAGACGACAAGACGAAGAGTACCATTCGGCGGAGTCGGTGACCTTGTCCTCGCGGCAGTCAAGAGAGGAAAGCCCGAGATGAGAAAACAGGTAGTGTTCGCAGTCATAGTCAGACAGAAGAAGGAATACAGAAGGTCAGACGGCATGAGGATAAAATTCGAGGACAATGCTGCCGTAGTACTAAAAGACGACAAAGGAAACCCGAAAGGAACAATACTCAAGGGCCCAATAGCAAAAGAGGCAGCAGGAAGATGGCCTGGAGTAGCAAAGATAGCTAGTGTCATAATATAATAAAGGTAAAAAAATGAAAAACGCATTTTCAACAAGCTGGAAATCAAGCTCAAAACCGTCAAAGCAGAGGAAATACGCATACAATGCTCCCCTGCACATAAGACAGAAATTCGTCTCAGCACACCTGTCAAAGGAACTGAGGCAGAAATACAAGAAAAGGGCAATCCAGCTATGCAAAGGCGACAAGGTCAAGATACTCAGAGGACAGTTCAGCGGCAGAGAGAACAAGATAGAAAGAATAGACCTTAAGCAGACACTCATATACATATCAGGAGTGGAAAGGTCGAAGAAAGACGGCACGAAATCACTGCACCCAGTCCACCCATCAAACTTACTGATAACAGAGCTAAACCTGAACGACAAGGAAAGGAAGGCGAAACTCGAAAAGACAATCAAGGTCCAGAAGCAAGAGGTCAAATAAAATGCCCAGACGCCATCTAAAAAGAATAGCGGCACCAAGCACCTGGAGAATCAACAGGTCACAGAGGAAATACATATCAAGGCCACTCCCAGGAGGGCACAGCATGGAATATGCGATGTCCCTGACAGTAGCGATGAGGGATTTTATGGGCCTTGTTAAGACCGCAAAGGAGGCAAAAGGCATAATCAACACAAAGGATGTCTTTGTCGACAAGAAAAAGAGATCCGACGAGAAGCACCCTGTCGGCCTAATGGACATAATAGAGCTGCCGCAGCTTGAAGCGTACTTCAGAGTAACGCTTGACAGCAAGGGAAAAATCACAGTCGTAAAAGCAAGCGCAAAAGAAGCAAACACGAAGCTATCCAGGATAGAGTCAAAGACAAAACTTGCGGGCGGAAAAATCCAGCTCAACATGTTCGATGGAAGGAACCTGGCGATAGATAAGGACACATACAAGGTCGGAGACACTCTGCTCCTCGCATTACCTGAACAGAAGATACTCGACCACATAAAGCTCGAGAAAGGCTCACTCGCGCTACTCATCGGCGGAAAGCACTCTGGTGCGATAGCCAAGATAGAGGAAATAAGCGCAAACAGCATAATCTTAATGACATCAAAGAATCAGAAGTTCGAGACGCTAAAAAAATACGCATTCGTAGTAGGCAAGGACAAGCCGGCGCTCGACAGCCTGAAGCAAGCGAAGTAGATAAAAAATGAACCCGTGCCAACAGATCAGGATCGAGAAAATCACGCTCAACATAGGTGCAGGAACAAACATCGACAAGCTGGAGAAAGGTCTCAAGCTCCTCGAGATGATAACTGCCGCAAAGCCTGTCAAGACACTCTCGACAAAGAGGATAGCAGGATGGGGCATAAGGCCTGGCCTACCGATAGGATGCAAGGTAACAATAAGAGGACCTAAAGCGATGACTATCCTCAAGCAGCTGCTCGGCGGAATCGACAACAAGCTCAAGCCAAAACAGTTCGATGACGAAGGCAACCTTTCTTTCGGAATGAAGGAATACATAGACGTTCCAGGCCTCGAATACAGCCCAGAGATAGGCTCGATGGGATTCCAGGTCTGCGCGACGCTAGAAAGACCAGGATTCAGGGTAAAGAAGAGAAACGTGAACAAGAAGAAGCTAGGAAAAAAGCACAAGATAACAAGGAAAGACGCGATAGAATTCATGAAATCAAATTTCAAAGCCATAATAGAGGAGGAATAAACGGATGACAACATCAGACCATAAGAAGATGCTCGCACAGCTCAAGGTAAAGCCTGCTAAATTCAACAAGTTCATCAAGCACAACGCACCCAAGAAAAGGAGCTGCGGAATAAACCTGAACAAGTGCAGGAGATGCGGCACATACCATGGTTTCATAAGCAAATACGGGCTCAACCTATGCAGACGATGCTTCAGGGAAGTCGGAACCAAGATGGGTTTCAAGAAATACAACTAACGGTGGAAAAAAATGTCACTAAATGATTCATTATCAAGCGCGATGTCAAAGATACAGAGCCACGAGAAGGTAGGCAAGAAGGACTGCATCATAAAACCGACATCAATCACTGTAAAAAGAGTCCTGGACATACTCAATGCAGAAGGGTATATAGGAGCTTATGAAGAAGTCGATGACTCAAAAGGAAAACATCTCAAGCTCAACCTGCTCGGCAACATAAACAAGTGCGGCGCGATAAAGCCGACATTCTCAGTCAAGATAAATGATTACGACAAATTCGAGAAAAGATTCCTGCCCGCGAAGGGTTTTGGAGTGCTGATACTCACGACATCACAAGGACTCATGACACACTACAAGTCCAAAGAGAAGAAAATCGGCGGCAAGCTCGTCGCATACTGCTACTAAAATGAGAATCAAGAAACAAGTCGAAAAAGTGAACGTGCCAGAGAAGGTACAGGTCGAGATAAATGGCAAGACCATAAAGATCAAAGGACCTAAAGGAGAGCTATCAAGGACATTTATATTCCCAAGAGTAGAGCTTTCACATGAGAACAACCAGGTGCTAGTCTTTGTCAAAGATTCAACAAAAGCAGAGAAGACACAGGTCGGCACGACAGCATCACACATAACAAACATGATGAAGGGCGTCACAGAAGGCCACACATACAAGCTCAAGATATGCTCAGGCCATTTCCCTATGAGCGTCGCCGTCACAGGAGACACATTCACGATAAAGAACTTCTTCGGAGAGAAAGTCCCGAGGACACTCAAGATAAAGGAAGGGGCGAAAGTCACTGTCTCAGGAAATGAGATAACTGTCGAAGGCATAGATATAGAGAAAGCAGGACAGGTGGCAGCAGACATAGAACTCCTCACAAGGATAGTCAAGCGCGACATAAGGATATTCCAGGACGGAATATACATGACGCAGAAATCAAAGAAACAACTGATGTAAAAATGGTAAACAAAGAAGCACTCCAGACAAGAGCAATATCAAAGAGAAAGAAACCCCTGTTCCTAAGACAGGACGCATTCAAGAGAAAGAGGCTCAAGAAACTCTGGAGAAGGCCGAGAGGCTCAGACAGCAAGACAAGGCTTAGAGTAAGAGGACAGGAAGCAAGACCTGAAGTAGGATGGGGCTCACCAAGAGCAGTGAAGGGCTGTGACAAATCAGGATTCCTGCCAATGGTAGTCAACAGCGTCGATGACCTCCTCAAGATAGATGCGAAGACTCAAGGAGCAGTCATAGCATCCACAGTAGGCACAAAGAAAAAGATTGCGATACTAGAACAGGCAACATCAAAGAAGATAAGGATACTCAATGTCAAAGAATCCGAAAAGGCAGCGGCCAAACTGAAAGAGCAGTTCGAAAACAAGAAGAAAGAGAAACAGAAAATAAAGGATGACAGGGAAAAGAAGAAAGAGACTGCCAAGAAAGAGGCCGAGAAGAAAAAATCAAAGGACGACAAGAAAGAGGAAAAGAAGGAAGAGCTCACGGATGAGCAGAAGAAAGAAGAGGAAAAGAAGGAGAAAGACAAGCTCCTCATCTCAACTCAATGAGGAATAAAAAATGAAACTCAACGTCCAGAAAAGACTCGCAGCATCAATCCTCAGGGCTTCGCCTAAAAGGATATGGTTCGACGATGAGAGGCTTGAAGACATAAAGGAATCGATAACCAAGCACGATCTCACATCACTCATAAAGGACGGAGCGATAAGGCTCAAGCCAGTCAAATCAATCTCAAGAGGCCGAGCAAGGAAGAAGAAGATACAGAAATCCAAAGGTCTCCAGAAAGGACACGGCTCAAGGAAAGGCGGCAAGAAGGCAAGATTCCCGAAGAAAGAGAACTGGATGGTAAAGATAAGGATCCAGAGAGAGTTCCTGAAAGAGCTAAGGAACAAGAAGATCATACCAAAGAAGACATACAGAGACCTGTACCTTAAATCCAAAGGAGGTTTCTTCAGGAGCAAGAGACACATCAAGCTATTCATAGAGGAGCAGAACCTCGCGCAAAAGACAGCCAAGAAATAGATTAAAATAAACAACACGAAAAAGAAACAAAATGGCAACAAAGGACAAATACGGCAGAAGGAGAACAATCCCATTCAGGAGAAAGCTTGAGGGAAAGACAAACTACATCAAGAGACTTGCGCTGCTGAAATCCGGCAGGTCAAGACTCGTCTTGAGGAAGTCCCTTAACACAGTCATCGCACAGGTAGTAGAATACAAGCCCCAGGGGGATAGCATACTCATATCCGCAACATCAAAAGAACTCAAGAAGTTCGGATGGAAAGGCCACACAGGCAATATCCCAAGCGCGTACCTAACCGGATTCCTCATCGGCACAAAGGCCAATAAGATGAAGATAAAAGACGCAATCGTCGACACGGGTCTTAGGGCACCCATAAGAGGCGGAAGGGTATTCGCAGCAATGAAAGGAGCGCTCGACGCAGGAATGGAGCTCAACTGCGGACAAGAGGCATTCCCAAAACCAGACAGGATAAGCGGAAAGCACATAGCGGACTATGCAAGCAAGATAAAGAATGACGCTCAGAAATACCAAAAGCAGTTCTCACGATACATAAAGGACGGAATGAAACCGGAAGAGCTGCCAAAACTGTTCGAAGAGACAAAAAAGAAGATACTCAGCTCATAATAAGAAACAAAGGAAACAAAATGACAAAGGAAACAAGCCCAAAACCAGCGTCTGACGAGAAAGCAATCGTTCCGGAAATCGAGGAGCAGAAGCACCTCATAACACCGGTAGAAGAGGAAGAGATAGCATCATTAAAGGCCAAGCCCACAGTAGACATAACTGCATGGAAGCCAAAGACGGCGCTCGGGAAGAAAGTCAAGTCAGGATCAGTATCAAACATAGACAGCATACTCAATAGCGAACAGAGCATACTCGAAGTAGAGATAGTAGATGCGCTGTTGCCATCACTCGAATCAGACCTGCTCCTCGTAGGACAGTCAAAAGGAAAGTTCGGCGGAGGACAGCGAAGGGTATTCAAGCAGACACAGAAGAAGACCAAGGAAGGCAACAAGCCAAGTTTCGCAACATTCGCAATCGTCGGAGACAAGGACGGCCACGTAGGCATGGGATACGGAAAAGCAAGAGAGACAGTCCCTGCAAGAGAGAAGGCAGTCAGGAAAGCCAAGCTCAACATAATCAAGATAAGACGCGGATGCGGCTCATGGCAGTGCAACTGCAAGGAACCACACTCGATACCATTCACAGTCGAAGGAAAATGCGGCTCAATAAAAGTCAGGCTGATGCCCGCACCTAAAGGAACAGGACTCTGCGCAGCAGGGGAAATCGCAAAGATACTCAAGATTGCAGGCATAAAGGACGTCTGGTCAAAGCCATTCGGCAACACGACATCAAGGATAAACCTGACACTCGCAGTGTTCGACGCACTAAAAAAGCTCATGACAATGAAAGTCCAGGAGAAATACAAGCAGGTATTGAACCTCTCAGAATAAAGGCTACGAAAAATGGAAAAAGAAACAACACCAAAAACGCATAAGGCGACAGGAGAAAAACTGGCAGTAGTCAGGATAAGGAGCGCATCAAGAGCCAACCATGCAGTTCTTGACACGTTCAGGATGTTCAACCTAGACAGAAAATTCACATGCACGATAATAGAAAAGAGCCCTGTAACGATGGGCATGCTCAACAAGGTAAAGGATTTCTCGACATTCGGCGAGATAGACGCTGAAACACTCAAGCTACTTCAGGAAAAGAGAGGAGAGAAGGACAAGGAAGGCAAGCTCAAGAAGTTCTTCAGGCTAGCTCCACCAAGAGGCGGATTCGAGCGAAAAGGACTCAAGGTCAGCTACTACGGCGGAGGCGCCCTGGGATACAGAGGACCTAACATGAGCAAGCTCATACAGAGAATGATATGATAAATATGATAATCTGAGGTTAAAAATGACCACTCACAGAAATAAGAAAGTAAGAAAACAGCGCGGAAGCAAGAACCACGGCAAAGGCATAGGAGCAAAGCATGCCAAAGGAGCAGGAAGCCGAGGCGGCCGCGGAATGGCAGGCTCAGGAAAAAGAGCAGACCAGAAAAAGCCATCAATATGGAAAGATGTCTACTTCGGAAAGTTCGGATTCGTATCAAAATCAAGGACAGCAAAGATATACCCGATAAACATAAAGACAATAGAAGATACGCTTGAAACGCTTGTCAGAAGCGGAAAAGCCAAGCAGGAAAAAGACTCATTCACAATAGACCTCTCAGAGCTCGGCTACAACAAGCTCCTCAGCACAGGAAACCCGACAAAGAAACTCATAATCACAGTAGCATACACGACCAAGACTGCCGCAGAGAAAATAAAGGCCGCAGGCGGCGAAGTCAAGGGAAAGGTCGTCGAAGAGAAGGCCGAAAAAGCGAAATAATCCTTTCAAAAATCCAAAAAAGAAGCCGGTGAACAATGGCGCTCTTTGAAAACATAATAAGCTACCTTCCTGAAGTCGCGAAGCCGACACAAAGAAGACTTTCTTTCAAAGAAAAACTCAAATGGACAGGAATATGCCTGCTACTTTTCTTCGCACTTGGACTAGTTCCTCTTTTTGGACTAGGACAGAACGCACTACAGCAATTTGAATACCTATCGATAATCCTAGGAGCGCAGTTCGGCTCAGTGATATCACTAGGAATCGGACCACTAGTTACAGCATCAATAGTCCTTCAGCTACTCAACGGTTCAGGACTCGTCAAGTTCGACCAGTCATCACACGAAGGAAGAAGAAGGTTCCAGGGAACACAGAAAATAATGAACATCTTCTTCGTATTATTCGAGGCAGCAATATATGTCTTCATGGGAGGACTCGCGCCGCCAGCAGAGCTCGCAGGCACTGTCTTATACTGGCAGCTAGAGCTGTTCCTTGTATTCCAACTATTCCTCGGTGGAGTACTCATTATGTTCATGGACGAAGTAGTTTCAAAATGGGGATTCGGATCAGGAATCAGCCTTTTCATCGTCGCTAATGTCGCACAGTCAGTATTCATGCAAGCGCTTAGCCCGCTCCAAAGCCCAACAAACCCTGAAATAGCAAGCGGAGCAATACCTGCACTGTTCCAAAGCCTTGCCGGAGGAGACGCAGTCACAGCAGGACTACAAATCTCGGTTGTCATCGCAACGATAGTCGTATTCGGCGTCGCAGTATACGCCCAAGCAATGAAGATTGAGATACCATTATCATTCGGACGCGTAAGAGGACACGGCATAAGATGGCCGCTCTCATTCATATACACATCAAACATACCAGTCATACTTGTAGCAGCACTTCTTGCTAACATACAGCTGTTCGGAAGGCTACTTCAGAACTGGGGACATCCGTTTCTTGGAACGTTCGTCGGCAACTCGCCTTCGACGGGACTTGTTGCGTGGCTGTACTCTCCAGACATACTCGGCAAGTTAATAAGAGGCAGCATAACCGGAGCAGATTTTGGACACGCTTTCGTATACATCATATTCATGATTTCAGGAGCTGTCATGTTCAGCATATTCTGGGTACAGACATCAGGCATGGACGCAAGAAGCCAAGCAGACAAGATAATGGCATCAGGACTGCAGATACCAGGATTTAGGAAAGACCCAAGGATACTGGAAAAAGTCCTCGACAGGTACATAGGCCCTCTCACTGTGATGGGTGCGATAGCTGTAGGTCTCATAGCTTCATTAGCAGACCTCACAGGAGCGTTTGGCAATGGGACAGGAATACTCTTGTCAGTCATGATAGTCTACAGGATGTACGAAGACATAGCCAAGCAGCACATGATGGACATGCATCCGATGATGCGAAAATTCATGGAATAAAATGTTTGAATCAATCCTAGACCCAATATTCTCGCCGTTGCTCAGGTTGATACCAATCATAGGCATAGCAATAATCTCGCTTCTAATATCCCTGATAATCACCATCGTCTACAAGTACATGACAGACCAGACGATGATGAAAGACCTCAAGATGAGGCAGAAAGACTTCCAGAAAAAGATGAAGGAAAACAAGCAGAATCCTGAGAAACTCATGAAGCTACAGAAAGAAGCGATGGAAGTCAACATGAAATACATGACCCAGAGCTTCAAGCCGACACTCATAACATTCCTGCCGATAATAATCATATTCGGCTGGCTCAACGCAAACATAGCATACGAACCAATACTGCCTGGACAGGAGTTCTCTGTCACGCTATTGTTCAACCAAGGATATACAGGCAATGTGACACTAGAAGAAGAAAGCCTTAAACAGATAGGCGGAGAATCGATTCTCAAGCTCGTCGGAGATGCGACACAAGAGATAAATGACGGGCAGGCAGCATTCAAATTCAAGGGAAAAGAGGGAAATTACAACATCATACTCAAATACGATGAGAAAGTATACGAGAAGGACATACTGATAACAATGGAACAGAAATACGCGTCTGTACAGAAACTCCTTAAGAAAGACCCTGTGAAGTCAATAACTCTTAGCAACAACAAGCTCATAGCGATAAACATCTTTGGCAAAGATGAAGGAGGACTCCTAAGCGGAAGAGTTGGCTGGCTCGGCACATACATAATATTCTCTATAATCTTCAGCATGGCGCTGAGAAAAATGCTCAACATATACTGATTCTGCCATGAGCGAGACAAAAAAGCTCATAGAACAAGCACATGAGATTTTCAGGAAGAACCAAAAGCCAGAAGGCTGGTTCGGGAGATGCATATTCCTAAGCTGGTACTGCGACCTCGGCACATGCGACTTCTGCTTCCGCTCGACTATAAGACACAAGGCAAGATACGCGAAGACCGCCAAAAGAGAGCTTTCAGCAATACTTGCGGAAGCGCTGATAAGCAAGAACCTCGGCTGGAGAATCGAATTCCTCACAGGAGGCTACAGGATATTCTCGTTTAACGAGATGCTTGACATAACAAAGAAGATACACCAGATATACGAACAGAAGCTCTGGATAAACCTCGGCACAATTGAAAGGGAGAAACTTCTTGAGATGAAACCCTTTGTCGAAGGAGTATGCGCATCAATTGAAACAATAAATCCGGAACTTCATGACAGGATATGCCCTGACAAGCCGATAGAGCCATATTCAAAGATGCTTTTTCTTGCTAAAGAGCTCGGATTCAAGACGAGCATGACAATCGTGATAGGTCTTGGTGAAAAACAAGAGGACTTTCCTCTACTTGAACGGTTTATAGATGAACATAAGCTTGATAGGATAACATTCTACGCACTAAAGCCAGTCAAAGGCACAAGATACACAAAAAGCCCTGAGGCCGATGATTATGCCTGGTGGATAGCTAAGACAAGGATAAGATTCCCTAACATTGAGATAATCGCAGGCCTGACACCAAAAAAGGGCGAAGAGTACGCAGGACTGATACTTAAAGCAGGAGCGAACGCAATAACAAAATTCCCGATAGTCAAGAAATTCAACTCAAGACAAGCACAAGAGATAGAACGACAGGCAAAATCCGATAGGGAGTTCAAAGGAACACTGACAAAAATGCCTGAGATAGACTGGAACAGCGAGATAGAGAAACTGCCTTTCGAGCAGGAGCTAAAGGCAGATATCAAGCAAAAGATCAGATGCATAGTCTCAAAGATGAAAGGCGAAAAGAACACGACAATCATCAGTGATGATTACGAATGATACGAACGTTCCAATGAATGCCGTGCTCGCACAGATTCTTTAATAATGAGTTGTTTGCCGAACTGCAGGGTAAACTGCTTTTTTATCACTTGCTCGCTAGACGTCATTCATTTTAAAGTAATGTACAAAATATTTAAATAAGCCAGAGGCATATTGAGCCCTAAAAGATGGTGCAAAAAAGAGAGAGACAGCAGACCCTGCCTGCCAATAACCTATTCGCGTTAGTAGCTGTGCTTCTAATATTAAGCTCGCTGATTTCCAGCTATGCTACGTATGAACGCAATAGACAGATAACTGAGGAGATAAGCGGCAAGGCCTACACATACGCAGAAGCAAAGCTCTGCATAAACAAGCAGCCTACAATAAACAACACCTGCAACACATCAGCGACAACAGGCATAGGATATTATTGCGACCTTGAAGCATACGACCCTGACAATGACACCATAACATTCTACGACAACACGACACTTTTCAACATAGATCCTAGTACAGGAGAGATAATATTCACGCCTTTACCGGCACATGAGGGCACACATGACATACTGATAACCGCTAAGGACAACAAGAACTGCGTAAACTCAAACACAACTTACATCCTTCAGCTCATAATACCCATAACAGTGACTCCTCCAGCAGGTGGCGGAGGAGGTGGAGGAGGCGGTGGCGGAGGAATAGCACCAGAATGCGAGCCCCAATGGCAATGCACTCCTTGGAGCCTTTGCAAGCCCGACGGGATAAGAGACAGGACATGCAAAAGCCTCAACAACTGCCCTGAAAACAAACCTTCAGAGAAAGATGAATGCATATATACATTGCTTCTCCCTCCGAAGATACCAAAAGCAAAAGAATTCTACCTATGCAACTTCGATGAACAGGACGAGTGCTTCGCAAACATAGGAACCAATGAAAACTGGGTCTACACACACAAGAAAACCGACCATATACTCAACATCGCAAACATAGACGAAGAAGGATTCGACGCATCAATCGATAACGAAATATATTTCTCAGTACGCCTCCAAAGGATAAAAGGAATTGATACTACAGGAGACGACATAAATGACTTCGAGTACATATTCCATAAGATAACAAACAACAGGGCAGATACGACAGTCAGGCTTGTCAAGCAGGTCGAGGTAATAATAGAAAGACCAGTATATATCGAAAGATGGCCGTACATACTGACACAGATTGTGATATTCATATACGACAACGCCTGCATGATAATGCTCATAGTCATGATAATGGCAGCATTACTAATCTACGGCTGGTTAATCGCGTTCATAGACAAGAAAAGAAAGGATAAACAGGAAGAAAAAGAGCGACTAGATAAGCTTCCTAAGCCTTGATACATCTTCAATCTGCTCTTTAATTCCGTGAGGCGTCTCAAGCAACAGCATAGCATCATCAGGCAGAATGCCAACAATCTTCTCAATGTCAAGATAACCATCTTTAAGATGACTGTGCTGGTCTTTGATACCTTCCTTGGTGTTATAGATATGAAAATACTTCGGCTTAAGCTTCAGAAGCTGCTTTAAAAAATCAAGATAGTCCATCTTCTCCTTATATGCGAAGCAGGCGGCATGTACAACATCAAGGCATAGTCCTTTATTTGAAGCAGACATTATCCTTGACAGCTCTTCAACAGTGCTTCCTATATGCTGACAGTCATGCATGCTGAAGGGTGGCATGTTCTCGACGATAAACCTAGAATCGAGCTTTGCGAGACTCTCAATCACTTCATCTGCTGTGCAGGACTTAGACTCTATAAAACCCGGATGGATGACGATGTTATCTGCATCGAGTATGTCCGCAGCATCACTTGCAGCTTTAGAACAAATATCATTAGTCTTTTTCTTGACTGGATTTGCAAGGTTAGAACCCCATCTTTCATGCGCGACATGAATAGAGAAATTTTCATGAAATTTCTTTAGTATCTTAAAATCAGAACCAGGAATAGCCATGACCTCAAGAAAATCACAATGCTTTGCAATATCAGGTATATAATCCAGATCCTGCGGGAATATCTTGACACCTATTTTCATGATTCAACACCGGAGAATGGAACTATCTCCACTTGTTTTTAATATTTTCCTATTTATTCGTATCTAAGCGAGTCTACTGGCTTGAGCTTTGAAGCCTGTATCGCAGGAAGAGTTCCTGCAAGCCCACCGACGAAAAAAGAGAATGCAAGAGCACCAAATGTAAGATACCAAGGAAAAACAGCAGTTATTATGCTATAACCTCCTGCTGCTGCGCCGAAAGCAACAAGCTTACTCAGCGAAACACCTAATGCTATGCCCATCACTCCACCGACAAGACCTAAAATGCCAGACTCGATGAGGAAAATGAGAAACACATCACTGTTTCTAGCGCCTATAGCCTTCATAACGCCGATCTCCCTCGTGCGCTCAAGCACAGAAGTATACATGGTATTAGTTATGTTGACACCGCCAACAAGAAGAGAGATTCCTGCAATACTTATCAATACAATCTGCACAATCGTAAGTACTGTCCCGAATGCTTCTACAAGCTGTTCAGAAGTCTGGACAATGAAATCTTCATCTCCTTCATCAACTCCTCTTGTCTTACGCAATGCTTTCTTAATCCTTTCAGCAACGTCTGAAGGTTTCGCACCATCTTTAGTACTTACGAAAATATAATCAAGCTTATCCTTACTAAGCCCGAAGGTATCTATTGCAGCATCAAGCGTAATCTCAATCTGCCTATCATCCTGAGGATTGCCACGTCTCTCAACATTTCCAACAATGTTGAATTTCTTCCCTTCTATCTCTATCTTATCTCCAATGTCAGATGCCTTCTTGAACATGTTCGCATTCCAGATATCATAGCCAACCATGGCGTCACTATCTCCATCTATTTCACGGCCAGCGACGGTCTTAAAACCAAAATCCTCCCCAAGACTCTTATCGGACGCATGAACATCAAGACCTATGACCCAACTGTATTTCGTCTCTTTGCCGAAATGGATCTTTGCCATCTTAAACGCTGAACCACCGGCACTATCAACACCGGACACTGACCGTATGGCTTGCAGGTCCTTGTCTGTGAGCTTATTTGTCTCAACAAGTCCACCTCTTCCTGGCTGGACAAAGACTTTATTTGTTCCGAGGGAAGCAAACTGCTTATTTATCTCATACTGCATACCTTGCCCAAGAGAGATAAGAGATACGACTGCAGCGATACCTATGAATATGCCTATCAAAGTAAGAAAAGTACGCTTCTTCTGATTCATGAACGTACTGAATGCAATCCTGAAATAGTCAGCCCACATCTTATTTCCTCAACGCATCGACAGGATTAAGCTTCGAAGCCTGCCTCGCAGGCAATGAGCCCGAAAGGGAACCTATCAAAAATGCGAACATCAATGCACTTATAATCAACGGAAGACCAAGATACGCCTTCAAAGAATCTATACCATACTGCATCGCGACAATCTCCGCAGTCTTACTAAGACCAAGACCAAGAAGCACACCGATTATCCCGCCAATCATGCCAAGAAGACCTGACTCTATCAAGAAAATCAAGAGTATGCTCGAATTCCTGGCACCGACAGACTTCATTATACCTATCTCCTTAGTGCGTTCAACAACAGACGTGTACATGGTATTCATTATGCCGATTCCGCCGACGAGAAGAGATATGGCAGCTATGCCTACAAGAACTGCCTGCACTATGCCCAAAATCGCTTCAAATGCCTGTATCGCCTGAGCAGAAGTCTGGATTGTAAAATCCTCTTCTCCTTCTTTTACCCCCCTGAACTTCCTAAGCTTCCTCTTGGCGTTATCCGCGACAGAATCAACTTCGTAGCCTTCGCTAACCTTAATCATTATTGTAGTTATCTTTTCTGGCTGGTTGAATATCTCCCTTGCAGTCTCCTTAGGGATCCTTATAACATCATCACCAAAAATGCCGCCTGTCTTCTTGTGTATTCCCACAACTTCAAACTCCTGCATATTTATGAATATTATATCTCCTACGTGTATATCCTTATCGAAAGTATCATTTGCGATATCTGAACCTATCGCGACTTTGTACTTGTCCCCTGCCCTAAGAAACCTGCCTTCAGAGATGTCGAACATAGACTGTGTCCTATAGAACTCAAGGTTCTTGCTGTCTACAGGAAAACCCCATACCAAATCCTGCTTGGTCTCACGGTTGAATGTCAAGTAAGCAGACTCACTGTATGGTGCAATGGCAATCTCGATGCCACGGACCTTCTCAACAATATCAAAATCTCTTTCTGTAAACTCTGCAGCAGAGAGAAAACCGCCGACAGGCCCCATCGCTGCACCACCAGGACTTATTATTATCCTATCAGTACCCATCTTCTTGAACTCAGAAAGGATAGCATCCTGCATGCCCTGCGACAATGATACAAGAGCAACGACTGCCATTATACCTATGAATATGCCTAAGACAGTCAACCAGGACCTCAGCTTCCTCTTGAAAAGATTGCTTATTGCAATCTTGAAATAGTCAAGTATCATCGTAAAAAAATATTCAAAAAGATTATTACTGCTTCTTGCGACGCTTCTCCCACCTGCGATAGCCGAACCAGACAGCGAGCATCACAATCACGACGATGATTATTATCATCACGCTGTTGCTCTTAGCAGTCCCTTTCTCCTCAGCAGTATATATCTTGTACTTCAGAGTAATATCCTTGCTATAATCTATGTTATTCGCGTCCTTAAATGTCACCTGCAAGGGGAAGGTTATTTCGCTCGTCTTTTTGCTGTTAATATTATTCTTCAGGTAGAGAGAGAAATCAACGCTCTCATAGTCGTCAGAATTCACATTGCCGACATACTCTTCTTTTGACGAGACAACGTCAAACTCCTCTGTGTCCTTGAGTATCACATCAAGGAACTTGACATCTGTAACTCCCCTGTTGACGAACTTAAAAGATATTGTGCCAGATTTCTTGCCTGCGACAAGGTCTGACTTGTCTATCACGACATACACATCAGGCGGAGCACCGACAACCATGCCGACTATATCATTCCTCGTGTACTCATCACCCTGGTCGTTCTTGTAAGTCAAGATAAGCGGCATCTTGTATACTTTTGATGCTGCACCTGGATAGACCATCAGGTCAAAAGAGACGACAGAACTCTTTCCTGGCTTTAGCTGCGAGAGCCTTTTCACACCAGACGAGGATATGGGTGTAAATGGCAAAGCGTCATAGAGCAAAGAAGACTCTGCGCCAGTCGCTGAACGCGGTATTGTTGAAAGAGTCAGATCCAGCTTCACTTCTATATCCTTCATCACAGATTCTGCAAGATTCGTGAGCTTCACGCTCAGTTTCCCAGTACTCCCCGGAGCTATTGTCGTCGGAGAGACTTCAAAACCGTCGATGACAACTGCCGTGTACGTGTTCCTGACCCTAACTTCAAAATCATCGAGCTTTCCCCAGCCAGGCAATCCTTTGTATCTGTAAAGAAGAGTCAGCTTGTTGACACCTTCTGACGCATCTTCAGCAATCCTGACCTTATAGTAAAGCACAACACCTTCCTCTCCTTTTTGGTGCCCTTGAATTGTCCCTAGGTCTTGCGTATCAGTATCAACACCAAGGAGCTCGAAAGGATAGTCTGGCACAAGCCTGAACTCGACATCCTCTAGAGGTTTTGAACCTTTGTTAATTACCATCCATCTCAATTCAACATAATCACCAGGAGCCACAGGATCCGGCGTCTGGCTAATCATCGACACACGTATGCTTCCACCTGGAAGTATCGTATCCGTGTCTGCATAGACAAGAGTGCAAAGCAACATAAATACTGCAATAAAACTGACAACAAAAACTTTTTTACTGTTCATTATTTTTTTCATACATAACACCTTCCTATTTTTTTCTTTTTTTAACATAATTTTTTTGATTATCATTCATTTATCGTTCTTATTTCCTGATTCTTTCTTCAATTTGATTCTGCACATAGATTTCACGTCGTGTTCATGTTTCTTGCCCTTCATTGTCTTGACTATCGATCCGTCCTTGAGGAACTCAATCCTCTCAGCGTGTTCAGCGACATTTGAGTCGTGAGTGACAAGCACTATTGTCTTGCACTGCTCTTTATGCATCTTCTTTAGGAAATCCATTACGAGCATGCCTGTCTTTGAGTCTAGATTGCCTGTAGGCTCATCTGCAAGCAGCACTTCAGGGTCGTTCGCAAGAGACCTTGCTATAGCAACCCTCTGCTGCTGGCCTCCTGAAAGCTCATTCGGCTTGTGGTTCATCCTCTCGCCAAGTTCGACGAGCTTCAACAGATCTATTGCCTTCTTTTTTCTCTCTTGGGAAGAAATTCCCTGGAAAGTCATCGGCAGCATGACGTTCTCAAGCGCAGTCATGTTCGGAATAAGATTGAACTGCTGGAATATGAAACCTATCTTCTTCCCACGTATCTGGGCAAGGTCAGACTCTGAAAGCTTGGATATGTCTTTTCCGTCGAGGAAAATGCGTCCTTTTGTCGGAATGTCAAGGCAGCCTATCATGTTCATGGCTGTACTTTTTCCTGATCCTGATGGCCCCATCACTGCCACGAACTCACCTTTATTTATCTCAAGATTCAGGCCTCTTAATGCAGGTACTTCTACATCGCCCATCTTGTAAATCTTCCAGACATCCTCTATTTTAATCACAGTTCCTGTCTTTGCCATATCATCTCACTCTTGTTTTCTTCTCCTTGCATAATTGGTTCAGCATCTCGATGCATTCTGATTCAGAATTGCCTGTCATTGTGCAGAACACATCAATAGATGACTTTATGTTGCCAAGCAGCAAATTTTTCTGCTTCATGAAATCATCAACAGACCTTTTACCCTGCTCTGTTATTGAGTATTTCTTTGCCCTTCCTTCCTCTTTAACAGAAATCTGGGACTTGTTCTTCAGTTCCTCAAGAAGAGGGTACATCGAGCCAGGGCTCGGCTTGCTGCCTGTCTTCTCTTTTATGGACTTCATTAGCTCGTAGCCTGACATCTCTTTAGAGTTCACAAGCTTCAGAACGAGCAGCTTAAGGTTCCCTGTAAACATCAGACGCCTCCACCAGCACCACTATATCTATTCCGATATATCGGTTACGATACTGATATTTAAAGGTTATGTTTGGCAATGAAATTCAAACTAAACTTAATTTGTGATGCCGCGCTCGCACAGACCAATTCATGGTCTATTTTTGCCCAACTGCATCATTATAAGAAATAGTATTGGATGCTCGCTAGGCGGCATCACTGTGCTTATTGTGTTTATTTATGCTTATATTCAATATTCACAAATAATATAAATGAAGCCTTTTCTCGACTATAGTATGTCAAGGATAAAACACCACAGGATAAGCGCTCAGATAAGGGATAAAGCGCCTGAAAAGAAAGGGATATCCAAGCAGGCGATATGGACAATCATACTGGGTTCTACAATGGTATTCAGCATATTCGGCATAATGTTCAGCGGATATGACTCAGGAAGACAGCAGATCAAATATAATGATTACGAATTCCAGCAGACCACAACAGGATGGAGTACAGAGATAGACGACAAGATGATTGAGTTCAACTACCTACCGCAGGAATTAGAAAGCATCCAGATAAGCTCTGAACCTGCCAATATACTCAAGGAATCTAAGGTACTATACATCACATTCAACCCTAACAACAAGAGCGTACAGCAGTTTGAGCTCGCAAGACTACAGCTGGGACTGACGCTTTCAGAAAGCTTCCAGATATACACAATGCCTGGCATAACTGAACCAAGCGAATTGTACCAGCAACCGATAGTTGACTGCAACAACGCAACACAATCGTTGCCAATACTGAAGTTTGTAGAATCCAACGAGACAAAAGCATATCTAGAGGATAGTTGCATAATTATAGAAGCAGACAAGACCACTGCACTCGCGGTGAAAGACAAGATACTCTACCAGATGCTCGGCATACTGGACTAAAAGGTAATTCTATGCCAAAACTACAAGAGGCACAGCTCCAGAAGATGAAGGCAGCGCAGGACTTTGACGACGATGACATGGAACTGGATATAACCAAAAGAAAAAGGCTGCATCAAAAACGCGAAGACAAGAGTACTGATGAAGAGCCTGAAAAAGACAGTTCCAAGGACACAAGAAACCTCCTTATATTGATTGGATCCATAGCGCTGATATTCCTCATATTCGTAGGTCTGAGATTTATATTCACTCCAGAAAAGCATGAACTTACAATAGAAGACCTCCACAAGGCAAACCTAGAAGGCAAGCTCCTGCCTGAACAGGGATACATGTACCATGGGTACTCATTCGTCAACTATGCAGGGATATGGCACTCACAGGTGCAGAAAGGCAATACTATGTATGACATAACATTCAACTACGACCCTAAATCCGTCGAGAACATAACAGTCGAAGGCAAACTGCAACGATTCTCTCAGACACAAGTTTACATAACGTTTGACACAAACGCAACAGCACCAAAATACATAACAGTCGCAAATGCAGGACTTTCAATGAGCCTCGCAAAAGGCTTCCAGTACAACCTCACAGCAACATGCACGAACAACGAGAGCAGTGTATGCCAGAATAACGGAGTAGTGACTTGTGACGATAAGGATAAGCCAGTGATATACTTCAAGGAATCGAACGAGACCAAGATAGTTCTAGAGGACAACTGCGTCACTATACAAGGATATGGTCCAGACCTTGTCAGGGCGAAGGACAGGCTGCTTCTTAGATGGTATGGGATACTTGATTGATTTTCTGTTTTTTATAAAATAGCTATATAATAAAATAAAAAGAAATATCTAAAAAAATTTTAGTAGTTCTGCGCTGCAGTAAACGTTACGTATGCCGAGCAGTTTCCTGTAGGACCTTTCGGAACGTCCAATATGATTGTGACGTTGAAGTCGTCCTTTGAGTCTACATCTGAAAGGTTCTCGCAGATAAGCTCAGGAGTCGAGATGAATTGAAGACCAGTGCCAACAGTTGACAAATCTTTATGTTTAAGGTCGTCTGCTTCGTTATTGCATCCATTTGACCCTATGACTTTTCCGCCCCAGAAGTAATATAATCCATCTTGAGAGCCTGTCACAACAGTTGAACCGTTGCAGCTACCAAAGAAATTAGTGACGTTCCTGGACGAATTAATTGTCACGTTCACCTGGATGTTTCCATCATTCTCTACCTGAAAATCATATGGGTTGTATACGCTGTGCGCCAGCCAGCAATCTGGCTTTGGGAATGATGAGTTAAGCCTGCACTCAACGTTATCAGCGATTGTCGCATTCCTTGTGCCTGAACCGAAATCAACAATACCATAATTCAGCTTTATTGACAATGTTGTGTTGATGTAGACCTGCGCCTGACCACTAGGAGCAGTTGCATGCCCTGTGATGCTGTTAGATATAACATCAGTGCCTCTTAGCGCAAAGAATGTGCCTGCCAAAGAGACGACTATTGCAACAACGAGAAGTGTCGCGAGAGTCTTATTTGAAACTGTGTCCATTTTTTATTACCTCCTTTGGAACCAAAGATGATTATTAATTATTGCCTTAATAACACCACTTTAGCCTCTCCAGTTATGTTTCTTACATGACCATACCCACCAGGTATTGTCGCATAAGCGTTAACAACCCTTAGTTCATTTGGTCCAATCACGAAATTATTGTCGCTGAATGTTACATATCCTCTTGCTTCACCGCTTAGGGTTATCTTAACCATGACAGGATAATCCTTGCTATTGTTCAAGATTATATTCTTTTCAGCCATACCTCCTGAACTTGGAATCTTCCCAAAGTGAAGATTTGGGTCGGCGTTAAAACCAACAGTTTTTCCAGCGACAGACTTAATCAGGATATCATATGTCTTCATGTAAGACACTTTGTAGAACGAATAATACAGAGTGACTGCACCAACACCTAAAAGGAAGACTATGAATATCAGTGCGATAACTGTCTTCATGCCGAATGTTTCATGTTTCTTCTTCATTTTCATGACACCTGCTTACATACTATAAAAATCATTCTTTTTTCTTCCTATAAACTGCGAGGAAGATGTTTATCAGCGTCAAGAGTATGACTGCTATTATCAGTATAATGGTCAGCGAAGATGAACTGCTTAGGACACCTGGCTTTTCTTGCACTGCAGAAGCAGGGCCTATCTCTGGAGGAGTTGTAAGCTTTACCTTGCCATCCACAACCGCTTTCTTCTCAGCATAGAAAACTTCAATTTTTACATCATATTCCTTATCAGTAAATTTTGATGTATCTATGAAAGACTCTATATCCATAGTCTGCCATGGCTGAAGCTTCACAGTAGGGCTTTGCGTATTAACTTCATTTTCACCATCATAAATCTTTATCTTGGCGTATATATCAAGAGGATCATTCCAACCGCTTTCTACACTCACTATGAAACGTTTTATACCGCCAGTCTCAAGCTCTTTCGTATACCCTTTGATTTTGATGTTCAAATCACCTATCCTAAAGCTCGCATTGAGAACCGTTTCTATATTATCGCATCCTACGAATGCAGTAGCAGAATAGTTTCCAGGAAGAAGGCCTTTAGTGTCAAAAACACCTGTAAGACTCTCTTTGGAATTTGATGGGATGCTCTTTTCAGTCAGCGTGACAGTGCCAAGCCTTTCCTTGTTGATATTTAATACTTCTACCCTGCCAGATGCCTTGTTTATCTGTTCTAGACCAATATTCTCGATGTTCACAATAAAATTGGCAGGCGTATCCTGATTTGTATCCTTTGCAATGAAACTTATCAGGGGCATTATTCCGGGATGTAAAACTTTAAATGAATGCACTGCGCAGACGCTTGCCCTGCCGCAGACCATGCCTTGCTGCGGACACTCCTCTACAACACAAATCTTAGCGTAATGCTCTCCGGGAGGAGCTAAACTTGCTGGGAGATTTATTGTTCCAGAGATTGTCTCCGCGGTGCCTTTTTCCATCCTGAACTCAGTTTTTGCGAAAGTTACGTACTGCTTTAGTTCGCCTTCTGCAAATACAGTATATAGATTATCAACCCGTTGGTCTGAAAGAAGCACATAACTGAAAGGAATAGTGGTATCAGGGCTAAAAAGATGCTTTTCATTGAAATTAGCGCCAGAAAGACCTACAGCGTAAACAAAATTACTAGAAACTAGCACGATTAAACTTATAACTAGTAGATTAAAGATTTTCATTTTAAAAAAAAAGAAAAAAAGGAAAAAATTCCTTTTAGTAGTTCTGCGCTGCCGTGAATGTCACGAACGATGAGCAGTTTCCTGTAGGACCTTTCGGGACGTCCAATATGATTGTGACGTTGAATGTGTCCTTAGTATCTACATCTGAAAGGTTCTCGCAGAGCAGTTCTGTGCTTGATGCGAATGGATGCGGGGTTGACAAATCTTGATTTGCCAAGTCGTTTGCTTCATTGTTGCATCCGCCAGTTGTACCGCCTACGTCAGGGTCTGTAATGACTTTTCCGCCCCAGTGGAAATAGTTGCCGTCTTCAAACGCGATAACTGTTGTTGAACCGTTGCAGCTACCAAAGAAGTTAGTTCCTGTTCTGGAAGCGTTTATAGTCACGTTGACCTGGATGTTTCCATCGTTCTCAACCTGGAAATCCCAAGGATCATATGTGCTTAATGCATACCAGCAGTCATGCTTTGGGTATGATGAGTTGAGCCTACACTCAATGGTATCAGCGATTGTCGCATTCCTATAGCCGGAACCGAAATCGACCAACGCTTGGTTCAGTACTATTGAAAGCGTCGTGTTGATATAGACCTGCGCCTGACCGCTTGGAGCGACGGCTTGTCCTGTAACAACGTTTGTTATGGTAGTCACGCCCCTCATAGCGAAGAATGTGCCTGCCAAAGAAATAACTATAGCGACAACCAGTAATGTTGCCAATGTTTTATTAGATAGTTCATCCATCTTTTCTAACCTCCTTTATTTGAGTATGCTTACGCCAACTCTGCCGCCAGTATTCTGGACAACAGGCTCTGTGGCCGTTGAAGGCCCTAAAATTCCTACACTGACCTTTCCAGGTTCTTGATTATCGATCTCGACGTTCTTATAGATGGTTGTAGGCTGTGACAGTATTGTCCATGTTCCGACAACAGAAACGACGAGGGTGAGAACCAAGAGAACTAGAACTGTCCTTTTCGAAATATCATTGTTCTCCATCTTTCACTAACCTCCTTTTGGGACCGCCTTAAGAGGCTGTCTTACACTAAAATACTATGATTAGAGGGCTTCTACCTCAAAATACTATTTAAATTTTTCGGTTGTAACCCCTGTTACGGACTTACTGTGTAAGTCAGAGTGATTTCTTCGGAAAAAGAAGAAATGTTGAAGTTCACTGATGAGTGGTTATACTTAATCATTTGGTTCAGAACTCGAAATACAATATGTCTCTAGTTTAGCATCTCCTTCTGGACTTATCAAGCAATAGTGTCTGCAACCTTTTTCAGCAGAGGCATTAATATAAATTTTCCAAATACCTGTCTTCGTATCATATTTCCCTTCTTCTGTAAAATCTCCTTTTTTAGCGCAGGAACTATCTTTTGCTTGTTCAACCGCTTCTTGGAATGAAATAACATTTTCTTCTACGCAGCAGAACTGAACAGGAACACCAAAACCAGTTTCACCTATGTTCTTTTCACCTTCTAAACAAGATGAATCACTGTCTTGAATTATGCCTCCACTTCTTATACATTCATCCATGCTTATTACAATCTGTGACTTTTTTGATAATGATACAGATTTAACTTGCATATTTTCTATACTTAAGTAGCCCTCCATAGATTCTCGTTTTCTAATACTGCCTGCGTCATAGGAATAAGAAACAGGAAATTTTAGACAATCATAGCAATCTCCTTTTGATTCTGTTCCTATGCTTAAATACGAGCCATGTGATTTGTATTCTTCACTGTTTTCAACGTGTTCTTTAACAATATTTTTTGCTTGCTCCATCTCCGAGTAATTGAATTCTTTATATTTTTCAGTTCCTTTATCGGTTGTTTTGGCGTTTAAACTAATTTCACTCTTCTTTTCACATCCCGTTGCAATAAAAAGAATGAGAGCAATCAATATAGTAATAATCACAGATGTCCTCTTTTTTGAAAGCGAATTTTTACGATCTTTTTTTTCTGACATGATAGTTTATCCCAAACACATTTTTAATTCTTTTTTTAGTCCTGTTTAAATTATATTTCTCTAATCTTCTGCTGCAAATAATCAATCTCTGTTCTGAGTTGTGAGAGTTCCTCTTGCTGTCTTGCCTGTTCCTCAACCAGTTTTATTCTCTTTACATTCTGCAGGTCTATATCTTTTTGCTGTGTTTTCAGCAGTTCAAGCACGTATATAGGTATCCTATATTTCAGATGAATAGAATCAGGCCTGCTCTGATTGTCGTAAATGACGAGCTCTCTTAGACCAAGAGCATCCAGTTCTTCAGCGATATAACCAAAAGACTCTTTCGTATCACTTTCTGGTGAACCAGGTCTCTCTTCAACAAATCCTGTTCCATCATCATTAGTTATATTAAACAATTCAACACCAGTATCACCTTTCTCTTTGAATGCCTTTGGCTCAATATCAAGCAACCTTGAAAAGTCCCTGTCTAAACTAGTTATATTCTCCTTAAACCTTTCAGAGGATATCAGTGCTCCTCCAACAAGGTAATATCCTGTACTTCTCCATCTTACATCTTGTTGATTTCCGCTACCAGTAGTGCCAGGATTATAATAAAAACTCCCGTCCACCTCCAGATTGTACCTTGTATATAAGCAGCCGGTGCAGTCTGCAGGTAGAAATGATATCGATGCACTTCCTACAACCATCTCCTGGCAGGATACATCTAATGACCTATATGCTGTTGAGCTGGATTGACCCTCTATGGCAACTTGGTTGCTGTAAGCATACACTCCGTCTGCATTTGAGTAAGCACCATACGCATAATTGGAAGTATTGTACCTGCCATATACTGTACTAGTTGTGGTGTATGGAGCATAACCATATATGTTACCGTCATTTACATTAACGCCTCTGCTGTATGTTCCATTCGCAACAATTCCATGATTATAATCGTCCCCTACAGCATAACCATACACACCATAATTAGTTCCTGAGGTTTCAGTCGCATCTCCGCGCACAGCATAACACGTACCGGCCGAATATTGAGGTAACCTCGTATTTGTATTTGACTGGTCAGCATATACTATGTATGTATTTGATGGGCTACTGCCTCCATCAGTCACAGCAAGTCTTGTTCCAGGCACACCATTAGTAACACCCATACCAACATAACCGCTACCATCAACTATCAGCCTGTCTGAATCAGCCTCCCCGACATATAAATTACCAAGCACTTCAATCACACCTCCCCCGGTGTATATCGCTTTTTCACAATACATCCTGATCCATGTAGAATCTTCCATGTTCCAGCCAGCGCAAGCATTCTCTATGTAGAAACCTGCAGAGCCTGAAACATCCACCCGTCCATTGACATAGATGTCACCATTGACAGAAAGCGCATAGTCAGGGGTTGTGTTTCTTATGCCTATCTGGCCATCTATGGTCATAACTTCTGTGCCATACTGATAAATTGCCAGATTATCCTGATTTGCATCGTTATCGATACCTATCTCCAGCTCAGTATTCTCTCCTCCTCCGTCATTCTTGTATCGTATATATGCCTCATCCCATCCTCCACCCCATGGATCAGTGCCGAAATGGATCTCAGAATCAGTTCCATCCCACAGATCAATGAAACCATCTGTATCTTCCATGTCAAGCCACTTCGAAGAGTGTATAGAACCATCCCTCACGCTAAGAGCGATTTTTGCGTTAGTGTCAGGAGTGTCTGCATTTCCATTATTGGCCGGCGGAAGCGTATCGCTGAATATACTGACCCAGCCGTCAGCGACAAAAGAAAGTGTCCAGCCGCTGATGCCCATAGCATAAGTATTCGCATAAAGGCCGAGTTTCCATCCGCCTGAGGGAGTCGCGTAAGGAGGCGTTGATGTTATCGGAGCATCACCTGCAAGGTCTATGTAGCCATTCACATCTAGGTAGTTGCTAGGTGTGTTCGTCTGAATGCCCACTTTTCCTAGAATTGTGACATTTCCGTCTGAAGCTATTCCATTTCCGGAGTCTACAAATACTCCTCCTGGTCCGACAAAAAGACCATTGCCTATATACATGTCATTACCGACCTGAGCATTATCTGAAACATCAAGAGTGCTTGACGCCAAACTTCCTATGTTGGCTGCGGAGGATTCGAGACCTGTAAGCTCTATTATCGACAGGCCGTCATCAGAATAGCTTGTTGCATATATGTATTTGCCCGAAACATAAATATCGTTTACCTCATCGAGTGTTGTTGCAGAACCTGCTCCCTCTGGCGATTCTGTGTCTTTTATCACTCCTGCCTGTCTTGGTCGAGTCACGTTGGAAACGTCTATTATCGTAATGCTGTCCGAAGTTGAGCATGCTAAATATGCATAATTACCTGACACCACTATGGATCTAGGCGACTGGATATTTGTTGTAGAATCATCACTCAAATTCCCAACTTCTACAGGGTTGGTAGGATTTGAGATGTTCACTATTGATATAGCATTATCACTTGTGGAAGCCACATACGCATACGAACCAGATACATAAACTCCGAATGGTCCATTGAGTCTTTTATTCAAGTCGTCTTGTATGTACCCGACTTCTACAGGGTTGGCAGGATTTGAAATGTTTATTATAGAAAGCCCAGCATCATTATATGCGGCAACATAAGCGAAATCCCCTGATACATACACTCCTCTTGCACCCTCAAGCGTGGTGGCAGTCCCGCCAAATTCCGAGTCATTGATGTGGCTCACTTCAAAGGGGCTGTTCGGGTTCGATACGTCTATTATGTAAAGGCCTCCGCTTGTGCCACCATATCCTCCAGTCACGTACGCATACTTACTGGAAACATAAACTGAAGAAAGCTGTAATGGGATGTAAAGCGAGCCAGCAATCCTGAGTGTCGAAGGGTTCGATATATCTATTATGGTAAGCCTGTTTGAAATCCAACTCGTTACATAAGCGAATCTTCCTGCCACGTAAACATCTTGAGCACCATTCAGGTATGCATGCGTCAAATTTCCAACCATGCTCGGTCTTTTCGGATCGGATATATCTATCACTGAAAAACTGTCATCGAAGTAACCTGCAACATAAGCATATCTGCCCCTGACATAAAAGTAATTTGCCCCGTCAAGCAAAGCTTCAGTGCCGCCTTCAGGCGATGAAGTGTCCCTCAAATATGCTATTTCGGTCATGTTTATTCTTGACAGGTTGATTCCGCGGCTCCCATTCACATCTAAAGAACTCTTCGGTGCAAGCGTTCCTATTCCTGCGAAATCATTTGCTGTGTCTATATACAATGAATCACCTATCTTAAGGTTGTCTCCGCCGATGGTGTTTATGTAGTGTGTCTTTGCTGAGACAAACGATGCAAAAATAATGATTGATAACAAGAGAACAAATAACCTTGCAAAATTCAAAATATCTGAAACATCGCGCTTTGTTTTTCCAAGTCGATCTTTTTGTTGTCTTGTCATTTTAAACTCATTATGGGAGAGCAGCAAGCCTCACCTTGATATCTTCTATTTCTTTTTCTAATTCAGACATTTCCTGTTCAGTAACATTGACTAAATTATCAATAATTTTATCAAATGTTTTTAATTCATCAATTTCATTTTTTCCTGCAGCAATATCCTTATTCTGCTCTTTTAAAACCTCTACCTCGTAAATCGGGAGCTTGTCATATTTTACAGTGTACGGAAGACTTTCATTGTCATATTCAACAAGTTTTTCAAGTCCAATCAGATCAACACTTTCCGCTAAATATCCCATATCCCATTCATGCCCTTCTTTGTAGTTAAAGGATATTGGTTCCATTATCAATACCTTAGAAAAGTCGTCTTCAAAAGGAACAATGTCTTTTTTGTACCTTGCTGATGAACTTGACCTATAGAGATATTGACCTGTTGTTGCGTAATAGACAGGATACCCGCTGGCGCAACTGTCAGTGTTAAGATATGAAAGATAAAGATACCCGTCAACTTCCAATGAACCGCTTGCATACATATCTCCATTGTTAGTTATATCTCCAGAATCAGGTGCTCCGGAGTTAGTCACTCTTACATGACCTCCATAGAAATATCCTGCCAAGCCAGCTCCTGCAGAGCTTGTATATATTCCATAAGTACTACCTAGAGCAACCATACCTGTTCCACCATTAACATCGTCAGCTAAAAAGAGATAATTCGAACCCTGCTGGAAAATAGCTCCACTTCCATATATTGCTCCGCCAAGAACGGCCATCCTAATTGTACCATCACCCAGGTTGTATCCTATGAATCCTGCAGTGGATCCACTACCAAAAACACCATAATCTGTCGTGCCTCCTGTCGCATAACCATATATGCCGTATGCAGTTGTTTCTCCTGCAGCATAAGCATTTATGCCTCTATCATAGTACCCGTCATCATAGCCTGCATGCGCATAACATCCGGCACTGCCTTGAGAATAAAGCGTGTCATTCACCGCTCCTGCTCCATTTATTGCGAGCAAAGCAGTTGGACTAGTAACACCACCAATTCCAGTTTTGCCATCGGATTTAACTATGAACCTGCTTCCGCTTGAACCAACATAAAGCTCATTATCTGTGCGTAACTGTCTATCAGTCGTATCTCCTCTATGATAGACGTTCTGAACGCTTCCTGTCGTCTGTATCCAGTTAGGGTCAGTCATTATCCATCCGCCGTCATACGTGCTGAACCTGAGAGCATTAGCTCCTGCAATCCTGAGCCATCCGGGTGTAACGAAAACATTCTCGTTTACATGGAGCGCATAGCCTGCCGTAGGAGACTCAGTGTGCATGCCTACAACGCCGCTCTGTATCGTCAGCCTGTCAGCGCCTGAATTGTAAAGAGCAATATCATCATCTGCATCATTCGATGTACCTATCTGCAGCTCAGTAGTCTCTCCTCCTCCATAATTTTTGTAAACTATCCAAGCTTCATCATAACCACCGCCCCAGGGGTCAGTACCAAAATGAATAGTCGATCCAGTTCCATTCCAAAGATCAATGTATCCTGTAGGTCTCTCCCTATCGACAAGCTTCCTTGAGAAAATTTTACCGTCCATCTTGAAAGCAACATTCGAGTTTGAGTCAGGCACATTTGCATTAGCATTGTCTGCAGGAAGAGTGCTGGAATTGAAAATGCTCCACCAGTAGCCATATAACGCAAGAGTATATTCTGCAACTCCTAATGCGTACCCGTTGCTCCAGAACCCTAACTTCCATCCAACATTTGTGCTTGCCATCGGAGGAGCGGAAGTTATGCTATCGGAACCAGCAGCCTCAATGAAACCGTTCACATCAAGAGTGTTATTGTGAGTCTGCGTATTGACAGATATGCTGCCCCAAACAGTCATGTTTCCATCTGACGCTATGCCGTTTCCAGCATCAGCATACAATCCGCCAGGACCGACAAAAAGACCATTGCCGACATACATATCGTTACCTACTTGAGTATTATCTGAAACATCTAAATTATCCGTCGCAAGGTCACCTATGCTTGCTGCGTCTGTGCCTATTGATGGCATTGAAAGTACTAAAATCTTTGCGCCAGTGGTTAATATGTAAACATATTTTCCAGAAACCTCTAACTTGCTGTAACTATCAGTATCTGGGTGGATGTAACTTCCTATTAATCTAATATTGCTGACATTCGAGATGTCAAACAAATGAATATAACTTGTAAATACCTTGCTGGAAATCACTAACGCATATTTTCCATAAACAACAACTTTTTTTGGGTTCTCAAGCAATGCGTTTGAGTATGTGCCAACTAACTGCGGCGAAGAGGGATTAGATATGTTAAGTATCGATATGCTGAACTTGTTTGCGGCAGTAACATACGCATACGACCCAGATACATATAAACTATTTGCGCCATCCAGATTGTTAGTATCAGTATAATTTCCAACATAAACAGGATTCAGCGGATTCGATACATCAATGATTGTAACAAAATCATAATCGTATGAAGAAACATATGCATATCTTCCCTGTACTTTTATGTCTGAAGCACTCAAACTGTCATACTGCATCGAATTTGCCATCTTTGGATTTGAAGAATTCGAGATATCAATTATATTCAAATAATCATATGTAGGAACATACGCGTATCTTCCAGACATATATAAACTTCCAGCGCTTGATCCGGAAATAAGCCTGCTATCATTCCGGTATTGACCGACAATACGTGGCGCAGAAGGATTAGAGATGTCAGTTATGACAAGCTTACCTTCACTGGCGGTAGAAAGAGAATATGCATACTTTCCATGCACCTCAAGTTTTTCAGGATACATCAGTCCAACATCGAACAGTCTTCCAACTATGTTCACAAAAGCAGGATTAGATATATCCAGGATGTATAGATTAGTATAAACACCGACATAAAGGTACTTTCCTTGTATTGCTGTCCCTCTGTGCGCATTAATGTCTGGGAAATATTTTGAAGATACATGCGTCAGGTTGTAAGGAGTGACAATCATCCCCCTGCTGCCGTTGACGTGGAGGTCTGCTTTTGGCGCAGTGGTCTTTATGCCGACTCTGTTGTTCGTCTCATCTATGAATATGTTGTCATTGCCTATGCTTATGTTGTTGCCGCTTATCGAGTTCAGGTAATCCGTGCCTGCGATGGCGAATGATGCAAGCAAGATAAGGATTGTCAAACATAATATTAGCGCTTTCGCTCTTGAATCACTTTTTTCCTGTCCGTGATGCTTTTTTTTATTCATTTTTAATTTTTAAAAGCGAGTTTTGTCTCTATTTCTGCAAACTGTATCTTAAGCTCGACTAATTTTTCATTCATATAATCAATAGCTTCCTGACGCTCCCTAACCCCAGATTCAAGATCAATTATCTGTATGTTCATCTCATCCAGTTCTTTCTTGTTGATTTTAATCATCTCTACGATGTATATGGGTATATGCTCATAAGAAACATCCTCTGGGGAGTTGTTAAGGTATCTCACAAGATTTTTTATTCCTAACGCATCAATTTCCTCTGCGATGTAACCGAAATCACTGATATTTGAATTAATTCTGGTGAACGCTTTAGGCTCAAGCTTCAGAATCTTTGAAAAATCATCTTCGAAAGGATGTATATCTTCTTTATATCTTTCAGATGAAGTAAATCTACAGAGTTTTGATACTCCATTCCAGTAAACTAGATAATCTGCTGCGTTGATATATGTCTGAAGATTATCCAGATATACAGTACCATCAACTTCAAAATCATTGTAGACGTAAAGATCTCCGCTGAGAGTCATATTATTCATAGTGCCCGCACTTCCAATTTTAACTGGATCTCCTGTAAAATATGCTCCATATGTATTTCCGCATGCGTCTACAGCGATACCTGAGTCAGTATAACCTTTAGCACCCCATCCTGGCCCGCCAAGCGCACCCCAATCTCCTCCATCTGTACCATATGCTCCGTAATCCCCGCCGAGATACCCATATCTTGTAGCGCAATTGTTTGCATCGCAGCCATAGATGCCATAATCTCCATAACCATACACCCCATAGTCATTTGCACCCATGGACACTACACCTTGATTCTGTACTCCAGTACCACTTGTTGCGCTTCCATACGCTCCTATGTTAGAACTACCATCCCTATATGCAAGCAAAGCGTCATTGTCCTGAAGCCCCATAGCAGACACCATCGCTGCAGAGTTTCCGCTTTCACGTATGCTGAGCCGTGAAGCAGGAGTTGTAGTCAGTATACCTGTATATCCTCCTAAAGAAGTCGCTTTAACAATAAACTTGTCACCATTAGGACCTACCTGCAGCTCATGGTCCGTCATCAGAGTACCGCCGACCCTTACATTCTTACCACCATAAGAGTAAAGCCAGTAGCCATCAGGCGTGTACCATCCGCCCCCGTAGTTTTCCCAGTAAACCCCGCTTGGATAATTGACCCTGACCCAATTGTTCGCAAGCATGTTTCCTTGCACCTGAAGATTATAGCTTCCTGGATTAGTATCATAAATGCCGACTCTACCGTTCCTTATCGTCATAACTTCAGCGCCCTGCTGGACAAATGAAATCTTGTCGTCAGCATCATTAGATATACCAATCTGCAATTCAGTGTCTTCACCAGAGCCATCCTGCAGATAAGTTATCCAGGCAGCATCACCACTCCCTCCCCAGGGGTCGTCTCCCATCAGTATGCTGGAGTCAGTCCCATCCCACAAATCAATAGTGCTATTATCATTCACGCCATCTTGATATATGCTTTTGTCATACCACTTTGAGGCACGCACTTCGCCGCTGTCTACACTCATGGCAGCCTCTGCATTCGAATCAGGAGTTGTACCGTCAGCATTATTCAAAGGTGGAGAATAGAACCAGTCAACCCACGTATTTGTCATAATTGCAAGAGTCCAAGAAGCTATTCCTATTGCGTATGTGTTCGAGTAAAGCCCTATTTTCCAGCCAACATCATAATCCACAGTTGGAGGAAGAGCAGTTATAGGATGCACATTAGCATTCGCTCCTACAAAACCATTGACAGTCAATGCATTTGTGGGTTCAGTGTTTATTCCTAGGTTACCATGAACTATCAGGTTGCCGTCAGTCGTCACACCTTTGCCTTCATCAACATAAACTCCGCCAGGACCAACATACATGCCGTTACCAACATAAAGATCATTTGATATCTCTAAATTTCCGGAGACATCAAGATTGTTCGAAGCAACATCACCTATGCTCGCAGCAGCCAGTTCAACACCGCCATGCTCAAATACTGCAAATGTGTTTGAAGTACCACTACCAACTAAGTAAAGGTATTTACCCACACCATATAGTCCATAAGCCTGGTCAATATACCCGCTGTTAGCATAAGTTCCGACAATGACCGGATTAGTGACATTAGATACATCTATTACTGCTATGCTGTCGCCGTCATAGCTCGACACATAAGCGAAACCTCCTGCGACATAGATGCCATTCGCACCGTTCAGGTTTGTAGAATCAGACAAAGTGCTGACCCTTTGCATATTAAACGGGTTAGAGATGTTAACTATAGTCAAGCTGTCATCATAATAATCAGCAACATACGCGTACTTTCCTGAAACATAGACATCATAAGCACCATTGAGATTGTCACCATCACAGATGCTATTGACATAGTTGATATTTGAAGCATTGCTTATATTGATTATTGCAAGACAGTCGCTGGCATATGAAGCAATATAAGCGAAAGTTCCCTGCACATAAAGTCCAGATGCATCATTTATGTATGTGGCGCTCTGATAGCTCGATACAAATGTAGGATTTGAAGAGTTAGATATATCAATGACTGTGAATCTGTCAGATGTCGCACCAGAAGTAACATACGCATATTTTCCAGATACATAGACGCTGTTTGCAGCATCAAGATAAGTGCCGCTAGTATAATAACCAGTGACCGATGGAGAGTATGGATTAGAGACATCAGCAATAGTCAGCATGTCATCAGCTGCAGCAGTTATGTAAGCATACTTTCCAGCAACAAATATGCCACTAGCAGCATCAAACCTGTCTGTGTTATATAGGCTGCTTACCAGCGTAGGACTGTATGGATTGGAAACATCCATTATCGTCAATCTATCACCGGTAAAAACAGCGACATAAGCATATTTGCCCTGTACATAGACATCATAAGGACCTGCCATATATGTCCCACTAGTGTATCTGCCGACCAGGACGGGCGTGGATGAATCTACTTTTATGCTGCTACCGTTGATATCTAAATCAACACGAGGCACCTTAGTCTTGAAGCCCACCCTATCATTAGTATCATCAACCCACATCAAATCATCACCGAAACTGAGGTTAGCGCCATCCTGATGCTTGATGTAATGAGTGCCTACAGCAAGAGCTACATCTACAAGAAGTACTATGATTATAATTGAAACAATCCACCTCATTTTCATTAACCCAGACTGACCAACACTTTTATTTCACAAGAATCATTATTACAATCCTCCATCGCCTTACCTACGATGGAGCCGAAATCATCCTTTGTCGCTTTCTCTGCAAAGCCTTTGACTGTTGAACTTGTGAGCATGTCAAACTTAGCTACTGGACCTTTGACTTTCGTGCTGACAATGCCAGTTATACCGACAGCGACGCCATCATTTGCAGCGTTACCGATTATTGTAGGACTGTCTGACACGACGCCAGCAACAGACGGCTGCCTATGAGAAGAACATTTCACGACTTTCATGTCATCATTCAAGCATACGACATCACCTGCTTCCAATGCTTCCGCAGCAGGCATCATCTCTGCGAAGTCTGCGCCGTAGCCGGTGAGGTTGCCGCCGTAGTAGATGTTCCTAGTAACATAAAGATCCCCATTCTGCGTTATGTTCACCATCGGCGTGTTGCTTCCGGCATTCCTCCTTATGAACATCAACGGAACGCTGCCATCACCGAAATCAGTGACATTAACATACCATCCCCAAGAGTTAGTATTCCCTCCTAAAAACATAGCATTATTAGACCCTATATCCAGTCTGGCAATCGGAGCAGTCGTCCCGATGCCGACATTGCCGGAACCGTCAATATTTAATACATCTCTAGGAGTCATTGAAGAACTATATTGTCTTAAATGAATCATTCCGTAAACTCCAGCGCCGCCGCCAGTGTAGACCGAACCAAAATAAGCGTCAGAACTTGACTGACCATATCCCATAAAAGCATACTGACCTTGCGAATCAGGCCTATTTACACGAACACCATTCTCATAAACATTAGCATTTCCAGGCCTTATAACATCAAGAGCAGAGTAAGGAATCGAAGTCCCGATGCCGACATTGCCTGCGCTGCTTATCCTCATACGTTCTCCGTATGTGCCTGTGTTATTGGTTGTTGAGAATGCTAATGCTATAGCACCAGATGAATATTGATTTCTTCCAGTAATCGCCGCACCAATCAATCCATCCGAAGCTTCAAATGCTATGCTTGACCCATCATCTGGTGTGGTGTACTTATGATTTGATAAAACAATAAGGGGATTTATGATTCCTGTTGTTCCAGTGTCATCGTTACGCACTTCAAGCTTATAGCTAGGACTTGTGGTGTTGATGCCGACATTGCCGCCTGTGTTGAAGTAGCTGTTGGCACCGGAGTCTCCTGTGATACGTGTCCTTGCAGTAATAGAAGGATAATCCCCCATATTTGCAAGAGTCATATCCCCAAGGCTGATAGCATAATCAACATTAAGCTCAGCACCATTACCATTACTCATCAAGAACATAGTGGGATATGTCATACCTGTGGCAGAATTAGTATGCATAAAAGCAGGACCATAACCAGTACCATCGTCCCTATAATGCCAGAATCCTTTATACGGATAAACATTCTGTCTGAGTGAGGCACCACTTCCTGTAGAATTAAATGCAATATCTCCTGAACCAACATCTAATCTCGCATTAGGATTTGTTGTCCCGATGCCGACGTTGCCTGTTGAGGATATTCTCATATTCTCGCTGCTGCCTGTGCCTAAAATAAGATCAGGCGAACCATAAATCCCGTTCCATGCAGGAACGCCAAGAGTCAAATTTATGGATTGACCGTATCTTGCAATTAAAGAACCTGCAATACGTGTCTGACCACCAGGTCCAGTTATGTTCGTGCTATAGAAATCACCATTCACAGTCAATTTCTGGCCAGGAGTGTCTGTTCCGATGCCGACGTTTCCTCCTGATGCCTGAATGCTAAGATTAACATTATTGCTCACGCCTATCTGTGTGGCCTGAATACGAGCAGAAGTATCGCCGTCAATCACTCCTAAGTTGATTCCGTAACCAGAACTCAGGTCTCCTACGTGCATCTGATAATTTGCGACAACATCTTTTTGTACTTGTAAACTATAGGATGCGGTTGGAGTACCAATACCAACATTAACAGTATCTGGAAACAAGAAATTCCCGTCGTTGCCACTGAACAATCCGCCGCTTATCTGTGAAGCAGGATGGCCCGGGTTAGGAGCTGTTGAGAATGCTCCGTATGATAAACCTATGAGTACTACAATATATAGTAAGATTGCAGACCTCTTTTTAACAAGACTCATCTTTTTGCACCTTGCTCTACTGCTGGCTCTAACGTCAACTCTTTTAGAACAACTTCCCCTCTCTCATTCAGCGTCGGAAAAATCTCAGTACCCTTCCTCCAACGCTTCATCTTTATTATGCCTAAAGGTAAAGTTATGTTGAACTGGCCTTCCTTAGGATTCTGAATCTTTACCATTCAATCACACTATTATTATATTAGTATTAAAAATTATCTAAATTAATATTATCATAATAATTTTAATTATTAAAATACTATTAAAATAGTATTTAAGTATTATTATATAAAAAGCTTTTGTTTTTGCTTTGTGAAATCTTGTTCATTTCCTTCTTTACAGGATTTTTCTGTTTTGGGTATTACCTGTTGTCAAATATTCTGAGTCTGCTAAACTATTAAGTTATTCTCGACGATACAAAAATATTTTTCCGTCGATAAAATTTGCAAATTATTTTTTAGCTGATATTTTTTGAAAAATTTCGCTTGTTTCTCTACGGATTTTTTTATTTTCAAGCGAACTTCACAAAACGGCTTTTCTTACTTGGGATCTTATGTTTTAGCCGTTGAACTTCTCGATCGCTGAGATTTTTTCCAAAATTAAGTTATTTTTAATATTATTTTATTACTATATAAATATTACTTTTAGTTTAAGATAATATTATTATAATATTACATTTTTCTCGATTTTTACTTACGTTGTAGGTATAAAATTGCTTATTTTCGAAATACATACATTGTAAGAAAAAGACTTACGTTGTAAGTTTTATGGAAAAGTTTATATATAAATGCTACTTACAGTGTGAGAATTTACTTGTTCTGAAAAAAACCAAAAGGTTTAAATACACCTATACTCACATTGTAAGTAAATTTTTGAATATATTACAATATTTTATTTAAGTTATTCGCGGGTGTTTGGTATAGTTTCAAAAGAGGACGAAGTAGTAGAGATACCTAGTGCAATATTCAGAGATAGAACTAGGGCCCCCCTCGAATCAATTTCTCAGTATCTTAAAGACGTGAAAGGCCTATCTTTCCACGAGATAGCAGTACTTCTAAACCGCGATGACCGAACAATCTGGACCTGCTACAGCAGAGCGAAAAAGAAACAGCAACAGCAGAATGAGGTGGTCAAGGAATAATGGCCACAGAAGACAGGATCAAGGAACTGCAGAGTCAGATAGCAGGACTTGATAGAGAGATTGAGCAAGAGAAAAAAGCAGAACAGAAGATAGCGCAGGAAATAGCAAGAAATGCAGAAAAAGAAAGAACCGCATCAACACAGAGAACAAACCAAGAAGCAAACAAAGAAAAATCATCAACAAGCATGGTGACATCAGTTGTCGTAATATCTCTCATACTCATACTCTCCGCGATACTTGTTCTTAAGACTCTAAGTCCTACGGGCTACTCAGTTCTTGCGCAAAACCAAACACCCACAGAACTGCTCCAGGTAGAGCAACAGATGCTTGAAGACATGAACGTAGAAGAAGTCATAGCAATCCAAGAGGCAACAGAAAAGAACTACACAGAACCAATCAACGAGACACTGCCGGAAGAGCCGCAGAATGAGATCATAGAAGAACCAATACCTCAACTTCCAGAGCAGCAGGAGCAGAACGCAACACTGAATGAGACTGCGTCAGAAACAAACACAACAATAAACGAGACAATGGCGCCAGTCAACGCGTCAGTCCCTGTTGTAAACGAGACAGTGAACATAACAAACGTGACACTCTACAACGAGACACAGCAAATCAACATAACTCTCAATGAGACAAACATAACAGATGAATTCAATATAACCCTGAACTTAACACTCAATGAAACCAACTTCACAGCAGAACTCAACATAACACTGAACGAAACAAACCTCACAGAGCAGCTTAACATAACATTCAACGAGACTAACCTGACATCAGAGCTTAATGCCACACTTAACATAACTAACGAAACAGCAATCATATCGGAAGAAAATCTGACAACAGAGACAGGATTACCAGAAGAGCTAATCCAGGGATACGCAAGAGTCGGTCAAGCAGTCAACTGGACAAGAAGAATACTGGTCAACACAACAGGGGAGCTCAACATAACACTCAAGCTGCCGAAGCAGACATCAAAAGTAAAGATTTATGAGATAACTGGAGGAGTAGATCCAGCACTGGTTGAAGAAGAAGGCCAGACAGAGATATCAGGAAGCACAGTTCTAAACGCTAGACAATGGTCAGACTGGCACGCAAAGATAGGCAAGACAAAGAAACTCCTCAAATCAGACAAGATAGGCATCAATAATCCTGTTCTTTTGACTCAGCAGTTAGAGGAATCAACAGATTCTGAAACCGACAGCCAAACACCCGCAATAATTGGCTATTCTGCATTGAATGTAGAGTCCGGTGAAGGGGTCATGCTGAAATTCCTCAACTGGTTGAGTTCTTTATTCGGAATAACTGGCGCAGCGACATTGGATACCGAATCGATACGCCTGACGAGACCGGATGACGGCGCAACAGTCGATAGGAACCTAAACCTGCTATACAGAGCAGCAAAAGACTTTGACTCCTGCACACTCTACCTTGACGAAAACAAGGTAAAGACAGACGAACTTGTGCTTGAAGGACTCAATTTCTTCCAGCTAAGTAGGATGAGTGATGGAATACACGACTGGAAGATAGTCTGCCTCGACAAAAACCGAGAAGTCGAATCAGAGACAAGGACATTCACAGTAGGAACAACAACCATACCAACACCTATACAGCCAATAATACCAATCCAGAACGAGACAACACCAGAGCAGAACACAACCCTGCCTGAGAATGAGAGTGTAGAACAGATAGAAGAAGAGACAGAAGAAGCAGAATACAACTTTGTCGAAATAAACATAACAGACACAGTTGACGAAGCTCCAAAAGTCTATGAAATCGAGTACCAGACAGCAGGACCAGAGGCATCTGAGCAAGTGCAGAACCAGTACATAAAGGCAGTAACTGTAGGAAGCGACATAGAATTCAAGAATATAACTGCATACACAGAGCTGCCATGGGTGCCAGAGTGGCTAGTCAAACTCTACTGGAGCAACAAAGGTTACGAACAAGTTGAAGATATCAAGCTTATAGACGCAAACCAAGACGGACTTTACGATGCGATGGAATGGACAGTCCCGCACCTCTCGAACCAGACCTATGAAGTCAACCTCACTTATGAGATAACGCAGATAAACATAACACACGCAGAAAGGACACCAGAGAACGGAATAAAAGAGGACATAACAGGATATGTAGCAGATGCTGACGGCTCATCAATACAAGTAAACACAAAAGAAATCTATTTCGAGCTCCAGACTGACCTAGCAGAAAACGATACGATATCATTCTTTGCAGAAGCTAACAAGAGAAACACGATATTCCTGAAAGATATGGATGGAAATATCATAAGCACACTCACACTAAGCGACAAGAACTGGTCATGGTATAACATGACGATAACAGGACTAAGCCTTACGACAAACAAGTTCTACCTAAGTTCAGAATCGCTAGTCAAGTATGACTACATAACAGCATTCGACAAGAAGCTCATAATACCAAAGAAGATGGTCGCGCCAAAGAACGTAAGCCTGGTGCTCGCGCAGGATGAAACAGTAGATGTAACCGAAATCAGACAGTTCAAGCCAGCAGAAGTGATTGTGCAGTCAACCACAGATCAGAACCAGACAGTCCCGATAGCAGAGTTCAGCGTAGAATTCCAGAGCGCAGAACTTGACATAGACATGTCAGGACTTGTCGCAGAGACAGACCCTGTCGAAAGGAAATCAGTCATGCACATGGATGAATGGCCTGCAGAAATAAGCCACAACAAGACACTCTACATACCATCACACGGAAGAGGCTCGGTCTATATCTGCCCAGAAGCAAAGAACATAGATGAAGTCAACCAGTTCTGCCCAGGAATAGTGTACTTGAAGCTTGGAGAGAACAAGATAAACAAGACACAGGAACAGGCACTGCTTCAGATAGAGACAAACGAAACGCTCAACGAAACAATAAATGAGACAAACGGTACAGAGATACTGAACGAGACAACAGAGCTTAATGAGACGACAGAGCTCAACATGACTTCAAATGAGACAATCCTGGAGATTAATCAGACAATTGAGCAAGATATCAATATCACTGAAAATGTCACAACAGAATTCAACACGACAGAACAGGCAAGCAACGAAACAGCCTATAACGGCACAACAATAATTGTCACAGAAGTTGAAATCAACGGCGTCATGTTCTACAAAGTATCCGGACTCACAGGCACAGGAGGCGGAGAGACAATAGAGGTGCTGAACATACACAGCTATCCTATCCTCGGAGGAGTCTGGACAGTAGACTTCATAACAAAAGGCACAGCGAACCTGACAATAACACCAATAGAGAATACCAGCTGGTCAGAGATGGACACAGACAACATCTTCACGGCAAACGACCTTGAATTCCTAGAGCTGAGCTGCGGAGAGGAGTCACTAAAAGACAACATCATAGCGATGACAGAGAACGGCACAGCGTTCGATTACGATGAACTTGCGAACAGCACAGTCAACGTGACGGCAATCATTATCCAGAACTACTCATGCAACCTGACAGGACACCTGAGCAACAAGGAACTCTTATCAGGACATCACGCATTCTTCTTCCAGTTTGGAGAAGCGAACGCAACAGCATACAACTATGTCGCAACACTAAGTTGCAGAGTAGCAGCCGCATGTGAATACACAGAGGTATTAAGACTATCATCAATCACGAACGCCCACGTTGAACTCAGTAACTTCTCAAACTACGAGTACAGTATCTGCTGCAGGGACCTCGGAGGACAGAAGCTAAGGAACAACTGCTCTGACCCTAGAAATGTCACTATACTGAAAGCATCAGCAGAGACAAACGCCCACGTAGAGAAGATAACCCAGTCTAACTACAATGTGCCTGTATGCCTCAGTCATGAGAATCGCGACTTGAACATGACATGCGGATATGACAGCGTGAACAACTGCTCAGGATGGCAGGCCTGCGTAGCATCCATCAGCTCAACAGAGAGAGGAATGGATACAAACCTTGAAGTTGCAGAGTGCGGCTCGCCAAACAATTACACCACAAAGATATGCTGCAATATAGGCACAAACCAGACAGGACCCTCTCTGCCACCAGCACAGCCTAACCAGACAGGATGCGTAGGACCACATGACGACTTCACGCCTATAGACAACGTTACGCTATGCGCAGGAACATACTATACCAATGACGCAGCAGGAGACGGACTCATAAAAGTTGGAAGCAATAATGTCACACTGAACTGCAACGGAACCGTAATGGTAGGAAACGGAGCAGGAATAGGAATATACTCGAATTACAACGTGACGATAAATGGATGTGATGTAAGGAATTATGGGAAAGGAGTTGAGGTAAAAGGCTCCGATTTCCTCAACGTAACTCTCAGCTGGAATTCAACAGGTGTGGATATCATTGATGGAATGGCTATAGACTCAGAAAATAATCTTGCTATAGCAGGAAGATGGTTGAACGGCAGCCAGAATGATTGGGGAATAGCCAGATACTATCCGAATGGAACACAGATTTGGAATAGATCTCTTGTATGGAATGCGACAGCTAGCGATCTGTTAATGGATATGACATATGATTCTGCAGGCAATCTGATTTCAGTCGGTTGGTGGTTTAACAACAGTTTTTATAGATGGGCCATAGCAAAATATGACTCTTCAGGCAATCTATTATTCACCAGCTCTCCAATCTTCAATATCACAAAAAATGAAACCGCAACTGCAGTAGCAACGGATACCCTGAACAACATAATCGTTGTAGGAAGAAAAGAGTTACGTTCATGGTCTGAGTGGCAGATAGTCAAGTACAACTCAACCGGAAGCTTAATCTGGAATATAACACCTTTATGGAATAATGATTATGGAAATTTTCTGTATTCTGTAACTACCGATTCCCTTAACAACATAATTGTAGCTGGTGCATGTGTTTGGCCAGCCAAACAAAATTGGTGTGCTGCTAAATATTACTCCAATGGAACACAAATATGGAACAGAACTTTCGTCTGGAATGCGACAGGTAGTCAGGAGTACGCAAAAGACGTCGTCATAGATTCAAATGACAATGTAATACTTGCTGGCAGATGGAGTAATAATGGTAATTATGACTGGAGCGTTATAAAACTCACATCTGACGGAACACAACTATGGAACAAATCATTAAAATGGGGGGACAGCGTAGATAGCGCTGAAAGCGTGGCTGTAGATTCTAATGATAATATACTTATTGCAGGAAACTGGCGAAGCGGAAGCAATAACGTGTGGGGTGTTGCAAAATATTATCCTAATGGCACACAAATAACCAACAGAAGTCTATTCTCAGGAAGCAATTCACTAACATATGCTAATGAAGTCGTTGTCGATTCGTCAGATAATATCATAGTCGCCGGTTCATGGGATAATGGCGGAGGAGACTGGAATTTTATGAAATTAACCCCTGACTTGACCGCTTCAGCATTCACACCCCGAGTGATATTGAACAATTCGTACATCAGGAATGCAGAAACAGGAGTGACTCTTGATGGAACTTCAAATTCACGAATAACCAACACAACCATAACTGGCACAACAACCGGCCTCTACATGTCAGCAGCGAATGGCACAGTGATAACTAATCTTACAGTCTACAATAATACAAACGACATTTATGTTGATGGAACTGCTTCATCATTTACGTATAATGCAACAAACATAACATTCGACTCTCCTGCAGGAACACTGCAGAATTACAGCAGATTAACAATATCTGATACTGTAGATGACTCAACAGCATACTCTTTATCTTGGGCATACATGTCATGGACACCTGTAAAGAGGAAGTCATTCGCACAGAAATTCATAGACCTGACTGCAGAAACAGGAATGCCGAACATAGATTCAATGACATGGTACTGGCTCGATTCAGAACTCCCGACATATGATGAACTCAGGTTCCAGGTCTGGCAATTCGACCCAGTATATAGAGGAGGGCACACAGAAGGAAACTGGACAAGGATAAATTATCAGCTAGACACAGCCAATAACCTTATAAGACTAGCAAACTTGATTCCACAGAGCATATATGGCATCCTAGACTCGGGCAATGAAGCACCGAACATGACGGGAGTATCACTGACATCTCAGCTTGGAAAGAACTACACAAATGAGAGTCTAACTGCTCTCGCATTAGGACTCAGCGACCTAGATTCTGACAACGTCACGCTGACATACAACTGGTTCGTAGATGACAAATCAATAGCTGTCCTCAACATGCCGTTCGAAGCAAGAAGGGATGAGAACGAGAGCAACTGGACAAGGGAGTACTCGCCATACATGAATGATGGAAGAGTGCAGGGACCAAGATGGAACAAGACGGCTGGATGGAATAATACAGGAGCGTACGAGTTTGATGGCGTTAATGATTATATCTTAGTCTCAAACTTTGATTATGATATCTTAAGGCAGGGAAAGGAGACAAGCAGCTGGACGCTTGAAGCACGTGTTAAACCTGCAGGTTCACAAAATTCATCCGAGAAAATGATTGTAGGACGCGCAGGATGCCATGGCGGCATATACGCCTTCCCCAGTGATTTCAGATTCACCATAAAAACTACTGATTGTTGGACTGGATCAAAGAGTATTACATACACTCCGCCTGACATGAATAGTTGGTATCATCTAGTCGCAGTGTATGATAATCGTATCATGTCATTCTATGCAAACGGTGTCCTGGTGGGGACAGACATATTCAATGCAACAATGTTCAACTATAACACTAATCTTTACATCGGAGGTATAGGCACCTATGTTTTCAACGGTACTGTGGATTCTGTGAGGATATATGATCGTGCATTATCCGCAGACCAGGTAAAGGCACTCTATGAGAACAAGACATACCTACTCACAGAGGCAGAGACACGAGGCAGAGAAACATGGAAGGTTCAGATAACACCTAACGACGGCTGGGAAGACGGACCTGCTGTCATGAGCAACTCACTCTATGTGTATGAACTCGCGTTCAATAATACAAAGCTTAACGCTTCACGACCTACCAATTATACCAACGAAAGCTTGACAGTATACACTGATTACCTGAATGCGACAAACAGGACAATAGTCAACTGGTTTGTGGACAATTTCTCGATGGCTGTGCTTAATATGCCGTTCGACGGACTGAGCCCGAAGCATCCAAGGACAGAAAATGCACTGGTCGGATCATGGTGGTTTGAGGGAGACGCGAATGACAAGAGCGGAAAAGGCATGGATGGAGTAGTTACTGGTTCAACTGTTGGTGATGGCAAGGTTGACAAGGCATATTTGTTCAATGGCGTGGATCAATCCATCAATATATCTAATTACGATTCTCTTGTTAATAATGTAACAAATCAGATGACGATAGGACTTTGGGTCAAGCCTGTCGGATATCCTGCAGTAGGATACGCTGAAGCATTACGAAAAGAGATAAGTTACCATTTCTCATATAATGCAGCTGTACCTGGATGGGATATAGGATTCAAAAATGAAACAAACGGACAACAATTCCCGGGACATATCGATACATCTCAAGTGCCTCTAAATAAGTGGACTCATCTATTGCTGACATATGATGGCTCAACAATATCTGTTTATGTCAATGGTGTGCTTTCCAAGAGCGCAAATTTAGTTTTCAAAATAGGTTCAAACAACAACGATAACCTGTACATAGGTAATTATGGCAGTTCAGAAGAATCAGGACTCCTAAGCAGGTACTTCAATGGCAGCATTGACGAAGTCTACATCTGGAACAGGTCGTTATCTGCAACTGAGATAAGAACCATCTACGAGGAAGGCCTGAACAATTACGAAGATGCCAAGGACTATTCTACTAACGGCAATACTGGAACTGTCGTGAATGCAACGTGGAACAGGACTGGCGGGCCGAATAACACAGGAGCATATACTTTCGATGGTGTCGATGATTATATCATAATAGATCATGATGGCTCAACAGATATGTTTGATTCTATATCTGTTGAGGCTTGGGTAAAGGTAAGTTCTTTGGGAACAGAACAGTATCCATCTATAGCAGGTAAACAATACGGCGGATTATATCCTAGCAATAATCCCTATGCGCTTTACATACAGAACTCTGATGATACGTTGAGGTTTGGCAAGAGGAATATCGATGGTATCTGGGGCGGCTCCGCATACACTAGTGTGACTCCTTATATCGGTGAATGGATTCATGTTGTGGGTATGCTTGACGGAACGAATTTAAGGCTTTATGTCAATGGTGAAAAAGTAAGTGAAGTGTCTACCCGCATAGGCACACAGAATGACGACAGTCCTGTACTGATTGGAGCAGATGATAATGATGGCAACGGAGTTGCCGACAATTTCTTCAACGGCACGATAGACATTGTGAGGATATACTACAGGGCATTATCTGCAGAGCAGATCACTGCTTTGTACGCGAACAGGACTTATTTGATACCCTCTTCAGAGACCCGCGGCGGTGAGACCTGGCAGGCATTGCTCACGCCGCAGGATAGTTATGAGGACGGCACTGCCGTGTACAGCAACCCGATATATATCTATGAGTTGGCGCTGCTGAACACGAAACTGAATGCGTCAAGCGTAACGAATTATACTAATCAGAATCTTACTGTCTACACAACGTTTGCAAATGGCACAAATAACACAATAGTCAACTGGTTCGTTGATAACAGTTCGATGGCGGTCCTCAACATGCCGTTTGAAGCTTTGAGTCAGAAGCACCACGAGATAGATGATTTGATGGTTTGCGCTTTGCAGTTCGAAGGAGACGCGACTGACAAGAGCGGAAAAGGTAATACTGGAATAGTGAACGGCGCAGTAATAGCTGACGCAAAGATAAAGAAGGGCTATTCTTTCGATGGTATTAATGATTATATCAATATCTCAAATTCACAAAGCCTGCAGAACTACACATCATTCACGGTCGCATTATGGTTCAAGTATGCAGGAAGAGGCCCTCAGAACAAGCAATACACTACAATAATCAACAAGAACGCGATAGGCAACGGAAATCTGGACCCATATCATATCTGGGTTGAAAATTCAAGTCAGGAATTGATTGTGCGTTTAGGAAGCGGCACTTCGGCAATCTATATGAGTCCATTGATAAGTGTAAATGACAACAAATTCCACCATGTGACTGTTGTTTTCGATGATGCTCTTGATAAATACTACATGTATTTTGATGGACGCAGAGCAGCAACTAATAGGGTGTCGTCAAGCTGGAAACCAACAACAAATACTGACTCATTGATGATAGGAAACTGGCAACCGTACGGAAGCTACTTCAATGGAACAATAGATGAAGTCATGATATGGAACCGGTCATTATCCGCTACAGAAGCTAGAGAATTATATGATGAAGGCCTGAACAACTATGAAGATGCGAAGGACTATTCGAGCAATGGAAATACTGGCAATGTTGTCAATGCCACGTTGAATAAGACGGGAGGAATAAACAACACGGGAGCATACGAATTCAATGGTGTTGGTTCATACATAGATATCAATAATTCCCTGTCTTTGCAAGACATAACAGAATCAAGTTTCACATTCGAATCATGGTACTATCCATCCTCACTTCCATCCACAAATCCCACACATGACCAGCATGCACTAGTATGCAAGAGGGGATACCACACTGCCCTGAGGTTCAACAGCGGCGGGTCATTTAGATTCAGCATCTGGAACTCATTAAATACTGCTTTTACTGTCACATCCAGTGCATATCCTGCAAATAACTGGTATCATGTAGTCGGAGTCGCAGACGAATCCACGAAGACCATAACACTTTACGTTAACGGACAGAAGTTCGGCCCAATACACTATACGGGCATTCTTAGAGATTATGGAAATGTGAGCACAAGGATAGGATTATGCAATGATGTAGGCCTAGCTTATGACAACATGGCTAACGGTACTATTGATGGTGTGAAAATATATGACAGAGCTTTATCACAAGATCAGGTAATCTCTTCGTATGAAGGTAGGCTTAATGTCACTGTCGAAGCAGAGACTCGCGGCGGAGAGACATGGTATGCTGAGCTTACACCTCAGGATGGCTATGAAGACGGACCAATAGTAACTAGCAACTCAATATACATCTATGACTTGGCACTGCTGAACACCAAGCTTAATGCAACACGTGTTACTAATTACACTAATGAGAATCTAACTGTTTACACAACGTTTGCGAACGGCACTAACATGACGACAGTCAACTGGTTCGTTGACAACACGTCGATGGCTGTGTTGAACATGCCATTTGAGCCGTTAACCAAAAAGCACCACAACATAGAAGAATCGATGGTCGGCGCATGGTGGTTTGAAGAAAATTCAAGAGACAGTAGCGGCAAAGGAAATCACGGCACTGTTGATGGCCCCGCAATAACTACTGTGGGTAAAGTAGGCAAAGCTTACACATTTAACGGCCTATGGGACACAATACCAACAACCAACAGCGCCTCTTTGAACATAACAAGAGCAATAACAATAAGCGTTTGGGTCAAGCCAAATACGATAGCAACAAACCCTGTACTTATTGACAAAGGATATTCAACATCATATTACCTGCAGCTACTTTCAGCAGGCCAGATAGAATTCGGCATGGACTACCCAGAAATATCTGTCCAAAGCGACACAGGAATTGTTCTTGCAGGAGAATGGTCTCATATCGTTGGAACATACGACTCGAGCGTATCAGTAAATAATCTTAAGATATATAAAAACGGTAAACTCGTGAATCAGTTCACAAGAACTGGAACAGGCACAGGAAATTCCGAGATACTCACAATAGGATCTAACATTTATGCAGGAGAGTACTTCAATGGTACGATTGATGAAGTGGCCATATGGAACAGGTCACTTTCTGCAGCAGAAGTCGATCATCTATATGCGGACAGCCTTGACAACAACGATGGAGCCAAGGATTACTCGACTAATGGAAACAACGCAAACATATCAGGAGCAATATGGACGTCAAGCGAAGGGTGGAATAACACAGGTACTTACCAGTTCGACGGAATAGACGATTACCTCGAAGTTGCGGATTCTGCAAGCCTCAAACCGACAGAGGCTGTATCAATAGAAGTCTGGGTGAAGCCAGGAAGACAGAATTTCACACAGGAAAGATATGTTGTATTAGATTATCAGGCAGAGAAGGACGTTTCAGTAATGAGTTATGTCGATAATAACAACATCACATATGGCGCAAACAGCATGCTTCTCGACAGCGGACAGATAGGCACAATACTCGCTTCACAGATTGCCGTCGGAGATGTGATAAACGGAACAGGACCTTTTGAGGCGGCATTTATAGGAGATGGAGGAGACATGCCTGTCCCTGCAAGTTTCGCAGGAAAAGAATTCGCGTATAACGTGACAAGGAATCCACCGCAGAACATATCAGTCTGCGCGCCATTCGAGGCAGCGAATGTCTATCTCTACAACAGTTCAAGAAGCCAGGTGGCAACATTCAGCTTGACTAAAGGCAGCTGCAACAAGTTCAGTTATAGCTTCGCTGATTCATGGTTCTATATGAATGCAACAGGACGCGTAGTTGCGCAAGCGATGAACACATTTTCAGATGCGTTTGTAATGTATCCTCTTTCAGATGACCTGTGGGGGATTGCTTCTGGCGCAGGGTATGTCGCAATAGCATCTAATGGAGTCAATGTAACATATTATAATTCAGATTCTACAACAGCAACAGCAGTGTATAACTATGGAAATTCATTCTCACCGCTTGGAGGAGCAGGACAAGGCTCAGGTGTAGCAACCCATATAGTGGCCAACCAGCCTGCAATAGGCGTAATAAGTTCAGCTGACGCAGATGGTGGAGAGGCTGCGACATATTACCCGACAAAAGAACTAAGCTATGTGTTCGGCATACCACAGTATGCACAGTACTTAGCATTCGCGGCAACACAACCTAACACTGTGTGCTACATGAAGTACGCTGATGGAAGGACTTCTCCATATATACATGCTAACGGAACAGTCTTTACAAAGATATCTGGAAGAAATCTCAATCCGCCTTACCCGAACAAGCTATATGTTGGCAACGAGTCAGCAGCTCCTGACCAGAGCATAACAAATGCAACGATGTTCATCTGTAACAATCTCGTGTACGCTTATTATGAGGACAATTCTACTGCTGACGAGACAAACATGTGGGGTCTAAAGGACCCAGGAATAGTCTTCAAGCCAGGAGCATACGGACTTGCGTTCAGTCCGTCAGGAAAGATAGATGGATACGTGAACGGCAAAGGAATTTCTGCAGATGGCACATTTGACCAGTGGCAGCACGTAGTTATGACATATGATGGCGCATACATAAGCATATACGTGAACGGTCAGCTCAAAGATAGGGACAGATTACAGGGAAGCATATTGCAGAGCACAAGCACGCTCACGATAGGAAAGTATGGCAATGAATACTTCAACGGTTCAATCGACGGCCTGAAGATATACGACAGAGCGTTATCTGCGGACCAGATACTGGCAGCTTACCAGAACAGGACTGACAAGATATCGGATGCTGAGACAAGAGGCGGAGAGACATGGGTTTCAATCCTCACACCGAATGATGGATTTGAGGATGGATCGAGTGTCACAAGCAACGACCTGTTCGTATACAACATAGGTGCTGAAAACATAACGCTCGATTCTTCATTAGGAACAGGAACCATACTTGAGAACCTCACTGTAAAATATAACCTGACGAACGGTTCGACAATTTCGAACATAAACTGGTTCGTCAACGGAACATCCATTACATTGCTAAACATGCCATTTGACGCATTGACTGCCAAGCATCATGAAATCGAGAGTTCAGTCACCGCAGCATGGCAATTTGAGGGAGACGCTACAGACAAGAGCTCAAAAGCGCAGCATGGAACAGTCTACGGAGCGACACTATCTGACGGAAAAGTGAAGAACGCATACAGCTTCGATGGCAATGATGATTACATAAACGCAGGAACTGTAGCAACAGATTTCACAAACGGAATGACGATAGCAGTTTGGGTATACTATAATTCACTGCCTTCCTGGTCAAGGATAATTGACTTCGGCCAGAACTCTGGTGATGACAATATACTGATCGCGAACTGGGGCACGACAGACGACCTCGTCTTTGACATATGGAACGGAGCGACAGATGGAAAAATCACAGCATATGATGCAATCGATATTGGAAAATGGATGCACCTTGCCTTTACAGTAGACTCATCCGGAAACGGCGCCATATACAAGAACGGCAAGGCAATAAAGACAGGAACCACCAACGTTCCCCCTGCAGTGTCAAGGGACAAGGCGTACATAGGAAAATCAAACTGGGCAGCTGACGCCAACTTCAGCGGAAATATCGACGAGCTTTATATGTGGAACCGCTCGCTGAACGCTTCAGAAATAAGAGGTGTGTACGAAGAAGGACTTAACAATTATGAAGATACTAAAGATTACTCAGGAAACGCAAACACAGGATATGTGAATGGCAGCGCCTGGAACAGCACAGGCGGATTCAATAATACCGGAGCATACCAATTCGATGGAGTAAATGATTATATCGATCTCAGGAGCTATTTCCCAGATGTCAATATTTCATTCTCTATACTTTTCTGGGTAAAGCCGGGCGCATCACAGGTCACCTATGCAGACATATTTGGAAACCATGGTGGCTACAAAGGAATGGTCATGCAGCAGGACGCTTCAAACACTAATAGTTTCGGTTGGGGTTATGGCAACGGAACCGCTTGGGCACCAGGATTGCCTGCAGTACAGCTTATTGCGGACGCATGGCAGCACATAGCAATAGTCAAGAACACGACAAATTGCACACTCTACCTGAATTCAATATTCAACGTATCAATTGATTGTTCATCACCATATGTCCCTAATAGCGGAAGAAACATGTGGATAGGCCAGGGATACCAGGGAGGACCAACTGAAAGATTCTTCAACGGCAGCATAGACAACTTCATGATATTCAACAGGTCGCTTACATCATCGCAGATACTTGCACTCTACCAGAACAGGACCAACTTCCTCAGCTTCAACGAAACAAGAGGAGGAGACATGTGGTATGCGGAAGTCACACCAAACGATGGATATGAAGATGGAAGGACGCAGACGACTGGCAACGTGACAATAAAGGGATGCGCAGTGCCTTATGACGGGTTGGTCTTGACATCGAGCGTTGAACTGTGTCCAGGAACATTCTATGTGAATGATGCTGCAGCCAACGGACTCATTAACATATCTGCAAGTAACATAAACATAACATGCTTAGGAACAACTCTTTACGGAAACAACGTAGGGTATGCTTTCATAAACAGTCCGAGTGCAGCCTATAATAATATTACAATACAAGGATGCCGGATAGTCAACTATACAAGAGCATATACCTCATCACCTAACTTTGGTGTGAAAAACTTCACTTTCTTCAACAACACTGTAGTAAATTTCAGCAGTTACGCATTATACTCGCAAGTCTCAGGAGGCCAAAACTGGAATATATCAGGAAACAGATTCTATGGTGTACCAACGAGCGGATCATCATATGGTGCATATCTATATTACAATTCTTTCTCCACTGTAGAGAACAATCTGTTCTATTCAAACTATAACGGACTTACAATATACAATTCAGACAACACGACAATAAGGAACAACACGTTCAACCAATCAGCAAACGTGGGAGTGTACACTACAGGAATTAATAGTGCGGACTTCCTCACTAATGTAACTATAGAATATAATAATTTTACAGCAAGCAGCGGAACTCAACAGATACATATCCTGAACTATGTGCAGAACATAACTATAAGAAACAACAGCTTTAATGCAGGCAGTTCATACAATATATACGCCACCGGTGCCGGTAACGGAGTCAATGCACATAAGTACATAAACATATCCGACAACAATTTCATTAATGTTGCGTCATCTCAAATATATTTCTCATACAGCTACAACAGCACTGTTAGGGGGAATAATTTTTCAACTACAACAGGAACGCCTACAGCTTCATTATACGTAACAAGTGATGTGGATTACCTTACCGTGTATGACAATAATTTCTTCAGGCAAGGATCTTATGCAATCTATTGCAATGCGGCGGTAGGAGCTGGTGTCAGCTCTTTCCTGAATATAACAAATAACCTAATCAACCTGTCCACAAGCCGCGGCATATATCTGTATGACTACTGTGATAATGGGGTGATAACAGGCAATAGTATAAACTCATCAGCAACTGCGAACATATATCTATATACAACTGGAACTGTTAACAATACAATATATAATAACTCATTCTATGGCGTACCTGCTGACTATGCATATGTAACAACCACCCTTACAGGAAACGCATTCAGCAAGAGGATAAACGGCGTCTGGGTAGGAAACTTCTGGGCTGACATAAACTCCAGCAGCATAAGGATATACGACTCGAACCATGACGGATACGGAGATACAGGAGGAGAATATCCTTATAATAGCACCAATAGGGCTAATGTATATGGGGATGTAAATGATTACGGTCCAATACTGCCACCTGATACTGATCAGGATGGAGCGTACGACAGGATAGATTGCGCACCGAACAATGTTACACTGGTTCCTCCATACGATGAGCTCAAAGTCAACACTTCAATGACGTTCTGCTCCGGAAGCTATCGCGAAAGAGATGCGGGAGCATTTGGAACAATAAAGATAACGAACAGCAACATAAACCTCTCTTGCAACGGAACAGCAATAATAGGAGAAAATACCGGATACGGAATAGTCAACTCATACTCAAATGTTACGATACAGGGATGCAATGTCGGGAATTACAGCACTGCTGCTTTGGCTGGTGGATTGTGGAATAGGACTTTTGTGTGGAATGCAACAGGCAATGATGTTCCGTATGGTGTTGCTGTAGATTCTTTGGATAACACCTATGTGGCAGGTTACTGGTATAATGGTTCCCAATCTGATTGGAGTTTTGTCAAGTATGATTCATATGGAAATTATGTATTCAACAGGACTTTTGTCTGGAATGCAACAGGCAACGATTCCGCTCGTGCTGTAGCAATCGATATTTATGGCAACATTTATGTCACTGGCAGTTGGCGTAATGACAGCCAGGATGATTGGGGCTTGGTCAAATATAATTCAACTGGAGATTATGTCTGGAACAGAAGTTTTGTCTGGAATTCAACTGGTTCAGATGTAGCTTATGATGTTGCTGTTGATTATTCTGGTAATGTTTACGTTACTGGTATTTGGAGAAATGGAACTCAGGGTGACTGGGGACTTGTCAAATGGGATGCTAACGGAAACTATTTGTGGAACATAAGCAAGGTGTGGAGTCCGACCAATGATGATACTGCTTGGGGCGTTGCAACTGATAGCCAAGGAAATGTAATCGTTGCAGGAGCTTGGCGAAATGGCTCAAGCCATGATTGGGGAATCGTTAAATATAGCACTGATGGAGTCCTGCTCTGGAACAGCAGCAGTGGCTGGAGCGGTACACAAACTGATGAAGCATGGGATGTCGCCGTTGATAATCAAGATAATATTCTGGCTTCTGGAGAATGGAGTGATGCTTTTGGCGAGTATTGGGGTGTCGCCAAGTTCAGAAGTTCTGATGGCTTGTTATTATGGAACAAGAGTGTGGCGTGGAATCCAACATTCAACGGAATTGCTCTTGGTGTAGATTCTGACAGCAAAAATAACGTATTAATCGGCGGTTACTGTTATGTTGGTTCTTCTGAGGAATGGTGTGCAGCAAAATTCAGTCCTGATGGTATTATACTATGGAACAGGAGCGTGGTATGGAACGCTACAGGTGACGATTATATTTGGGATGTTGCTGTTGATAGCTCAGATAATCTGTTGGCTGCAGGTCACTGGAAACGAGGAAATAGAAATACTTGGGGTATCGCTAAGTTGAGCGGTGCAGGTGACATCATAACTTCAAATTCCATTTTCATTAATGACACATTTGCAAATAGCACAAAAGGAATAGAATTATCCGGACGCATAACATATACAAACATAACTAATTCAACATTATGGAGCAATACCTATGGAGCTCACCTTGGCAATGAATCTGCAAGAACAACAATAGCACACAGTACAGCAAATGCAAGCACATCAAGAGGAATATACGTAGACAAGGCAAATGATACTAGGCTAATCAATGTAACTTTGTATAATACTACAATAGGAATGTATGTAGAGGCAGGACAAAATCCAATCTGGCTGAACATAACAGATGCAAGCTTCAGGCCAAATAATGGACTGCTCAATAATTATACAAAACTAAATGTATCGGACATAGTGAATGCCTCAAGCGCATACTCGATAACATGGGCGACAAACACGACGCCATTATCTGAACGCATGCCTCCGTTCAGGTATAAGTTCGTCGACATAACAACACAAGCTGGAGCGACATCGATAGACAGAGTTACGTGGAGCTGGCTTGACTCAGAACTGACAGGATATGACGAAACAAATTTCACGCTCTGGAAATATACAACGTACTGGGTCAATATAAGTTCACAGCTGGATACTGCATCAAACACTTTGACTGTCTACAACCTTAATCCGCAGAGCATATATGGAATACTGCAGGATGGAAACGCAGCTCCGACAATAACTAGCGTGATAGTCAACTCAACTTATGGAATGAATTACACGGACGAGAACATAACTGCTTATGCTTTCGGCATGAGCGACCCGAATAATGACAACATAACGCTCATCTACAACTGGTTCGTGAACAACAGATCTCTGGCAGTCTTGAATATGCCGTTCGAGGCAGATAACGGTAATGAATATGTCATAGCGAGGGACTTCTCGGATATTGGAGAAGATGGAACAGTATATGGAGCGGTGTGGAACAGGACAGGAGGAATAAACAACAGCGGAGCTTACCAGTTCGACGGTGTAAATGACTACATAGACGCGAAGAATGACGATAAATTCAAGATGTTTGATGAAATAACATTGTCTGCATGGGTAAAGACGACGAAAGAAGGATTCATAGTCTCGAAATCACTCGCATCAGACATAACTACTATCTATAATTTTTCAAGTTGCGGACAGGCAGGAAGATTCGGGCCTTCACAGGGACAGTGCGATTCAGAATATGTCGGAACAACTCTTGAGGGATTAGTCACTGTCGGTGGCGGAATACAGAGTTGGACTGTGCCTGCAACAGGCAAATACACAATAGAAACAGTAGGCGCAAGAGGTGGTTTAGGCACTACTTACGTCGGAGGATCCGGCGCTAGGATGAGAGGTGAATTCTATCTGAATGCAGGCACAGTAATAAAAGTGCTTCCCGGACATGAAGGAGGAAACATAACGGGTTACAAGGCAGGAGGTGGCGGTGGCGGTTCATTTGTAGTATACGCAAACAACACACCTCTAATAATTGCTGGTGGAGGTGGCGGTGGCGGTGGAAACAGCAATGCTGCGAATGGACAGCCGGGCATTACAGGGACGATGGGTGGAAATGGTTCTATGGGAACATATATTGGCGGAATCAATGGTGCAGGCGGTGGTGCTGGAGGAGGTTCACCTGGAGCAGGAGGGTTCATAGGTAACGGTACCAATTCAACTTCAAATTATATACTTGGTCCGGGAATAGGATTCCTAAATGGAAGCATGGGCGGCGCAGGTGGAACATGCGCTGCGGGCGGAGGAGCAGGAGGATTTGGTGGTGGAAGCGGAGGAGAATGGTGTACTATGGGTGCTACTGGAGCAGGTGGTGGATACTCTGGAGGAGCAGGAACAGACTCAAGTGGTGTAGCTGGAGGAGGAGGATCTTATAATGCCGGAACCAATCAAGTCAATACATCAGGATTCAATGCAGGAAAAGGATATGTCACGATAACTGCAGATATTCCTGTACAGGCTAATGTTCCATACTCTCTTAGCACACTCAATGGAGGGCAATTCAAGATAATCTCTGCAGGCACAGAATATACTTTAACAACATCCGGAACAATAAATGACGGCAATTGGCATCACATTGCTGCAACTTATGATTCTATGTCCATGAAACTTTACATAGATGGAGCACTTAATGCAACAAGCATGGCATTGCCTGCTTACCTGCCAAGAAATGATGAGTCTGTATTGATAGGAAGCAACTATAACACATCTAACAGCTCAGGCTACTTCAACGGCACAATGGACCAAGTCATGATGTTTGACAGGGCATTGTCTGCAGAACAGATATACGCACTATATAATAATGAGACAAATAGGGTAGTCTCGCAGGAAAGCAGGGGAGGAGATGGCTGGTACGTTGATGTCACTCCAAACGACGGATACGAGAACGGCGAGACAACGAGAAGCAACCTGTTCGTGTACAAGATTGGAGTTACCGGAATAAGCACGCTATATCCAATACTTAATACAACATTCGGATTCAATTACACAAATGAAAACTTAACGCTCAACTATAACCTGACCAACGCATCTGAAAGAGCTATAATTAATTGGTTTGTTGACAACGAGTCTATGGCTTTGCTGAACATGCCTTTCGATGCATTGACTGCAAAGCATTATGAAACAGATAGCAATACTGTAGCATCACTCTGGATGGAAGGAAACGCTGATGACAGCAGCTTTAACGGTTATGCAGGCGTCGTGAATGATGCAGCAATATCTGACGGTAAGATAGGTAGAGGGTATGACTTTGATGGAAACCACACTTATATCAGCCTCGGCGAATCTTCTGACTTAGCACCTGCAACATTCACTATAGGATTCTGGATGAAAGCACAATCTCCTCCTGGAGCTCCCGACTACTTCAGCCACCAATTATCACGTTGGGGAAATTCCGGCGCCAGCCCGAATTCATGGATATTCACATACTTCGCAAGCGGAGCCACTGCCATCTCCATCGCAAACGCAAGTGCGACAAACACTTATGCGTGGTCATCAACACCTCTCACATTGAATGAATGGCACCACATAGCCGCAACATACAATGGTGCGTCGTTGAAATACTATGTAGATGGCAATCTAGAGATGGAGAATGCAGCAATCGGCGTAATACAAAGCAATCCAAGCAACACCAGCATAGGATGCAAAATTGCAGATGGCTCATGTCTCTTTCCTTTCAACGGCTCAATCGACGAAGTGCTCATATTGAACACACCATTATCAGATGCAGGTGTGAGACAATTATATGAGGAAGGACTGAACAATTACGAGGATGTGAAAGACTACTCGACAAACGGCAACAACGGCGTTTTGGTAAATGCAACCTGGAACAAGACCGCAGGAATAAATAATACTGGTGCTTATGAATTTGACGGCAACACCAGCTACATAAACATATCAAATTCATCTACATTGACAATGACTGGAGCGGTGACGGTATCACTATGGGTATATCCGAAGACATACGGAAGGAGCGGCCAGACATCAGCAAATCCATCCAGTTTCAATTCTTCAAACATACTCACATACAGCTGGTCACCAGTAAACTATGATGGTGCATTCTGGTTTGAGTTCAGGGACAACGGAGCGATACACTTCTTTGTAAAGAACGCCACAACAGCTGTTGGTCCTATAGCATACATAGGCATAAACCAGTGGTATCATCTGGTAGGTACTTATGACAAGAACATCCAGGAAGCGAAAATTTATGTAAATGGCGAGTTGCAGACAACAAACACTCTCACAGGAGACCTCTACCCTATAAGACATGCAATATGGATAGGAACAGGCAGAAGTTCAAATGATTATGCTCAGTTCTTCAATGGAACAGTGGATGAAGTCAAGATATTTGACAGGGCTTTGTCACCTGTTCAGGTAAAATCATTATACATGAACAGGACAGATCTCATCGTCCAGGAAGAGACTCGCGGCGGAGAGATATGGCAAGCGTTATTGACACCGAACGATGGATATGAAGACGGTCCAGCAGTCTACAGCAATCCTCTCTATATCTATGAGTTGTGGTTCTCAAACGTGTTCATCAATTCCACACGAGGCACCAATTATACTAACGAGAACCTGACAGCATATTACACTCCTGCGAACGGAACTAACATAACTACGATAAACTGGCTTGTGGACAACACATCACTTACAGTGCTAAACATGCCGTTTGAGGCACTGACTGCGAAACATCATAGAACTGAGAGTTCTATTGTCGGCATGTGGACTCTTGAAAATGCAGCCAAGGATGATAGTGGAAATGGCAATGATGGCGTTGTGGTCGGCGCGTCACTCTCAGATGGAAAGATAGGTAAAGGGTATTCATTTGACAGGATTGATGACTATATAAACCTCTCAGGTCATTCTAGCATGAATATTACCGATCAGATAACAATATCCGCATGGATAAATCTTGCAGATAATACTGTAGACCAGAAGATAATGAGCAAAAGGCAGGGTGTGCCCGCTGGCGGTTACCAGACAGGAGTATATTCCAACAGCAAGTTCGAGTTTGAGATAAGGGGACAATCTGGCGCTATAACTGTCAGAGACCAACCTGGTGGGACCGAGCTTCAGACCAGCAGATGGTATCACGTTGTCGGAGTTTATGATGGTTCTCATGTATATACATACGTGAATGGGGCGCTTGATAGGTTCATTTTCGCCGGCGCTAACCAGCTCAACATGAGCTCCAATCCTGTACTTATAGGATCTTCCCCTGACCCTTTCGGCGCGATGTTCAATGGAAGTATTGATGAAGTCATAATCTGGAACCGCTCACTGTCTTCTGCAGAAGTTGGGCTCTTGTATGAAGAAGGCCTGAATAATTATGAGGATGTAAAGGATTACTCAACGAACGTCAATACAGGAGTGCCTGTAAATGCGACGTGGAATAAGACTGGAGGAATAAATAACAGTGGAGCGTACACTTTCAATGGACAAAACAGTTACATAAACGTGTCTGATTCCAACTCTCTTGACATATACCAGTCAGGAGTCACAGTAGAAGTATGGGTGAAACCTGACATATTAACTTGTAATTGGGATAGGATTGTTGAAAAGAATATATACGGAATTTCATTAACTACAGATGGAGGAGGCTATCCTTGTAAAGCCCAGTGGCAGATAGGAAACGGCACTAACTTGGACAGTATAGATTCGACAACTAATCTAGCAACTGGAGTGTGGACACACTTAGCAGGCGTTTATGATGTCAATACCAACAGATTAAAACTTTATTTCAACGGAATAGAAGAAAGCTCAAAAACATACTCTTTGAATGTGATTGATACAACCAGCCAGAATCTATTCATAGGAGCACAGACAGGAACATCAAATTTCTTCAACGGCACAATAGATAACGTAAGATTATATGCTAGAGCATTATCATCAGACCAGATAAAAGCATTGTACATGAACAGGACAAATCGTATAGTGCAGGAAGAAACAAGAGGCGGAGAGACCTGGACAGCAGTATTGACACCAAACGATGGCTTCGAGGATGGACCAACAGTCACAACAAGCGCGTACGTTTATGAATTGGCGCTTAACAACACAGTACTGAATTCAACAAGAGGAACTAACTACACTAATGAGAACCTGACAGTCTACACGTCTTTCGCGAACGGCACCAACAGCACAGTATACAACTGGTTTGTGGACGATACATCTTTTGCTGAAATCAACATGCCATTCGAGTCGCTGACTCCGAAACATCATGATGCAGAAGAATCGATGATAGGATACTGGCAGCTTGAGGGAGACGCGGATGACAAGAGCAGAAACAACAATGATGGCACAGTCAATGGGTCAACTTCATCGGATGGAAAAATAAACAATGGATACGAGTTTGACGGAACCAACGACAACATAAGGATAAAAGATAGCGCAAGCCTTTCTGTCGACAGTATAACAATAGCTACATGGGTCTATCCTGTTAATGGAGCAACTGCTGTTTCAGAATTAATAGTCGGTAATGGCGGCGGCTGGAACGATGAAGGATACCACCTGCAAAAGCTAGCAACTACGCCTGCCCGCTTCGAACTCAACGATTCTGTGACTAAGTCGGTAATCGACAGCACAACCAATCTGACACCTAATAAGTGGTTCTTTGTAGTAGGCACTTATGATGCTGCTACAGATATGCAAAGGATATATATTGATGGAATAGAAGAAAACAGCAAAGTCGTAGCTTTGACCAATATAGATTCTGCGTACGATTTAGGAATAGGATATGGATTCTACTCGACATTCGCAGGAGCGCATTTCAATGGCTCAATCGATGAAGTCATGATATGGAACCGCTCACTGTCCGCAACAGAAATAAGACTGCTGTACGAGGAAGGCCTGAACAATTACGAGGATGTGAAGGATTACTCGACAAACGGATATTCAGGATTCATAAATGGTAGCACATGGAACGAGACAGCTTGGCCTGGAAACACAGGAGCATACGAATTCGATGGCACAGACGACTACATAGCATTAAACAAATATTACAGCCAAGGCGGAGAGATAAGCGAAATAACAGCATGCGCGTGGTTTAAGACAAGCTTCCAGGCAGCATCATTCAATGACAACTGGGCGTTCATAGATTTCGACAGGTCAGAATACTTTGACTTCTACATACACGGAGACGGAAGACTAGGATTCTCTACCGCTGACTCTAGCGCGGCGATAGATGATATGTACGGCAGCACTATCGCGAATAACGGAGCATGGCATTTCGGATGCGGAGTTTACGATGGACAGGACAAGAAGATATACGTAAATGGAAACCTGGACGGAACAAAACTCAACCCACACGGAATGAAGAACCTCGGAACAGGAATCAAGAGATACGGATTCATAGGAGATGGTTCAGAGGCAGACGTTTTCAACGGCGGAAGGAATGGCATATACTATAATGGTTCGATAGGAGAAGTCCTGCTGTTTGAACGTGCGCTTTCAGCAGACCAGATAAAAGCGCTATACAATAACAGAAGCAGAGTGATAACTGATGAAGAGACAAGGATAGGCGAGACTTGGTACGCAAAGCTGACGCCGAACGATGGATATGAAGACGGGCCTGCTGTCAATAGCAACACCCTGATAATAAGAGGATTTGAGGGACTTGGAACAGGAAGCATACTGCTGAATTCTACCAGAGGAACTAACTACACTGACGAAAACCTAACTATATATTATACATTGCCGATGACCACGATGCGCGGAATAGCTAACTGGTTCGTGGACAATCAGTCAATTACTTTACTTAACATGCCATTCGAGGCACTGTCGCCGAAGCATCATGCGGTTGAGACTATGACTGCAGGGGAATGGTGGTTTGAGGGAGACGCGACAGATAAGACAAGCAATGGAAATGGTGGCCTGGTCAGTGGAGCGACTATTGCTACAGGCAAGATAGGAAAAGCATACTATTTCGACGGCGTAAACGATGTAATAAATATAACCTCTCCAACCAATTTGCCTTCAGGTAACGCCGACAGGACAATCTCTGCATGGGTCAAAGTCAGCAATTTTGCATCAGATAGAGTAATAATTGGTTGGGGTAGCTGGTCGAACCAAAATTTCTCTGCAATATCATTAAGCCCGACACTAGGTAAATGGTTCTTCTGGGGATATGGCTCTGATCTAACATCAAATACATATCTCGGCGCAGGAATATGGCAGCATCTTGTTGCAGTAGTCTCAAATAGCGGACAGACAGTCACATTATATACTAATGGCATCCGCGATAATGTGGGATCCATAGGTCAGTTGAATACTCCTGCATCTTCATATGTTGAAATAGGAAAGACGATGCAAAATGCAAATTATTTCAATGGCTTCATTGATGAAATCATAATCTTCAACAGATCATTGTCTGCACAGGAAGTTCTCCAGCTCTACGAAGAAGGATTAAGCAACGATGGGGACGCAAAAGACTACTCTGGCTCTGCAAGGCACGGTTTCGTTAATGGCTCGACATGGAGCAGAAATGCAGGAGTCGGGGATGGAGGCGCATTTATATTCGACGGCAATGACTACATCAAGTCAAGCAACTTCACACATCTAGGAACACCAAACCAAAGCTATACATTCACAGGATGGGTCAAGCCAGGGGCCGGAGAATCAAGCGGAAACCTGATACACATGTCAGCTGGAAGCGATGGAACTGGATGGTGCCTACCACCTATGTCATTGTCAGGAGGAAGGTTGAAGGCATACAGCTGGAACAGTACAGGAGTCACAGCAAACGGAACAACACAAATTGCGCCAGGCTCATGGTACCACTTCGCGACAACCTGGGATGGACTCTATGGTTTGAGACTATACATAGATGGAGTCCTCAACTCATACGCAAATCAGACGTCGTATCAAGCAAGCGAAGTGCCCAATTACCTATGGTTAGGATTCAGCCCGGGAGGATGCGCAGGCAACGAAGGATATTTCACAGGAACACTCGACGAAGTGATGGTGTTTGATAGAGCACTCAGTCCAGAGCAGATAGCGTTGATGTATAATTCAACTACAGAATATGATACTTATTACAATAAATCTTTCACACCAACAACAAGTACTGATTACGCATATGATTTAGTTGTTGATTCAAACGATAATGTCGTATTAGCAGGTTATACTCAAGCAGGAGTTGCAAGTTATGACTTTGCATGGGTCAAATTTAACAGCTCTGACGAATATGTAGCATCAGGACTTCTTGATTTTGCAGGCAGCACAGATTATGGTTGGAGTGTGGACACCGACTCACAGAATAATATGCTCATAGCAGGCTATGGTTATAATGCTACTAATTATGACTGGGCACTATTCAAAGTAAATGGAACAAGCGGAAACGCGATATGGAAGAAGAACTTCAGTTGGAACTCGACAAGTACAGATTATGCTTATGGTGTCGCTGTAGATTCACAGGACAATGTCATCATTGTTGGAATGTGGAGAAATGGAAGTCAGTATGATTGGAGAATCGCAAAAGTTGATACGAACGGCAATGACTTGTGGAACGTCCCATTCTATCTTTCCACATCCTCTGATTATGCACGCGGAGTAGCAATAGATTCCAGCAATAATATAATAGTGGGTGGCTACTTGTATACACCAACTGGCGGAACTGATTGGGGTCTTTTGAAGTTGGATAGCTCAGGTAATACGCTCTGGCAAAGAAACATGACCTGGAGCACTACAACAGATTATGGTTATGATGTCGCTGTAGATTCATCTAATAACATAATAATTGTCGGCATGAAATATAACACATCGCACTATGACTGGGGCGTTGTTAAGTATGATTCGTCAGGAAACCAGCTCTGGAACCAGAGCATATACTGGGGCACTTCTACAGATTATGCATATGCTGTCGCAATAGATGATTATGATAATATACTTGTCGCAGGATACTGGTCCAGTTCGTCTAATGATTGGGGAGTTGTCAAACTTGACCCTCTCGGCAACGTAATATGGAACAAGAGCATAGTTGTCAGTACAAGCACAGACCAGGCATATGGCATAGATACTGATTCATCAGGGGATGTTATAGTGGGAGGATACTACTATAAGTCAACCGCTCCTGCTTCACAAGACTTTATATATTATAGGCTCGACCCAAAGACAGGAGAGTTCGGCAATGTCAGCGTCGTAAACAAAGCACCATCTTTCGATAGTATTGTTGAAGAAGAGACTCGCGGTGGCGAGACATGGTATGCGAAACTGACACCGAACGACGGTTATGAAGACGGAGAGACAGTAAACAGCAATCCGCTCTATATTTATGAGATAGCTGTTGAAGGACCACCAGGAATAATCAATCCACTGATAAACTCCACTTATGGAACAGATTATACTTCTGAGAACATAACAGCATATTACACACTGAAGAACGCTTCAGACAGGGCAATATTCGACTGGCAGATAGACAACGAATCAATTGCTGTCCTCAACATGCCGTTCGAAGGCCTGACAGCAAAGCATCATGCAGTAGATAGAAACACTGTAGCGATGTATAGATTAGATGGAAACTCTACTGACTACAGCGCAAGCGCGAATCATGGAACAGTATCAGGCGCTTCGATATCAGACGGAAAGATAGACGAAGGATACTTGTTTGACGGCACAGATGATGTTATAACAGCATCAGACAGTACAAGTCTCGATTCGTTAAGCACAAGTATGACTATATCTATGTGGGTCAAGCCAAGACCGACACAGAGTGATTATGCCAGTATTGTCGATAGACATAACTGCGCTGCAGAGGCATTCACCATTCAGCAAGATGGTTCTCAGCAAAATAAATTCTATTTCGGAATACGTGCTGGTTCAGCATGGTATTGCCAAGAGGCAAGGAATGCCAGCACGCAGCTAGAGGCGAATAAATGGCAGCATTTTGTTGTACAGAGGAACGGCACAAAAATATACCACTACTTGAATGGTATAAGGACAGTCGACTGCAATGCAACAGCATCAGCTCTTACAGTCACAAACAATCCATTTAAGATAGGATACAGCTGCGGTGGAAACAGGTACTTCAACGGCAGCATAGATGAAGTGCAGCTTTGGAACAGGAGCTTATCGCCGACAGAGATAAGGAGATTGTATTCAGAAGGCCTCAACAATTACGAGGATGTCAAGGACTACTCTATAAACAGCAATACAGGAATGCCTGGAAACGCGACGTGGAACAGGACTGGAGGATATAACAATACTGGAGCTTACCAATTCAACGGCAACAATTCATTCATCTCTTTCAAAAACCCATCCGCTGCAGCAGGTACTGGCGTGATAACTTTCGCATTGTGGGTCAATGTCAATGTCGTATCATACTCTGTTCCTATAGCAAAAATAGATGGAAATGGCAATACTGGTTGGGGTTTCAGGTTCAATGCAGGAGGAATGCAGTTCATGGGCGGCAATCTCCTCACGTTTAATAATTGGAACACGGGCTATGTACCTCCTGTCGGCCAATGGGTACATCTTGCAGGAGTCATGGATGGCACGCAGAAGAAGCTATATGTCAATGGTTTGTTGTATGGCTCGCTTTTCTGGCCTTATTCTGTTGTAAATAATAACGTATCTCTTGAATTTGGAAGATTCCCCGGATATGATGCACAGTACTTCAATGGAACAATAGACCAGGTCATGATATTTGACAGGGCGCTCTCAGCAGAGCAGATAAAAGCGTTGTACCAGAACAAAACAAATCTTATTGTTGATGCTGAGACAAGAGGCGGAGAGACCTGGAAGGCAGAGATAACGCCGAACGACGGATGGGAAGACGGAGATACTGTAGATACAAACAGTCTCTATGTGTATAATTTGGCATTGAACAATGTGCAACTGAGATCTACGTTTGGAACTAACTACACTAATGAGAACCTGACAGTATATTATACGCAAGCCAATAACACGGACAGGACAATAGTCAACTGGTTTGCCAACAATAAGTCCATGACTGTACTCAACATGCCTTTTGAGGGCTTGACTGCGAAGCACACACCTGTGTCTGATTCAGGACTTAAACTGGTTTGGTGGCTTGAGGGAGATGCAACTGATAAGACTTCAAACATGAATGATGGAACAGTTAACCTGTCGCTTGTTTCAGACGGAAAAGTGGAGAGGGGATATGCGCTTTCTGGAGCTTCTATAAACGACAACATAATCAAGACCAGCATAAACAGTTTCCCGTCAACACAGATAACTGCCACATTCTGGGTCAAATCATCCGACACAGTGAAACAAGGAGCGATGATATCATACGCACCCAGTACAGCAAATAATAACGCATTCCTCATACACAACACAAATGCTCTTGTAGCATACATAAATGGAAATGCTTCATATTCAGGTCCATCAATCGCCGACGGTTTGTGGCACCACATAGCAGTAACATGGAGAAGCTCTGATGGAATGACTGTGGTGTATAAAGATGGTAAAATATTATCCCGATCAATAGTATCAAAAGGAACGACATTGCCTCCGAACGGCTGCTTTGTCATAGGACAGGAACAGGATGATGTATGCGGCGCATTCGATGTCAACCAGGCACTTAACGGATCAATTGACGAGATATATATCTGGAACAGGACTTTATCTGCAGATGATATAATACAAGCATATGAAAACGGACTTAACAATTACGAAGATGCAAAAGACTACTCTGCAAATGCAAACACAGGAACTCCTGTAAATGCGACATGGAACATGACAGGAGGATGGAATAATACCGGAGCATATGAATTCAACGGAGTCGACAAGTACATAAACATAAGCAATTCAGCTTCACTCACCACCACTTCAGCATTGACTGTAGAAGCATGGGTCTATAGAGCAGGAAGGACACCAAGCATGGACGGTCCTATAGTATCAAAGACATCAACAACTCCAGTGACTTCACCAGGAGACTGGGAGCTTATGTTCGGATGGGGCAATGATTTCTATTTCATGACATCTGCAGGTTATATATTGACATCTGTGCCAAGCGATCTCGGCAACTGGCATCATGTTGCAGGAGTATATGACGGCATAAGATTATACATATACATCGATGGAGCGCTCAGCGTATCCGGCTTGGCAAATAATAACACTATCGGCGTAAACAGCCAGCCAGTATGGATAGGACGTTCAGTAAGACAGAGCGCATACTTCAATGGAACAATAGACAACGTAAGAATATATGACAGGGCACTATCTGCCGCACAGATAAAAGCATCGTATATGAATAGAACAGACCTGCTTTCTCAAGATGAAACAAGACTTGCAGAGACTTGGTACGCAAAGCTCACACCGAACGACGGATACGAGGATGGTCCCGCAGTCATAAGCAACAACCTGACAATACAAGGACCAGAAGTACAGAATGTAGTTCTATCATCAAGCATCGGCGCCACTCTAGGATTAGATTCAGATAATCTCACATTGACTTACGATTTGGTCAAGGGCGCAAACATATCGGTAATAGATTGGAGAAAGAACGGCTCAAGCATAGCAGTGCTGAACATGCCTTTTGAGGCGCTTTCACCTAAACGCTACAATATCTCAGACCCGAAACTTATAGGAGTCTGGCAGTTCGAGGGAGACGCAACAGATAAGAGCGAAAGGTTGAACCATGGGACAGTATATGGCGCAACAGTTTCAGATGGCAAGATAGACTCAGGTTACACGTTCGATGGCGTAAACGACATGATAAATGGGACAAACATAGCATATCCGACGGTTGATTACTCACTGACTGCATGGATAAAGCCATATTCATTGACAACCAGCCATCATCAGATATTCAGCGGATGGACTGCATCCTGGGATGATCCCATAAGGCTGTTCACAAACAGCTCCAACATATTCTGCGCTGTAGAGGATGGAGCAGGGTATCTGACGCCAGCATATCCTATACAGATAAATGCATGGTATCATGTATCCTGCGTAAGGGAAGACACAATATTAAGCATATATGTCAACGGAATAAAGAGAGGAAGCGTCTCAGGACTACCCTCACCATTGACCTCAGCATCAACAAGATTTGCGATAGGTGCAAATCCGAATGTGGCTGAGTTCTTCAATGGAACAATAGATGAAGTCCTGTTCTGGAACAGGTCATTAACTTCAGAAGAGGCGAAGCAACTATACGATGAAGGTCTTAATAATTATGATGATGCCAAGGACTATTCGACATTCGGCAATGCTGGAACAATATACAACGCTACATTTAACAAGACAGGAGGATGGAACAATACTGGAGCATATGAATTTAACGGAGTAAAAGACTACATATCTGTAGGAAATAGCACATCATTAGACCTTTCTTCAACACTAACTCTCGCAGCTTGGGTAAAATCAAATAAGGAAGGATATATCCTCCTTAAGTTAGTCAACGAACCTCCACAATCTATAACATATATGATAGATACAGTGAATTGCACGGTCTGGAGCAATAGTGGTTGCAGCTATGCTGATGAAAGAGGCAGCAGTACGCAATCCGTAATGTACTGTAAGTATCAAGATACATATTCAGGAGGAGCAACAGTATCATCTGTACAGTTCGAAACAGGAAGTCATTACATATGCGCTCCTGGAAATCTGGTGTTCAATTGGAGCGCCACAGAAACATTCGGAACATATAATGCGGGCCCATGCTCCTGCGCAGCACCATCAAGATTATATTACTCGTTAAATGCCCCTTCTTACAATTATAGCGGATTAAACACGCTACGAATAGCAAATACTGGAACTAGCTGGGCAGGAATACAGAAACTATCTTCATATCCTGCTGGTAAAATAATAAACGTAACAGTCAATTACGGATCCGCTGATGTTCCTAACGTCGCGTTGAGCACTTCGGGTGGAGGACAATTCTTAATTATGAAGAGCGGTACACAATATGCTGCTCAATCTAATGGCAACATCAACGACGGACAGTGGCATCACATAGCAGCAACGTATGATGGCAGTATCATGAAACTGTACATAGATGGAAAGTTGAATGCCACGAATAATTCAATATCAGGTTCTCTCCCAGTACTTAATTATAATATGTTTATAGGGAAGAACTACTCTGTTGATTCAGGATACTTCAACGGAACAATAGATGATGTTTTGATATTCAACAGAAGCCTCTCAGCAGAACAGATAAGTGCCCTCTACGCTAACAGGACAAGTATTCTTGTCGCGGAGGAGACTGGCAATGGAGACGTATGGAGCGCAACAGTCACGCCTAACGATGGGTTTGAGGATGGATTGTCTGTGCAGAGCAACGATATTACAATAAAGCCATGTACTGTCCCTTCTGATGATCTGGAAATAATATCCGATACTGTTTTATGCGGAGGGACATATTACATCAATGATGTCGGTCTTGAAGGTGTCTTGAGAGCTGGATTTAATGTCAGGATTGTCTGCAACAATACAAGACTGGTAGGGAATGGAAACGGTTACGGAATATCATTATCACGCTCGAACACAATTCTAGAAAATTGCATATTTGCGAATTATAGTGCTGGAGCGTATGCATCTAATCCTATAAACAATTCATATGATTTTAACACTTCAAACTGGGAAACACCGCAGGATATAGCAGTCGATTCTTTAGGCAATTATTATGTCATAGATGCTTATTATGGAGGAAGCTGGAACTGGGGTGTTTCTGCATATAACTCAGCAGGCACCCAGATGTGGAACAAGACGGATGTGTGGGCAGGAAATTCTGACGATTTCCCTCGTGATGTAATAGTAGACCAATCTAATAATGTATATGTTCTTGGAGATTCCAGAAACTCAACCCCTCCATTTTCATATAATTGGGCCATAGTGAAGTATGGCGCTTCTGGCACCGAAATCTGGCGCAAGACATTCTTGCCAGGTACAGGAGATATGAGTATATTTGGGGCTGATTCTGATTCGTCAGGAAACATATACCTTGCAGGAATGGTCTATAACTCATCATTATACAAGTGGGGCATAGGAAAGATAGATTCTTCCGGCAACATGCTTTGGCAGAAGAATGTAAGCTGGAACGCTACCGGAGACAATGAGTACGCTATGGATGTAGCTGTTGATTCAAATGGAAACGCTTACTTTACTGGAACACGCAGGACAGGTAATAATTCAGATTGGGTCTTGGTTAAGTATGACTCTTCTGGTAACATGTTATGGCATAAGAATATGACCTGGAGCTCGACAGGCAACGATTATCCTAGAAGTATCGACATTGACTCGTCTAATAATGTGTATATCGTTGGACAAATTAGAGCGGGTGCACAGTATGACACTGGACTGGCTAAGTATGACTCTTCAGGAAACCAGCTTTGGAACCTGAGTTTTGCGTTGAGCGCTTCGTATGATGATTCTCCTCTAGTCGTCGTTGTCGCTCCATCTGGCTATGTGTATTTGGCAGGCAGCTATTATACCGGTGCTACTAACTTAGGCTTCTTGCGCAAGTATAACTCTACAGGAAGCCTGATAACCAGCAAGACTTATTCTGACAGAATATATGGAATGAGTGTAGACTTCCTCAACAATGTATACTTCTCAATGTACAGATCAGTAATAGCTTCAGAGGGAATAATAGCCATTGTCGATTCTGAAGGTGATGTGAGGACCAAGAATCTAGTTATAAACAATAACGCTTTCATGAATTCATCCAGAGGAGTATATTTCACAGGAGTTTCGACGAACAGCACTATAACTAACAACCTGTTCATAAACAATTCTTATGGCGCATATTTTGTGTCTACTTCAATTTATAATAAGATGTACTATAACAATTTCACGAATTCAACGATAATGCAGGTCTATGCTGGCGCAGCAGGAAACCAGTTCAACACGACAGTTAGTAGAATAGCCCAAGGTAACTATTGGAGCGATGTCGAGGCCAACCAGCTTTCAATATTCGACAACAACGCAGATAGCTATGGAGATAGCGGTTCTGATTATCCTTATAGCGCAGCTAATAGGGCTAATGTATCTTCAAACGTTATAGATTACGGTCCTATTGTAACCGCTCTTGATTCTGATGCGGATGGCGATCCTGATTGGCATGATTGTAGCGATTACAATGCGAGTGTGATGGCTCCTTGGGAGGATATGAGGATAACTAGGAATGTTACTTTGTGTAGTGGAACGTATTATTTTAGGGATGAAGTTCAGGATGGTGTTGTCTGGCTTGCTGCAAACAATCTTAATGTGACTTGCAATGGTACAACGTTGATACATAATAAGAGCGGCTACGGATCTTATGGTTTCATGAAGAATGACTCTGCACTTGATTTTGCAATTAGCGGATGTAGTGTTGCTAGGTTCACTCAAGCGTTCTATTTCCAAAATCTTAATCGAATACCTTTTGGTTTTATTTTTACCAATTTGACTGTTAATGATAGCACTAGTTTTGGTGGTGATGGCATAACTGCCAGATATACAAATGCCACAAGAAAAGTTATGCTCAATCTTAATTTTTATAATCTTAGCGGAAACGCAATAAATTTGGAAGATTCCTGGAACTTCAGTATATCTAATATAAATATAACTTCACGTTCTGATTTTTCACCGGGCATAGTAATATATAATGATGATATCCAGAATTCAGGAAATTATACTGTGAAGAATATTTCTTCTCGTGGAGGGTCTTGTGCTGATGAGTGGTTAGCTACATATAACAGCAACATACTTTGGGAAAATATAACCTGCATCAGCTCTAGGTCTTTTTATATTGAAGGTAAACGTCCTTCTTATGGAAATAACGTCACTTACAGGAACATATATGGTTATAATACCTCTCAGGTAATAGGTATCTATGATTCCAATGACTTATTGTTTGAGAACATATACGTGGCAAATGATTCTGGTGCTGGAATAGGCGTTTATTATAGTAATAATATCACATTGCGTAATGTCACCGTAATAAACCAAACTTATTACGCATTAGATATATCTGATACAAATTTAACTGTTTATAATTTTAATATCACTAATGCGGACTATGTTGTTGAAGCATACTATTCTTTTGTCAATCTGACAAATTTCAGTGTAACTAACGTAGGATATTATGTTATGGAACTAGGCGACAGTAATGGTACTATCATTAATTGGAATATCAGCAATGCGGGGTTCTTAATGGATGATCCGTATTATAGTGGAGGAATAATGATCTGGGACAACTCTTGGAATCCTCCTGCAGGTATGCTTTTCAAAGATGTGGTAATGGATGGGTTGTATGGCTCAGGAATAATTCTAGATCCTGCCAGTAATTACACATTCATGAACATAACAATCCGCAATGTCAACGGCACAGGAATATATTTCCCTGGCGAATCTTATAATAACACCATAAGAAACTGCACTTTCCTTAACACAACTGTAGGAATAAATATTAGTGATGGTTCCGATCCCTCATCGTACAACACCATATACCATAATAATTTCACGAACTCATCAGTATTGCACGTGTATTCTGCGTGGGCAAATAACTCGTTCAATACATCTGTCTGGAACGGCTCTGCATGGATAGCTCAGGGCAACTACTGGGATGATGTATACACAACACCCCTGGATATCATAGACAAGAATGGTGACGGCTGGGGAGATTACGGCAATGAGTATCCTTACGGTACTGAGAATAGAGCCAAAACTTCAGGTTATGTAACTGATTACGGTCCTGCTTCCAATAAGATATGCACTATACCAACCAACGATCTCAATATCAGAATGCAGACAACTCTTTGCACTGGCGATTATTACTTGAATGATTCAGGAAGTGTCGGAGCACTCATATTCTCTAACAGCAGCGCTGCATTGAACTGCAATAGCTCTACTATTACAGGAAACAGTTCTGGAATCGGCGCATATATATTCGCAAATTCAAATATCACTGACTGTTATTTCAGCAATTACTCTGTCGGAGTCCATGTTGATAGGGACTTCTATGGAAATGTAACGACTGATTATTCAGATTATCCTTGGGGCATAGCTACAGATTCTGAAGGTAATGCATTGATTGTAACGGTAGGATCAGGTTTTGGAGGAATGGACTTCGGTGTTGTCAAATATTCCCCGTCTGGTGTTCTTTTGTGGAATGTAAGCGCAGGGTCTCCGGATAACGAATATCCTGGTGATATTGCAGTTGACTCTGAGGATGATGTTGTCGTTACTGGTTCTTGGGCTGCCAATTGGGGTTCCGGTTGGCAGGAGGACTTCGGTATAGCTAAGTTTGACAAGAACGGCACTTTCCTGTGGAACAGGAGTTTCGCTTTCAATAGAACCCTGTGGGATGAAGGACAGGGTATTGCTATAGATTCTTCTGACAGTATAATCGTCACAGGCTATAAGTCCCGCGCCAGCACGTGGGATTGGGGTGTTGTCAAGTGGGATAAGAATGGAAATTATCAATGGAACGTGACACTCATATGGAACAATACTGCCAATGATTATGCAGAAGCTGTTGCTGTCGATTCCGATGATAACATATTTGTTGTCGGCGACTGGAGAAATGGAAGCAAGACTTCTTTAGGGGTTGTCAAGCTTACTTATTGGGGGTATCAGCTCTGGAATTGGACTTATGATATAGGCATTTCCAATTACGCAAGCGCTGTCGTTGTGGATTCTAAAGGAGATATAATCATCTTAGGAGAGCCTGATCTTTCTGGAGTGAACGCCCGAGTGATTAAGATAGACACTAACCATAATCTGTTATGGTCTGTAGGTGTAGCCCTCAATGTATCTACAGGAGATGCTCATGGACTTGCAGTGGATTCTAATGATGATATCCTGGTCGCAGGCGAGTTCGCATCTTCTTATTGGGGTACGGTCAAGTTGAGCGGTACAGACGGTTCAGAAATCTGGAGCAATGTCCTCCCTGGCGATCTGGCTACAGATGTCGCTGTTGGTTTACGTGATGATGTGTTTGTTACAGGTGAAGCATTCAATGATTTGGGTCTTCTTAAATTAAGTTCAAGCGGAAGGAATACTTCTGTCCTGCCTGTACTTCACATGAATACATCTTCTGTATATGATTCAGGCACTGGCTTGCTCCTTGAGTACGCCATAAATGGAAAAATATACAACAATACCTTCGCAAACAATGATTATGGCGTTCACATCAACAACACATCTTCAGGCTACCTATTGTATTATAATGAGTTCATGAACAGCACATATTATCATGCTCATTCTGGAAATGAAACAAACCAGTTCAACACAAGCGTATGGAACGGCTCAATATGGGAAGCTCAGGGCAACTACTGGGATGATGTTATCAACCTAAACATAACGTCTATGGATGGAAACTGGTGGGCAGACTCAGGAAGCCAGCTTCCATATAACATGACAAACGGAGCGAATGTCACGGGTTATGTTAATGACTGGGGACCTGTCACTTCGAAAGGTTGTGTCGATGCAGACTTGGATGGATATTATGCAGAAGGAAGTCTTCCAGCATGTCCTGCAGGATACAGAGACTGCGATGATAAGAATGCAAGCGTGCTGCCGCCTTATGATGATATGAATGTGACAAGAGGTATGAAGCTATGCAATGGAACGTTCTATATCAATGATACAGGTTATGATGGTATAATGACCTTGTTCAACAGCAGTGCTAGTGTGTTTTGCAATAATACAATAATTATCGGCAATAATTCAGGCACTGGAGCATATATCCTTGCAAATTCAACATTTACTGGCTGCACTATGATCAATTATTCCACTGGAATACACGTCTTAGGAGAATATCACTGGAATGCATCAATAGACCTCACAGCTTTGGATCAGATAAACGAAATTGCAGTATATCCTGATAATTCAATCATCGGTGCAGGAAGAGCAAGCACAGGATATCCTGATGAGGAATGGATTGTGGGCAGGGTCAATCCTGTTGGTGTCATACTCTGGAATTTTAGCGTAGAATGGAATGATACATATGATGACCATGCAACTGCAGTTGCCATAGACTCACAAAATAACTCGGTGGTTGTTGGCAGATTCCGCAACAATACTGCATATGATTGGGCTGCCATGAAATTAGATATGGCTGGAAATATTTTGTGGAAAAAGAATATCAGCTTAAGCTCTGATCCTACTGAATGGAACTTCGCGCACGATGTTGTTATTGATTCTTCAGATAACATATTTATTGCAGGCAGGGTGAATACTGACTCAAATACGGATGCATATATAGTAAAATTGAATACCACAAATGGAAATATCCTCTGGTCTAAGTCATTCGGACAAACCACTTATGGTGTTGAGTTTCATGGTCTAGCAATAGACAGTTCAAATAATTTATTTGCGGTTGGTTCTAATTCTAGCCGTTTAATCATAATCAAAATAAACAGCACAAGTACAAATGAAATATGGAACAGGACTGTCCTAATTTCAAATGCAGATTCTGCGAATTCAGTTGAAGTGGATTCACAAGGAGATATAGCTGTTGTCGGATATTGGTATAACACATCGCATAATGATATGTTCATATTAAAGATGGATAAATATGGAACTTTATTGTGGAATAAAAACATAAGCTGGACAACGCAATCATCTTCAGCATATGAAGTCGATGTAGATTCACAAGACAACATAATCATGATTGGAATGGGCGGCGGTGCAGGGACAACGTATGGTAGATTGATTAAGTTCAATTCGACAGGACAAGCACTATTCGACAGAATAATAGACTGGGGCGGATGGTATTATCCCCTGACTGTTGCAATTGACAATAAAGATAATATCATTTTAGGAGGTTATGGAACATCCAATGTAGGACTCATACAGAAACTCAGCCCGCTAGGACAGGATTATGATGCAGATTCTGCAGCATCAATAAACAGTACAATAGTTACTGATTCGGAAACAGGAATCCTTCTTGAGAACTCGTATTTTGGAACAATATTCAATACCACAGTCAATTCAAGCGCAATTTCAGGCCTGAATTTCACAAACTCAAGGAATTATACTGTAATCAACAGCACATTCGGAGGCAATTACATTGGACTGTATCTCGATAACGTGTCGATTAATAATTGGATATACTATAACTCATTCATACTGTCTTCAAACGTTCACTTATACGCGAACAGAACAGGAAATCAGTTTAACACGACTGTTGCAGGAAAAGCCCAAGGAAACTTCTGGGATGATATATACTCTCTTGCAATTTTTGACACAGATGGTGATGACTGGGGAGACAACGGAACACAATACCCGTATTCCCGCGCTAAAGGGGCTAATGTATCCAACTTTGTCATAGATTATGGCCCGTGGACAAACCTGTCCTGCTATGATACTGATAAGGACGGAGCATTCAACACAAGCAGCGATGCGATGTGTGGCATACAATATTATGATTGCGACGACTATAATTCAACACTCCTTCCGCCAAGGGATAACTTGACTATCCTGGTCAACACCACGCTGTGCCCGGGTACATATAGTCTCAATGACGGGGGCACCAATGGCGTCATAATAATGGGCGCGCATAACAAATCACTGACTTGCCAAGGCACAATCTTAAACGGAACAGGGTCGGGATATGGAATATACCTTAATTACATCCAAGGAAGTATCATAAGCGGTTGCAAAATACAAGGGTACTTATTCGGCATCAATATGCAATATTCAGGAAATTCTACAATATTCAATAACACATTGAACAACAATACCAATAATGGCATAAACACTTACGCAATCGGTAATTCAAAGTTCTACAACCTCACAATATACAACAATTCCGCTACGGGATTGTATTTAAGATGGTATAGCACGAATGTCACAGTATATGACGTCAAATCTTATTACAACGGAGCAAATGGTGTGGAACTTTCTTTGATATCGAATTCAAACATATCCAACCTCACAATATATAACAACACACAAAGTGGATTATACCTCGGATCTTCAGCGAACAACATAATATACAATATAAATCTGTCCAACAACGCGATATCATCAGGGTATGAAATACCCTTGATAAGTTCTGGCCTTAATGCCAATAATAACACGTTCAATAACATATACATAAACTCGACTGGGAGCAATAACGCATTCTACTTCCAGACTGCCATGTATAATATTATCAATAATAGCATAATACAAGGAAGAACATCAACATTCAACTCAAATAGCGAATACCAGATATTCGAGAATGTCACATTCATCAATGCATCAGTATACATATACGCAGGTTCTGACCACAATCTATTCAGGAACTCGACGTTCACGGGTTCGATACCTCGATGCGTAGAGTTGCAATCCGCGTCAGGAGGGGCAAATAACAACACATTCTATTACAATAACTTCAGTTGCACAGGAACATACCAGTTCTATGATGTATCAGGGTACTCGAACCCTGTGAACATAACTGTTGATGGAGTTCCGCAAGGTAACTATTGGAGTGATATAGAGACGAACAGGATAGAGATATATGACAACAACCTAGATGGTTTCGGTGACATTGGAAGAGAGTATCCATACAGCAGCACGTACAGAGGAAAGATAACTGGTGAGTCAGACTATGGACCTATACTTTCAGATGACGACCATGACGGAGACCCGAACTGGCACGACTGCGTGGATGACAACGCAAGCATAATTGCACCGAGAGATGACCTGCTTATAAGAAGCAACGTAATACTCTGCAACGGAACGTATAGGATGAACGACACTGCAAGCAACGGTGTAATACTTTTTGCCACAAATGGAACTTCTGTCACGTGCAACGGTACAATCATGATAGGAAATTCTAGCGGTATGGGCGTTTACGGTAACTTGTCAAATAATTCATTGAGTAGTTGTAGCGTTATTAATTATAGCTCTGGTGTCGCGTTGTCTTATCCTGGTTGGAGGAGGCATGTTTTGTGGAATGCTACTTATTCTGAGCCTTTTTATGACACTGCTGTCGATGCTAATGATAATATATTTGCAGTCGGATATGTCGTAAATTCTGGATGGTATGATTTCAGCATATTCAAATTCGATTCTTCGGGAGATGAGCTTTGGAGAAGAAACCTCAGCGCAGGTTACCATGATATTGCGTATGGAGTGGATACAGATTCTTCTGGCAATGTTGTCGTGGTTGGCTTGTATGATGCTTCTTCAGATAATTGGGGCATAGCAAAGTTTGATTCTTCAGGCACAATGTTATGGAACACAACGCTTGTCTGGAACGCATCAGCGGATGATAAAGCTTCTGATGTTGTTGTTGATAATTCAACTGGTGACATTTTTGTAGTTGGTAATTACAGGGCGTATACTTCTCAGAATGCAGGATTGCGTTGGGCTTACGCTAAGTTTGATTCTTCCGGAAACCTCATTTGGCAGAAGAATTTCACGTGGCGCCCTGAGAATCTGGGAGCAGAGGCACGTGGTGTTGATTTAGATTCTTCAGGTAACATAATAACCTCTGGTTATTTCTATTATCTTGATGGTGTCTATAAGACTGGCGTTGCCATTGTTAAGCTTGATTCTTCTGGTGATATTTTGTGGAATAGGACTTTGAAGAATTTCGGTGAAGCGTATAAAGTTGAGGTAGATTCATCTGATAATATTTTGGTGGTTGGTAGTGGAGGCATGGTAAAGTATGATTCTTCAGGTAGTCAGTTGTGGAATGTCTCGGGTGATTTTAATGATGTTGGATTGACTATTTCTGATGATGTGATTGCTGTATCAGGTACTTATGGTCAGTGGATGGTTTCAAAGTTTAATAGTTCTGGTTCTTGGATGTGGAATTATAGTGTTATCTGGAATGGGTCCTCATCTTTGTCAGGTGTGGATATAGATTCTTTAGGGGATATTGTTCTTGCTGGCAGTAGATACCAGTATGGCTCTGGTGGTTCGTATAAAGCGGCTTTAGCAAAGATTAGTGGTGATGGTTATTCCCCGTCTGGTTCTGTCTTTGTGAATAATAGTTTCTTATACAACCAGAAGGGTGTTTTTGTTGATGGTCTTATCAATAATAATACTTTTAGGAATAATACTTTCCTTGAGAACTCTTATGGTGTTTATGTCACTAATGGCTCTTGGGCTAATTTTGTGTATTATAATAATTTCACGAATTCCACTTATGCTCAGGCAGTGTCCAATCCAGAAAACAATTTCAGCACGGTGGTTGGCGGCATTTATCATGGTAATTTCTGGAGTGATTTTGATACTAATCACTTGATTATTCTTGACTCTAATCGTGATGGTTTTGGTGATACTGGTGCGGAGTATCCTTATTCTGCTGTCAATAGAGCTAATGTGTCTTTGGATGTTGTTGATAAGGGTCCTATCCTGCCAGATTCAGACCATGATGGAGATCCAGACTGGAGGGATTGCAATGATTATAACTCAAGCGTTTTCGCTCCTTTTGATGGTCTGAAATTGGATTATGATACTATTTTCTGCAACGGTACGTATTATATTACAGATACGGGCAGTGCTGGTGTTATAGGCATCAATGCAAGCAATATACGGGTTGTGTGTAATAATACTGTCATGATTGGTAGTGGACTTGGTAGATTGTTCTATCGTTCAACATCTTATCCTGTCTATAATTCTCTTGTTGATGGCTGCGCTTTATCGAATTATGTGGATGGTTTCTATATTGATGGTAATCAGGGCAATATCAGCCTGATTAATGCGAGAATCAATCATACGAGGAATACTGTTAGAATTACTGGTGCGTACAGTGGTTATTATACTTTTGTTGATAATGTAACTATCTTTAATTCGACTGATTATGGTTTTGCTATGTGGGAGTCTAGTAATTTCCATATCAGCAATGTCAACATAACTAATTCTGATTCTGTTGGTTATTATCATTACTGCTATGGTGGCGGTCGTAATTGCTCAAACATAACTCTTACAAATTTCAACTATGAGAGCGATGGCACTGGCTGGTTGAGGGAAGAGTATCTGGGCAATGTCGTGGGTGTCTCAAATATCCTATTTGAGAATATAACCATGAGGAATTATTCTGATTTCGCTATCTGGGGCTATATGGAGAATTACACCAATGTCACTTTCAGGAATATACAGTTGTATCACGGCACCAGTGATTGCATCGATACCGAAGGATTTTATGGCCATACCTTGCTTGAAAATGTGCTCATTGAGAACTGCTCTCCTTCAGGCTATTCTGGCATGTGGGATATGGGCGGTGTTGTTAGGAACATCACTGTCAGGAATTATTTCACTAATCGCAGCAATGATCCTGCTCTTGCCTTTGATTGTGCTGAGCCTTGCCAGTTCTATAATGTGACGATTGAGAATGTAGGCTCAACTGGTCTGTCTGTTGAGCGTCGTAATGAGGTTATGATGAGAGGTTTGAAGATAAACAATACAGGTCTGCTCAACAGCTCCAGTTATGGTCTTTATGTAGAGAGCCATGTTTCTTCTGGCAAGAATTATAGTTTCTATGATGTTGAGATACATAATTCGAACGGGTCTGGAGCGTACATATATGATGTGTATAATTCCAGTTTCATGAATTTCTCTGTCTATGGTTCGAAGGGCACTGGATTAATACTTAATGGAACATCTTACAATGTCACCATACGTAACAGCACGTTCTTCGATAACTCTGAGGGCATGTACCTGACTGGAACTACGCACGACAATCATGTTTACCATAATAACTTCTCAACTGCAAGTTATTATTATGCACGTTCTGACAATGAGACAAACAACTTCAACACAACAATAGGTGGAGTTGCGCAAGGAAACTACTGGGAAGACATATACAACCTCGACATATACTCGCTCAATGATGATGTGTGGGGAGACGCAGGAACAGAATACCCGTATAACATAACCAACGGCGGCAATGTAGAAGGATACGTAACTGACTGGGCACCATATGTAGATGGAAAGGGTTGCTACGACAACGACGTAGACGGATTCTATAATGCAAGCAGCGCAACAGCGTGTCCTGGAACATACAGGGACTGCGATGATTATAATGCGAGCGTGATGCCGCCGAAGGATGATCTTTTGGTAGACAAGAATATTACTCTGTGCAATGGAACTTATTATATAGATGATACTGGTCTTGATGGAATCATAAAGTTCTCTGCAGACAATGTCATACTAAGATGCAACAATACTGCCATAATAGGCACAAGCAACTCTGCGGGTCAGGGAATACGCTTCTGGCCTCAGAGCTATGATTCTGTCATTGGCTGTAATGTAAGTACGTATGGTACATGCATAGGTATCGGTTTCGGACTGACTGATGACTCTGTTGACGGAGTCACACTAACTAATTGCAGCGAAGGCATACACGTAGAGGGCGCAAGGACGAATATAACCAACAGCAAGATGTCCGGTCCGGGTTTCAATACAGGCATTTATATCGGAACCATCTCTTATATCAGTGATATCTTTATCAGTAATAACACCTTCTTCAATCTTAGCATATTTAGCGATGGAAGAGGCCCGTCTGGTACTGCTATACAATTAGGCAATTATGTTCGTAACATAACCATATTCAGAAACATATTCAACAGCACCAGGAACGCAAGCGGTAATTCAATAAGCAATATAGGCATACAATCAGTAGGCTCGAGTTCTAATAATCCTACCTATGGAATAAACATATCTAACAATACGATGATTAATTTCAATATGGCGATATATCTTGCATACTACACAGTGAACAGCACAATATCATCCAATAATTTATCAAATTCATCAGGCTATGGCTTCTATAGTGATGATGCTTCAGTAGCCAACAACACCCTGTTCTGGAACTATTTCTATGATTCAGGCACACTGCAGGCATACGCACCTTCTGGAGGTAACCAGTTCAACACGACCGTCGGTGGCGTACCGCAAGGCAACTACTGGAGTGATATCGAAACTAATATGATAGAGATATATGATAATAACTTAGATGGCTTCGGTGATGTTGGACCAGAGTATCCGTATAATAGGACAAACAGAGGAAATGTTTCTTTCAATGTAACTGACTACGGACCAATAATTACCGACTCAGACACTGACGGAGACCCGAACTGGAGAGATTGCGATGACAGCAATTCGAGCATACTCGCGCCGAGAGATGATCTGTACATCAATACAAATACAACACTATGCGGAGGGACGTATTACATCAATGATTCCGGTTCTCAGGGAATCATCCTGATGAACAAGAGTAACATGAACCTCACCTGCGCAGGGACTGTCATGGCGGGCAACACCAGCGGCTGGGCAATATATCGTGCGGTCGGAGGCTCCAGTAAGCTGACTGTCAAGGGATGTACTCTGTCCAATTACACTAGAGGAGTATATTGGGACCTAAATACTGCGTTGGTATACAACAATACCTTCGCCAATTATTCGCTGGCGGACAAGTATGGAGTCTATTTTGGTGGCAGCAATATTAACATATCAGGGAACTATTTCATCAGCGGTGAACCAATATTTGCATTCATGTGCAACAACAACTGTACGATATCCAACAATTCATTCCAATCAAGGGTATCGTATGGCGTCTTTGTTTCATCAATCAACTTAACGATTGCAAACAACACATTCGTGAACTCGAGGATTTATGAGGGTAACCGTAATTCAAATTATGGGACTTTGATTGCTAACAACACGTTCAGCACATCGAGCGTGGACTTGTATTATAACAGTACAAGAGTACTGGACAACTATTTCAAAGACAGCAGCAGCTCAATCGACACAGGCGCCGGAGCATGGCTGCTCAACATATCAGGAAACAGGTTCGCCGGTCCGGCATCTAACATCAATACGCAAGGCAATAATTCATTCATAGGCAATAACATCCTGAACGGCTCAATCCTAATGTTTGGCGCCAATAATAATGTGCTGTTCAATAACACCGTACAAGGAACGAGCGGTTCGACCTGCCTGAGGCTGTACTCGCTGTTCAGTCTCCACAGCCATGACAACCATATATACAACAACACATTCAAAGACTGTTCTGTCGGGCTCAACCTGACTAACTCAAGCCAGACATACAACCGGGTGTACTATAACAACTTCACCAACAACACGTTTGCCCACGCAGGCTCTTATAGCTTGACCAACCAGTTCAACACCACAGTCGGTGACGTTGCGCAAGGAAACTACTGGGATGATGTGTCAAGTCTTCAGATATTCGATACCAATAATGATGAGTGGGGAGACATCGGAACCCAGTATCCATACAACAGCACTAATGGTGCCAATGTTACTGGCCTTGTAACTGACTGGGGACCATACACAACAAAAGTATGCTATGATACGGATGGAGACGGAAGTTTCAACACAAGCAGTCCTGCAGAATGCCCTGGATACAGGGACTGCGACGACTATAATGCTACACTTCTACCGCCGAGGGATGATCTCTACCTCACTTTAAACACGACACTGTGCAATGGAACTTATCATATCAATGATTCTGGAAATCTTGGTGTCGTTGTTCCGAATATAAACGGCGGTCTTATCTTGTCATGCAAAGGCACAATACTCATAGGAAATAATTCTGGATGGGGCATATATGGTCAAAATGCACAAAGAGCTACTGTCCAAGGTTGCACTGTGAGTAATTATTCAAAAGGCATCACTGGCACGTTCTATCAAGGAATAATATTCAATAATACTGCCGTCAATTGCTCTTGCAGTTGGTGTTCAGGAATCGATGTGTCTAATAATCAGATGAATATATCCAACAACACAATCCATCATAATTTTATAGGTATTCAGCTAGGAGACCCTCGACTTTCAGTTGTATCGAACAACCAGATATACAATAATAGCCTGCGTGGTATCTATATGCCAACAACTAATTCCAATAATATCTCTATCATATTAAATAACTTCTCTTATAACCCTGGAGATGCCATATACATCGATAATTCACATATGCATTTCATTGCACATAACACTTTCTTCGGAGGTTCAGGTATCACTTTGGCCGGATCAAGGAATAGCACTGTCTACAATAATACCCTTGCAACATCTAATGGCGTCACTTCTGGTGTCGGTTCAAGCAACATCACAGGCAACCGTTTCAATTACTGCTCAACAGGTATACAGTTACTGGCAGGCAATAATTCTGTCTCGCACAACACGTTCCTTGTCAGTTCCAGAGCCATTATTTTATATGGTGTTTATAACGATACAATATTCCTGAATAATTTCTCAGGCATCGCAGCCAACACAGAAGGTCTATACTTCACACTTAGTTCAGGAGGCATTCCGACAACAAATTCAAGAATATATAACAACACATTCTACAACCTAAGCTATGCTGTTTATATGACTACTGCCAATCAATCGAATAATATCTTCTACTATAATAACTTCTCAAATAGCTCCAAAGCTCACGTAATATCTCTAAATAATACCAACCAGTTCAACACCACAGTAGATGACGTGGCTCAGGGCAACTATTGGTCTGACATATATAATCTGATGATATTCGACACGAATGCAGATAATTGGGGTGACGCAGGAAGCCAGTATCCATACAACGGAACAAATGGCGGCAATGTTTCCGGCTTGGTGACAGACTGGGGACCATATACAACAAAAACCTCAACTTTATACTCGCTCCAGGTAGACCCTCTCAACGCATCAATACTAAATGACACTATAAAGTTCGAGTGCAACGCTTCAACAAATGACCAGCTCAAGAACGGTACTCTCTATCATAACTATTCAGGAAGCTGGCTGCCGAACGGATCTGTAACACTAACCGGCTCATACGCAGAGTTTGAGTTCAACAGGAGCGGCTTCAATGAGGAGAAGACATTCACCTGGACTTGCCAGGCATGCGACGGAGCAATATGCGCATTCGGCGAGACCAGAACTATCACGATTGACTTGACTAAGCCTAGCATATGGTTCGAGGTTCCAACACCCGCGAATAACTTAAGGAACACTACGTTCTATAACTGGGCTTATGTCAACGTCTCCACAAGCGACGCGAACAATAACAACAGAAGCGCGTTCATAGACTTCAACAGAACGCTCGTCGGATGGTTCAGGCTTGAGCAAGGCAATGGTACATATTTCATCGATAGCAGTAAGTACGGAAACAATGGAACATGCACCGGAACAGCATGCCCAGAAGTCTGGACAGGAGCAAGAGGAAAAGCATACATGTTCGACGGAAGCAATGATAGGATACTCCTGCCCAATACGCATCCGCACATAGGAAACCTATCCGAGGACTTTACCATAACAATGTGGCTGTATATGAGGAGCATGGATCACGTAGGCTACAGCTCGAGGATGGGATTCTTCGGAAGAGGCTACATTGGAGGACCAAACTACCAAGGCTGGTCATTCCACATAAACACTGCCTCGAATAACGGCGGATTGATATTCACTACATTCAATTCGACCACTTATGATGACCACCTATTCAGCGTATTACCATCAGGCAGCTGGCATCACGTGGCCCTGTCCTACAATGCTAGTTCAAACACTTCCTACGCTTACATGGATGGCGTACTGAACAGCACGCACTACAACCCACAGAAACTTAGCATGAATTGGACCAACCTGTATTATATAGGATGGAGCTACTATGGAAATAATAACTACTTCAACGGAAGCATAGATGAAGTTATGCTCTTCAGAAGACAACTCTCGCCTAAGGAGATAAACGCATCATATCAGAACCAACTTGCCGCACTATACAATAACTTCACCAGTTTGCAGCCCGGACTGTACAACTATACTTCATATGCTGTCGACATCGCAGGCAACCTGAACCAGACAGAATACAGGAACTTCTCAGTGAACTACCTGCCGAATGTATCGAATATTGTCATCAATTCATCGAACGCGACAAACTATACTTCAGAGAACATAACTGTCTGGTACGATGCAGAAGATCAGGACAATGACATGATAAACAACATAACCAACTGGTACCTGAACGGAACATCATTCACACTGCTAAACGCTCATTTCACATCGAACTCCAGACTTAATATGAGCAACTGGACAAAGGATTACTCCGGATACAACAACAACGCAAAGATAATGGGTCCAGTGTTCAACTTGACCGGAAGAGGCACAAGAAGCTCTTATGATTTCGACGGTGTCAACGATTACATCAACTTCAGCAATGCAAGCGCACTCAACATGGGCTCAGTTGGACAATCATACTCTATATCCGTATGGGCGATGCTCAAGACAGGTTCTACTGGCGTGAATGTCATGATAGCAAAAGAATCAAGCATCTCAACACCATATCCTGTCTACTGCTATGCCGCCGGAACAGGCATGTCCTGTTATCTACGCGGATCGAACACATTAGGAACATATACTTACGATTCAGTCGTCGACTCAAAATGGCACCACTATGTGTTTGTCGTCGACAGAGCGCAGCAGTTCGCAAGCCTCTACTTGGATGGAGCCTTAAAATCAACAAGAGACATAGTATCAGAGAAATCAACATCCTTCAATAACCAATACTCATTGACATTGGGAGTCACTTCTGCGATGATGTATGTCTGGAACGGCTCAATAGGAGAAGTAGTCATATACAACAGGTCATTAAGTTCTGAACAAGTATCATTGCTCTACAGGAATATGACGCACATCATAAGCCCTCTTGAGACCAGAGCAGGACAGAACTGGTCAATGTCAGTAACTCCGAATGACAACCTTGAAGACGGTCTGACTGTCATTTCATCCAACTTGACAATACTGCCTATGAACGCAACAGGTCTCGTTATAAACTCAACATACGGAACTAACACCAGCACAGAGAACATAACAGTCTACTACAACTTGACAGGCGGAGCTACAAGAGGCATAGTCAACTGGTATCTCAATGCAACACCATTCTCACTACTTAACCTCCAGTTTGAAGGTAACAGCAACAGGAACACGACAAAGGACAGCTCGCCATACGGAATAACAGCAAACATAACAGATGCGGTCTGGAACATGACCGGAGGACATATTGGCGGAGGCTACGAATTCAACGGAACCACATACATAACAGTAGGAAACCCAAGCCACTTGGATGTCGGAGCAGTCGGCCAGTCATACACAGTATCATTATGGGCGAAGACAAACAGCACCGCGGTAAACCCTGCATTGATATCAAAACAGACAAGCACAGTATCCCCATATCCATTCTACTGCTATCTACAGACATCAGGAATCTTATCATGTTATGTGCGTGGAGATGCAACTTACGGCGCATCAACCACAATACAGCTTAATGATTCAAGATGGCACCACATCGCTTTCGTCGTGGACAGAAGCCAGAATGCTACACGCATATATGCTGATGGCCAGCTCAATGCAACTACAGACATAAGCTCACAGAGCGCGATATCATTCAAGACAACCTCAACTATACTCTTAGGCAAATCAGGATCAGGAAGCAACGCATGGAACGGTTCAATGGATGAAGTGATGATATTCAACAGGTCACTCTCAGCACAGCAGATACTAGCATTGTACAACAACAGGACAGACCTCATAGTCGAGCAGGAGACAAGAAAATCCGACAGATGGAAAGCCTGCGTCATACCTATAGACCCTCTTGAAGAAGGCAGCCAGTCATGCACAGAGAACCTGACGATAAATAATGTTGGCCCGACAACTCCAACAAGCATAACGCCTACAAGCGGAATATACGGAGGAGATAAGAACATAATACCTGTCAACTGCACAGGAAGCACTGACAGTGACGGTGACGCAGTATACTATAACATAGATACCAACGCAACAGGAGTCTGGACGAATATAGTCCTCAACGATGCTGACGGTTACTATCCTCTTGACATAAGCGCATATGGCACCAACACTGATATCGGATTCAGGTGCAATGCAACAGATTTGCTAAATGCATCCGCATATTACACTGGAACAGGAACATTAACAATAGATAATGATCCTCCTGCACCGGATCCTGCAGTAGTATATTCCATATCTCCTCTGAATGCGTCAGCTATGAACATAACAGCAGTGACTGCGAACGATGACTTCAGCAACCCTGTAGAGTATTACTTCAGAAATACGAATACGAGCAGCAATTCAGGATGGATATCATCAGTCAGCTGGATAGACACAGCACTCGCAACCGGCAATACCTACTGCTACACTGTTCAGTATAGAGACAACCTGAACAATACGGGAACAATATCCTCAACGACCTGCAATACGACAATACTCCTGCTGCCAGTACAGATAGACCCGCTCAATGCATGGGTCATAAATGACACTGTCAAGTTCGAGTGCAGCATAACCGGTTCAAATCTCGCAAATTCAACACTATATCACAACTATTCAGGAAGCTGGCTGCCAAACGGCACTGTCTCGATAGCAGGAGACTATGCAGATGTCGAGTTCAGCAGAATCGGCTTGACTGTTCAAAAGACATTCGTTTGGGGCTGCGACGTATGTGACTTAGGCGGACTATGCGTGCCCAGCTTCAACAGGACACTCACAATCGACTTGACTAGGCCTGGTGTATGGTTCGAGGTTCCAACACCCGCGAATAACTTAAGGAACACTACGTTCTATAACTGGGCTTATGTCAACGTCTCAACATCAGACGCAAGCAACAGGACAGCATTCATAGACTTCAACAGAACACTCGTCGGATGGTGGAGATTCGAGAATAACACAAATGACAGCTCAACATACAGAAATAACGGACAGTGCTCCGGAGCAACCTGCCCAGAAACATGGACAGGACCGAGAGGAAAAGCATACAACTTCGATGGTGATGATGATTATATCGATGTTACAACGTCTGGCGCAGCAACTATTAATCGCATAACAATCACTGCTTGGATAAAGTCTGATACAAAATATCCTTACAGAGGAATTGTCATAAGCAGAGACGGAGTTTCACAGGGTCTGTTGCTATCAGGTCTTGGAGGAACTAACAACCCATTAGGATACTTGTGGGAGGGAACAGGAGATGAATATAACGCAGATTCAGGTCTTGTTCCAACAAATGGAATTTGGCATTTTGTCGCATTAGTAATCGAGCCTGACAAGGCAACATTGTACATGGATGGTTCATCCTGGCAGAATGTGAAGAGCCATACACCGAAATCAATGGATGTCCTGTGGAAGATAGGAGACGATCCTGCTGTTGGAGGCAGAAAATGGGATGGCGCCATAGATGATGTAAAAATATGGACTCGTGCATTATCCTCCGCTGAAATAAATGCGACATATCAGAATCATCTCAAAACGCTTTTTGCCAACTTTACAAACTTGACTTCCGGACGTTATAACTATACTGCCTATGCTTTCGACATGGCAGGCAACCTGAATCAGACAGAATACCGAAACTTCTCAGTCAACTATGTGCCGAATGTATCTAACATGGTGCTGAACAGCACTTACGGGACCAATTACACTAATGAGAACCTCACAGTTTGGTACAATAGTTCTGATGGAGACTCTGATCGTGTGAAGAATATAACTAATTGGTATGTGAATGGAGCATCGATTGCAGTGCTGAATATGCCTTTTGAATCTAATACGATGCTAAACATGAGCAACTGGACTAAGGATTATTCAGAATACAACAATCATGCAACAACCCGTAATGGCGCTCTCTGGAACTCTACAGGAGGATATGATGGAAGAGGAGCATATCGTTTTGACGGTGTTGATGATTATATTGAAGCCAACAACTCTCAATCACTCAACTTAGGAACAAATGATTTCAGCATAGCATTGTGGGTTAAAGTAGACTACAGAGACAGCTACAACCAGATGGTCAGCAAATTGGATTATGTCGGCGGAACAGGATTCCAGTATTTGTTGACATATGGTGGAAGACAAAGAATATACTTGTTCGGCGCAAGCGAACTACAATCAGTAGCTAATACTGCCTTAAATCAGGGAACCTGGTACCATGTAGCTGTAACTGTACAAAGAAACTCAACAACCGGAATCAAATTCTATCTTAATGGAGTAGAAGACGGCACTGGAAATGCAACCGCTGTCCAGGATAGCATAAGCAATACAGAACCTTTCAGGATAGGAAGGACAACATCGCAATACTTCAATGGCTCACTAGACCAAGTACAAGTATTCAACAGAAGCCTGTCTGCTGCACAGGTCAAGGCGTTGTACCAGAACAAGACAGATACTATTGTCGAGCAGGAGACAACCACAGGAGACTCCTGGCATGCATGTATAACTCCTAACGACGGATATGAGGATGGAACTCAGGTCTGCAGCAATACGCTCAATATAACTGCATCAACAGTAACGACGATGCAGGTCGATCCTCTCAATGCGTGGGTAATCAATGACACTATTAAGTTCGAATGCAATGCTTCCAGCCCTGTCCTCCTTGCAAATGCAACTCTCTATCATAATTACAGTTCCAACTGGCTCGGCAACGGTTCTACAGCAATAAGCGGATATTCTGCACTATTTGAGTTCAATAGGAGCGGATTTGCTCAGGAAAAGACATTTGTCTGGGGCTGTTATGCATGTGATTCAGACGGAATGTGCGCTTTCAGCGATAATAGAACCATCACGATCGACTTGACTAAGCCCGGAATAGCATTTGAGGTTCCAACACCCGCGAATAACTTAAGGAACACCACGTTCTATAACTGGGCTTATGTCAACGTCTCAACAACAGACGCAAGCAACAGGACAGCGTTTATAGACTTCAACAGGAGCCTCGTAGGATGGTGGAGACTGGAGCAGGGCAACGGAACATACTTCGTCGACTCTTCCACATACGTTAAAGACGGCAACTGCACCAATTGCCCAGAGGTGTGGACAGGAGCAAGAGGAAAAGCATACATGTTCGACGGAATCAACGACAGGATAACAGTAACCGGACCAGACCTGCACCTCGACAAAGAAATCACCATTTCTGCATGGATATACCCAAGAAGATTGGAAGGCAACTCAATAGTCGTAGACAGGCACGCCACCGGATGGTTCTACTTCGGATACAGGAACGACCCGTGGACAGATAATGCCCTAGGCAATTACCTGATATATACAAACACATCTGATGGAAGATCCACGCAGTTCCTCAATTCAGTCCAGATATCTCTCCTAAGGTGGAGCCATATATTGTTGACAATAAATTCAACCGGCGCCCACAGGTTCTACATTGATGGCGAGCCAAAGATATCAGGCACATTGTCGAACTATAAAGCATTAGGAGACCCTGCAGCTTCGGACATTGAGAACATACTCATAGGAGCAGGAAATGGCAACTTCGACGGCGCAATAGATGAAGTGATAATATTCAACAGAGCTTTGTCACCTCAGGAAATCAATGCGACATACCAGAGCCACGCGGTCAGATTAGAGAGGAACTTCACAGACCTGACATCCGGACTCTACAACTTCACATCTTCTGCCGTCGACATGGCTGGCAACCTGAACCAGACAGAGTATAGGAACTTCTCGGTAAATTATGTGCCTAACGTATCTAACATGGTGCTGAACAGCACATACGGAACAAATTATTCTTCAGAAGACCTGACAGTAGGGTACAACAGCGCTGATGGCGACTCTGATACTGTCAAGAATATAACCAACTGGTACCTCAATGGCACGTCAATAATGACTCTAAATATGCCTTTCGAGTCAAATACGCAGCTGAATATGAGCAACTGGACAAAAGACTATAGCGGCGGCAACAATCATGGCACAGTCATAAATGCAACATGGAGCGGCACAGAAGGATATGATGGCAAAGGAGCATACAAATTCGATGCGGTCGACGACTATATATCTACCGGTAAGAACGAGACTCAGCTAGGCATAATGAACCAAATGACTTACGAGTTGTGGGTCAATAGGAAAGGAACTGGTTCATCAACATCAGGAAGAGTCATCTCCACAGGTTGGGATAGCGGCGCGACAAATTACAGAGGAATTGAGATAATATGGGGCACTACTAACCTACGTTTTACGTTTGCAAACAGCACAAATCATCGCGTTGAAGTTACCGGAACAGGACTTTCAACTGACAC
>CAZLYC010000002.1:0-286121 GCA_964563755.1 uncultured Methanosarcinales archaeon
CCACCGATGGCGAAGGCATCTGACCAGAACGGATCCGACTGTGAGGGACGAAAGCTAGGGGAGCGAACCGGATTAGATACCCGAGTAGTCCTAGCTGTAAACACTGCGAGCTAGGTGTTGCGCAATCTACGAGATTGCGCAGTATCGAAGCGAAGGCAATAAGCTCGCCGCCTGGGAAGTACGGTCGCAAGGCTGAAACTTAAAGGAATTGGCGGGGGAGCACTACAAGGGGTGCGGCGTGCGGTTTAATCTAACTCTACACAGAGAATCTCACCAGAAGCGACGGCAAGATGAAAGTCAGATTGAAGGTTTTACTTGATGAGCCGAGAGGTGGTGCATGGCCGACGTCAGCTCGTGCCGTGAGGTGTCCAGTTAAGTCTGGTAACGAGCAAGACCTGCGTCTACAATTGCTAACGGAGGAGCGATCCTGACTGAGCACATTGTAGAGACTGCCCGGGAAACTGGGAGGAAGGTGCAGGCCACGTTAGGTCTGTATGCCCCGAATCTTCTGGGCTACACGCGCGCAACAATGGTAATGACAATGGGATACGACTCCGAAAGGAGAAGTTAATCCTCGAAACATTATCCAAGTCCAGATTGAGGGTTGTAACCCACCCTCATGACGTTGGAATCCCTAGTAATCGGACGTTATCAGCGTCCGGTGAATACGTCCCTGCTCCTTGCACACACCGCCCGTCAAACCACTCGAGCAGGGTTTAGATGAGGTACAGTCTTTGATGACTGTCTCGAATCTGAGCTCAGTGAGAAGGGTTAAGTCGTCACAAGGTAGCCGTAGGGGAACCTGCGGCTGGATCACCTCCTTTTTTATTTTTTTAACAAAAAAATAAAAATAATATTTTAGCTTATATCGACAGAGCACTTCCTTCATTATATTCATTATGGGCCTGTAGCTCAGCCTGGTAGAGCATCGCCCTTGCAAGGCGGGGGCCTCGGGTTCGAAATGTTGGTGACCCGAAGGCGCACCAGCAAGAAAGTCCCGACGGGTCCATTTTTTAGTCCATAAAGAAATCATATTCACACATTAGGTTTCGCAACTAGTTTTTGTTGCTGAGGTGCAAGAATGAATGTTCTTGTATCAAAGGCCAGACATGAAGTGCAGTAGACACCAAAAAGTTAAATGCACATTTTTTTCCCAGATTCATGTTAATGAAGCCATGCATAGGAAGTACATTTTTAAGCTACTAGGGGAATGACTCGGCTCATGACGCCGATGAAGGGCGTGGCAAGCTACGATATTCCTTGGCGAGCAGCATGCATGCGTTGAACCAGGGGTCCCTTAATGCGACTACGTATTAAGACCGAAAGGTCAGGGAACGCAGGGAATTGAAACGTCTTAGTACCTGCAGGAGAAGAAACCAAACGGGATGCGGTGAGTAAGAGCGACCGAAAACCGCACAGAGCAAACTGAATCTTGCATTGAAAGATGCAAGAGATGTGGTGTTTAGACCGTCTTTTAATCTTCATCAGTCGACTCGAAGTCCGCTGGAAAGCGGCACGTCAAAGGGTGATAGTCCCGTAGAGGGAGACTGGAAAGATGTGGCGAGTTCTAGAGTACTGTCAATTGGATATTTGGCAGGAATGCGGGAGGCATCAACTTCTAACTCTAAATACGTCGTGAGTCCGATAGCGTACAAGTACAGTGATGGAAAGTTGAAAAGAACCCTTAGCAGGGAGTTAAAAGACTCTGAAACCTAGTAGCTATAGTTGGTTACGGCTCTTAGGAGTTGTAACGTCCGTGTCGCATAACGTGCCAGGGAGTGTGTTCAAGTGGCAAGGGTAACTCGTAAAGAGGGACCCGCAGGGAAACCAAAAAGCTCGCAAGCAATGAGGAGCGGGGTATGAAAATGCCTAGAGTCACTTGAATCCGACCCGAAGCCATGTGATCTAACCCAGGGTAAGGTGAAGCGGGGGTAAAACCTCGTGGAGGCCTGAAGAGAACTTACGGGCAAGTAGTCTTCTAACCTTGGGCTAGGGGTGAAAAGCCAATCGAACGTGGTGATAGCTGGTTCCTATCGAAATTGGCCGCAGTCAAGCCTCGAAGGAGATAGTTGGAAAGGTAGAGATACGGATTTAGAATTTAGGGCGGGAAACTGCTCGATTCTTTGTCCAACTCCGAATTTTCTAACGTCGAAGATTTCGAGAGACGGCTTCTCGTCGTAAAGATGAGTTGCTACAGGGGAACAACCCAGACTAGAGTTAAGGTCCCTAAATATCCGCTAAGTGTTAAAGGGTGAAAGGTGTCTACATTCGAAGACAGCGAGGAGGTTGGCTTAGAAGCAGCCACCCTATAATAAGTGCGTAACAGCTTACTTGTCAAGAATGTAGGCCCTGAAAGTGGACGGGGCTAAGCGGATTACCGATACTCTGGACATCCGAGAGGATTGTGGTAGATAGGCGCTCTGCATGGGCAAAAGCTTTCTCGTGAGTGGAAGTGAACCGTGCAGAATCGAGAATCCTGGTGGAAGTAAGATCTTAGCAGAGTGAGAATCTCTGCCGCCGAAAGGGCAAGGGTTCCTTGACAATGCAAATCAGTCAAGGGTAAGTTGGTCCTAACCGGCCGCCTAACTGGTGGCCCGGGAAAGGGAGAAAGGTTAAGATTCCTTTACTGTCAGATTACGCGTGGCAACACAAGCCATGCTTCCGACGGTTCTGGCTAGATTGACACAAGTTATCTATTGTGTTAACTGATGCAATTCGAGGGAGAATCTTAATGATGAGAACTCGAATAAACTCAGGAATAGTGGGCCTTTGGTCCATTCAGTTGATGCCTGGACTCCGTGAAAAGGGAGCGTGGAAGGAAATTTGACATCCATACCAAGAACCAGCACAGGTGCCCCTAGGTGAGAAGCCTAAGGTGTGAGGGAATAATCCGTCTTAGGGAACTCGGCAAATCAGCCCCGTACCTTCGGTATAAGGGGTCCCTATGCTAGTAGTCGCACGATTGCGAGCATAGGGCTCAGTGACTAAGGAGGTCCGACTGTTTAACAAAAACGTAACTTTCTGCTAGCCTGCAAAGGTGCGTACAGAAGGTGACGTCTGCTCAGTGCCGGTACTTCAAACTCCTTTCCAAGGGAGCTAAGAGCCGGTAAACAGCGGGAGTAACTATAACTCTCTTAAGGTAGCGAAATACCTTGTCGTTTGATTGACGACCTGCATGAATGGCGTAACGAGACCTCCACTGTCCCGAGACGGAATCCCCCGAACTCTCCCTACTGGCGTAAAGGCCAGTGATTTCCAGTGGGAAGCGAAGACCCCGTGAAACTTTACTGTAGCTTGTTGTTGCGACGTGAGTTTTGTCGTATAGTGTAAGTGGGAGCTGCCAAGTCGTAGTCTCCAGATTGCGAATAGGCGCCAATGTAACACCACTCCTCAGAGCTTACGTTGCTCACTTAGTAAAATAAGGACAGCGGCAGGTGGACAGTTTGGCTGGGGTGGCACACCGTTGAAAAAATATCAATGGTGCCCTAAGGTCGGCTCAACCGGGTCAGAAATCCGGTGTAGAGCGCAAGAGCAAAAGCCGGCCTGATTGAATTCCGGCCAAGGAAGAATTCAAAGACGAAAGTCTGGTCTAGCGAACCTCTATGCCTCCTTGATGGGGGCTAGAGATGACCGAAAAGTTACTCCGGGGATAACAGAGTTGTCGCGCCCGAGAGCTCATAATTTTGCCAATGGCAAAAGTCATGGGCAAATTGAGTAGATCGACGGCGCGGCTTGCTACATAGCCGTCGGCTCTTCCTATCCTGGATGTGCAGAAGCATCCAAGGGTGGGGGTGTTCACCCATCAAAAGGGATGTTAGCTGGGTTCAAAACGCTGTGAGGCAGTTTGTTTGATATCTACTGGAAATGCGTGGTGTCTGAGTGGAAGGATCTTTTAGTACGAGAGGAACGAAGGTCCGAGGCCTCTGGTCTACCTGTTATCTGACAAGGTAAGCAGGGCAGCTACGCCTTGAGGGATAAGTGCTGAAAGCATCTAAGCACGAAACCCTCCGCAAAAAGAGACACTTTGAACGCGAGCAGAAGACTCGTTTGATAGGCACGGTGTGTAAGCACGAAGCTTCGGCGACGTGTTAAGCATGCGTGTACTAAACGTTCGTTTAATGTACTTCCTATGCATGGTTTTCATTTTTTTTCTTTTTTCTCAAATGAAAAACATTCATCTAGATTGGGAACTATTCTTTTTTACACTATCTTCTATGCATGAAAGTCAGACATAGCGTGAGCTATGTATGCAGCACAACACTAATCCGCATCGCCACATAGCGAGCAGCATATTCAACAGCAGTCACTATTGCAGTTGGGCAAACAACAGCTAAGAAATCAACGATGCGAGCGTGGCGATGGCAGTTAGCAGTAATAAACAAATCTTTTTAAATGACCTGAATATCGATAGCTCATGACACTCGTCACAATTCTCGGATTCATTGCTGCAGTATTCACTACAAGCGCAGTCATCCCGCAGGCAATCAAGATATTTAAGACAAAGAAGACAAAAGATATCTCTCTATTCATGTACCTGATTATGTGCACAGGAGTCTTCCTCTGGATGATTTATGGAATATTCAGGAAAGACTATCCGGTAATAATAGCTAACGCAACAACACTTATTTTCACGTCGATAGTGCTTGGTCTTAAGATAAAGTACGGTTAAAGAGGTATATCATGAACAGGATTTTAGGATTCATAATCTTCTTTGTTGTATTTTTATCCATATACTCCGCAATGCATCTTTATGCGTTCTTCAGGTTAAGCGCGATACTTGGCATACAGAGGAATGTATGGTTTTACACGACAATCATTGCGCTTGCATTATCTTTGCCTCTGATGAGCATCATCGAGAGGACAATAGATGGAAAAGTTGCAAGCGTCATTTACTCGGTATCCACTACTTGGCTTGGCGCTTTGTTCCTTCTCGTCTGCATCCTTAGCGTATATGAGATAGTCAGGCTGTTCTTCAAGTTTGATGGTAAGATTGCAGGTCTTGCTATAATCCTGATTGTGCTTTTGCTTGTCCTGTATGGAATAATCAATGCTTTGTTCATAAAGGTTAATTTTGTTGAGGTTCCCATCGCGAATCTTAAAGAAGATATGACTGTTGTGCAGCTCTCGGATATTCATGTAGGTACAATACACAACTCAGGTTACCTAAAGGAGATAGTAGAGAAGACTAATTCTCTTGATCCTGATGTCGTCATGATAACTGGCGATTTTGTAGACGGGAGCGGTAAGATAACTTCAAAGACCGTTGCTCCTCTTAATGATATAAAAGCTGACAAGTTCTTCAGCATGGGCAATCATGAGATATATGAAGGATTGGATTATGTGTCTGACCTGCTGAAGGAGACTGATGTTAAGATGCTGAGGAACGAACTTGTGATGTACAAAGGCATACAGATAATAGGGATAGATCATCCTGAACGCGAGTTCGGCAATGATAACCAGATAATAAAAAAGCTGAAGATAGACAAGGACATCCCGTCCATTCTCATGTATCACCCTCCTTCAGGAATTGCTGACGCAGCAGCTGCTGGTGTTTCATTGCAGCTTTCAGGCCATACGCATAATGGTCAGATTTTCCCGTTCAACCTGATTACAATGCTGTTCTATCCGAGGATAAGCGGTCTTTACGAGAAGGATGGGCTGAAACTTCATGTCTCGCCAGGCACAGGTACATGGGGACCACCTATGAGGATTGGTTCAAGAAGCGAGATTACTGTTCTGAAGCTTGTGAAAGCATGAACTGAGAAGATATAAAAAAATAAAAATTTCTAAACGATTATTGATTAGTTGGGCGTCACGTCGTCATCGCTGACTCCGCCTATGTTCATGTCATCGTAGAAGTGGGTTGTTGTTATCGGCGTGTTGATGTTGTCGCCTGAGTACATCTCTATCTTTGCAGGCCAGCCTTTGTAGTCGTTTATGTATACTCTCATCAGCTTGCCGTCTTTCTGGTAGTCTATTATGTGGTACAGTACATCAGATACTTTGTTGTCGAGTGCCCAGAGGAAATTATCATCAAGCTCTGCTAGCCAGTCCTTAGGCGTCTTTACATCCCACTTGGAATATGTTTCTGAGAAAGGGCCGTTCCCATTCGGGCACACAGATTTTGTGGTCTCACAGTAGCCTTTGGCTATCTTTGTGATTTGGTCCATGTACACCATGTTGTAGGGATTGAGCTTGTCAACCTTGTCAGGCCTTATGAACTGCCTTTTCATCTTGTCCCCCTTGACCCAGAGCTCTGTCTGAGTGACTCCTGGTCCTGAATACCTGAAGAAGTAGTTCTCTTCCCTCTCTCTTGCTTCAGCCATGAGATTTCTTACAAGCTTTATCTTAAGCTGTTGGTCTCTTGGTAATGATTCGAGGTTGTATCCTGTTGTTTCTTCCTTTGCAGGCTCCTCTTCAACAGGCGCAGTGACTGTCTCCTTGACAGCAGGAGCAGGCTGTTCTTTCTCTGCATCTTCATTTACGTCGACAGTCTCTTCTATCTCTACAGGCTGTATCTCTGTCTTTGCTCCGCAGCCTACAAGTAGCATCGATAGTATAGCAATGATAAACAAAAGAATCTTTTTTTCCATAGTATCACCTTCACAGATATTTATTGCTGTTGTATAAAAAGTTTATTTTTCAGTATATAAGGCATACCTTGATTTAATTTGCATAAATCGAAAAGAAGAAGATTCTACTCTATGCCATATCGTTTGTAATATCCTTCTGGCAGGACTTCAGTCACATATTCAAAATGTTCTATCTTGTCTATGTATGGTATGAACAGTCTGCCCCTGCACGTGTTTTTCTTCGATATTCTTGCTCCGTTTGCAAGACCATGCTCTTTTATATCTCGCCAGAATTTGTCGGTGCCGTAAACCTTTATAGACACCTTTTTCAAAGATTCTCCCCTGCAATCATAGTAATATCTTATCCCATCATAAGTGTCTGCGAGTGTTGATGCGTGCGCTTGTTTAACAAATGCTTTGCTCAGTCCATCCCTGATTTGAGGGTAAGTAAAATAACCTGCTGCTATTATGCTTAAAGTGAGCGATGCTTTCATCAACAGACGGGACAATCTGGCAGGTAAACTGCGCAAAGCAGGAGGTCTGCAGTATTGCGTTTGCGTACATGATTGGGGCGTGTCCTGCAATTCGTAATTGCCCTCACAAAGAGCTTCATCGATTGTTGTGATATGTTTTATTTTATCAGTCTTGGAGAGTATATCCTTTTTCTTAGAGCTTCGCTTTGATGCGCCAAGTATAGGATATTTATCTGCACATTCATCAATCACTTTCTCTATGTTATCCCACGCAGAAGCAGCCTCACCTTTGCTATGGATTGGTTTTTCAAGCACGAACTCATTGCAGGCAGAGTCCATTTTCAGTCACATCCTATCAACGATACATTCCATCAAGGTATCCTACAATGTTCGAATATTCGCGTGAGTCAGTCAACGACCTCAGATGTGAACGCGCCCTGTCAAGGTTCCTTATGTTGTTTGCGTTGGTAGCTATACTGCATGCATTGCTGACTGTCTTTGACACGGATAATGCTATGAATATTATTTCAGGTGTCTTGTTCATCACCCTGTTTGCGAATAACACACCTGGCCCGAGCTCTCTAACCAGTTCTTCAGCATAACCGAAACATACCCCTAGGTTCTCTGCAAAGTTTTTGACATAGTGCAGGACATTGGCTGTATTGTCCACCCTGATTCCAGTTTCTTTCATGAATTCATAACATGATTCTGAACGTTCTATCTTCCACGAATATTCACGAAAGGAATCGCGCAGGGATTGAAGATTGTTCAGCATAAGGTAACGTCCTGGTTGACGTTCAGACATCTTCTCAAACTCAAGGCTGAGTTTTTCCATCTCATTCCGGTAATAGTCCCTTTTTTCTATGAGTTTAGGCTCATATTTGTTGATTATATTTATTCTCTTGTTGTTTTTGTCACGGTACTTTGCAAATGTGCTGTGATGGTGTTTGAATGTTGCGTATATATCTACAGAGAAATCATATAGTTTTAGGATTAGGTCTGATTCCTCTTTGAGTAGATCTCCTATCTCTTTGGTCTTGAATCCTACTAACTCTTTTAGGTTGCAAAAAAGGGCATAGATTGATTTCTTTGTGCCGTCCCAGCGGTCAAGTTCGAGGCTGCGGTCAAGCCGGTTCTGTAATGCATTCAATTGTTTCGCGCTTCTTACAAGTGAATCTATGCTGAAATTCTCATCAAGGACTTTTCCGCTCGCTCTTAATTCAAGGCCAATCAACAGCTCTGCCTCCTTATCTTCAGGTATTACTTCAGGCAGGATTCCTTCATGTTGTTCTTCTTGGACTTTCCCTTCAAGCACGGTCATTTTTCCACCTCCTATCTGGTGAACTCGCGGTATGCTGACTTCACCCGGTCTGCAATGTCTCTTTGCCTGCATGCCTCAGTTCCATTTATCATAGAATAGCTCGGGACTACGTCAAACTTGTCGTTCACTTCGCTCATCATGCCAGAGTCTTTGTCCTGGACATAGATGCCGCATGCGGTCTTTACTACTTTGTACTTATGGTCAACGCAGGAATGATATGTCATTCCTGAGCCGAGCGCTAAAAATAATCCGTAGATTGCCATGTTTTTTATTGCTCCCATTTTATCACCACAGTTTTGTTGATTCCTAGGGATATCATATGCATTGAGCTTTAATTACAGTTTCTGGGAGATTCGCGCAAACGCTACGGCGACAGTATTTATTTTTCTAAGAAACTGCAGAGTTTACAGATTATGCAACGTGAACCGGCAATATTCTGGATAAAATAGTATAGATTGGCTTCGTTCTGACTATTTTAGAAATCATCTTCCTCAAGATACTTATCTTCATAGTAATAATCAAGGCATTCTGTGCCAGTCTGCTCGACTTTGGCAGATACATGCCCGACTGTCTTTCTCTCCTGTATGCGTTGGTATTCTCCATCTCCTATTATCTTGTATGGTATGAATATTCCGCATAGTATCTCTGCTGTCTCTTCAAGCTCTTCTGCATCCATGACCTTGCTTTCAAGCGAGGCTTTGTCATTCGCTGCATTGAATCCTATCAGCTCGTAGTTTCCATCCTTGATTATCCTTGTCATGTAGAACTCGAATACCCTATCATGCAGCCCCGATGAGCACACAGCGACATATTTGTTAGGCGGATAGTATTCTCCTGGCCTATGCTTCCTTAATTCTATAGAGCCATTGACAGCGTATAATGGTAGGCCATATGCTTCCGGCTCTTCATACTCTGCAGAATAAGTGACTTCAGAGACATCATATGTTCTCTCTTCGTTCTTGCATTCCTGTCCGCAGCCGAAAAGCATGCTGAGCGCTGCCGCTGCAGCTATCTTTAGCGAGGTCATGACTATGCATGGCTAACTATCTTTTAAAAAGCCTCGCAGAGCGGTTTTTATCAAAATGAAGTTATCTTATTGAGAATGATTCATTAGAAAAAGTATGAAAAAAAATTAGAAAAGAAAAATTAGGCCCTTAAGGGCACATGACGATTCTCGCATACTGCTGTCCTGGCGTGTTTACAGTTACCCTGTTCTCGCCTGATATGACAGCTGCATTGTCGAGTGTCTTACAGACAGTCTCTTCTCCTGCAGCAAGTGTCAGCTTCTCGCATCCAGGTGTTATGTCTACAACTCCCCTGTTGCCAACTCTGACATTTCCTTTAGGATTCTCTTTGCCGTAGATGATCCAATCTGAAGTCTCTACGTTCTTGACTGTGACTGTCAGGATTCTTACCTGCTTGCCGTCAACATCCCTGAGGTCGCATGTTGCATCTGGGAATGCTTCAAACTCAGTAGTCAGGTCGACTGCGAGTCCTTGAGCTGTCTTCTCCTCTTCAGCAGACACAGTTACGTCAGATCCAGATTCTACTATTGTTCCTGGAACTTCAACTGTAGATTCTTCTGCAGGAGTCTCCTCTGCAACTGCTTGCTCTTCAGCTGGTGCAACTGGTGCTGCAGGCGCTACTGGCGCTGCTGGTGCAGGAGCTGCTGGTGCTGCTTTCTTTCCGCATCCTGCTAATAGAAGCAGAACTGTTATGGCGACTAAAATCGCTAGATGTCTAAATTTCATCTAATCACCTCGGTATTTCTAAGAGTATGATATACCCCGATATTTAAACTCAAGTGAATGCTATTTTATAAACTTTGTGGTTTTAACGGGTTATAACGTAATCTTAAAGAGATACATTAAGAAATCAATAAAGCAGGTCTGGCTCGTTAAGGCACGTTAAAACGCATATCATATAACTCTTACCTCTTCTCCTATTATGCCTACATATTCCTTATTCTCGCTAACCTTGCCTCTTATCTGGACAAAATCACCTTCATTTAGGACAGGAGCCTTTCCAAAGAGCACGACTGATGCCATTTCATCCTTCTGTATCCTCAGGAATGTTGTGCTGTTTTTCTGGCTGACATCAACTACAGTTCCTGTGACAATGACTGTCTGGTCTATTGAGTTTTCCAGTTTGCCCAGCATAGATTCATTGACTTCTATACCGCGTGAAAGGAAGAAGAGCAGTACTATGCCTATAATGCATATCGCTAGTGCTAGCTTAAGCAGGATTTTCTCGCGCATAAATATTCTGTAAGCAGAATCAGTATGATAAGTCATATTCTCTCGCATCCGTAACGTTTTGTATACTTTTGAAATTGTTGCAGAGACATCGTAATCATTGCGCAAATCTTGGATAGAAGTGTAAATTAGACGTATCAAGCAGGTTGATTTCAAAAGCAAGATTTATAAAAAAGGACTTGCTTGCTTCCTTATATGGAAAGAAAAGAGGTACGCTTAATCATTCTAGCATTATTTCTCTGTTCAGCAGCGCTTCTTGCAGGATGCGCCAAAAAGACAGATATGACAGACTGCTCTTCACCTAATGTAACATTGAATGGTAGCTGCTGTTTAGACAAGAACAGCAATTCTGTATGTGACATTACAGAGTCAGGTCTTTGCGGAAATGAAAAGTGCGAGGAAAGCGAGAACTGCACAACTTGCTGGAAGGATTGCGGTGCATGCAAAAAGATAATCTACATCTATGTGCCGAGGAACTTCACTCTTTCAGAACTTACTTATGACCTGAACACAGCATTCCGTGATGGGATAAGGTTTAGGCGTGACATCTTGAATATCAACAATGTGACAGATTTCCTGTATTATGAAGAGCCAGTAACAAGATACTTTGCTGATATACTAGGGGGCAAATACGCGCCAAGATACAACAACAAGGTCGTTGTCCTTAATGATATAATCAATGTCAATTACTATGTCAATGATTCTGGGTCTCTGCTGGATTATGTGAACTACACGAACTGGTATCTCATACATCTTACAAGGAACACAGAGACTCTCAGTTATGAAAACAAAAGGATGACTGGAAAAGCGACAGAGGATTATCCTTCACAGCCCACAGGATATGACAAGGAGTACAGATATAAGGAGTGGGAGTTCAGGAACTTCACGAAGAGTGAAAACATCCTGCTGAACAACATAACCTCTGTCAAGGAGAATGTCATTGAGTCAGTGTATGCGAGCATAGATACTTATGGCGTGACTTACATGACACAAAGGATTGAAGACAGGATTGACAAAGATACTTCAAGATTCCTAGAGGACCATAGGACAATCGAAGAACGCAGGCTTAGCTACATGCACACGATGAACGTGAGATGTGCGCGTAATCTAGTAGTTACACTGTATAATTATGAATATAACATAAACAATAACCTAATCGATTCAGTTCATGTCCTTGAACAGGTGAACATCAACAGGCAGAAGCTGCTTAGGGATGTAGAAAAGATAGAGACAGTATGCAAGAAGTATTCTGACAAGATTTTCATATATTGAATTCTATGATTAATAACATAACCAGCACCACCTAGCGAGCTGACAGGGTGCACACAAGATACAACTAAACTCGATTAGGTAATAGAAAGAGCTTACGGAGCGAGCGTGGTGCTGGCAAATCACTTCAATATCTTTCCAGTCTCGCAGTACCACATGTAAAGGTCGAGCTCTGCGAGGTTCATTCCTGATGCCTTGGCAACATCACGCAGGACTTGCTCTATCTCCAGATACCTTGCAGGAGTTATTGTCTTGGGCTTTTTTATCAGGCCATAGCCCTCGAGAAAATCTATTATGTGGAAATCTATGATTGCATAATCCTCAAAACCGATGTTCCGCAGGAAATGGCTTGCCTCCTTATATCCGAGTCCCTTTATGTTATCGACAACCCATTTACGTCTTGCGTCATGGTCTTTGAATGAGACTATCCTCTCTTTGATGTCTTTAGCATGCTTCCTAGCTTCAAGGATATATTTTGCGCGTGTGTTCGGGAATCTGTGTCCTAGTTTTTTTAGTTCCATCGCAAGCTCTTTCTCAGACAGTTTGAGAAAACCGTCTCCGATCGCTTTCTGTATCCTTATCCCGCCTAGAGCGTTGTAGTTTGCAGTGAGTATGCAGAAGCATGCTTCGCTGAATATGCTGTTTCCCGTTCCTCTGCCGACTATCTTAAACTCTGCAAGTCTCTTCTCGACCTGCTTTTTCACATTTCCTCCTCTCACGTTTGAGAGGCATGCAAGGACTCTTTTCATTTTGGGTTGAATGCTTGATTAAAAAAAGAAAGTATTATGCCTTCCATAGGCCGTGCAGGTTGCAGAATTCTCTTGCTGAAACTTTCTCTGCTTTAACATTGAATTCTGCTTCAGGCTTGTCTCCGGGCTTAAGGTATTTTCTATAGATTCTTCCATCCGCAATGAGCTCTATCCATTCTATGTAGTGTTTCTCTTCCATAGGATGAGCTACGCTTCCTATCTTCACCTTGAATCCTGTCTTTGTTTTTTCAATTACAGGTACGTGTTTTTCTGTTGAAGCGTCTGTTGTGTTCTCTTTTTGCAGCTGCATCGGCTGTCCGCAGCAGACAAGTGTTCCACCGCCAGCGTGGACAACTTCAACTATGTTGCCGCACACATTGCATTTGTATACTTGATTGAGTTCTGTCATTTTATTGCACCTTCCTTTATTTTGAACCGTTTAGTCCGGCATATAATCCTGATTTGCTATATATCTTGCAGCCTTGAGGAGCGCCATGCACCCTTGTCCTGCAGCTATGACATACTGGTATTCATGGCCTGATGCGCAGTCTCCTGCAGCAAAGACTCCTGGAACATTTGTGTATGTGTGGCAATCCACATCTATGTGGCCGTGGTCATCCATTTTTACAAATCCTTTGAACAGTTCAGTGTTGGGCACGCGGCCTATCTCGATTATGACTCCCCGGACATCAAGCTTCTTTTCTTTGCCATCCTGCTCATAAACAAGTCCCGTGACAAACTTGTCGCCGGTTATCTCTTTTGTCTTCGCATTGAATATGACTTCTACTTTCTGGTTTTTCTTTACCGCTTCTATCAGGTATTCATGCGCGTTGAATTTATCCTCAAGAACCAGGAGATATGTTTTCGACACTATATTCTTTAGGAAGTCTACAGCTTCCAGAGCAGCGTTTCCTCCGCCAATCACAGCAACAGCCTTTCCTGCGAACAGTGGCCCATCGCATATTGAGCAGTATGCAACGCCTTTATTGGCGAATTTTATCTCACCAGGCACATTGAGTTTTCTTGCTCTTGCGCCGGTCGCGATTATCACTGTCTTGGTGTCATAATTCGCCTTGTTCGTGGTTACCTTGAATCCTTTCGAAGACTTGCTGACAGCAGTCACTGTCTCAGTATCCACTTTGACTCCGTTGAACTTCATCTGTTTTTCAAGAGTATCGCTGAAATCTGCTCCAGTCGTTTTGACTATACCAGGATAGTTCAGGACCTCACCGCTTACCATGAACTGCCCGCCGAAATCAGATGATATTATCTTGAAATCCATCCTTTTTCTCGAAGCGTAGATTGCGGCAGTGAGTCCTGCTATTCCTGCGCCTATTATTATCGTGTCATGCATCGTTTCACTTCGTAATTTGTTTCATTTTTTGACTTTCTTAAGTTCAGCATCAATTGCATCCTTGTCAAAACCCACTATCATCTTTCCGTTTATCTCCATTTGTGGAACGCCCATCTGGCCTGATTTTTCTATCATTTCAGAAGCAGCATCCTGATCTTCGCCAACATCCACATCATCGAAATCTACCTTCTTCTCTTTAAGATATGCCTTGAGCTTTATGCACCAAGGGCAGGTAGATGTAGAGTATACTTTTATTTTTGCCATCTTATTTACCTCCAAACTAAAATCAATTTGTCTTTTATATCTTTCCTACCAGGTTGATGCCTGGTTTTAGCGTCTTTGCTCCCGGCTTCCAGTTCATAGGGCATACGTTTCCCTTATTTTTCCTGACAAAATCTGCAGCCTGTATCTTTCTTATTATTTCGTCGGTGTTCCTCCCTATGTTGTTGTCATGGAACTCAAAAGCCTTCAACACTCCATCTGGGTCGATGATAAATGTCGCACGGAGCGATAGTCCTTCCTGGTCTATCAATGTTCCATATGCGTTGCATACCCTTCTTGCAGGGTCAGCGAGCATCGGGAACTCTATATTCTTTATTGTTTCAGAATTGTCGTGCCAGGCTTTATGCACGAATGCTGTGTCTGTGCTAACACTGATTATTTCAGCACCCAGTGCCTTAAATTTGGCATAGTTTGCCGCAAGGTCGCCAAGTTCAGTCGGGCAGACAAAAGTGAAGTCTGCAGGGTAGAAGAACAAAACGACCCATTTTCCCTTGTAGTCAGACAGGCTTATCTTCTTTATCTCATCTCCCTTGACATACGCGTCTTCCGTGAAGTCAGGGGCTTTTTCATTTATTTTTATCATGATGAACACCTCATAATATACCAATCAACAGATTGGTTTTCAATTCTTTGCGTCTTTTAGCAGATCATGCTCTATCTGCTCAACTATATCGCAGTCCAAGCATTCGTCGACATATTTTTTATGCTTGTACTTGCACTTGCCTTCATGGCAAACTACTGGTTCTGTCACGTGTCCTGTCATGTTTATCACCCCACAGGTAAATTGCACGCATCGTACTGATGCTCTTTGCCTACCTGCAAGATTTGCAGACGCCACGGACGATTATGTTTATGCACTCGAGTTCGAATCCCTTAAGCTTCATCTTTGATGATGCGCATTCAATGATCTCTTCATTTGGAACATCTATTATCTTGCCGCATCTCCTGCAAACGCAGTGTACATGGTGGCACATGTGCGCGTCAAAACGGAACTCTCCGTCTATCTCCAGCTTGATTATTTCACCAAGCTCAGCGAGAAGGTTCAGGTTCCTATATACGGTTGCAAGACTTATCGCAGGAAGGTCTTTCTTTACAGCAGCATAGACCATCTCAGCAGTAGGATGCGTCCTTACGCCCTTGAGGTAATCAAGTATTTTTAGGCGTTGGCTTGTGTTTCTCGTCGAACTGTGTTTCTTATCGATAATCATTATCAGTTGAGAAGCATTACTAGTATATAAACTTTATGCATTTTAGGCAAATAACAAAAAATAGAATCTAAAAACGAGTGCTCAAAGGCAACAGTTCGCACAGTCAGAATTCTTGCATTGCTTATTCGTGATTTTCCATTTAAGGGCCCATTTCTTTATGTCCTGTATCACAGATATGAACTCCTCGCCGCTTGGAGAAAGGGAATAGTGGCAGGCGACAGGGAATTTAGAAGAATCTATCTTTTTCTTTACAAGACCTTCCTTCTCAAGCTCTCTTAGCCGTAATGCTAGGATCTTAGGAGTTATACCAGGAAGTGAATTCTTGATTTCAGAATATCTCTTTGGAACGGATCCTTCTCTATAAAGCTCAAGCAATACAAGTAGAGTCCATCTGCGTCCGATGAAGTCAGCGGTGCGGTATATGGTGCAATGGTCATCCATAGTATACTTCAGGAAACTCGCAGGTATTTATATTAGTATCGTTTTTATACTAAGTATCTTTTTTATACCTAATTATCATTAAAATCGATGAAGGTGGGCACTATGAAGACCGAGCACGAATTAAAAAGGATGATTGAATATCCTAAAGAAGGTATACTAAGCAAGGATATAAACAAAGGAAAGACTGATGTGACTCTTTTTTGCATGTCAAAAGGGACAAAGATATCTGACCACACTTCGACAAGGGACGCTATCGTCTACGTGATGGAAGGCGAAGGTATATTCAGGCTGAAAGAAAAAGACATCAAGATGAATGAAGGTAAGCTGATCATTATGAAACCAGGAGAGGTCCATTCGCTCTCTGCGAAGAAAGACACTTCATTCGTACTTATTCTCTCATGATTGAAAGGAGGGTCAAGATGGTCAAAAGAAAGATAGTTGAGATTGATGAGGATAAATGCAACGGCTGCGGCCTTTGTGTGCCTAACTGCCACGAGGGAGCAATACAGATAATTGACGGTAAAGCAAGGCTTGTCAACGAAGTATATTGTGATGGTCTCGGTAACTGTCTTGGTCATTGCCCACAGGATGCGATAACAATTGTCGAACGTGATGTCAAGGATTTTGATTTCAAGAAGACAAACCAACACCTGAAGAAGATAGGTAAAACACAGCTTACGGAAGACCCATTAAAGAGTATGAAGAGCAAAGACGCTCATAAGACAGCATCAAATACTCTTCCGTGCGGCTGCCCTGGTTCAGCAATGAGAGATATACAGCCAAAACAGAATTCAAAAGATAGCAATAGTTCTCCTGAGCTGGAATCTGAGCTTCGCCAATGGCCGGTCCAGCTCAACCTCCTTCCGCCTAACGCAAGGTTTTTTGAGAATGCGGATGTGCTTATCGCTGCAGACTGCGTAGCTTTTGCATGCCCGAATTTCCATCCAAAGCTGTTGAAAGGTAAATCTCTTGCGATAGGCTGTCCAAAGCTTGATGACATAAGCGCATACAAAGAGAAAATCAAATCTATGATAGAATTGTGTGATCCTAACACCATAACCGTCGCGATAATGGAAGTACCATGCTGCGGAGGGCTTTACTCAGCAGTAGAAGAGGCGCTTGAGGAGTCCGGCAAGAGGATAACCCTGAAAAGATTAGTTGTCGGCATTGACGGAAGCCTACGCAAGTGACTGTTTGCAGTTTATAAATATGATAAGAAATATATACTGCCTGACTATAGGTACTGACGAGGTGATAAAATGAAAAAAATATTGATTCTTCCGTTTTTAATAGCGTTATCAAGCACAGCAGTACTTGCGCAGTATGGCATGATGGGCAATTACGACGGCTACGGGATGATGGGAGGCTTAGGATTCTTTGGTGCGGCACTGTTGGGGCTGGTATATCTAGCAATAGCATCTTTGGTTTTTTCAACAGTGTTTTGGCTGACGCACAACTGGCTGGTCAAGGAAAAGAAAAGGTGATTTGTTTGCTTGAAAGCATAACTTATTATCAGATTCTCGGTAAACCATTGATGATGTATGGAGGCACATTGACCCTCATTTCCCTGTTGTTCACGACGACAATATCTATTTTGAACAAGAAAGGGATACACAAGATTCCATTCGAATGGCATCCTAGGATGGCAGTAATCACAATCAGTCTAGCATTGATACATGGTATCTTAGGTTTGCTCGCATTTTTTTAGTACTGGTGCGCATGTGAGGTAGGAACATGAAAAAAGCAAGTTGTATATTCATAACTATCATGATAATTATGCTGTCAGGCTGCAGCGAGACAGCTGAAGTCCAAAAAGGAACAGTAGAACAAACACCTGTGCAAATGCCAGACAAGGTTATCATTGACAGTCCTGCAAATGTGGCTGCTGTTGAAGGACAAGATTCTGGAACAAATGAATACGTTGAGATAAAAGGATTCGCATTCAATCCCTCATCTATAACTATAAAGAGAGGAGCAACAGTGACCTGGACGCAGATGGATCCGACCAGGCATGATGTAGTTGAAGACAGCGGAAAGTTTGAATCTCCTCTTCTTTCGAAAGGCGAGAGCTGGAGCTACACTTTTAACGAAGAAGGTACGTTTACATATTATTGCAGACCACATCCTAAGATGAAGGCAGAAATAATCGTGGAGTGATGTGAAACAGATGACTGAAAAAAAATTCTGGCGGTGCAATGTCTGCAATGACATACATTATGGTATAGCTGGACCTGAAATCTGTCCGACATGCGGCGCGAAGAACGCTTATGTCGAGATAGAGAATCAGGAAGCGAAGAAAGTCCAGGGGTTCTGATATGGATAAGGCAGAACTCAAGAAAATCTGGGAAACATTCACAGAAAAGAATGATTTCATATTGAATCCTGATAAAGAGCATGTTGATATCATAGCAGACGGAGTATTCAAGAACGAGAAGAAGTTCGGACTCAAATTATGCCCCTGCAGACTAAGAGACGGAACTTTTGAGCGTGACCTTGAACTGATCTGTCCTTGTAATTTCAAGACGCATACGACGTGGACTGAGAAAGGCATGTGCTGGTGCGGGCTTTTTGTCAAGAGGTGAACGATTATGAAAAATTCTGTCAAGATAAAACCTTACGGGCCATTGATGGCTGAGCACAGGATAATCGAGCAGATGGCTGCGCTCATAAAAATTGAAGTTAAGAAAATAGAGAAAGAAAAATCAGCCGATCCTCATTTCATCAACGCAGCAGTAGGATTTCTAAGGACTTACGCTGACAGGTGCCACCATGGCAAAGAAGAAGATATTCTTTTTGAGGCTTTGAAGAGGAAAAAGGTATCTAAGCAGCATTTTGAGACGCTACAGCAGCTTCTTGAGGAGCACACTATAGCTAGGGGTGTTGTAAGGGCGCTCATCGCAGCAAAAGATAATTATGTTAAAGGAGATAAATCTGCATTGTCTGACATAAAAGCGAACCTATCAAAGCTAGCAACGCTCTATCCTGCGCACATAGAGCTTGAAGACAAGCATTTCTTCATAGAAGTCATGAAGTATTTCAATGATAAAGAACAGGACAAGATGGTCAGGGATTTCTGGGAATTCGACAGGAAGATGATACACTCAGAATATAGGGACAAGGTTGTCAAGCTCAAGGAGGATATCTCGAAATGAACAGCAGCAAGATAGACCCTGTCTGCGGGATGACTGGAACAATCCATGCGCACGGCCATTATTTCTGCAGTGAAGAATGCATAAGGAAGTATGAGAAAAAGCACAAGATTGCGGAAAGTTGCCCTGAATGCATCGCAGTGCACAAGCATTGGTATCAGGAAAGGATTTACATTGTAAGCATACTCACTCTATTCATACTAATAGCGTCTTATTTCATAGCATTCCTTAATCCGCTTTTTGAGTCGATGATAGACTATGCAAAGCTCATCTGGTGGGCAGTGCTTCTCGGACTTTTCCTCGGAGGAGTGATTGATTACTTTGTTCCAAGAGAATATATAGAAAAGTATCTTGGCACGCATAAGAAGAGCTCGATATTCTATGCTGTAGCGTTCGGATTCCTGATGAGCGCTTGTTCTCATGGCATTCTCGCGATCGCCATTGAGCTTTACAAGAAAGGCGCAAACACTTCAGCAGTGGTCGCGTTTCTTCTGGCAAGTCCTTGGGCTAATCTGCCGATAACAGTATTATTCTTCGGATTTTTTGGCATGAAGGCGCTGCTGATTATAATAAGTGCAATAATAATAGCGATAAATACTGGTCTGATTTACCAGCATCTGGAAAAAAAGAAGATAGTTGAGTGCGACAAGTGCGGACTCGATAAGAATCATGAATTCTCATTATGGTCAGACATTAAAAAAAGGTTCAAGGAGTACAAATTCACTAAAGCTGCTGCGTATGATGCAGTGAAAGGAATCTTTTCAGGCGGCTGGTCTCTTGCAAAGATGGTCATGTGGTGGCTTCTTATCGGTATGATAATAGCGTCCATGGCAAATGCGTTCGTCCCTGAAGATATGTTTCATAAATATCTCGGGCCAACTCTACTCGGACTCATAATAACCCTTGTTATAGCGACAATAATAGAAGTATGTTCAGAAGGTTCCGCTCCTCTCGCTTTTGAGATTTTCAGGCAGACTGGTGCATTCGGGAACTCTTTTGTTTTCCTCATGGCAGGGGTCGTGACAGATTACACAGAAATCGGTCTTATCTGGTCGAACATCGGCAAGAAAGCAGCTTTGTGGCTTCCGATTGTCACTGTTCCGCAGGTTTTGATTCTGGGGTTCATATTCAACATGATTTTATAATTAAGAGGTACTCACATGGCACAAGACAAAAAGAATAAAAAAATAAATATTTTGGCTCTGGTTTCCTGCATAGGACTGTGTCTTGCGGCGGGCAGCGTCGGGTCTATATTCACAAGTTCATCTGTTGACTCTTGGTATTCTACAATCAACAAGCCATCGTTTAATCCGCCGAACTGGATTTTCGGTCCGGTATGGACGACACTCTTCATCATGATGGGCGTTTCGCTGTATATGATTTGGTCTGAAGGGACAAAAAAGAAAGAAGTTCGGCAAGCGATGTCTGTTTTTGGTATGCAATTCGTACTGAACATATTGTGGTCTTTGTTTTTCTTCGGTCTTGAATCGCCGCTGCTTGGGTTGATAGACATATTATTTTTATGGCTCACGATATTGCTAAACATATTCCTATTCTACAGGATATCGAAGAAAGCAGGCATTCTTTTGATGCCTTATCTTGCTTGGGTGAGTTTTGCGGCAGTCCTTAACTTCGCGATATTCCTGATAAACTGAGGTGCACTTATGAAAAAAGATGATTCAAAAGAAAAGTCAGGATCTGTCGCTCCAGATTTCTGCCTGCTTGACTCAAATAAGAAAGAGCACTGCCTTAATGATTACAAAGGCAAGTATGTCGTGCTTTATTTTTATCCGAAGGACAATACTCCTGGCTGCACTCTCGAAGCTATAGACTTCAGCAGGCTAAAAGAGGATTTCAAGAAGCTTGGAGCTGTGATTCTTGGTATAAGCAAAGACAGCTGCGAATCGCACCAGAAATTTGTTGACAAGCAGGGACTTACAATAACTCTTCTTTCAGATGAGGATCATAAAGTCCAGGAAAAGTATGGCGTTTGGCGCCCGAAGGTCTTTATGGGAAGAGAGTTCCTTGGCACGATAAGAAGCACATTCCTTATCGACAAGAAAGGTAAGATATTGAAGCACTGGGACAAGGTAAGTGCGCTAGGCCACGCTAAGGATGTTCTTGAAGAGCTAAAAAAAGAAGCGAAAAAGTGAATTAAGATTATTTTAGTGAACGCACAATTTTCTCGTGCTCTGTCTCCTCTTTTATCAGCTTGCTGAAAAGCTTCTCTGCGTTCTTGTAGCAGGATTTGTTGAGCTCATACTGGTATAGTTCTTTTACACCCGATTCTTCTCGTAAAGCGTCTTCGCGTTTCTTCATGTCAAGTTTTCCTTTTGCATCTTTATCAAGCTCGAGCAGGAGTGAGGATATCATCTTAGCATGTCTGAATGAGTCAAATATGAGTTCGTCTATCTTTGACCTGTTTTTTGCATAGTTCAGGCATTTGGTGTTTTCAAGATAGAATTTGATTACGCTGAATTCTGATTCCAGATTGCGTCTGAGCACGCGCTTAAGGTCGTTTTGAGAATACATTTGTTCACCTCTAGAACAGGCATGGCCAGATGATATAAAAACGTATCGTAAAGTAGGGCATATCCGCCAAGAAAAGATTTATAAATTCGGATTGGTGCTGATATGTCATGTCAGTCTCATACATCTGCAGGAACTGCAACTACCAGTTCACGAAAAATGATGACAAACGCGTGTCTATGTGCCCTTACTGTGGTAAGCCAGGCACTCTGAGAACTACAAGCCGCGGCCCAGGCGTTGCCGCGAAGATTGTCAGCGAATCGTGAATCTGTAAATGACAGAAAGCAGGGTTTATTTCTTATGATAATTACAATTCTGACAAAGCTCCAGAAGGTCAAACCTCTTGTTGATGTTTGAAAAGTGGTATTTAACAGCTAAATCAGAGTTCCAGATATCATATAGACTTTTCTCGTTTATGTTTCCAAATATTACTTTACCTTCCATATCTTTGCAGCACAATGAAACATCACCATTCCAAAGTATACACGCTGTGCATATAGAATTTGTACAGACGTTTTCTCTCTGCTCAGCAGGGTATTTCAATCCCGCGTAATTGTCGTAGAACCAAACAGCAGCATTTTCTCCCCACGATTTCTTGAATTCTTTAGTTAAAGAATATGCGTGAGGTGAATAAGATATCATGGATATACTCAACCTGAAATCTCTTTTTTTCCTGAGTTCCAGTAAGTAGGTTACGTTTCTTTTTACAATCTCAAAATTATTAAGACCAGTTATTTTTTCATGGTCTTCTGGATTGGTTGCATTCAATGACACAGTAATGTGCAGAGGAGTCAATTTCAACAGGGAATCTATTTTATCATTATCCAGAAGGCTGCCATTGGTGGATATTGCTTTTATGGGTTCCGGGAAGTTTTTCTGTATCAGTTCTAGACGTTCAATTATCTTTTCATCCATAAAAGGCTCACCGTGAAGATGGCAGATTATAATATTAGGTCGTATCTGTTTAATCTCAGACAGCAGCTTCTCAAATGTCTGGTCAGACATAAAACCTTTTTTCCTGGCCATTTTAGAGTGAGGGCAGAAAACGCATCTTGCGTTGCAATTGTTTGTTGTCTCGAACTGTATGATTTTTGGCCTATCGTAGGATTTTAAGCGCAGTATTTCTCTTGCCTGTTCGTAGCTTGTTTTGATGTCCATACTGACTGAAAATAGGTTAACAGCTATAAATTTATTGCAAAAACAAGTAATATTGTCGCGCATGATTATATCGGAATTTTTTAATTATTGACCGGAATAACACTCAGATAGTCCAGATAATTTTTATATTTATATGGATTAGCAATATAAAAACACAACGCGTATATTTTCTTATGTTGATGCATATAATATTAGTGATAATCCTTGGAGTATTCTGCGGAATATTCACAGGCCTGACACCAGGCATCCACGTGAATCTTGTGGCCTTGCTTTTATTATCATCTTCGTCTTTCCTGCTGCGGTTCACGAACCCGATAGTCCTCTGCTGTTTTATCATATCAGTAGCAGTGACGCATACTTTCCTTGATGCTGTGCCAAGCACATTTCTAGGAGCGCCAGACGAAGCGCAAGCGATGAATGCTCTCCCCGCGCACAAGCTTCTACTGCAGGGAAAGGGTTTCGAGGCAGTGAAGCTTACTATCATAGGTTCTTTCTTATGCCTGCTCCTTTCTGTTGCCGTTGTCCCATTCACTATTCCGCTTTCTGGATTTGTTTATGAGCTGCTCAAAGGATATGTGGGCTACCTGCTCATCGCGATAATGCTTTTCATGATACTAAAAGACGACAAACGCATTCTGAATTTTCTTGTGTTCATGATATCAGGAGTTCTTGGTCTTATCGTGCTTAACATGCCGAACCTAAAAGATCCACTATTCCCTTTGCTTTCAGGATTGTTCGGAACTTCAACATTGCTTCTAAGCATATCTGAGAAAGTTTCGATACCAAAACAGGAATTCGATGAGACTATTTTCGTTAAGAAGAAAAACATAATAAAAGCAGTCTCTGCCGGGACAGCCGCAGGAATACTGACAGGATTTTTCCCAGGTCTTGGGCCTGCGCAAGGTGCGGTGTTGGCATCGCAGTTCGTCAGGAACATAGGTGATCACGGTTTCATGATACTTGTAGGGGGCATCAATACTGTCAATTTCATCTTCTCGCTTGTTACGCTATACACCATCGAGAAATCCCGGAGCGGAGTTGTTGTGGTGATGTCAAAACTCCTTGAACAGTACACACTTCCTGTCTTAATCATGTTCCTTTGCACAGCAGTCATCGCAGGCTGTGCCTCAGTTTTTCTTTCATTGAGGATATCGAAGATATTCGCAAGGCTTGTGACCAAAGTCAATTATTCTTACCTCGCATCAGGTGTGTTGTTTTTCGTCACGCTTATGGTATTTGTTTTCTCTGGATGGCTCGGGCTTATTGTGCTGCTGGTCTCTACAGCAGTGGGCATCATACCTGCCATGACTGATGTCGCGAGAAATCATCAGATGGGTTGTCTTATCCTACCAGTCATACTTTTCTTTGTTTTGTGATTGAACACATAAAAAATTTTATAAATAGCGCAGCATTAGTCATTATTATATTATAACCGGGGTGTTACTATGAGAAAACTTGCAATAATCGCTATTTTGGTTCTTGCTGTTTTTATAATCGGCTGCGGCTCTGAAGCTCCAGCAAAGACAGCATCAAAGACAACAACGACAGCATCTAAGACCACAACAACTACCGCTGCAAAAACAACCACTCAGACAGCGACAGCAGCCCAAGAAGCTGCATCTGAAGAAGATGACACGAGATCGTACACTGATTCTACAACAGGAGACACCGTCACATTCAGGAAGGTTGACACATACACCAGAGAGAAAGAAGCGACAGAGAAATGCGATATGGACTTCCCTCTCGAGTGCACAAAGTATTTCGCGAACAGCGGGACTGTCTACCTCACTATAAAGAATATTGACTACAGCTCGAAGCTTAATGAAGTTACTCTGACGCTTAATGGAGAGGATTGCGACCCGTCAGGCTCATTCATAGAACCGGGCCAGATAAAGCAGTTCGAATGCTATGTGAGTTCAAGCATGGACTGGGTCACTGGAACTCTTGAGATGACATACTATAACCCTATGAAGACTCTCAGGGAGAAGAAGACAGGACTTGTGTCTGTTAAGATGGAGTGATTAAATTTTTAATTTTTTATATTTTAGTTATCTTCTGCTAAGTATTCCCGGACAAGCATAACCTTTATATATCCCCTTCTTTTTTTCAAAAATCACTCTAGTGAACCATGAGAGCCTCTAAAAAAGGCTTGAGCGAGGAGTATCGATTACTTCTCCTGATTAACAAACAACATTTGAAGCACTTTTCAGTGCGAGGTGAGTAAAATGTCAGAGAAAGAGCTTATTGAAAAGACATACCAGGCAATCGAGAGCGCGAAAGCTTCCGGAAAGATAAGGAAAGGCATAAACGAAGTCACGAAGATAGTCGAGAAAGGCGACGCAAAGCTTGTTGCTTTTGCAAGCGACATAAGCCCGCCAGAGATAGTCATGCACCTTCCTCTTCTTTGCAAGGAGAAAGGAATACCTTGCGTCAAGGTCGGCTCTAAAGAAGAGCTCGGAGCTTCTGCAGGACTTACAGTCCCGACATCAGCAGTAGCGGTCTTGAACGAGGGCGATGCCAAGACGATAATAAAAGAGATTGCTGGCCTCATAGGTCAATAATCCAGCTTGTTGAAGTGATACAAAATGGCTGAACAAAAAACAAGCCCGCCCAGGAAGGGTCCGGCTCAGTCAGAAGAAGCTGTCAAAGGCGCAGTCTACTTCACTGATGCTTTCCCTGCAAGGGTTGAAGAAGTGATTGACAGGACAGGGTCCAGAGGAGAAGCAATCCAGGTAAGATGCAAGATCCTCGCTGGCAGAGACCAGAGCAAGATCCTCAGAAGGAACGTCAAGGGCCCGATAAGGGTCGGCGACATACTGATGCTTAGGGAAACTGAAATCGAAGCAAGAGCTCTCAACAAGGGCAGAAGGAGCTAAGAGGTGCTACACGATGGTGAATTGCAGTTTTTGTGGACATACTCTGGAGAAAGGCACAGGCAAGATGCTTGTCAAGAATGACAGCAAGGTACTGTATTTCTGCTCAACCAAATGCGAGAAGAACTTGCTCAAGTTGAACAGGAAGCCACGCGTAACGAAGTGGACAAACGAGTCCAGGTCTGCACGCGGAAAAGCCAACTGAGTGTGCGTAAGATGATTGAAAAGACATTCGTCGCTATAAAGCCTGATGGGGTCCAGCGCGGCCTCATCGGTGAAGTTATCAGGAGGTTTGAGAATGCAGGCCTCAAGATAATAGGCATGAAGATGGTATGGATAGACAAGGAATTCGCAAGGAAACATTACACAGAGGACATCGCGAAGCGAAGGGGAGAGCACGTACGTGAGCTTCTCCTTGACTATATAATAGAAGGACCAATCATCGCTATGGCGATTGAAGGTATCCATGCTATAGAAGTTGTGAGAAAGATTGTAGGACCGACAGAACCGAAGGTCGCGGCACCCGGAACTATCCGAGGAGACTACACACATATGAGTTTCTCGCATGCGGACAACGCGAAGAAGTCTGTCAAGAATGTCATACACGCTTCAGGCAACGCTGAAGATGCTAAGTACGAGGTTTCTCTGTGGTTCACGCCTAAAGAGCTGCACTCGTACAAGACAGTGCATGATGTACACATATTGTGAATCAACATATTGCTATAATCAAGGAGGGAATTTAGATGGCAGAAAAAGAAAGCCAACTCGACAAGATCAAAAGGATTTGTAAGAATAAAGATCAGATAAGGAATATCTGCACAAGCGCTCACATCCACCACGGAAAGACTGCGCTGACTGACAATCTTCTTGCGGCATCAGGCTACATGTCTGAAAAGCTTGCAGGTAACTTGGACCAGGGCATGTTGACCTGGCAGCACAAGGATGAGCAGGAGAGACTGATGACTGTAGACTCGGCTAACGTGAGCATGGTCCACAAGTTCAGTGACTCAGAATACCTTATCAACCTGATTGATACTCCAGGTCACGTTGACTTCTCAGGAAACGTCACTAGGGCAATGAGAGCTATCGACGGGACAATAGTCCTGGTATGCGCAGTCGAAGGCATAATGCCGCAGACAGAGACTGTCCTTAAGCAGGCGTTGAGGGAAAGGGTAAAGCCAGTGTTGTTTATCAACAAGATGGACAGGCTCCTTAAGGAATTAAAGTTGCCGCCTGACCAGATGCAGCAAAGGCTGATTAAGATATACAAGGACTTCAACGTCCTTATCGATAAGATAGCAGATAGCGAATTCAAGGATAAATGGAAAGTTGACATAAATGATGGTAGCGTCGCATTTGGAAGCGCGAGGGACAACTGGGCAATCTCAGTTCCTTTCATGCAGAAGAAGGGCATAAAGTTCAGCGACATATCCAGGATTTATGAGATGACAGACCAGGAGAGGAAGGATTGGACGTGGAAGAACGCGCCTCTTTTCGAAGTGCTTCTTGACATGGTAGTAAAGCACCTTCCAAACCCGCTTGAAGCTCAGAAATACAGGATTCCAAAGATATGGAAAGGAGACGCGGATTCAGAGTTTGGCAAAGACCTGATTAACTGCAACAGCAATGGAAAACCTGCATTCGTGATAACAAGGATAGTCATAGATCCTAGAGCAGGCAAGGAAATTAGCGCTGGAAGGCTTTTCTCAGGTACACTGAAGCAGGGTCAGGAAGTCTATCTTAATCTTGCGAAGAAGACCCAGAGGATACAGCAGCTATTGATCTATAATGGAATAATACCTGAACAGGTAGATGAGCTCCCGTCAGGTAACGTAATCGCCATAGCAGGCATAAACGGCGAAGCTGGAGAGACAATAACTCTTGAGCCAGAGACTCCTTTCGAAGAGCTGAAGCATATCTTCGAACCGGTCATCACTAAATCAATCGGAGTCAATAAGCCGGCAGACCTTCCAAAGCTCGTCGAAGTTCTAAGAAAGGTCGGAAAAGAGGATCCTAGCGTAAAGATTGAGATTAACGAAGAGACAGGAGAGAACCTGATATCCGGCATGGGAGAGCTGCACCTTGAGATTATAGAGAACAGGATAAAGACAGAGAAAGGTGTCGAAGTCAAGACTTCATCACCCATAGTTGTATACAGGGAGACAGTGTCAAAACCATCGACTGCAGAGTTCGAGGGAAAATCTCCTAACAAGCACAACAAGCTTTACTTCAGGGTAGAGCCGCTCGAAGACAATGTAAAGGAAGCGATAAAGAAGGGCGAGCTCACAGAAAGAAGGCTCAGGAAGAAGGACATCCCGATATTTGACAAGTTCGTTGAGCTGGGATATGATTCCAAGATTGCGAGGAACGTCAAGGATATCTACAAAGGTAGCATACTCATCGACGAAACAAGAGGTATAGTCTACATAGGTGAGATAATGGAACTCTTGCTTGATATGTTTGAGGATGTTATGGGTGCCGGTCCATTGGCAAGGGAGCCTTGCACTGGAGTCAAGGTAAGGCTCATGGACTGTAAACTGCACGAGGACGCAATCCACAGAGGTCCTGCCCAGATGTACCCTGCAGTAAGAGAGGGTATAAGGGGAGCGATGATGCTTGCAGGCGCGACTATGTTTGAACCTATCCAGACTCTGAGGTTTGAAGCTCCTAACGAATATATGGGAGAGATGTCCAAGCTGATAAACAACAAGAGAGGACAGCTTATCGACATGCAGCAGGAAGCTGATTATGTCATGCTTCTAGGCAAGCTGCCTGTGGCAGAGATGATTGGTTTCTCAAGCGATTTGAGGAGCGCGACAGAAGGAAGAGGACAATTCTCACTTGTCGACCAGACGTTCGAGAAGCTGCCGAATGAGTTGCAGGCAAGGATAATCAAGCAGATCAGGGAAAGAAAGAAACTGAAGCTTGAGGAAGAGGAGCCTACAGAATAAATGATTTCAATTTTTTATTATTTCTTTTATTTCAATGCCACCTAGCGAGCAGCAGGAGAAACATGTGAACATGATGCAGTTCTGCAAACAACAATAGATATAGAAGCCGTGCGAGCGTGGCATTGCCAGGCATATCGAAAGCAGAGCTTTCCAATATTTTATTAAATACCCTCATTCTATCTGCAGTTAAAGGTAACACACAAATGGCAAACAGGATGGTCGAAAGGGTCTTAAGAATCGCGGCGGTTCCTAAGAACATAAGGAATATCTGCACTAGTGCCCACATCCATCATGGAAAGACAGCATTTTCTGATAATTTGATTGCGGCTGCAGGCCTCATGTCACAGGACCTTGCAGGAGACGCGCTTCTATTGAACTTCAAGGCAGATGAGATAGAGCGATGCATGACTATAGACTCTGCGAACATATCGATGGTCCATGAGTTTGACGGAAAAGAGTTCCTGATAAATCTAATAGATACTCCGGGCCACGTGGATTTCGGCGGTGACGTCACTAGGGCAATGCGAGCTGTCGACGGTACAATCCTACTTGTATGCGCCTCAGAAGGCATCATGCCGCAGACAGAGACCGTCCTTAAGCAGGCATTGAAAGAGCGGGTTAAACCCACATTGTTCATCAACAAGGTCGACAGGCTCATTACAGAACTGAAGTTGCCCCCAGATAAGATACAGGAGAGGTTCATGAAGATAATAGCTGATGTGAACAAGCTGATACTTAACATCGCAGAGAAGGGATTGGGAGAAAAATGGCGGGTCAATGTCCAGGACGGTTCTGTGGCTTTCGGTAGCGCAAGGCAGAACTGGGCGTTAAGCTTACCTTTTATGAAAAAGAAGAATGTCAGCTTCAAGGATGTAATAGATATCTACGAGAAGACAGAGCCAGGTCCAGAGAGAGACAGGGCACTTTTCACTAAAGCACCTCTTTTCGAAGTTGTGCTGGACATGGTAGTGAAGCATCATCCTGATCCTTCAGTTGCTCAGGCATACAGGATTCCAAAGATATGGCATGGAGATTTAGATTCTGATTTCGGAAAGTCACTTATAACATGCGACCCAGAAGGTAAACTGGGTTTCGTGATAAACAAGATAATAGTCGAGAAACAAGTCGGCGAGATTTCATACGGGAGGCTTTTCTCAGGCACGATAGAGAAAGGGATGGAAGTATATCTTAACAGGGACAAGCAGAAGCAGAGGATACAACAGATATTCATAGCATACGGGCAGAAGAGAGAGCTCGTCGAGAAAGTCCCTTGCGGGAACATCCTTGGGCTTGTCGGAATAAAGAGCAGGGTCGGAGAGACTATAACTTTTGAACCTGAAGAACCATTTGAAGAGATTACCCACATATTCGAGCCAGTCATAACAAAAGCGATTGAAGCAAAACATCCTTCAGACCTGCCAAAGCTTGTCGAAGTATTGAGGGTTGTCGGAAAAGAAGACCCTACAGTCAAGATCCAGGTGAATGAGGAGACTGGCGAGCATCTTATGCAGGGCATGGGAGAGCTTCACCTTGAGATAGTCGAGAACAGGATAAAGACAGAGAAAGGAGTGGAGATAATCACATCTCCGCCGATAGTAGTCTATAGAGAGACTATTACAAAGCCATCAATTTCAGAGTTCGAGGGAAAATCTCCTAACAAGCACAACAAGCTTTACTTCAGGGTTGAACCGATTGAACCTGATGTACGTGATGCTATAAAGAAAGGAGAGATACCTCAGATAAGGCCAAGAAAAAAAGATATTCCGATATTCGACAAGTTTGTAGAGCTAGGATATGACTCAAAGCTTGCAAGGGGAATAAAAGATATCTACAACGGCAACATATTGATAGACGAGACAAGAGGAGTAGTCTACATGAATGAGATACTTGAGCTTGTACTTGATATGTTTGAGGATGTTATGAGTTCAGGCCCTCTTGCAAGGGAACCTTGCACTGGAGTCAAGGTAAGGCTCATGGACTGTAAACTGCACGAGGACGCAATCCACAGGGGGCCTTCACAGATGTATCCTGCAGTAAGAGAAGGTATAAGGGGAGCGATGAACCTTGCAAATCCAGTCATGTTTGAACCCGTCCAGACCCTGAGGTTTGAGTGTCCGACAGAATATATGGGAGAGATATCAAAACTGATAAGCAACAAGCGAGGTCAGCTTATCGACATGCAGCAGGAAGGCGAGACTACAATAATAACAGGTAAGCTTCCTGTCGGTGAGATGCTCGGCCTGTCAAATACATTGAGGAGCGCGACAGCAGGAAGAGGGATATCTTCGCTTGTCGACCAGACATTTGAGAGGATGCCTACAGAACTTCAGAATAAGATAATAAAGCAGATAAGGGAAAGAAAGGGACTAAAGATAGAAGATAATCAGACAGCAGGATAAAGCGTTTAAAACTGGATTTGGAGCATTTTTCTTGTTTTTTGGTTGTTACAGAAAACCTTTTAAATAAATGCCATATTTGAACAAAATACAAGATTGGCTCAAATAGAGCTGAAAAAGAGGAAATCAGCTTTAATTAGGCTTAAAAATCAAAAAGAAGTAAGGAGGTTTTAGAATGGCTAAGACAAAACCACACTTGAACATCGTTTTCATCGGACACGTTGATCACGGCAAATCTACCACAGTAGGCCGAATTTTGTTCGATTCTGGCGTTATAGATGAACAAACGATGAGAAAGTTGAAAGAAAAGGCACAGGAGCTAGGAAAAGGTGGCTTCGAATTCGCCTTCGTTATGGACAACCTGAAGGAAGAGCGAGAGAGAGGAGTCACAATTGACCTTTCTCACAAGAAGTTCGAGACAGAGAAGTATTACTTCACTATAATCGACGCTCCAGGCCACAAGGACTTCATCAAGAACATGATCACTGGCGCTGCTCAGGCAGATGTCGGAACACTTGTTGTTGCAGCTAACGACGGAATCATGGCTCAGACAAAGGAGCACGTGTTCCTCTCAAGGACTCTCGGAGTCAACCAGCTGATAATTGCAGTCAACAAGATGGACATAAAGGGAGTTGAGTACAGCGAAGCGAGATTCAACCAGGTCAAGGCAGATGTTTCTACTCTATTGAAGAGCGTCGGCTACAAGCCTGAAGAAGTCCAATTCGTACCTGTAGCTTCACTCATGGGCGAAAACATAGTCAAGAACACAGGAAAGATGCCTTGGTACAAGGGACCTACACTGGTTCAAGCAATGAACGCATTGAAGGAACCTGACAAGCCCACAAACCTGCCGCTCAGGTTGCCTCTCCAGGATGTATATAACATAACTGGAATAGGAGTCGTACCTGTCGGAAGAGTTGAAACAGGCATCATGAAGGTAGGCGACAAGGTAATAGTCGTTCCTGCAAGAGATGGTAAAGGCGTCCGCGGTGAAGTCAAGTCAATTGAGATGCACCACGAGCAGATGACACAGGCAGAGCCAGGTGACAACATCGGCTTCTCAGTGAGAGGCATAGGAAAGAAGGATGTTGCAAGGGGAGACGTTCTCGGTCACGAGACAAGCATTCCCGCTGTTGCTGAAGAGTTCACTGCCCAGATGGTAGTGCTGAACCACCCAAGCGTCATAACCATAGGTTACACGCCAGTGTTCCACGTGCACACCGCACAGGTCGCTTGCCAGATAACTGCAATCCAGAAGAAGCTCAACCCTGCAACAGGAGAAGTCCTCGCAGAGAATCCTGACTTTATCAAGAATGGCGACGCAGCTATCGTGACTATAAAGCCTACGCATCCTATGTGCATAGAGAAGCAGAAGGAAATACCGCAGATGTCAAGGTTCGCAATCAGGGACTCTGGTTCAACCGTCGCTGCAGGCATGTGCATAGACATAGTCAAGAAGCAAGCTTAAATGCTTCCAATTTTTTATTTTATTTATATTAAAAACCAAAATCGAGTATAGCAAACTCGAGTTTTGTTATATGGGCGAAAAATGCAAAAAGCAAGAATAAAACTGACAAGTAACGATATCGACAAGATAAACCAGGTATGTACGCATATAAAGGATATTGCGGACAAGACCGGAGTCACGATACGTGGACCTATTCCCCTGCCAACCAAGAAGCTAAAGATAACCACAAGGAAGAGTCCTTGCGGCAACGGAAAGGCGACATGGGAAAGATACGAGATGAGGGTTCACAAAAGACTCGTCGATCTTGGCTTGGACGAAAGGGCATTGAGGCTCGTAATGAGAGTTCCTATCCCTGAAGGCCTTAAGATCGAGATTGAGATGATCGATTAATCATTTGATTTTATTTCTTCAATTGACCAATGCACTAGCTGCAGCGCTGCCACTGCATAGAATCATAGCAAAAGTTTTTAAAACATGCAAGATTTCAAAACAGCATCTGCCGCCGTGGCACAACCTGGTACTGCGCAAGCCTGGAAACTGCAAAAACGCAAATTCCTGCGCTGGCAAAGATAGCTTGTTCCCGAAAGGGTATTCCAGTTCAAATCTGGACGGCGGCGTGTAAATATTTATAACGTCCAGTTGAGCATAGCGAAACTGGACCGGATGTTGCCTATCAAATGGGCGTAACCATTTGCTGGACTGCGGCGTCATAATATTTTACCAAAACGAGGTGCATGATTGTGGTATTCAATGATAAGGAAATTCTCAACCGTCTTGACAGAGTAGAATCTCTCCTAAAACAGGTTCTGGAAAACCAGAAGAAAGAGCTAGAAGAAGAGGAAAAGATAGAGGCAGAGGAAGAGGAGACAAAAAAAGAGCTCGAGGAGTCAGAATTCAATCTCGAATTCAAGAATGTCGAGGACTGGCGAAAATATATCTGGGAGAATTGCGCGTACAAAGTAGAAAGGACAGAAGGAGCTGAAGTTGATTTCTTCTGTAAGAAAAAGAATGGTCCTTGCAAGTTTGATGGCTGCCCTCTTAATTACAAGATAGAAAAATAAGTCATTCCCAGCCAGAATCTTTTTGTTTTTTATCTTTATCCTTGGCGTCAAGATATTCTTCATATGCCCAGCAGGGATATGATGGACAGCCACGTTCAGGACAGTTCTTTAGTTTTTTAGGACAATTTTCAATTCTCATAAGATATAGAGATATATAGATTGAAATTTAAAAATGTGCCGGTGGCGGGAATTGAAACCGCGACCTCTAGATGCCCCAGTTGAGCATAATAAAATCATAGGCTTTTAGGCCTCATCACTCAAGTTCTTATGAGTCTAGCGCTCTAACCACTGAGCTACACCGGCACTGCGAAAAGCTCAAAAAACAAGAAAAATAGAGTGTTTATAAAGATTTTGGCCTATTTCGGGGAACAGGTTATCTTGTCCTTGTACTGCTCCATCTCGCCTTCTTCATACTTTCCACTTGGCCAGAACTTGAGTCCGTCTCCCCTGAATTTTGGTATTAGATGTATGTGTGCATGTTCAACTTCGTCACCGACAACAGTCATGACAACAAGGTCGCATTTTGTAGCTGCCTGCACTGCCTTTGCAACTCTCTGCGCGACAGGCATCGCTTCTTTTGACTCATCAAGCGTCATATCCCACACCCATCTGTGATGTTTCTTAGGTATTATGAGAACATGTCCTTTATGGACAGGATTTATGTCAAGAAAACCGAGGAATTTTGTGTCCTCATAAACTTTTGAGGAAGGTATCTGTCCTTTCACGATTTTGCAAAAGATGCAATTGTCCATCTGTTCACCCCAGTTATATCAAATTAAATTAATTCTGTAACTCCTCTCAACTGCTGAGGAGTCGAGAGCACGAACTTCGCCATCTGCGCAGCATCCTCGTCATACTTGCCCCACTTTGCGAGCCCGAACTTTATGCCGAGCATCTTGCATGCCTCTGCGTCTTTCTTCTCATTACCTATGTAAAGCGAGGGTTTGCCTACATCACTAGTGAATTTATTCAACAAATCGTATTTTGATGGCTCTTTGTTTATCGGGCTTCTGTATATGTAGTCGAAAAGCTTCTTTATGCCCAATATCTCAAGCGCAGGAAGGACCATATCTTCAGGAGCTGTTGTTATCAGTGCAACACGGCATTTCTGTTTGAGGTCTATTATCATATCAAGAACATCTGGAAACAGGGAATTCTTTCCTTCTTTCCTTATTTCTGCAAGGTATATCATCTGGTACAGATTCCTTGCATACTTGACAAGTGCATCCTTGTTCATGCTATCATTAAGATTTAATCCTGTAAGTCTCTGCATGACGTTAAGGACGTCAGGGAAATAGTCTCTCTTGCCTGCAAGGCTCTCGACAGAACTGTCTCCGAGAAGCATTCCCATGACCTTGAACCACTGCTTATGTGCCTCGTCAGCTGCTTTGCTGCTGATTATTGTTCCATCAAGGTCAAATGCAAGGATTGGTTTCATGTGATTAACCTGCGTTAAACTGGTTATTAAGAGTTTCTGTGAATTTATGAACCACCGCGCAGTAATGACACAGAGAAAAGTTTATAAATGAAACACGCGTAAATGTTATCGATATTATGCAGAAAAAAAACAAGAGAAAACTCAAGTTAAGAAAAGAAAAAATATCTGCTAAAGAAGCGCTTTTAGATTTAAATCACGAATTATCAGAGAAAGAAAACACACCAGATTCTCAATATGTGCTTGATGAAGAAGAACAGTCAGAAGAAAAGTACTTTGAACAGCTTACTGAGATGGGTGCTGACGAGGAATACATAGCGATTAACCTGATGCATTTCGATGCTAAAGAGATGTTTGAAATAGTCACATCCAAATTACAATTCCTGATAAATAATGATTTAGGAACAGAAAATTTTTCTGTCAAAGATACAATTAAAGAAGCCAAGAGATATGATAAAAGGTTCGTCCCAAAAGTGATAAGCTCGTTCATGAGAAGCGGAGTGAAACCTGAATATGTGAACCAGTATGATAAAAGATTCGATTCTTTCAGCATATTAAGCAGTCTGAATCAAGGACTTGATCCTAAAGAAGCTAACAGATACAGCAACAGATTTACAGATATGGGGATTGTCAGGCTTCACAAGGCAGGCGCGACTCCAGAAATTGCAGACGCATATCAACATGGACTTAAAGGAGAGACAGTAGCGGCATTATACTCGCTGAAGATACCTCCTCTGAAAGTACCTAATCCAGAAGTTTTTGTGAGAAATCAGGATAGGCTTATAGAATTCTACGAGGACCAGTCGCAGGATATAAAGAGGATATTAGGAACCGGAGCTTCAGGAATAGTTATTCTGAGTAAAAACAATGCGTTCAAGATATCTAAATATTTAGAACACGAGGCAGAGCTGATCTGGAAAGTGAACTGCGCTCACCATGGAAAACAAAGACATGTTGTTAAAGGGATTGGTGAGCTAACCTGGTCAAACTATGAAGAATATTTAGATGATTCCGCAAAACAGAAAGTTAAAGATTCTGAGAAGATTTTTGCTATAGAGCTAGAGCATATTGAAGGGGATTCTCTTGAGAATATCATCAAGAGAATGGGTCCTCTGCCTTTTGATAAAGTAGTAACTTATTCCAGAGGTATACTTCAAGGACTTATTGAGCTAAAAGAAGCAGGCATATACCAGCACAGGGACATAAGGCCCGCAAATATTCTTATTGAATCAAGAGAAGACAGAGCAGTGATAATCGACCTAGGTATAGCGACGACAGAAAGATACGCCATGCCAAAGGACAACAGAAGATACGGAGGACCTAATGATTTGGTATCTCTTGGCCAAGTAATGTACAAGATGGCGACAGGAAAGCACATTTTTGCAGAATCAAAATCCATGGAGATGACGATACGTGCAGCTAACATAAAAGATGAAAGAGACAAAGCGTATTCAACAGAATACGGGATAGACAAGTACCTGGACAAAATAAATGGCCCTCTGCAGAAAACAAGATTAAGAGATTCTATTGTGTTCTGTCTTAAATCAAAAGGGCATTATGAAGATTACAAAATTCTGAAAAAAATAATTGAAGATGAAAAAGAATAGAACATCTAAAAAAAGGTACAGCAGGAAATTCACGAAAGATGAAAGGGATCTGCTCAGGGATAGCGGCATCTCGCCAGATTTGGCAAAGCAGTATGGAAGGAGGTTTTCCGATTATCCTCAAGGCATATTCTACCTGGCGACGGCAGGAATAAGCCCAAAAATAGCAAATAGGTACCATGAACGGTTTTCAGGATTAGGTGTTGCACAGCTCATAAAATTCGGAATATCACCTGCAGAAGCAAAAAAATATCCTAAAGAGATGGATGGGCAACACATATACACTCTTAAGAGATTAGGTATAGGCCCAAAAAAAGCAGTTAAATCGATTTACGGGTATATGAAGCTAAATGAATTCGAGATTGAAAACATACTGACGACGAAGAAATTGAATGATATCAAGATAATAGGCACAGGCGCAGAGGGCGTCATACTTCTGCTTTATGACTGCGCTACAAAAATATCGTCCAGTATTGATTATGAGTTTTCACTTCTCAAAAGAATTGATGATACGCACAAGAGCAATCAGAAGAATGTGGTAAAAGTAATAGGAGAACCTAGAGATTATGGCAGGAAAGAAGATATGCTGTCAGCTAAATTCAATGAAAGTCACATCCCAAGAAAATTAAGGACCAATTTTGCATTAGAGATAGAAAACATAAAAGGAGATTCTCTTGAAAGCATTCTGAAAATAGAAGATAGACTACCTTATGAAGAGACTGTCAAATACTCAACAGATATCCTTAACGGTCTTCTCGAGATGCGTGCTGCAGGGATTTACCAGCACAGGGATATACGTCCAGCAAATATAATGATAGATTCTGAAAATGACCGGGCAGTTATAATTGACTTAGGAATAGCCACGACAGAAGAATTCGCAGGTCCTAAAGACAACCGCAGATATGGCGGTCCTAACGATTTGGTATCTCTTGGCCAAGTAATGTACAAGATGGCGACAGGAAAGCACATTTTTGCAAAGTCAAAATCAATGGAGAAGACGATTTACGCTCAAAAAATAAAAGATGAACGAGACAAAGCATATTCTAAAGACAGAGGATTATATGGGTACTTGAAGAAAGTAGAAACTAATATTACAGATTCAAAACTAAAAAATGCAATCGAATTATGTTTAACCTCTTCTTGCAAAGAACAAGCGTACAAAGAATTGGCAGACATACTTAGGTGAACTCATGTTATTCGATGAAAAACCGATTCCTGAAAATTTTGATTTCTCAAAATCAGTCATAAAAGGTATTCTTGATGATTATATCTTTGAAAAAGTGATAAGTTCAGGCTCGCAGGCACAATTAATGAAATTTGTAGGTAAAGAGACAGGTGAAGAAGTTGTATACAAATGGTATTCGCGAAATGGTACAGAAGTATCCACTCAGCTTAATGAGAAGAATACAAGACCACAACAAGAATCTCTTCTTGAAGGAGATTTTATGACTTTATTTAGCGTAGTTGCAAGGGTTTCTTCATTCATGGATGAACAGTCAAATAAGAGTAATTATTTAGAAGTCAAAAATCAGGATAGTTTCATGACTCTTGCAGCCAGTTATGACAACCGAGAAATCATAAAAAATCATCCTTCTTGTGTGACTCCGCTAGTGGCAGACTTTGCAAGATCAATAAGTGATGGAATAGGAGGTAAAAAGTATGACCCTGCCTGCCAGCCAACTGCAAAAGGAGAAGAATTTGAACTGAGTACGACCGGTACTCATGTTCTTTATACTTTTGAGAAAGGAAGAACATTAGATCAGCTACTTTTGGAAGGCATAACTGAAGATAAGAAAGAGACACTTGTCAAGGAATTGATACGGGCAGGTATGATAATTCACGCTTTTGGCATAGCTCATAGAGACATAAAACCTCAGAATATCCTGATAACGGATAATTATCACATTAAAATTCTGGATCTCGGAATAGCGAGCAGATTCATACCGAGCGATAGATTAGTGATTGATACAGAATTCATGCATGAGGAACCGATTATGGATTCTAATGGACTAGGAGGTTCTCCTTACTCAAAAGGTTCCAGACTTTTCAGTTGTAAAGAAGTTTATTCAGATACCATTCTAAGCAGCAACGATATATATTCCCTAGGTCTTATATGTGCATTAATTTTGACAGGCAGGCATCCATTTTTAGAATTAAAAGGTACTAGCTACACAGAATATTTGAAAGCAGGAAAAGAAGAACGTAAAAACATCAGTAGGGAATATAGGAGAATGATAGAATCATCCGACAATAAACTTGACAAGAAGTTAATTCAAGATGCGTATGATTCATTCGTCAAATATAACGACAACTCCATCCTGAAAAGCATAAGCTCTATGTTCAGTCCAGAATATAAAAAAAGGCCTAAAAGAATGATTGAGGCAGGCAAGTTAATCAACATAAAATATCCGACTCTTCCATCGACATTTCATTCTCAAGAGTTCGGTACAGATCTATGGGCAATAGAAAGGACAGCTAAGATGCTTAATGGAAATTTCAATGAACGGGAGCTATTATTTTTTTATCAATACGATGCGACGTTCACTAATAGAAAAATGAGTGAAAAGGTAGCAAAACTAATGGGAATTTAATCACATTAAATAAGATTCTAGAAGATATATTTGTCAATATTAATAGCGATAAAAGTCTCACAGAAATCTACCTGGGTGTCAAGCAGCAACCTACATTCTGATATGACTTTGTATTCCTCGTCGTTGAATCTCTCTGAATCTATCTTTTCTAGCAAAAGGTATCTTCTTTTTATCAGTGAATCCATTTCCTGAAGGGCATAATCCTGCCTGTTGAGCATCTCGAACTGTTCTGTGAAAATCAAGAACATATCAGACAAGTATCTTTTTATCTTAGGCGTTATTTTCTTCATCTGTGCAGTCCTCTCGCTGGCATGCCTTATCTTGTCTATCACTTTATCTATAATCATGAAAAGGCTGAAGAGCCTCAGCTTCTTCTCACCTTCAATTTCAGAGAAATTTAGAAGACGCAGGTAATAGTAGGTGAATTTAGCTATGTTATCATGGTAATCGTACATGTGCAAATCAAATTTCTTGAAATCATCTTCCATTGCCTTGAGAAACTCGTCAAAAAGCTCTTTGATCAGGAAATAAACTCTCTTCTGTATGATGTCTATCTTGCTGGTCTCCTCGTGCGACATGAAGCTCTGCAGGATAATCTTTCCGCTTGTATGCGAGACCATCTCCATACCTATGAAACGTTCGACTATCTTCTTGACATGCGCGACTACATCGACCTGTCCCTTATTCTTGTAATCGCTTGACTTGTCCTTGGTGAACTTAATAGCTATTTCCTCTACTCCGCGCAGATAGAACTCGTGAATATGTCTGTTTATCACCATCTTATTCAGGTTGTCGGCATTTAGAACCACTTTAACCGCCCTTTTTGTGGATGCACCCTTGCTTATTAGCAAGCTTGAGCCATCTTCAAGCACATCAATCTCTTCTCCAGGGGAGACATCATTCTTCTGCGCCCACTTCGCAGGAAGGCTTACAGTAAGTGTATTCTGTCCTACGCGGTTTACTTTTCTTTTCATACCGCGCCTGCAAGAAGTCACCATATAAATACTTTTCGGTAAATAATTATATAATTACACGTAATAATTATAATTGAAAAAAGTATATATTTCTAGCGTGCGTAATACTTCTTAGTTGTTGGGTGCAAAAAAATGTTCGACGAATCAGTCCTCAAGGATCCTCCGCTCCGGTGGCGTGAGTCTTTTGTCGAGGAGAGGAGACCTTCCAAACCTTGCGAATCGTGTAGAGGGGTTTACGTCATATTGGGTTCGGACAGGTGTGTTGATTGCTTAAACGAGGAACTCGATAAGAGGAACATTCGCACATAATCTAGCAAATTAGCAGAACTTTTGCAGGGCCAGTGATACAATGTAGATGACATGCCCTGCAAATAGTTCAAAGACCGTAGAAGATGATTGAATGGACGGTACAGAAATAAAATCAATCTGCTGCAAGAGGATAAATGATCTTGCTGAAGAAAACGATGTTCCTTACGTAGACTTGGTTCTTAATTGCATCAATATGCAAGGCATAAATTACAACCCGACAGGGTATTCTGCCAGGGGAGATTTGCTTTTAAGAGGTAGATTTGATTTATTTCCTCATGGTACAAAGAGATCTTTCTTCATGGCGACAAGCATAACAAGACAATCAAGATTCATACATGATGGGAAAAAAGTCAGTCTAGGACCAGATGTTATAGGCCTTGCTTCTCCTCCTGAGAAAGACACTTGTGACACCTCCTATTTCAGGAAAGATGGAAAAGCGCTGACTTTGAATTCCAATCAAAGAAACAGCTGCAGGGGATGTAAATTCTGCGGGACATACAGTCTAGAAAGCAGTGAAAAATCACTTTCTTCAGATAAAAAAGCGCTTTCGCTCAAGATTGAAGAGCTGATTACAGAGAGAAAAGAGACGGATGCATCGTTTCTCGAGAATATAGGTGTTGTTACTGGTTGTTTTCCTGCTGAAGAAGATGTTCTACGTCACTTGCTTCTTGTGAGAGAGACATTTGAAGAGTATGGTTTCAGAGGAGAGTTAAGATACATAGGTTCACAGATACAGTCAGAGAAGAACCTTACAAGACTGGCAAGGTCAGGTCCTTTCGGTCTTTATCTTACAGTTGAATGCTTTGAAAGAAGGAATGATTTACTTAAGACAAAAAAAGCAGCAGTAACTCTAGACACAGGCAGAGATATACTAAACAAAGCAAAATCTATCGGGATAGAGACATCTTTTCTGTACATTCTAGGACTCGATTCGATAGAGCGCATGAGCGAAGAGTTCAATAAATATTTGCCAGTACTGACAAGGCATCCGCTCGTAAACTTGTTACAGGCATACACGCCAGAACAAGAATCGCTAAGATTTCCTGAAGCGAACAATCTTGAGTATTACATCAAAGCCAGAAAAGAGATAGAACAAATAATGAAACCAACCGGTTTAGTTCCTATGTTGTGGGATAATTACCGCTCTCCATGGGCGACGAGATACGCAGATAAAGAAATAGTCTGAAGAAAATGAATAACCTCGCTATAACTGAAAGATTGCATCTAAATGAGATTATAGAAAAAGAAGGTATAGATTTTGCAACAGGTGTTCCTTGTGGAGTTCTTAAGGATTTGATATTTTATTTGAAAGAATCAGAAATAATAACACACATTATTTCCCAGAACGAACCTGAAGCAGTAGGTATTGCCGCAGGTGCGTATCTCGGAGGTAAAAAACCATTAATTTACATGCAGAACTCAGGGTTCATGAAATCTATTAACGAATTTAGTTCGCTTATTATCCCGTGCAGGATACCTGTCTTGTGTGTTATATCATTAAGAGGAAAAGGAGGAGAAGATGCACCTCAACATGCATTGAATGGAAAGATTACAAAGAGCATTATTGATGGATTAGGGATAGAAAGCTACGAAGCACATGAAGAGAATATGGAAGAGGAATTCTTCAAAGCAGCACAGTTCATGAAATATGAAAAAAGACCTGCAATAATTATCGTCAAAAGAAAAGATTATTGTTATAATGTAAGTTACACAGACAAACCGAATATGAGAATGCACCAGATATCTGAAAAGAATCTGGAAAACTCTGTGAATAAGATAGATTCAAGAATAAAAGAGAATCTTGATGTGAACATGGAACGTGAAGATGCTCTTGACGTGATAATTTCAAATTCGAGTGGATCTGATGCAATCTTTTCTACAACTGGCCTCATCAGCAGGTCATTATATGAAAGGCACGATAGTCCGAATCAATATTATAACACAGGCTCATTCGGGCTGGTTTCATCGTTAGGATTTGGTTTTGCGACAGCCAAACCGGATAACAGGACCATAGTGATTGATGGTGACTCGAGTCTTTTGACAAATTTTAACACGCTTGTTACAATAGGGCATTACAGACCGAAGAATCTATTGCACATAGTTCTTGATAATAACGCGTATGGCTCATGCAGCGGAGAGGAATCGTGCTCGATGACTGCCAACTTTGGAATGGTTGCAGCGTTGCAAGGGTATAACCAAGTTTATGAAGTGAACACTGCTGAAGATCTAAGATTAGTATTAGAAGAATCAAAATATGTTAAAGGGCCATGCTTGGTTCACGCCATGATTGGTCTAGGAGGAAGAAGAAATTTTAAAAGACCTAAAGATTTGAGTGAAATGACTGAAAGATTCAAATGGCATTTTAATTCGAATAAGATACAATGAAAAACTCAAAACAGTGGGATAACATATACAAGAAAGAAGGTAAAGATTACAAATACTATGAAATCATAGAACCTCACGAAGATATGGGAAGAATAGCTGATATATTTAATAGAAACAAAGTCAATAAAATAATAGATTTCGGATGTGGAGCAGGAAGGAACCTCATTTTTCTAGCTGAAAAGGGATTTTATGTTACAGGCATAGATAATGCTCCTATCGGCATAAAGATATTAAAAAAAGAACTGATAAAAAAAGGGATTTCAGCTGAAATTAAAGTTGCTGATTTCCACAGGCATCTCAAATTCAAGAATGCATGTTTTGACGCAGCAATTGCAGTTCAAGCTATTCAGCACGGAAGAGAATATCAAGTGAAGAAATCAATTAAAGAATTGTCAAGGATATTGAAGAAGAAAGGTGTTATTTTTGTTACATTGTGCGGACGTTTTTCAAAAAGCAAAACAAGATATTGTCTAGTGAAGACTGCAAAAAAAGTCGCACATAATACATTCATCCCTACAGAAGGAAATGAAAAAGGATTGTCGCACATAATATATAATAAAAAACTCATTAAGGAACATTTCAATAAGTTTAAGATTCTAAATTTATGGAAGGACAGCAAAGATTATTATTGTTTCTTAGGAGAGAAAAAATAATTCACTTCACCCACCTAATCACCCATTCCCTTACAAGCTGTATGAACTTTTCTCGGTATGGATGCCTGAACCAGTGGTCTGCTCCAACCACCGTCTCCATGTATTTGGGCTCGTTCGCCGCAAGGAATAGCTGTCTTGCCTCTTCTATCTTAACACGCATGTCTGCTGTGCCATAGACCAAAAGCAATGGTGCGTGCACGTTCTTTATATCATCAAGGATGTCATGCTCCCTTGCGTTGGTCACGTATTCTTTATTGATCTTGAAGTCTTGGTTATCATGGAATCCTCTGAGCATCAACTGCCTGAATTCGTGAGGCTGGAACCAGCTCTGTAGGTGCTTCTCGAAGTGGCTCCTAGCTCCCTGGACAACAAGTGCCTTTATCCTTGCGTCTTTTGCTGCTGCAAGAAGAGCTATGTTGCCTCCTATATCAGTTCCTACTACCGCTATCCTGTCTTTGTCCGCATAAGGCAAGTCAGATACAAAATCAAGTGCTGCAAGGACATCATCCACCTGCTGTTTTATCGTATGCTCCTCAAACTCTCCCTCGCTGTCTCCGTGCCCATGAAAGTCAAATCTCAGCGTCAGGAAGTTAGGGTATATCAAGTTGTTTGCGAGGTCTGCAGCCAAGTCATTATGCTTGCTCTCTGCGAATCCGTGAAGTATTATTATGACAGGGTATTTTGTCGGGACTACAGGGTCAGAATATCTTATTATGCCTGAAAGAACCTGACCTTTAGAATTCTTGAATGTTATATCCTTTATTGTCATTCGCATCTTCCTCTAGTATAACCTGCAACGACTTCCATCCTTGTGGAGGAGATGCACGCTGTGCATGAATTTGAGAATGTTTCGTATTTTATTTGATATGGTGCCTGGTTTCCTATCTCTATCTTTGCGCATACTGGCTCGTATAATGTAGGGCAGGCTGTCTTTCCCCAGAATTGTCCTTCGCATCGTGTAATGTTGACTCCGGGTTCGCAGTTGCCTCTGTAATAGTCCCACTCATCGCACCAGCTTCCATCTGTAAAAGTGCATATGCCATACTGTCCGTTATCGCTTTCGCGTGTTGACCATGCTGCTCCTGCTGTCTCAGTACAATGTATTGCAGCAGGATTGCCTATCTCTTTATTCTCGCTTTCAGCCTGCCTCTCAGATTCATCCGCGGGAATCATGTATTTCTGCGGCTTCGCATGACAACCGAAAATCAAAAAGAAAATCAATACCGCTGCTATTGCAAGAAAGTTTTTTCTCATTGATACCACCATCACCGCGCAATATTTAAATATTTCTGGAAGAAGCAGGAAGATATGACGCTTATACTTGGAAGGTTCCAGCCGTTGCACAACGGTCACTTGAAAGTTATCAAGGATGCTTTTGCTGAAGACAAGGATATCATAATAGCAGTAGGCAGTTCACAGAAGAAAGATGAGAAGAGCAACCCTTTTTCAGGAGAAGAACGAAAGATGATGATAAAGACAGTCCTTGATGCGAATGAGATCAATACAGATGTTTATCTTGTGCCAGACATCGATTCTGATGAAGAATATGTGAAACATGTGGAGAAAATAGTCTGCAGAAGGTTCAAGAAAGTGATAACTGAGAATAACCATACTGTAGAGCTTTTCAGGAAGGCTGGCTATGATGTAAAGGTCACTCCAAGGTATTTTGGCATATCCGCAACAGGAGTGAGGCAGAAGATAGCAGAAGATGGGAACTGGGACAAGGATGTCCCGTCAGACGTCGTAAGATTGATCAAGAAATTTGGTGGAGTTGAAAAGATAAAGCGGCTAAGTAAAGAATAATCACATTTTCTTCTTGAGGTAATCCCTGAATTTCTCAAGCGCAAGACGTCTGTGGCTTATCTCATTCTTCTCTTCTTCAGTCATCTGAGCAAAGGTCTTGTCATATCCGTCTGGTAGAAATATAGGATCAAATCCGAAGTTGCTCTCGCCGATTGGTTCTACTATCCTGCCCTTGACTTTGCCTTCAAAGATCATTATCCTATCCCTTTGCTTTCCGACTCCAGGAATACCATATCCGACAAGGCATTTTGCGTAGACAGTCTTATCATAGTAAGCAGAAAGGATGTCAACTAGTCCCCTGTTGCCTATTTTTCTTTCAAACCACTTGACAAGAGGGCCAGGAAGCCCGTTTAGCGCATCAAAGCAGAGGCTTGTGTCCTCGACAAATAATTCTTGCCTTGTCACTGTAAGAGCCCTTCTTACCTTGTCTTCAACAATGAGTTCGCTGTTGACTTCCTGTATTTCTGGCAATGGCACATCTTTCGCAATTATATCAAAATCAGAAAGTATCTTCTTTGCTTCGCGTAGCTTGTTCTTGTTGCCGGTTATGAAAAGGAGTTTTCTTTTTTGTGCCATTTTATTGTTGGTACTGGTCAAGGTTCAGGTCACGTCTTGCGAATTCCAGAAAACTTTTTGTTGCTTTCCCGAAAAGAGTCATCCTTCTGTTGGTGTCTTCGTTAAAATTCTCGGATATCTCATCATCCTGCCTTATCTTCTGGAAGAAATCCTCAGAAGTCATATTGACCATAGAAGAGCTTAAGTATTTTTCACCTAGGAATTCTATTGAGTATTGCATTGTTTCTGAACTGTCTAAGTAGCTTCTCTTTGCGATGTACTTTGCAAGCCTGACAGGGTCATCTTTCTGTACAGGGAGAGAATAATGTATCGCGCTCATCATGTCCTGAGGCAATACTCCTTCCTGTTCAAGCCTGAAACGGTTTGCTTGGTATGATTCGTATGCAAAGTGATAGTTCTTTATTGTCTGGACCGTGCCGCTGTAAGGGCTCATAGGACGTATGAATTTCCAGTAGAACTGTCTTGTGTGATAAGGCTGTGACATATCCTGAAGGTAGTGCATTGTCCTTGCTAGGAACCTGAAGCCCCAGTAAGTGTCATTGTTTGCGAAAGCCTGCTTGGCGAGCGAATAGAAGTGTTCGACTCTTTCAGGCAATTGTCCTTGTGCGTAGAATCCGAGCGGTATGTGGAATGTGTGTGCAGGATAGTACATGTGCCTGTATCCTTGGCTCTCTCCGTGGAATGGCTGCATCCAGCTAAGGTCAAGATTCTGGTCCATATCCCAGTCAGGTTCATTTGAAAAATCTGCAAGGATGTCTTTAGCAGAGATTGTAGAACCAAGTTCAGCTCCTTTGAAGAAGAGCACAGGCTCATAAAGCGCATGATAATAGAAATCATCCTGTCCTAATTCAGGCAGGTCATCATTATAGTATCTGATCGTTGTCTGTTGTATTGTAGGATCGTGATAATCATACTCGGTTACAGCTATGCTTGAAAAATTATCAAGCCAGTCCATATCTTTTAGAGCTTCGCGTGTCATCTGGTCGTGCCTGCCCCAAGAGAACACGATTGTTGATGATAGTATCACTAAAAAGAAAATTACAGAAAAAAGTTTTAACTTTTTCATATTCAACCTCTTTAACAAAAAAATTGAAATGCTGGACCCTGCGGGAATTGAACCCGCTGCCTCACCGCTGCCAGCGGTGCGTTATACCGGTAAACCAAGGGCCCGAACTGATGAAATGATAGATGAAGAAACAGAATTGATTTATAAAAGTATTTACAGCACTATTCGAACTTGACTTTTGCGCCTACTGCTTGGCCAGGCATACCAATCTCAAACAAGATTCGCATCGCGCCCTTGTTGCCGTGTGAGGATCTTACCTCTCCTTTGACTTCTTTGCCTGCAGGAGATGTCCAGAGAACTTTTTTTCCGACAAGCTTTTTGGCCTTCTCTTTGTCATCTACACCTTCAGATAGTATTATCATCTGGTTTCTTGTTTGGCGCCTTCTTCCGCTTCCCTTGTAATTAACTATGACTCCTTCCATTGAAACATCATTTTTCAGGATTTAGGGCTTCTTTATAAAGTTTTTGGGAGGTTTGCATGATTAGTTAGTTGCTAAATTGATAGCACCTAGCGATGTCCTCAAAAATCATCTAATCCTGATACAGTTTGGCAAGCAACAGCGGTCTAAAAAACGATGCAAGCCGCGACATCAACTCAGAGTATTACAAAAAAATAAAATGCAGACCTAAATCAAAAAGAATAAATATACCATATTGTATATATGCCAAATAGTTAAAACAATCTTGAAATAGAAAAGAAAGATTTAAATAATAGTATACCATATGGAATAAATATCATTTGAAATATATACCAAAATGTTTGCACTAAAACGGCTCTTGCCGTGGTCCAAAGTGATCCGGCCCCGAAAGGGGCCATCACCCCCTTTTTAGATGCTCAAAAGCGTAAAACTTAAATACCTTTAAACCAAATAGACTATATACCAATTGGTAAACAAAGGAAGTTAGATGCTGCAACAGTACTATTCAGAAAAAGAGAGAAAGACATTCACAGGAAGAATTTCTTATATCAAACAGATTGAAGAGGCTATTTCTAAGAAGAATATTGCAGCGCTTCTCGGCACATCCGGCCTAGGAAGGAGTTCTATACTGAAGCAGTTCGCATCTAAGAAAGACACAATATACATCGACCTGAAGAAGCTCAGCATAACACCTGAAAATTTCTCGGTTGAATTCATCGGCACAGTCTACGCGGCGATGCTCAAGAAAAGCAGCATTGAGAGCATCGAGCTGCAGTCTCTGCAGAAGCTAAAAGAGCTCAAGCTTGGCAAGAAGTGCGCAGAGATAATAGGTGTTGTCGATAATGAACTGCAGAAGCTCAGGCCAAACCAGGAACTGCTTGTAAAATCCGCGTTCAGCTTCGCTGAGGAGCTCGCGTCAGATGAAGGGAAAAAATATCTCATAATAATAAATAATTTCGACGAGATTTTAAGGCTCAACAACTTCTCGCAGATAAATGATGCGTTAGGCATATTCTTTGACACGATAACAAGGGACAAGAACTGCACATTCCTTGTTTCAAGCGCATCAGTCAAGGCGATGAAACCTCTATTGAAGAAGTTCATGGAAGAGGTGATAGAGCTCGCCCCTCTCTCACTCGACGAGACAAGAGACCTTTTCGAGAAGTTCGCAGGCAAGACAGATGAACGGGTGATTAAGGAAGCGCACAGCATAAGTGGCGGTCTGCCGATAGTCGTGAAGAGCATAGCATCAAGGTTCAAGGAAGAGAAGACCCAGGATGTCCAGAAGAACATAAGCCTTCTTACGTATCTACTGATATCTGATCTTTCGACAGTTAACTCTACATCTTATGTTTATTGCAGCAGATTGTTTACCAGTTCCCTCAACAGGGCGAGGGGAGACTCTTTACTTAAAGCCGTCGTCAAGGCAGTTTCAAACAACAGGCCATTGAGGCTGACAGAGATAGCAAGGTTAGTGTACAGGTCAGGCCCTGTGACAAAGAGCCTTCTTGAACGCCTGATGGACGTCGACATCATCGAGAAGAAAGATACGACGTTCGACATATCAAATCCTGTGCTGAAATCCTGGTGCAGGCTGATGTTCTCAAACATCGAGTTCTCTGATATACCTGATGAGAAGACTCTTGAGGAGGTCGGGGCGCTAAGATGAGCTCGAAGACTGATAATAACAGGAACGCGAAGATCTTCCTCATGATGGTAGTCTCTCTGATGCTGATAAGCTTGGTTGCAGCTCCTGCAGAAGCAGGCATAAAAGATAGCGTCAAGACATTCTGGAGCAAGACAGGGCCTTATGTCAAGAGCCCTGCGTTCTGGGTCAACTCAATAATAATATTCGCAGCGCTGTTCATGCTTTACACAGCGCTACTGTCGTCAAAAGTAGGTTCTGACAAGACACAGCAGACCATGGTGTATATAGTAATAGGGCTTGTTGCAATAATAATAGCTACGAAATTTGTCGGCGCAGGAGTTCCACAGTACTTATGGCACAATGATAATTTCAGGAAGACTACGCAATTCCTCATAGGACCTTCGCAGGAGATGGGAGCATGTGCAGAACCAGCTCATTCATTCTGGAAGGCGCTTTTCGGTTTTAATCCTAATCCGCCATGCTGCGGTTCAGGCGCTTACTTCAATGCGAAAGGGATATGCAGGCAGGCTATTCTGCGTACAAATGAGAATGGATCAGGACTTCCTGCGTTGATAATCGCATCTATACTTTTCTTCTTGCTATTAAGCGCTTACGGTAAAGAGCTCGGATTCCAGAGCATGGGTGCAAATGGCGGAAAATGGTTCCCGATAATACTATCACTACTGCTTGGAGCGTTGTTGGCAAACGAGCGCATAACAAAGAACAATCTCGTCATTATAGGCGGCTGGATTGCAGTCATACTGATAGGCAACAGCCTAAGCAAATCACTATCTGGCGACAAGGATCCTAAAGGCACAAAGAAAGGGTTCGGCTTCGGTCTTGCCTTCGCATTTGTGCAGCTTGTCGCAAGTATGCTCGGAACAACTTTGTTCGGAACAAAAGTCAACGCAAGCGATATCGGCTTTGCAATGATATTCTGGAACCTAATGCTCGGTCTTTTCATAGGCTACATATACAGCATACTGACTGGTCAAGGAATACTTGGAAGAGTATTGGAAGACCGCAAAAAGAAAGCAGAGGCGGATGTTAAGGAGCTACTGGACAAGGGAAAGTATCTCGATGCATTCCTGCGCTCACTACCGTTCATCGGAGAGAAATACAGTCCTAAGAAGGATGCTGAGAAGGCAAGAAAAGACATCGAGAAGATCACGCAGGATATAGAATATGTGAAAAATCTGTACACTATAACAAACAACCCTGCAACCACTACAGAACTCGACAATCAGATAGCAAAGCTTGAGACAAAGCTGACTGATGCTATCAAGAAGATATGATTATTCATGAGGAAAAAAAGATGGAAGAGCAAATCGACGCGGAACTGAAGAGGAAATCTGAAGCTATTGCGCAAGGATTGGCTATGATGAGAAACGTAGTCTCGAACCTTGAGCAGGATTTCTCGAAGAGCCAGGAAGGAAAAGAGGCTGCGCTGATAGATTCCATTCTCAAGAAATATGTAGATAGTCCTGCGACTTTCCTAACAGAGTTCATATCAGGCAAGCATGGAGAGAGAAACCTGGATGTACTGATAGCTGAGCTTGAACATCCCAAGACAGAAGTTAAAGTCGACAAGAAACTGATTGGCATACTCAAGAGACTTTCAGATGACCTGAAGAGGCTGAGCATCCCATCGCAGAGCGAGCTTGTGAAGTATAACGAGCTGAAAAGAGATATCAGGTCACTCAGCACTTCATCAGATATACAGCAATTCAACAAGGGTTTCGACAGGATTGTGAATGATGTGCCTAAAGAGACTGAAACAGATGTCAACAGGATTCTTGCAGGAAAATCACCAGGTAGCATGCCTGCGACGGTAAGATTGAGAAACTCCCGGGTCAACCTACTTGTGTGGGGATTTGTATATTCAAGGCTCTCATTGCCACCAGTTGCATTTGAAGGCGCTGCAGAATTTGAGGAGATGATTGCCAAGAAGATGGATGTCAAGAGCGAAGTCCTGAGGAAAGAGTCAGGGCTTGTGAATGATAAGGAAGACGATGACTGGAACAACTGGAAAGAGTTCAGCAAGCAGCTGAAAAGCAAAGGCAATAGCCACATAATATGCAAGATACTGGAGAAGACAGGAGAGAGGGACAGCGCCAATGAACTGCTTATCAAAGGAGTCGCAGGAGGACGTGAAGCTGTTCTAAGGGGAATAAAATCTCACATAGACCTGATGAGCAGCAGGGAAGAGATAGAGAAAACGGAAGTTGCTGCGAGGGCTGAACTCCTAAAGATATTATCATCATATACTGAAAGTCTTCAGAAATCGATTGAAGAACTCAGGGCAGGATTCTCACACAGCCTGAAGAAACGCATTGAAGAGCTGGAAAAATCTCATTCGAAATCTCTTGCAGATGCTGAAGGCATGAAGGATAATCTTGAGTCTTTGAACAAGAATGTGCTTCTGGCATCAGAACTCGGAATTGAAGACACGAAGAGGATGGAAGCTGTAGATAGATCTGAGAACGAGCTCATGAAGAGAGCCCTCGACATTGCAAAAGTCGCTAGAGCAAGGGTCATACTGAACAAATTCGAGATTGGAATCGTTGATGAGATTCATCTCAAGACTGATTTTGAAGGATTGATTAACTCAGGTCTTGCGGGCTTTGCCTCAGAAGCTATATCGCGCATGAAAAACATGCACGAGAAGAGAGCTTCAGGAGAGATGAATGACGAGCAGTATTCGCAATCACTGAAGAACATGGACGCGTTCATAGCGAAGCTCATGGCTCAGCTTGACCAGGTCTGCAATGAGCTTAACAAGCTCGCGGAGAGGAAAGTCAAGATAGCAGAAGAGCATGATGAGCTAAAGGCCCGTGCGCTTGAGGATTTTGACAAGACATACGCTGCTGCAGAAGACAGCGTGAACAGGATGAGGAAATCCGGCTACTCTCTACATGATACTGAAACGAAAAGAGGTGAGTATCAGTAGATATTAGATACTGCAAAACCAACATGATACCTGAAGAACATAAGAATGGACGTGAAAACACGCGTAAGTTCTTCATAGCAGGAGCCATGCTGTTATTCGCAGTATTGATATTCTCGCACGACGCGAATGCTTTGGCCTTAGCAGATAACATAGGGGGCTACTTCAATAATTACGCATCTAATGATGCTCCGCAATTCCTAGACGTGATGCTTTTCTCAATCATATTCTTCGCAGTATGCTATATTGGATTCAACACAGCATTCAAGGATGCGAAGAACGCGAACATAGTATTGGCCCTCGCTGTAGGACTGACACTATCTATAGCATTAGTATATGGCGGTAATTTCACAGTAAAGAAAGCCCTGCCGTTTGCGACAGTCCTTCTATTTATCGTACTCATGCTTCTGATGTACTCGTTACTTAGGAAGTTCATGTTCACAAAAGACACAGTAGGAAGTAAGATTCTGACGTTCTTGTTTGCATTGCTAATCACTCTTGCTATTGCAACTATGGCTTTGGATATGCTCTGCTCAGGAAACAAGTGCGAAAACAATGCGTTCACGCGTAAGCTGTTCGGTTCAGAGTCGATATTCGGCAAAGGATTCGGTAGCATAGACAGCGTTTTAGGTACGACAGGAAGCATCCCTCCGACTGCTGAAGATAAGAAACGTATCAAGTTCTGCGGCAATGGTATATTGGAGACTGAAGCAGGAGAGGTGTGTGACAATAGCGCAGAACCATACGGATGCGAAGCTGGGTGGTTCAAGTTAGATCAGCTGTGTGATAATTGCCAACGTTGTGCTGACCAGACATGGGGAGGCGCTGCAATCGACAATTGGCCTCTGATGTTCCTAGGAATTCCTGCATTGATAGCGATTTGTGCCATGTTGATAAAGAAAAGAAAAACAATTAAGGAATCGACAAAGAACTTGCTTACAAGGAAGATATTCAAGAAGAAGGCGCTGAAAAGCCTGGCCGAGCTGCTTAGCTCAGCAAAACAGGAAGAGACGAGCATATTGCATAATTTCAGGATACTTCATCAGAACATAGAGAGCGAGAAAGGGACTTTCGATGAGTTCAGGCGAAGCATAGATGCGATAACAAAAGAAGTCAAGGAGACTATCGGCGCAGAGATTGACTTTGTATCTACAACAGCGAACAAGGATGAGATAAAAGGCCATGTCACGAACCTGATACACATGAACCATCTTGAGAAAGCTCTTGTAGTGGAGAATATACTCCCTCACATAATAAGTCAGCTTGAGAAGATGAAGGCAGTTCCTGAAGAGCTCCGCAAGGAGATTGACGAGCTTGAGAATGTGCATGAACATTTCCAGGAACACAAAGACATACTTGATACATTCAAGCAGCACAACTTCAGCGAGAGGAATGTCATAGCGAACATAATAATTAGAATAGAGGACAACAAGTCAAAATTCAACCAGATGGGTGCCTGCTGCAGCAGCATGATTTCTATGCTTGACACCATGAACAAGGAAATCCTTGCCATAACAGGACGTGAAGTCACTGATTATGACGCGTTGCTCAGGTACATCAAAGAAATAAAGGATGGAGCGCTGAAGCTCAGCAGCGTATTCCTAAAGAAAGTCAACCTTCTCCACTATCTTGTCAACAGGTTAAAAGAAGTGAAGGATTTCGTGACACAGCTGCACGAGAAAGAGAGAGCGCACACACTGGACCTTCTGAATCAGGCAGAGACTATGCTTAACCAACGCAGGCCGGAGAGCGCGATTTACTTTGCTGCACACGTCGTGGCAAATGCTGATGCTCTCGAGAACAAGGAATTGGCACCTGATCAGATGAATGCTCTTAATGACATGTCAAACAAAGCCAAGGCCATAATCAACAAGACACTTCCAAACCTGTTCAAGAGTCTTCTTCCTAAGATACAGTCTGCTCTAGATAAGAAAGAGATAGACCAGGTCATCAGGTTCACTGAGAACGCAGAGCGTCTCAAATTTATCAAGGAGAAACTGGATTCGGAATCGAAAGCAGCGGCTGACCGCTACATTGGATTGATGGAGAGGCTGAGAACTATTTGTGAACGCCTCAATAAAGATGAAGTTGTCGAGGAGATATATTATCATGAGATAGGCCTGGAAATCCCCTCATTCCGAAAGGACGAAGAGCTTGTGGACGTGGATGATATGATAGAGCAGGCAGAAGAGCTCGACAGGAAAGGAAACCGGAAGGGAGCGCTGAGCATCCTTGGGAAAGCGAGGTCTTACGCTGCAAAGCACGATGCTCAGGATGTGAAAGAGAGGATTGACAGCATAATCAGGGAAATGAGGAAGAATGAAAGCGAAGAAGAGAACGATGAGACTGAAACTGTGAGCAAAAGCGCAGTACCTGTTCTGAAATCTAAGATAGATGTCCCCTGGCTTCTCCAGGAAGGAAAGATGAAAGATATCATCATGCTGATACCTATCAAGGATGATGAGAGCAAGGAAGCTAAGAGGAATAAAGAGAGGCTGGATGAACTCAGCAATAATACCATCGAGATAATAAAGAATGCTATAGAGTACCAACGCAAGAACGGCCTACCTATAGAAGGTACCAAGCAGAAATTCATAGAGCTGATAGAAAACAGGGAAGAAGAACTGCAAGGTATACGCGATTCTATAAAAGATTACAGACAGATCATGATAAAGATAATCAATGAAAAGATGACTCCATCCACTGATAATGATAAACTAGTATTCAGGGTAATGCTGATGCAGGACTTGCTCCTTAAATTGAAGAATTTAATAGAGAATGTGAAATAAAAATCTACATAAAAAAATGGCACCGATAATGCGAAGCCTGAAAGGGATGTTTGGAAAGAAGGATGCTGAAAAAGCGGCAGATAGTGAAACCTCTCTTTTCGAAATGATAACAGCTCAGGCTGCAGAGTCGATAGACATCGTAAAGAAAGAGGCAGAAGAGGAGAACAAGGTTGAAGAGGCGTCAAAGAAGGCAGTATCTGCTGTTTCCATGATTACGGATAAAGACCGCAGGCAGCAGACTGTTGGAGATGAACTCAGGTTGGTCGCAACTGCACGCCAGGAAGCGCAGAAAAGGCTTGACGAGCTGAATTCAGAGCTTTCGAGCAGCAGGAAACTGGTCTCGACATTGATGAGAAGCCTTGAGAAAGAGCATTCAGGAGTGGAAGAGGAGATAAGGACAATAACAGAAAGGAAGGAACACCTTCAGACATTCCTTCAGGACGTGTCAAAAAACATAACGCTTTATGAACAGGTCTTTCAAGGCAGAGAGAAGGATGAGCACATCAGTAACCTGAAAAAGATAGGGAAGAAGATAGAGACAGCAAGGAATGATAACATCGACGCAGTTGTCCTTTCTGAGCTTGTAAGGATTGAAAAGTATTGCGTGCAGCTCGAAAGGCTGAGCAGGATGATAGAGTCATTAGTGGATGATCTCAGGAAGCCGTCCTCTTTTGAATTCAGCGGTTCTGATTACAAAGAGATGATGCGCCGTTTGGATACTATGCAGGAGAGCATAAACCAAAAACTCACCCCCGCTATCCAGGCGCACAAGACAATAGTGAAGGAGATATTCACGAAACTTGCCAAGCTGGACAGTATGAACAGGATCTTCAAACAGAGAGAGCTCGACGCCGCAAACCTGGAAAGGACAGTGAGCGTAGAAGAGTCCCAGGCAAGGTCAGCGAATGCTGAAAGAAAGATAGCTGAACTTGAGAAGAGACTTGTGGAATCATCTGCAGAGAACAGCACACTAAAAGAGAATGTATCACGGATGGAATCTGAGCTCGGTGACGTGAAAGAACGATTTTCTGATATGGCCTCTGAATTCAAGCATGCTAAAGAGGCAGCGAAAAAGAGCGAAGAGGAGAAGGCCAAGCTGGATTCATTGCTCAGTAAACTGAGGACAGAAGAGATAGGAAGCACTTCAAAGCTGCAGGAATTATTGGCTGAGAGGGAGAAATATGCGCATTCATGCGAAGAGCGCGCGAAATCCGCAGAGCACGAGCTTAAATCAATGCAGGAAAGAATCAATGCCCTCGAAAGAGAAAAAAACCAGCTCGGGATGACCATTGCTGCGATGGAATCAGGCATAAAGCTGACAGATGAATCGTTCAAGGCATTGAACGCTGATAAGAAACGACTTGAAGAAGAGCTCAGCAAGAAAGCCTCTGGCGAAAAGTCAGCGATGTCAAAAGAACAGCAGGATATGTTGACGCTTCTTTCTGAAGAGCTAGATAACACGAGGAAGAAGATGCAGGAGATGCTTGCAGAGAAGCACCGCCTACAGGATGAGCTGATGGTGGCAAAGAGCAGGCTGTCAGAATCAAAAGAGGAGCTTGAAAGTTTTTCACCGACTGTTTCAAGGCTTGAAGAGGAAAGGCAGCTCGCCGCTGAAGAGCTCGAGCACACAAAGAAGTTGCTTGATGAAATCAGCGAGAGCCAAAAAGGGATAATAAAAGAGCTGCATAGGCGAGTCAAGGAGCTGTCAGACAGGAATATTGAACTGGAAGATGCAATAGGTGACAGGGACAAGAAGATTCATGATCTAACTGTAGAAGTAGCAGAGTCAGAAAACGAGCTTGAGGGCATGTTCGAGTCATTCAGCCAGGTCTCGGCATCAAAAGAAGAGCTAAAAGGCATCTTGAACGTATATGCTGAAGGAAAGAAGAAGCTCGAAGCGCATCTTTCAGAACTGGAAAAGATGAACGAGTCGCTTGCTATTCAGCTCGCTGAAAAAGAGAAGGCAGCGACAGAGCTTGCTTCAAACCTAGAATCACTAAAGGAGCTGCTGAACACAGAGAAGAAAGGTGCGATGGATGAGTTGCAAAGGCTTACCGAGAGGAACAAGGAGCTCAGCGAATTCCTTGAAGAGATAAAACAAGACAACCAAGAGCTTCTTGCGAGGTTGAACAAGCTTAAGTCAGAGAGAGAAGCAGACCAGGAAGAGATGAGAAGGCTTCAGGATGGGATTAATGAGAAGATTACGCTCATACGCAGGCTCACAGATAAGATAAAAGAGAATGAAGCGACCATATCTGATGTAAGACAGAAAGCAGAAGGGGCAGAATCCAGGATATCTGAGATAAATGACCTGCTTGAACAGACAGAAAGGGAGAGGGACAATGCTCATGCTGAACTGAAATCGATGGAGATGAGATATTCCAAGAATGTTGATGATGAAAGGTCAAAGGTAGACGAGCTCAGCGGAAGGATTGCTGAACTTGAACACATCCAGGTGCAGGTCGAGCAGGAGATGACCGGGCTGCAGGCAGCAATAAATGAGAGAGATGAAGAGATAAAATCCGCAAGGGCGGAAATCATGTTATCTAAAGGAGAAACTTCAAGGCTGCAGGCGATTGTTTCAGCCAGAAGTGAAGAGATTACCGAAGCGAAGGGCAGGTTAAGTGACGCTGCACGGCAGATTACAAAGCTATCTGGACTGATAACTGAAAGGGAAGAGGAGATAGTCAGCCTAAGGAATGAGATGGAAGTTTCTAAGACAGAAAAAACTTTGCTGAAAGAAAAGATATCTGCTAAGGAAGATGATATTCATAATGCGAAGAAAGAGATAAGCGCATTAGAGGCAGAACGATCAAATCTACAGGCGGCCATAGCAGGAAGGGAGAATGAGATAGATGATGCTAACGCGAGGATACAGAAGACTGAAGCAGAAAAGGCAAGGCTCGGAGAGGAGATTGCAGCGAAAGATTCAGAGATAAAAAGCAGCAGGGCTGAAGCAAGGAATCTTGAGATAGAGAAAAGGGCAGTCGAAGAGAGGAATGCGCTCCACCAGAAGACTGAAGAATACCTAAAGAAGGAATTGGAGAATGCCATGAAGCTCCGCGACATGAACAGGGAACTCGACGAGCATAACAAAAGGCTCCTCCAGGACCTAAAAGAACTTAAGGCAGCATATGAAGCGGATAGAAGCAACCTGACACAGCAGATAGAGATAATGAAGGGTCAGGTAGCAAAACTCGCAGAGGAGAAGAAGGAATTCTTAGAAGAGGTTAACTCTCTCCACAATAAGATAATGCCACTGAGCATAGCCGCAAGCAAGAATCCGGAGCTGCGTGAAAAGCTTGCTGAGACAAAAGCATTGCTTGATGAGAAGAAAGCTGAGCTTGAAGACATCTCAAGAAGATTCACGATGAAGGAACAGCAGCAGAACGCGACCATGGAGACAGTCAACGCCCTTGAGCAGCAGATCAGGCACACAGCGGCACTGATTGACGCGCAGTTGCAGGATAACAAGGCGACCGAGGAAAGACGTATCAAATTCGAGAGGATGGTCAAGTTCAACGATCGTATCAGGGCTATTGCAGAAAAGATAGACTCTGCAAAGAGATGCTCTGAACCTGAAGAAGCTATACAATTCATAGATGATGCTATTGAGATGGCGAATAATGAGAAGAAGAGAGTCGTCCTGTATAATAAGCAGGAGCAAAGAGAGTACAATACTGAACACGAGCTGAGCAGGCTCGACAACTGGATATGGCACGCCACAAGTCTCAGGGAGAATATAGATAAGGCCGCAGGAAGGAAAAACATCGATAAGCAGAAGTCACAGGTGATAAAGGCATCAGGCATAGGCATACTTGTCCCGACAAATTCTGAAAGCTTCAGCGAGATTGTGACTCAGTTCTACGATCCTTCAGGTACTTCGAGGGAGAACGTTAAATGGATAGTGCTTGATTACAACAAAGACAGATTCACATTCGGAAGGATCAGTAGACCAGGCTCAGAAGATGGATTCAAAGGAGAAAAATGCGACGTCATATTCACTGCGCCGATAGGACCGGTCAGGCAGATAAGCAGGGAACATTTCCAGATAGTCACAACGCAGGAAGGCTATGATATAGATGCACTAAGCTCTACGCCCTTGGCTTTTGTGATTGAGCCAGGAGTATCATATGAGATTAAAGGCAAAGGAGGCGAGCAGTACAAGGTGACGCTTCCTGTATCAGGTGACCAGATATCAGGCACAGGCATGAAGCTGTTCACCAGGAAGACATCATCTGGTGAGAAGACAATGATTTCTATTCCTAAGGGCATGAAGCTCGCTCTCAAGGATGGCATGACATTCTTCATAGACCCTGACTTTGATTTCGGTTTCAGGTTCACGAGGATGCACATGTTTGACATACAGAGGCTCCAGAAGATAAAGTGGCACAAGACTACAATTGAATATGCTGAGGCTGTCGGATATCTTGAGATTCCGATGCATGCAAGCGGCGCATTCACTGCATCTAAGGAGGATAAGACTTTCGGGAAGAGTGATAGGATACTGCTCAACAAGCACATAGTGACTATCGGCAGGTCGCCGGATAATGATGTCCGCGTCAGGGCATCTGAGAAATATTTCTCTCTTGTGAGAGAAGAGGTCGATGAGGATACTGGAGACGTGAGCAAGAACAGCTGCTTCAAGAGGATGGAAGAGTTGATAGCAGAAAAGCATGCGATAATAAGGAAGGAAGGCACCCACTATTTCATAAAGAGCGCGGGAAGGTTAGAGACTTTCGTGAATTATTCTCCGGTAGACAAGGATCAGGAGCTCAAAGCAGGTGATATAATACATATCGGAGAGAATGAACCGATATTCTTCATATTCAGGACAGTCATAGCACAGGACGCATATGAAATGATTTGGGAGAAGTTCGGGGTCGTGTTTGAGTATGCGAATTTTGAATGTCCTCCTGTCAAGGCGCAAGTCGGCACATTGAATTTCCCATGGAATTTCAAGGTGATAATAGAAGACAAGGAACACAAGCTTTCTTACTCTGATGAGAGAAGGATAACTCTGAACAAGTATGTGACAACAATAGGAAGGACAGAAGATAACACTATTACAGTTAGCAAATGTGATTCAAGGATTGTCGATTCGCAAGGTCATGGCTGCATGGAAAATCTCACCGACAGGATGATAGCGATCACGCGTGAATTCGGCCAGGTATACACGATAAGGTTGCTCGACAAGAAAGCGAAGGCGAGGCTGATACATAGCAGGGACGGTATGCTTAAGGCAGAGGAACTGAAGTTCGCAGAGAAAGAGGACTCGAGATTCGTGCTTGACAGTTACGACGCGATTGAGATTCTCGGAAATAATAATACATTCATGATTTTTGCTATTAATGAGACAGGTGTTGCTGAGAAAGACATGTGGATCAATGCGAGACTAGAAATAGAGCATGCAAAGAGATATGAGACAGTGGATGACCTGAGAGGCAGGCTCTCAGGTGAGAGACGACACTCGTTGGTAGGCAGGATAACCAAGAAGGCAAGCCAGTTTTTTGGCGTGCTTTAATCAAAATCAAGCAAAACAATTATAAATCAAAAAAGGTTAAAAAACACAAAAGAGGATATCAATGGAAAAGAGGCGTTTCGTCGCTATCGTTGTAATGTCGCTTATGTTCACCCTTTTGACTGGATGCGCAGGGCTAAGCAGGATAGAGTCATTCATGCAGAGCGGCGAATATCTGCAGCATAGCAAAGTCATAGACTTCGGCCTCTTCTTCGTGATGTTCTTCGCACTTTGTTATCTTGGGCTTTCACAAGTCTGGGGAAAAGGATTCGGCAAGCCAGGAGAGGCGAAGGGACCTATTGCAGGCCTGTCTTTTGCTCTGTCTCTCTCGCTCGCATTCGCGATAGTGAGCCAGACGCAGTTCTCAGTAACGACAATATTCCCTATAGCCAAAGCATTGTTCTTCCTGATAATATTCTTCCTTCTCTGGGGTCTTCTTGTACAGTCTAAGATATTCGGCGACCACTGGGGCGGCAAGATAATCGCAGCTATACTTGCGCTCATGGCAACGTATCTCATATTCTGCATATTCACGCACATGATATGCCAGATGAGCAACAATCTAGATGACCCTGCATGTCAGTCTGATTTCTTCAATGCGGCATTCAACCTCGCAGGAAGATGGTTCAGTGTCCCTTCATGGGCATCTGCCGGCGGCGGAGGATATTTCAATTCAAACGAGGGCTATGAGACAGTTTCACCTTCATATTCCGGCGGTGGCGGAGCAGGAGGCGGTGGAGGCGCAGTCGGCACAGAAGTGTCAGGAGCTTCTGGAGAAAAAATCCAGGGCGGCTGCAGGCTAGATATAACATTCATAGTAGGATCCTCTTCAGATTACACAAGCGGAACTCCTCTTGCGGAGTACGCGTCAAAAGTAAAGGGAAAGAAAGTCCATGTTTACGGATTCGCAAGCAAGGAAGGGGAAAAAGTATTCAACACTAAACTTTCAAGCGACCGCGCGAGCAATATAGCTGCTCAGTTGAAGAGGGAAGACAGTTCAGTATCAACAAGCACGAAAGGATACGGTGAGACTGGCAGGTTCAGCAACGACCTTTCGCCCAACAGAAGAGTAGTGATATCGACTGAACCTATAAGTTCATTCATGCCTGCGCCTTCACCCGGCTCCATTGTAGGATGTGAGAACCTCAGAGCGACAGGAGAAGGATCTGAAAATGAAGGAACAGGTAGCGGAGGATTCTCTCTATGGTGGCTTTTGCTTTTACTCCTTTTGTTGCCGCTTTTGATTCTTCTGTTGAAGAAGAAAAAAGAGATTGATGTTCCAGTAGTCCTGAGACGTAAAGATATTTTCTTGAAGGAACTTAAAGAGCTTGCAAGCAGGAAAGATTCTGTTTGGAATGATATAATGGTAGCGTCTGTAGATGCCAGCACAATGGATGAGAGCAAGGTACGCGAACGCGCAAGAGCCATTATTGAATCATTGGAGAGTGAGCTGATAGGGAAGAACTGGAAATCTATAAGGCAGCTCGGGATTGATTACTGGAAGGATCTTGAAAAGATACAGCAACATGCGAAGGCATTCGACATAAATGATCAGCATCTAAAGATGATACTGAAGATGCTTAAGCATTTGCGGATCAAGTGCGGTAACGACAAGTCATTTGCAAAAGATCTCAGTTCAGATGAGTTCTATGCGAAGCTTACAGAAACAGCAGTCGAACTGATGGATAACAACAAGGTGCTTAAGGAATTCCATGAGTTTTTCGTATTGCAGACCAAGATGAAGAAGCTTGTCGAAGGCTTCGCAGGAAGGGAAGAGCAGGTCCTTAAACAGCTGAGAAACGAAAGCGATGCTGCAGCAAAAAAGAAAGCGGATAAAAGAAAAGAGCCAGCGGCTCCAGTAGATAATACTCCTGTTGCAGAAGAGCAGAAAGCATTGCCTAATGTTGTAGAGACGACACAGGAAGTCAGGAACCTATGCCAGGAGCTCATCGCAAAGATAAAAGAAGTGATGGATGAGGAAGAGAATGTCACGCATCACGCTACAAGCAGGACTGCATTGAGCAGGACAGACAATTCAGGAAGGCATTTCGGAAAGTATGAAGAAGAAAGGCACTTGATAAAGAAATTGATTGAAGCGATACACAGGCAAAAAGAGAGGATGAAGACTCTGCCAAAACCGCATCCAATGCCCTTACCCGTTCCTACACCGACACCAGTTCCGCTAACTCCCTCTCCCGCACCTAGCACTGCGCCTCAGCCTGTTCAAGAAGAAGTAAAGAGGAAAGACGTGAAGATTATGATTCTGCCTAAGACAGAACCAAGAGTTCCTCATCCTCCGCACAGCGGCTCGAAGAAAGAGCTAAAATTCAATGCAGGCAGCGGACTGCAGTCAGGACAGCTTGATTTCATATTATTGAAAGATGAAGGGAAGGCACATCCATTGGCATGGGTATGCTATATAATACGTGAGACTGACAACGAGATCATCGCGCCTGACAAATTTGAACTGAAGATAAACCTTTCAGAGACAAAGCAGACATATTCATACAAAGCGAAGACAAAATCAGAATACAAGTATAATTTCTTCGCTGTTCCAGAACAGAGACGCGATGAGGAATCAGATGATAAGATTATTTTCAGCCCGATTCTTGAATTGGCGGACTCTGTTGAGCCAGGCAATTACAGGATAGTGCTTGAAGTGGCTGAAGGACCGCAGGAATATTGGAAGATAAACCCGATTCCTGCAAAAAAGCTTGACGAACTACCTGTAATAGACCAGAATTTCATACAGTTCAAAATAGATGAAAAGAAGGTATAAAAACAAGGATGACAGACTAGCAAAAGGTTTATATATTCAAAATCATCAAAAGGGCATAAAAGAGGCTTTTAGGCTTCTATGTTATGCTTCAATAGAAAAACGCAAGAGGTGCATTGTTGATGGCAATTTCAAGCATTTATGTTATTGGTTTCCTTTTCGGAGGAAGTCATGACAGGACTAAAGACGTAGAGAAAGCGATACAGGAAGCCAGGGGAAAAATCCATCTTGGCGGCTTGAGAGGAGAGTCACTCAGGGCGTTCTTAAGAGCAGCCATTACCAATCTGCACTTCAAGTGGATTCAGAAGAAAGAAAGGAATATCGGTAACAGCCTTGAGAATTTCAAGAAGGACATAGAGAAGCATCTCGTGCTTGATGCTGAGAATGATGAGATAAAGGCGGTCAAGAACATAGTCAAGGATTATACTTATCTTTATCTGACGCTGCACAGCCTTCTTCTTTTTGAGAAATATGACCTGGAGCAATTTGAGAAGTTCGTTGAAAAGCTCACAAATTTTGCTGAGAAGAAGAAACTCGACAAGGAAGCTGTCAGGAACTGCGTCAATGTACTGACTGAATCCGCAAACATGTGGAAAAATGATATCGAACAGTTGAGGAAGATGATCAACTCCGTGTTCGAGAGAGCTGAAGGCAAGTCAGGATGGGCTCTCACCATGTTTGAGAAGATGCACAAGGAAGGATTCTTCATAAGGTATCAGGAGAGGAAGCACTTCAAGGAAGCTATCCATGATGAGAAGACGTTCGAGAAAGCCATGAAGAAAGTATCCGGGGGCGGCCAGATAAAGAATTTGGATGAGCTCAAGAACCTGATGAACAGCATCAAGGACAAGGAGAAGGAGATGGCATATGATTTCCTCATAGTGTACAAGATGCTCTTCGAGACATGGGACAGCATAACAAAGCAGATGATCACATTGTTGGGACTGACTGAAGCAGCGGCAAAGCAGCATGAGATACCAACAAAGGATTACGAGAAGATGGTCAACCTGCATAATCTAATAGTGAAGAACCTGGATGAGGACTACCTGCACGCGCTGAGGATTGATGACAAGCAGCTAGAGGGAACTTATTCAGAGGTCATGGCCAGGATTGAGCGACTGAAGAAGCTCGCTTAAATTTTATTTTTATTCATTTTTTAATGATTAAAGAGGTGTGTAATCATGATTGAGACTAAAGACGTGATAAGTTTTATAGTCGGACTCGGCCTTTTCGTGGTCGGCACGTTCAACTTGCTCGCTAAATTCAAGATAGGACCTTCTTGGTTCAACATGAGCCAGTTCCTTTCTGCTACAATAGTGATTTGGATAATTGCGGTCGGTGCACTTTATCTGGTCATAAATTCAATAATAGAGATAACGAACTCAAGCGCAATAGGTACGTTCTCAATCATCGTTGCGTTCATATGCCTTGCGCTCGGTCTTTTGCCAGCATTGTTTAGTTTTGGCATCGGTCCTTCCTTTTTCCAGATGTCCTTTCTGGGAGCTGCAAAGGATATCATATTCAACGTCGCGCTCATCGCAGAGGGTATATTCCTGATGATCGCTATGATTGCTATGGAGATGTAATCATAATCTTTTTTCTTTTTGGTGCATGATGGCAATACACCTCAACCCATTCAGGCTCTTCAACAGCAGGATATGCCTGAATCACGGGATAATTGTAGAGATACTTAGGAGTTCTCAGGTCTTCTGGGAAGCATATAAGGACCTTCTTGAAGCGAATTTCAAGAGAAAAAGCGGCATAGATGACCTTAACATAGTCATGAAAAAGATGGGTCTTGAACCAAAGGAACAGAAAGGGACTTATGAAAAAGACCTGAAAAAGCTGCATTCTGGCATTGTAGAATCATTTGATAAAGCGCTTCTGGATCTTGACGGCATGATATCTAACCTGAATACTATAATCAGGAATGATGAGACATTGCTGTTCAGGGCAGTTGAAGAACTAAGAAAAATCTATCTAAAGTTCAGGTTCGTGCAGCACATACCTCATTACATGATTGCAGGGATAGAGCAGCACATCCATTCGCTATTGAAACACATGGCTGTGAAGCAGAAGGAAGCATGGGTAGTATCAAAGGCGCATTCTAGGGGTTTTACTAAGCTTCAGGACTTGACAATCGTAACAAGCAGGGGAGAGAGGAGAAGGATAAGGCAGCAGACCATAGAGCTTGACCACATAAGGAATAGGATAGAGTTCCTGAGGGATGATGTGACTAACTTAAGCAAGGTGACCGAACATGAACACGTGCACAGGCTTCACGCAGAGATAAGCGAGCTTCTGAAGCTTTATCATGATGAGATAACAGACCTTGCAGAAATACTTCACGAATCAGATGTCCTTATACGCAGGACAGAGCAGATGTTCAAGGAAGTATCAAAGGAAGCGGAAGAGATAGGATTCAATGATATCAAGAAAAAAGTGGACAGTTACTCTCACAAGTTCCATAAGATAATGCTTGCTATTGAGACGCAGGCCAGAAGGGAGAGCATGGACATAGATAAGATAGTTGCCCATCTGCCTTCTCCGAGGAAAGTGCAGCACAAATCTACAGAACATATTTCTACAGCACAAAATTAACCGCTAGCACAGCATTAACGAAATACGTGGCGAAGTCGGTAAGATTTCTAACGCAACACGAACCACCAGATAAGACCTAGAACCAAAAGTGTTCCGATGTTTATCAACAGACCTCGCCAGAGTTTTGATTTTTCCTCTGAACTCAGGAAGAAAGCAAGTATCATTATCGCGAAGAATCCTCCTAGGTGCGCGAAGTTCGCGACACCTGCGCTCTCTGCTGAAGGATGCAATACGTCAGTCACGTCAAAGTAAAGCTGCATCCAGCCGAAGATAAAGACAGGTATTGGTATGATGAACAGGCAGACGAGGTAGAAAGGTTCGACAAGCATTGCTGCAGAGGCAAGCCCTGCTATCGCGCCTGAAGCACCGCTCGCGTAATACTGCAGGTCTGTTATATGAACAAGGTCATCGACCAAGCCGGATATTATTGCTGAGCCAAAATATATGAATCCAAACTTGAGCGGACCGAAATTTTTCTCTACGACTCGCCCAAGGAAAAACAGAGCGACTATATTTCCTAGGAGATGCTGCCAGGATAGCTGGACAAACCAATTCGATACGAATGGTATTATGTTCAGGCTTAGAAGATTCGCTGGACCGTCCATCAGGTAGTTATGCACAAAGGCATCCCGCTGTCCATCTGGCAGAATCACGATGTATATGACACAAGATACTGATACCAGTATGTTGAGAATTATCAATATCGCTGTGAACTTAGCTTCCCAGAAATATTCCCACAGATCTTTTATCGGAGCAAATATATCACCGAATTCTTTTTTCTTGAACAGGACAAGAAGAAGAGTTATAGGTAGAAGAAGAACATCCTTAAAGAGCTTGAACTCATGTTTGTAGTCAGGTTCTATGTCTTCAGGCATGATTATCACGGACCTCTTTTTTAACAAATCATTTCAATAACATTTATATATTGTTCTGCTCTGTATGAGCATTAAGAGGTGTGAAAATGAGGATAGTCCTTAAAGAGAAACCAAAGAATCCACTCATAATACAGGGCTTCCCTGGTTTTGGCCTGGTAGGAACAATTGCCACAGAATTTCTGATAAATGAGCTAGGAGCAAAACCCATAGGAGCCATACATGCAGAGGACATTCCTCCAATGGTTGCAATACACGATAATTCTATGGTGCAGCCTATAGGGATATATTATGACAAGAAGACTAACATAATCATACTTCACGTGATGACAAATGTCAAAGGTATAGAGTGGAAGATGGGCGAGCTTGTTCTTGAGCTTGCAAAGGAGCTTGATGCAAGGGATGTACTTGCAATAGAAGGCGTTGGCACGCAACTGCCAAGCGATAAGATTGAAGCATATTATTACGCAAACAATGAACTTGCAAAAGGAAGGTTTAACGCATTCAAGTTGTCCCCTCTAAAAGAAGGCATAATTCTAGGAGTGACCGCGACTCTCATGCTGCAGGGAGAAGAGAGGCCTATTTCATGCATTTTCATAGAGACGCACAGCAGCATGCCTGACAGCAAGGCAGCGGCAAAGGCCATTGAAGTGATTGACAAGTATCTCAACCTGAAGATAGACTACAAGCCTCTTCTCAAGCAGGCAGAGAAGTTCGAGGGTAAGATAAAGGGACTCATGGAGAAAGGCGCTGTCGCGACAGAAGAGCAGAAGAAGAAGACACTGAATTATGTTGGTTAATTTTATATACTCTTTTTCTTTTTAATCAGTAAATGTCCAAAAGCTCTAGCTTTAACATACTGGCAGTTATTCTAATAATCATAGGCAGCATATTCCTTCTAGAGAATTATGGGATACTTGTCGGCGCATATTTATTCTGGCCACTGCTCCCGCTGATTATGGGAATAGGGTTCACTCTGCTTTTCTTCAAGAACAAGAGAAAGGATTTGATTCTCCTAGGATTGGGAACGTTTATCCTGCTGAACAGCATCCTGTTCTTTTATCTTAATTTCACAAGCTGGGTTAGATTGGCAGCATTATGGCCAACGTTCATAATAATACTGGGACTTTCTTTCCTTGCATGCTATCTGTTATCAGATAAGAATGTGCTTTTGTATCTTGCTGCAATCCTGATATCGTTAGGTGTTTCATTCATCTTGATTTTTGCAGTCTCGACAATACTTTGGCCTTTGACGCTTATATTTACAGGTATGAGTTTCATGATAATCAGTATTGTTGAACGATTTGGTAATAATATGAAGGTTTTTCATGGAAAAAAACGCTAAGAAAAAAGTCATTTTTGTGGAACCGAGGGGGAACAAGGATAATGTATTCTCAAAGGTCATGACTTTGCCTCTGATGGGGCCAATATATCTTTCTACAATCCTGAAGAAGATGGGACATGAAGTAAAAGTCCTTAACGAGAACATTCTTGGCAGGGATATCAGCTTGGCCGACCTTCATGCAGACATACTCTGCCTTTCGATGCTTACCTCATCGGCAAACAGGGGATATGATATCGCGAGGCTTTTCAAATCACAGAATCCTCAAGGGAAGGTGATAATCGGAGGCATACATGCATCGATGATGCCTGACGAAGCAGCATTATATGCAGACCAGGTAGTGATAGGCGAAGGAGAGAAAGTAATAATTGATATTATAGAGGGAAAGATAACAGACAAGTTTGTCCGTACAGAGCACATAGACCTGGATAATTATGAGATACCTGATTTCAGCCTGCTAGAGAACAACAGGAGGATGAATATAACCCCAGTCATAACTTCAAGAGGCTGTCCTTTTGACTGCACATTCTGCTCTGTTACACAGATGTTCGGAAAGAAATACAGGACGCTAAGCATAGATAATGTCATGAAGACTCTTAGAAAACTGAAACCTAAGAAGGTCTTTTTCTATGATGATAATTTTGCGGCGATAAAGAGCAGGACTTACGAGCTTGTCGACAGGATGAAGAAATCGAATCTTGACATTAAATGGAGCGCGCAAGTAAGGACTGATGTGACTAATGATCCAAAGCTTGTCGAGAAGATGGCCGACGCGGGCTGTTACCAGGTGTATGTAGGTTTCGAATCGATAAACCCTGCTACGTTGAAGAGATTTAACAAGGCGCAGGGCATTTCGCAGATAAAGCAGGCTATAAAAGTATTCCACGATAACAGCATAGACATTCACGGGATGTTCATATTCGGTTCTGATGACGATAACAAGCACGTCTTTGGCATGACTTCAGATTTCTGCAATGATGAGGGAATAGATTCTGCGCAGTATGCAATCCTTACTCCGCTGCCAGGAACTCTTGTGTATAATGACTTTGAAAAAAGCGGCAGGTTGATACATAAGGTCTGGGATTATTACGATGGCCTGCACGCAGTCTTTAAGCCAAAGAAGATGACTGCTTTAGAGCTTCAGGAAGGCATGATTGATGCGTTCAGTGATTTCTACTCATACTCGCGTGCGATGAATGATGCGATGAACATATTCTTTGAGTACAATGCGAATGCCATACGCGGCTTTTATTCAAAGGTGAATATGCCTTCTTTTTCGAAGGTAGGTTTCAGGGTCATGGGCAAGAGCATATTGGCTAGCTGGAAAAAGCAGAACCAGAATTACATGGATTTCTTAGGTAATCTTGACCTTAAGAGAAAGGCTTTAGACTGTCTATATCTAGATAAAACAGCCACTAAACAAGTAAACCAATAATTTAGTCACTTAATAGTGACAACAAAACGAAAAGTTTATATATCAGTTCTTATTCCAGATGCTAAAATACCTTGTTGAGGGGTGCAGAATGGATATCTTTGATATGGTTAAACTCATGTGGAATGAGACAAAGCTGAAACAGGCTTTCAGGTCAGTTAAGATAGATATGGAGCAGATTGAAGGCAATCATGACCAGCTCAAGCGCTCCATGAATGACTGGGTCATATTCCTTGAACAGGAAAACCGCGATCTGAAAGCAAGGCTCATTGAGCTTGAAAACAAGTTCGATTCGCTCAAATTTAAGGATGGTGAAATCGAACTGGCTGAACTCTCACTTTTGAGAGACATGTAAGATGGACAGCCTAAAAAAGGCAGGTCTTGCATCTATTGTAACTTTTCTTTTGGGTAGCGCATCTAGCGGATGCTACATAAACGAGCCTTATGTTTACTGGAGGCTCGACACGCCTCGCTCAGAGAGTGGAACCGTAGAGAAGAAGGCTAAGAAATACGACATCATGTCGACACCCGCGCCTGTTGAAGCAGTCACAAAGGACTGTCAGACATATGCTGCAAGTTATGCTGATTCAAGACGGGTTAAAGGCCGCAAGAACACAGTCTGCACGTGTCATTACCCTTATCTTCCCGAAGGATATCAAGACCAACCTTGTAACAAATAAATACAAGAATCATAATAAATCACAATAATGCGTGTTGAGAGGTATGAAAAATGTCTGAAAAATATGGAATCAATTTAGTGCTCGAAGTCTATTGTGCTAACAACAGCAGGACGCCTGAAACAGAAGAGATAAAGACGCTTATAAGCGATCCATTCTTTGTCATGGATAGTCCGCAGATAAGTTATTCGTGCGAAAGTCTGCATAACATGCCAGAGCCTTCTGCCGACGAGGTAAGCAGGTTTTGTCTCGAGCACATAATAAACAAGTGCTAAAAAAACGCTTAAAATTTTTAATAATTTCTTATTATCTTCTTGCGATTTTTCTTTTGAACTCTCACTTTTTAATTTCAATTTTGGAATTAATCCAAAAATTTCTAACCAAAAAAATCTGTCGGGATTATCTGATAAAACAATAAAACATGACAACGACAATAAAAACAGAAGACCACGACATTTTTCGAAGTTATACTAGTAAGATATAATCTCGACAACAGTAATGGATAAAAAGTTACAATTGCAGACATAATCAATGACTTGAAAAAAATAAAACTTAAAGTTTATTAGAAATTATAAAATTATTTTAATTTATCTTCAAGATTTGATTTCTTGTTTTCAAGAACACGCCAGTCGTTCCAGTAATATCTGCCTTTATCTTCACCTTTGCATCCACCAGAAATATACAACAATCCCGCCATGCAAAAGTAAGATGCATTATTCGCTATTTCCTTATTGTTATTTTTAGATGATTTGTACATTCCGCTGAAGAACTGTTCAGGAACATCTGCAAGGACCATGAATAAATCCACACTCAATGCGCTTCCCTTGAAATTTCCAGTCACGTGTTTTACAACAGTATCAGGGCGTATTATCTCATCCAGATGCGGAAAAGGCACTCCAAGCTTGGTTGATTCATCCTTTAATCTGAACTGGTTGAAATTGGCTACTTTGAGTCCGTTGTTCAACAGATATGTTTCGACTTTATCCAAATCTGATCCTGTCTGCTTGAGTCCCTCTATGCATTGGTAAAATACAGGCGTATTCATTGGAAAACTGTCAAATCCATACATTCTTCTTGCCTCAGTATCTAGCGCATAGCTGACTTTGGAAGATTTCATTTGAACTTCATAACCCCCGATAAAAGCTCATAAAATAGGTTTATGGCTTGTATAAATAATTGTGAACAGGTTAGATAAAAAGGTTGTGCTTATAAAAAACGAACTCAGCTTTATAAAAGGAAACGCTCACTCTTTCTTTGACTGTCGGAAAAACTCGATTTTAGAAGCAACAACAACCTGAATTTTTCTGCAGAAGTCTCTATTAATTTTTTGTTCTAACTCAACTTTATTAGGTAAATCGCTTACAGGATCTATAAGTAGTATATCCTGCGGAACATCTGGGAATGCTTTTGGTGTACCGCAAAGGATGTTGCTATGGTATCCTTCTGGAGAGCATACCCCTAATGCATCTTTAATATAATTATACAAAACCCCTGAATTAAGACGTATCTGTACATAAGTATCATACTCATTTGTAATGCCACGCCGACTTATTTTTTGGGCAGTTTCCCTTGTCCAGTTCTTGGTTTCAATAGTATACGCTGCAGGTGGTCCAATAAGGACATGGTCAATTTGGTGTTTTATCCCTCTGCATTCTATAAGAATGTTATTCATAAGTATTGCATCAACGTATTCCTGCATAGGAAGTATTGATTTTTCTATTGCATCTATGACTCTCATCTCCTTGTACATACCAACAACCAAGTCATGTAGGTCGTATTTGGAGTTTTTACGTATCTTTTCAATCGGCACCTTCTCCAGCTTCTTTACAAAGGATATTGCCTCGTTCCTGACTTCAGGACATAAGCTCCGAAGGTTATAGAAATCCTCAAAACCAGTTATCTGCGAATTTTCTGCAATCTGCAGCAATTGTACGAGAGAGGCAGGAATGCCTATAGTATGCGAGATTCTTCATCTCCTCCTTCACCTCTGAATAACAGAGTTGTAATTGACGTTTATAAAAATTTGTGCGGTTAAGACCTGCATTTTGTGACAAATTTGTCTGAGTCGAGAAGATACCGTAACAGACTGTCAAACACACCTATTTGGCAATACTTTGTCATGTTTGGATTGTAGAAGGGGCATTCCACGAAAAAGACCCCCCGAACTCATTTTGTAAAAATCGTCGGTATAATACCAGAATTTGTAACACCTTGTAAAAATATCATTTATGATTCGTCATCATGCCAGAAAATAGCGATTTTTTAATAATCCAAAATTCGGCATTTTGCCGAACAAAAAAAGAACTCGAAAACAGATAAAAAATTTCTAAAAAACACGATTTTTTAGGCATATCAGATGATTAACTTCGGAAAAAGTCTTCGTATAATGCACGCATGCAGTTCTGACAAGAGTTTTTAATCAAATATCAGACGTTTTTATAAAGAAAACTAGCAAAATTATTAAACAAAACCAAAAAATCCAAAGAACATGACAATACCTGAAGAACATTTCTGGACAGTTGAAGAATGGGCAGAAATAACAAGAGAATGGCAACCAGTATCATTCATGTTTGCCCGTTCTGCGAAAGAAAAACCATACGAAGAGCGCGTCGCTATGGGGCAGCAGCTCTACAATAAAAGGAACAGTATGGGCGACCCAGCATACGTTGAATTTGTTTCAAAGATGTATCAGTATCCTGACGACGTTCTTGAAAGGATTATAGAGTCATATCAGCTGAACTTACAGTGAAGTAACTGTGGACGACAAGATAAAAACCATACAGGACGCCCAGCGTTTTGTAAAGGAAGCTACAACACGCAATGGCTGGAAAGATACTCCTAATATAGACAAGTTCGACCATCTACATGAAGAACTCATAGAGATGTCAAAACACCTGCGCTACAAGACAGAGGAAGAACGGATTAGCTACATAAAGAACAACAAGGACATATTTACCGATGGGATAGGAGACCTGTTTTTTGCGCTCTGCAGGCTTGCCAACCAGCTGGATGTGAATGTCGAAGATGCATTCGAGATGGCTAAAGGAGAATTCCTAAAGAAGTATGACAAAAAGGCTTCTGAAGCCAAGCCAAAATAAGAATTCTAAGTAAGATATCGCGAAAACTTCACGTTTCTGGCAAAAAAATGCTCTGTTTCTTGCACATTGAACCAAAATGATAGAAGAACTAATATAATAGCGATTTGCGTCGTTATATTGGAGGGGCTTTATATGAAGATAGGTGTTGATTTAGACGATGTCTTGGCCTGCTTTGTGCAGGATTTGCTTACTTTCCACAATAGGCAGTACAATACAAGGATACAACTTGAAGAAGTTGTAAGCTATAGGCTCCAGCACGTCTGGGGCGGAACAGAAGAGGATACAAGAAATAAGATCATTGAGTTCTATAACTCTCCTGAATTCGACAATATGGGTATTGTACCCGGTTCAAAATCCGGAGTGAAGAGTATAAACAGCAAGAACGAGCTGTTTATAATAACCGCAAGACCTCATTATATGGCAGACAAGACGCATGCATGGGTTAAGCAGTATTTTCCAAACAAGTTCTCAGAAGTTTATATGACTGCGCAGTTTGCGAGCGATGGTTCAAAGATACCTAAATCAAAAGTCTGCTCTGATTTAGGCGTCAAGATAATGATTGATGATTGTCTTGATTACGCACTTGATTGTGCATCACCAGATAGGCTGGTACTGCTTTTAGACAAACCGTGGAATCAGACTAAAGAACTGCCTGAAGGCATCAAAAGGGTTTATTCTTGGGAGGATATAGCTGCTGTTGTGAAAAGTTACGGATGAACTGAATAAAAAAAATAACCGCCTAAAACTTTTCATCAAAAACAACAGAGATTAGGGCATCTTGCCGACGGAAAAATCATTTTTTCTAAAAATTTATATAGCATAATCCCGAATGAAAAATCAGGTAAACCTAGAGCATGTAGGAAGAAGTGCCTAGTTCTACCGATAAAAGAGCAAACTAGAGAGGTGATTGCGTTCAGAGCGCCAAAGATAGTTCTACAAAACCACGAGCCAGGCATGAATCCAACGTCTGATGAGCTTGCCAGGATAGTTATGACAAGGATTGGCCTTGAGCCGAGGAAATCAGGAGCGACAGACAAGATGTACCGCGTTCTGGTCGAGCTTTACGAACGCTCGAAGGCAGCGCACAGGGAGATGAAACCAGAGTCCGCAGTGATGACAGTAGAAGAGATGGGAGCTTTTGCAGGCATAACCCGCCAGACGATGTATGACTACCTGAAAAGGTGGCTTGACTTGAGTATGATCGTCAAGACTTCATACATCATAGAGAACAAGGTGGTCATCGGCTACAAGCTGAACGGCTCGACCCTGGAGACTAGTTTCGACAAGGCAAGGCAGCAGATAACAAACAACCTGGAATTGACGTCGAGATACATAAAGGAACTGCAGAAGCTGATAAAGAATAAGAAAATCTCTCAGACGCAAAAAGGCAAGCTTGTTTCAGACACTGAACAGGACCTTGAGAAACCTGAACTGCCTGAAAAATCAGAGATTTTAGTGACTGCCTAAATCATTTTATCTTTTTTTCTGTACTACTTAACACCGCCACCTAGCGAGCAGCAAATAAAACAAGTAAAAACTATTGCAGTCGGGCAAACAACGACTGTAAAAGAAACAATGCGAGCGTGGTGATGGAAAACTTACAGACAATTGTCGAAACAACGCATACGCGGTAATGTTTCTACAGCATCAAGGGAAAATGAAATCATACAGACACTTGTCGGAATAAGCCAAACAAGAACAGATGCCGACAGTTGTCGGTAAGTCATAAACAGAAAATAACATCATCCACTAAAAGAAAGCCAAAAAGTGAGCATCAGGTGAAAAAATAACCTATTTTTCAAAAAGGTTTAAAAATAAAAAGCCCATTTCAACAGGTATTATGAAAAAAGGCGGTATCGACCAGGGTTTTGTTTTTCTTCTTCTTGCTATGATGGTAGTCTTTGCAGGAGCAGCAATAGTGGCAAAGATAAATGCAGATAGTGCGAACAGGGTGACCGGCTTTACGATAGAAGCTCCGCAGGATAACATAATTCAAGTGCCGAACAGCAATCAGGAAGTGCCTAATGAGGATGAAGGTTCTATTGTTCTTTGGACAAAGCCTCCTATTCAGATATTTGACCAATTCAAGGATGTCCGTGATTACATAGTTTTCTTCACAGCGACAAACATGCCAGGAGTCAGGGTTGTCTACAACATAAGGGAGCAGAGATTTGAAGCAGGTAGTCCTCTTATGGAATCTACAAAGATAGACATATTCGACGGTAATGCGCATCAGATAGTTTACACGTATAAGAAAGACGGTGAGCAGGCGATAATGCTTGACACGGTAAAAGTGGCAAGCTCAGAGTTCAAGCCGATAAAGATAACTCAGATAACAGGATTCGCAACGTATGGTGAAGACGCTGCAGAGATTGATATAAGTGGAATAGAAGTTGCAGTTTATGACAGGGAGATATCTGACGCATCACAGATAAATTAATCAAAAAAACACGCTTAATCTGGTTCTAAATCTTAAACAAGTAATTCATCTTCGCAAATGCTATCTTGAAAGGATACTTAAGTATAAATGACTTAAGGTCTACCCTGTCACCGATTATCTTTACTCTTCTCTTCCTGACTTTATCGAGAAATTCTGATATGTTCGCTGCTTTTGCACACGTGACTACCCTGCCAAGCTGGGACAATTCATGCACGTCGCTCCCTCCTGTGAAAGGCTTGCCGTACTTGAGTATCCATGCCGCGACCTTGCTTATGTTCTGCCTTCCTGCATGGCCGTTGAAGAGTTCAAGGCAGTCTATCTTATGCAGGTTGAATGTGATGTGTTTCTTGTGCCAGGATGTCCATCCTGCAGGGTGAGCCCATGAGACCATACAATCATAGCTTTGTTTTATGTTAAGAAGTTCTGATATGGATCGTTTACATTCCTTTCCGCGTATTTCAGAAATATGGAAACGTTTCAGTTCGTCAGGATCCTTGAAGTAGTATAGGAAATGCTCTCCTGTTTCTGCCTCGACTTCCATGGAAGGTATGACATTTACACCATAATCATTGTTGAAGTATTTTACAGCAGCTTCTGACTTCTCGTGGTCGGATATCGCGACACCTATTCCAAGTGATTTGGCTTTCTCAAGTATCGCTCTTGCAGAGCAGGTTCCGTCAGAAACATTTGTATGGACGTGCATGTCCACTAGCATGTAACCGCGTCTGATAAGGTCCTTGAAATCAGGCTTGCCGAATTTTACGCTTTTTATCTTTTCCAATAATTTTTCCATCGTGTTAAATAAATAAGACGAATTTGTTTAAAAATGTTGTTGAGAATAAGGGTAAAAAACGATTTTTTATCTAAGGCTTCCACCTGAGCATAGTCCTTGGGAAGGGTATTGCGTCCTTTATGTTATCCAGTCCGCATATCCAGGATATGACTCTTTCGACACCGAAGCCGAAACCGCCATGCGGAACAGAGCCATATCTTCGTGTATCGAGATAGAATGTGTATTGTGATATATCTTCACCCATGTCCTTGAGCCTTTCTTCAAGTTTCTCAAGCGAAGACTCCCTCTCGCTTCCGCCGATTATCTCTCCATATCCTTCTGGAGCGATGAAATCGACGCCGTGTACAGTCTCAGGATTTTCAGGGCTTTCTTTCATGTAGAATGCCTTTACTTTCTTGGGATAATGTGTTACAAGTATGGGTGTGTCAAAAAGTGAGCTGAGCTTGTCTTCCTCGATTGTGCGAAGGTCTTTGCCCCATTCGATTTCCATGTCGAATTTCTCTTTGAGCAGCTTGAGCGCGTCGTCATATGTCATCCTGGGGAAAGGTTTATTGATAGAAGGCTCGAGCTTCTTCGGGTCTCTTTCCAGTATCTTGAGGTCATCCTGGCATCTTTCAAGCACTCTTGAGACGACGTGTTTTATCAGTCCTTCTCCATAATCCTGTATGTTCGTGAATGTTGCCCATGCAACTTCCATCTCTGCATGCCAATACTCAGTGAGATGGCGTGATGTCTTGGATTTCTCAGCCCTGAATGAGGGCGCAATCGTGTAGATTTTTTCAAGGGAGAATATTGCTGGCTCTGCATAAAGCTGCCAGGTCTGCGCAAGGAAAACATCTTTCTGCTTGAAGTAATCGACAGAGAATAATGTTGACCCTCCTTCGCATTGTACTGACTGGAATATAGGTGAATGGTATTCATAGAATCCTTCTTTCCTGAAATATTCATCAATTGCGCCGAAGACAGTGCTTCTTATCTTGAGCATCGCAGTCATCTTCCTGCTTCTTAGCCATAGATGCCTATTGTCATCAAGGAACTCTCTATCTTGTCCTGCTTTTACAGGGAACTTATCGCTTGTGCCTACAACATCAAAGTCTTTGACATGGACTTCGAACCCTGTCGGTGCGCGAGGTTCTTTCTTTATCTCTCCTCTTATTGTCATTGATGCTTCTATCTGCAGCTTGTCTGCCTGTGAGAACTTATCGTCACCTACGACAGTCTTGTCTATTACACATTGGATGACATCAGTCGCATCCCGTAGAACTATGAACTTGAGCTTGTTCGAGCCTCTTTCTCTATATACCCAGCCGCGTATCTCTATTTCGCCGCTGCCTTTTTCCATCGCTTGCTTTATTGACACAAATACCATATCAGTGAATTGGAATATTGGTTATTTAAAAGTGTTTTGTTTCTGTTATAGAATTAAATTTTGTATAGTGCTACTCAGAACAAAGTGAGGAGTAGAACCTGTTTTAGTTAATTTCCCTCAAAAATGCGAGCATTTTTGGGACACCAAAAATCCTGCTGGATTTTTTATTGTTTATTAAAAAAATTAAAGGGGGTGGAATGCATATGCGTTGCCGCATATGCAAACAGAGGTTAGACATGTAGGAAGTTTGATTTTATGCGTTGAAAAATTGCCTCAGCAGCGCGTTCTGGAATTGGCCTGTGACATCGGAGTCTATCTTTATTATCTGCTCCTTTGCCTGTCTAAGCTTGAACTCATTGTTCATCCTGAAATACATGTTGCCGTCAAGTATCTCGCGTTCTAGCGGTATGCCTTTGTCCATGAGGGACATCATGAGTTCTCCTGTCGAGTCCTCAGATAAGTATGCTTTCTTTGAAAGTGTCTGTGTGCTCATGAATTTGTCATGCGTATATAATATTAGGAATGCGCGTTGCTCATCTTTGGAGAGCTCGACTGATAGTTTTGCCTGTGTCACAAGGTTCTTAAGTAGAAAGTGGAGTTCGTCCATGCGCTCTTCCATTTTGGTGAGCCTGTTGTCAATCTCGCATATGAAATTGTTCTGGAGCTCTATCTCTCCAGTGTTCTCATTTATGGACTCAAGATGATCGTCAATCTGTTCTCGTACTGCGGAAAAGTCGCATTTCAGCTGTCTTATTTCGCTTATTTCTGAAGCAGACAGAAAATCGTGCCTCCTATTTTTGAATAGCAACCTTACACCCCCTACCTGTTCCTCTTTTGTTTTTGTTTATATAATTTTGTATTCTCTGATTGATGGTCTTGAACATTTATTTTGTTGTCTTTTTCTCCGAAGAGTTTTTACGTGTTTTTTTCGTCATCTGTGTCGTCTTTGTTTTTTCTTGGTCGCGATTTTTTCCGACGAGTGTTTCTATGGAAACAAAAGGCATATTTAAACCTTCCGTTTTTTCCCTATATTCCGTAATTTCCGATACTCAGGATTAAGTCCTATAGCCCCTAAAAAGGCAAAATTTATAATTAAGACCGTGTAGAAAACGTGCATGGCTTCAAAGTCATCTCTTGCTATCGCATTATCAAAGCTGAATGTATTTATTTCTCCGGACACGAAACTTGAACAGTACGCTACTGATTCAGAGATTGCAGCAGACGTCCTCTGGACAGCAAAGATGCTTGGAGATATTGAAGGGAAGAAGATTATAGACCTCGGATGCGGCACAGGGATCTTGGGAATAGGAGCGCTGCTTCTTGGAGCAGAAGAAGTCATATTTGTTGATAAGGACAAAAAGGCATTGGCTTTGCTCAATAAAAATCTGGATAGTCTCGACGTGACTGAAGGTTTCAGGATAGTCCATGCTGACATCGCTGAGTTCGACGATAAAGCTGATGTGGTTATAGAGAACCCTCCTTTCGGGACAAGAGAGAGACATATAGACAAGGATTTTCTATCAAAAGCTTTCTCATGCGCAGACATAGTATATTCATTTCATAAGACAGCGACAAAAGGATTTGTAGATGCGTTCAGCAAAGACAACCGCTTTGCAATAACTCACAGGTTTGATTTTAGGTTCCCGCTAAAGCAGACCATGTCATTCCATACAAAGAGGATTGAGCGTATAGATGTCAGTTGCTTTAGACTTTTGAGAAATAAAATAGAAAAATAATAAAAACACCAACACACACTGCTTTCAAATCATAACAATAATCAGTTCAGCTTAACAAAAAGAAGAGGTTGATTTTGATGAAATATTATGCCTGGTTTATTCTCGTTGTATTTCTTCTGCAGACAGTATCTGCTATTGAGGTATTCAACGCGAATGTCAAAGATAATATCGCGTTCAAGATTGATGGCGTGACACATATAGCCAGGTATTATCCTTCTGCAAAGAAAGTCTCGATGCTCGCAGGAACAGAAAGGATACTCATCGAGGAAGATGGGTGCGCGAAGCTGGGCAGTTACAATTACTGCGTAGGCAACGTGACTGAAGGTGTAGATGATGAGACCGGTGACCCTTCAAGCACAATTCCGTTAAGAGTGGTGCAGGCAGGACCAGACATAACAGTGGAAAGGGCAATAAGCGATGATGAGCCGAAGCTGAATGAAGAGATAACAATAACCGCCACCATAAGGAACACAGGCAATGAACGTGCTCCTAATGTGAATTATGCTGACAAGTTCCCTTCAAGCGTCAAGGTCACGACAAGCTTCTATGACCCGATAAGCAACGGAGTGCTATGGGCCGGCTCGCTTGACGTAGGAAAATACCAGACAATCACATACACGCTTAAATTCCAGGATTACATAAAATATAATTCTACTGCAGAGGCAAGCTTCGCTTTCAACAACAAGATGAACAGAGTAAAATCAGACAATGAGCTGTTTGAAGTGAAAAGTCCGTACAAGCTGACAGACAGCATATCTTCTGCATCAGTAGACCTTGGAGAGGACATATCATACAACCTGACAATAAACAGCACGACAAATGATCAGGATTTGAGTATTGATAGTCTCGAGATGATCCTTCCTGCTGGCGCCATGACAAGCAATAGAGACATGTACCTAGAGTCAGGAGAAGGCAAGTTGACTTTCGCTGGTCCTATAAAGGCAGGCACATCAAAGCAGCTCTCTTTCAGTATGAAATCGATGAAGCCTATCCAAGGCGAGCTTGTCGTGAAGATGACTTTCATAATAGCAGGCAAGAAGTTCACAGAAGAGCTAAGGCACAAGGTCGGGATGGGCATATCAGACATCGCCCCTGAGATAAAATTCAACCCTGAATCTGTTAAAGGCGGAAAGGAGCTTGAGATAGAAGCGAGGATAATCAACAATGGAGATAACAAAGTTTCAGGAATAGACCTTGATATGACCTCTGATATAATTGAACCCAGAGGCTGGAGGCAGCTCGAGCTTGAGCCCGGGAAGAAGCATTACGGTTTCAACAAGATAATAAACGCGCCATTCATTGACGAGGATAAGACCTTCTTTATCAAACTGAGCGGAAGCTACAAGGCATCATCAGGAAAGAGCATGAAATTCAATCTGACAAAAGAAGTCACTGTGCTGGCTCAGGAAATTGTAGCTGAGCTTAGAGCTGTCCCGAAGATTGAAGGGGACAAGGTCAACATAACTCTTTTTGTGAAGAATAAGGCGAACTTCAAACTCGAGTATGTCTCATTGATAGACACGCTGCCTTCAGGATTCAAGATGATTGCAGGAAGCAGGGACGCTGACATTGATGCCATTGAAGCTGGAGAGGAGAAACTGGCTTACTCTTATGTCGTTACTTTACCCACCGGATTCGCAAAAGACAGCTTCATCGTCACCCACACGTTCAACGCAGTGGATGACAAAGAAGAGAAGGTCATGTTTGACAAGAACTCTGAGATAAAGATCAAAGAAGACGGTAAACCTATAACCACAGAGACAGGCACTAACGCAACTCCTTTGGATAATGCGACAAAAACTCAAGCTTCAGAAGAAGAAACAACAAAGCCAGGAGTTTTGAAGAGGTTCTGGAACTGGGTTAAAGGCATATTCACGAAGGAACCAAAGGTAGAAGATAAGTTTGAATAAAGAGCAGGAATGCCGGGAATGCTGCCCAGAAGAGCATTTGTAATAGGATTAGGGCCTACCGCCAAATATATAAATAACCCCTAATTCTTTTTTATAACCAGTTATAAGGTGGTGTACATGGAAATTAATGTTCTTGAGGATTCGAAAAACAAGCTTGTTGTCGAGATTAAGGGAGAAGGCCATGCCTTGTGCAATGCGCTAAAGACAGAGCTCTGGAACAACAAGAAGGTCAAGGTTGCAGGTTACAACATAGCTCATCCTCTTATCGGAGTGCCTAAGCTAGTCATAGAGACAGAGTCGGGCAACGCAAAGGAAGCTCTTGCAGAAGCTGCCAAGATTGTCAAGAAGGACGCGGAAGCGTTCCTCAAGTCTTTCACCAAGGCAGTAAAGTAAAATGCTTACGCCTCAGGAAGGCAAACAGCTTATTTCTTTAGCAAGGAAAACAATAGAGTTAGAATTCTCTAAAAAAGATATTGGCTTATCAGACTACTCAAAGTTCAGCGAAAAGCAGGGAGTTTTCGTGACACTCCACAAGCATGGCGAATTGAGAGGCTGCGTAGGTTTTCCTTATCCATATTATCCGCTGAACAGAGCGATAGTCGAGGCTGCCAGAGCCGCTGCTTTTGATGACTGCAGGTTTGAGGCTCTGTCAGAAAGCGAGCTTAAAGAGGTAGATATTGAATTGTCTGTTCTTACAGTCCCTGAAGAAATCAAAGCGAAAAAACCAGAGGATTACTTGAAGAAGATAGATATAGGGAAAGACGGACTCATAGTCAAGAACTCCTGGACAGCAGGACTGCTTCTTCCGCAGGTATTTACTGAATACAAATGCACTCCTCAAACTGCGTTAGAGATGACTTGCCAGAAAGGCGGTCTGGACAAGGATGCTTGGAAAGAGAAAGAGACGAAAGTCCTGAAGTTCCAGGCGCAGATATTCGAAGAGAAGTAATTATTTCCCGAACCTTCTTTCTCTCCGCATAAACGAGTCTATGCATTCGACAAGATCCTCTTTCTCGAACTCAGGCCAGGTCTTTTGCAAAAAGAACCATTCAGAGTACCAGCTCTGCCATATCAGGAAATTGCTTGTCCTGTGATCTCCACCTGTGCGTATTATTATTTCAGGTTCATTTTCAATGTAGAGGTTCTTGCTGACAAGCTCTTCTGTTATCTCCTTGTCGGTTATCTCCCCTGCTTCTATCTTCCTACCGATTTTCTTTATCGCATCGACTAGCTCTTCACGTCCTCCATATGCCATGGCGAAATTGACGAAATAAGAATCATAGTCTTTTGTCGCTTCCATAAGTTCAAGCATCTTCGCATGGACTGCTTGAGGAAACAAGTGTATCCTTCCTATGAACCTGATGCGCACCTTGTTTTCATGTATCGACTTGTTGCTCTTTGCCTTTTCAAAGAATTCGAGAAAAACTTTCATAAGGTAATCGAACTCTAATTTCGGCCTGTTGAAGTTCTGCATAGAGAAAGCATACAATGTCATCTCTTTGACTCCGAGTTCCTTGCACCAAGAAAATAAATGCTCTACTTTTTTAGCTCCCCACTCATGTCCTTTCCATGGCTCCTGCATGAGACGCTTAGCGAACCTTCTATTTCCATCGAGTATTATTCCTATATGCTTAGGCAGGTTTTGCTTCTCCATAACTGGATTTAACTGCGAAGGATTTATAAAGTTTTTTGCCGATAGTTACCGGCATGAAAGAGGATGAGCTGATAAAAGAGGCAGAAGATGCGCTTTACGAACTTGAGAAGAAGCATGCGCATCATGGCAATGAGAGGATAGACAAAGGGGACGATGAGAAACGCAACCCTTTCGCATATCTTATAGTGGTCATTTTGATAGTTCTAGTGGTGATGATGGCAGTCCCTTACTATAGTATAAAGCTCGACCCGACTCCAAAAAGCATACCGTCTTTACCGGAAGTGATTCCTTCAGATGTTGACAAGCTCGCTAAAGATATGCCAGGCAGTGCTGACAGCGCGAGGCAGAATTACAGGAAGATGCTTGTTCCAGAAAATAGCGCGATAAGAAACTTGGCAGTGAGAGTCTCGACATCAAGCTGCAGGGAGAGCCAGATTTGCTACTCAAAAGCATTGTTTTATTTTGTACGTGATAACATACAGTATGTAGCTGACCCTCCTGACGGTTATCTTGAGAGCCCTTTCGAGACATTGCTTTCTGATGGTGCGGACTGTGAAGGGATGGCAATACTTCTTGCAAATTTACAGATGGCTGTCGGAGTTCCTGTAAGGTTTGCTTTCATACCTAACCATGTGTTTATACAGGTCAAGATAGATGATGCGCTAAGGAAATACAAGGAGGAGGATGGCTGGATATCACTTGATGCGACCTGTAATGATTGTGAATTCGGAGAATTGCCTTACTCTACCATGAACAAGCTAAAGGAGTTCATGTACCCGTGATAGTTATTATAGCGCCCATATAGAACCAGTTAATTTTATATACCCCCTCTTCTCCCAACAAATAATATCATATTTACAGTAATCCCGCAGACTACGGCCCCGTAGGCATGTAGGAGGGAGGAGCTGGTCGTAATGGATAAAAATGCAGTAAAAGAAGCTATTAAGAAGCTAAATGAGACTTCTAAGAAGCGCAATTTCAAGCAATCATATGATTTAATCGTAAATCTGAAAGGATTGGACATGAAGAAGCCTGAACAACAGGTTGAGCTTTATGTGCCTGTACATTATTCTTTTGGCAAGAAAGTCAAGGTCTGCGCTTTCGTTGACGCGGAGTTCAAGGAAGAAGCGATTAAAGTATGTGACTTAGCTATAACTCCTGATGAGTTTCCTAATTACCAGAAAGACAAGAAAATGCCAAAGAAGCTTGCGGAACAGTATGATGTATTCATAGCGCAGGCAACCATAATGCCAAAGTTAGCTCAGGTCTTTGGTAAGGCTCTCGGTACAAGAGGAAAGATGCCAAATCCGAAGGCAGGCGGAGTCATTCCTCCTAAAGCAGCACTAAAACCTCTCTACGAAAGGCTCCAGAAACAGGTTACTCTGAGAGCAAAGGTACAGCCAATAATCAGGTGCATCGTCGGAGTTGAGGGACAGGATGAAGAAGAGATCGCTGATAACGTCTTGACTATCTACAATGCACTCATTCACAAGCTTCCTTCTGAAGAAGACAACGTAAGGAACATATTGCTCAAGCTTACTATGAGTAAGCCAGTGGGGGTGAAGTAAGATGGTCAAGACATCTCACCTTCCAGACGAGAAGAAACAAGTCATTAAAGATTATGTCAAGTTATCTAAAGAGTATCCTATAATCGCTGCTGTAAACATGGAGAACTTGCCGACAAGGCAGGTCCAGACCATGCGAGCTCAGTTGCGAGGAAAGGTTGTCTTGCTTATGAGCAAGAGACGACTGATAAAGATAGCTATAGAGCAGGCGGAAAAGGAAAAGCCAGGAATCATCAAGCTGCTCCCATACCTCAAGGGCATGCCGGCGCTGCTTTTCACTAAGGATAACCCGTTCTCATTATACAAGACTCTTGCTAAGAACAAGTCTTCTGCTCCGATAAAAGGAGGGCAGAAGGCGACCAAGGACATCATAGTCCCTGCTGGACCGACAGGATTTGCGCCAGGCCCTATAATAGCCCAGCTGAACCAGGTCGGGATTACTGCAGGCATTGACGCAGGAAAGGTCGTTGTAAAGAAGGATTCGCTTGTAGCAAAGGAAGGCGCAGTCGTGAAGGCTGAGCTTGCATCGATGCTCGCAAGGCTCAACATAAATCCTATGGAAATAGGACTCGACCTTGTCGCAGCATTCGAAGGCGGACAGATATTTACGAAGGACCTGCTTGCTGTTGACGAGAAAGAATATGTTGACAAGATTACGCAGGCCCATCAGTGGGCATTCAACCTCGCGATAGAGGCTGCGATAACTGGCAAGGATACTTCAGAGTTCCTGGTGACAAAGGCTTTCAACGATGCAAAGGCCTTGGCTAGGGAATGCAATATTTACGCTGATGCAGTGATGCCTGAGCTTCTGGCTAAGGCACATAATCAGATGCTCGGATTGAAGAGCATGGTACCAGATAACTAAAAGAATAATGTTGATAGGAGGGAATCAAAAATGGAATACATATATGCCGCGATGTTGCTGCACAAGTCAGGTCAGAAGGTTACCGAAGATGCAGTCAAGAAGGTTCTTGTAGCTGCTAATGTCAAAGTTGATGATGCTAGGGTCAAGGCGCTTGTTGCCGCTCTCGAAGGAGTCAACATAGACGATGCTATAGCTAAGGCCGCTGTCGTTGCAGCACCTGTAGCAGCAGCTCCTGCCGCAGGTAGCGCTCCTGCTCATGCTGAAAAGCACGAGAAGAAGGAAGACACGAAAAAGTCTGAAGAGACTGCAGCAGCAGGACTCGGAGCCTTGTTCGGATAATTAAATAGTTTTGAAATTTTTTTATTTTAAGTTGAAGTGCTCTTAAGCGCTTGTTTTTGTTGATGGGTTATATTATGGATGAGGAAGAAAGGAAAAAATCACTAGCTGAGCTCGAAGTAAAGAAGAAAGAGCTTTCTGAGCTTAGGTCTGTGCTTGACAAGCTGAACGTCGAGAAAGAGTCCTGGTTTGATAAGAAGCGTCAGGCTTCCAGGGAGATTTCTGAATTGGTCGGGGACATACGTGAAGCTAAAGGCAAGAGGAATAATTTCACCCGCCAGGTCAAGGACTCAAAAGTAAGACGAAGCGAACTGAATTCTCTACTGAACCAGAAGAAAGCAGAGATGCATAAGCTGCAGCAGGAGAAGCAGGATATAACAAGAAAATTCGGCATAATGATTGATCCTTCAAAGATAAAACGAGAGATTGAGCAGCTCGAATTCAGGATAGAGACAGAAGCGTTGCCTTTCAATATTGAACAGAGGATGATGAAGGCTATAAGCGAGAAGAAAAAGGTTCTCGCGCAAGCCAAGGAAGCAGGCGATGTCTTTGATAAGATTCACGCGCTCGGAAAGGAGATGGACAGGATACGCCTTAAGGCTGACGAGACCCACAAGAAGGTCCAGACCAAGGCAGAAACAAGCCAGCAGTTCCATGCAGAGCTTGTCGAGTCATCTCAGGAGATAAAAGACCTAAGAGCGAGAGAGGAAGAGGCTCTGAAGAAGTTTGTCGATCTTAAGACGAAGTATAATGAGCAGAATATACTTGTGAAAACGAAGTTTGACGAGATCAACGCGATAAAAGCCAAGCTGGACGGCATAAATATCGATGAGAGGAAGGCCGCTAAGAAGGTGGAGGAGCAGAAGCTCTCAGAACAGAAGGCAAGCGTCGAAGAGAAAATAAAGAGAGGCCTAAAGCTCACAACAGATGACCTGCTTGCGTTCCAGGCAGAAGCTATGTCTGATAATTTTAATAACAAGAAACAGAGAAGAGACAAGAAGTAATCATTTCAAGGAGATAATCATCTTTTTCTGTTCATCGATTTCTATGCATTTTCCCAAGAATCTCTCCGTGACATAGATATTTGTCCTGGTATGGTCAGTTATTTTCGATGTCTTTATTTTTCCGCCAAAAATCGCTATGAATGGTATTAGGTTGTCTGCTGTGTGTGAATCGACTGCCGCTCCGCTTTTGTATTCTTCAGCCAGTTTGTTTGCTGCTTCTTCACCGACAATCTCTGCACGTTTTCCCATTTCTCCCAATGAATCAGAGCCTAATATTATGGGGTTCATGGCATCGACTTCATCATCTTGCATGGCAAATACTGCCCACAGTATTATTTCCGTCCCTGTCGAAAGCGTGCTGCTGTACTGGACGTCTATCCTGACAGGCACTTCTAGTTTTGTTAGAACATGCTTGGCAGCACTTGCCTGTCTTTCAGCGACTTGAGCCTTCTCAAGTTCTGATGACGCATGGCTTATTCCTTTTATCTGCATCAGTTTACCCTGATCAGCAATCTCAATCCTTGGTGCAGTTTCACGTAGGGCGAAATCCTGCTTGCCTTTTATTTTCAGGTCTATCTCCCCTCCGCCCTTCGGGTAGTATCCTCTCCTGACAAGAATGATATCAATGTCAGCATATCTCCTGAGTTGCGGACAGAGGACTTCCTTGAAGAAATCATATGGCATCGCCCATTTTCCTGCTGTGCCACCTTTGATCTTAAGCCTGACTTTCCCACCTGCAAGCATCGCTGGAAGCAGCACTGCCTGAAGCAGCAGGCTGACAGAGCCCGCGGTTCCTATGTCGACAGACACAGTTTTAGGCTCTATCTTACCAGGTATGAATTTAAGATATGTTGAACCAAGTTCTGCTCCTTCTACCTGCGCATAGCATAGCTTTTTTAGCGCTTCTATGCAGTGCAAGTGTTGTGCTTTGAGTCCAGGTTGTTCTCTTCCTTTTCTTATATCGTTGACCTCAAAAGGAATCCCTGTGACTGTAGAAAGAGCAAGCGCTGTCCTGATTAGTTGGCCTCCACCCTCGAGATAATCTCCTTGAATAGTTATGATATCCACAAAAACAATATTTCAGAACACAATTTATAAATCATTCTTTTTTGAGTATGAGTATATTGCCGCGTCCTTTCTTGAGTTTCTCGACAATCCCTTTGTGCTCAAGCTCTGATATCATGAGGCTTATCTTCGCTTCACTAAGAGGTATCTGTTTCCTGATCTCTTTCTGTGTTGTCCTGCCACCCTCTTTTTTCAGCAAGGTTATGATAAGAGAAGTATCATCTTTAGATTCAGGTTGTAACTTTCTGTCAACATCCTTGTCGCTTGTCTTCGTCGAAGTTTCACTAAGTTCCTTCTTTATGAGTTTCTTTATCTGTCTCTCTGCTTTCTCAACTTCTTTTATCTCTTTCTTCTCTTCCTTCTTCCTAAATCTGCCTACAAAGAAATACAAGGCTATAGCAAGCAATATGACCAACGAAGCTACGATAGCAATGATCCAATTATTTTTACTGCCAATAATAGCATCATCAGAAATAGAATCTGAAACATCCACTATCTCAACATCATCGATGCTTGTATCATCTATATCAAGTTCCGGAAAAAGGAATAGGTCATAAACATAATCTCCTTCCTGTTTTATTGATATCTCGTCCTCTGCAGAGTTCTCTTCATCAAGTCCATATTTTGCAGTTATGATGTATTGTCCAAGATTTAGATTGAATGTGTAGCTTCCATCCTTAGAGACATATCTTTGTGGCGGCTGTGAGTTGACTTCTATTATTGCTTCGTTCACTTCATTGAGCTCGAGGTCATACACCTTGCCGTGTAGTGTTGCACCTTGTACAGGCACAACAAGCAAGAATAGCACTAAAAAACCCAAGATCAAATGACTGTTGCTCATGAGACCACGAACGAAGAGGGTATATAAAAAAATATCGTAATATAGAAAATAGATTATAAGACGCATTTAACAAAAATAAGGCAATATAATGCTTTTCAAAGGAAAATAAGTTATCATAAAGTTTTATGAAGCTTCAAACGTTGTTTTAGACCATATAAAGAGCAGATAAGAAAAGTATCTTTTTAAATAAAATAGACCTTATTACATGTGGAGAAGATGATTACAGACAGGTGTAAGAGAGAGAAAGAAGAGCATATGAGGGATGTCAAATGGAGAACGAATTATATGAAAGCAAGGAGAAGCAGAGGCAAAGGGTCGCACTTATAGCGATGAGCGATGACGAAGCAGATGTTTCACAGAAGATTGCAGAATCGCTAAGGCTGCAGGGCATGTTTGTTTGGCAGATATATGATGAAAAAGCAGCGAACAGTTGCCTACACAACAATCAAGAGATTGGGCTGCTTATACTAGGAGAAGAGTATGAGCACATTGCAGACAATGTCTATGCACGCCAGAGAAATCCTATGCTCACGATGGCAGTGAGCAGGAATGGCGTGAAAGCGGACAGGAAGTTCAGTACAGGGTACGAACTCGCCACGTATATCAAGGATAAGACACTTTCAGACATGTACTGCGACAGTAACTTTCCAATCAGAATGATTGGCAGTAAAAACGAAACTGAACTTGAGCAGATATCTGCATTTTAAGATGATAGGTCGTTAAGACCGGGAGGTAAATAAAATGTCAAAGAAGATTAGCGCATTATTTGTGCTGGCAATCTTCATACTGAGCATAGTGCCTATGGCATTTGCGCAGGGACCTGAAACAGGTCAGCAAGAGGGTCAGCAGACAGGAGTTGTGGAACCTGTAATGATAGAAGAACAGGTTGAGACAACTGCAGAGACACAGACTGAAGAAGCTGCAAACGACACGCCTGATACTGCAAGGCAGAGAATTATGGAAAGGAGAGAAGCGAGAATTCAAGAAAGAGAGCAGATAAGGGAACAAGTCCAGGCAGCGAGAGGCAACATTGAACGCATAAGAGAGAATGTAAGGCAGGCACGCGAAGCTTATCTGTCTGAAAAAGAGTCATTCATGCAGAAGAAGGAAGCATTTCTTTCATGCACTGACAAACAATCAGACGAGTGCAAGGCGAAGCGTGATGAGCTCAAGAACGGAGCCAGACAGCACTTGTTGAATGTCGCAGACCTGATACTCAGTGAGTTGAACAGCGCAAAGGAAAAAATAAGTGCTTCTACATCACTAAGTGAGGAAGATAAGGCATCTATGCTTGCAGAGATTGATGCTAAAATAGCTGAGATAACTTCAGCGAAGGCAACGATTGAAGGCCTCGCAACAGAATCCACTCCACAGCAGGTCAATGATGCTGCAAAACAGCTAAGAGCTGCTTGGAAAGAGACCAATGGAATCTGGAAGAAGAATGTCGGAAAGACAGTCACAGCGAAGCTCGGCAATATAGTCCAACAGGTTAGTCAGCTTGAAGAGAAACTCCAGAAAGTGAGGGACAGGCTGAATGATAAAGGCGCGGATGTCTCCGTACTTGACCAAAAGCTCTCAGATTTCAGCGCAAAGCTGGATGCTGCAGAGCAGAAGTACAATGAAGCTACAGCGAAATTCGCTGCTGCGAAAGACGCCGCTGAAGTAGACGCTGCTGTCAAGGAAGCGCATGCGCTCGTTTCAGGAGCGAAGCAGGACTTGAAGGATGCAAGGAATCTCTTAAGGGAAGCTGTGAACGAGATAAAGCAGCTGAACAAGGGAAGTCTTGAAGCAGAGCCTGCTGAAGACGCAGAATAAGGGACAAGGTTTATAAAAGAAAACAAGCATAAGGTGACAAAATGAAAAAGATACTAGCACTTGTTTTGATATTGAGCCTTGTCTTTGTAGCTGGCTGCGGGAAGAAATCTGCAGAGTCTCCAGTGACTGTAGCTCCACAGGCAGGTCCTACAGCATCAGCAGTGACTGAAGTCGAGAATGAGCTTAATAACATAGACTCTATAGACAGCGAAATGCCAAGCTCAGACCTTGACGATCTGGACAAAGACCTTGACTTTACAATATAATTTTTATTTTATTAATTTTTTATTTATTTTGATTTAAGACGCGGATACCACAATATTTATAAAAAGCCGCAAATTCTACTCGACTGATAAAACATGAGCATTGAAGACGATAACAAGCTGATAAAGGAAAGGATAGACAAGCTGAAGAAGATCGCTGATATGGGCATAGACCCGTACCCTTATTCTTTTGCAAAGAGCCACAGTGCGAAGCAGATAGCTGAAAAATATGCGCATCTGCAGGTAGAAGAGAAGACGAACGACAAAGTTAGCTTTGCAGGAAGGCTTATGCAGATGAGACGGATGGGAAAAGCGACTTTCGCCCATGCGCAGGATGAATCAGGAAAGATGCAGCTGTATTTCAAGGCTGATGATATAGGAGAGAAATATGAAGCTCTTAAGCTATATGACCTTGGTGACATGATCGGTATCAAAGGGGTAGTTTTCAAGACAAAGACAGGAGAAGTCACAATATATGTTTCCGAATTTGAGATGCTCGCTAAGTCATTGAGACCGATGCCTGAGAAATACCACGGTCTGCAGGACAAGGAGCTGAGATACAGGCAGAGGTATCTTGACCTCATCATGAACCCTGAAGTCAAGGACGTGTTCTTGGCAAGGAGCAAGATATTGATGGCAATAAGGGATTTTCTGAACAGCAGAGGATTCCTCGAGGTCCAGACGCCGATACTCCAGCCGATTTATGGCGGAGGCAGTGCTAAGCCTTTCGTCACTAAGATAAACGCGTGGAACATGACAATGTACCTAAGGATTGCGTATGAACTGCACCTGAAGAGGCTGCTTGTCGGCGGATTCGAGAAGGTATACGACCTGAGCTACTGCTTCAGGAACGAAGGCTCGGACAAGACTCACAATCCTGAATTCACGATGACTGAGATTCAGTGGGCATATGCTGACTACAATGACATGATGAAGCTATGCGAAGAGCTCTGGGAGCACGTCGCGAAGAAAGTGCTCGGTACGACAAAGATAAATTATCAGGGTACAGAGATTGAACTCAAGGCTCCTTGGAAGAGGATGACCATGGTTCAGGCACTTAAGGAGATTGCAGGAGTTGAAGTCGAAGGACTTGACGAAGATGCCATGAAGAATCTACTTCGCGGATACAATATTGAGTATGAAGGCGAGTTCTCTTGCGGTCTAGCTATAACTTTGCTGTTCGAAGAACTGTGCGAGAGCAAGCTCATCCAGCCGACTCACATAATCGACCACCCGAGGGAATCATGCCCGCTGGCAAAACCGCACAGGACAAATCCGAAACTTATCGAGAGGGTTGAGCCGTACATAAACGGATGGGAAGTAGGAAATGCATATTCAGAATTGACCGATCCAATACTTCAGAGGGAACTGCTAGAAGAGCAGGCCAAGATGCTGCGCGGTGGCGCTGAGGAAGCTCATCCTATGGATGAGGATTATGTCCAGGCGCTTGAATACGGATTGCCGCCGAATGCAGGATTAGGCTTAGGCATAGACAGGATGGTCATGCTTCTGACAAATTCAGAGACTATAAGGGATGTCATACTTTTCCCGACAATGAAATTCGCTGACAAAGCGCAGTCTGTCGACGCGCAGGAAGACAAAGCAAAGGAAGAGCTGAAGAAATCGCTTAAGTGATGAGGTAAGGATATGTTCAATCTTGGGGATAAACGTAACATTGTCATCCAGTACAAGAAGAAGACTGTTGTAGGTCTTGTCGAGCCGATTCTTGTTGAAGGACCGACAGGAAAGAAGAAGGAAGTTCTTGGAAGGATTGATTCTGGCGCGACCAAGTCAAGCATAGATGTTAACCTCGCAGCAGACCTCAGTCTAGGACCGATACTAAAAGCAAAGATTGTGAAGTCAGCTTCTGGAAAGAGTTTGCGCCCGGTAGTCGAAGCGACAATATTCCTGGCAGATAAGGAGTTCAAGACTGAATTCACTATCGCAGACAGGGCAGACCTCAAGTATAGCATACTTATCGGCCAGAACATCCTGAACAAGGGTTTCCTGATAGACCCTGCTAAAGAGATACCTAAAGAAAGGTAGGGAAAAGCAAGATATGATAAAAAGATAAGAAAAATTCTTTTTTATTCTGTGCACCCGACATACATGAGTATGTATTTTGTGGATTCTATTATTGTCTTAATTTTCTCGAGTATGACTGAAACTCCTTCGTGGCTCCAGTTCTGCCTGTCGAAGTCTCTGCACTGCTTCAGCAGTTTTTTCTGTGCAATGACAAGCTTAAATGCCTTCTTCTGGTCGTTGTCATAGAACACTTGCATTGATTCAGCGTAATGCTTCTCTATGCTTGAGTATAAATCTTTGAATTCCTTGACCTCATCCTTGTCGAGCTTGGTCCATTTCAATAGGCGCGCAATCCTCTTTGCCTGGTCAGCTATTGCCTCTATGTTTATAGCAGCAGTCCATACAGCGATAAACCTGTCATGCGTCAGTCCTTTATTGGCTACGACAGAAGGGTTCTTCTGGAAGTAAGTCATCGTCCTGAATATCAGATATGCCAACCTGTTTACATCCTCGTCTCTCTCTGATATGTTGACGTGCCTGTCTTCCTCAAAAGAGTCTTTCGCGTCTGTAAGCATATCTCTTGTTATCAGGTCAATCTTATGTATCAGGTTCAATGGGTCTATTTCTGCCATGTTAAGGAAGTCCTTTGTGACTATCTTTTCTGCGTCTTCCTGGACGACCTCAAGCGCCATCAGGTCATGGATTATGCTCCTTACATCTTTAGCCCGTGATTTCATATTCTCTGACTTGAGCGTTATCTCATTGTAATTCTGTATGTACCTGGCTATGAGCTGCATCCTTATCTCCTGCTGTGTAAGGTTAGTCACATCTATAGTTATCTTTCTTGGCTCATTAGAAGAACTCTTTCCTGCAGGATAAAGTATAATCTTCTCACCCTGTGGTTCAACAGATACAGAATCTCCTTTCTTTATCTTGTTTTGGCTTAACCAGTCTTTTGGAAGCGAGACGACGAAGCTTGATTTGCCGAATTCTATTATCTTTCGGTATTCCATTTTCATTCACCAAAGCGAATCAAAAAACATCAAAAACACCAAAATATATCCCCCATATACCTAATACTTAAAAGAATATATCTACTATATTTAAGCTTATTTATATAAAAATGAAAAAGAACAGGTTAAGAACAGATTCATACAAACCGCCAACTCAAAATATTTAAAAGAAAGGGGTTGAGATACAGTAGATTATTATGAAACACATCATATTAGACACGAATTTCCTTATGATTCCGATGCAGTTCAAGGTAGACATATTCACAGAGATAGAGAGAATCATGAAAGAGCCATATGAGCTCTGTATTGTCGATAAAACGATAGATGAGCTGAATAAGCTAAAAAAGACAGAATCTGGTAAGGACAAGCTCGCGGCGTCAGTCGCTCTCAAGCTTATCGAAGTGAAAAAGATAAAGCATTTAAAAACAGAAAAGAATTTAAACACCGATAATCTGATTACAGAACTGGCAAAAAGCCCTGATTTCATCGTAGGGACACAGGATAAGGCTTTAAAACGTATTTTGGAGCAAAATAATGTTCAGCTTCTCGTTTTAAGGCAGAAAAAGTATTTAAAGCTTGTCTGAACCCTTCTGTAAAATAAGGGTAAAGCAAACAATATCAATCACATAACCTTTGCGAGGTATCGAGATGTTTTACAGGACAAAACTTCAGGACCACATCAGGGTTCCACCGGACCTTTTCGGACTTGCAGCAATGGAAGCTGTAACCAAGCAGATAAAGAAGAAGTATGATGGTTACATATCAAAGGATCTAGGAACAGTAATTGATGTTGACAATGTCATGGAGATAAGGGACGGAATAATAATACCAGGTGACGGCGCGTCATACTATGACACGACATTTGAGCTCCTGACATTCAAGCCAGAGCTTCAGGAAGTCGTTGTCGGAAAGATAAGGGATATAGCAGATTTCGGCGCATTCATACACCTCGGCCCGATAGAAGGCATGATACACGTCTCGCAGGCGATGGATGATTTTGTCTCTTTCTCGAAAGAGAAAGTGCTTTCAGGCAAGGATTCGAAACGCTCGCTGAAAATTGGCGACAGGTGCAGGGCAAGGATAGTCGCAGTCTCATTCAAGGAACTCAATAATCCTAAACTCGGATTGACGATGAGGCAGGAAGGCCTCGGCAAACTCGAATGGATTGAAGAGGACAAGACGTCTCCTAAGAAAGGAGGCAAGAAAGAAAAGGAAGAGAAAGAAGAGAAACCGAAGAAATAATCTTAACGCAAGGTGTTCTTATGACAAAGAAAAAATGCTGCAAAAGATGCAAGATGTTCATTGACGGAAGTGAGTGCCCGGTCTGCAAGACAACTGCTTTTTCCACTAACTGGCAGGGCAGGATATTCATAGTTGACGCTGCAAAGTCAGCAATCGCAAACAAGATTGGCCTGACTGTAAAGGGAGAATATGCACTTAAGTGCAGGTGATTGTTATGGATTTGAATATAATTAACGAAGAGGACAAGCCTCTGCTTTCAAGGAAGGAATACAAGTTCAGCACGGAATTCAAGGGCGCGACGCCTAAGAGGCTCGAATTAAGGGATGCTATAGCAAGGAAAGTGAAGGGAGAACCCGAGCTGACTGTTGTCAAGCACATATTCAACAAGTATGGCGCAGAAGGCGCTGAAATAATAGCACATGTCTATACAAAGAAAGAGGACATGACAAGATATGAGCACAAGAAGCTTCTTGCAAGACATTCCGAAAAGAAGGAAGAGAAGAAAGAAGCCGCTGCTGCTAATTAGGGTTGATGAAACATGGCTGAAAAGAAAGCTGCTGCTGTAAAGAAGAAAAAGACTTCTACCAAATACAAGATGTATAGCGTCTCAGGTTCCAACCTTGAGAGGAAGAACAAGTTCTGCCCAAAGTGTGGAGTCGGCGTTTTTCTGGCCAAGCACAAGGACAGGCTGACCTGCGGAAAGTGCAGCTATACTGAATTCGTTAAGAAGTAATCAGCTGAACAATTTTTTTATATTCTATCATACTTCTAGAAAAGTCTGTTGAATCAGTGAAATCATCCTGAGACTGCTGTTGCAGGATTAGACGATGTTTGGCAATTCTTGAGACTATTCTCGCATCTCATTATCTTTGCGGATGTGACATCAAGTACCATGTTTGTGCGGTCGAATGACTCGCTCATTATATTTGTGACTACCTGGAAATTCGTGTAGATTGAAGCGATAGCAAACACACTGAATAGGACGCTGAATATTATCAGTATGAAGAAGAACCAGAATCCGAATCTGTACATGCGCATCTCTGACTCTGTGAACTTTCCGTGCAACTCAAGATTATGGATGACCTGCTCTTGAAGAGCCTTCTTTATATCTGATTCAGATGTCTCCTTTTTTTTCATTTTAATGACCTGACGTGGATTTTGCTTTTAAATTTTTCTTATTGTGCATAATCTGGAGGACTTGAACTCAATATCTTCCCGTCATTGCCTATGAACGTTCCGACATTCCAATCGACCAGAGTCATCTTATATGTTATTCCTGATCCTATTTCTATTTTCGTGCAATCATCGACTGTGATAAATATAGCATCAGCCAAGTCTGTTCCGACATGGTCTATACTGAGCCTAAACATGCCATCAGCAGGCTGGCAGGATAGAAGTATTCCTGTCCACTGCACAGCATTGTCCTTGTAGGTTATCTTGAAGAGAGTCCTCTTGTCACTCTCAGAAAGGTCGCTGTCTCGGTCAAACTGATAGTTCGTCTCGGCAAAAGTCTCCGGTATAAATGATGGCCCGGTCTGCCGGGTAGCTGCCCTTTGCTTAGTTAAGAAATACACTGGCAGGAGCAACAGCAATATTACGAAAAGGACTATGAGCGTGAATTCTAATGGTTTTCTTGTGACAAAACTCTCGTGTACTACCATCATTACCTCTTTTAATGGTCACTTTGCAGGAGACTATTTAAACTTTTTTGGCTCAGAAACGCTTGCCTTGTTTATCTTATCTATTACTTTAAACACATCACAGGGCTTATCCGCCTCGTATTCTGCACCAGATGTTCCCTTATTGACCGCGTGATTTCCATATCTTGCGAAGCATGAATGCATACCCATCGCTTTTGCTCCTTTGATATCCCGTTCGAGATTATCTCCCACCATGAGACATTCGTTGGCTTTTACTTTCAGCTTTGAAAGTGCCTTTTCAAAAGGTAGCCTTGCAGGTTTGGTCTTGTGGGTGTCATCAAAAGCGACAACAGTGTCGAACTTATCATCTATATTCATGTAACGCAGTCTTATCCATGCTTTAAGATTCGGAGCATCAGAAACTATCGCTGTTTTTATGCGCTTCATCCTAAGCGCATTAAGCATATGCACAACTCCTTCATATGGTCTCACATTCCTTTTGTTCCTGTATGCGACTATACCTGCAGCGAGTATGCTATAATCTTGTTGGCCTACTGATTTAAGGAATTCCTGGAATATCAGCTTGTATTCCATACCATGGATGGAGTAGAGTGAATATATCTTCTTGAGTGCTTTATCCCTGCTTAACTTAAGGCCCTTTTTTATCATAGCGTCGACAGCAGGCCCAAGGCATCGCCTTTTCATCTCCAGAAAGTCGACAAGAGTGTTATCGATGTCGAATATGACTGCTTTTATTATTGTAATCACCTTGACGCTGATTCTATGAATTTATCAAAACTCCTGTCATATGTCTTCTCAGCAGCTGTAGGAAAGCAGCAAGCAGGAAGTTCCTTGTTCGCGAGATGGTATGCGAAGCATTCACAGCACATTCCTTTCCTGGGGCAACCAGGATATGTGCAGGTGCATTTTCTTAAATTTGCGCTCTTTTTACATTCCATATGTTCAACCATCACCTGGTCTTTAGTGTCGAATAGTATTCCCTGCAGTCAGTGCTTGACTTGAATTCCTTGAACATCTCGCCGCATCTCAGGAGTTTGTAATTAGTCATTATGCCTCCTTCAACATTGTCAACCGAATAATCATACTCAGCATACATGACCGGGCCTCCATAAGCTTCTACTATTCCGTTATTTTCTAGAGGCCTGCATTCCTGCACGACGCAGTATTTGTTTTTAGGGTCTTGTTTCATGTAAGTGTATCCATCCCTGCAGCTAATTATATCAGGATAAAAGTCGTTCTGTCCGACAAGGGTCTTGAACGAGCATCTCCTTATATCATACTTATCGCATTGGAAAGACTCTGCCAGATGAGGGCATAGTGCTGTTGAATCCTGGAGTTCTATGCTGCCTGATGTCTTGAGTTCAATTGGTTGTGCTGTCTCATTTGTCAGGTTTTCAACAGGCGTTTCGACAGGAGTGTATGTCGCTTCCTTGACTACTGCGGGTTTTACAATAGGTGCTGGTTGTTCCTCTGTTTCAGCGTCTTTAGCTACATCTTCAGGGCTTTCAGGAACCATTTTGCAGCCTGCTATGAGCAACAGAATAGCTAAAATAATGAATATCTCTTTCCTCATCTTATCACCTTTTTGTCGGAACGATTGTTCTTCCTGATAGATTATTCAAATATATTCTCTGCTTTTTTTAATGCGGGGTTCCACACCTTATCAGCAGTGTTGTGTTCTTTTTTCCTGAAAAGGAAACTCTTTCCTCCCGCTATAGGTATTATGAAAAGTTTCTCCTTGATTCCTTTTGTATTTGAAATAAATACTGTTTCCTTGCCTTCCTTTACCATATTTCCTGTGTCAGGGTCAACATAAGTGTATCTTGTGTATGTGCCGCGCTCAATAAGCATCCTTGCCTCTTTTCTTCCCTTGCTGTCCGTTGTGATGACTGATTCGGGATAGATAGCCATTTTTAAGGCATTATAGCCCCTGCATTTAAAAAAGTTATCTGGCCAGGATACCGAAAAGCATTTATATGCCCGCAAATCTGGATTGACCGGTGCATAACCATGGGTAAGAAGGATAAAGAAGTAAAGAAAGAAAATACCAAGCAGAAGAACTCTGCAGCAATAGATGATCGCTTCAAGAAGGCTTTAGCTATACAGCCTCCTGATGAAAATCCTTTCAAGATGGAGAATGAAAGGAAAATAGAGATGTTCAGGTATGCGTACAGAAGCGATGACAAGTCTGTTAAGGAGCAGAACAGGCAACTGGCCCGCCACAACAGACCTAAGAAGCCGCAGAAAAAGTTTTTTTTCTGATTAATCTTTTATTATTCTATTTTTTACTGTTACTTCAAATAATAATACTGCTACCTAGCGAGCAGCAAGATTGACAACTAAACCTGATGCAGTCGGGCAAACAACAGCCATAGAATAAACAATGCGAGCGCAGCAGTATTAATCTAATGAGTTCGCAACCAATCGAGTATCACTCTTACAGCTTCGCAGTCATTCTTGTTGTATTCCAATATCTTAGATCTAGTGGAAGTCTCTTTTAGGGATAACCACTCCTGGTACCATAGCATGGATTGTGTCCCGCCTGATTTTGCATCTGACCAGCCGTATCCTAGTTTATTTCCTACCGCTTTTAATGAGTATGAGTACACTGGAAGCACTGCGCTTTCAGTGAGTATCTTGAACAGGTCGACCATGTTGCCAAGAATCTTTTGAGACAGCTCAGGGTCAAGGCCGTATTTCTTTACCATCTTACGGAATGACAGTGATTCATATTGTGTGTAATAGTATATCTTGTAATCATCCTGCTTTGACATGAAACTTGTGAACTCCTGCCAAACCTTATTCTCATCTTCAGGCTTTGCTGCGAAGAATCCATGATATTTCTCTTTGCCGCCTTTGCGGACCAGGATTCCATACAGGTAGTCTACACCTAACTCAGTTTCACCCTCTATGTCAAAGAATATCTCTGTTTCAGCCACAGGAAGCCTGTGTTTTTTAAGAAATATGACTTTTTGCTCGACGAGGGATTGTGCCTGCAGCCTGAACATTTCAAGCATAGCTTCCGGTAAATCTGTCTTCTTGGCAGCTTCGCATATGTCTATATGCGCAAGCTGCTCCAGATTAGTTATTTTCATACCATTGAGCAGCTCTCTCTGTTTTCGTGTTAGAGAATGGACTAGGGATATGTCCTTTTTTGCATCTGCCTCTTTGAAGCAGTTGTCTTTCCAGACGCATTCTAGGCATTTTGATGAGATTGCGGGTTCTATCTTCTTTCCATCGCATATCTCCTTTATCTCCCTCAAGAAATCATAGAATTTGTCCATGTCTTGTTTTATATCGAATTTCAATTCCTTGCCTTCGACGTTTATTATCTTGCCTGTCTTCGGCAGCTTGCCCTGTATCTGCTGAAGGACATATGAATAGAACGCAATCTGCAATCTATACTCTTCTTTCAGTCGCTTGCCGCTCTTTATGTCTGCTGCGACGTAATGATAATCTCCAAGATCGCTCTTGCCGTCTGTTTTCTCAAGCAGGTCAGGCCTCGCAATCATATTTTCGTGCATAAGTACTCCCTGATATATCAGCTCCTGCCCTTTTTTCATGAGTTCTATGGTTTTATCGTTTGCTTCAGTGTCGCTATCTGCTTTCACTTCAACAAATTTTCTCCCTCTCATCACATTTTGCTCATGTATCTCGCCGTCAGTTATCTTTTTTTGAAGAAAATCGCTCATCTCAATCTTCTTTGACCTGTCGCCGTGCATATTAAGGTAGACTTTCGTCGGGCATCTTGCATAATTATAGAACTGTGATGCGCATATCTTCTGCATTTTTTCACTTCATTTGCTCTCAAGCCTTGCTCTCTTGACTATGAACCTTGCCGTGCTCTCATTCTCTTCGACAATCGCTGATTCTTCTATGACTACTTTTTTATTGAACATCGGCCCGTCAAGGACCAGCGTCTCAAATTCTCCGCCCTCGCCTGCTATGTTTATGCCTGTCTTGCTGTTCATCTTGACTAGCTTGTCTACATCTTTCTCTGTTATCCTGCGTCCGAGCCAGCTTTTGTCGAAGCCGTATGCTGCTATGCTGCTGAATATGATATCAAAACCTTCTTTTAGTATCTGTCTTAACTCTTTCTCCTGGTCCATGTGCCATAATGGGGCGAATATCTTGAGTCCAAGCTCATCACAGACCTTCTCGAACCGCTCTCTTTGATACTGTGAGAACAACGCTCCTGTGACCAATCCCTCTATGCCATACTCTTCCTTGGCTTTTTTCAGCGCAGCCTTGAGGTCGGATAGTTCTTTCTCTTTCTCTCCTGAGGTCTCGTGCATTATCAGCGGAAGGTTCATGGCCTTTGCCTGCAATTCAGCTATATCGACGTTGGGCGTATGGAACATATATGAATCAGGATTCTTGCTCTTGAGAGTTACAAGGCAACGTATCTTATAGTTCTGTTTCTGCATAATCAACATTGCGTAAGCCGAGTCTTTTCCTGAGCTGAACGCGACTCCGAGAACAGGATTCCTGGAATAGAACCTGTCAAGGTACGCTGATTTGGATTTAAGTCCGCTTTTCTTCGCCAGCTTTTCTATCGCCTTGTCGAAATTGCTGCCATATTGCGCAGCTTTCTTCTTTCTCTGAGAGAATTCGATTGGGACTCCAAGCATTTCAGCTACTTTCCTTATTATCTTCTTGTTCTGCTTGTCATCTATCTTGAATTTTGAAGGTATCCTCAAAGAATATTCCGCGAGTTTGCTGTCAAGGAACGGAAGCCTCAGCTCTATTCCGTTGTTCATCATTATCACGTCGTCGCGATAGAGGTCGCGTTCGTATATCTTGAGCAGGCCAGACAGGCATTCATTGTTGACATTTGAAGACTGCTTGTGCCTTTCGTATCCTGCGAAGAGCTCTTCTGAGCCAAGTCCTGAGAACATCACCCGTATGTTATCTTTTTTCGCCATTTGAGACGCAACATAGAATGTCAATCCTACGCCCACTTTTACTACGTTGTTATCCTCGATTAGTGGAACGACTTTCTTCAGGTAATCTTCAACTTCTTCAAGCTTTATTGTCTTAATTTTCAGCTTAAGACCGAGTTTTTCTGCTGCCTTTTTCGCGAATTTTATGTCTTCTGCATCTGTCTCTGATTCAAGCGCAGCAGTATAACAGGTAAATTCAAGTCCAAGATCCTTGCAGACCTTAGCAATCAGCGTCGAATCAACCCCGCCTGAGAAAAGTATACCGAATTCCTGCTCCGGAATCCTTTTTGTGAGCGAATCCAGGAAAAGGCCGGTTAGTTCCTTCTTTATCCGCTCCTCATCTTTCTTTATTTCAGGAGTGATTGAATAGAATTTTCTCGAAAGAATCTCAATTTTTGAAGTCTTCGTGTCAAATATCAGTATCTCTCTTGGATTAAGCTCCTTTGCATCTGTAAAACCAATCTTATCTAGGGCTTTGCGTTCAGATGCGAATGCGAATCTTGTTCCCTGAATAGAATACCAAACAGGCCTGACTCCGAATATATCCCTGCAGAGCGTCACTTTATCATCTTTCCAGTAAGCGAATGCGAAAGCGCCGTCAAGTTCATCAACCGCAGATAAGATATCAGATTTTTTTTCTATGAGTTTTATTATAGCATCAGAATCGTTCATTGCGTCTAGTTTGTATCTGCTGTCAAGCTCCTTCCAGTTGTAGACAACATTGTTCGCTACAAGTATTCCCTTATGTTTTATCGGCTGCGGCACGAATCCTATCAAAGCATGAAGGCAATGCCCTACTGCTGATTCAGCAGCTTCTCTGGATGCTTTCTTTTTGAGGTCAGGCAACTGTTTTTCAAACAATATCTTGTCTTTTGTCGCTACTCCATATCCGCTCTTTCCCCTGTCCTGCATCAGGTCGAGTGCTGCGACTGCTTTAGTTACAGAATCATCATCGTTAAAAACTCCTACTATGCCGCACATGATCAAAAAAGAATGACAGGCCATTTAAAAAGATTATCGAGGAATAAGGGCAATCAGCGCTTTTTCTTTATATGCGCAGGGAAATAGCTCATCTTATCTATCTTATACGCAAGCAAGGAGTCATATCTCAATACTCTGTCTTGGAACTCGTTGCGGAACTCCCGCAGTATGTTCCTGAGTTCAGAATTCTCTTTTACCTCTATCTCGAACTCTACATTCCACTCGCCATCGCAAACTATAAAGAACCAGATGTTGGGAAATTTTTCGCAGAAGGATATTATCTTTGACTCTATCTCCTTGTTGAAATTGCTTATTGCGATAAGTATCTTATAGAACTGCCTTCCCATCTTATCTGAATCCAGGACAATGGTGTGTGCCTGAAGTATACCTCTCTGTTTTAGCCTGCGTATCCTCTCCTTCGCAGCATTAGGGGTTACTTTTATCTGTGAAGCGACTTCGACAAGCGATGCCCTTGCATTATCTGAAAGTATCTCGAGTATCGCTGTGTCTTTTTCATCGAGGGAGTATGTCTCTGGCTCTCCTCCGTAGCGGTTGACTGTCATAACAGGTCCTTTCAGCTTCTTGTCTGTAAGGTAGCGTCTCTTGAAATAATAGTTGTTTGTCGACACTGATAGAGATCTCCTCATTATGTAGTCTCCATACTTGTCGAATAGCTCGCGCATCATAGTGAGGTAATGGAAGAAGCTTTTCGCAAAAAGAACTATCTCGAGATCCCAGCTTCCGCTGAAACTTGCCATCCACTGCACATACGGATTTGACGCGAGAAATGCCACTATCTCCTTTTCCTTTGCAGGGCTTACGTTGCGATACTGTATGTATACCCTAAACGGCAGATAACCTAGCTTGGTTATATCTATGAATGATATGAATCCGGTGATTATTCCTCCTTCTGTTAGAAGTCCTAGCCGGTATTTGAGCCTCTGCTCCGATGTATTGAGTTTCCTTGCTATGGTTGATAATTTTTGCCTTGAATCTGCGTCAAGTTCATACAGCAGTTTCCTGTCAAGCTCAGAAAGCTTCATAATTTTAAATAACGCATTATCAAGATATAAATATTTCGTTTTTGAAAAATTTAAAACAATTATTTTTATATTGTGCAGAAACATAATACTGGTAGGTATTGTTGGGGTGGCGGTAGTTTTTCCTTGTTTGCAGTAGGCAGATTGCTAGAAAAATGAAGTGTTGACATATCCGCAGCAGCACACAAGGCAGTGATGTACCGGCGTAATGCCCCTCCCAATACCAGGAGGCAGTCCCAACGCAAAACTTGCTTAAGGATAGGTTCAGCTCTGGCAAGGGCTCTGCAATAATCAGGCAGTACAACGCTCTTGCAGAGGACTATGCAAAGGAGATAAAAGAGAATCCGTTGCAGGCAGATTCATTCTATTTCCTGCTTGACCTTGTTAAGGAAGTGAAAGGAAGCATATCAGGAGGAGCGTGGCTGGATGCCGGCTGCGGGCCAGGCTGTTTCTCTGCCTCTACGCTTAATCTGAATTACACTAAATTGGTCGGTGTGGATATATCTGATAAGATGGCAGCTATAGCAGGTAAAAAAGACGCGTACTCAGATATACATGTAAGCTCGCTTACAAGCATGCCTTTCTTAGGACCTGGAAGTTTCAGCGTCTATTTCAGCAACAATGTCTTTCATTTCCTTCATGCGATGGGCAATGGATGCATGGACATTGCTCTTTCAGAGGCGTTCAGGGTCCTGAAAGATAGTGGCTTGCTTGCGGTAAACATGTCTTCTACAGGCACATCCGAGCTGTTCATAAGCGCATACAGGAAGGTCGTACAGGACAGGATAATACGCTACGGCAGGTTCAGCGCAAGCAATCCTTCCGGAGTGAAAACTGACCTGGTCAGGTCTTATCCTATTGGCAGCATGGATCTTAAGGAACTTGTGACAAAGGTAAAAAAGCAGGGATTCAGGGTAGTCCGCGCTTTGAAGAGATACGAACCGATTAGCTACCCTGACAGGGAATCATACGTCATGAATATGCGTACTTATGCGAAGTTTCTTTATCTTGCGCCATTCGAGCACCTGCCTGAAGCTGAACAGGAAGCGATATTTGAAGAGGTCGCGAAAGAATTCATCAAGGAAGGAGAAGGCAAGCAGTTCACGAACAGCCATTTCATGAATTATATCGTAGCGATTAAATGAAAAGTATGATTGATAAAGTTATAAGTCAAGAAAGATAGATTAAAAAAATAGAATTTTAAAAAAATTATCTGATTAAGCCAGATGCGCAAGCTCTATATCTGTCTTTAGTTCAAGTATCGCGTAATAGATGCGTTTCTTGTCTGATACTGAGATGTTCAGCTGCTCGTATATGTTTCCTATCTTGATATACACAGCTCTTGCATCGCCGAGCCTGCCCATGCTGACAAGCTCTCGCGCATCATCTATCATTGAGTATATGTCTTCAGCATCAGCAGTCACAGGAACACCGGGCTTCTCATACTTGAGCATCTCGTGCTCGACATATTCCTTGAACTCGCCTGATTCGACTTCAGATGCTTCTGCAAGGAGCGCTCTTTCTTTCTCCTCAAGTTCCTGTTTCTTATGTTCGAGCTCTTTCTCGCGTCTGTCGACTTCCAAAGATATTGCTGTATCGCGCAGGGCTTCTGATTTAAGCCCGTCCACTTCGCTCTGTCTTATCGCAATCAGGTTGTCAAGCTCTTTAAGCTTGTTCTCAAGATGTGTTATGTTTGCTCGCAATTCCTTGACAGCGGATATCTTGGCCTCTTTCTTCTCAAGCCTGTCGATGCTTGCCTCGAGCTTTGCCTTTGTCTTATCGAGGTCCTTGAGCTTCTTCTGGTAACCCTTCTCCATCTGCGACTCCTTCGCATCCAGCGCCTTCTCGAAGGCGGACAGCTCCTCTCTGACAGTCTTCATCTCTTGCTCTCTCTTAGGCACTGTAGCCTGAAGCTCTTCAAGGATAGCTATCTTTTCCAGTATCTCATCCTCTTTCTGCTCGATAGTGAGCTTGTCTTTCTCTATCCTTCTCGCAGCGTCAGATATCTCCTGTGATTTCTTGTCCATGAGTTCCTTGTCTAGCTCGAGGTCGCGGACAGTTTCCAGCAGCTCAGTTTCCTTGTCTTTGATTATCTTTCCGCTTTCATCAAGCTCTTTCTTCTTGAGCTCCTTAAGCCTGTTAAGGTCTGAAAGCTCGGCCTGCCTCTGCTTTATCTCCTCATATATCAGGCGCCTGTTCGCTTCTGCCTTCTGCATAGAGTACTCCATCTCTTTCCTTTCTTGAGCTATCTCGTTCTCTTTCTGCTCGAGTATGGACTGTTTCTTCGCCAATAAGTCGTCGATTCTCTTGAGGTCTGACTCCTTCTTGGCCAGTATCTTCTTTGTCTGAGCGACGTCTATGGCTGCTTTCTCCTTAAGCGTCAGTTCGCGTTCTCTGCGTTCGAATGATGAGAGGTCTTTCTCCTTCGCCTTTGTTATCTTTGTTACCTCATCAATATGCTGCTGCAACGATACTATCTGCTGCTCAAGCTTTGCTTTCTCGTCCTGAAGCTTCGCGACCTGCGAAGATATGTCTGAAAGCAATTTCTGGTGCTTACTGTTATCGTCGTCAAACTGAGATTTGAGGTCTTCAAAGCTCTTTTCCCTCGCACTCAGCTCTTTTTCTCGTTTCTCCATATCTGCGCCTTTAGTCAGCAGCTCATCTTCCTGTTCATGGAGCTTGATCTTGTTCTTCTCTATCTCTTTTGTTATGCTTGCTATCTGCTTCTGAAGTTCCTCAAGATCCTTTCTCTTGGCAGGCATGTTCAGTTCCTTCTCGCGTCTTTCTATCAGGTCTTCTATCTCCCCAAGCTTCTCACTTGCGAGGTCAAGATCTTTCTGCAGGTCAGACCTCTTCTGTGTGAGTTCATCGACTTCCTTGAGGAGCGAAAGCTTATCGCCATTCAGCTCTTCGACCTTCTCGTCAAGCTTCTTCGCCTGGGCATCAAGCGTCTTTTCCCTCTTTATCAGCCCATCTTCCTTCTGCTGTAGCGCCTTCTGCTTTGCCAAGAGCGCGGACTCCAGGTTTCCGAGAGCGACTTTCTTGTTGTCAAGCTCTGCATTGAGCTTGTCAAGATTGGCTTTGGTCTTGTCTATGTCACCGAGTTCCTTTGATCTTATCTTCATGTTATCAAGTATTGCAGCAAGCTTCATGCTGTTCTCTTTGAGGATAGTATCCAATGAGAATTTCTTCTTCTCTAGCTGTTCTATCTCACGTAGTGATGCTCTCTTGTCAGAGTCGAGCTGTGCTATGCTCTTGCCGCTCTCCTTCAAACGAGATTTTATCGTGACTTCCCTTTCCGCAAGCTCTGTCTTTAGCAGCCTGAGCTTCTCGCGTTCCTGTACCAAGAGCTTCTCCTCGTCATTCATCTTCTCATGCTTCTTCTGCAGTGCTTTCTCAAGTTTTGCTAGTATCCCTTCTTTCTGAGCGACAGATTTTATCTTGTCAGAGATGCTCTTTTCTGCAGCATCTTTTGCTGAAGATTCTATCTTCTTCTGCAAATCCTCTATCTCTTCCCTTCGTTTACTTATCTCCTGCTCCTGGTATGAGATATCTTTTTTCTTTGTCTCCAGGAGTGAGGCGAGCTCGTTTAGGAGCTGTTCTTTCTTTGCGAGCGTCTGCTCACGTTCATCGAGATATTGTACCTGCTTCTGAGTCTCAATAGGTGCTTGCGCAACAATCGCTGCAGGGACTTCTTTTTTCTCTTCTTCAGTTTTCTTTGGTTTTTTCTCTTTGTCTTTCTTCGGCTTGAATGAAGGGGCTTCAGGTATCTCTTCGGTCTTGGCCGCAGGGGATGCTGGCTCTGATACCTTTGCTTCTTCTGGTTTTGATTGCTCTGTCTTTTTTAAGAATAGTTTAGTGAAGAAACCTTTCTTTTCCACTTCTTCTTTCCTGCTCTCGCCTATCGCTTTTTCAGAATTTTCCTTGGCAGGTTCCTTGACAGTCTCCTTCTTTGGAGATTCTATCTTGAACATTTCAGAAGAATCCTTTGTCTTCTTCATGGACTTGTCCTTTTTCAGGAGTTCGTCCATCTCTTTTGCTAGTTCCTCGAAACTCATTGTTATCCCCCTTTTTTAGACCGAAAAATAATGAAAATGAATATGTGGCCTTAGTGTATCGCATATAGCGATATGACTATTTGCTGCCTACATCCTACCCCCATTTTAATGGGCTGTCTGAAATAAATTTATTTTATAAACTTTTATGACCACTCCAGAATGGGAAGATTTAAAAAGCTCTCGACAGGCGTTTTAAGCGTATTTTTCACAAGCAATAAGTTTATAAAGAACTGTAAAAAAATCGATTCTGGAGGTTTTTAGAATGGAAGACATCATTTGCTCATCTTGCAAGAAAAGAATAACAAACATGAAAGGCACTACTTCATTCATGTGCCCTAAATGCGGCAAAGTAAAGATAGTCAGATGCGGGCATTGCAGGGAAATAGTCACAAAATTCAAGTGCCAAGAATGTGGCTTTGAAGGACCGAACTAAACGAGGTATAAACATGGGTACAGCAGTAGTAACTCTTTCAATAATGCCTGAATCACCAGAAACTGACCTTGATGAGATAAAAGTCGAAGTTGCAAAGCATGTAAGGGATTTTGCAGGCGAACGTGATACAAAGACAGAGATAGTGCCGATAGCATTCGGACTCAAGAGGCTGAATTTCCTGTTCGTCATGGATGAGAATTTGGGCTCTCCTGATGTTGTTGCAGAGAAGGTCGCGACAATCAAAGGTGTGCAGAGCGCTGAAGTGACTGACGTTAGAAGGGCTATAGGATAAATATTTTTATCTTGGTTATTCTTATTTTATTCTATCATAATTTTAAATTTTATGCAGAATTATTCTAAGATGCAGCCAGAGATATCAACGTAGTGCTCAAGGCAGCCAGGCGTCTCGTAGACATCATCTATGATACCATCAGGTCCCTTGACATAAGAAGGTATTTTGTCTTTCGCAACGAGGGTATTGTTCCTCGCATCAGTATATCGCTCGAATACGATGTGTGAATAGTCCTTGTTCGCCTTGGCAAGTTTGAAGTTGAATGATCCTTGGTCAAGGTACTCCCTATTGACCATGTTAGTGTCCTTATCATCCTTGCTGAACGAAACTTTTGTCTTGCCTTGCTCGAACTCGAATGCGACCTTGTATTTTCCTCTGTCCTTTCCAGTCATGTAAGGTGTTTTCCAGTACGCGACTTTGAGCACATCTTCGCTTGTTATTTTCGGGTCTGTGCCGATATATCTTCCAAGTTCCTGGATGAATAATGCTGTAGTTCCAAGTTTGTTTTCAAATCTTGTATCAAATGAGAATTCTACTTTTCCTCTTGCTTCCTGCTCAGAGATGTCGACACTTATGCCTATTGTCTCGCCCTTCATGCCAAGCTTGCCTACAAATTTACCATTGACACTGAGCATGTATGTCTCGTTTGTGAAACAATAATCTGCGAGCTTCTCTACTCTTGATTCTATAGAATTCAGGCCAAACTCGCGTGAGAGGTCGTCTTCAATATCGTTATATCTCTTCTGCGACCTTCTATCAATCTTCTTTGTCTTGCCTGTCCTTGAAAAGAAATCTATGACATTTGGAGGAAGATTCCTCTCTTGGTAAGATTCTGTTACCTTGTCTTCTATACCAGAGATTTCGCTTAGGTCAGCGAGCAGGTCGCTGAAATCCTCTGCTGTGTTTTGACATGTGACCATTTTGTTACCTTGAAAAACAAGGTAATGAACGCTCAAAGGGTATATAAGGATTTTTTAGTGTTTTTTTACTAAAAACGAATAATAATGTTAGAATTCAAGAATTCATAAAAAATGTGGCAAGGTGCTGCCCTCCCACCCCCGTAAGAGCAGCCCTTGCCGTGGTCCCCAAAATGGAGCATGATTCCGTGATAATCCTGTATGATATATGAGTTATAATGAATCGCGTATTGACTTGATTAGCTTCTTCCTTGTAGCTATATCAACTTCCAGGCTTATTGTCCTGCTTTTCTTTCTAAGAGTCCTGAGCCAAGTGACTTCTGATTTTATCAGGCCAAGTTCAGAGAAGTTAACAAGGAAAGTCCTTATCCTCCTGACTGATAATGGTTGTACATTCTGTTTCTCGCAGAGCTCGACATATCCCTTGAACACTCTTCCGCCATCAAGGTTTGAGCTGTTGAGTTTAAGCATCGCGAGATATAGCAGTTTCTGGTGCTTTGCAAGAGTGGTCACCATGTTGAAGATAGTATCTTTCTCCAGGCTCCTGTCTGCCTCATCGACAAAATCAAGAGTTACCTTGTTGCCCCCTTTTGCTATTGCAATCTTTGCGCAGCTGTCAAGAAGTTCTAGGGCCTTTCTTGCGTCCCCTCCTCTCGAAGCTTCTATTTCAGCGATTTTCTGCATGACCTGATCTGACACGACATCCTTGCTGAATGCGTATTTCACCCTGTCTTTCAAGATGTCCTGCAGTTCTTCTGAGGTGTATGGAGAGAATACTACTCTCACTCTTCCAAGAGTAGACTGTGTTCTTGGCTTGATATAATCCGCCACGCGCACGTCGTTTGATATGAGTATCGTCGATACTTTCGACTCTACTTTTTCATTTATCCTGCTGAGCCTATATATTATATCGTCGCCTGATTCCTTCAATGCATAATCTACTTCGTCAAGAACGACTATTATGTTGGTCTTAAGGTCCGCAGTTATTTTTGCGAATTCGCTTATCGCTTTTGCCCGGGTCCATCCGACCCTAGGGTATGTCTTTCCAGGATTTATCTGGCTGAGAACATCTACAAGTATTGTTGTCTCTGTCCTGTTCTCTGAGCAGTTGACATAAGCTTTTGTCAGCTTGATGTCTCTTTTCTTTGCCTCATCTGAAAGCTCATCGATGAGTTCAGTTATGACTGCTGTCTTGCCTGTTCCCGGATTGCCGTAGACGAAAACACAAGATACGGCAGAATTCATCAGAATAGGAGCGAGCTCCATGACGAGCTCGTTTTTCTGCTCAGTCCTGTGGACCAAGCCTGTCGGAGGCACTAACGTGTACAATACGTCTCTGTTCAGATATACTGGATTCTGCAGTACTGACGCAAATGTCACCGCTCTTTTTTCCATGATTACTACTCCACCCCTTTTCCCCAGCAAGAATGCATAAGGAATATGCCCAAGAGAGGTATGCTCATATTTAAAACTTCCCTTTTTTCCGTTAGTTCCGATAATGATAATAGATGCTATGATTGCCGAAAAGTCAGGAAGAAAAAAATAATGGCATGAGTGCCATCTAAAGAGACACGAAGCCAAAAGTTTAAATAAAAACCTTTAGAGAAAAAATAACATGTTCAAAAGACTGACAGAAGGCAAGATAATCTTCGAAGCTCCTGCAGAAGAGAAGATATCTGCAAAGCTTCCGGTATTCTATAATCCTGCCATGAAGCTGAACCGCGACATCACAATACTGTTAATTAAGAGTATTGACAAAGAAAATATACGTGTCTGCGACCTTCTTGCAGGTACAGGTATACGTTCGCTTAGGCTCCTGACAGAAATCCCAGAACAAAAAATAGAGTCCATAACAATAAATGACTCGAATAAGAAGTCTGTTGATAACATAAAAGAGAACATCGCGCTTAATGAGCACAATTTCGCAAACAAGAGAGTGGAGATAGAAATAACAAATAAGGATGCAGTGGACCTGCTCATAAACTCAAAAGGTTTTGAGTATATAGACATTGATCCATTCGGAACTCCTAATCCATTCCTTGATTCTGCCATAGTGCGTATTGCGAGGGATGGCATACTTGCAGTCACTGCGACAGACACTTCATCTCTTGCAGGGACTTTTCCAAAGACTTGCATGAGGAATTATTGGGCAAAGCCAGACAGGGGCAGCATGAAGCATGAGATGGGAGTAAGGATTCTGATACGTAAAGTCCAGATGATTGGCGCTCAGCATGAGAAAGCGATGATTCCTATTTTCTCATACTCAAAAGAGCATTATATGCGTGTCTTTTTCAGATGCAAGAAGAGCAAGACCGAAGCTGACAAGGTGATGCAAAAGCACGGGATGTTTGGAGAATCTGGCCCGATGTGGCTAGGCAACCTTTGGGATAAAAAACTTGTTGAGAATATGATTCTTATGAATAAGGACTACGATTTTGACACTAAATTCCTGCAGCTCATAGAAGAAGAGAGCAGGATTGACTCTATAGGTTTCCACGACGTGCATGCCTTGTGCAAGAAGCTCCATTCACAGGTGCCTAAGTTTGACAGCATCTATGAAGAGCTGAAGACAAGAAAACTGGAATTCTCAAGAACTCATTTCTCTGAGCACGGCATAAGGTGCAACATATCCGAAAATGATATGCTTGAGATAATCAAGAAAGTAACATCAAAATAACAAAAAAGCACCAACAACACGCTCGCACTGCTTCTTAGACTGCTGTTTTTCGCCCAACTGCAATCATTTCAGAAGAGTTATTTTATGCTCGCTAGGTTTTGTTGGTGAGAAATATTAATGCGTCATCTCAGCGTTCATGAACTGTTCCTTTATCGCTCTCTCTCCGCTTTCTGTAACTTCAAACATCGTCCTGTTGCTCTCTTTTATTCTCTTGATAAGGTTAAGCTCTTCAAGTCTCTTTGCGTATTTTGAGACGCTGGATGATTTTGACGCAGGGTCGACATAAGGATACACTTCCTGTGTGAGTATCTTGAGTTGCACTGGTTTTCCTGTCTCTGATTTCATCTTTGAGCAGAGCAGGAGTATCCTCTGCTCCAGTTGTGTCAAGCTGTACTGCACCTGATATGCTCTAGGGGTTTCTTTTTTCCCGTCCATTATATCCCGAAGCTTGTCAAGCTGCTCTATGAACTGCTTTCCTTTCTGTGTTATACTGAATATCTTATCTGTCTGTCCATCATCAGCATTGATAAGTCCTGAAGAGAACAGGTTGTATATCGATTCAGAAGCTACGTTTATTTTTTCGCAGAGTTCAGAATAATGCATGGTATGCTTTTTGCTCTCACCGAACTCATTATCATACAGAATCTTGAGAATGTTTATGCTGGCCCTATCTTTAAGGAGGTGGTGCAATTGCATGGTTGTCAATGCCTGATTTCGTGTATAAAAACGTTTTGTTTGGTCAATGGCAACCTTTAAAAACACCCCATTTTTCTTTATATCTATGGCTGAAAACACCAATATCCGAAGCCCTGTATGCTCTGTTGTCGGACACGTTGACCATGGCAAGTCCAGCCTGCTTGACGCAATAAGAGGTACTTCTATAACTTCCAAGGAAGCTGGCGGAATAACACAGGCAATAGGCGCGTCCATAATCCCGCTTGAAATAATCAAGAACAAGGCAGGTGACCTTCTGAAAGCCATGAACATGAAGTTCACTATACCCGGGCTTCTTTTCATTGACACGCCAGGACACGCTGCATTCACAAGCTTAAGGAAAAGAGGAGGCAATCTCGCAGACATCGCGATACTTGTAGTTGACATGAACGAAGGTTTCAAGCCTCAGACAGTTGAGTGCATCGAGATACTCAAGAATTACAAGACCCCTTTCGTTGTTGCTGCCAATAAAATAGACCTTATTCAGGGCTGGCGTGATAATAAGTGCCCGCTACTGAAATCACTCACTATGCAGGAAGAGAAGACATTATTGACATTCGAGACAAAGATGTACGAACTCGTCGGTAAGCTAAATGAATTCGGTTTCAGCTCAGAAAGGTTTGATAGGGTCGGTGACTTCACAAAAGAGATAGCGATAGTTCCTGTATCTGCGAAGACTCAAGATGGAATACCTGAGCTTTTGATGGTTGTGACAGGTCTCGCGCAGAAATACCTTGAAGGATGCCTGGCATGCAACATCGGAGGCCCTGCCAAAGGCACAATACTTGAAGTCAAGGAAGAGAAAGGTCTAGGCAAGACAATGGATGTCATAATCTATGATGGGATGATTAAAGTAAACGACATAATAGTCATAGGAGGAGTTGACGCTCCGATAGTCACTAAAGTCAGGGCTTTGCTCCAGCCTTCTCCTTTGGCAGAGATGCGAGACAAGAAAGCCAAGTTCTTAGGAGTAAAAGAAGCTATGGCTGCGACAGGCGTTAAGATTTCTGCGCCCGAGCTTGACAAAGTGATAGCAGGCATGCCGCTTCATGTCGCTACACAGCTGACTCTGGATAAAGTCAAAGAAGCTGTACAGGCAGAGGTCTCTGAAGTGATAATGGAGATATCGAATGAAGGAGTCATAGTCAAGGCTGATACTATTGGCTCTCTTGAGGCGATAGTGCATCTTATGCGCACGAAGAACGTGAAAATAATGAAAGCGACTGTTGGGGATGTATCAAGAAAAGACATAGCGGACGCAGAAGCGAATCTTGCGACAAATCCTCTTGATGCGACAGTGCTTGCGTTCAATACACAGGTAAGCGATGAGATGGTAGAAGTAGCCAAGACGAAGAATGTGAAAATAATCAAGAGCAACATAATCTATGCGTTGATTGATGATTTCGAGCGCTGGCTTGATGAAGCGAAGAAGAGACAGGAAGCGATGCAGCTTGAGGGGCTTGTCAGGCCATGCAAGATGCATCTCATGCCTAACTACATATTCAGGCAGTCTAACCCTGCGATTGTCGGCACTGAGATAATGGTCGGCGAACTGAAAGTCGGCATGCCCATCATGAAAGATGGGAAGGATATCTCAAGCATAAAATCGATACAGGCAGAGAAGGAGTCCATCTCAAAGGCGGAAGCTGGCAAGCAGGTTGCTGTAGCTTATCTCAATGTTACTGTGGGTAGGCAGATAGCAGAGGATGATATACTTTATTCAGCAATTCCAGAGGATGATTTCAGGAAACTCAAGTCACTTAAACAGCATCTTAGGAAGGAAGAGATAGACGTTATGAGAGAAATCGCAGAGCTCAAGCGCAAGCAGAACCCCCTGTGGGGAGTTTAATCCTATTTAAAGCTATCAAAAACTTTATAATTATTGCTACAATACTTTTCTTAACAAAGTTAACGGAGTGTGGAGAATGAAAAAAAGCCTAAGCATAGTTTTTGTTTTGGCCGTGCTCAGCATGTTCTTGATTGGCTGCGGCGGCGGAAAGGAAGCTCCTGTTGTTTCTGAAAAAGAAGCGCCAGAAGAGCAGACTGCACCAGAGAAGACAGTCACACAGACGACAACAACAGAACCTGTTGATACTGAAACTGAAGATGCTCCTCAAAGAGTCGCTGACAAGAAAGTGACAGCGCTGCTTGCGAAGAATCAAGGCAGGGTGACAAGCCTGAAGTATATGTACCAGGACCCTACTATGTATCCTGAAGAGTGGGAAACATGGGTCAAGGGTGACAAGATGCACATAAAGCTCAGGGAGCTTGACAATGTACAGGGCGAAGTCTACATCGACAACGTCTACCTGGACCTTACGAAGAAGACAGCAGTAGGCTATTGCGAGAGGAAAGTCTATAGGTGCGCTGATCCTAACTCACCGATAGACGTCAAGTTCGCGAAGTATTACAGGGAAACTCCTTTTGATTGGATAGATGATGTGGCTTACGCAAAGCAGGAATCACAAGAACAGGTCCAGCAGAGGAATGTCTGGAAGATTACTGATGACTTTGAAGGCATGAAGACAACTGCCTGGGTCGATGAGTACTACGGAATCCCTATAAAGGTAAGGACTGCTGCAGGAACAGTGATAAAGGACTTCATCTTTGAAGACATAGGATTCAACGCAGTCGAGGATACTGACCTCGAACATCAGTATGTAGCAAAGAGCTACTAAACTTGATTTTAATTTTTTATTTTTTTATTATTCTTATTTATATCTCTACCACTAGATTTAATAACATGTTCTGCGCTGTTTGAGACATGGTTGAAAAATCGCATCCTAAAGAATCTCTGAGGATACTTAACAGCAAGGAGAAGAAAGAGATAAACGAGAGGCTCATGCAGCAGTGGGGTGCTGAGCTCGACAAGTCTTTTGTATTCCTACTGAGCAACAAGGAAAAGCTTTACATAGCTAATGCTGACATAAGCATGATTGATTTCTCCAAGGTAAGGGTAGACACGATAGGCCTGTATGTCTGTACTGTAGATGACAAATCCATAAGGCTAAGCATAGAAGGAAGCCAGCTGATAGGTCCGAAGGCGACAAAGAATGTTGTCGATATAGATGATGATGAGCTTGACGACTGGTTCGGCGGAAGAGACATCGAGAGGACAGTGAAAGAATGCAGCGGTCCTGTCATAGTCAGGCACAATGCTGATTTTGTTGGATGCGGAAAAATGACCGCAAAAGGAATACTTAATTTCGTTCCTAAGACAAGAAGGATAAATCCAGCGGATTGATTGCATCAATCGCCAAGGATGTAATACCTAAATGCAGTTATTGCAAGGAAAAGCTTGTGGTCCACCAGTTCTTTTCTTTGTTTATTCGTTCCCCATGCAGCGCTTCCTCTCTCTGCGACAAAGTCCATCTGTCTTGTCCTTATCTGAAGATCGATAGGTATCGGTTCTGGTGTGAAGCGGTCTGTCGGCATTCCAAGAAGTGTAGCGTGTATTGACATGTATCCGTTCGCTTTTGGTTTTGCTATGAAATCTACATATCTTACGACAGGAAATTTCACCCTGAACCAGTCCATGAGTTCGTAGCACTCTTTTTCTGTATTTGTTATTATCCTCATTCCAAACTTATCGTACATCACATTGTCGCTATCTTCAATAAGAAGGTCAAGTGTCTCTTTCCCCAGCTCTTTCTCTAGCTGTGCCCTGTTTTCCTGAAGCACCTTGAAATGCTCGGATACGGGTGGATTCTTCACAGACATCTGATATGCAAGTTTCTCCGCCTCGCTTCCTGGCTCTTTTGTCCTTATGCTTACTGCGACGACTTTAGGAAGGTCTATTCCTTTTCGTGCAAGCTCTTCAAGGTAAGATTCTTCATAGAAATATTTCCTTGAACTTGCATACAACCCTTCATATTTTATCTCGAAATTATCTGCACGCCTTGTTGAGCAGGGAACGCAATGGTAGATTGTCTTTATCTCTTCATCCTTTGTAGATTTTTGGCTTATCTTTGTCCTTGCAGGGTCGATGATATTCGCTTCTGTGAATTCTATCTTCTGAGTGTAGGATTCATCTTTTTTTGAGAATTCAAACATACCTTTTGCCTTGTATTCGCCGCATCCTTTGCAGTAAAGCGCTGCCTGTCTTGCATATCTTATATGAGAGGTATTAGTCTCTGACATGAATGTTGCTTTCACTATTCTCATCAGGAACTGTAAGTCTGCCCAGCCGAATTCCAGACCGTTCTTGTATGATTCTGCATAGTCGCCGTTTGTCAGGCTCTTGAGTTCAAAATTAGGAGGAAGAGTATTGTGTTTTCCGATATGGATGAGAGCATCCCTAAGATTCTTGTCTGTCACGCAATCGAGCGTTCCGTCTATCTCTCCAGTCTTAAGGTAAGAGGGATGTTCTGCTAACTGCTCGAAGTATATCTTTACGTCTTTAAGTAGTGCTAATTGAGAGTTCACTTTCTTGTTTAATCCAGCTATCTTCATGAAACTATCTCCAACACCCTCATTCCCCAGAAAAACAGCAAAAAAGTCAGTTCAGTGATTTATATAGTTTTCTATTCGGAGACGTAATCTGTTCAGAAAGCATATCGTCGGGTACTCTATTGCTTTGGCATTATCGCTTTCCAGACCTCATCCCCGACATGGTGCAGATTCAGCACCATTTTACCGGTCTCCATCTCCTGCATCTCATCCTTCGAGAACACCGCCTGTCCTACTGCTATTGGCTTCTCATTCCTCTCATCAACTATAGAGACTATGTCATTTTCCTTGACGTAGGTATCCACTCCGACTATTCCTGGTCTCATCAGGTCTGCTCCTTTTGCGATGAAAGGCACTGCACCCATGTTGATGAAGACTCTCTTTAGGAAATTTTTCTCAAGAAGAAGCTTGAGTGTTGGTAGGAGCATGGCTTCCTTGTAGAAGAACAGGTATTCTCCTTCCTTCACCACATATGTCTCATCTATTAGTGCGACACGGTCATCTTTTGAGAAGAAATCAGCAAGGCCAAATTTTGACTCTATCTCCTTGTTGAGGTCTTTGACGTCTTTTTTGCTCAGTGTGACTTGTTTCATAGTTGTTTCACCAGTCCTGCAAGTTCTTTCAGGTCTTTTATCTCGTGGTCTACATAATGAAAATGCGTTTCACCCTGCACAGATGCCCATCTTCCATGCTTCATCCAGACAGTCTTCATTCCAAGTCTCTTTGCTATCTCGAGGTCTACCTGCGGCTTGTCCCCGACCATGACGCATCGTTCAGGTGTGACATCCATACAAGAGAATACTTTCTCATAAAACTTTCTATTGGGCTTGTTTATCCCTACGTCATCGCTTGTGATGAAGCAATCGACGAATCCAGCGAGACCAACTGTCTTAAGCCTCTCATCTTTCAGTCTTTTGCTGCCGTCGGAGTCGCTCATTACCGCGATTTTGTATCTTTTTTTGAGTTCTGAAAGTACATCTGCAGCATATGGCATTGGTTTTGCTGCTTCTATCATGAATCTCCAGTATAGCGTGACGTACCTGTCTATATCTACTCGAGATGCCTTGATGCCGAGGCGGTTGAATGTCTCTTCGAACCAAAGATGCCGCTCATATAACTTAGGTTCCGCTCCGACTCCTTTCTGGCTGAAATACATGTCGACTTCCTCGAGAACTTTGATTCCAGTCATCTTGTATACCTTATATTCCTGATCGAGACGTTCTGCTATCTTATCGTGCGTGAAGTCCATAGCTACATTCAGGTCTTCTATTGTATCGTCAAAATCGAATATTATCGCAGACACAAGAGGTTCTATGGTTATCTTAATAGGATTATTTTTCTTCTTGAGCTCGTCAACGAGTTTCCTGTTGAGCATTTTTGCAGATTTTGTCGCGCGGAAACCTAGTGTGCGTACAGAGTTGAATTCTGAAAGCCTGAGGACAATCTCTTGGTCTGAGTCGAATTCATTGTTACGCAGGAATGTTATTTTTTCCTCAATTCCTCCCGCACTTATTGTCATAAGAAATGTCTTGGCAGAAAACATGATTTTTTTGATTTCAGGAAGCGAGAAATCCGCAGCTACCGCGATTATGCAGTCACCTGTTCTGCTAAGTTCAGTGTCTTTTGTGAGTTCAAGAGTGTTTGCGTGCGTAGCAAGGACGTTTTCATGACCTTTTGCTTTGAATGTATATTTCATGCAGGGTTTCATCGTTTTTTGGTATATAAAGGTATTGCGGTCTGAAAGTGATAATTAAGCAGGTAATATTGCCAAAATAAGAAATCAGGTTAGCACGGGATGTATTCGTCAAAAAGCCCGTTTTCTTTTTGAGTATATTGGGAAAAGTTTATAAATGCCTCGGCCTTTAGTAAAAACACAATGGATGAGTCTGAAGAAACGCCGGATTCTGAAATACAGGACGATAAATCATCTGCATCCGCACCGTTCAAAATAGATAACAAAGACAAGGATATACTTAGACTTCTCAATGAAAATGCGAGGATGACATCGAAGGCTATTGGTGCCGCTACCAATATCTCAAGGGAAGTTGCTGATTACCGCATAAAGAGACTCACAAAGAATGGATTAATCGCTAATTACATAACGATAGTCAGCGACAGGAAGCTAGGGTATGAGTCTTATCTCATACTTCTCAAGCTGCAGAACTTCACTGTTGAGGATGAGAAGAGGATAATCGATTTCCTGAAAAACCATCGTTTCACCAAATGGGTATTGCGCTCAAGCGGGGAATGGGATATTCAGGCAGTCATAAGCGCCAAGAATGTAAAGCACCTTGCGAGCATTGTGGATGAGATAGATAATTTCTGCGGAAAGAGCCTTATGGGATATGACATGACTATGGTCGTCAATCTGCTTGTCCCTGAGAACCTTTCATTCATGATGAAGCAGCAGAAGGGGTCACAGAAGGAGCTTCCTTCTTCACAGAAAGACACAACATATGATAAAGTGGAGATAGACGACAAGGATAAGAAGCTGCTTTCTGCGCTCGCGAATGATGCGCGCGCCCCAATCGTGAAGATTGCACAGCAGGTAGGACTTTCTGCGGACGCGACAAACCTAAGGATGAAAAGTCTCCAGAAGGAAGGCGTGATAAAGAAATTTCAGACAGTCGTCGACCTTTCGAAGATGAACTACCTTCTCTACTCAGTATTCCTGAAGATAAATAATTACAGCCAGAAGAGAGAATCACAGCTTAAGACATTTTTCTCGTCAATACCTAACATAACTTTCGCAGAGAGGATTATAGGCAAGTGGGATGCTAGGATGCAGATATCCTGCTCCGACCCGCACGAATTCGAGAAGATACTCCAGCAAATAAGGGAGCTTCTTGGGACAGACCTCAAATATTATCATTTTGCTTTGATGCTTAAGGAATACAAGAGGATTTCCTATCCTAAAGGCATGGAAGAGAACTAGATACTTAACAGTCAAGGAAAGTAATATTTTTTTAGTAAAAAGAGGTGTAGTATGGATAATCAGGACAAGTTCGTGTTTGAATTATCATGGGAAGTATGCCACAAGGTAGGGGGCATATACACAGTTGTCACATCCAAAGCAGCTCTTCTTAACAATGAATATCCCAATTATTTCTTGGTAGGTCCTTATTTTGAGCAGAGCGCAGAAACTGACCTTATCGAAGAGACACTGCCTCACGGATTCCAGGAAGTGTTCGAAGAACTAAAGAAAGAAGGCATAGTGTGCCATTATGGACGATGGCAGATAAAAGGCAGCCCAAGGACGATTCTTATAGATTTCTCGAAGTACTTGCCTAAGAAAGACGAAATAAAATCAAAGCTCTGGAACCAGTACAAGATCGATTCATTGTTCTCAAGCTATGATTATGACGAAGCGCTTGTATGGTCGACCGCAGCTGGAAAGTTCATCGAGAAATTCATCCAGAAAAAACAGCAGCGCGGAGAAAACGATTTCAAGTATGTGATGCATATCCACGAATGGCTTTCAGGAGGAGCTCTTCTGTATCTAAAGAACAGCAGCGTGAAAGTAGCTAGCGTATTCACAACACACGCGACAATGCTGGGAAGGAGCATAGCAGGTGTAGGCCGTAGCTTGTATGATGAACTCGACTTCATAGATCCGGAAAAAGAAGCTTATACATCAGGAGTGCAGGCAAAACACCAGACAGAACGCACATGCGCACAGCTCTGCGATGTATTCACGACAGTATCTGAGATAACGTCGATAGAAGCTGAGAAGATCCTTGGCAGGAAAGCTGACGTGCTTGTCCTAAACGGTCTTGATATGGAAAAACTGCCGACTTACGAGGAAGCAGCTTATACTCACAGGCTCAACAGGGAGAAAATCTACGATTTCCTCAGGTTCTATTTCCTTCCGTACTACTATTTTGACATGAAGGACACGGTGCTGTTTTTCATCGTCGGAAGATACGAATACAAGAACAAAGGCATAGATTTGCTTATTGATGCTCTCGGAAGGCTAAATGAGATGCTGAAGAAAGAAGGCACGAACAGGACAGTCATCTGCTTCTTCTGGATACCTAGGGAAGTGCATGGCGTCAAGAATGAGATATCGATAAACAAGAGCTCTTACGTGACTCTTAAGGAGTTCATGCATGACAACATGCAGATGATAGAGACGAATATAGTGACGAACATAATCAAGACAGGCCTTAAGTCTATGAACCCTGAAGACATAGGCAAGAACCTGTTCGATTCTGATTTTACGCACACGATAAAGAAACTAGGAGTGAATTTTGCGAAGAAAGGCAATCCTCCTCTATCTACGCACAATATGCAGAATGAATTTGATGATGAAATAATCAAGAACCTTCTTGCAAGAGGACTTGACAACAAGCAGGATGATCGCGTGAAGGTCATATTCTACCCGATTTACTTGAGCGGAGTAGATGGTCTTACTGACCTTGCATATTATGATGCGATGGGCGCATGCCATCTTGGCCTTTTCCCGTCGTATTATGAACCCTGGGGCTATACCCCTCTTGAGTGCGCTGCGCTTGCTGTCCCGTCACTTACGACAGATCTTGGAGGGTTCGGCAGATTCCTTCTGCAGAAGAATGTAGGCAATTCCGGCATTTTTGTCCTTAAGAGATACAAGCGCAACATGGATGAGGTCATGAAGGAATTTACTGATACTCTTTACAGGTTCGCGAAGTTCAATGCGCAGGAACGCGTGCATCAGAAGATAATATCAAAAGATATAGCTAACCTTGCGGACTGGAAAATCCTTGTGAATAACTATTTTGATGCTCATAAGCTTGCTATAAGCAAGGCTTATGGAAAATAAAGGGGTGCTGTCATGATAAATGTGGCAATCAATGGTTTTGGAAGGATTGGGAGAATGGTCTTTAAGGCAGGGATAACTGATCCTGAGATAAATTTTGTCGTGATAAACGACCTGACTGACACTAAAACGCTCGCCCACTTGCTAAAGTACGATTCAGTGCAGGGAAAATTCCCGGGAGTAGTTGATTTCACTGCTGATTCTATCATCGTGGACGGCAAGAAAGTCAAAGTGATATCAGAGAAGGACCCTGACAAGCTGCCCTGGGGACAATACAGCGTAGATGTTGTAGTTGAAAGCACCGGGCGATTTACAAAGAAGAAGGACGCAATGAAGCACATAAAAGCAGGAGCGAAGAAGATACTTGTATCTGCCCCATGCAAGTGCGACGCAGGCGAGACACCTGTAAAGACTGTTGTGATAGGTGTCAATGAACACACACTTACCAAGGATGACTTGATTGTCAGTAATGCTTCATGCACGACTAACTGCCTTGGGCCGATGGTGAAGGTCCTCGATGATAATTTTGGCATAGAGAAAGGTTTCATGACTACAATACATGCTTACACTGCAGATCAGCGTCTTGTGGATTCTCCTCATGAAGACTTAAGGAGAGCAAGGCATGCTGCATTGTCGATAATACCTACGACGACTGGCGCGGCAAAAGCGATAGGTGAGGTCATCCCATCACTGAAAGGGAAGATGGATGGTTTTGCCGCAAGAGTGCCTGTGCCGAGCGGTTCATTGACAGACCTAAGCGTGATTGTCAAACGCGACGTGACTGTCAAGGAAATAAATGAGCTTTTTAGGAATGTCGCAAACTATCACCTTAAAGGAATATTACAATACTCAGAAGACCCGATAGTCTCTGTAGACATAGTGAAGAACCCTCATTCGTGCATCTTTGACCCAGGCATGACTTATGTCGTTGACAAGAGGCTTGTCAAGGTCGTAGGATGGTATGATAATGAGTGGGGCTATTCTGTAAGGATGGTCGACCTGCTGAAGCTTATGGCAAAACTGAAATAAAGATAGCACAGAGTAGTTTTGATAATTATTTCAATACGTAAAGAGGCAGCATGATGAAGTTTCCCACCCTCCACAATACATATTTCGGAAGGAACATAGTTCTCCTGAGGGCAGGCTTCGACGTGCCGGTCGATAATGACGGAAAACTTCTTGATGACAGCAGGATAAAGATTTCTGTACCGACGATACAGTACCTGCTTGAGCATGGCGCTGAACAGATAATAATCGCTACGCACATAGGCAGGCCGAAGAACAAGGAAGCAAATCTTAAGACAGACAAAGTCGCGGATAGGCTTTCAGAGATTCTTGGTATCCACGTATTCAAGCTTGATGACTGGGGAGAGAACGGCATACCAAGACCTCAAGACGCAAAGATAGTCATGCTCGAGAACCTGAGGTTCAATCCGGGTGAGAAAGAGAAAGACCCTAAGAAAAGGGATGAGTTCGGAGAGGAATTGGCAGACCTAGCAGATGTGTATGTGAATGATGCATTCTCTAACTGCCATAGGGAGCATGCTTCCATGACTTCGACTCCAAAATTTCTACCTAGCTGCGTTGGATTGAGCGTGGAAAAAGAAGTCACGACAATAATGGCTGCTATGGAGTCTCCAAAAAAGCCTTTCGTATCTATAATAGGAGGGGTAAAAGCTGACAAGCTTAACGCAGTCTCTAATCTTCTTGACAAAGTAGACAAGATACTGATTGCAGGAGCTCTTGCGTTCACACTACTGAAGTCTTTCGGAAAAGAGGTCGGCAAGACAAAGACAGATACAGAGGGGCTCGCCGGATTTGAATCATTACTGAATAAAATAAAAGACAATCCTAAAGTCGTACTTCCAGTAGACGCTGTTCTTGGAGAAAGATTCGATGCGTCATCAAATTCAAAGATTGCTCCTGTTGATTCTATCGACAAGGATTGGATGGCACTTGATATAGGGCCAAAGACAATAGATCTTTTCAAGAAAGAGCTTGCAGGTGCAAAAACAATAATATGGAACGGGCCGCTAGGCGCTTTTGAACTGGATGCTTTCGCTAACGGCACAAGAGAGATTGCAAAAGCAGTCGCTGACTCTGATGCGACAAAGATTATTGGAGGAGGGGACTCTGGAGCTGCAGTGATTAAGCTTGGTTTGAAGGATAAGATGACTCTCGTATCTACAGGAGGAGGCGTTTCTCTTGAGCTTTTTGAAGGAAAATCCCTTCCTGCATTAAAAGTCCTTGAATTCAAGGAACAAAAAGGAAAAGAAGAGGAATAAGAGGATAAACCATGACAAAGTTTGATGTTATATGCGTCGGTTCTGCTACAATAGACTGTTTTGTCAAGCTTCCTGTTGATTTCAAGGAGATAAAGCACGGCTCAAAGCTTCTTATCGAAGATATAGCTCTTCTTACAGGAGGAGGAGGGACGAACGTCGCAGCAGGTCTTGCGAAGCTCAACGTGAATACTGGATTTATCGGCGAGGTCGGTGAAGATCTCTCAGCGAGCATGATAAGACATGACCTTGAGAAACGCGGAGTCAAATTCCTAGTGAAGCAGCACTCAAGGCATAGCACAGCATATTCTGTGGTGCTTGAATCAGAAGGCAGCGACAGGGCAATACTTGTCTATAAGGGAGCAAGCAGTTATCTGACTCCAGATGAACTGCCGAAAAATATGGATACAGACTGGTTCTATTTTGCATCTGTTACAGGCACTTCGTTCAAGACAATGGAGCACATCGCTTCTTTTGCGAGGAAGAACAAGATAGGCGTATATTTCAATCCTAGCAGCTACATGACAGAGAAAGGATACAATTTCATGAAGAAAGTCATATCAGGGACGACTATAATAGCTATGAACAAGGAAGAGGCCCAGATGCTCCTTAAGACAAAGACAGGCAATGTCGAACTGCTCCTGAAAGGATTGAACAAGCTCGGGCCAAAGATTTGTATAATAACTGACGGCAAGAATGGCATTCATGCATTCGATGGAAAACAAGCATATTTCACAAAAGCACACAAGATAAAACCGATAGACACAACTGGTGCGGGAGATGCGTTCGGCGCAGGATTCCTCGCAGGGTTTGTCATGAAAAAACAGCTTCCGCTTGAAGAAAGGATGAAATTTGCTATGGAATTAGGACTCCTTGATGCGGAATCTGTCATAATGAAGGTCGGAGCCAAAGCAGGATTGATATCTAAGAGAGAAGCTTTGGGCAAGACGAGGTGTTAAGATGATTTTCACAAACAAGAAGCTGCAGGTCGATGCTGAGAAAGGTCATTACGCGGTAGGCGCGTTCAATGTCTATGATATGGAATCTGTACAAGCAGTGGTTAAGGCTGCTGAACTTGAGAGATCCCCTGCAATAATAGCGACGACAGAAGGAGCGATAGAATATGCAGGGCATGAATTCCTTGTTGACCTGATAAGACTGGCTTCAAAAGACTCAAAAATACCTTTCAGCATGCATCTTGATCATGGGAAAGACATGGAGATAATCAAGAACTGCATAAGATTAGGCTATACTTCAGTTATGATTGACGCTTCGCACTATGAATTCAACAAGAACATCGAGATGACAAGGAAAGTTATCTCTTTAGCGCACAAGAAAGGGGTCTCAGTAGAGGCAGAACTAGGGACGATAGGCGGAGTGGAGGATTCTGTGTCTTCTAAGAATATACTGTTGACTGATGCTAGGGATGCCAAGGAATTTGTCGACAGGACAGGATGCGACACGCTTGCTGTCGCTATCGGGACAAGCCATGGCGCATACAAGTTCAAAAAGAAGTCTAATCTTGATATCAAGAGGCTTATTGAGATAAAGAAAGCAGTGAAAGTGCCTCTTGTACTGCATGGCGCGTCAGGAATACCTGTAGAGATAACAAGAAAAGCCACGCTTTTCGGGGCAATACTCGGAAAAGCGCACGGTGTTTCCGACGACAACATAAAAGCAGCAGTGCTGAATGGTATAAGCAAAGTGAACATAGACTCTGATCTCAGGCTTGCTTTTGACGCTTCGATACGCGAGGTTCTCTATAAACATCCTGATGTTTTTGACCCTAGAAAGATTCTTGGTCCTGCACGTGATGCGATGATGGATATTGTACGTTACAAGATGAAGCTGTTCAACTCTTCAGGAAAGGCAAAGGTGTGAATTATGGGCATAATCGTTGTCAATTTCAAGACATATGCAGAGGCGACAGGCCAGAAAGCGGTCCGTCTTGCTAAGATATGCGAGAAAGTCTCAAAAAAAAGCAGAATTGATGTTGTTGTCGCGGTGCAGAATGTTGACATATTCAGGGTTTCAAGCAACGTCTCTATTCCCGTCTTCTGTGAGCATATAGATCCTGTACAGTATGGAGCTCACACAGGAAAGAATCTTCCTGAAGCGCTTATAGAGAACGGTGCTACAGGCGTTCTGATAAACCACTCAGAGGACAGGGCAAAGGTCACTGAAATAAAGAAGGATGTAGATAGGGCAAGAAGCGTAGGTCTTGAGATGATAATCTGCGCTCCTACTGCGAAGATGAGTCAGTCTGTCGCGAAACTCAATCCTGATTATATTGCTGTCGAACCACCTGAGCTAATAGGCGGAGACATCTCAGTATCAAAAGCCAAGCCAGGGCTTATTAGCGATACAGTTAAGCTCGTCAGGAAAGTTAACAAATCAGTGCCGGTCCTTTGCGGCGCAGGCATAAAGGATTCTGAAGATGTAAGAATTGCATTGAAGCTCGGATGTGAAGGGATACTTCTCGCATCAGGCGTGACTAAGGCGAAGGACCCTGAAAAAGTCCTGCTCGATCTTGCCAAAGGCTTTGGGAGGAATAGAAGATGCTTAATCTAGACATATCTAACCTCGGAGTGAAGAAGTTTAGTTCTCTAAAAACCAAACTGAAGAAGATAAAGAAGCAGCAGGCTCCTGTTTTCGAGAATTACAGGGAGGATTTCAATGCCCTGAGGGAATCGATGAAGAAGCTTGTCAAGTATGATAACATTATAGTCATAGGAAATGGAGGATCTAACACTTCTTTCAAAGCATACCATCATGCGCTTGTCCCATTGGACTCGAAAAAAGGTATGTTCATCCTGACGACCATGGAACCGGACCTGATCAATGCATTGAAACTGAAGTTTCCAAGGAGAAAGACTCTTGTCATGCCGATAAGCAAATCAGGTGATACTGTCGGCATCCTGGAATCGACTCTTGCTTTCTATGATTACCCTATTGCGGCTGTGACATCCAAGAGTTTTGGTGCCTTGTCTGCTTTTGCCAACCAGATGAACGCCAAAATCATCAGCCATCCTCCTGTCGGAGGCAGGTTCTCTGGGCTTACTGCCTCAGCTTTCGCTCCTTCATTATTTTTTGGGATAGACATCGAAGCGATTGATGCGGGTGCAAGGAAGATGTATGCTGCGTGCAATCCTGACATAGAGATAGAGAAGAACCCTGCTTTGCAGCTTGCTGCATCGCTATATCTTCTTGAAAAGAAAGGATACAGCGAGATATTCTGCCCAGTATATTCATCAAAGCTTGTCGGGTTCGAGAACCTTATTGTCCAGCTTTTCCACGAGTCGGTCTGCAAGAAAGGCCGTGGCCAGACTATTTTCTGCGCAGAAGCGCCTGAATCGCAGCATCACACGAACCAGCGATTTTTCGGAGGAAGAAAAAATGTCCTGGGGTTATTTGTGACAGTGGAGAAACAGGAAGATATCAAGACATGCATCAAAGTCCCTGAGACTCTTAAGCCGCTTCAGATACGAGGAGGAAGCCTAGCAGACATAAACAGTGTGCCGTATGCCAAGTCGCTGGAATTTGAGTTTGAGGGTACCTATCAGGATGCAATCAAGAAGAAAATCCCATGCGCAAGAATCAGCCTGGATTATGTGACTCCATTTACAGTAGGAGAGTTCATAGCGTTCTGGCACTATGTTGCTGTGTATTCAGCATGGCTTAGGGATGTCGATGCATTCGACCAGCCGCAAGTGGAATCCTCTAAAGAGATAAGTTTCAGGCTTAGAAAAGAGCACAGGCAGTAAAAAAATAGTTTTTATTTCTTTTTCATCTTTCCCAGTTCACTGTAAGGAAATGCGTCGAGCATGAGAAGCAGGGATCATAACTCCTTATCAGTTTCTCTATCTCCATGACAATCTTCTTCTCTCCGAGCTTCGCTACAGAAGGTATGAATTTCCTTATGTCATCCTGCATGTTGAGCAGGTTCTGGCATGTGGGAGTGATTATGTTCGCTTTCGTTATCTCTCCCTTTTCATTTATCTCGTAATCATGGAACAGCAGGCCTCGTGGCGCTTCGACAGCAGCTATCCCTCTTGATTTCTTGAATTTGAGTTCTGCTGGCTTCTCTTCCTGTATCTTTATTCGTCTTGTTATGTCTATCGCCATGTCAAAAAACTGAACGAGCTCGACTGCCTGAGCAAAGTTGTTCATGAATGGGTTTGTCACAGGGAACTTGAGTTTAAGGTCTGACACAAATCTCTTTGCTGACTTGGATAATAGCTTGTAGTTGTTGTTAAGCCTTGAAAGCGCTCCGACCAGGTATGGTTTGTCTTCTCTTACGACAAAGTTCGATGTTGAGTCGAGTTCATGGTACTCTTCAAAGTACTTCTGGTACTCTTCCTTCTTGAACCGAGCGTTCTGCGAGACAAGGTCACCGGTTATTATCGGATAATCTGTTCCGGTGCTTAATGAGAAGTATTCTGTCTGGTTTTCGAACTGAGGATATTTTATCTTCGAGAATAATGATGCGGTGAGCTCAGCATCCTGATGTGTCTCCTGCAGCTTTCTCCTCAGGTCATCTATCTGTTCCTGTGTCGGAAGTTTTGTCATTCCGCCGACCTGTGCAGATACTGGATGGAGTTCTCTTCCTCCTATGACCGAGACCATCTCATTGCCGAGTTTTGTCATGTTCAATGCTGCAGCAAGCTCTTTCTTGTGGCTTGATGCCATCGCAAGAGCGGATTCATATCCAAGATAGTCAGGCAGCGCAAGGAAGTATAGGTGTGCTGCGTGGCTTCTTATCCTCTCGCCTAAGACCATGAGCTCTCTGAGCATCTTTGTCTGCTCTGTCGGCTTGATTCCAAGAGCGTTCTCTACTGCCTGAACTGAGCATATTGTGTGTATGCAGCTGCATATGCCGCATATCCTTGATGTTATCTCAGGAGCTTCATAGCATTTCCTACCCCTTAGTATACCTTCGAAGTATCTTGATCCTTCCACTGCAGCAAGCTCGCATTTCTTCACAGTCTCTCCGTCGATGGATACTGTGAGGTTTGCGTGGCCTTCAATCTTTGTTATGTGGTCGAGTTTTATTGTCTTTGCCATTTTATTACTTCTTCTTGAGCTTGTTTAACATCCCGAAGAAACCTTTTTTTGCAGGTTTTGGTTTTTCTTTCGGCTTTGCCTGTTTTTTTGGTCTTGTCTTGACCATTTTCTTATTCAATGTCTTCTTTTGAACAGTTTTTTTGATTTTCTGCTTTGATTTCTTCGTCTTTATCTTCTTTGAAGACGTTTTCTCTTTCTTCTTTTCAACTTTTTCTTTCTTTATCTTGGTCTTCTTGACTGCTTTGACCTTTTTAGGCTCTTTCTTCTTTATCTTCTGGGGCTTTACAACTTTAAGGTCTGGTTTCTCGAGCGCCATTCCTGAGAATGTCCTTATCCTCTGCTTTATGTGGTCTTTTGCGAAGCCTTTCTGTTCTAAGAGCTTAGTCATTAGAGGAATATCTGCGTCTGGTGTCGGTCCCCTGCATCCCCAGCATTCCAGTTTTGAGTTTGTGCAGACCGCGTTGCATCCTCCCTTAGTAACAGGCCCGAGGCACATCTTCTTGTCGTCGAGCAGGCATCTGTTCTCATTGAGCCTGCATTCAAAGCAGACCGGCTTGTCATAATCAGGATATTTTTTCCCAAGCGCTATATCTTTTATGAAAGATGCTATCTGTTTCTTGTCAGGAGGGCATCCTGGAAGGTAGAAATCAACTTGTACATGATGATTTATGGGCGTCGCTGGAACGTCGCTGTATTCTTTTGATTTTTCATATACAAGATATGCGTATTTTGAAGTGTCTATGAAGTTCCTGTAAGCCGGCACGCATCCTGTGCATGCGCACGCGCCGAACGCGACAAGTTTGTCTGACTTTAAGCGTATATCTTTAAGTGTCTCAAGGTCTTTGTTGCATGCGACAAGCCCTTCTACAAATACATAATCGTAATGCTTGTCGTCCTTATCTCCCTTGACGAACCTAAATGTCTTTATGTCGACATGTTTTGCCAGGTCCAGCAGTTCATCTTCATTGAACAGGAAACTCAGCAGGCATCCGTTGCATCCTGTGAGGTCGTAAAATCCTATGACTGGTTTCTTTTCCATTTTGTTCAGCGTCAATCGTTCTTGTATTGGCTTATTTCATCAAGCCTGAATACTGGTCCGTCGAGACAGGTGTATTTTCCGTGTATCATGCAGTGTCCGCACACACCCATCGCGCATTGCATAAGTCTTTCTGTGCTAAGGTATATCTGGTCTTCCCTGAATCCTTTAACCTTGAGAAGGCCTATGCTTACGTTCATCATGACTGGCGGTCCGCATATGAATATGATATTGTTCTCTGGATTTAGCTTTGATTTCTCTATGATGTGAGTCACAAAGCAGACATCGCAGTGCATCTTGACTTTCTTAGGATTTGCATCGACGCTTAGGTGGAGCTGGTAGTTTTTCTGCCATTGTTTCATGTCTTCTTTAAAAAGCGTGTCTTCTGGTGTCTTGAATCCGAAGAACATCGTTACGTCTCCGAAGTTGTTCCTGTGCGCGTCGACGTAGGATAATATTCCTTTCAGAGGAGCCACTCCGCTTCCTCCGCCTATGAGTATGAGGTTCTTGCCGTAGAAATTCTCCATAGGATAGCCTTTTCCGTAAGGGCCTCTTATGTACAACGTGTCCCCTTTCTTTATGTTTGCGAGATTCTTTGTCAGGTTCCCTACTTCTCGTATGTTGAGTTCAAGGAAATCTGCAGAATATGATGCTACGGATATTGGCGCTTCACCTATTCCGGGCAGCGAGACCTGGAAGAACTGTCCTGGCTCGTACTTTGTCTTGACATCAAGCCTTATGTGGAAGCAGTCGTGCGTTTCCCTCCTGAACATAGTCACTTTGGCAGGCTGAGGGAGGTATGGATTAGGCAGCTTCTCTTCCGGTTCCTCTTGTTTTGATTTTATTCTTGGCATATCATTACATCCTGGTATTATTGCATCTCGTTGAGAATCTTGACGAAGTTTATCCTAGTCGGACATCCTCTTATGCATCTTCCGCATCCTGTGCAAAGATTCATGCCGTGCTTCTCCTTGAAATATTGGAGCTGGTGGTATATCCTGTGCTTGAACCTATCTTCCTTTGTCTGCCTGAATACGTGTCCGCCAGCGACTTTGGTGAAGCATTGTAGCTGGCATGATGCCCATGTTCTTTTCTTCTCATGGCATTGTAGCTTTGCATCGCTCTCGTCGTATAGGTCGAAGCAGTAGCAGCTTGGGCATAGTGTTACGCATGCTGCGCAGCTGAAGCAAAGGTCAACTCCTTTCTTCCATGCTGGATGATCATGATATGGAGCTATGTTCTTCTTTGTGAGCTGGAGTGTCGTCTCTATCCTTCTATCCTCAGGCCTCAGGAATATCTCTGTATCCCAGAAGTATTTCCTGTACCTGTCGACAAAATTCCTTCCTTTCTCTGATCCTATCTCGACAAGATACGCGTCATCCTTCTCGTAGAACATAAGGTCATAATAGTCTCCGAGGTCCATCGATGAGCAGAAGCAGTATTCATCTGCCTGCTGCCTGCAGTGATAGCCTATGAGAATTGTCCTTTCTCTCTCTTCTATGTAGTAAGGGTCTTTTGTGTCCTTGGTGAACATGATGTCCTGTCTCTTTATGCTGTTAAGGTCGCATCTCTTAAGGCCTATCATCACTCTCTGTTTCTTTTCCGCGGATATCTCTGGCACTGTGAATTTGCCGTTCTCTGCCTTGTAGAGTGTCTGCTGTTTCTTGAAGAAGAATTTCTTTGCAGGGAAGTATGAATGGAGTTCCAGGTTTATCTTTGAGATATCAGTTATAGTATCAAACCTGGATTCATCTGTCTTTATTGGAGCGACAAGCTCATTGTAGCGCATAATATCTGCGAGAAAGTCATTGAACGAAAGCTTGTTTATCTTTAACATTCTACCACTTTATCTTATGCCTACTCAACTGTAACTTCTTTCAGCACTATATCCTTTCCTTCCAAAAGCTCTGGCACTTGCTTGCATTTCGGGCAGAAGAATATTGAATGTCCATGCGAATGCTCTGCTATTATTGGCTTTCCTGTATAACCGCAAAGGCATCTCACTTTTGCCTGTTTTGGAATGAGCTTGACACGCCACGGAACCATTGTTTTTAGAGTCTCCTTGAGCTCTTCTAGAGGGACATGGCCCAAATCCCCAACTTCGACAGTTATAGCAGTTACTTTGCCATAGCTTTTTGCCGCGTCTATTATATCGCGGGATATAAGCGTATCATGCATCAAAAAGCCCTACAGGTGCGTTCTATATAAAGATTTGCGTGGTTTTAGGGGGTTTTGTAACTACCAAATTGTTGTTAAAAAACAGGTTTTATAACCATTAGTGACCAATCAAATATGAGCTTTATTTTCATATGGTTTATATAATAAATATGCAGAATTCTGGCCATGGAAGATGAAGCATTGAAAAATTCGGAACTTTCTTTTGCTGCGATGATAGGCTTGGCTTTGCTAAGCATCATTACTATCTTTATTTCAAGGAAAGTTGAAGCAACTTTCAGTATTGTCTTAGGTTGCTTGAGCTTGTTCTTCAGTTCAGCAATAATGGTTTTTGCAAGCGCATTGAAGATCAAATCTGATAAATATCTTAAGAAATTGTTCCTGATAAATTCTGGTGCTGTGCTTTTTTCAGTTGCTGGACCTCTTCTTAGCAATGGCGTTCTTGCTTTCTTTTTCCTGATTTTTGATATCAACAGCAGTTTTGATCTTGAAGTCGCGATGTTTCTAATACTGTTGTCAACAGTGACTTTCCTGATTACATCAGTGTGGCTCAGCGTATTGCTGATAAAGAAAGGAATATTGAATAAAAAATATTTCTGAATCAACCTTTCTTGTATTTAGATATTTTTTTCCATATCATTTCTGTTCCATCAGGTTGTACATATATTATCTTATTTCCCGGACTGACAGAAAATAGTAATTCCGACAAATTTTGTGGATTCGTTGTCCTGAAAGTTGAGTTTTTTGAACCATCTCCAACCATTTCTTTGATTCTTCCATCAACACTAAAAACAGAGGCCTTGGAATAATATCCACAACACTCTTCGGCATTTCCTTTAATGTTAAATATAGATGACATTGACTCAGGCCCACAACCCGGACCAACATCACCATAAATACTGAAAACAGAATTAATTACCCGGAGACCACAACTATGACCGCAGTTTCCAGACACAGTCATTATTGATTCATATGCGCCTTGGCCTAAATTGTTTCCAGAATTTCCATCTATGTTTAATTCTAAGTATCTTGATTTTATTGCCGTAAAATTTTGAACATCTCCTGATATTCTTAATTTTATATGATTTTCTGAATCGCCAGTTAGACAAAATCCTACATTTATTTTTCCCGAACTTTCCGTACTAAGATAAAAATTGTTATATCCGGCACAATAACTATTTTGTATTAGCGGTGTAATGAACAAATCTACAATAAATGTGTAATTATCTTGCTGCTTGTATGAGGTTGTTCTTTGCAAAAACGCATCTATCTGTTCAGGATCTAAAATAATACCTTCTAGTTGTTTTTTTGAATGTGTAATATCCCAAAACTCTTCGACAGCTTGCTCAAATTTTCCTAGTAGTTCCTTAAAAATTCCTGAGTCTCTTCCATCATCAAGACTTGTTCCTGAGTTATTTGAAGCAAGTAATTTAACAATATTTTCTATTTTTTCTTGATTTTGTATTTGTTTTATCTTGATTTTTTTCTTAGCCATATTCTCTCACCACCCAGTTATTGATTGACTACCGCATAATTGCGAAACGGAAAATATATAAACTTAAGTTGTATATTATTATACAAATGAAAAACATAACAGATGTATTGTCAAGTCTTGGTCTTACGAACAATCAGGCAAGGATATACCTAGCACTACTGGATTTAGGCACTGCAAGCGTAAAACAGGTTGCAAAGAAGACGGGCTTCCAGAGGCCAAACCTTTATGATGTGCTTGAAGAGCTTAAAGAGAAAGGGCTTGCTACATACATCCAGAAGGGCAAAGCGTCGTATTATACTGCAGTAGACCCAGAAGAACTCTCAAATATGCTTAAAGAGAAACAGGCTCTTCTTGAGTCAGTTATGCCTATGCTTAAAGAGAGTTACAATTTCAAGAAAGAAGAGGTATCTGTACAGGTTTACAAGGGGCAAGAAGGAATAAAATCATCATTGAACAAAGTTTTCAATTATCCTGGCACAACAATATATGGGATAAACATAGCAGGTCAATTGAGAGCAGAGATGCCTGTATTTGCTAAACAGTTTTTCAGGAGAAGGAAAGAGTCAAAGATAAAGCTTAAAGCGATATATACCACAAATAACGTAACAGATATTCCAGATATAGAAGCAAGATTCCAGAAATCAGAAAGTTATAACCCCACAGTCACGCAGATTTACGAAGATGTTGTGCTTATTCACATATACAAGCCTCTTCTCATAGGCATAGAGATAAAATCAAGACCTGTTGCTGAGGCGTTCATGAAATATTTTGATACTTTATGGAAGAATGCCAGTAAAATACATATAAAATAAATAAAAAAAGTTAAATTATTTGATTTCCCGCTGTTTCTCTTTCTCTGCAATAGTTATCATAGCATCATAGCTTACGATTAGTTCTGTTAACTTATCCTGTCGTTTCTTGTGCGCTCCGAAACCCACCAATTCATGATATTTTTTGAGATTATCTTTTCCTCCGATGTATATGCTTTCCATACCATCTCTGTTACTGCGCTTATGAAAAGTGAAGGTTATATCTAGGTTTTTGAATAGTCTTTTTGCAAATGCAATTTCACCATGATTCTTCATCTCAAGACGGACATACTTTGAACGGTTATTATAAACTGTACCTTCTCCTGCCATCAGTCCTCTTAGGTAAGCGCAGCTCAATTTCTTATCTATTGAAACTATTTTCTTGACTTCAGTTCTTATTGCGAGCATAAGATCTATTATTATTATTGCGTTGTCCATGCATATTCTATACTTTATCTTCTTGTTATAGTCTCCTCTACTGAATGTTACTTTTTCTTTTTCAATTTTCAGTTTATCTATATTGTTCTCGTATCGTGATTTTGAGGGTATTACCGCATTGATATAGAATGGGATGCCTGGAACATGGCTGCATAGCCAGATGATAAAGAAGTTTATTACGTCTGGCTCTGAATTTGTGAGTCTTAGTTTTCTTGGTCTTTGTGTTCCAGAGTCGCCAGTGTCGCCTTCAGCGATGTATAGTGCATAGCCTTCGACAAATGATTCGTTGATTCTAATATGTTCAGGGAGTTTTACTGGTTTGTTGTGTGAGCCGTATGAATAGAACCCGATTATTTGCTTGCGCAGGTATTCATAAGGTATTGAAAGTGTGTCACATATCTTGATTAGTCTTTGTAGGTTATGGCCGTTCTTTGACCTAAATGCCCAGCGGAATGCTGCTCGTTCTTTTTTGAAGAAAAGTAGGTTGTAGTTGTCTAATGATTTGTATGAAGTTGTTATTTTCTTTTTGAGTAGTTCCGTAAATTTTTCGTCAACATTTGCAAAGACATATCTTAGCTGAGAGATAACGTCTATTGTATAGATTTGTTTATTCTCTGTTGGAGGCATAGAAGAATATTAAGTTAAAATGATTTAATAATTTCACGTGAACATGTCCAGTGTCCTGTGAGTTCTTCCGCTTATTTCGGATTTATTCCGAGTCTCTTTTCTAGTTCCGCTATCCTGACCGTTGTTTTTACAACCGTGTCAGGGTTGAGGCTCATGCTGTGTATCCCTGCCTGGACTACGAATTCTGCCATTTCCGGGAAATCACTAACAGATTGTCCGCATATTCCTATGTATTTTCCTCTCTTGTTGGCAACTTCTATAACTTTTTGGATTAACACTTTGACAGCCTCGTTCCTCTCGTCGTAAATTGATGCGACGAGCTCTGAGTCTCTGTCAAGTCCGAGTGTCAACTGTGTCAGGTCGTTACTTCCTATGCTGAATCCATCATAGATATCAAGGAACTCATCAGCCAGGATTACATTTGCAGGGATTTCGCACATGCATACGACTTTGAGACCGTTCTCGCCTTTCTTCAGTCCATTCTTTTCCATCTCTGCCATTACTTTCTTGGCTTCTGTAACTGTCCTGCAGAAGGGAATCATGACTTGGAGGTTTGTAAGTCCCATCTCGTTCCTGACTTTGAGGACAGCCTTGCATTCAAGTCCAAATGCTTCTCGGAATTTCTCTGCATAGTATCTTGAGGCACCTCTCCATCCTATCATTGGGTTGTCTTCGACTGGCTCGAAGTCCTTTCCTCCTATGAGGTTAGCATATTCATTGCTCTTGAAGTCGCTGAAACGCAGGATAACATCCTTTGGATAGAAAGCTGCGGATATCCTTGCTATTCCCTGCGCAAGCTTGTCGACGTAGAACTCTACCTTGTCAGTGTAGCCTGCAGTAAGCTGCTCTATCTGTTTTTTCACTGCTTCATCCCTTAATTTATCGAAGTGCAGCAATGCTGACGGGTGTATTTTTATGTATGCGTTTATTATGAACTCTTCTCTTGCGAGTCCTACTCCCTTGTTTGGCAGGAAGCTTAATTCAAAAGCCTCTTCAGGGTTGCCTACATTCATCATTATCTTTGTCTTTGTTTCAGGCATTGTCTTGAGGTCTATCTTATTCAGGTCAAACTGCAGCTTTCCTTCATACACGTACCCTTCATCGCCTTGTGAGCAGTCGACTGTGACATCCTGTCCGTGCTTTATATGCTCTGTTCCGCTTCCGGTTCCGACTACGCAAGGGATTCCTAGCTCTCGTGAGATGATTGCTGCGTGGCATGTTCGTCCGCCTCTGTTTGTGACTATTGCCGCGGCAATCTTCATTATAGGTTCCCAATCAGGGTCTGTCATGTCTGTTACAAGCACTTGTCCTTTCTTGAACTGAGCTATGTTGTGCACATCTTTTATGACGTTTGCCTGTCCTGCTCCTATCTTTGAACCGACACTCTTTCCTGTGATGAGTACCTTGCCTTTCTTTTTTATCTTGTAATCTTCTATCGTCGTGTTGTCTTTCCTGCTCTGCACAGTCTCTGGTCTTGCCTGGACTATGAAAAGCTGTTTTGTCTCGCCGTCTTTTGCCCATTCCATATCCATTGGCTTGAAGTGTCCTGCCTTCTCGCTGTAATGGTCTTCGATTATGCATGCCCATTTGGCTAAAGTGAGGACTTCATCTTCATTTATCGAGAATTTTTTCCTGTCTTCTCCCGCAACCTGCACGTTCTTTGTCTGCTTTATGCCATTGTGGGTGTAGATCATCTTTATGGCTTTCTCGCCGACTTCCTTATGTATCACTGGCCTGAATCCTTGTTTTAGCGTCGGCTTGAATACGTAGAATTCATCAGGGTTGACTGCTCCCTGGACAACGTTCTCTCCAAGACCATACGCGGATGTTATGAACACAACATCCTTGAATCCTGATTCGGTGTCTATGCTGAACATGACTCCGCTGGATGATAGGTCTGACCTAACCATTTTCTGCACGCCGATGCTCAATGCTATCTTGAAGTGGTCGAATCCTTTGTCAACCCTGTAAGATATTGCCCTGTTCGTGAATAATGATGCGAAGCATCTCCTGCATGCGTCAAGCAGAAGCTCTGGTCCTCTTATGTTGAGGAATGTCTCTTGCTGTCCTGCGAAACTTGCGTCAGGCAGGTCTTCTGCTGTCGCGCTGCTTCTTACTGCAACGTCAGTGTTCTCTCCGTATTGTTTGCATAGGTGTCCGTATGCTTCTGTTATCTTATTCTTTAAGTCCTGAGGGAATTCTGCTGCGAGGAGAAGATTCCTGACTTTCTGTCCTCTTGTTGAGAGGTTGTTCATGTCAGAGGTGTTGAGGTCTTTTAACGCGTCTCTTATCTTATTCTTGAGACCAGTCTTTTCGACAAGATAGTTGTATGCTTCTGCTGTGACTGCGAATCCGTTTGGTACTTGCACGCCTTTAGGTGTGAGATTTCGGTACATCTCTCCAAGTGAAGCGTTCTTTCCTCCAACGAGTGGCACATCCTCTATGCCAAGCTGGTCGAACCATAGAATTAACTCTTTGGACTTATCCATAATATACACACCTCTTTTTCAAATTAAAAAAAGAGACCAGCAAACTGAAAGTTTGCGCTGCCTCTTTTTCAATAAATGTAACAATGACTAACTGGCCACAAAGCAAGGGTCTTTATAAAGGTTGCTTTTAAATATGGTACTAAAAGAATAAACAAAGAAAAATACAAATAAGCTCTATAAAGAGAATACGAGTTTGATTATATTAGTTAATGCGTAATCTGCTGTCATCACAACAAGTGTTCCCGCAAGCGCAGTTATCGGCATCCAAACTCCTTTAGCGCGTTCTTTGATTATCCTTATGATAGCAAGAGCTGATACGAATAGCGTGGCTATAAGCATGAACCACACAAGTATCTGTGATGTTAAAACCAAAGACACTGGACTGAAATCTACTGTATTTCCTTCCATGAACATCTTAAGAGGACGATACTTGTTTACAAGTATGACAAGCTCAGCTACTACTGCAATTGTGTAGAGACCGAAAAGTATGAGAGAATTTATTGCGAGTTTGCTGTGTGTTTCCAAACAAGTTCACCTCTAAAAGCACGAAACTGTTTTTGTATTTAAACATTGCCTGTGATTAAGGTTCCTTTTCTTCCTATCCCTATCTCTATCGCACGTTTTATGATAGGCAATTCATCTGGAGGCATGTCGAGCTTATTCTTTGCTTTGTAGCTTTGTAGAATCTTCACTCCTTCTATGTCAATCGATACTCTGTCTGTCGATGCGAGTATAACTCCAGGCTCTCTTACTTCGCCCCATGCAGGCCCGCCTGTAACAAAGCACTTTCGCCCATCCATCAATATCAAATCTGGTTTCATGAGCAGATTAAGTTCTGCTATCTTGTTCTCAAGTTTTCCTGTATGCATCTTTAGCCTGTCAACTGTCTTCGGGAATCCCATGCAGAGCTTGAGGCTCATCGTGAATCTTGCGTTGAAGTGTGTTTTTAGGCAGCAGATGTAAACTAGCTTGTCGTATTTTTCAAGTTCTGTTGTTATATGTATTGATTTCAGGTATTTAGCAGGCAACGGCAGCGTCTTCTTTACATGCAGAAGGTCGTCGAAGTATCTTATCTCTACGCCCAGTTCCTTTGCAATCTGCTCCATTCCTGTCTTCTTGAAGACGCGTTGTGTTGTTTTCCAGAATGGTCCTGAGCTTTCTCCGATAACCACTTCTTTTGCTCCTGCTTCACGTATCAGTTCAATCGCTGCCTTGACAAATAATGGGTCTGAACTTGCAGGGAATGGATCGTCAGAATTAAAATTTGGTTTAACGAGGACTCTGTCTCCTTTTTTTATGTATTTTGAAAAACCGCCAATCATCTCAACAGACTTTTGTATCGCGGATTTCAGGTCCTCTTTTGGTTTTACAAGGCTTACTTTGGCCATGACTACAGCAATATTCATAAAGAATATAAATATTGTTAAGTCAAAGATAACTTTAAATATAACCACAATAATAGTTATTATAACCTAAATAGAGGTTATTTAATGAAATTATTGAACTTGATAAGAAAAGAAGAGGGTCTAAGGAAGATATTCGGCAAGCGTGAGCTAAAGATTATTGAAAAACAGCTCTTAGGAGTATCGCTGACTCAGTCTGAGAAGAATCGTCTTTCAAGGGATATAAGGAAAAAGTTTGAAGTTATCGAACTGCTATCCGGTTTCAGACAGGAGTTTAGGTTAAAGAAAGGAGCAGAAATAAAAAGAGCAATAGATGAAACAAAAGAAAAGATTTTTCAGGACGTTTTGAAAAACAGGATTGTTGCAATCTACTTATATGGTTCAGCAAAAGATAAACAGTCATCATTAAGTTCAGATATTGATCTTGCAGTTAGCATCAAAAATACCAATCTCAAAGAAGCTACTCTGTTCAGGAAAAGAATCCTTGGAAATGTTGATGAAAGAATGGACGTACAGGTTCTTGAAACTCTTCCGGAAAAATTAAGGAAAGAGATAAAAAGCAAAGGTCATATCCTGTTCACCAGGTATGAGGAGAAATGACAAGATAGCTGAAATAAAACGCTATCTTGATGAACTTGTTCTGATATTACCGGAAAATTTCCGGGAATATGAAAAAGATATCAAATCAAAAGCAGCATGTGAGAGATATTTTGAAAAAATAATTGAAGCCATAGTTGACTTGGCTTTCATAGTTATAAAAGAAAATAGGTTTAGAATGCCTGAAGATGACAAGGAAGCATTCAAAATACTGCAGGAGAACAATATGATACCTGAAAATTTAGCGATAAGACTCAAAGAAGCGAAAGGCATGAGAAATATACTTGCGCACCAATATGGGTCCACCGATAATGAAATAGTATTTAACGCAATAAAAAATGAGTTGAGTGAGGACGCGCTTGAATTCGTGAAAATGCTGACCAAGAATTCTGCAAAAGATATTTATAATAGGAAAAAATAGGAACTTAAAAAAACATCAAAGGTGATATTTATGGCATCTCAGATACGTGCATCGCATATTCTTGTGACAAATGAGCCTTTCTGCAAGGAACTCATCGAGAAGATAAAGAAAGGAGAAAGTTTTGAACAGCTCGCAATGCAATTCTCAAAGTGTCCGTCAGGAAAGAAGGGCGGTGATTTAGGTATGTTCGGCAAAGGCCAGATGGTACCTCAGTTCGAGAACGCTGCGTTCAAGCTCAAGGTCGGAGAGATTTCTGGACCCGTGAAGACTCAGTTCGGCTATCACATAATAAAGAAGACTGCGGAGAATTGAAAAAGAATGGGAAAAAAAGATATTACTCTTCAATTTTTTGATATCAATAAGTTTCCTCCAGAAGAAGGAATGCTAGTATTTCCGATTTCTATGAGCAGGATAGACAATATTTCACAAAGTGCAAAGACATATTGGAAATACATTGATAATATCAACCCTAAAAAAATAGATAAAACTAGTCCGAAATCAAAAGTTGGAGCGATTTTTGTATATGGTGACTTCTTGTATTTGCATTCAAACGAAAAAGCTGCCGTGCTTAAGAACAGATTCATGAATCTTGTAAATCATCATAAGAATGCATTTCAGAATCTTATGAGAGGTCACCCACACGTAATACACTCCGCATTCTCATACAAAGTCTGGAATCAATTTTACGTTGATGAACCTAAGTACATAGACTATTATGAAAAACTTAAAAAATTGTACAAGACCGACGAAAGATTCAAAGCACACGTCAAAGAAGATTTTGAGAATTTAAATAGTTCCAAGTTCATGCTTGACGAAAATCAGGTTAACTTTTTCATAGAAGAGCATCTTATGCTTTATTTAATAAGCAAAGGTCAGATGAAACTTGAAAATGAATTCATCAACGGGCATGAAAACTGGATTCTTATAGCATACCCTGGAAAACCACTAAAAGCACACATATACTTGCATCAATTGAATCCCTTCAGATTAAAAAATAAAAAGAACAAATATCAAGATTGCTGGTATGACCTTGAAGGTAAAAAATTGTATGATTTCTCAAAGATTGACCTAGATAATTATACTCCTAAGTAACATAAGAGAAAAATCTAGAAATACAAATCTCTTCTCCCGTCTTCTATCTCTTTTAATTTTTTTATAGTGTTCTCTTTTATTGTCTTGTTCGTTATTTTTTCAAGTTCTGACTGTATCAGCTGCTCACCTTTGCCACGCAGGTCTGCATCTGCATAGTCAAGCAGGTATTCCTTGAGCGTCAATAGCGAGTTTGGCTGGCAGAATTCTTTTATGTCTCCTTCTTTTGCGAATTTCATGAAATCTTCGCCAGTACGGCCGACCCTATAGCACGCTGTGCAGAAACTTGGCATGAATCCTTTCTGGATAACGTCTTTTATCACTTCAAGCTGTGTCCTTGTATCGGTAACATAGAACTGTCCTGCGTCTTTCTCTTCTTGTCCATGTGCATATCCGCCAGGATTTGTGTGCGATCCTGCGCTTATCTGAGATATACCCAGCTGGAACACCTCATCACGCAGTTCTTTTGACTCTCGTGTAGACAGTATCATTCCAGTGTATGGCACTGCCATCCTTATTATCGCAACTATTTTCTTGAATTCTTCGTCAGATACAGGGTATGGCACTTTTCCTGCAAGCGGCGTGTTGAATGCTGGCTTTACTCGTGGAACTGATATCGTGTGCGGTCCTGTATTGAATTTCTGTTCAAGATGTTTCGCATGAGTCAGCATTGCGAGCACTTCGAATTTATAGTCATAAAGTCCTAACAAAGCTCCGATTCCGATATCATCTATGCCTGCCTCTTGCGCACGGTCCATGGCGTCAAGTCTCCATGAGTAGTTGGCTTTTGGCCCGCGCTGGTGCATAAGTTTGTAAGTGTCGTGATGGTATGTCTCCTGGAAAAGCTGGAATGTGCCTATCCCTGTCTTCTTGAGTTCTGCAAAATTTGCTACGCTCATCGGAGCTGCGTTGACATTTATCCTTCTTATCATGGATTGGCCATCTCTTGCGGAGTATGCTGCCTTGATTGCAGCGCTCAGGTATTCTATGCTTGACGTGTCCGGATGCTCTCCTGCGACGAGAAGTATCCTTTTGTGGCCTTGCTTGAGTATTGCCTCTGTCTCCTCTGTTATCTGCGTGACGTCCAGGTGTTTTCTTGAGATTTCTTTGTTGTCTACCCGAAATCCGCAGTATGCGCAGTTGTTGACACAGAGATTTGATATGTAGAGCGGTGCGAACATCACAAGCCTGTTCCCGTATATCTCTTCTTTTATCTCTTTAGCAGCAGAATACATCTGCGCTATTAGATTTTCATCTTCTGTCTGCAGGAGCGCTGCAGTATCTTCCAAAGACAGTCCTTTGAGTTTCTTTGATTTTTCTATTATATCCGATACAGAAGATTTATTCGCCTCGCGCTGTTTATTCAGCGTCAGGTATATCTTGTCTTCGTCTATGAAGCTCATAGTCCTATGTCCGTCGGTGCGCGGCCGAGTGAATATAACAAGTCGGTTGTTTCCTTTATCTGCTGCTCTATCCCCTTATCAGTCCCTGCCCTGCCAGGATATATTGAGTACAGGTTCCTGTATTCGAGCGGCGTTATGTTTATCATGAGTGAATTCGCGCCGGCAAGGAGACCTTCTTTTTTTGCATCCTTATCAAGAGTCTCAAGCGCTGTTGTCACAAGTATTTTTGCCTCCCTGTCGATGAATCTTGTGAGCGCGATTGTCTTTAGCAGCAGATTTTTGTCTGTCTTTCCTGCTTTCTCCAATTTTGTCTGCGGTGCAGGTATCAGTGGTCCGAATGAATACATGTCTGCTTTAAGTGTTCTTGTGAGAAGTATGTTCTCGATTATGTCTGACTCTGTTTCTCCGGGAAGCCCGACCAAAAATCCAGTCGCGAGGACATAACCTAGCTCTTTTAGGTATCTTATCAATGCTATCCTTTCATCGAAGCTTGTTCCCGGCCTCAGTTTCTCAAAAAGTTTCCTGTTTGATGTTTCAAATCTTAGCAGAGCAGCTCTTGCGCCTGCATGATAGAGCTTTTTGTATGTCTCTTTGCTTCTCATGCCGATGCTTACGAAGACAAGCACGCCTAATTTTCTTATCTCGCTTACAATCCTGACGAGCTTTTCATCGTCGTACCATGCATCTTCGCCTGATTGGAGCACAAGTGCCTTGAATCCGAGCCTTGTTACGCAGTCTTTTGCTACAGTCATTATCTCATCTACTGTCATCCTGTATCTTTTCACATCACAATCTTGATTTATTCCGCAGTAATCACATCGGTTTTTGCAGTAGTTTGAGAATTCTATTATGCCATGCACGCAGCAGGCGTTGTCATTCTCTTTGTGGCGCACATTGTTCGCTGTCTCGTATAGAAGTTTAAGTTCATTTGTATCGGTAAGACCCATTATTCTTTGCATATCCTGACTGTTGAGCTCTTTTTTTGTGTTGACTTTTTGCAGTATCGCGAGCAGATTCTCTGATTTTGTTGTTGCTGTTGTTCTTGAGAGCTTCGCGTCTACTTTTTTCAGGTCAAAAAATTGCTCCTTCCAGAAATCAAGGGTCTTTTCTGCCTCATCTTTTGTGACTTTGGTTATTAGAACGCCACCTTGCGCATAGACATAATCTCCTACTGTTACATCAAGGTCAATCAATACGTTGCGTTTCTCACCGAAGTAGTCCACAACACCTATATTGCCTTTTATCTCTACAAGTTTTCCTGGTATCGCGTAGCACATATTTCCCCAAAGAAAAGATTATTATTTCATAAAATGATAATAATTAAATAAGACTGCCCCTTAAAAAGTTTTGTGAAATACATACTATGTTTCGGCAATCCGTATATAAATGAGGATAATCTGGCTCTCTGTGTAGCTGATCTTCTCTCAAAAGAGAGTATAAAAGGCATCGAGATTGTCAAGTGCATCTCGCCTGAGGAAATCTTGAATTATCTTGACAAGGAGTTTTTGATTCTTGACGTTGTAAAAGGCGCAAAGGATGTGGTCATCATAGAGGATATAGATATGCTCCGCTCTGACAGCAAGGTCTCTATGCATGATTTCGACCTCGGTTTTTTCCTTAAGCTCATGAAAGAGACCGGAAAGTTAGACAAAGTCAGGATTATCGGCATACCTCAGAAGGGGGATGTTGAAAAACTGAAGGATAAAGTTATTTCTCTTCTTCCCAGATGAGTTCAAGGAAGTGTGTTGAGCAGCTTATGCACGGGTCATAGGCTCGTATGAGTTTCTCTATCTCTTTCTTTATGTCTTCAGGGTCTCGTCCGAGTATTGACTGGAGATACTCTTTTATGCACTCCTCTAAATACTGGAGGTTCTGTGTTGTAGGAGTTGTTATGTTTGCGAGCGTGCAGTATCCTTTGTCATCGAACTTGTAATTATGGAACAATATTCCCCTTGGCGCTTCATATGCAGATATCCCTTCGCATTCGCAAGGCAGGACATTCGGCTCCATTGGTGCTTCAGGTTTTATTTCAAGATTAGACAATATGTTTATCGCCCTATTGACACCTTCGAGTATCTCTACTGCCTGCGCAGGTATGTTCATGAACGGGTTGTCCTTTCTCTCGATAAGCTTCGAAGCATATTGTTTTGATTCTTCTGATAATATGTCAAAATTTGTTGCCAGCCTCGACAGTGCTCCGACAAAGTAGCTTTTTCCTTCGAGTGTCGCGAATTCTGCTGTCGAGCCTTCTCGAAGATATTCTTTGAAATGTGACTTGTAGTCTTTTGAAGGGAAACAGACATTGTTTTCGCACCGTATCATGTTCTCTGAATAAAAATAGCTTCCTCCGACAAGTGCGAAGTGCTCGACTGGTTTCAGGAACTCAGAATATGACAGTCCGCAGAACAGTTTTGCTGTTTCAATAGCATCTTGTTTGCAGGTGTTAAGCTCATCTAAGATTGCTTTTAATTTTTCTTTGTCAGGAAGCACTGAGAATCCTCCTATTACGCAGGATATCGGATGCACGTCTCTTCCTGCAAGTGCGAATACAATGTGGTTGCCAAGTCTCTTCAGCCTTAGCGCCCTGTCGACTATTGTTGAGTGCTTTTTCGCAAGCCCTATCGCGCTGCCTACTCCGACGTAATCAGGAAGAGTCAGGAAATAGAGGTGCAAAGTATGGCTTTGTATCATGCCGCCTATTGTTATAAGCTCCCTCAGGAGTTTGGTCTGCTCGCTTGGCCTTATCCCGAATGATTTTTCTATCGCGTTCGTTGCCGCTATAGTATGCGCGACAGAGCATACTCCGCATATCCTTGCAGAGATATGACTGAGCTCATTGTATTTTTTCCCTTTGAGTATCCCTTCGAAGAATCTTGCGCCCTCCATGACCCTGAGCTCCGCTCTCTCTACCTTGCCTTTGGCTACCTTGACATACAACCTTGCGTGGCCTTCAATCTTTGTTATGTGCTCAAGGTCAAGTTTTCTTGGCATCTTGCGCCTCCTTTTTAGGTAATGATGATTTTAGTTTTTGCTCTCCGAATGCTGAAAGCTTGTCTATTATCTCGTGTTCCTCTAGTCCCCAGCTCTTGAACAGGTTGACCTCTGCAGGGAAGTTCGCATTGTCAAGAGGTCCGCGGCACATTATGCATGGTATTCCCTGATGTATGCATATCGCATCGCATCCACCGTGAGTGACTGCTCCGAGGCATACTTTTTTCTCGCGCAGAAAGCAGTTTAACCCTCTTCTTGGGCATTGGTTGCAGACAGGGCCTTCAAATGGTTTTATGATCTTGCCTTCGAGATAATTATTTATTAAGTCCATGAATTCTGATTTTATTATCGGGCAGCCATACATGTAATAATCTACTTTTATGAACTTGTCTATAGGCTGAGCTTCTATAGAATCATCGAGCATCTGCTGGTTATAGACATATTTTCCCAGGTCGTCATGTTCTATGAAATTGCGCATTGCAGGTATTCCGCCGTGGCATGCGCATGCGCCTAGCGATACCAGGAATTTTGATTTCGCGCGTATCTTCTTGAGTTTCTCTATCTCTTTTCTTGTCGTTATTGCTCCTTCAACAAACGCCAGGTCGAACTTGACTTTCCTGTTCTTCTCTTTTATCAAGTGGAAGTATTTTATGTCAAGTTTCTTGAGTAGCTCTGATAGCTTGTCTAGGAAGAGTATTGTGAACTGGCAGCCTTCGCAGCAGGTGAATGAGAACACTCCCACCACTGGTTTCTTGGGCATTTATTTTCGACCTCTTTTTTATGCATGAATGACTCTTAAATGATTTTGACACGTGTCGGTTACATAATTTTTTCTCTTTTCACAAAGTAACCTGATTTGGGAAGGCGATTTATAATCCTTGCGATTTGCGGGTTCTAGCTTAAAATAACCATTGGTGACCTAAAATAGCTTTTTGCGTTTTATCTGAAAATAAGAATAAAAATTACAATACTACTTCAAAGTGAAAAACAAACTTTATAAGGAGCTGTTCATGGAACGCAGTAGTCCCTAGCAATTATAACAGAAACGAAAAAGAGGCAAATAGGTTTTACATAACAGTGAAACCCCCAAAATGAAAGTATTGATGTTTGGTTGGGAGTTCCCCCCGTATAAGAGCGGTGGTCTTGGGACCGCCTGCTACGACCTTACCAAAGGGCTTTCAAAACAGAATGTTGACGTGACTTTTGTCATGCCTGTTGCTCCAGAAGGAGCGAATGCTCAGTTTGTCAAGCTTGTCGGGGCGAATAATCTTGCAAAAAAGGTGAAAGTGAGAAGGATTAGTTCTATCCTTACTCCGTACCAGAGTTCTACATCATACGATGAGTGCTTTCGCAAGGTTAGCCTGACCCAGCCAGGAAAGAAAGGGAAAGAAGTCTACGGCAACAACTTGTACGAAGAAGTTCACAGGTATGCTGCAGCTGCTGAAGTAATAGCGCAGCAAGAAGAATATGATGTCATACACGTGCACGACTGGATGACATACCATGCAGGGATTAATGCAAAAAAAATATCAGGTAAGCCTCTTGTAGCCCACATCCACGCCACCGAGTTCGATAGGACCGGTGGAAACCCTAACCAGATAATAAGCCACATAGAATATGAAGGCCTGAAAGCAGCAGATGTTGTCATCGCGAATTCTAATCTCACTAAGACAAATGTAATAAAGCATTACAAGATAAATCCTGACAAGATAGAGGTCGTTCACTGGGGAATCGACCCTGAAAATCCGCATTATCGCATAAACCAGCGCTCGCCTTTCAATGACGAGAAGATTGTCCTTTTCCTGGGCAGGATAACAATCCAGAAAGGACCTGATTATTTCGTCGAGACTGCTAGAAAAGTCCTTGATCACGTCCCTAACACGAAGTTCATGGTGGCGGGCTCTGGCGATATGTTCAGCAGGATGGTCAACCGTGCAGCTGAGCTCAATATGCTTGACAAGTTCATATTCACAGGCTTCCTTTCAGGTGCTGATGTGCACAAGGCATTCCAGATGGCTGACCTTTACGTGATGCCATCAGTATCAGAACCATTCGGCCTTGTCGCGCTTGAATCACTGAAGAACGGGACTCCGATAATAATCTCGAAGCAGTCCGGAGTCAGCGAAGTCGTCAACCATGCGTTGAAGGTCGACTTCTGGGACACCGACGAGACAGCGAACAAGATAATCAACGTACTGAATTATCCTGAACTTCTGAATGAACTAAAAGAGAACAGTTACGCAGAAGCGCAGAAGTTCAACCTTGACGAACCGGCGACGAAGACAAGGAATATCTACGAGAAAGCATTGTCGATTAAGAGGTAAAAGATGGTAAATGTATGCTTTTATTTCCAGGTGCACCAGCCTTTCAGGATGAGGCCTTACTCTGTATTCGATGTAGGCAATAAGAGCGATTACTTCGACGACGCAAAGAACATAGAGGTGCTTAGGAAGGTTGCACGGAAATGCTACCTGCCAGCAAACGCAGTTATGCTCGAGCTTCTTGACAAGTATCCTCAGTTCAGGATATCATATTCCATGTCAGGTGTTTTCCTTGAGCAGTGCGAGAAATGGGCACCAGAAGTGATTGAGAGCTTCAGGAAGCTGGTCGCTACAGGAAGGGTCGAGCTTCTCGCCGAAACGTATTATCATTCTCTTGCTTTCCTTTTCTCAAAAGAGGAATTCAAGGCTCAAGTAGAGCTTCACAGCAAGAAGATCAAGGAACTCTTCAACTACACTCCTAAAGTATTCAGGAATACCGAACTGATTTACAACAATGAGATTGCGAATTATGTCGAACAGCTCGGTTTCAAAGGAATAATCGCTGAAGGATGGGATTCTGTACTGGGCTGGAGAAGCGCAAACTTTTTGTACAGGCCAAAGACCACAAAGAGCATCAAGCTTCTTATGAAGAACTACAAGCTTTCAGATGATATAGCATTCAGGTTCTCGAACAGAGGATGGGGAGAATGGCCTCTAACGACAGACAAGTTCTGCAATTGGGTGAATGCGTTTAACGGAAATGGCGAATGCATAAACCTATTCATGGACTATGAGACCTTCGGAGAGCACCAGTGGGAAGATACTGGAATTTTTGAATTCATGCGTCACTTGCCGGGAGAACTGCTCAAGCACCCAGATAACAGGTTTAAGACTCCTTCTGAGCTCGTTTCTGAGCTGGAAGCTAGGGACGAAATAGATTGTCATCACCTGATATCCTGGGCAGACCTTGAGCGGGATCTCTCTGCATGGCTCGGAAATAGAATCCAGCAGTCGTCAGCGACGAGGATTTACTCGATGGAGAAAGACGTGAAGAAGCTCAATGACAAGAGTATAGTTGACGATTGGAGGAAGCTACAGACATCCGACCATTTCTACTACATGTGCACAAAGTGGTTCAGCGACGGGGACGTGCACAAGTACTTCAACCCTTACGATTCGCCATATGACTCGTTCATAAATTTCATGAACATAACTAACGATCTCACTTTAAGGGTCAAAGCCAAGCTTAAGGAATTGGATGCTCCCGCATCGGCGAATGAGGCGAAAAGCGGGACTAAACAGGGAGTGTAATCATGCAGGAGGCAAAAGAGGTGGTACTGATGGAGAAGGATCCTTCAATAATAGAGGCAGAAAGGATTCTTGCGGATGTTGTTCCGGAGCACGAGTTCCGTCTTAGCGACGGGAAGAGCATCAAGAACCTAAAAGAGCTGTATTCAGCAATTCAGGGAATAGATGATTCTACATTCGTGCATCACGTGAATGGTGAACGGAATGATTTCGGTAACTGGGTCAAGGACATACATAAGGATTATGCGCTTGCGAACAGCCTTTTCTCATCTAAAAGCAAGGATGAGTGTGTAAAGGCTGTCAGCAGCAGGATATATGAGCTCGAGAAGACAAAGAAGAGCAAGGAAAGCCTCGCTCTGCTGACATTTTCTGCAAGCGAGCTCTCAGAAAGCGCTGAACTTGAGAAGATGGTCTCAGTACCTGTAAGCATCAAAACAGAGACTGTGGAGAAGGGAGACAATCTCACCGCGAATGCCATACTCTGCGAGCAGATCTCAAAATTTAACAATATGACAGATGAAACTGCTGTATCAGAAGAAGTCAGCTCTGCAGAACAGGTGCTTGGTGAAATAGCTGCATTATTCAGCAAGGAAAGCTTCAGCTCAGTCGTATCTGAGATAAAAGACATATTTTCATACAAGACTGATTTGATTGAAGAGCCAGTGGTCAAGCAGGATAGTGATGATAAGAAAGAGAGGATGCTCTCTCATCTCAAGAAGGTGTATAAATGATGAAATCTGCAAAAGTCATCGGCATTGTCTCGATAAAAGGAGGCGTGGGCAAGACTACGGTTGTGTCTAACCTCGGTGCTGCCCTTGCAAGGCAGTTCAACAGGAAAGTGCTGCTTATCGACGGCAACATGAGCGCTCCGAACCTCGGCCTGCATCTCGGCATGCTGAACTCTAAGTACTCGCTGCATGACGTTTTGTATCATCAGGTCCCGATATGGAATGCTGTCAGGAAGTCTGAGTTTGGTTTTGATGTTATAACCAGCTCTCTCATGCCGAAGGCAGAGCACAGGGCAAGGCTGAATCCTTACAAGCTGCATAACAGGATTTCGCAGATAAAGAAAGAGTATGATTTCATACTTATCGACTCATCTCCTAACCTCAATGATGAGATGATAGCTACCATGATTGCGTCAGATGAGCTTCTCGCGGTGACAAGCCCTGACTTTCCGACATTGAGCTGCACGATGCACGCTGTAAAGGTCGCAAAAGAACGCAAGACACCTATAATGGGACTGATACTGAACAAGGTGAGAGGCAAGAAGTTCGAGCTGTCTGCGCAGGAGATAGAGAACAGCACAGGCGTGCCTGTGCTTTCAATAATTGATGATGACATCAAGGTGCTTGAGTCGTTGTCAAAGACAGCTCCGGCACTAGTCACTGCACCGAAGTCTGACAGTTCAGTCGCATACAATTCACTTGCCGCAAAGCTTTGCGGAGAGGAATACACAGACAAGAGATTTTTTTCACAGGTAAAGAGCATATTCACCAGATGATATTTTTGTTTTAAAGGGGTGCATTTTGGCAGAGAAAAAAAGAGGTGAAGAGATAGACGTAAAGGCAGATGTCCTGTTCGAGGTATCTTGGGAAGTATGCAACAAGGTAGGGGGCATCAATACAGTAATCGAGAGCAAAATCCCGACTGCTCTTGAAAAGTATGGAGATAACTATTTTCTTGTCGGTCCTTATTTCTACCAGAAGGTAAAGGGAATATTCGAGGAGACAGTTGTTCCTGAAGAATACAAACCAATCTGCGAATCGCTTAAGTCGCTGGGAATAGTTATACACTGCGGCAAATGGTTGACTGACGGCAATCCTCATACGATACTTATTGATTTTCAGCGCCTTTTTGAGAAAAAAGATGATATCAAGAGAATGCTTTGGGAGAGTTACCAGATAGATTCATTGAATTCTGGTTTTGATTTTGACGAACCAGTCATCTGGGCATGGGCCGCAGGAATGGTTATCGAGAATTTCTCAAGGAATTTCCCGAAGTACAAGATCGCTGCTATTTTTCATGAGTGGCTCTCAGGGGCTGCCCTGCTTTATCTTAAATCTGTGAATGCAATGATTGGCAAGATATTTGTGACTCATGCGACAGTTATTGGCAGGAGTTTCGCCAATGCAGGCATTGACCTATACTCGAAAAAAGAGGATGGAAAATGCCTTTTGTGCAATCTGGATTTTGACAAAGAAGCTTATAACCGCAATGTTCACTCTAAGCATCAGCTTGAGAAGGCCAGCGCGCATAATGCAGATGTTTTTGCGACAGTATCTGAGATCACAAGCATGGAAGCTGAGATGACCCTGAAGAAGAAGGCAGATATCCTTGTGCCGAATGGCATCGATCTGAACACTTTTCCGTCGATAGAAGAGAATTCGATAATGCATCGTTTCTTCAGGGACAAGATATACCATTTTTTGCTGTCTTATTTCTTCCCGTACTACAATATAGATATAGAAAATACTTTGGTGTATTTTATCGCTTCAAGGTATGAAGTCAGGGATAAGGGTATTGATGTGCTGATAAAATCTCTTGGAAAACTGAACGATGCCCTAAGGCATGAGCGTTCAAGGAAGAACATAGTTGTTTTCTTCTGGGTCCCGACAGGAATAAGAGGAATAAAGCCAGAGATTGTTGAGAACAAAGTGCTTTTCAAGGACATAGATGATAGCATAAAAGAGAACACGGAAGAAGTGATGATGAAGATACTTAACAGCCTGCTCTCTGACGGGGAAATAACTAAAGAGACATTGTTCAACGAGCAGCTGCGCAATGGATTGAAGAACAAGATATTGAAGTACAGACGTGAGAGCGCCTTCGCGCCTGTCTGCACGCACGACCTTATTGATCAATATGATCAGATTCTTGCGCTTTTTGATGAACAGGGATTGAATAATGCAGAAGATTGCAGGGTGAAAGTTATACTTTATCCGATATATCTTACAGGTGCGGACGGTCTTCTTGACCTGACGTATCATGAAGCCATGCAGGGCTCACACTTAGGCATATTCCCGTCATTCTACGAGCCGTGGGGATATACCCCTCTTGAAGCCGGAGCGCTTGGCGTCTCTTCGATAACGTCAGACTTGGCTGGGTTCGGCAGGTACATTGAGAAGCATGAGAGTTACAAAGGAGAGGGGATATATGTCGTCAAGAGGATGGACAAGAACGATGATGAAGTCATAGAGAGCATTTTCAGGATATTATATGATTTTTCAAACGCATCAAGGAAACAGAGGATAGAGGATAAATTCGAGGCTAGGAGGCTTGCGAGCTTCGCGAATTGGGCATTGCTTTCAATCAATTACACTCTTGCGCAGAATTTAGCGCTAGAAAAGGCAGGAATAAAATGATTCAGAATCAGATTTCATCAAAAAAGAGGGAGCGCAAACATTTATGGTTTGCTGGTCTCGTTTTTTCAATTAAAAAAAAGAGGTATCACCATGGAGCTTAGGAAAGATTATATCCTTGACCGCTGGGTCATAATCGCGCCAGGCCGCGGTAAGCGTCCTGAAGAGTTCAAGACAAATGATGACATATACGCAAATGACGCTGGTCCGCAGAAGTGCTTCTTCTGCCCAGGTAATGAGTCACTGACTCCTTCTGAGACAGGAAGAGTCAAAGACAACTCAAGCCATTGGAAACTTAGATGGTTCCCCAACCGTTTCCCTGCTGTAGACAGGCGTGGAAATCCTGCTGTAAGGAACGACAACAAGTACTTCACTTTCTCCGACGCATATGGTGACCATCAGGTGGTTGTTGAGACTAAGGAGCATCACAAGCAGCTTATTGACTTAAGTGAAGATGAGATAATGGACCTCCTCAAGGTCTATTCTAACAGGATAGATGACATGATAAACCAGCCGAACATAAATTATGTTTGCGTATTCAAGAATGAAGGCCCTAAAGCAGGTACTTCAGTCGTCCATTCCCACAGCCAGATAGTCTCGCTTAACATAATACCTCCTGAAGTGAGGGAAAAGCTTGATGCTGTCAAGAAGTATCCTTCTTGCCCATACTGCGATATAATAAAAATTGAAAACAAGAGCTTCAGGCATGTACATGAGGATGATACGACAGTCACTTTCACGCCGTATGCATCAAGATTCAATTTTGAGGTGTGGATTTTCCCTAAGAACCATTACAAGACGCTTGTTGATTTCTCACAGGATGAGCTTTTTGATCTCGCTGCAGCGATAAAACGTGTCCTTAGGAAAATGAAGGAGATAAATGCTAACTTCAATATGGTGATGTTCTACGCTCCTAAGGGAGATGATCTTCATTTCCATATAGAGATACTGCCAAGGACAGCGACGTGGGCAGGCTTTGAGTTTGGTACAGGAGTCACGATAAATACTGTGTCCCCTGAAGATGCCGCTATGTTCTATCGCGGAGAGCACAAGAAAGAATAATAGAATGAACATCAAGGAATGATATGCATGGCAGATGAGATATTCAAGGCTTATGATATACGCGGAGTCTATCCGCAGGACCTCAATGAAGATACTGCATACAGGATAGGACGTGCTTTCGTCTATTTCCTCAAGTGCAAAGAAGTTGTTGTAGGTCAGGATATGAGGAAGAGTTCTCCAGCGATGTTCTCTGCGCTAACAAAAGGGATAACAGACCAAGGCGCAGATGTTGTTGACATAGGCGCATGTGATACTCCTATGTTCTATTTCGGCACTGCTAAACATGAAGCAGGGATAATGGTCACTGCTTCGCATAATCCTGCAAAATACAACGGATTCAAGCTCTGCAGGGAGAATGCCATACCTATAAGCGGAGACACGGGTATCCAGGACATCAAAAAGCTCGTCATGAAAAACAAGTTCACAGAGCCGAAGAAAAAAGGCAGCATAAAGAAGCTCGAACTGATGCCTGACTTCGTCAATCATAACCTCAAGTTCCTAGGAAAACTTGAAAGGAAGCTCAAAGTTGTCATCGATACGGGCAACGGCATGGGTGGATACACTTTCCCGAAAGTTTTCAATAAAGTAAAGGCAGATATTGTGCCCCTTTTCTTCGATATCGATATGAGTTTCCCTAACCATGAAGCCAACCCGATAAAGATGGAGAATGTCAAGGCCCTGCAGGCAGCAGTTGTCAAGAATAAGGCGGATTTTGGCGTAGCTATTGATGGTGACTGTGACAGGTGCGTATTCATTGACGAGAAAGGTGAGTACATAAGCGCAGACTTGATGACAGCTCTTGTGGCTAAAGAGCTTCTCAAGAAGGACAAAGGTGGCACTATTTTATATGATCTGAGGTCCAGCTGGGCGACTAAGGAATTCATAGAGGAGAACAACGGCAAGGCAGTGACGTGCAGGGTTGGGCATGCGTTCATCAAGAAGCAGATGCGCGATGAGAAGGCGCTTTTTGCTGGTGAACTTTCAGGGCATTTCTATTTCAGGGACTCTTTCTACACAGAGAGCTCGATAATCTCTACTCTGATTGTCATGAATATGCTCTGTGAAGAGAAAAAAAGACTTTCTGAGCTTATCGCACCTCTTAAGAGATATTACGCAAGCGGGGAAATCAACTCAGAAGTTAAAGAGAAAGAAGATAAGCTAAAAGAGCTGGTTAAGACATTCAAGAAAGAATCCAAGAGCGTCTCATATCTGGACGGCATCAAGCTTGAGTTTGATGATTGGTGGTTCAATGTACGTGCATCGAACACAGAGCCTCTCTTGAGGCTCAATCTTGAAGCCAAGACCAAAAAGAAGATGGAAGAGATGCGTGATAAGGTACTTGCAATAATAAGGTCTTGATAAGATGAAGATAACTCACAGGATACCAAAGCTTGCGTTGAGCAATGATAAATGTGATGCTTCATCATTCATACTCTCAAACAACCTAGGCGGTTTTGTGTTCTTCTCAAACCCTATCTTATCCAAATATAACGGGATTTTCTATAACAAAGACCTGAATTTATACAAAATTATCGAGAGCATCCGCCTGGAAGGCTCTAAGCAGGTCGAGGTCGTGAATTCATTGTCTAAGATTGAAGAGAGATATGCTGATAATGTCGCGGCAATAGAATATCCTCAGGGTGTCAACGGGATTTCTTATTCTCTTGACAAGAAAGCCAGCATAATTATTGATTTTGACTGCAGGCGCATAAATGACCTGCGTTCATTCGGCAGGTATTATGATGTCAAAGTCAATGATGATAACATAATAGTCAATTTCAGGAAGATGACTGATCCAAAGGAGGATGGTAATCCTGGACTTGAAGAATTCGTGTTATCTGTTGCTATCTACCCGAGAGGATGCGAACTCAAGAATGACTATGAATTTACAGATAGATGGGAAGAGGTAGTGTATCCATATGACAAGGAGAGACAGGATTCCTTCAATAGATTTGTATACAGGCCATTCGTAATCAATGCAAAGGGACTTTTGATTGGTTTCGGCAGGACAGAACATGAAGCTGTAGATGCTATTTCTGTGCTCAAGAAGACAAAGCAGAGGAAGAAGACATATCTTTCAATTGATTCAGGCAAGCAGGAAACTGACGCAGCATTCGTCTGCGCGCAGGATTCGCTCGAGAAGCTTATGCTGAAGTATGATGAAAAGAACAGGCTCTATGCGGGTTTTCCCTGGTTTTTCCAGATATGGACAAGGGACGAGAACATCTCGCTTGGCGCATTCATGAAACTTAAAGAATACAAGTTCGTGAAGGATGTCCTTTTCAGCCACATAAAAAGCATAGATAAGGACGGCAGGCTTCCGAACTATATCCCCTCGCCTCATCTTGCATCTTCAGACGGTGTAGGATGGTACTGGAAGAGGATGGGGGATTTTCTATCTGTCCTGAAAAAGGAAAAGCTGCTCAAGAAATATATCTCTGCAAATGAGCTGGATAAGGTTAAGGATACTCTCCAGGGTTCTATAACAAAGATCGAGGCTTCCTATCTTCGTGATGGTTTGATTGTCAATGGAGTCAATGAGACTTGGATGGACACTGTATGGAATGGTCAGGATGGACGGCCAGGTGCAAGGATTGAGATGCAGGCACTGCACATGAACATGCTGGACCTGATGTATTCACTAAGCGGCGATAAGCTCTACAAGTCAAAGAAAGAGAAGATGAGGCGCAAGGTTCTTGATGTTTTCTGGAAGAATCCTTTGCTCAGGGACGGTGCAGGCGACAACACAATACGCCCAAATATATTCCTTACATGCTACATTTATCCTGAATTGCTAAGCAAAAGGGAGTGGGAAAGATGTTTCATGAACGCGAACAGCAGGCTGTGGCTTGATTGGGGAGGAATGGCATCTATAGACAAGACCAATCCCCTTTTCACAAAAGACCATTCAGGAATAGACAACAAAAGCTATCACAGGGGAGATTCATGGTACTGGGTAAATAATCTCGCTGCTTTGTGCATGTACCGCAATAATCCTAACTCATTCAAAGAGAAAGTGGAAAAGATAGCTGAAGCTTCCTCTTCGGAGATATTATGGCATGGCTGCGTAGGGCATCATGCCGAGCTGAGTTCAGCGTCACATCTGAGTTCAAAGGGTTGTTTCTCTCAGGCGTGGAGCTCTGCCCTGTTGATTGAGCTGCTGATGGAAATATATGAAAAAAAGAAGGTGTGAAACACGATAAAATATGATGTATCTGAGATGAAGCAGTTCAGGAAGGATGATTTTTCAGAATTTGTCCTTGCAGGAGATATAAGCGGCACAAATACAAGCATAAGTATAGCTGGTGTAAAAGACAAAAAGCCAGAACCATTGTTCGTTCTGAGGTTCAAGAGCCAGGAGCTTCCGATAATCACTGACGCGATAAATGAGACGCTGAAATTTGCAGCGGATAAGCATGGTATCCATGTCTCCAAGGCTTGCATTTCTGCTGCAGGACCAGTGAATCCTGAACGCACATCATGCAAGCTCACTAATCTTCCATGGCAGATAGACGTAAAGAAGATACTTTCAGGTACGATGCTGAACTCAATCGCGTTGATAAACGATTTTGAGGCAATAGGTTTTGGCATACCCTTCCTGAACGAGAAGGACAATAAGCATATCGTCTATCTTAAGCATCCAGAAAACCGCCATCCTGTAAAAGTCGACAAGGCAGTGAAAGGCGTGATAGGTGCTGGCACAGGTCTTGGTAAATCGATAATAATATACTGCGATAAGAAAGGAGCATACATGCCTATTGCCTCTGAAGGAGGTCATGAGGACCTTGCGGTAGTAGATGCTTTTGAATATGAGCTGATGCAGTTTGCGAAGGATAGACGAGGAGGGGAAGCTCCTCTTGACTGTGAGGATATCATATCAGGAAGAGGCATAGTCGCCATATATGATTACATCATAGAGATGGAGATATTTGAGTATAATAGTGTCTCGAAAGAGATTGAGTCTGCTGAGTTCTCTGAAAAAGCAGAGATGATATCCAAGCACGCCAAGAAAGACGCTGCCTGCAAAAAGACGATGGAAATATTCGCCAGGTTCTACGCAAGAGCTTTGAGGAACACAGCTCTCAATGTGATGGCAAGAGGCGGCATGTACATAGCAGGAGGTATCGCTGCAAAGAACCTTGATTTCTTCACAGATGGAGAATTCATGAAAGAGTTCGAGACCAACCACACGCAGAACAAGGTGCTTAAGGATATTCCTGTATTCATAGTCACGAATTACGACGTTAGCCTCTACGGCACAGCGAACGTTGCTGCGAATTTTCCTGAGATGGCGATAAAGAAGTGATTTGAAATAATTACTTTCTGCTTTCTGCAGCAAGATATGCGTCGAATACCATCCTGAGGCGTTTGTGAGGTCCTTTGAGCTCTTCTACAGATATTTTTGCGTCTTCTGTTAGCAGCTTATCGAGCGCGATCAAGTAAGCGTGTGTCTCATCCTCCATAACAGTATCATGATACGCTGCCTGTAGACTAAGGTAGTTGCTAATTCTTCGAAGAATCGTAGGGTTGATAGTTTTCATGGCTTCGCGGATGTCTTCGCGATAGCTGTTGTTTAGGTAGTACAGACCATGTGAAATTTCATGGTCCCTGAATGACTGGTCGCATCCTTTGAAAGTGCCGATTATGTAGAAATCTTTCCCCCTGTTTTTCCTGAACCGTTCCAACAGCTCTATCTCCTGCTCTGTCAAAGGGTCAAATTTTCCTTCATAGAATGGTTCTAGTATTCTGGCAGGTATATTGAATGATTCCCATTCATCATAATAACTGAACTTTCCTTGCTTTTTTGATTCTGGCGAATTCTTTGTATACCAAGAGATGAATTCCTCACGCGTAAATATCTTATCCTTGAATATTGGAGATTCAAAATGTTCCTGGAACCTCATGAAAGTTGATGCTAGCTCCTGCTGCGTATCGCAGACTAGCTCATACAGGTCTGGCAGTATTTCTTTGCAGTCCATAACCAATTTATTATGATTTGGAATATAAACGTTTCGAGTTACGCTGTTTCAAGACAGCATAATCTATGTTTAAAACTGTTTTAAACGCAGTATGCACAATCAAACCACAGAATATTGTAACCACTTATAAGGGACAACAAAAACGAAAGGTTTATATATCAGTTACAGTATTAGTGCCCTATATCGGGGTGGTTGAGTATATGTCTTCACATAACAAGATTGATCCAGATGATGAATTCTCAAAGCTAGAACAACTAGCATTTAACGGTCAATGGGACAAGCAAGAACAGGAACGCATTTGGAACGCTTTCGGCTTCAGCAATCTGCCAGCCACAGATGTAGCTCTGGATAATAACCATGCAAGACTCGGTAGCTTAACAACCATATTCACCCTTTTTGACACTTACAAAGTTGAAAAGAAGTTTGAACCGCAACTTTTCGGCATGATACAGAGATACACAGACAAGTATCCTAGCTGCCGCCAGTATGTCCCTGATAAGATTCTATCAGCAATCTATCCGACAACCATGCATGGAGAGTCTGACTGGAAGAAGGATAAGGTGCGATAAACATGATCATTAAACAATCACTCGAGATATTGAAGCGTATGCATCACCCTAACGGGCTTTTTGTTGCTGCGCTTGATGACAGGACTCATTATTCTAGGCAGTCATGGATAAGGGACTGTATATACGCATCACTTGGTTTTGAGGCGACAAAGAACTGGAAAGAAGTCGTGAAGACTTACCAGGCATTGCTTGATGTTTTGAAGAAGCATGAGTATAAGATAGACTGGGCAATCGTCGAGAAGCCAGTCCACAGATGGCAGTACATCCACGCGAGGTTTGACCCAGAGACGTTCGAGGAGTTCAGTGAAGAGTGGGGCAACAAGCAGAACGATTCTATCGGCGCATTGATGTTTAAGATTGGAGAGCTCGAATCCAAAGGCATTAAGATAATCCGCGACAAGGATGACGAGAGGATATTGCAGAAGCTAGTCTATTATCTCAACTCAATCCAATATTGGCAGGACGCTGACAACGGGATGTGGGAAGAGAACGAGGAAGTCCACGCATCAAGCGTCGGCGCATGCGTTGCAGGTCTTAAGAAAATATCAAAGATAGTTGATGTTCCTCAGGTCCTAATAAAGAAGGGCGAGGATGTTCTTAACATGCTCTTGCCTAGGGAATCCGAGAGTAAGGAAGTTGACCTTGCCTTGCTTTCGCTGATATATCCGTATGGTGTAGTTTCAGAAGAGCAGCGTGAGTTTATCCTCAAGAACATTGAGGAGAAGCTTATGAGGCAGAAGGGCATAATCCGCTATGCTGGAGACAAATACTTCAACAAGGGCGGAGAGGCAGAATGGACATTCGGATTCCCCTGGCTATCTATAATCTACAAGCAGATGAACAAGCCTGACAAGCAGGCGTTCTATATGAGGAAGACTCTCGAAGTCCTGAATGAGAAAGGCGAGCTACCAGAGTTATACTACGCTGAATCAGGCGAACACAACGAGAACACGCCTCTAGGCTGGGGCCAGAGCCTCCTCGTCGTGGCTATGAGCAAGGAATAAACATCCTAAAATTAAGAGTTATTTTTATAAATACCAACAAAACTCAGGTCATTTAGGTGTTGTGAGATAATGAATAATGGCAAGATTCAGGTCTATGAGCTTGATGTTCCTAAATGTCTCTATAATAGTCATGGTATTCCTATTGATATAGGATCAAAAGTCGATGAGATGATAAGAAAAGATTTCAGGGGTCAGAACTTAGTCGTCAGATGCATAAGTTCTAGAGAGCACCCGCAGGATGATGTCGATTCTCTTGCAGATAAGATTATTGAACATGGCACTGACCGTATGATTACCGGTAGGGGCGGACGGGGTTACGAACTGATTGTCTGCGATTTTTTTGCATTGCGTTGCAGAGTGAATCCTGATTCAATCATATTTGATAACGTGATTTCTGAGTTGAAAGACTATCTTCCAAGAGACATTCCTACAACAAAAGTTGACATAACTATGCTGTATGATGGCAACAAGCTCGAACTTGTACCATACAAAGGCGAGGATGGCAAGGATAGGTATGATGCTTTTGTATTCAAGAATCCTATGAGAAAGAAGGAAGCTCTAAAAGCTCTAATAAAAGTCAAGTAATGCCTCACAGTTAGAGAGCCACCGCTACTGACATGCGAGGTTGCGGTGTAAATATCAGATGATGATTTCTCAGAAGCATTTTTAGTTTAATATTCTGACCGAGCGTCGTAGCGGTGGCTACGTCAGAAGATAAAAAAGAACTTTAAAAAAATTATCTTACTCTCACAGCCTCAAGGTTTCTCGGCGCGACAGTCTCTATCCTGAACTGGCGGTGTATTGTGCTCGCCAAGTCAAGGCATCTTGAGTTCTCACCGTGGTTTATTATAACTTTCTTCGGCCTTGGCTGGAGTCTTGCGAGGAAGTTCATGAGTTCCCGCCTGTCAGAGTGTCCTGTTATCTCTATCTTGTGGACTTCCATGTTTATTCTCATTATGTCAGGCTTGCCTGTTGAGTCTACTCTCATGACTATCTCTCTTTCGCCTTCTCTTATCCTTTTTCCCATGCTTCCTTCTGGCTGGTAGCAGGAGAACACGAGTGAGTTATGCGGGTTGTCAGAGAGCGCTTTTAGGTACTCGACTGATGGTCCGCCGGTCAGCATTCCTGACGTTGCTACAATCAGGCAGCTTCCTGCCTCTTCTATTATCTGCTGTCTTTCTTTCGGGCTGCCTACTCTCTTGAAGACAGAAGACAGGAATGGATTGTTGTCCTTGTGGAATATCTGCTTCCTTACGTTCGAGTTGAGGAACTCAGGGTATGCTGTGTGGATTGCTGTTATGTCCCAGACCATTCCATCTATGTAGCAGGGTATCGGTTCGAGTTCACCAGTCCTGACCATCTCTTCTATGAGCATCATGACTTCTTGCGCCCTTCCTGAACCTAGCGTCGGCATTAGTATCTTGCCTTTTCTCGCTACAGTGTCTTTGATTATCTGCTTGAGAAGGTTATCCTGTTCCATCACTGGAGGGAGAGTGTTGTCTTTTCCTCCGTATGTGCTCTCTATCATCAGTGTCTCGAGCCTCGGGAATCTTGTCTCTGCCTGCGCAAGCAGTCTTGTCTTTGCGAATTTCATGTCTGCTGTGTAGAGCAGGTTATGCAGGCCGTTGCCGACGTGCATATGCACCATGGCGCTTCCAAGTATGTGGCCTGAGTTGTACAATGTTATCCTCACGTCCGGGGTTACGTCTGTTACCTCGTCGAAATCCAGGCATATTGTGTGCTTGACCATCTCTCTTACTTCGTCTGATGTGAATATCGGGTCTTTTCCTTCAGACCTCATTATCTTGACCATGTCAAGCTGAAGTAGAGCCATGATATCTCTTGTCGGTTCTGTGCAGTATACTGGTCCTCTGTATCCCATCTTGAACAGCCACGGAACAAGTCCTGAGTGGTCTAAGTGGGCGTGCGTGACTATGACTGCGTCAAGCTCGTCGAGCTTGAACTCAGGAGCCTCAAGATAAGGATATTGTTCCTGGTCAGATGCGGGGTTTATTCCGCAATCCAAGAGCACTCTTGATTCTGGCGTCTGTAGGAGTATCGCTGATCTTCCTACCTGTCTTGCTCCTCCAAGGTATGTTACGCGTATCCATTCCTCTTTCTTCCCGCGTATCCATCCGTCGTATATCCTGTGTCCTATCTTGTCGAGGAATTTTCTCCTGTAATCAGAATTCTCATAAAGGACTGCTCGTATGCTTTCTATGAGCTTTGATTGTATTGGCGGCGTCCTCTTTATTAGAGGTACCCACAGGGTCTTCTCCCTTATATCCCTAAGAAGTTCGCCTTGTTTTCCTATGACAAGACCCGGCTTCTCTGCGTGTATTATGACGATGGACCTTTGTGTGTCGAATATGATTTCTCCAGGTCCTGCCTCGTCAGTTATCAGCTCTTTTATCTTCTTCTCTGCTTTTTCCATATCCATACAGATTGCAGGGTCAGGCCTAAGCTCTATCCTTTTCTTTATTGAGTCCACTATGCTTTTGATTACTCCCTTATTATCGAGGAAGAAATCCTTGTCCTTTGTGTAGAGGACTATGTTTGCGCCCTCAAATACTGCGGAGCTTACAACTCCGTCAGGCAATTGCTTCAGTATCTCATCCAATATTCCAGTCAAAACTCTCACCTTAAATTCAGAATTACTTCATAAGATTGAAGTTATTCGATATAAAAATAGGAAAAAATTTGCCTAAATCTCTAGGCCCTTCTCGACCTTTTTGGTCAATACCTTCTCGACTCCTGCCTGTGTTATGACTACAAGGTCCACTCCGTTTCCTGATGCTGAGTCCCTCTGCAATGCTGCGTTTATAGCTTTTAGTGCAAGAGTCTTTCCATCTTCAACACTTATTGGGTGCTTGTAGAGTGTCTCAAGGACTCCGTATGCGAATACGCTTCCTGAGCCTGATGAGAGGTAATCCTCCGCCTCGGTTATCGAGCCGTCAGGATAGATGTCGAAGATATGGAATCCTACCTCATCCTTTCCTGCGAATATGAAATGGGAAATGCCCGGTATGGAGCTGAACTTTCTTATGTTCGAGTAGACCATTCCTGCTAAGAGGTTCGCTGCTTCGCTTACAGATATCTTCTTTCCCGTCCTAAGTCTCTTTAGCCTTAGCTCTGCTTTTATGAGCTTGACAAGAAGCTGCACGTCAGACACAGTACCTGCTGTAGTCAGCGCCATGTAGTCTTCTATTGCGAATATCTTATCGACCCACTTATTGGCTATCATCGTGCCTGCAGTGGCCCTTTTGTCCGCAGCCAGCACTATGCCTTCCTTGCATCGCAACGCAAGCGTTGTGGTTCCTGTTTTCATGGTATTTTCAGTTTCAGTCATGGATTACACCTAAAAAGGTTCAGAACAAATCCTCTTGTTTATTAAGAATTTATTATCGAATATAAAAACCTCATATTTAAATGTTTCGGTAGGGCATATAAGTCGTAAAAACCCATTTGGTGGGCTTTAAAGGAAAAAATAAGAAATTAAAATATTGAAAATATTATGTGTGTCAGCAGTTTATCTCCTTCTCTTAAGCACTGCTACTACAACGATTATACCTGCTATGACGAGAACGATGTCTGTAAGCAGTATGACAAGTAGCCACTGGTTCTGGTCTAGCCAGCTCTTCTTTGTGTAGCTTGTCTTTGGTGTCGCTACAGCAGTGCTCGCAGGCTTGACATAAGTCTCCTGTGGCTGTGTGACGACAGATACTTCTTCCTTGACAACAGGTTTAGGCTGGACAGGTTCGACTATCTCCTCCTCTTCTTCAGGAGTCTCGACAGGCGTAGTCTGTGCTGTGCTGCACTTCTCGACTACCAGGTTTACCTGGTCCTGCAATGTCTGCCTTCCGTCACGGTACAATGCCTTTATCATTATAGGATATGACCCGGGAACTACTGAATTATCCAAAGATAGCACATCTGACAGCTCGTATTCATTCTGGTCGTCATTGACATCCTCAACCAGGTCGAAGCTTGCAGTCTTATGGAAATTGAAACCGACAGCGTCAACCGTCAATTCAACTGTCTCGTCCTCTTCTCCGGTGTTTATGAACCTGAGTAGAAGTGTTGACTGCCTGTTGCAGCTTACTGTCGGAGGGTTGAGCTCTTTTCGTAAGACCCTTATCTCATGGTTTTCCTTGTCGACATCTACGTCAAACTGGACCTCAGCAGAATGGTCTGTGCTGTTCTCGTCCTCTCCTTCTGCAGTAAGGGTGAGTGTGAATGTGTCGTCAGTCTCAAGCCTGAGGGGTATTTCGAAGTTGAGCGTGACTGTCTTGTCACTTTCAGTGCTGAGTGAGAAATCTGAATCGAGATCGACTTCAATGTCGTCCCCATCATCTATTCCTTCAAGCACTGCAGAGACTTCAATGTTCTCTATCTTGCCATCCTCGATGCCGTCTGGAAACATGTTTTCGACTTTCACTTTCAGGGAAAGTTCAGAGTCAGGAGTCACTTTTATAACTCCGCCAGTCTCATCAGCAGACTGCTTGTCACCGTCTACTTTCGCTATTACATCTGATATGCTTAGCATGCTTTCCGCAAGTACTGATGTAGACAGAGCGGCCAAGATAAGCACAACGACAAAACATCCGAATAGTTTCCTCATTTTCTGTTACCCCCTGAAATGATAATGAGATTTACTTCAGGCAAATGCAGTGTAGAGCTGTCACTTGCCGAGAACCACCCGTTTTTTGTTACTTTCTGATAAGAATTATTCTAATATATAAATACCTTTTGTAGTCATACATCGGATACGAAAAGAACGTCTTTTAAAGCTTTTTAGAATTATGCTTTAATAGCTCTTGCTGAAGTATATGTTCCATTTGGCGTCCTTTGCGCAGTGGACGCACTTAGCGCCTTTTTGTGCGTGCTCATTGCCAAGAGGCATGCATCTTGAAGTCGCTCCGCCGCTCTCTTCTTTTATCCATTCTTCACATTCAGGTTCGCCGCAGAAATACGTCTTGACAAGCTTCTTGTTCTCTATTGCCTTGAGGAATGAATCGAAGTCAGTGACCTGCACTATGCTGTTTTCCAGATTCTTCTTTGCTTTATCGAACAGGTTCTGATGGATGCTCTCAAGCATCTGAGGCACTATCACTGAGAGGTCAGTTATCTTGACGAACTGCTTCTCACCAGTATCCCTTCTTACCAGGACTGCCTGACCTGCGCTAAGGTCTTTAGGGCCAAGCTCTATCCTTATCGGGACTCCCTTGAGCTCCCATTCATTGAATTTCCATCCAGGACTGTACTCATCCCTGTCATCAAGAATAGGCTCGTGTTCTTTTAGGATGCCTTTTATCTCATCACATTTGCTTAGTATAGCGTGATTGTTCTCAGGATTGAATAGTATCGGCACTATTACAACTCTATTCGGCGCAAGCCTTGGAGGAATGACCAGTCCCTTATTGTCGGAGTGCTGCATCACTGTCGTTCCTATGAGTCTTGTTGATATTCCCCAGCTTGATTGCCACGGCAGGAGCTGCTCTCCATTCTTGCCCTGGAAGCTCAGTCCGAATGCTTTTGCGAATCCCTGTCCTAGGTTGTGTGATGTTCCGCACTGTATCGCTTTACCGTCAGGCATGAATGCCTCGATGGTCATCGTGTAATCTGCGCCTGCGAATTTCTCCTTCTCTGTCTTCTTGCCGCATATCACCGGCACCGCAAGAAGTTTCTCGCAGAGATCTTTGTATTCAAGAAGGAATAGTTCGACTTCCCTGTCACAGTCTTCTTTTGTCTCATATACGCAGTGTCCTTCCTGCCAGAGGAATTCCCTGCTTCTTAGGAAAAGCTTTGTCGCTTTTGTCTCCCATCTTACGACATTGGCCCACTGGTTTATCCTTATCGGCAGGTCTCTCCAGCTCCTGAGCCATCTTGAGTAAGAATCATACATGATTGTCTCTGATGTCGGCCTTATCGCAAGTCTTTCTCCGCCATCCTCATCCTTGTTGGCTATCCATGCGACTTCAGGAGTGAATCCTTCTGCATGCGTCGCTTCTTTATGGAAGAATGATTCTGGTATGAATAGAGGGAAATATGCGTTCTTGACTCCTCTGAATTTCATCCTCTTGTTGAAGTATTCTTGTATCTTCTCCCAGAAGGAATAGCCAAGCGGCCTGAGTATGTAGCATCCTTTGACAGGAGCATAGTCTGCAATCTCTGATTTCAGGCAGACCTGCTGGTACCATTCTGACATGTCATCTTCTTTCTTGACAGTTATTCCGATTTTCTTTTCTTTGTCGTCTTTGGCCATTTTCTTGTTGGTTTATCCGATTTGCTTGATTTGCCTTTCTTTTTATTTATATATTTTGGTTTTATCTGCTTAGTATTGTCTGATTTTGTCTTTTTAGAAGACTTCAGCTTGCTTTTTTCTGCGAGTTTTTCCTGAAGCTGCATCATCTTCCTCATGAAACCCATCACTCCGTATGATTCCCTTTTTGTGAGCATCGCTTTACCTATTATCTTCTTCCAGAGCTTCTGCTGTGTCTCTTTTTTTTCTGCGGTCTCCCAGTCCGTATTGTCAAATATCTCTTTTAGCATCTTCATTATCTGGTCTTTCTCTGCCTTTGTTATTGGTGCTATGTGGCTCATGACATTCTCGCTTGCCAGCGCATTATGGAGTTCGTAGAGCAGTATTGCAACAGCGTGTGAAAGGTTTAGCGTAGAGTAGTCTTTTGTAGATGGAATCGTGACGGCAAAATCGCATTTCTCTATCTCCTCGTTGAACATGCCGTGTCCTTCTCGTCCTATGACCAGCCCTATCTTTGTCGCAGGATTTAACTCTTTCACTTTCTGCGCGAGCTCATTCGGGGTCAATGGGCTTCTGGTTATGTTGTAGTCAGTACCAAGCTTTGCAGTAGTTGCAATAAGATAATCGTAGTCGTCTACGACGAAGAATTCGCATACTTCAGCATTCTCGAGTATTTCCTGAGAATGCTTGGCTCTGTTTCTTGCTTCAGGACACAGGTGGTCACAGTGCGGGTTTATGAGGACGAGTTTCGAGAAATTGAAGTTCTTCATCACTCTTGCGACAGCGCCGATGTTTCCAGGGACTACAGGCTCTAGAAGTATGACATGTATCATTACATCTCACTGTTCAGAAGATGAGTTTTCCTATCCATTTTAGAGCTGGCCAGAATAGATTCAATGCAAGCAGCAGGAGAGTGAACAAGGTTATCTTTCTCCAGAGCATATTGCCTTTCTCAATGCCTTTTATCTTTTCGAGCGTAACCTGCATCATCCTTCCGCCGTCAACAGGGCCTAAAGGCAAGAGATTCGCAAGGCCTATGCCAAAGCTGAGCATCGCAGTAACAGCAAAAAGCTCGGCTATCCATTTGATTATTGCATAAATGACTTTGAAATATGTAGCATCACTCTTTAGTTCTGTCTTTGGCCTGCTAGAGGTCATGACTCCAAGATATCCTTGACCAGGATCGTCAGGAGAAGCCATTGTCGTAAGTGCATAATCTGTCCCGTTCGCTCTTAGCGTGACCTGTTCATCTGGACGTAATCTTTTGACATGGTTAGTGAATTGCGTGAAGTCAGTCACGTTATACCCATTAACTGCTGTAAGAACCATTCCTGCCTTGAGTCCTGCTTTCTCTGCAGGGTATCCTTCAGTTATGCCGACAAGGTCGACTCCGACCTGATTTTCCATCGCTTCTATGCCTGCGCCTAGACCGTAATTCAGCATCAGCACGCAAAGGAGCGCGAGCAGTATATTAGAGAAAGGTCCTGCTGCGTAGACAGAGTATTGTGTGGTGTCTTTTTGTTTCCTAAGCTCTTTCTCATCTGGTTCGACAAACGCTCCCATAAGGGGGCCTAGGAAGAATATGCCTGATGAATTTATCTTGAGACCATGCGCTTTCGCGACTACTCCGTGTGAAAACTCATGTATGACTATGACCAAGAACAGGGCTATCCATCCCGTTATCAATGGTATCGTGATTGGGCTGCCAGGTATCTTTACTCCGGGCACCACAAGGCTCACTGCTGATGATGCTGTCGGCACAGTCAACAGGTGGAATATGTTCTTGAGGAGATAGTAGAGTATAGTAAAAAGTCCGACGTATCCTGCGCCTATCCCTATGTATCCTATGAGCTTTATTATCTCAGAATATTTCTTGCCTAGCTTGTCCATCAAGCCAAGTCCTATCTTTGTCTTGTACATCGCTATGAACTTGTTCTGCATGATGAACTTTTTCCTAAACAGGTATACTAACAGAAGTATCGTTGAGTAGAATAATATGACAAATTTGTAGTCTTGTAAAAAACTCATCAGGTCACATCTTTTTTTAAAAGAAAATATTGTAAAAAAATAAAGATTTACTTCTTTCTCTTAGGCTTAAGTGTTTTAGCGCTACATTTTCTGCAGCTTATCTTGCCTGCAAGGACCTTCAGGTTTGGTGCTCGTATCTTTGACTTGCATCTTCTGCATACGAATACATTCCTAAATTTCCTGTTGATTGCCTCTTCGAATTTTGCCATTTTTCAGTTCACTCCGCGCTCTTTAGCTGCTTCATGACTCTCTCATTCAGCACAACCCAGTAAAGTATCTGGACTCCGTCAGTTATCTGGCCTTTGAGCTCTTCAGGTATCGGGAGATCGAACGTCTCGTAAGTCTCTACGTCCATCACGTTCGCTATGTCGCCGGTTATTGACAGTACTTGAGCTGTCTTCTTGCCGATTATCGGCACGTCAACAGGTTCATGTCCTGGCATGACTTCGACTCTTTTCTTTCCGTCAAGAAGTCCTACAGCGGTCACTCTTGCTTTAGCATGGCCGTGCTTTCCAGGTTTTGAGACCTGTACATCGACCACTTTGCATGCTGCGCCCTGGAAAACGACAAAGCTGCCCGGTTTGAGGGAGCCTGCATCAGATTTTTTTGTTTCGCCTTCTGTTTCCATAAATATCGTCTCTCGTTTGTTTTAATAGGATTTTAAGTGCATATTTACTCTTTTTGCCGTAATTTATAAATATTGCGCTTAATGCGTGGAAGAGCCAAAATGCCTATGCTGCCTAGCGAGCAACGGATAAAACCGCTATTAACATTGTAGTTCAATAAACCACAACATTGAAAGCATCTATGCTAGCGCGGCATCGGCATTTCTAAAAGTATTGCCTTATCCAGTGCAAGTTGAACTAATAGAACAAGTCAAATATGCTTCTTTTCTTCTTTTGAACAGGCTTTGCCCTGAAATATGCTTTTGCTTTCTCTCTTGCGACAACTCTGTGCAGCTCTTTTTCTATATCTTCACCTTTCTCAAAGACTTTCTCAAGCCTCTTGAACTTGCTGTCATGGTAATATGTCTTTGTGCCTGACTTGAAGAACTTGCGCTGTTTGTGCAGCATCTCGTGGAACATTATGTAGTCAAGATACTTATCATCAGTTTCCTTAAAGACAGTGCTTATCGTTATCCTGTCTGTCTTGAAGTCATAAGTGCCGAATGTCCTTGTAGAGAACTGTCCCCATACAAGGTTAGGCCTTTCGACGAGCCCCAGGAAATATCTGTCATTCACCCTGTTGAAGCTCGCCTCAAGCTGCGGCTCTGACTGGTCTTTAGGTATTGCTATGTGCAGGTGTTTTATGAAATTATTATACAGGTCTATATTCATCGAATGCTTTTTGCGTTTCATTATCTTGAGCATCAGCTCCTGGACAAGTCCCATGCGGATGTCTGGTGAGATGTCAAGCCATTTCTTTGAGAGCCTGAACTCCATGAACTTCCCGCGCAATGATACGTATGCGCCGTAGTCTTTCAGCCTGCCGTTGTATGTAACTTTGAAGAAATAGGGGCTGTCTTCGTCAGGAAAAAGCTTCCTGTACGAATCTGAAGCGAGGTCTTCTTCCATTTTTTTCAGTATTCTGTGTGCTGCTCGTATCTTAATATCGCTGCGACTTTCCCGAGGTCTCTTAGCTGCACGCCCTCCCTTGTCTCTGTGGATATTATCTTGACTGTTGAACCCATCTTTTGTGCTGCCTGCTCGAACTCCTCAATCTCTTCGTCAGTCAGTGTCTCGGATAAAAGCAATGTGTCGACAAGTCCGCCCTTGAGCAGTTTCATGACCTGTTCTTTTCCATAGCTCACCATTCCAGGTTTTCTTCCAAGGTATGTTAGGAATTGGTTGACTATCTTTTTTTCCTGGGAGACTTCTTCTGCAGCAAGCAGGTCCTCACTTTTCTCAAGAAGTTCCTGGAGTCCGAACTCTTCTGTATATGAGAGGTCTTTTGTCCCTATTATTTTTTTCTTGACATCTCCTGTTATGTAATCATATCCCATGAAATCATTGACAGTTATTCCCGGCCCGCCGATGATTATGCCTTTCAGTCCTTCGAGCTTGAGGAATTCTTCTTTCATGTATTCTGCAATTTTTTTGTAGTGGTCTTTTGTCGAAAGCTCCCTGTTCCTCGCAAATCGTACCGCTGACTGTCCTCCTGCTCTCATCTTTCCAGGGACTTCAGAATGTGTCTTCCTTATCGGTATGATTGTCTTTCCTTTTAGGAGAGCTATTATGGCGTCTCTCCTGTCAAAAACAAGAAGGCCGTATACCTCTTTTGAATCAAGGAATTCTCTTAAAGGTTCAAGCAGGAATTCTTTTTCGCACCGGTATGTCCTGAATTTGAGTGGTATGGGCGGCTCCATGCTCCAGACCTGTACATCTACCTGCCCTTCCCTTTCTGCGACGTTTCCAGAGAATACCGCGAGCCCATTTGGAGGGGTTCTCTTGAAAAGCTTGAGGTGCTGTATCATCCTTTCAAGAGCGCCAGTTACGTTCTCTCTTGTCTGTTTGCTCTTTATGTTGGATGCTGTCCCCTGCTCTTGTGAAAGATGCCCTATTATGCTGTTGAGATCATAGCCTGCAGGAATATATACGCTAACAAGCTCAGTATGCCTGCCTTTATGTTTCTCAAGGTCCTTTATGAATTTCTTGACGTGGAACCTTTGCATCTCTGTTATGCTGCTCATGTGTTCAGGATGATAAGTAAATGATATATAAATTATTGGCTCAGTGTTAGCACGGGTTATCTCCGATTCTCTCCTCAAAATATTTAAATAGGCTCTTTATTTTCAATTTTCCATATGGGGTTATGGGGTAGTTTGGTTTATCCTTTCCGGTTTGGGACAGCTGATTGCTGCAAAAAACCGGACGACCCCGGTTCAAAGCGGATTGTTGTGCCGAAAAATCATAACTATCTGTGAAATTCCGGGTAGCCCCATTCATTATTATATATAGGCAGGTCCATCTTCAGCAGGTAAGTTTTATAAATAAATGAAAATTGCTACAAAAAAATGGTTTGGTGACCAGAAAGCCCAAAAAGGGTTTTATGGAGATTATAATCACAAATAAACAGGTTTAAAGGGTTAAAATGGCCAAAAAAACAACGTTAGGTTCTGCAAAACGATTTGGAGTTAGATACGGTCGCAGCAACAAGGAAAAAGTCGCTGTTCTTGAAAAATCCGCAAGAGGAAAGCATAAATGCCCTTTCTGCAATTATGTTAAAGTAAGGCGAGTTTCCAGGGGAATCTGGGAATGCGAGAAATGCCTTGTCAAGTTCAGCGGAAGGACTTATGATTTCCAGGCTCCTAAGAGCATATCGATAAAAGCTCCTGTAGAGGATAAAGAGAAAATTGAAGAGACCACTGAAGAAGTAGAGGAGCAGGTCGAGGAAGAGGATTCCTAAACATGGTCGAATACAAGTGCTTTGACTGCAACAAGAAAGTAGGCATAGAGTACATAAAGAAGAAGGTCCGCTGCCCTTACTGCGGAAGCAAGATGCTTTTCAAGCCAAGACTGGTTTCAACCAAGGTCAAGGCCCGCTGATAAGATGGATTATACCGCGAAGATTTTCGCAAAGTGCAATCCTGACAGACTTTTGGAATGCCTTGCCAGCGAAGAAAAATCATTCGACCGTTCAAAGTTCACAATAAAAAAAGTAGATGACGGTGTCGAGTTCAATATAACAGCGAAAGATGCTGTGGCGCTCCGCGCGACGGTGAATTCGATTTCGCAACTGCTAATAATATTCGAAGGCGCAAGCAAGCCTCGGAAGTGAAAAATGGCTGATAAACAGGAAATACAAGAGAAAATCAACCAGCTTTCTACAATGGAGCAGTCACTCCAGACATTTCTTGCACAAAAACAGGCCTTCCAGGCACAGCTTCTTGAGATCAAGTCAGCGCTCGAAGAGCTCAACAAGACAGAAAAAGCATACAAGATAGTCGGGAATGTTATGGTAGACGCAAACAAGTCCGACCTGATAAACGAGCTCAACCAGAAGAAAGAGATAATTGACCTCAGGATAAAGACTCTTGAGAAGCAGGAAGTCAAGATGCGCGATAAGACATCTGAGCTACAGTCTGAAGTCATGAAAGAGATGTCGAAATAATAGATGATTCATATTTCTGAGGGACATGAAATGGACGAAAGATTACAAAATGTCATCGAAGCTCTCCGTGAACTTGCAAATGACAACACAGTTCCTCGCAATATAAAATCAAAAGTCGAAGAAGTGATGACAATCCTGAAGGCAGAGGACGGCGAGGACATTTCTATAAAAGTCAACAAGGTATTGAGCATAATCGATGAGATTTCTGACGACACGAATCTCCAGGCATATACCAGGACGCAGATCTGGAACATAGCAAGCCTTCTTGAGATGATTTGATAAAACAGCAGTTCTAAAATAAATGCCACCTAGCGAGCACCGTTTGTATATCCTATTGACATCGCAGTTCGGCAAACAATAATAGAAGAATATTCAGTGCGAACGTGACCTTTATTTAAACGAGAACTCTACTTTCTTTTCTTCGTCTTCACATACGTCACTTCTGTCTTGCTCAATGCAGAGTTAGGTATGAATATTATGTCACCGTTCTTCGTCTCTATCTTTATTTCCAAGAGTGTCATCTCTATTATCTTTCCTGCCATTCCTTTTATCTTTAGTTTCTGTCCGACCTTGAATTTTTTCTTCCCGTGGATTACAAAACCAGCTATGAGATTAGGTATGAAATCCTTTATACCTAAGAAAGTAGATAGTATGATGAGTATCATCACTGCGGCGGCAATCATATGGAGTATTGTTGACGCTAATCCTATCTGCTGCAGGATCATGACAACTGTTATGAAATATATGAAATAGGTCGTGAAGCTCTCTGCTATCTCCTCAAGCTTCAGGGTTGTGCCTGCCATCTTTGAGAAAGTCTCATTTATCTCAAAACTGTGCAGGAACTTGTATATCAGCCTGCCAAGTATCTTACCAACTATGAATCCTATAAGGAGAAGTATGATTGAAACTATGAATTTGTAGAACAACCCTGAAGTAGATTCCTTCACATTATTGTATGCTGTAACAATCGTCTCTACTAGTGTTGCCATGGCTTAACCGCCGTTATTGGAATTTATAAATGTTTTTGTGGTCAGATTTGCATACTATAGATAGCAAAATCCTGTTTTCATGACGAAAGCATTAAAAATAGGGGTTCCAAGGAATGGTCTATGGTTGATACAAAGCCTCTGAAAGGCGAAGTCCGAGAGAAGAAGAAAGAGCTTACGCACGACAGGATAAAGGAGCTTGAGGACGAGCTAAAGAAGACATGCTATAACAAGAAGACACAGCATCACGTAGGGCTTGTCAAGGCGAAGCTTGCCATGCTCAAGGATAAGGAGCAGGCAAGGGTAGCAAAATCTGGAAAAGGCGCAGGTTATACTGTAAAGAAAAGCGGCGATGCTACAGTCATACTTGTAGGATTTCCTTCATGCGGAAAATCAAGTCTTCTCAATGCACTGACAAATGCAAACTCTCCTGTAGGTGCTTATGAATTCACGACTCTTTCAGTCATTCCAGGACTTCTTGAGTACAAGGATGCGAAGATTCAGGTGCTTGACGTTCCAGGTATAGTTATGGGTGCGGCGAGCGGCAAAGGAAGAGGAAGAGAAGTCCTTTCAGTCATGCAGAACGCAGACCTCGCTATTATAATGGTTGATGTCCTCAGGCCAAATGCTTTCAAAGTTATTATGCAAGAGGTTTATGACGCGCATCTTAGGCTAAACAAGGTAAAGCCTGACATAAGGCTGAAAAAAACAGCTAAGTCCGGAGTAATGATAGGTAAGACTGTTCCGTTGCCAGACCTCACTGATGAGATGATAAAGAGCATCTGCAAGGAGATGCGTATCAACAATGCAGAAGTCCTGATAAGGAGCGTGGCAGGAGTTGACGATTTCATCGACGCGATAGAAGCGAACAAAGTCTACATTCCAGGTATAACTGTGCTTAGCAAGATAGACCTTGTAGATATTTCCAGGCTTGAAGAGATCAAGCGGGAGATAAAACCAGACATAAGCCTGTCTGTAGAGCAGAATATAAACATAGAGGAGCTTAAGGAGCTGATATTCCAGAGACTTAAGTTCATAAGGGTATTCTGCAAGGAGACCGGCAAGAAAGCAGACCTTGAGAAACCCATGATAATGCAGAACGGTTCTACAGTCGAGACCATGTGCAACAAGCTGCACCGCGATTTCATTACGAAGTTCCGTTTCGCCCGCATCTGGGGCAAGTCAGCAAAGTTTCCTGGCCAGCGGCTAATGCTCAACCACAAGCTTGCCGACGGAGATGTTGTGCAGATAAATCTCAAGTGAATAAGTTTATATACTTACCAAGCTCACTGGTTCTTGAGGTGATTTTATGTCTTGCGGATGTTGTTGCAAACCTAAGAAGAAACCTGTCAAGAAAAAGAAGGTTGTCAAGAAGAAAAAGAAGAAATGATCTGATTCTTCATTTTTGTTTTATTTTTTTATTATTCTTTCCATCCGTCCTCTCCGATGAGTGGAACGAATGAGCAGTCGCACATCTTTCTCTCAATGAGTTCTCCTCCGACTTTCATTATCTTGACGAGTGATTGCCCGTGCTGGCTGCCGATAGGTATTATGAGCCGTCCTCCTTCTTTCAGTTGTTCCTTCAATGCATCTGGAATCTTGTAGCATGCTGCTGTGACTATGATTGCATCATAAGGCGCGTTCTTCTTAAGACCTTTTGTACCGTCACCGACAATGATGCTGACGTTGAGGTAACATGATTTCCTCAGTACGCTTTCTGCCTTTTGCGCGAGTGATTCGAACCTCTCTATACTATACACTGTTTTTGCCAGTCTTGATAATATTGCAGTCTGATAGCCTGAACCAGTTCCTATCTCAAGTACTTTCTCGTCTCCTTTCAGCGCAAGTCCTTGTGTCATCAATGCGACGATATACGGCTGTGATATTGTCTGCCCTTCTTCAATCGGGAGCGGAAAGTCTCCATAAGAAACATCTCTGAGTTCAGGAGGGACGAATTCATGCCTCGGCACTGTGAGCATCGCTTTTATCACTCTTGAATCTATTATATCTCGTGACTTTAGCTGCAGCTCTACCATCTCCATCCTGCTCTTGTCAAAGTCCATCTTATTTCAGGGTCCTTATCTTCTTCTGCTTGGTAAGTTTCTCATGTACTGGCAGGTCTGAGTCTTCATCTACTTCGTAAAGCTCTTCGACTTCCTCTTCGAGCTTGGTCTTCTTGTTCTTTTTTTTGAAAAGGTCCATACTATTACCTCCACGTGAAGTATACTCTGGGAATATTTAAATAATATTGCAAGATAATAGTCAGTTGGAGGGATAATGATGCCTGAGAAGGAAATAGGTAAGATCACTCATTTCTTTGACAAGATACTTGTAGCTGTGCTCAAGCTGAGCGGAGAGCTTAATGTCGGAGACAAGATTCGCATAGATGCAGAGCAGCCTTTTGTACAGACCGTCTCTTCGATGCAGGTGAAGCACAAGAATATTGAGCACGCAAAAGCAGGAGACGACATCGGAATGAAAGTCGAGAATCCATGCAAAGACGGAGACAGAGTTGTTAAGATTGGTTGAGAAATATGCATTAATCGGGGACGTTTTTTTATTTGAATATCATCTTCTTGCCGCCTTTCATTGCGCCAAGCGGTCCGCCGCCCATTCTTTTCATCATCTTTTCCATCTGTGCCGGGCTTCCTGAGCCCATGCCCTTGAATGCCTTCATCATCTTCTTGCTCTGTCTGTATTGTTTTATCAGGTCACGGACTTCTCCAGGGGAAACACCGGCACCTTTTGCTATGCGGTCTATCCTTGATGAGTCCATAACTTCTTCAGGGTCTTCAAGCTCTTCTTTTGTGCAGCTATCGAGTATGTATTTCCATTTCTTGAGTTTCTCTTCCTGCACCTGAAGCGCTTCTTTCGGGAGCTTTATCTGTCCAAATCCAGGTATCATCTCCATGACTTTACCAAGAGGTCCCATCTTCTTCATGGCATTCATCTGCTCGTATAGATCAATAAGATTGAACTCTCCTTTCAGGAGTTTCTTGCCAAGGTCTTGTGCCTCTTCTTCTGATATTGCTTCCTTAGCTTTCTCAAGAAGACCTTCCAAGTCTCCCATCCCGAGCAATTTGCCGACGAATCTTTCCGGAGAGTAGACTTCAAGGTCGTTTATCTTCTCGCCGACTCCTATGAATTTGACTTTCGCTCCTGTGACCGAGCAGGCGATGAGCGCACCGCCACCTTTTGCAGTGCCTTCAAGCTTTGTTATTATGACCCCTGTTACATTACATGTCTCGTGGAATGTCTTTGCCTGTCTTTCTGCTGCCTGTCCTACGTCCCCGCCGATTACAAGCAGTCTCTCATCAGCTTTCACTGTCTTGTTTATTGCATTGAGCTCTGTTATCAGTTCATCAGAAAGCGCATCTCTTCCTGCAGTGTCTATTATGACAAGGTCATAATTCTTTAGCTCTCCTTCGAATTCCTTGTATATCTTGACAGGATCCTTCTGCTTCGGATTGCCGAATACAGGGGCATTTATCTGTGCGCCAAGCTGTCTCAACTGCTCGAACGCCGCAGGCCTCCACGTGTCTGTGGACATGAGCGCTACTTTGTATCCTCTTTTTTGGTAATATTTTGCTAGCTTTCCTGCAGTTGTGGTCTTTCCATGTCCAAAAAGCCCGACAAGCATTATCTTTGTTGGTTTGCCTGTGACCTCAATTTTCGACTCTGACTCTCCTAGGAATCTTACTAGTTCTTCGTACACTATTTTTATCAGGAATTCTTTCTTTGTGAGGCCAGCCGGAGCTTCATCTTTTACAAGCCTGTCCTTTATCTGCTTCGTGAGGTCAAAGACCATCTTTACGTTTACATCAGATTGGAGAAGCGCTCTTTGTATGTCCTTGACAAGCTCGTTTACAAGTTTTTCATCTACAAAGACTGCCTTGCTTATCTTCTGCAGCGTGTCCTTGAGTGAATTGCCTAGTTTCTCTAATACCATGCAGGAACAAACCAAACCATGTTTGTTTATAAAAGTTTTTACGGTTTTAGACGTTACTGGCACAGCAATATTTATAAACTACTATTCGTGTCTTTATCTTCATGGTAAACGCAAAAGAGGTGATTAGCGCTAGTCCTGTTCTTAATATTATCACTACTGCCTCCCCAGCGAATGCACCGCTTATAATGGTCAAGAATGTCTCGAAGAGCTTCAGGAAAAAAACAGTTCTAAAGGATGTCAGTTTTGATGTGTTTCCAAAAGACATATTTGGCCTGATTGGTATGAGCGGCTCAGGCAAGACTACCATATTCCAGCTAATGGCAGGGATAGTCTCACCAGAGGCAGGCGATGTGCTTGTGAGGACAGAAGTCCTAAAGAGCAAGAAAAAGGATTCTCCTGATTATCTTTCTGTGTTCAGGAATCCTTACAAAGTCAAGACGAATTTTGGTTTCGCTTCACAGATACCTTCTTTCTACGAGCACTTGACAGTCGAAGAGAACCTGCTCATGTACGCTTCGCTTTATGGCATGACAAAAGCCAAATCAAAAGAGAGCGCCAGCCATCTAATCAAGCTTGTCGACTTGACGTCTGACAAGGACACAATGGCGTCAGAGCTTTCAGGAGGGATGCAGCGCAGGCTTGACATAGCATGCGCATTGATACACAATCCTAAGGTGCTTTTCCTTGACGAACCAACGTCTGACCTTGACCCGTTGATGAGAAGGCAGATATGGTCGCTGATTCGGGATATCAACTCAAGGGGCACAACAGTGTTCCTCGCATCTCATATACTCGAGGAAGTCGAGAACCTCTGCACAAAAGTTGCAATATTGCATGAAAAGAGAGTGCTCGGATATGGAACGCTAAAAGAGCTCAGGGGTCTTTTCAAGAGGAACAAGCAGGTCAAGTTGAAGCTGGAAAGCGGCAATTATGACGCGATTACAAAGAAGCTCAATAAAGAGAAAGCGATTGAAAGGACGGTCGAGAAAGACGGAAGCTTGATAGTATTTGTTCCGTCTGACGAGAAGGTAATAATGCATGTGATAAAGATAATCGAGTCTTCCAAGGAAAAGCTTGTGAGCTTGGACGTATCTGATGCGACCTTGACAGAGATTTTTGAGACACTTACAAAGAGGATAGAGCAGCAATGAGAAAAGTCATAGAGCTGGTAAAGAAGAACTTCAAGCTTCTGGTAAGAGCAAGGATATCCTCGCTGGTCATATTCATAGGCCCTCTGCTTCTTGTGGCGCTTCTCGGTCTTGCTTACAGCCAGTCTAGCGTGTTTACCCTTGCTGCCTCAGTCTATTCTGACAATTATGCTGAACTTTCCAATTCACTTGTCACAAAGATGGAGAACAAGAACTTCCGCATAATGAAGGAAGCGTCGATGGACAACTGCATAAGTTCTGTCAAGAGACGTGACTCGCAGGCATGTATCATATTCCCGGGAGGGATGGATGCGAACAGCGGAAAGACATATGAGATTGCATTCTATGTTGATTATTCCCAGATGAATATAGTCTGGCTTATGCTTGATGTGATGTCAGCGAGAGTGTCAGAACGTTCAGGCGAGCTTTCCAAAGAGATGACTGGCGACCTTCTTAACAGGATATGGTTCGTCGAGGAGAAATTGACTGCCAGCCAATCGACAATATCAAAGATAAAAAATTCAGCAAACAGCGTAAAGAGCGCAAGTGAAGCAGCCAAATCCGGAGTTACAGGCCTTGACATATCGGTCGACTTTGGTGGGATTGACGCTGAAGGGACCAAGAATGCAGCAGAGAACATCTCTGCTTCGCTTGCGGATATAACTTCAAAGGCAAGCAGCATAATCAACAGCTCCAAGAACATCCTTGAAGAGATAGAGGATGCAGCCACTAACCTGGAATCGATATCAAATGATTCTGCTATAATTGATGAAGCTTCAGACATAGATGATGCAGTAGACCGTATTGAGAGGGCTATAGAGAACGCTACTGCAGCCATAAACAGGGATTCTTCAGATGCTTCTGCAAAGGCATTGTCGATAAAGACTGCAATGGATTTGATTGCAGAAAGGTTATCTGAGACGCAGGCCAAGATGAGCGACGTAAAGAGCAAGCGTGACTCCCTCATCCCTCAGTTCGAAAAGATGTCAGGAGACATAACTTCCATGTTGACGGATATAACCAGTTTGGACTCAGCAATTAATGAAGCATTGCAGAAGATACTCGTGCTGAAGGGCAAGAGCGCAGAGAGCATAGCCGCGCCGATAACCACAAAGATTGAGCCGATAACAGCACAGAAGACGCATTTCAATTCTCTTTTCCCGACTTTGCTCGTGTTGATTATGATGATAACCGGTGTGCTGCTGGCGTCAACCCTTATAGTTGTAGATAAAAAATCAAAGGCGTTCTTCAGGAACAGTTTCACCCCGACATCGCATTTCCTTTTCAGCATTTCGACGTACATAACATCGCTTGCTGTATTGTTCATCCAGCTTATGCTTTTTGTCAGCGTAAGCGCGTTCCTGTTTGAGGCGAATGTCATAGCATCCATACTCACTGTCCTGCTTATAGTGTTCCTATCTTCAACCGTGTTCATATGCATAGGTATGTTTGTCGGCTATCTGTTCAAGACAGAAGAGACAGCCACTCTTGCAGCGATAACTATCGCGACGCTCATGCTACTGTTCTCAAACGCAGTCATACCGCTTGAGAGCCTTTCTAATTATCTAAAACAGATTGCTATGCTGAACCCGTTTGTCATAAGCGAGCTTGCGCTGAGGCAGGCTGTCCTTTTCCAGTTTAGCTTCGCAAAGATGGCACACAGCTTACTTTTCCTTGCGGGCTACGCAGTTGCCGCCTTGTTGATATTATTAGTTGCACAAAGCGCGCTGCAAAGGATTTCACTGGTTCATTTCAAGAAAATGCATTTCAAATCCATACTGATTAAAGAGAAGAAAGCAGATTCTACTGTATTAAACCCGCATATTCCAGCAGTCAAGAGCACAATGTCGACTGAAACCAAAGCTACAAAGAATGCTCATGGACGAATTATGCTAAATATTAAAGATAAATATTTACATTTTATTAGTAAATTAAAAAGAAAATAAGTTTTTAGTAAAATAACTTACAACAATTCTTATAAACAAATTCAACCTTACTATCTTCTGTACTGAAAAAAAAACTCAAACTATCTCAAACCAGAAAAAATCTTTTCGCGCTATCACTATCATGTTCCTTTGGAGATAGTTTGATATCAGAGGTTGCTCAAAAGGCAACCTTCTGATTTTTATTTCTCCAAAGACATGCCGCCAAATTGTTAGGGGGTTTATGTGATTGCGGATTCATGCTAGATAGCTGCAGCTATAATATTTCGGATAACAACAAATGGTGATTGAAGATGCAAGAAAACGGAATTGATGTGTTGCAAGCTCTCTCCGGGACAGATGATTGGATAGTACACTTAAGCGATCCTGAAGCTAATGGAAACAGGGAGATACGCAGCATACTCTGCAGCGATATGACAGATATCAATGCTATAGCTGCTTACATACCTGAATTTTGCAGGGAAGATACTCCAGTGTATCAGATAAGGAAAAACAAGTTGAAATCAGTGGGTGGCCTTACAAGGGTCATTACAGAGAACAGGGTGAAGAAGATGATAAAAGTACCGACAGATCTATCTATAAGAGTGAAAGAAAGTTACAGACCAGAATGGATAACTGATGCAGACATAGTTGAAGACATGAACCAGACATGGAACAACCAAGGAGTCATGATGGTAAGCGACGAAGATATTGTTGAGGATATGAACAAGCCTTGGAAGAACCTGGACGTGATGCTGGTAGGGGATGCGGATATAGTAGAAGACATGAACCTGCAGTCTTTACCGATTATAGAGCTTACTGATGATGATATCATTGAAGACCTGAACAGACCATGGAAAAATCTGGAATTCATGGCAATAACTGATGATGATATAGTCGACAGGCTTGAAGCGAATCCGTCAAAGAGACGTGAAACTTCATTCTATGAGTCTGCGAATTACCACAACCTCTTCAATCAGAGGAAAGAGCTCGGGCTTAGCATTGACTACTTCAAGAAGAAAGACAAGAAGGGCAATGAGAAGACAGACTTCCGCTACAGGCGCGCTGATGAAGCAGGCAAGAAAGGAAAGTGGACATCGACCAAGTATGTCAATGAAGCCATAGACGCGCTGAAGCAGTACGACAGGCTGATGGAAAGCGATGATATCGAGGATTTGACATCTGCTCTCAAAATTGCCGAAAAGTACTTCACAAAGGAAGGTCTCGACGATGCTTGCAAGAAGATAGTGAGCAGGTCTTACGAGGTCCTTGTTTTCAAGGGAGATATGCAGAGCCTTGACTACGCGTACATGCTAGCGAACAAGTATTTCAGGGGCGAAGAGAAAAATAAGGCGAACAGGGTCATAAGCACCGTGAGGAACAGCCTTGTGAACGAGCAGTTCGAGGTCTTCGGGAATCCTGAATTGGATTACGTCAATGTAAAGACCACAAGGAATAACAACGGCAAGAAGCAGGTCGTCTATTCGACAAAGCCTGCCAAGAATGCAGAGACGAAGCAATACGCCCTTGCGGCTTAATTTTTGATTTTTTTTATTTTTTAATATTTTATTTGAATAAAAAGAGTATAAAAAAAATTATTTTTTCTCAGCTATTTCATCGGCAATCTTCTTGATGAACGTAGGCAAGTCGATTTCTCCCTGGACCACATTGTCTCTTGTCCTGACATTTATGGTAGTGTTGGCCTGCTCTTTGTCCCCGACGACAAGTATGTAGTTTATCTTCTGTAGCTGTGCTTCACGGACTTTCTTAGGTATCGATTCCGCGCGGACGTCAAGTTCGGCCCTGATTCCATCTTCCTTGAGCCTATTGATGACCATCTCTGCGTAATCGTCATGCCTGTCAGCGACAGTGAGTATCTTTACCTGCACAGGGCTGAGCCACAAGGGGAATTTTCCTGCGTAATGCTCGATAAGTATACCGAAGAATCTCTCCAATGAACCATATATTACACGGTGTATCATTACCGGCCTGTGTCTCTTTCCATCCTCGCCTTCATATGTAAGGTCGAATCTTTCCGGCAGGTTCATGTCAAGCTGTACTGTGCCGCACTGCCATGTCCTTCCTATAGCATCCTTCAGGTGTATGTCTATCTTAGGGCCGTAGAATGCACCGTCGCCAGGATTGATTTTGTATTCGAGACCTGAGTCTTCTAGCGCTTTCTTTAATGCAGACTCTGCAGCAGCCCAAGCCTCATCAGTGCCTATTGATTTTGCGGGCCTTGTAGACAGTTCAAGGTGATAAGTCAGTCCGAATGTGCTGTAAATCTTGTCAGCCAGGTTTATGACTCCTAGCACTTCCTCTGTTATCTGCTGAGGTGTCATGTATATGTGCGCATCATCCTGGTGGAAGCATCTTACCCTGAAAAGTCCTGAAAGGACTCCACTGAGCTCGTGCCTGTGTACAAGTCCTATCTCTCCGACTCTTAATGGCAGCTCCCTATACGAGTGTATTCTCTCGCCGTAGAGCATCATTCCTCCAGGGCAGTTCATGGGCTTTATTGCGTAGTCCATCTCATCTATCCTGGTGGTATACATATTTTCTCGGTAGTTCATCCAGTGCCCGCTCTTTTCCCAGAGTAGCCTGTTCAGCATAACAGGCGTCTTTATCTCGACGTAACCTGCTGCTGAATGCACTTCTCTCCAGAAGTTCAGGAGTTCATTCCATATTGCGACTCCTTTCGGATGCAAGAAGGGCATGCCTGGTCCCTCATCATGGAAGCTGAAGAGCTCAAGCTCTTTGCCTATCTTCCTGTGGTCTCTTTTCTCTGCCTCTTCTATCTTCTTCAGGTAATCATCGAGCTCCTGCTTTGATGGGAAGGATATTCCATATATCCTCTGCAGCTGCTTGTTCTTGGCATCTGCTCTCCAGTATGCTCCTGCAAGCTTTGTTATCTTGAATGCCTTTATCATTCCAGTATTTGGAAGATGCGGTCCTCTGCATAGGTCGACGAATCCTCCCTGCCTGTAAAGAGATATTGTCCCTTCCTCAAGCTCTGTTATCATCTCTACCTTGTATTCATTGTCTTTGAATAGTTCAAGAGCGGTTTTCTTTGCTACTTCCTGCCTTTCTATAGGAATCTTTTTCTTGGCAAGCTCATGCATCTTCTCTTCTATTTTCTTGATGTCTTCTGGTTTGAACGGCTCGTGGTCTATATCATAATAGAATCCCTCTTCAACAACAGGTCCTATTGTAAGCTTCGCGTAAGGATAAAGATTTGTTATCGCCTGCGCGAGAAGGTGTGCGCTGCTGTGCCTGAATACATCAAGACCTTCAGGGTCTTTCGGCGTCAGGATTATTACCTTCGAATCCTCTATTATCGGAGTGTTCAGGTCTACAATCTTTCCGTTGAGCCTCATCGCCACTGCAATCTCAGCTACAGAGCGTGGAAGGTTCTTTAGAATGTCTAATCCGGTCGCACCTTGTGCGTATTGCTTGGTGGAACCGTCTGGAAAAGTTACGATTGCCATTTTTTTACCTCCTAGGCCAGCCATACAACGGCAAGTCCAGTTATAATGACCTTTAGAAACAGGCTAGTTATAAATCTTTGCCTCCAATCAATAATGCATCCTAGCGAGAATGATAAAAATAAAAGAAACCCGATTTGTGCTCAAAGCAGCTTCGTTAATTTGAAATAAAAATATGTCGCAACGATTGATGATACCATGAGGAAAAGCGCGAATGGGTATCCGAGCGTCCATTCAAGTTCTGGTAATACCTTGAAATTCATTCCGTATATGCTGGCTATGAGAGTAGGTATCATGACGTATGATGCTACAACTGTCAGTCTCTTGATTGTCTTATTCGACTGGTTCGATACTGCTGAATTGTAAAGGTCCAGTATTGTCGAGAGGACGTTCCTCATGTTATCGCCTAAATCAATAAGTTGAAGCGTGTCCTCCCGAAGGTTCTGAAGGTTTTTTCGTCCATTTTTTGCGAGCCTGCTCAGCCTGTCTGACTCTATTGCTGTGAGGACTTCCTTGTTTGCAGCAAGAGCCTTCTGGAAAAACAACAATGATTTTCTAAGTTTAAAAGTCTCGTGTATCGCTTCCTTCTTCGGATGCTGGAATATCATCGCTTCTATCTTGTCTGCTGACTCCTGGAAATTCTCGATGTAGTCAAAATAACTGGAAGTTATGATGTTGAGCATCTCATATGTCATCTTGCTGGTAGATTCCAGATGAGTTGCATTCTTGCTTAAGATGTCCTGCTTGAATTTTGTTATCGCAGGTATATCTTCTGTTCGTATCGTTATTATGTTCTTGTCATTACAGACAAATATATCAAATGAAGTGACTTCAGAGATGCCGTTCTTGTGTATGGGAGCTCCGAAGATTAGCAATGAGTAATTGTCTGCTTCTATTATTGTAGGTCGCTCGTAATCAAGAATTCTTTCCTTGAACTCTGGGACTGAAATCCCTGTTGCAGAAGAAATTTCTTCAAGTTCTTTATGCGTAGGATTGTAGCAGTCGACCCACACCTCTTTTTTTGTCTTCAATGCATCAAGGTGGCATTCTTCGACTTTATCCTTCGGGCGCCAGTATGCTTGTATCATTAAGAGTGCGTCTGTCAACCTATTATATAAACCTTTTTGGATACTCAGAAGATGGCTCGGAAGATGATTTAGAAGATGGTTTGGCTGTCTGAAAAACCAAAGTTTTAAAAGCCGATTTGTTTTAAAAGGGTCTGGTGCTCGTCATGGACATGAAGATGGTGATTCTAGTCAGGCAGGACTTGAAGCTTCCGAAAGGAAAGCTTGCCGCGCAGGTTGCGCATGCTGCAGTTGAAGCTAGTTTCAATACCGGTAAAGTGCTGTTTGAAGAATGGCACGGGCAGGGACAGAAGAAAGTTGTCCTGAAAGTTGCTGATGAGAAAGAGATGATGGAATTCTTGAAATCTGCCAAGTCCATGAAACTCAATATTGCATTGATAACAGATGCAGGCCATACCTGCGTTGAGCCAGGCACAAGAACATGCCTTGCGATAGGGCCTGATTCAGAGGATAAGATTGACAAGCTGACAGGAAAGCTTAGCATGGTGTGATTATGAAAGATTCTGATAAAAAGAAGATAAAGACGCTCGAGGCTCAGGACAAAGAGCTTGCGAAGCTTCCTTCCATGGAGAAGGAGAAGAGATTTTTCAAGAAAGAGGAAAAATTGCTTGACAGGATGGTCGTCAAAAAGAAAGTAAAGGCCAAGATGCCTAAAAAAGAGGTGAAATGAAATGCCAAAGCTTCAGGACTTTTTTAAATGGTATTTTCATATAGACCTTAAGGATATGGGCAACTACATCGCATTGGTTCTGGCAGGTTTACTTCTGTGGTGGGGAATTAAGACGATAATTTCCATTATGTCCATGCCAGCTCCGTAGTTTTAAAGAATACCTTGTTTTATTCGAAAAGTTTAAAAACCACATTCTAAAGTGCTCTATCTATCATACTATTGGGGGTGCAATATGGAAGAGAAAAAAGAGCACGAAACGCACCATGAGCAGCATGAACACCATGCAGCGCATGAAGAGCACGAGATGCATCATGAAGCACATCAGCATGAAGAGCATGAGCATCACGAAGCACAAGAGAGTTCTGAAACACAAGAACACAAGGCTGCCAAGGCAGAAAAGAAACCTGCGCATACAGCTGGAAAAAAGAGTGAACACAAGGCGGTAAAGAAGCACAGAGGACACAAAAAAGTCGAGAAGCCTGTTCCGCCAAAGAGGAAATTCAATTTTGTCCCATACATAATCGGGGCAGTTGTACTCGTTATCATTCTTATCGCGATATTTGCCCTTAAAGGATGCAAGACAGACCCTATATTGGTTGAGAATGCAGGCCAGTACGGCAAAGTCGACATGACATTCTATGTCATGAGCCAGTGTCCTTACGGTACACAGGTCGAAGATGCTGTAGCGCCTGTCCTTGCTGAGCTTGGGGAGAACATAAACTTCAGGCTTGAGTTCATAGCTGGCGAGACAGGTCCAGGACAGTTCCAGAGCCTGCATGGCCCGCCGGAAGTAGAGGGTGACAAGATCCAGCTTTGCGTGCAGGATAAGTACCCGAAACAGCTTATCGATTTCGTAGTCTGCCAGAACAAGGATGCCTCGAACCTGAGGGGTTCTGTAGAGAAATGCGCAGAGGATGCAGGTATAGATGCTAAAGCTATAATCGACTGCGCTGATGGCGAGGAAGGCAATACTCTGCTCTCTGAATCAATAAAGAAGAGCGAAGCAGCGAATGCCCAGGGAAGCCCAACCATATACGTAAACGGTCAGCCATACCAGAGTGGAAGGGACACTGCAGCATTCAAGAGGGCAGCATGCGTCGGACTTAAAGGTCATCCTGTCTGCGCGGCATTGCCTGCATGTGCAAGTGATGCTGACTGCAGGGAAGAGCCTGGAAAGGTCGGCATATGTGAGAACCCAGGTGACAAGGAGTCTAAATGCACCTACAAGGATGATGAAGCAGTCACCCTTACAGTAGTAAACGCAAAAGAGTGCGCTGATTGTGACCCTTCACAGCTTGTCGCTGTGTTGAGCCAAGTTTTCCTTAATATGGAGATCAAGGCAGTTGATGCAAGCAGCACAGAAGGAAAGTCGCTTATCAAGACATTGCAGCTTCAGAAAGCTCCTGCATTCGTATTCTCGTCAGGAATTGACAAGACTTATGCATGGGAAGTAAATACCAGGATACAGCCTGCTTTCAGGAAAGTATCTGACAAGTATGTGCTTCTTGACGAAGCAAGCGGCTCTACATATCTGCTTGACGCGAATAAGAGAAAAGAGATGCAGGAGTTGACAGGAGTCAAGACTGGAGACAACAAGCCCCAGATTGATTTCTATGTGATGAGCTACTGCCCATACGGCAACATGGCTGAAGAGGCAATAGAACCTGTCTACAATCTCTTGGGAAGCAGCGCAGAATTCAATCCGCACTATGTTATTTACTCGAATTACCAGGGCGGAGGAGCGCAGTTCTGCAGGGATAAGGAAAGCAAGTACTGTTCTATGCATGGTGTCCAGGAGCTTAACCAAGGCTTGAGGGAATTGTGCGTGCACAAGTACATGGGAGATGATGCATACTTCAAGTTCGTCCTTGCGATGAATGAGAAGTGCAGTTCAAGCAACGCGGATACCTGCTGGGAAGCAGTGGCGAAGTCGCTGAAACTCGATACAGTAAAGATTAAGGACTGCGAAGAGAACGAGGATGACGCTATCCTGTCCAAGGAAGTATCGCTTAACCAGGCGCTCGGCGTATCTGGCTCTCCGACAGTTTTTGTCGAGGGCAATGCATACAACGGCGCAAGGACTGCCGGTGGATTCGCGCAGGCATTATGTGCAGGTTTCGAGACTGCTCCTGATAAATGCAGCGCAGAAAGCCTGGCTACACTGGGAGAGATACCTGCCGCGACAGGCGCAGCAGCTGCCGGTGGTTGCGGATAAAATCTTTTCAACTTTTTTTATTTTTATTTCTTTATTTTGACAATGGACGAGAAGAAAAAGTATCCTAACATAATGAAGGAGAAAATGGCTCCTAAGAAAGAATTAGATGTAATTACAGACACAACTCATCCTCTTGCGGTCTACGACCATGTATGCAAGAAATGCGGCTATGGCAAGGCCATGCTGATATCAAAAGGCGTGTGGTACACTGACGAGGATGAAGTGATGGAATATGTCTGCGGAAAATGCGGGTTGCATGAGAAAGTGACAGACGGCAGCAAGATTACATAGATAAGTGAATTCTATAATCAGTCATATTTGAAAAATGCTTTCTTGCCAGTCTCTACATCGAAACCTGACACGTTCTTTCCTAAGGTCTTTACTTTTATCTTCCGTCCCCTGTATTCGACAATATCGCCGACCTTGAACCCGTGTAATCTAAAAAGCACGTTAATTCTGTGGACCTGCTTGCTCGTGTTCTTGTCCTGTGTGAAGAGTCTTGCTGTTTCTGTTAATTCTCCGTTGAACTTATGGACAAGTTTCTTGCCGAGGGCTCGTATGTATTTTGCTGAAGTGAGCTGGAAGTCAGCATTATATTCTTCACCTGTCTCTTTGACTAAATGTACTTTGTCTTTGTTGTCCTCAATATCTTTTCTGACAAAGTCCATGACTTCTTTATTCGCGTCTCTTACCTGTAATTCCCCTTCAAAGTATCTGTTGCCTATCTTTCCGCAGTGGTCGCAGTAGGTATAATCTATCTGTGCAGGTATAAGGAATTCCTGGCCTTCTACTGTTACCTCAAGCTCTATGTCATCCTTTGCTCCTGGTTTGTCCTTGAGCTCTTTGTATATCGGACGTATCTTGAGAGGGTATCTGCATGGGTTCTTTATCTTTGAAAGAGCTGCTGCTATTATCCCTTCATCGATTGTTTTGAACTGTCTCCAATTATAGAGCACTGTGAACTTGTCGCAGATTATGCATTTCTTCATGACTATGTCCTTAAAAGAAAGTTCAAGCTCATCTTCGGAGCATTCACTGCAGAAATCTCCTTTTATGCCTTTTTTACCGCATTTTGGACAGAATCTCATGCATTCCGGACAAACGAAACCTTTATATTAACTTTTCTTAAAAATATAGTTATGGATTGGAAAAAGGCAAAAAAGACCGCTAGGCAGGTCTGGCAATTCATCTGGGAAGATGACAGCTGGGCAAGCTGGTTTGTGAATGTTGTACTTGCTTTTGTGCTCATCAAGTTTGTTGTCTATCCTGTCCTTAGCATCTTGCTTTCAACTTCGCATCCTATTGTGGCTGTCGTATCGAGCTCAATGGAGCATGATGGCAGCTTTGATGATTGGTGGAACAGCGAGGCGATTTGCGCTCAGCGTTACAGGTGCACCCAGTCAGAGTATTATACCTCATTAGGAATTTCAAAGGAAATATTCAGTGATTTCAGGATGCATAATGGCTTCAACAAAGGAGACATAATGATACTTTACGGCACCAAGCCGAAGAATATAGAAGTAGGGCATGTTATTGTCTTCAAGGCAGACAGGCCTGACCCTATAATACACAGGGTTGTGAATGCGACAAATTTGGATGGCACTTATGTGTTCTCGACAAAAGGGGACCATAATGCAGGTACTTTCTATTTTGAATCATACATCCCTGAAGAAAGTTATATTGGAAGAGCAGTTATCCGGGTTCCGTTCCTAGGATACATAAAGCTTGGTTTTGTCAAGTTGCTTAGCTTGATAGGTTTAGCGTGAGGTGCTGATTATGTTCCAGTTCTGCCCAAAATGCCGTTCGATATTGAGACCTAAGAAAGAAGGCGAGAAGGTCATTATGTTCTGTACATGTGGCTACACAAGCAACGCTGCACCTTCGCAGATAAAAGAGCAGAAGGTTGTGAAGAAAGAGGAAGCCGAGCTCGCTGTTGTGGAAAAAGAAATCGAGACGCTGCCGATAACAGATGATGAATGCCCGAAGTGCGGCAACAAGCAGGCGTTCTACTGGCTCGAGCAGACAAGGGCCGGAGACGAAGCAGCGACGAAGTTCATGCGCTGCACCAAGTGCAAGCACACCTGGAGAGATTATAGTTAGATAAAACACAACCTAAAAGAAATTTATCTTGTTTTTGCCCAAATCATATCATCTAGATACTTTCCGTCTTTAAACTTATTTTTTACGAGGATTCCTTCTAATTTGTATCCTGCTTTTTCTAACACTCTTGCAGAAGCCTTGTTGAAGGTTCGGCACATTCCAGAAATCCTAACTAGCTTCAATTTTTTGAATCCGTATTCGGTTATAGATTTCACGGCTTTCGTTGCGAGGCCTCTGCCCCTGAAATCTTTATGGATTCCATATCCTATATTGGCAGAGTGTTTATACGTTGGATCATCTGTCAAATCAAGATTTATGAAGCCTGCAAATTTGCCGTCAGTTTCAATTACAAAAGTATTCGCGTGCTTACGCTTCAGCTCGTTTTTAGCTTCGTTTAAGTTTCTTGGTATTCGCTTAAAGTTTTTCTTTGCATCTTCGTCTTTATGGCATTCAAGATAGCCTAGCACATCCTTTTTAGTCAGTGTTATCTTCCTTAATATGATATCATTACTCTTGATTACAAGCATATAGAGTGAGCAACATCATAAGAATATAAATTCTTTGATGGTCAAATGATGAAAAACAAGGGAGAATGCTTAAATACGAGCTGAATTAATAATATCATAAAAAAAGTGTAACGCGGTGCAATAAGAAATGAATATATCTCAATATATGAAGAACAACACAATATCAATAATCGCCAAGCCTAATTCTTCTAAGACAGAAATTGTTGGCTGGGATGAGAACAGGCAGGCATTAAAGATTGCAGTCGCTGCTGTGCCAGACAAAGACAAGGCCAATATCGAGCTCCTTAAGTTTCTTAGGAAGGAGACAGGCATGAAGTGCGAGCTTGCTTCAGGCGCTAAATCAAGGGCAAAGAAAGTTGTTTTCCGCTGATATCCTTAGTTTTTCTAAAATATTCCAAGTGCGTACGACCTTTGTCGCCAAAAATCTCAAGTGCAGAGATATAATATTTTGAGTCATGGTTCCTGAAGTATTCGTCGACCTCGTCACAAGTATAGACGTTTACGCTGTAATCAGTCAATTTTGGGTCAAGAGTTCTGTTATAGACTTTGTTTCGTTCAACTATCTGTCTTCCGAAATGAACCAGTTCAAGTCCGTGGAGGATTATGTCTCCTTCCACCCTCGCCCATGGCTTTTCACCGCATTTTTCAAGATAGAACTCTGTATTTATCATCACATTAGAAGTCCCGTTCTGTACATACCTTGCACCCATAGGATGTTTCATCAGGCCTAACAGTAGGTCTGTCTCTATTATGATATAATCGGACCCTATACCCTGCAGGTCACGGCCGAAAACTATCAATTCCTTCTGCTTCTCAACAAGAATTGGTGCGTTGAGAGCCAGGTGCTTACGGTTGATTCTTGACGCGACACTACTGCAGATTTGTTCAAGCTCTGTCATAATTGCCTCTTCGATGCTCATACAATAGGGATATTTAATTGTTTCCAACTTATTTAAAACAGGAAACTAAGACAATTGATTTGCTATCGATTCAACCTTTTTCATGAGCTCTTCAAGCGTCCCGTCGTTCTTTATTATATACTCAGCCATCTTCAGGCATTTGCCGACCTCTTGGCCTTCTCCGCCTTTTATCTCATGGTCATCTATCTTCTTGAACTCCGCAAAAGTCTTAGGGTCTCCTTGTCTTCTGCGGGATTTCATGCGTTCAAACCTTAGTTTCTGCGGCGCATCCACGCCTAACAGTATGAATCTCATATTCTTGTTGTCCATCTCGTGCTGTCTGAACAGGGCTATCTCGTCGGTATCTCTAAGTCCCTCTATGACAAAATCTTTTCCGCGTTTTGCCTCTGACTGTATCTTGTCAAGCAGCCTTTGCGCAAGTATAGAATTATGCGGACTTTCTTTCCGTAAGTCGTGCCCGAGCTTGCTCAATGTCTTCCTGTTTATCTCTATGCCTCTTTCTTTTGCAACTTGTCTTATCTCTGCTGAGAATGAATGGTGGATGAATCCTTTGTCTCTGAAGAACTCTGCGACCTTGCCTTTGCCTGAGCTGATAGGTCCCGTGACTGCTATTATCATATGACTGACGAGAAGAATGTTTTATTTATAAATGTTTATGGATTACTGGTTCTTGTACTCCTCTACTGTGTCATCCAGAACTTCTATCTGCGTTCCTGCTTGCTTAAAGAGTTCCATGCTCTCCTTGTCAGCATGGTAGCGCTTCTGGCATACTATCCTTGTTATCCCCGCGTTTATTACCATCTTCGCGCAGGTGTAGCAAGGCGCGAGCTTGCAGTAGAGTGTGGCTCCGTCAATCGCCATTCCGTTTCTTGCAGCGAGAGCTACTGCATTCATCTCTGCGTGGTTTGTCCTCATGCAGTGCTGGGATATGCTGCCATCCTCATGTATCACCTTCTTCATGAGATGGCCAACATCATCGCAGTGAGGTGCTCCCATAGGACTTCCTACATATCCTGTAGAGAGTATCCTCTTGTCTTTCACTATCACTACTGCGGTCCTTCCCCTGTCGCAAGTGGCTCTCTTAGAGACTGCGTCTACTATGCCCATGAAGTATTCGTCCCACGTGGGCCTTACATAGACAGGCAGTTTCTCCGCCTTCTTGGTTAGGTCATCAAGCAGCTTTTCTGTCTTTTTGTGCAGTTTATTCAGAGTGCTGTCATTCATGATTACGTACTCTGCCATCTTTATGACGTTTGTCAGCTGCTGTCCTGGCCCGCTGGTCTGGCTTTCCAGTTTCTCTTTTTCCTCCAGCTCTTTCATAGTCTTAGGATCATTTTCACGGTCTCTCTCTTTTATCCTTTCAAATCTTGTCTTTATTGGCGCACGTACTTCTGCGAGGAAGAAATGCCCGTTCTTCTTTAGTGCTTTTACTTCCGCAGGATGCCTTATCGAGCTTATCACGAAATCCCCTGTCTTTCCTTTCATCTTTTCTAGCGCCCTGTCTCCGAGGACTGAGTGTCCGTAACTTTCTCTTAGATCATTCGCTACTTTTATGAGATTGTCACGCGTCACTTCTACCCCGCGCCTTCCTAGCTCTTCGCGTATCAGGTCGGAAAGTGAGAAATGTGTGAATCCTTTCTTGATAAGGTACTCTGCAACAGAGTCTTTTCCAGAACAATACATGCCTGTGAGTCCTATTATCAAAATTGCACCGTCTTATCGGCAATGGCCTATCATATTTATGGGTTGTGTTATCCAAATTTGGAGACGACAGCGAGTCTATAAAATATAAGTTCAAGTTTGGCAATGCTTATAAAAAAACAGCCCAGTCATACATAAAAAAAGGTTGGAGGGAGATGATGAAGGTCATTCTTGCGGGTTATAATGTCGATGCTGAGATTGTTGAGAAGGTAAAAAGAGGCGAAACTGTCCGTCCTGAACAGTTCTCACCAGAGTCAGTGCCTGCGTCTTACGCAAGGATAAGCAGGGATCCTAGAGATATTCCTCTTCTGCGTGAAGAGTCACGCGAGGAAGTTGAGAACGCAAGGAAGTCTAATGCTAACATAATTTTCGGCATGGGGCATAAATCTGTCGGGAATCACGCAATATTCAATATTGACATTCTTGGCCTCTCACGCCTAGCTGTCGAGTATCTTGAGGCAAGAAGGGTCGGTTCTGGTTATACTGAGAAATCACAGCGATATATTACGTTGAAAGGAGATTATGTTGTTCCTGGTGAATTCTCTGAAGAGGACAAATTGAAATTCCGTGATGTTGTTGAGAATGAACAGAACAAGTTCTATATGGAGAATGTTGATGCGCTTATTCAGTATCAGTTCAGGAAGAACCCTGAACTTGCAGAGAAAGCAAGGGAGCTTTCCGAAAAAGGAGTTTCTGACAAGAACAATGGCGCAAAGAATACTCTTGAAGGCTGGGGAAAGGAGGATGCGCGTTATTCTCTGGGTCTTTCTACACAGGCACAGGTCGGTACCAGTTTCGATGCTACTGCTCTTGAGCACGCTGTGCGTAATCTGAAGTATTCTGAACTTGAGGAGACCCGTGAGCTTGGAAGGCTGCTTTTTGACAATGTGAAGGGAATAGCTCCGTCTCTCATACTTTACACTGACCCTGAGATTTTCCAGAAGAGCTTCAAAGGAAGAGAGCTGCGAGATGATAACTTCCGTGACACCCCGAAAGCGATGAGGGATGCATCCAAAAATGCGTTCAGCGATCTCGAATCAAAAGTCAGTGATGCGCAGATTGATTTCCCTGCAAAAGGTGATGTCAAGCTTATATCATGTGATGATATAGACACAAATGTCATGGCAGCGGTGCTTCATTCAAGGTCAAAGAGGCCAATAGAGGATTGTTATGCTGTCGCGAATTATCTCAAGAGCCATTTCGATGAAGGATTCCGCTTCATGAAAAAGGTAGTTGAGAACGTGACTGAGTTTGACGACCCGCCGAGAGAGTTTGAATTCGCAGAAGGGCTTAAGTTTGAGATTGTCCTGAGCTCTAGCGCTTTTGCGCAGATGAAAAGGCATAGGATGATGACTCTCATTTCACAGGATTATGACCCTTGGCTCGGCATAACCATTCCTCAATCCATAGTTGAGACAGGTCTTGCGGACAGGCTCAATGAAGTATGCAAGAAAAGCGCAGACCTTTACATTGAGTTCAAGGACAGGTATGGCAAGGCTGCTGAGTATTGCCTGACTAATGCGCACAGAAGGCGCGTGCTTGTCGGTATCAATCCAAGGGAGATGACTCATTTCGCAAGGCAGCGTTCAGACAGCCATGCACAATGGGATATAAGGCAGATTTCGCATGATATGGTGAGCCTAGCGAGCAACACTGCTCCTCTTGCCCACATGCTCTGCTGCGGAAAGGATGAATTTGCTGTACTGAGGGAAGAAATCTACGGAAAATAAATGATACTACTGTGATGGATTACAAATCATTTTATATTCCGTAAATTTTGAGGACAGCTATGCTTATCTCGCCTTACACGAAAAAATCAGGTCTTTATCTTGTCGCAGAGTCTATAGACTGCGGAGGCAAAGGCGCTATAATAAATGCTATAAAGGAATCCGAGATTTCTTCTGGTAAATCTGTTGTTGATTTGCGTCTTCTTTGGCCTTCTGATGAAGAAGATAAGATTCATGCTGGAAGCAACAATATCCTTTCGGTAATTTACGGTACTGATGATATCATTCCTGATTATGAGAAACTCAAGCTGAAATGCTTAAGTGAGGGAAATGCTATTGATACTATAATCACTTGCGAGCCGACCTGGGCGAACATAGGACTAAAGATTCGTAAGAAGATAATCCATGAGGTAAAAGGTCTTGATTATACAGCGAAAGATGCTGCTGATGCTTATGCAGAGGACAGAAGAGAGCTCATATCAAAGCTTGTGAGACCAGCGATACTTGATGGTGTTGATGTTTTTTGCGAGCGTAATTACTGCTCAAGCATAGTCTATCAGTCTTCTATGGATAATCCTCTTTCTGTTGATGATATAGTTGCGCTTGAAGGCAACGCGTATGCTATAGGCAATGCCCCTCATCTTTATGTTATATGTGATATTGGAGCAGATACTGCGATGGAACGGAAGGCTTTACGTAAGAAAGACGATAAGTGCAAGTTTGAGGTCCCTGAATTCCAGCGCAGGATTGAAGGCAAGTACCGCTCGCCTTGGCTAAAGTCGTTATTGACTTCTCATGGCTCAATGGTCGTTTATGTTAACACAGAAAAGCCAACAAAGAAAGAGGAGACAGTGAAGGCCGCGCTTGATATATTGGATAAGTTCAGGTCTGGAAGCCTTAAAGATGGAGAGAAATTCAATTTTTTTAGATGATTCAGCTAATAAAAAATTTTATTATTCTTCTTCGTTTTCGTGTTCTTCCTCGAAGCATTCTTTGCCAACGCAGTCGAATAGTGTTTTGTTGCTTTTGATCGCCTTATAGCTTACGTTGCTCTGCGGAACCAAAAAATGCACCTCCTCTAAATCTTTTTTTACGTCGTGAATTTTACAAAAAAGTTGGGGTGGTCCTGAAAATCGTTAAAAGAAATCCAGAACCATTATTGTTGGTTAAGTCATACCGGTATTTAAATTAATTCAAACTGTAACATAGTCTTGAGAAAGTATATTATGGATTGAGATATTATTGTCCAGTGAAAATTATTGTAATAATTTTCTTGCACTACTCAACGATAGTCTTATGTTTTGTAAGAAGATGTTCATTATTTTTGCTTTTCATGCAAAAAAAGATAGTTTATTCATTTGTCAAACGAGAATATCTGCTGCAGCTTTTCATCTAATATTTTGCCATTTTCCGCATCCACCTTTATGTTAAGAGTCTGGAATGTCTTTGTGACATAGGTTATGTTCCATACCTGTCCTAATTCAAGGTTCTGAAGGACAACTATCTCTTTCAAAGGTAAGTGCTGCTTGTATTTCTCTTTCTGCAAAGTTGACGCTACAGAGCATGCATCTTTGAAGCTTATCTTTATCTTTGACTCGTCAAGCGGCTTTATCTTGCTGTCATCCTTTGTGAATATCTCTTTTGACTCGTTCACATCGACCGAGTTGAGTGTTTCATCCAGGATAAAAGAAGTCATGAGTTTTTTTGTGAAATCATAAAATCCTACATCATAGCTTACTTTTGATGTCGGGTCCAGCATCAGGAATAGGTGGACAAGCTTTGCGTTCTTGTTCTTATCATGCCAGCACTTGAATTCCTGTCTTTCCCTTAATGCGTTGATTATATCCTTGACTTGCATTGCCTGACTGTCTTTTGTTTGTTTTATATATCTTTTGGCCGCAGGACACAAAAACAGCCAATGCCCCTTAGCGAACTTTATAAAAAACAACAATTGGATGACGCAGTTCGGCAAATAACATTAAATTACAAAGAGCAAAAATCATTTTTAAGCAGACCTATCGCGAAGCTTTCTCCCAGAGTACCCTGAAATAATCCCTGAATGACTCATTTACCTCTTTGCTGGTTATCAAGAACCCATAAGGCTTCTTTTTCCAGACGATTATCGCAATTTTGTCTCCGTGGATATTTATTCCAGCAAGCGTCTTCTGAGAGATGAACCTTACTTCGGTCAGATTGCTTTTACGCCACTCTGTCACTGTAGGGGAATCCCTCAAGTCTTCGTTGAATATTATCTTGTATCTTATCCCTTTCTCTATCCTTCTTTTGTTAAAATTACTGAAAAACGCATCCCAAGTCTCTGACGCTACATCCTGTCCAGAACGCGCACCGAAAACCAGGATTTCATCTCCTTTCTTCAGCTGATTGAGTGCGTTGTCGAATATGGATTTGAGGCCTTTGTATCCTTCGAAGACATTCGCTTCTTGCATTTCAGGCTCGGATTCTTGTAGCAATTTTAGTTCCGGCAGTATCTCCTTGACTTTCTGTTTTCTTTCTTCGATGAATTCAATCAGCGCCTCAGGGTCCTGTGCCTTGAAATGTTTCCTGTTCGCGGTTATGTTATATGATACTAACCCCTTCTCCACTAGCCTATCCAACGCCTCATACACTCTTGATCTGTGTATACCTGCTTTTTTGGTTAAAGGACCTGCCGTAGTTGAACCTATCTGTAATAATGCTTTATAGACAGCTATTTCGTTACCTGTCAATCCTGCTTCTTCAAGTGCATTGTCATTCATGCAAGAGGTGTGGGATTTCATAAATATAAATATTTCTATTATGTTGTCCTCAAAAGGAGGACATAATTAAAAATAGTCTTCTCTGACAACAATTAACTACAAAGTGATTAAAATGTCCGCTAAGAATGTACATCTGATATTTCCACGCGGGTCAGGCAAGTATGACCCCTACCATAAAACGATACCATCAGGGATAGTCTATATAGCCAATGCACTGAAAAGAATACCTGATATTAATATAAAAGTGACTGATGAGAATTTCTCTCTGCTTTCTCTATCTGAGAATGACCAAATAGTTGGACTCAGCGATTGGTACTCAAATCACGGAAGATGCATCGAGATAGCAAATGAGACTAAATACATGAATCCGCGATGCAAAGTTGTGATTGGCGGACCTAACGGAGGAAATCTTGCAGAAAGGATTCTCAGGAATCATGAGTCTGTAGATTATGTGGTGCGAGGTGATGGTGAAGAAGCTATGATTAACATAGCAGAGAACAGACCTCCTGAAGAGATTCCCAACCTGTATTACAGGGATGACTTCGGAATAAGATTCACGTTCAGTAAAAGATTCGACATGAACTCGAATCTGATGGAAGATGCTTTTATAGAAACGCAAGATTATCTTGGCAGATTCGATGGAAGGCAGGGACATTCACCATTCGCTATATCTTCTATACGTGGGTGCATTAAAGCGTTGAAAAAAGGGCCATGCAAGTTCTGCTCTCATCAAACTAAATGAGTCAGGATGCTGAGTCCGCAGAGATTCTGGAAACAGATATCTTACCTAAATGCAAAATACGGCATAACCACTTTCTTCGAGACAGGGGATGATTTCATGGTAGGGGACTATCTTGATAAGATATTGACAGAGAAAGAGCTAAATTATCCTGGCTTGAATATATTGCTTAAGGTATATGCGAGTCCTTCATCGATGACGCATGAACGTGCGAGAAAGCTCAGGAAGTTAGGTGTGTTTAATATGTTTCTAGGAGTAGAGTCAATGGATGACTCCGTACTCGAAAAGTGCGGCAAGGACTATCGTAGCGATGACATAAATAGGGCTGTGAAAGCTATACGAGAAGAGGGGATAGAGTTATGCATCCCATTCATATTAGGCTTGGAAGGAGAAACTGCTTCTTCTTTAGAGAAATCCCTCAGCTTCGCAGAGAGTACTGTAGAAAAATATGGTTTGAAAGATCTGCTAGTCACTAAACCTGTACCGTTGTATGGTTCGAATCTCTTCAAACTTCTTACAGAGGATGAAAATGTCAGAGAGGATTATGCTAGAACTACAGGCCGTGCCTTGGAGAAAGATGATGATTTCGACTATCCAACCTTATCTGACATGCTGATAGAAAGACATACGGAAGTCAGCAGGGAACAAGTTGACCTGTTCATAGAGCGATTCACGGGATTGGCAGGTTTCACAAGCAGATATGATGGAGGTGCAAAGCATGCCGCATGACTTCATCAAGCAATACAACATTAATGCCGAGAAATATGCTGATGCACAGAGGAGATTCTATTCAGACAAGAGTGATGAGTCAAGAATCGCGATTTACTCCCAGTTTGATTTTGACCTTGAGGGTAGCGTGATACTAGATGCTGGCTGCGGCTTCGGGAAGGATATGCTGCACTTTCAAAAATGTGGTGCAAGAATATATGGAATTGATGCTTCAGATGAGATGGTGCGGCTTACGATGAGAGATAATTCTGAGCTTAAAAACATATACGTACAAAGATTCGAGAACACTTTTTTCGAAAACTCTTTCTTTGATGCAGTATACAGCAGGTACGCTATGCATTATGCAGAGAATCTGGATAAGGTCTACAATGAGATTCACAGGATTTTGAAGCCAGAAGGGAGGTTTGTCTTCTTGGTAGCGCATCCATTACTCAGTTTTGTGGCCAAGAAAGAGAAGAATTATCACAAGCGCGAAACAGTGGATATTCCTATCTTCAACGGCGATTTCGTTGTAAATGAGCCATCACGTACATTCTCTGATTATCTGACTCCAAATCTTTTCTCGCTCTTTGAGATGGCTAATTTTTATGAACAGACTGCTGAGGATAAAAGCAATGAGAATAATTTTCAAGAAGTTGTACCTGATTATATGCTGCTGAAACTCATTAAAAGATGACTAAAAAGACATAGCTCTGGAAAATAACCCGATACTCTAGCAGAAGTTACATAAGCAGTATAAAAAAAGATAGAAATTAAGGGATAATTGCCCCATTTTCTGGAATGCTATCAAAACCCTTAAAAAACCAGCCCTTCTTCTTTTATCGATGGTCAAGGACGCCTATAAGAAAATGCTTGAGAAGCAACATTACCGTTTCATCGGTAATCATTCTGCTGTAAAGCTCTGTACATGGTCAAAGCACTCTTTGCGGGATAAGGGCGTCTGCTATAAAGAGCAATTCTATGGCATAAAATCGCATAAGTGCTGTCAGATGTCAGTTACTATAAATTTCTGTGACATGGACTGCGTCTACTGCTGGCGCGAGCATTATAATGAACCGTTTGCAGATATTGATGACCCTAAAGAGCTTGTTGACAAGGCCATTGCAGCCCAGCGTAAGCTGATATCTGGCTATGGTGGTTTTGAAAACACCAACAAGAAAAAATACAAAGAAGCGCAGGAGCCTAATCAGTTCGCAATATCCCTTACTGGCGAGACGTTATATTATCCTAAGCTTAGTGATATGATTAAGGAGCTCAAGAGACGTGGTTTCTCATCGTTTGTTGTGACTAATGGGACATTGCCTGAAGTACTTGAAAAGCTTGAGCCGCCTACACAGCTATACTTGTCAATAGATTCTCCTGATAAGGAACTTCAAGAAAAGATCTGCAAGCCGATGCATAAAGACTGCTGGGAACGGCTTAATAAGAGTCTGGCAGTTCTAAAAAAACTGAAGAGTAAGACAAGAACGTGCATAAGGCTCACTGCAATAAAAGATGTCAATATGTATGCTCCTGAGAAATATGCTGAGCTCATAAAGATAGCAGAGCCGCACTTCATCGAGGTCAAGGCGTACATGTTTGTTGGTGAATCAAGGAAGAGACTTGTTATGGAGAACATGCCATTGCATGAAGAAGTAAAAAAGTTCGCAGAGGACATTGCAAAGCATTGCGATTACAAAGTAATTGATGAACACAAGCCATCAAGAGTCGTGCTATTGATGAAAGAAGACTTCAAAGGAAGGATTATGGATTTCTGACTGAAGAAGGTTTATAAAGATGCAAATATTTGCGTCGGTATGACATTGCTAAATCATCTTTTTGGTTCTTCAGAATCGACTGCGAAAGAGATTGAGCTGGATGATGAGAATATAATCAAGATATGGACAGACTACCAGAAGACTTTCTCTGAAAAGGAAAAGCTCATCACAGGGCTACTTAACGATCATCCTATTGAACGGCTGGAGTTGTTGAAGAAGACAATCTGCGCAGGTCTAATCGATATAACTGCCGAAGAGAAGATTGAAGAAGACTTAATTAAAGATTTAGAGTCAATTGAACATTCCAAGAAGATAAGACGTGTAAAAAGGTTAGAAGAATGCTTAGGCTATGCTGAAACAAAATATGAGTACCTGCATGAGTTATTGAAGCATCTTCATGATGTCCTGAAGTCAGAAGCTCACCTGATAACTAATATATTGAAAGGTTCGGCGAATACTGATAAGATGATAACACACCTTGTTAAACAGTTTGAGATAGAGCAGGAGATAGTGCGAAGGATTGGCGCGTTTAAGACGTTCCATCAGCTTTTCTTGGACCTGATCAAAGGTGAACACCTCATCAGAAAGCTGGATTCTCATGAGAAGAAGCTTCTTGAAAAGATGAAGAAGGGTATGGGGCAGATATTATCCAATGATAAGAAAGACGGAGTTACTTACGAATGGACCATGACAGTTTACGAAGACATAGAGGACACTGTCCATGAAGCGGTTGCTAAAGGAATGTTCGAAGGGTATCACGAAAGCATAGATTTTGAATTTGTCAATAGGAATGAGTTCATAGAACTTGTAAAGGACTGCCTAACTAAGGTCCGTGCAAGAAATGTATCAGAACAGATGCTCAACGCATTCGTTCATATGTTCAGAGAATGGTATAATCACGAGAGGGATTAATCAGTATGCGTATAAGAACTGCTAAAATAAAGGATATTGATTCACTTATTCCAGTTTTTCTTGAGTATGAACAGGACAGTGTAGGCTATCTGCCTGGTAAGTATAAATGCATGAGGAATAAGAAAGCGCCTTTAATGAAGCATATCAAGCTCGCTTTCAAGAAGTACATAAAGCAGAAGAATTCTCTGTTTTTGGTGGCTGAAGAAGAAGGCAAAATCCTTGGATACATATTTGGAGAAATTAGAGATGATAAACACCCCTTGTTTAAACTGCCTAAAACAGGAGAACTGAATGATATTGCTGTCCTAAGAACCTGCCGAGGGAAGAGAATCTCAGGAAGATTATGGAAAGAACTGTTGGCGTGGTTCATTAAGAATAAATGTAAAATAATCACGTTAAGTGTAAATTCTAATAATCAAGCTAAAGAAATCTACAAGCATTGGGGCTTTGATGTATTTTATTTTAGAATGATTAAGAAATTATGAACAAGTCAATAGCATCCCCCAAGGCCCGGGGTTCACCAGTTTTGTGTCATCTATCTTGTCTTTCATGCCAGAATTCTCATGCAGGTGTCCGCTTATTGCAAGTTTAGGCTGCGCCAGTTTTATGAAGTTTCTTATTGATTTGCTTCCCGCAGGCTGGTCAAGTATCATGTCCAGTTTTGTACCATATGGAGGGGCATGAGTCACAAGGATGATTTTTTGGTCTTCTTTGACTTTTGTCATTGCTGTCTTTATCCAATCATCGAATTCTTTGTCCATTGTTGAAAAGCCGCCGCCACCATAACCTAAGAACACATAGTTTCCTGCGTCATAAGCATGTTTGTGTATGAAATTTACGTTCTTTGTCTTCTCACAGAGTTTCCTCATTGATGATGCGTCTTCATGGTTTCCGTGTATGATAAGGACAGGTTTTCCTATTGCTTCAAGGTCTTCTATGATATGACTGAGCGCTTCCCCGAATATTGTCACGTCTCCTGCGCAGACTATGTAATCGACGTCTTCTGCCTTTGCAAGGCTCGATATCTTTTTCATTATGCTCTTCGAGCCATGCATGTCAACGAATGCCAGCAGTTTCATAATATTGCATACAGGATGAGATTTTATAAATGTTATTGTTGACCGCATAATATGTAATTATGATGAAAACGTCTGCACAAAGCTTTATAAATAAAAAATGCTATTGACCTGTCATGCATAAGCTTACGGAGAAAAAGGGCAAGAAGACTGTAACTCATTACTTCCATCATGTGAAAGAGAGGGACGGTTCTAAGAAGCATGTCTATCTCGGTACGCACCCTGAGAAGAGCAAGGAACGTCTTAACAAGCTCAAAGTTGCAAGGATAGAATCCAACAACAGGCTCATCCAGGACCTGGACACTGTTCAGTCAAAGCTTGACAGGCTAGGGCATTACGACAAGCCTTATGATGACATATTGCAGGATGTCAGGAAAAGGTATTATGCTGAGAAGCATTTTGATTCTATTGTTGAAAAAAGACATAAATCAAATTCATTCATGTATGCGATAAGCTTTTTCACAATCGCATTGTCTCTTGCGGCAATCTATCTCATCTGGGATGTCCCTTCGATAACAGGCGCTGCTGTTGAGGTCACAAAAGAAGCTGCAAAGAGCACAGTTGTGTCTTCAATCTTCTTCATGACAGTCGCGGTCTTGATATTTGTCATCATTGTAGGTGGCGCAGTTTACCTGCATGAGCACAGGCACGACAAGTACAAGCCTCGAAATATGCTAGAATAAAAGAATTAGATTACTGAGTAATAGTCTTCCAACACTAATTTATCTATCTCTTTTAGGTCTTTTACTATATACAATCTGCCTTTTCCTATCTCGACCATCTTCTCTGCCAGTTTCTTTCCTTTTGTGTCAAAGTTTATTCCAATTACAGATATTGTGATTCCTGCTGCCCTTGCCTGTGCAGAAGCCTCAAGTGTTGCTTTCTCAGGATCGTCTCCTTTAGTAGGCAATGCATCGCTAAGTATGAGCAGGTGTTTTGTAGCTTCCGTCCTTGGGAACATTTCGACAGCTCGTGTTATTGTACCCGCTATGTCTGTCTCTGCCGATGCTTTCACTCTTGTTATTGAGTTAAGAAGTAATGAAAAATCATGTGTGGGGTTTATCGCTTCCTTGACTTCTGTTCCAAATACTATTAGACCGACCTTGTCGCGTTCTTTTATTGCCTTGTATGCCAATGCAACACCTGCTTTCTTGCATACGCCTATCTTGTCACCTTTCATGCTTCCACTTGCGTCGAGGGCATAGACGAGATACACCTCGCCCTTGCTCTGCCGTTCGTGCGTCTTGAAGTCTTCTGGCATCACTTCTGTGTGTTTTCTTCTTATCGCTGTCTTGACAGCTTGTTTTATTGCGAAGTCTTTGTATCTGTCACCTTTTCTGTAGTTTCTTACATCCTGTTTTGTTCCGTAGAGTGAGTTTTTCTTGTGTATCCTTTCGCCGCTTATGCCTTTTGGCACTAGGTTATCTAGTTCGTTTATGCACATGATTAAGGAAGCGAGCTCTATTCCCGTATCTGTTATGATTCCTTCCTTGTTTAGAACCTTGTCTTTCTTGAACTGGTCAAGCCTTTCTTTTATCTTCCTCTTTAGCTCGCGCTGGAATTCTGGTATTCCGATGTTCTTATCAAGATAGTCAATATCATACCCGGATACTGCACGTATGAGCGCTTCTCCGAATATGCTTTTTGTCATGGTGAAGTTCTTGACAAGTTTCTCGAACATCATGTCAGGGTTGAATGCTCCTATTCCTCTGTTAAGCGCCTCTTCTATGACCATTCCTTCGTCTATTGCCATCTGGTCGTTTTCGAGGACTGAATGCATGAGCTTCTCCTCTATGTCTTCGAACTTCAGTTTTCCTTCTAGCTCTTCAATAGCTGAGAATTTAGTTATGTCAGCGTGCTCTGTGTCTTTATCTTCGCCCTCTGAACTAGGGGACATCACCGTCTTCGTCGCTGTTCTCAAGGCCCTGCTGGCTGATGAATTCTCTTAATTTTTCCTGTATGAGTTCTTCGGGCGTCTGCAGGTACTGCGCGGATGGCTTTAGCCTTATCCTGTGCGAGAGGACAGAAGTCAATACCTCCTGCACATCCTGCCATGAGACTTGTTTCTTTTTCTTGAGTATCGCGTTTGTCTGTGATCGCTCATATAGTCCTATCGATGCCCTTACGCTTGGCAGCTTCTCTAGCTTGTCCGATTCTCTTAACAATCTTACAAACAGGACAGTCATGTTCCTGACGTCTTCAGGGAAGTTTATGAAATGCTGCGCATTCGCTTCTACAATCTTCTCTTCGTTCTGTATGTTTTCAGGATAATCCATGTATGCGACATCGAACCTGTCCATAAGGACGTCTGACAATGGTTCTGTGCTCGTATCCTGCGGGTTCATTGTAGCTATGAATATGAAATTAGCTTCCAAGTCTAGGTTGTAGCTTCCTATAGTTACCACTCGTTCCTGTAGTGCCTGCAGAAGTGCATTCTGAAGTTTCTCTGGAGCCCTGTTAAGCTCGTCGAAGAACAATACTCCGTTGTTTGCCTTGAATATCTTTCCTGGCGTGAATGCTTCTATTGATAATGGTCCGAACTTTATTGCTTTTGCAGGGTCTATGTCCCCTATCAGGTCCTCTGCGGTTAGGTCTGGGCTGCCTTGAACTCTTACGAAACGTTCCATGCCAGAGATTTTCTTTCTCTTCTTTGTCTTTCCTGACTTGCATTCAGGGCATACCGGGTTTTTTGGTGAGCAGTTGTATGGGCAGTCGTTCACTTCTATCTGTGAAAGCAGTTTTGCGACGTTTTTCGCCAGTGTTGTCTTTCCTATTCCTGGCGGTCCGACTATTATGATGTGTCTTCCTGCGATGAGTGCGGACTTGACCTGCCTTTTAGCATTGTCCTGTCCTATTATCTCGTCAAGGTCTTTGCCTTCTTCAAGAAGGGCTTGTCTTATCTGTTCTGCGACGCTCATGAGAAATATTATGTAACAAGTGATTTATAATCCTTTTTAAGAAGAGTTTATATATTTGAAAAGTATGCTCCGCGATTTTTCTTCGCCTTGTACGCAACGTGCTATAACAACTCTTGAAATAATCATTAAGTGTGCATCAAGATATTCTATAAGACGAGGCGGAAAAAATCAAATACTCATGTAAGAAATCGGAAATTTTCCGACGACAAATTAGCAGAGTTTATTAACATCGAAAACTTATTTTTGATTATGAAGAAATATTACGTAGACAGCTGCATATGGCTGAACCTGTTCAAAAGAGAGGGTGACGCATCCAAAGGAATACCTTATTGGAAGATTACAAAGCTCTTCCTCAGGAGGATTAGGTCTTGCAAAGATGCGCAGGCAGTATATACTGCGGTAGTGCTTAAAGAGATTGAACGGGTTATTGATAATCCCGAAGTTTTCAAGGAACGATTGAGGTTTATCAAGGAAGAGAAGAAGTTCATGTATGTTGAATGCTTGAAAGAGGATTACGACGTTGCAAGAAAGCTTGAATCAGAATCAGGATTTAGGATAAGCTTCACAGATTGCATCAACATAGCAGTGTGTAAGCGGTTGGGTGCAGTTTTGGTGACTAGGGACAACTTGCTTATAGAATTCGCCAGGAAATATATCAAGGTGGACAAGCCAGAGCATTTAACGGTATAGCCGGTTAAGTTTCTCAAGGTCATCAAAACTTTTTATTTCCTTAGAACGCTTCTTTCTTATTGAACGAATCTCCTTTACCGAATCGCCAGTGTTAGGTATGGATCCTATCTGTCTATCAAGTTCACGCATCCAAAGGAAACGACGGACGGCATCCCTGATTAAATCCGCTCTATTCGAATATAGCCCTGAGTTTACAGTTTCATCTATCCTCTTGACCATCTCATGGCCCAGCCTTACCTGAAGAGTGTCCATTACCATAGTAATTGAATAGTAATGCATCAAGATATATAAACTTTTCCCATCAACGAGCGGAAATTCTCCGGCAAATCCTAATACAACAACACAAAAAACAACAGAACAATAGTGACAAAAAACGCAGTTATTAACAGGAATTAAATGCAATCATCTACCAATTCCTCTCGTCGCCTTGCACGTCTTAGTATAGATGTCTCTGAATATATTGTCTGGGTCAGTCTTTTGCTTGACAGAACAGTAGTTTTCTTTATTCCAGGTCTGCCAGAATTCCTCTTCCGAGTAATGATTTGTAGATATAAGAGTTTTTAGAGCGCCTATCCTCATGAGTTCATCCTCTATTATCTCATAGTAGTCCTTGCCTTCTGTTTTCTTCATTCCGTATATCGCGAGGTCTAGGAACAGCTCGTCTTTTGTTTTCTCGAAGAACTGCGCAGACAACCATTCATATTGCCGGACTGCCTTGTATGGGACGCACCAGAGCGGGAAGAAGTTGACTTCTTTCTTGTACCAGTTCATGAATTCTGTGGCTTTTGAGAATGGGATGAATACATCGAGCGTCACAGGTATCTTATCTGAAGGGATTATCCTGCGCAGCTTGTTTGCAATCTTGAGCATCTCTGTTGAACTTATGAATTTTCCGAATAACAGCCTGCCAAAGAATGATTTTGGATTGACATTTGTGACTCCCTTGTCATACCTGAAGAAGTAATCTGGTGTCTTGAGATAATCCTCTTTTCGTGTCTTGGTGCTCTTATAGTATATTCTCATCCAGTCGTAGCTGTGCGTGTAAGGTGCTTTATTGACAAAATTCGCGATGCTCAGCACGTATTCTGTCGGTGAGTGTATTATTCCGTCCATGAAATCTATGTCTTGTGACTTGAAGTGTTTCCATATTGCCTTCTTGTATTCCTCGAGTGTTTTGTACTTGAAGTATTCGACTTTGACGAATGGCTTTGCAGGCAGTAGCTTGAATGTTAGTTTAGATATTATTCCAAGTGTGCCGAATGTGCCGTGCATCATCTGGAAAAGTAGCTTGTTCTCGTTGTCAGGAGTGCATATCAATACGTCTCCTTTCGCTGTGATGACTTCGTATTCTACGCAACTGTCATGGAATCCGCCGTATTTGAATGACATGGACTCTATCGAGCAGCCCGCAACTGCCCCGCCTATTGTTATGGTCTTGAACTCAGGGACAGTCATAGGAATAAGGTTGTGCTTCATTGTAGCATTTACCAGTTCGACAAAAGTCACGCCTGGCTCTGCGACGCATATTCTTTTTTTCGCATCTATGTTAAGTATCTCATCGAGGTCGCTTATGTCTAGCTTCTCATCAGAATGTCTTTTATCATGAGGTTTCGGGACTTCGTGGGAGACTGCTTTCTTCTTCAAAGAGAGAGGTTTGGAGCTTTTACGAGATTTTAACTGGTCTGCTATCCTTCTGATTTTCTCTTCGTGGGTTAGCATGCGATTACCTTTTTTGTTAAGCTTTGACTGGTTGAGATTAATACGCTGATTATAAATGTTTACGTTTATCCTGATTCGACAGCCTTAAATAATTGACAGTATATTGGAGGAAGTATGAAAAAGAAGGTCAGCAAATTCCTGTATTGGGCTCCAAGGGTGATGAGCATAGTCTTTACAGCATTCCTTGCTCTGTTTTCGCTGGATGTATTCGGTATGGGCCTTGGTTTCTGGCAGACGATGTTAGCATTTTTGATGCATAATATACCAGTCATAATACTTGCAGGAATAGTTTGGATTTCATGGAAATATGAGATTGTCGGTGCAATAGCGTTTGCTCTTGCAGGGCTTATTTACATTATTCTATTGATCACAAGCCAGAACTTTGAGTGGTTCATGCTATCTTGGTCAGTGACAATATCAGGTCCTGCTTTTGTAGTTAGTGCGTTATACTTCTTGAACTGGAATAAAAAGAGAAAATGATACAAGACATACTTATTCCATTCATCAGCGTTGGCCTGGCAGAGTTAGGCGATAAAACGCAGCTTACTGTTTTATGTCTTGCATCTAAGACAAAGAAGCATCTTTCTTTGCTTATTGGTGTGATGCTGGCATTTCTTATTGCAGATGGTCTGGCAATCATATTCGGGGATTTTATCACAAGAATAATTCCGATAAGCTACATAAAAATAATATCAGGCATTGTTTTCTTAGTTTTTGGAGTCATAACCATAATGAATAGCAAGGAAGAAGATGCGACTTGTGAATTAAGAAAACCATTCATGTCAGGTTTTACTATGATACTCGTATCTGAGATGGGTGATAAAACGCAAATAGCATCAGGACTTTTTGCTACAAAGTACAATGCATGGCTGGTTCTTATCGGAGTTATGGCCGCTTTAACAGTGCTTTCTTTAGGTGCAGTCTATCTTGGCAAGTTTATCGTAAAAAGATTTAACAGGAAATTAATCTCAAATATTGCAGGAGCTCTGTTCATAATAATAGGAATAATCTGCTTTTTCTAATAATCAGTAAAAAAGTAGGCAGGGTGATAAATTTATATAATTAATAAGTATTACTTGTGTCATGAGTAAAGCATACGATCTGGCTAAGAAATTCTTTGAAGATGAATGGAATGACAAAAAAATAAAATTACATTCCGAATGTGTTATTGATTGCTGCAAAGGTATGATTAAGGATACTGATCTTAATCCAGATGTATTTGACATCGCAGGTTGGCTTCACGACATCGGAAGGAAAGAAGACAAAGATACACACCACGAGATAGGATTGAGATATCTTGATAAATTTCTAAAAATATATCCGGAATATTCTAAACTTAAGACAGAACTTCATGATTGCATCCTGAATCACAGAAGAACACAGGTTCCAGAGATGATATATGGACGGATAATCCAAGTAGCAGATAAGGTTTCAAAGCATCACAGAGATTGGATTAATCATTCTAAAAAAGTTTCTTGATTCAGACGGTTGAGAATTTATTAATCAGCCTTTCTTTCAAGCCATCAGGATATATAAGATAATCTTCCATCTTGTTGACAGGCACCCATTCAAAAAGATATTGGTCGTCTTCAGATTGCCTCTCAGCTTCAGGACCCCCAAGCTTCAGTTTCCCTTTGAAGCTGCCTACCAAGAAGACATGCAGCATCCTAGTCTCACCCTTCACATCTTCTTTTATCTCCCAGAGTAATGATTTGATGATTATGTCATAATTAGTCTCTTCTTTGGCTTCTCTTATTGCTGTCTGCTCAGGGGACTCTCCCTCTTCAATGGTGCCTCCTGGAAGTACATAGTATTTCTTTCCATGCTTTATGCGGTGAATGAAAAGTATCTTTCCATCGCGTAAGATGACGACCCTAGAACCGCGTATCATTGTTCAACCCAAAGATATCGCATCATGCTTGCATGCTGTCACGCATGCTCCGCATTCTATGCATTTAGAAGCATCCAGAACGAGTAGTTTCTCACGTTTAAGTGCACCTACAGGGCATATCTCAACGCACCCCTTGCATGCCCCACCGCAACAGCAGCTTGTGCACTTGCCGTCTTTCCAGCAGCATTTCTTGTAGTCTATCTTGATTGGCATATCTGACAATGGACTCTGCTTGCTTATATATCTTATCTAAACAGATACACTAAAAAAATAATTATTTGCCTTCTTCGTCGAATAATTTGTACATCTCCTCTTCCCTTTTACGGGAATAGTGTCTCAGCGCAGCGAATGACGCGACTGATGCTGCAGCTCCTCCAAGCAATGCCACGAGGCCTTGTTCAGCTGCTCCTGTGCTCTCCTGTTTGACGCCAGTTATGCTGCCTACTGCTCTTGGCAGGTAATCTGCTGCTATTGATAGGCCGCCAAGCATCATGCTTAACGCTCCTGCGCCCAAGATTCCTACGCAGGCCTTCTCTATCCTGCTATACTTCTTGCTTGTTTGCTCATACTTATTATCATCTGACATCTCTAATCACCAAGAGAGACTTAATCAACAGGCATTATGAACCCTTTTCTGGTATTTTTTAACAAAACGAGAAAAATACGCGTATTATCTTCAGCTATGATAATTAAAAAAAGAAAAAATTAGAAAAATTAGTAGTTCTCAGCTTCTACTTCAAAGTATGCCTGTGGATGGCTGCATGCAGGGCATTTTACAGGCGCGTCTTTACCTTCATGTATATGTCCGCAGTTCCTGCACTTCCACATAAGAGGCTTTTCTTTCTTGAATACGGTTCCTTTCTTAACATTCTCAAGAAGTTTCCTGTATCTTGTTTCATGGTGCGCTTCGACTCCTGCAATCATCTTGAATGATGCAGCAATCTCATTGAAGCCTTCCTCTCTTGCGGTCTTCTCGAAGTCTTGGTAGAGCTTTGACCACTCTTCTTTTTCACCATCTGCTGCTGCAAGCAGGTTCTCTTGTGTTGTCCCTATCTTGCCTGCAGGATACACCGCAGTTATCTCCACGTCGCCTCCTTCGAGGTACTTGAAGAATATCTTTGCGTGCTCTTTCTCATTTTCAGCAGTCTCGAGGAATATCGCGCTTATCTGCTCATATCCTTCTTTCTTCGCTGCAGATGCAAAATATGTGTACCTGTTCCTTGCCTGGCTTTCTCCTGCAAAAGCCTTGAGAAGATTTTTTTCTGTTTTTGTTCCTTTAAGTTTTGGCATGATCTTTCCTCAGGATTATTTCTTAGACACTTTCTCCTCTTTTAGCACGAGTTTTGCTACAATGAAGACGACGAATGCCAATATTATGAAGTTTATCATCGCGCTCAGGAATGCGCCCCATCCAATGACTATTGGTCCCATGCTGAATGTTGCTGCCTGCCATGCTCCGCCGGGTACGAATGGCGTTATGAGCGGCATCACTATGTTGTTTACAAGCGACTGCACTAATGTTGTTGCGGCCGCGCCCATTATGAATGCTATCGCGAGCCCTATCACCTTATACTCTTTAAGGAATTCCTTAAACTCTTTCAATATTGCGACAACCATATTGCCACCTCGTTGTTTTTTATCGAATTTCTCAATTCTTGAGTGCGAACAGCCATCTCTTCTCATCATCCCCTTCAGGGCTGCTTTTCCATAGCTTGATGAATTTTTGAATAGTATAGCCGTGGTCTGGACCTGCTGTTGGGTCTATCAATAATATCCTGCTTGAGACTAACTTGTTGAAGACAGCGTAATGATGCACTTTTTCCGTAGGGTAGTAGTATGCAAGTATTATTATGTATCCTTCTGCAGAAAGGCGTTTTATATCAGAAATTCCTGCTTTCCTTATCACTGAATAGTTTAGTTTGTATCTCTCAGCCAATGCCGGAAACGCCTTATGCCAAGTTCCTCTTAGCTTGCTTGTGCGCATGAGTCTTGAGAGCTGTCTCTCTGATTTATGTATTCCTAATGAATCCAGCGCCATCTTCATGCAGGCCGACCCGCAGGTGTATTCAGTTTCCTGTTCGTGATAAGGTATATTCATCAGAATTTCTCTCCGAGCATTTCTTCCGCGAATTCCTTGAATCCTTGCTGAATGTCCTGCGCATGGCATGCCTTGACAGCAGGCGGCATTGTTGCAGGAGACTTCAATGCAGATATTGGCTTGAGTTTTTTCCTCATTATATACGCTGTCTTCACGAGGAAGTTTATGTCTCCTTGCGGTGTGCAGAAATAAGCATAGTACTTGGGATTGCCATCTTTATCTGTTGACATCTTGACATCGACATGCAGATGCATCTTCCCGTCTCTTACTGCCCTGAATGCTTCAGCAGGATTCGGATAATGATTGAAATTCTTGTTGAGGTATTTTATATCCTCTGGTTTCATGCCCTTAAGCTGGTTGGATTCTATCATGACAATCCTTTTTTTCTTCTCATCCCAGAATGCTGCTCCTCCTTTCTGTGGTTTAAGCGGGTTCTGTGCGACTATCTCCATAGTCATTCCGTATCCTTTCTTGCCAAGTTCAAGACTCATCGCAAGGCTGTGCCAGTCTATCGCGTTTGTCAGGTAGTCGAGGTCTTCTATGTTGTAAGACACCATATCCTTTGTTGAAGAGAGTATCTTCTCGAACTCGGCAGATTTCATGTACCTCTCTGACGTATCATCATCTATGTAGAATATTGCGTTGTCATGTGTCTTTTGCATGACCATCTGTCCGTGGTTGTGCAGTCTTTTGTGCTTGTCATGGCTCATATCATAGAATGGCTCGCCTTTTCTTAGGTCTATTCCATGGAAGCTTTTCTGTATCATGAAGAAGACATTCTTTCTTTCGAAACCGAAGTATTTGTTGCTCATGAATTCATATATTATCTTGTCTGCGGTGGTTTCATTGAGGACTATGAGCATCTTCTGTTTTTTCAGGACCTCTTCGGGATTTTTGCCATGTTTATCTGCAAGTTTTGTGAGGTCGAATGCCATCTGGAGCATGTGCCTTGTTCCTAGGCTTATCGGCAATGTATCTTCAGGCCTGCATCCCATCTGGTCAATGAGATTCTTTGTCGTGAGTTCTGAAATGAGCCTGTTTGCTGTCACAGGGTCGTTCTTAAGGTCATCCTGTATCTCTTTCTTACGTAAATCGATGAGCCTCTCGACAGGGAAATCCGTCAGTTTCAGTACGTATTTTGTGCCGAGTCCAAGTCTTGTCGCTTCCCCTGCTGCTGCATGCTCCCAGAAGAATTGTCCATCAATGATGACTTGTTCAGCATATGATGGATCAAGATTATCTTCATCTAATATGTGTATATGCTCCTCTTTTATTGGTTGCAGGTGAGATATATTCTCATAAGCATTTATGTCCGCGAGTTTCTCCTTTATGTGCTCTGTTGAAAGCTGTGATGCGTCTTTGAAAAAGTTATTGAGCTGCCATTTCAGGTTCTTGACGCTGGACTCCATGTATGTCTCAAATGAGCTTAGTTCCAGCTTAGGCTTATCATTGTCCCTGTTTTTTGCATCCATGCGCAACACCTATGCGAGCCTTTTCTTTATGGACATCTTCTTGACTTTTTCCTTGATTGACTCATCATTTATGAGCTCTGCGAGCATCTCTTCTGGTCTCGTGAATTTCCTCTTTATGTATGTGCATACTCTCCCATCTTCGACGAATGTCTTTTCATATTTCTGTCTGAAGTTTTCGACTCTTTCACTCTCTTGGATTGGCGGCCCTATCCATTTGACTATGGGGAAGAGGTCTTTAGGGTCGAGTATGTACCAGAACATGGCGCTTTTCTTCTTGTCCCATTTCCAGTCGCTGTCTTTGAGCTTGAAATCGTAGAATTTAAGCTGGTTCCTTATCTGTTGGAATGCCTTGAGTGTCTTTGCACCTATAACATCCTCCTTTCCAGGATATGTTGTTACATCAAGCACCACAAGCGTGTCCTTTCCTGCCTGCTTCTTGAGGTCTTTTATGGTCTTTTCTTTTATCTCAAAGAATCCTGATGATGGCTTGTCAAGGAATTGTCTTGCTGCTTTCCTGAATAGTTCGACTTTTTCGTATGAAAGTGCTGCTGCAGCATTCCTGTCGGACAGGACAGGGTCTATTACTATTATCGGACTCTCTATCTTTGAGCTGTTGAGTCTTTGAAGTGCGTCTTTCTTGTAGTATTTTTCTGGGTCTATGACTTCTTTGTCTTGCCATTTCTGAGATGCCTTGAGAAGCTCGATGAATCCGCCATAATGTATTACAAGTATGTCGAGCACGTGTCCTGAGAATCCTTTTATGTATGACTCCGCTCCGTATGTGCCGCAGGCCTTGCAGAATTGTTTCGCGAGCCTTATCTGGTCATTCATTCCGGGATGATTCTTGACCCATGCTACATGAAGCGGGCTCATGTCTGTTACATTCACTGCCTTCTTAGGATCGTCTATGTCAAGGACAGGCACTATCTCGTATTTTATTTTCTTTTTAACATGATAATAGTCCCTGCTGCCATGGACAAGCTCTGGCTTGAACTTCTGGAGTATCTTCGCTGCAAGCTTTGATATTTCCTCATTATTGTATGAATAGTCAAATCTCAGGAATACATCGCAGTCATGGCTGTCTTTGAGGTATGTGTCTTTTGCTATTGATCCTCCTATGACTGCCTTGGCCTTGACCTTTGACTTGCTTATCTCAGAATTGAGTTTTTCCAGGAAAGATTTAACCTCAGACAAAGTCTTCTTGCCTTTTGGCTTTATCTTCTTTATCGCATCTCTGAGTATATAATCATAATCCATATGCCTACAGAAACAGGGTTTTTTTATAAACGTTGTGCTATTATCTGGGCAGTATAATGATTATAAAAATTATTGGAAAAATAGTTGAAAGAAAAAGAAAATAAGCATTTGGATACACGCAGAATATATCTAATAGCACGCTACTTTCTCTTCAGAAAGATATGCTGATGGTGAATCTGTGCTATCTTTTTGCGGGAACTCTATGACCTTGTGCTCTGCATTCGGGACGGTTTTAGGGTCTGCGAGATGCCACTTCATTTTTCTTCCTGCACTATTGTATGGTCTGTCCCCGCAGTAGTAGAAGTTTATCTCGCCCTTCTTTCCTTCATGGCTTGTCTCTCCAAGCGTTATTATCGCCACTGAATCGCCTATACTCTCCGACGAGCAGAGAGCGCTTATGGTCCTTCCCCCGGGGCACTCTTCATTCCGGTCGAAACCCATGAATGTTGATATGTCCTGTTCTATTCCGTGCCTTTCCTGGTATGACACGTCATCTGCAGGAAGATACACGTTTGCTCCAACGATGTCTCCATTTGAGTTGACTATTGTCGCAAGATCTTTTTCTCTCTTTGTTATGGCGACGTCAACGATATCATGGTCGTATATGTTGTGGATCTTTCCGTTGTATGGCCTTGCATTCAACAGGTGTCTGTCCAGCTTTGATGGAAGCTCGTTTCTCCTGACTACAAAAGTTATGCCATGTCCGTCAGAACGTGTTCGCGTCTCGCTAAGCAAGTCATATACTCGCGTTATGTTCCTGTAGAAATCACTTGTCTCTGGCACGTATTGCGCCAAAGTTTCTCTGAAAGTTTCTGCCTCTCTTCCTGTCATTGCCGACACCTCTACTGCCTCTAAATACTCAAAAACGCAAAAGAAGCGTTAAATGAGCTTATCAAAAGACCTGCCGAAGTTTTTTTGCCTCTGATAATCTTAAAAAACAATTTTTAGTGGTTTTCCCGAAATATTGTTATATAAATTCACTGCAAAAACTAATATTTAAATGTTTTCTTTTGAGTGTTTATTGAAAGTGAAATAGAATCATGCGAAAACAGAAGCAGGGTAAAAAACGAGAAAAGCAAGTAATACTTACACAAGTTTAAAAGAGCTATAACTATCAAATTCAAGAGTTTTAGAGTTAAAAAGAAAAGTAAAAGATTTTTGGCACAGAAACAGGAAAAGAACACGCCAGAACACAACTTGAAAAAACAAAAGCTTTATATATTAAACATGTTATTTTCACTACTTTAGTGGAATGAAAAGGCACATATATGGTCAGCGCTGATAGATTGAAGGGGCTTATCGCCAAGATAAAGTCCCAGCATACAAGGCTGCAGGTTCTTAATGAGCTTGCCAATATACAGGCAGCGACAAAGGATCTGAACCAGCTGTTGAAAGAGATACTTCTGCTTACCGTAAGGAGCATCAGGGTCCAGTTCGGTTTCGTCATTTTCTACAACAAGGACAGCATAAACCCTTTCGAGTACGTTGCATCCAACACCGCAGAGCAGTTCGAAGACCAGGCTCTGATAAGGGACATGTGCGACAACGTCATCAAGAGCAGGAAGCAGATAATAATCAATGATACTGCAGAGCACAGGCGACTTAGGAGATGCGGGATAAGGAACCTGATGGCATTGCCTCTGCTTCTCGGCAAGGATCCGATAGGAATTTTTATAATAATGAACAAGTACTCGCAGAGCTTCAAGAAACGAGACATGCTCCTGTTCAGCATAATCTGCAAGTTCACAGCAATCGCGATTGAGAACACAAAGAACTACAAGGATCTTGAAGAGAAGAAGAAAGAGCTTTCTGCGATATATACTGCTGACAGGATAAGGGACACGATAAAGGATTTCAGCACGATGATGGAGTCGATACTGCAGGAGCTTGCAAGGTCTATTGACACAAAATTCGCATTCTTCCTCATGTACGACAAGAAGAGCAACAAGACAGAGCTGAAGGTCTCTGGTCAGATGAAATCATCCCCCTTCATACAGCACAACATGAACAGCTTGTATGATATTGCACGCACGACTCTGAATCACGGCGAGATGATGGAGTTCCGCGACGTGAACAGGGATGTCTTCAATGCTATATGCATACCTATACTGGTTAATGATGATACTATGGGTGTCTTCGGTGTCGTAAATGCTTCATCTCCGGCAGGATTCACGAAGCTAGATAAGACAATACTAAAGGCAATAACTACACAGGCAGACTCTGCAGTGTTCGAGGACCTGGAGAAGCAGGAGATAAAGAACGCTTTCCAGTGCTATGTCAGTCCAGAGGTCATGCAGGAGATACTTGCTAATCCTGATAAGAATTATCTCAACACAGCGAAGCGTGAGATGTCAGTCCTGTTCTCAGATCTCAGGGATTTTACATCATTGTCTGAGACTTTGCCTCCTGAGCAGATAGTCGAGATACTCAATGAGCACTTCGACACGATGGTCCAGATAATACTGAAGAACAAAGGCACGCTCGATAAGTTTGTCGGCGATGAGATAATGGCGCTTTTCGGCGCTCCTCTCTACACTGAATCGCATACTTTGAAGGCTATAAAGACAGCTATCGAGATGCAGAAGGCGCAAAAAGAGCTCTCAAAGAGATTCAAGAAGAAATTCGGCGTCGAGGTCAACATAGGCATCGGTGTCAATACCGGAGAGATGGTCATCGGTAACATAGGGGCGAAGCAGCGCATGAATTACACAGTCATCGGAGATAGTGTCAATGTCGCTGCAAGGCTTTGCGCAGTTGCCCAGGGAGGAGAGATACTGATAACAGAGAAGACTTATGCCGAAGTCAAGAAGCTCGTAAAGGTGAAAGAGCTAGAACCAGTTAGGCTGAAAGGCAAGGCCAAGTCTGTGCAGGTCTATCGCGTAATAGATATTATAGATTGATATTTTACTCAATTAGATTTGTTCAGATATATTCTAGACTAAGAAAAACAAAGCTATCCCTGCGACAAGCATAAGGTCGCCGAATATCATGACCGCATATGATATCTGCTCATCCTGCGGCAGCTTGTTCCACCATGTTCCTGCCTTGTTGAGGACAGGTCCCATGTTGTTGAAGAAGTATGGAAGTTTCTTTCCGAAGAAATCGTTGAAGAAAAGTCCAACCGCCTGGAAATATATGTTTATGTCGAATGGTTTATTCACAGGAGCGGCGGGTTGAGTTGCCTGCCTTTGTGCGGGCGCTCTCTGCGCTGCCTGCATCGCTTGCTGTGGAGCAGGTGGCATTTTTTACCTCTTTTTCTGACGTATTTTTATCGTATCAGTAGCTTAATCCGTATGGATTGAATTCGGTTTGACCTTTATTAACCTTTCTTTTCTTCAGCTCTCGTTCAAGCCAGTTAATCCATCTTCTCTTTATCTCTCCTGGATCCATCTTGCCTTTTATTGAATTGACTTCCTCGACAAGGAGGTGGAACTTATCATTGCATTTTATCACGAACGGCGCTTCAAGGAGATCAGAATCCTTAAGTTCAATAGATTTTTTTACGAGTATTTCCTTCAACTCTCCGCGTAGGACTACATTGTCCCACATAGCGTCCCAGTTTCCTGCAAATTCTGGAACGTTCTCTGCTATTGCCTTCAGCACTTCTGAATCTCCGTCCAAGAGTGAGTCTGATGGCACAAGCTCATCTTTCTTAGAATCGTATTTCATTAGGTCGACGAATCCATGCTCAAGCATCGGGTCTTCCTGCCAGCTTTTTCTTATCTCAGTTATCTGTGTGATTCTCCTAACTCTGTGTAGTCCGTCGGCAGATTTTATCGGAGTCGCTATTATGACTATGTCTGTCGCCTTGAAACTTGTCTTTGGGATTCCTATGTCATTCACAACCCTGTCGAAAAGTCCGAAGGGGCTGTCTGCGTGGATTGTTCCTGCGACGACGTTGGCTGCTGCTCCTATTCTCATTGCTTCGTAGAGAGCTTTTGCCTCTCCGCTTCTCACTTCTCCTACAATTAGCGAGCTGTCTCCGAGTCTTAGTGTGCTTCTTATTCCGTCTTCTGCACTCATCTCACTGCTGCCTTTCGCGAGTGCGCTCGCGACTTTCATTGGTTGGATGTTGAAGCCCAGCTCTCTCATCGAGCCAGTGGGCAGTTCAAGAGTATCTTCGACAGTGATTATCCTGTATCTTCTCATTATCTCTATCAGGAGTCCGCTGAGGAAGCTTGATTTTCCGCTTGACCTTGTTCCGCAGACCATCATGCTTCTTGTACCGTCTATAAAGAAGCTCAAGAGCCCTGCTGCGAGAGGTGTTATCATCTTATACTTCATGAAAAGTGGGAGCGTCCATGGCTTGTCTCTGTGTCGTCTGAATGAGTACGCTATTCCTGTCGGGTCTAGCGGCCTTGTTATTGTGGAAACTCTGACAGATGCTCCTGGCAGTTCGAGTTCAGTGTCTAATATGACGTTTGCTTCGTCGAGCGGCCTTCCGGATATCATCCTTAGCTTTGTTGCCCAGCTCTCCGCCTCTGTTGTTGTCGCTATTATGTTCGTGACGCAGTCTGCGTAGTCTGCATGAACTATGAATATTGGCTGTCTTCCCTGCGGGCTGTTTACAGAGATATCTTGTATCTTGTCATCCTGAAGCAAGACTTCGATAAGGCCGAACCCTATTGTATATCTGAGAAGTATCTTTGCTATCTTGTCTATCTCCTCCTCGGACATGGTCATGTTCTTGTACGTGACAAGTTCAGATATCAGGTCTTTCCCGACGTTCATGAATATCTCGCGCATCCTCAACGGGTCTGTGAACTCCTGCCTGGTCGGCTTGTGCTCTGCGAGTATGTTCCTCGCGAGGTCGAGAAGCTCGTATTGGTCTTCTGAGAGCTTGAACTCCGGCGGGGTCATATGATAGATGAATTGCACTGAGTCAGGCAGCTTAAAGACAGTTATCTCAGTCTCCTCTCCTATTGTGTAGCTGTCTATCTCCTCTCCTTCAGGCGGATAATTCGCCATAAGTTTTGTCCACATGAAATCTGGCTTTATTATCGGGTGGAAGAAATTCCTGTATATGTCCCTCTCTCCGATCTTATATCCTGCAAGGAATGGCTTTGCTATCGTGATAAGCCTTGTCCTTTCAATCATGTCAAGGATGTATGCCAGTATCTGCGCGTAGTGCTCCATGCCTGGCTTGAGCTTTTCATCGACAAGCTTCATTATCGCTATCCTTTCTTCCCTCAGCATCCTTCGTAGCTCGATATACATGCCGACAGGGTCTGACTTCAGCATCTGGAAGACAAGTTTCTGTACTTCTGTATACCATCTGTTTGAGAACTGCTTTGCGGCTGCGTCCACCTGGAATGAGTTCAGCGCGAACATATCTTTCTGTTTGGAAAGTTTATCATAGACTATCGCTATCTCTCTTAGTAGTGCTGTCTGGTTGTAATCATACTCATATTCGCGCTTCTGCAGAAATACTATTTTTGTTACGCTTTTTGATTCTACTATGTTGTCGCAGGTCTTTGCCATCACAGCAGGGTTGTCTTCTATTGAAGGCACCATTGGAGCGCCTTCGTAGTTTACGCGCATTACGTTGTCTTCGCCTTCTCTGACTATCTCATATCCATAAAGTGGAATCTTTCCTGCTAAAAAAGCCATGTTACACCAGTTTTTTCACGTTTTTGCGCCTTTTCATGATGACTGAAAAACATCGAAAAAGCATCGATGAGCGATTTCATGCTGACGCAAACTTTAATATACTTAATAAGCATTCGAAACAGTCTAGCATATAAAAAACAATAAAAGAACAATAAAATAACGCGTTTTATAAAAATTGCGTTTAGCTTTTAATTCGGTATAAAAAGGGTTGAAAATGCCTGAACAACAGAATGTTCCTCCTGGAATGCCTAGTGGAGAAGCTCCCCCTGGAGCTCCGAAGCAGGCCGGCGGCCTTTTTGCCCCTAAACCCAAGACAGGTCTTGATCTTTCTAAGTCAGTATCTGATGTAGCTGGAGAGCTGAACAATGTCAGCAGACGCCTGATGGTTATTGAGGAGCGTTACACTAACCTGAGGAAGAAGACAGAAGTGACAGACCAGAACATGCTTAACAGCAACAAGAAGATGATGACTGAGGTGCAGACTACCAATTCTGAAGTTGAGGAGATGAAGAAGCAGATCAATGACATGATCGATAAGCTCAAGATAATGGTTCGCGAGTTGAAGGAGTGCGCGAAAAGGGAAGAGGTTGAGGTGCTGCAGAAGTACATAAATATCTGGCAGCCGATTAATTTCGTGACGCGTGACGGCTTAAACAAGACAGTGAGGGATCAGGTAGAGGCGCAGTTCAAGGACTTGAACATAAAACTGAAGCAAGAAGATTACATCAAGGAGCAGATACGCCTTACATTACGCGACCTAAAGTTAGAGAGAGACTGATTATTTCTAATGCCACCTAGCGAACGTCAAAGATATAATCTAAACTAATTGCAGTTCTGCAAGCAACAACGATTAAAGTAGCGGTGCGAGCGTGGCATTAGAATTAAAGGATTATCCCTGTTTTATCGCCGACGGGCTTGAGCCGCCGTGCCAAGTGAATCTTGGCCTTACGCGAAGCATCATTATCTTCTCATTAAGATCATCAAACACGACAGCGGTGCCTCTTACTGGAGGGAGATTGTTCATGGCTCTTTCTATGCCGTGCTCCATGTAGCTTTGCGCAAGGAGTCCTAGTGCCTGAACATCCATCCTCGCGGTTATCCTGTGTGAAAGGACCACATCTGCTTGTGTCATTACGTCAGTATGGATTTTTCCAGGCTGCTGCGTCGCGACAATCAGGCATATTCCGGGCTGTCTTCCTTCTCGCATTATAATCTTAAGAGGATCTGTCGCTGCGCTGACATCTTTCTCATCTTTTGGAAGGAATTCGTGAGCTTCGTCTATCACTAACCATACGAGCGGCATCTCCTGTTTCTGGGCGTCTGCCGCAGTTTTCTCCTCGAAATATTCTTCCAGGTATTTTATTTCGGATAGTTCTTCTTCTTTCCTAAAAGACATTCTTGTGGTGAATAAGTGTTGTGATACTATCCCTACGACAAGGGCTTTTACGTCCCACCCTCCGGGCATTGTTGCATAGCAGCTGACGTCAAGCACTGTTATCTGTCCGCCTTTTGCAAGGTCTTCAATCGGTGTCCCATGGTCTGAGAATACTCCCCATGATTGTGATGTTATGAACATGTTCTTGACAGCAGATTTTGTGAGAGCACTTACCTCCTTGTCTTTTTCTATGTACTCCAATATATCTTTCATGAAGAACTTGCCTTTCTGTTCTCTTAGTTCGTCGATGATTTTCTGTATGTACAGTCCGTTCTCTGAGTATTTGTCCTGCTTAAATGCCTTGCACCAGTCGTCTCCTAGGACCTTGCAGGGTTCAAGAGAGAACGGCTTGTCTGTCCTTATGCCTTTCTTCTTGTATTCATAGTAATATTTTTCAGGCGTGAAGATGACGAGATCTACAGGATGCGGCTTTATGCCGTATGGATCGAGCAGCTCTTTCTCTTTCTGGTTAGCATGGCCCATTGTCCAGTAAATTCCCATTGTATCAAGAAGTATTATGCTTAGGTTCTGCCTGACTTCAGGTTCAAGAAGAGATAGTCCTTCTGCTATGACTCCCATTGTGTAGGATTTTCCGCCGCCTCTTTTTCCGCAGATGAGGACGACGTGCGCTCCTGCCACATCCATGTATACTGTCTTGTCGAGGAATAGTCTGTCTAGTTTCTCTACATATTGCTTTCCTAGGATTATGGCTCCCTTTGTGCCGAACTTCTTCGTGTCACTTGGGCTTCTGCCTATTACTATAGGCAGTTCATCCTCTTTTTTCTGTTCTTCAGGCATACTAAAACCAATCGTCATATGGGGGGCTTATTATTTAAATGTTTTCTACGTTTTTGACAAGATGCATTATCCGATATTTTCATGTTTCTAAGAAGTAAAACTAACGAAACCTTTAAAAACATCGTTAGCTATTGGTGGAATGATTGGTTAGGAGATTATTATGCCAGAAGATATCCCCACTGAAGCTGTCTTGGGAATGAGACAACAAGGTCTCACAAACAACCAGGTCATAACATCACTTCAGAGACAAGGGTACAATACCAATCAGATACTTGATGCGATGAATCAGGCCGAGATGCGTCTCCAGACGCGAAGGCCATTTGATGCTGCAGGTGGTAAAATGCCAGACATGAATGTTCCTGATATGCCTCCGGGTATGGCTCCTCAGGGAGCTGAAGGCCTTCCTCCTCTTGAGGGTGGTGTTGATAGCGCCAGGATTGAGGAGATTGCCGAAGCGATAATTGAAGAGAAATGGACTGATCTTCTTGAGAATATCAACAGGATTATAGAATGGAAAGACAAGACCGAGATGCGAGTCACCCAGATGGAGACAATGGTCAAGATGATGAAGGATGACTTCGATAAGATGCACACGTCCATACTTGAGCGCGTAGGCGACTATGACAAGCACATCGGAGAAGTCGGCACTGAAGTCAAGGCTCTTGAGAAAGTCTTCCAGAAGGTCCTGCCAGGGTTCATAGAGAACATCTCAGAACTGTCAAGGATAACTGACGACCTTAAGACAAGGACAAAATAAGAATTCTTTTTTATTCTATGTTTTAGTGTCTGCTAGAAGCTTTATAGTCAGCGCACCGACCATCAATATGAATACCATTCCTATCGTCTTTGGATGGAATATCACTCTTCCAACGTTTGTGTTGAAGTTTCCTGTGTCTGTAGAAGTGTCTTCTGAAGTTGATACATTGACCTGTCCAGGCTCGGCAGAATAAGGCAGCAATGCCTTTCCGTATACTGCTGAGAGTGACCCTACGAATATTATGATGGCTATGACCAGCATGAACCAGTGTATCGTTCCCCAGCTTCCTGCTACCTTTGCTATCGAATCCCATTTTGTGCCCATCGTCATGAGCAGCAGTAGGAAAAGAAGCACAAGTATGAACAGTACGACAAACCAAGGCGCCATTATGTTTATGACTTGTATAAGACCAGGAACGAAAAGCAACATTATCGCGACGCTTAATGCAATAAGCGAATTAAGTCCCTTGTTCTCACCGAGAATCTTTGATTTTTCAAGAAGTGCAAATACGACTACGAAAACGAAGAGTATTGGAAATATGGGCGCGAAATGCTGTGCAAGTCCTATGTCCAAAAATGTAGCCATATTTTACCTCTTTTGGTCCTGTTATGAAATTGAAATCAAATAAAGATTAATTAAAAAATATTGAAAGTATTACACTCTAGGTTTGAACTGGTCCTTGAACGCTCCGCCAAGCTTCTCAAAGAATCCCGGTTCCTTTGGCCTGTCTTCCTTTGTGATGAACCATATCACGAGTGCGAATATAGCAATCACGAGAAGCATAGCCTGCGTATCTGGATTGTCGAGCCAGTAAAGCCAGCTTGGGAGGTACTCAAACCATCCTGCTGCCCTTCCGAATATGTATGTTACGATGATGAATGCGAATATCGCTATCCATCCTGACAATGATGAGCCCCATTCTGCCTTGCCGCCAAACAGTCCTACTATGAGAAGGACCATGAGTATTGCGACGAGCACTATCGAGACCTGCGGAAGTGCTGCGTTGATTATGTTTACAACATCAGCATTTGCAGGATAATAGCCAAGGACGTGAGGTATCACGACAGCAAGAGACATGACCAACGCGATTACGACGTTGTATGATTTGGTCTTTGCATCGGATTCCGCGCCTAAGGGCTTTACCTTCTGCATTATCGCAAACACTACAGTGAATACGAGTATGAAAGGCAGGATTACGTCAGAGAGTCCTAGTGACTCTAGAGAATAGAGAGCGTTCCTGAAAGCTCCTCCTCCGCTTCCGCCATATACTGGATATGCCATTTTGTTTGACCTCCTTTTTGAGTGTTAGTTATGTTATGGATGTGCTCTTTGCACGCTGATTATGATTTTGATTCTGACTTCTTGGGTTCTTTTGTGAGGAAGTAGATGAATGCTACGATTCCTGCTATCAAGAGCAATGACGCCATGACTGTGCTGTCATAATGCGTGTATATGTATCCCCATGTTGGCTCGAGCCAGTCTAGCGCGTTCATGAATATCAGTACTAGGCCTATGAACATTATGACCATGAATAGCTTTGCCCATCCTCCTTCAAGGAAGACTCCTTCTTTTGTCTCTTTCATGAAGCTTCCGATTAGTATAAGGAAACAGACGCTCATCATGAGAAGAAGGACCATGTTAGCCATTGTCTCGTTTATTATAGCGACAAGTCTTGATGATGCGACAACCAGGAACGCTGTGACAAACGCAGTCATTGAGTTGAGATTCTTCTTTGTGAACTCTCCTTCTTTTGTCTTCTCTACACCAAACACGCGTGTCTTCTCTAGTATAGCAAAAACGACTGTAAAAACAAGAAGGAACGGGAGGACTATGTCATATACTCCTAGACGTACGAAAAATTCTATTACACCTCTAAATACACTAGCCATTATGGGCTTCCATTGTGAAATATACTATATAAATCTTTCGTTGGGTCGGACTCGTTAAATTGCCGATTTAGCGTCTAAAACGGAAGATTTATAATAAATTGGTCCTAATCGAAAAAACGGTGTCACTTATGCTTGATAAGACTGATTTGGAGAAGATTAAGCAGGATATTGATTCGCTGGAGAGCCAGCGTGACAGCGTTATAAAGCTGTCAAGGGAGATAATCAAGCTTTCTAAGAAGACCATATACAGCATGCACAGGAATGATTTGAAATCTGCAGGCAAGTCTGCAGAAGAGATGTCTGCTAAGATGAAAGAGATGTCCGCTGCTTCAAAGAGCCCGAAACTTCTTTCCTCTGGTTCTTACAAGGTCGCAGTCCAAGAATATGTTGAGGCATTGTGCTTCTATGATCTTATGAATGATGGGAAGATAACATCAAACTCCAAACTCAAGCTCGACCCCGAGTATTACCTGATGGGTCTCATCGACCTGACCGGAGAGCTTGTTAGGAAGGCAATAAATTCTTCGATAAATGGAGAGTATGAGACATCTGTAAAGCTCAAGAATCTTGTCTCTGACTTGTACGATGAACTGATGCTTTTTGATTTTGCAGGTGGAGAGTTGAGGAAGAAATTTGATTCTGTAAAATATGACCTCAAGAAACTCGACGACCTTGTGCTGAATCTAAAGCTCAGCAAGAAGATAAAATAAGGAAAACCCGGCAACTGAGCATTTCTGAATAAAAAAATGGCAATTGAAGAATTCATAGCTGAGCACAAGAGCGCTTATGTGGATATTCTGCTTGATTTGATACGCGCCAAGACAGTGAATCCTCCTGGTGATGAATACCTGGCGGCTAAGATGATACAAAAACATCTTGATAAGATTGGAGTGATATATACTCTGTATGAGAAAGTTAAGAACCGTTCAAATCTAATCGCAAAAGTCGGCAATGAACTGGGAAAGAAAATCCTCATAGCGACTCATCTTGATGTCGTGCCTGCTGGTCAAGGCTGGGAAACTGACCCGTTCGAACCAGTTGTGAAAGACGGAAAAGTTTTCGGGCGCGGGGCTTGTGACAACAAAGGCCAGGTCACGTCTGCATTGCTTGTGCTGGATTATCTAAAAAGCATAGAGAAGGAATTGAAGCACCAGTTCATCTTTCTTTTTGCCGCAGATGAAGAGGCAGGTTCTGCTTTCGGTGTTAAGTATCTTCTCAATGAAGGCATCATATCCCCTGATTATGCACTCGTGATTGATGTCGGAGGCGCTATGCAGAAGCTGACCATCGCAGAGAAAGGCGTGCTTAATCTCAAGATAACCGCAAAGGGAAAGCAGGCTCATGGTTCTACTCCCCATAAAGGCATAAGCGCAATCGCAAACATGTCAAAACTCATAGCGAAGCTTGACCATTACATAATGAAACACAAGATACACAAGTACTTGTCAAGGCCAACGATGAATTTCGGCATGATAAGCGGCGGAGCGGCGCCGAACATAGTCCCTGCAATCTGCGAGGTTATAGTGAACATACGTTACCTGCCTTCGCAGACTCCTGAAGGGATAATAGAAGAGCTGAAGAAGATTTCAGAGATGTTCGGTGAGTTCGAGTTCGAAGTCATGATGAAGCTTCCTCCTTCAGAGGTTGATGAAAAGCATTTGCTTGTGCAGAAGATTAAGAAGGTCACAGAAGAACGTGGTCTTAAGACAAAGCTCCATGGTCTAAGCGGAGCGACTGATGCAAAATCATTTGTGATTAGCGGGATACCTGCAGTCGGGTTCGATTTCGCTGATGATTATCTTGCACATAACGCGAATGAGTATTGCGATATTGATTCTCTTTTCAGGTTTGTCTCTATTCTTTCAAGCATCTGCCTTGAGTTCAATAACTGACCTTATTTTCTGTCTTTAAATACGATATATACCGCAAGATTAATATTCTCAGCCAGCCTAATCATTGTGGGGTGCTTAATATGCTGGTGGGCAATGTTGATATTAAGTGGCTTGGACATTCTGGTTTTAGGATAACTGATGCTCTTGACAACAGGGTCATCTACATAGACCCGTTCAAGATTGATTCTGCAGTTAATGCTGATATCATATTGATAACGCATTCTCATTATGACCATTGTTCTATCGCTGACCTTCAGAAGATATCAAAACCAAAGACAGTGATACTTGCGCCTCCTGATTGCCAGAGCAAGCTTCAGGGAAAGGTCGAGTGCCGTGACTGCGTAATCATGATTCCAGGTAAGTCTGTTGTTATGGGTAACATCAATGTAGAGGCTGTGCCTGCTTACAATAAGGACAAGTCATTCCATCCAAAGACCAATGAGTGGCTTGGTTACATCATCGATATGAATTCGAAGAGGGTGTATCACTCAGGAGACTCTGATTCTATACCTGAGATGTCAAAGCTGCATAAGATAGATGTTGCGCTTATGGCTGTCTCTGGGACATACGTGATGACTGCTGAAGAGGCTGCAAAAGCGGTTGAGTCTTTCGAACCGAAGCTAGCGATACCTATGCATTATGGCGCGATTGTCGGTGACAGTTCTGACGCTGAGAATTTCAAGAAGCTCTCGAAGATTCCTGTGCAGATACTTGAGAAAGAGAACTAAGGAAACAATCTTTAATTTTTTATTGAATTCCATAATGCATAGAAATATTCTTTGTATTTGTTGACCATTCTTAAGGAAACTATTTCAAAACCTATAGGAGATTCTCCAAATATAGTTATCAATACTCTTGTTTTTCCTATTATTATTGCTGTAGGAATGTTAAGAGCGTGGAACTTAAAATCGTACATCCTTATTTTCTTAAAATTAGCTGTGTGCTGCTTAAGACCGGTATCTAATATTCCTTTAGCTCGAATGCCTCTTTCACATCTGATATTATGGACTCGGTCAAATAGATTTTTGGTCTTTTCTGTGTACTCATCGCTAGAGACGCTGAAGAAAATGTATTCGTCGCTTTTGGTAAGTTCAAAAAGTATGTTGTCTAAAGCGACCCTTAGTCCAGGGTAGCCCTTGTATATCTGTGCTGACTCTTCATCATATTTTCCTAGTTCAAGCGATATTTTTTTGATTAGTCCTTCTGAATCAGCCCTTATCTTATCTAATTCTTTTTGCTGTTTTTCTACATAGTCAAGTATGTTCCTTGGGTTTGTAGGACTGAACTTCTTGACATTATTCTCTATTATGAAACTCACCAGACCTTTCTGGATGAGTTTATCGAGTATTACATAAACTTTTGAAGAAGAGACAGAAGACTCTTTTATTATCTTACCGACAGATGACTGTCTGAGAGACAGAAGGGTCCGATAAACCTTAATCTCTCCTTCTGTCAGGCCTATTTTTCTAAGCAAATCTTCCATGATAGATGCTAAGCATACTCAGTTTATAAAATTTTCTTATAACTACCCCTCGAGGGGGAGATAATATTCTAATAGAAGATGTTGCCGCAACTATTAACGGTGTTTTCTGACAGGGAGATGTAAAATGGAAAAGGACATTAAAGAATGCGATTATGACTCTCAAGCAGTCCTTTGGGATAGGGACAAACCATTGAATCTTGGAGACTATATCGGCCGACCAGACTTAGTTAAAGAAGTCATAAACGTAGGTAGAGGCAAAGACGTGCTTGATGCTGGTTGCGGTGAAGGTTATCTTGCTAGGCAGATTGCATACTATGTGAAATCAATTACTGCATTTGACCGTTCAGAAGGAATGATAACCTGTGCTAAGAATAAAGAAGAAAAGATTCATCAGGGAATAAAGTATATTCAAGGAGATATACGAAGCATTCCTTTGGTTGATAGCAGTTCGATAGATGTATATTACAGCAGCATGGCTTTTCACTATCTTAGACCTGAAGAGTTATCAAGAGGGTACTCGGAGATAGAACGAGTATTAAGAAAAGACGGACAATTTATTTTACTGTTTTCGCACCCGGATACGCCAAAGAATTTGCAAGATTTCAAAAGGTCTGCTTGTCTTAAAGAGCATAAACCCTTTGAAGGTATCGAAAGCAGAGGAGAGTACTATCCGATTGTATTATCAACTCCTGAAGGTATAAAGCTTGACGTAGGCTTGTTTCATTCGACACTAGAAGATCACATCTCAGCAATAAGTCAAACAAATCTTGATATGCAATGGATTAGGAGCATTGTTTGTACTGAAGAGTTCGTCAGGAGTCATCCTTTTTACAAAGATAGGGAAAAAGAAAATTTATACATTATGCTTTCAGGGAGAAAAAATAAGTAAATTATTCTCGACTGACATATTTCGCTTCAAATTCTTTTTTAAATTCTGCAAATTCTCCTTTGTCTATTGCATTGCGTATGTTTTCCATGAGCTTCACTAAGAAGTATACATTGTGGTATGAGAAATACCTGTTATGAGTCCATTCGAAGCTGCGTGAAAGATGATGCAAATATGCTCTTGTGAAATTCTTGCATACATAGCAGTCGCATTCAGGGTCTAGTGGAGAGAAGTCATTCTTGTATTTTCCCCTGTCGAGTTTTATTGTTCCCTTGCTTGATAGAACATGGCAGTGTCTTGCGTGCTGTGTAGGATAGATTGAGTCGAAACAATCTATGCCTAAACTGACTCCCTTCAATATGTCGAGTGGAGTTCCTACTCCCATGAGATATTTTGGTTTTTCTTTTGCGAGTTTTGGCAGCTGCCAGTTTATTGCTTCAAACATCTCTTTGCCTGTCTCGCCGATGCAGAGTCCGCCAAGAGCTATACCATCGAAGTCAAGGCTGTTGATGAATTCTCCGCTCTTCTCTCGCAGGTCCTTGTAGAGGCCTCCTTGAGCTATGCCGAAAATCAGCTGCTTCCTGTCATAGAAATTCTTTCCTTCATGGTCATCATGGTATTTCTTGCATCGTTCTGCCCAGAGGTGTGTCCTTCTTACAGCTTCAGATATCTCTTCTTTTGATGAACGTATCTTATGAACATGGTCGAGGCACATCGCGACATCGCTCCCCAGCTCGCGCTCTATCTGTATTACAGTTTCAGGTGTAAGAAAAAGTTTTCTTCCTGAGAAAGGATCGGCAAGCTTTACTCCCTTGTCGCTGATAGAGTCAAGGAAAGATTCTGATAGCATCTGGAATCCTCCGCTGTCTGAGAAGATGCAATGCTGGAAGTTCATCATGTTGTGCACTCCGCCTGCTGCTTTCAGTACATCCAGTCCTGGCTTGAGGTGTGAGATGTATGCGTTAGTTATGAGTGTACGTCCTCCCATCGCTTCAAGCTCCATGGGAGATACATGCTTTATGGTTAGCTTTGTCGCGACAGGCATGAAGAAAGGAGTTTTTACAGTTCCATGGGCTGTCTTGAGTTCGCCTGTTCTCGCATCGCTTGAGCTGTCTGTGTTTTTTATCTTGTACATGCGTTCGAAGAAACAGGCAAGGTTTAAAAAACATTACCCTGCGTTTAAGGACACAACAATAAACTATATAAATATGGTTCAGAGCTTTCAACACATGGAACGAACAAAAATAGACCAACTGAGCGGAAAAGTAGGATCGACTGTCCTCGTTAAAGGCTGGGTTCAGGAATTCAGGGGGCAGAGCAAGATAAAATTCATGCTTCTAAGGGATATAAGTGGCGTTGTGCAGTGTGTTGTTTTTGACCCGACACTTTTTGATTCATGTTCAAAGATAACTACTGAATCAGTGATATCTATTGAAGGCATTGTCAAGACTGCAAATGTGAAAAGTGCGGAAGTGACTGAGAAGACGATTGAGATTGAAGTTAAAAAGCTTGATATCATAAGCATTGCAGAACCGCTTCCAATCAATGTCGTAGAAAAGGATAAATCAATAGTTACAGACATATCTAAAAGGCTGGATTATCGTTTCCTCGACCTGCACAAGCGGGACATACAGGCAATATTCAAGGTTCAGTCTACACTTGTCAACGCGTACAGGGAATTCATGAAAAAAGAATGCGCGATAGAAGCTCTGTTTCCATCTATAATAGGGGCAAGCAGCGAAGGCGGCACAGAGGTTTTCCCTGTCAAGTATTTTGAGAAAGATGCTCTTCTTTCACAGAGCTGCCAATTGTACAAACAGATGCTGGCGTGTTCGATGGAAAAAGTATACGCTGTCTTCACTGTGTGGAGAGCTGAGAAGCATAACACTGTCAGGCATCTGAATGAATCCAGGCAGTTTGATTTCGAAATGGCCTTTGCGGATGACAAGACAGTGATGGATGTGCTCGCAAGATGCGTCCAGTTCATGATAACAAAAGTGCTTGAAGAGAACACGAAAGAGCTTGAGACGTTGAATGCAACGCTGAAAGTTCCTGGTGTGAAATACATCACTTTTGCTGAAGTCAGCGGTATCATGAAGCAGCACGGCATACACATGGGCGAAGATGATATGTCTGGCGAGGCTGAAGAGAAGCTTGGTGAACTTTATCCTGATACTATTGTGTTTGTGCACGACTGGCCTATCTCAGGAAAGCCGTTTTACATAATGCCTAAAGGCGATGGCCTCTCTTTAGGATTTGATGCTATATACAGAGGTATGGAGATATCTTCTGGAGGCCAGAGGATTCACCTGCCAGATTTGCTCACTGAAAGATTAAAAGTCAAGGGTTGTAATCCTGAGAATTTCAAAGCATACATTGATTCGTTCAGGTATGGCGCTCCTCCGCACGCAGGATGGGGTGCAGGTGTTGAAAGGCTCACTATGCTGATATTAGGAATCAAGAACATAAGGGAAGCTGTGCTTTTCCCAAGAGACAGGGATAGGCTCACGCCATAATTATCAATATTTGATGAGTAAATATTATAAACAGCAATCCCTTTAGGATATGTAATTCAAAACGGGGTGGAATGATGGGTCTTTTTTCAAGGAAAGAGGATACGAAATACATAAAGGAGTTCGACAGCTCTTTGGGAGAGATACTTTCGCTGGCTAAAAAGTTCCGCGAGCTTCACTTCAGTTCTATCGAGCTTTTTGAGAAGAATTTTTCGGAGAGTAAGACTCCTGATGACCTTGAGAAAGAGCGCATGCTTTTCGAGAAGCATCTTGATATTCTGCAGAAGCTAAAGTTCCAGGCAGACCTGCTTGTTGATGAGGCGTTTAAGCTTGTGAGGAGCGAGACAGCTCTTACAGAGGCTGACAGGATGGAGCTGAGGAAGATACTCATGTCGCAGAAAGAAGAACCTACAACTATAGCTGTTCCTGCTAAAAAAGCGGTTAAAAAGGCTAAAAAGCCCAAAAAGAAGAGATAAAGTCACTACTGCTTGATAGTTAAAAATTAGAAAGGTTTATAAATCGTTCTTCCATTTTTATTTCACATGGGGGATGTCTACAGGATAAATATACTTGTAAGGAACTTCTTAGAGCACGAGATTTTCAAGGTCAATGATTATCTTAAAGCAGACAATCAGTATATAGCATTAGAAGAGTATCCTGAGACCATAAAAGATCCGAAAAAAGCCAATCCTGAAAACAGGTCTTTCCTTGAGATGATACTTAGGTCCGCACAGAACAAAGGCACACCGATAATGCCGCTCAAATCCGAGTCATACTGTCCGCGAAGAATAAAACGCGCAGTACCTGACCAGAGCAAGCCTGAACTTGTGGATGCGGCAGCGAAATTCTTTGAACGGATTATTCAGGCAAGCCGTGTATTCCCTAGACTTTCAAGTTCGCAGTACACAACTATAATACTGAAGCCAGAAGCGCACAATGTATTTTACAGGATGCTTCTTGAGCACCAGAAAGCTGAGAAGAAAGAAAATAAGAATGCTGCTGAATATTCATATATTCTTGATAACGACCATCCGAGGTCAAAAGTGGACATATATGCTGACGGCCTTTTCGACTTCCATGAATGCAACATGCAAAGCAGGAGCTGGCCTTCTGAATTCATGGGTTTCAGCATAGAACCTGACGACTGCCTCTCGATGATGGAAGTTTTCTGGCGAGGTCTTGAGGAGACGATAAAAGTGAAATCAGAAGATGATGAAGCCAAGCGCGACGGGCTTCTCATAAAGTTAAGATAAAAAATTAAAATAATCAGGCTGCTTTTCTAAGCGAACGTATAATCTTCTTCTCTTTTTCATATTCTTTCTTTGTTGAGTTGACATTGTTGATGAAGTTTTCCCATGCCTGTCCGAGCATCTTCGCTTCATCTTCAAGCACTTTATCAAAGTCTATCTTCTTGGCAGATATTACTGCAGTCTGTCTTAGGTATTTTGTCTGATAATCTATGACCCCAAGCCATGCAAATATATCTCTGCTGAGAATGCCCTGAATGCCAAGGACGTTTCTCGCTTCCTCGTTTATCTTCTGCACCTGCTTAAGCGCTTTTTCTGTCTCATCAGGTGTCAGAGTATTTATCCTATCAGAATATCTTTTCATGAAATCTTCGCTCAATGCGTAGAATTGTGTTATAGAACGCAATGATTCATTCTTTGCTCTGTTGAGCTCGGCATATTCAGCCTTAAGGTTTTTATCTGGACCGAAATTCTTTGATAGCCAATCAAATACTCCCATTTTAGCACCTCTGTTTTATTATGTGATAACTAAATGATTATTCTCTAATATTTAAACATATAGGCGTCTAAAACCTTGTTTTTTGAGTTAAATTTTTAAAGAAAAGCTTCTCGAGAGTCATTGATGCCTACAATAATATTAGCAGGGTGCGCTATCCTCAATCAGGGAAATTTATTGTTGATTAGGAAGAAGGATAAGGATATCTGGGAGCTGCCTGGCGGGATGGTCAAGAAGAAGGCAGAGACAGAGCAGGCTGCTGCTGCGAATACAAAAGCGCAGATTGGTGTTGATCCTGTGATTATACAACAGTTCAGTGTTCTCGAATATCAGAAAGGGGATACTAACATTGAAGCTTCTATTTTTGAGTGCAGCATAGAACCTGATTCGACGTTTATGCGCGGGACAGATGTCGAAGAAGTGAAGTGGTTTGCGATTAAGGGAATCGAAAAAGAGAACATAGGCGATGATGTGAAGGCAGTTCTTGAAGAACTGTAATCAGTTATCTTTCAAATATCTTTTCAAATTCTGTTATTACTCTTGTCTCATAGTCTGATTGCTTCTCTCCCTCCTCTTTCTCTATATCCAACGAACTCATGAGTGTCTCTATTAGTTTTTTCTCGCCTTCTTCGTCAAGCTTCAATGATTTTATCTGCCCGAGGTTTTCCTGCATGACCAGCTTTTCTGTCTCTTCTGCAGTATCTGCCTTTACTTTCACCTGGCTGAATTCTTTTGACGAGAGCTTGTTTGTGTTTTTCAGGAATATTAGCGCCCCTTTCTCATCCAGAAGTTCAGATATTTTGGCAGTGTTTACCTCTGATGTCTTGCCAGTCTCAAGAGTGCCTGAAAGTTTTAGCAAGACTATCTTGTCCTTGACATTCTTTTGTTTTATTGCGTCTATCATCTCGTCATTGATTTGCTGCGTTGACTTGTGGTCGCAGTCTATGTTTATGCTGAGAGGTTCTGCAAGGTTTATCGATTCATAGGATATCTTTCCGGAATCATAGAAATAATATCCGCCGTGCTTTAGCTTCTCAAGTTCAGAGAAGCTGTTAGGGAATGTCGGGCCAGGATATACTAGATTAGTGTAGCCTTCTATGCTTACCTGCTTGACTATGTGGACGTGCCCTCCTGCATAATAGTTGAACCCTCTTGGTAGAAGGGAGACTGGTGCAGATTCCATCTTCTCTAGGTCTTCTGTCTTCATCTCAGATATTGCTGTGTGGAACATGAATATCTTGAATCCTGTTTCCTGCTCGAGATTCTCACGATAGAGGTCTTCATAGTATTTTCTCTCAAGCATCCCTTTCTTTCCTATCATCCCGGTTATCTTTGCTCCGGTTTTCTTGTCTGTCGTGAATTCAAGTCTTAGTTTTCCGTCTTCTGTTATCTCTCCTTTGCAGACATTAATTGCCAGTCCTGCCTCTTCAAGGACTTCAAGCATGGTTTTTCCTGATGGAGAAAAATCATGGCTCCCTGCTATGGTGTATACTGGTATATTCCTGTCTTTCAATCTCTTGAGCCCGGATACTGCTGTCTTCAGTGACTCGATTGGCGGTATGCTTGTGTTGAACAGGTCTCCTGACAAGAGCACGAAATCTGCATTTTTCTGTATCGCATTGTCTATCGCTGATACGAATGCCTGTGTGTTAAGATCCCTTATCTTGGGCTCTTTCCAGCTTCCAAGGTGCACGTCTGCTATGTGCAAGAATTTCATTTTTGTCTAAAACCCCTCAAGAACAATAAAAATAAGGATGTTTAATTAAACTTTTGTTTGTATTATTATTCCTTAGAATTGACAAAATTATAGAATGCGCGCATGAAGAACATGTCGTATTTTTCTGTTCCTATGCTGTCTATCTTTGCTACAGGCTGAGCGTCCTCTCCCTTTATCCTAGGGTCGATTTCGGCTATCGCATCAAGCGCTTTCTTGGCAAGCTCAAGCTGCTGGCTTGCAGGTATTGTTGCGTTTATGCCTGTTTTTGACAGTCTTTTAAGGTTATAGAACTCATGGACAGGTGTTCCTCCTACCATGTTTTCTGGCATTATCATATGCAGGTACATTGTTTTAGGTTCAGAAAGACCAGATATGTCATATTTTAATGAATAGTGACCTATTTTACCTTCTCCATCTGCAATATCCTCTAATTTCTCTTCTAGAGTTATTGAGACTGATTCTGGCGAGAGTACGCGCAATAAGTTGAGTATTTCACTATCCCCCATGATACTCACCGATTTAGCATCATCCATATATAAATATTTCGTATTTTTCACTACTGTATGGTGGGTGCAAATAATGATGCCTTGACCCTATTCCTGCCTTCATGTTTTGCTGAATAAAGCTCATTATCTGCCTGCTTCATTATCTGCTTTACGACTTTTTGCACATCCATTGCAAGCATAGATACGTGCTCATAATCATCTATAGCGACAACTCCTGAGCTTACAGTAACTGGTGATATAAGCTCCCCTTTTAGGTCAGTCATAGGGTGACGTTCTATCGCTTTTCGTATTCTTTCAGCAGTCTCTATCCCCCCATTTAAGTCTGTTGAAGGAAGCAAGACCACTATCTCTTCGCCACCAATCCTATAGACATTATCTTTGGGTCTCTGAAGAGCTGATTTTATTATTGCGCCTACTTCAATCAGGACCTTATCACCTATGTCATGTCCGTAAGTGTCATTGAAATTCTTAAAATGGTCGATGTCTATCATAATAATCGCGAAAGGGATCTTCTCTTTAACATTCGTGGCTATGTCTCGTTCAAAAGATGACCTGTTTTTTATGTGCATCATGAGGTCATGCGTTGCCCTTAACTTGATATCCTCCATTTTCTTTCTGGACTGCTGCCAGAGGACTTTTGTGTACGCTTGCACCTCTTCTGTGAATGCATCAGGATTGCTCTTTATTGCTGAGATGAGCATGTGTATCTCTTCAGGCTCTGTAAAAGTCATATATATTCTTCTTATTTGTTCAATATCTATGCGCATACTTTGTTTCTTTTTTTCAAACACAAGGTTGCATAGACGGTCAATAGGTGTTATTTCCTGTCTTGCGAGACTATTGAACGGGTCATAGAAATCCAATTTCTCCTGCATGAGTATAGAGTGTATCTGCGAAATTATGCTCAATAGGTATTTCTCATGCGATTCTCTTTGTGAAGGGTCGAATTTTTGTTTTTGGTGCGTGAATGATACTGCCAGTATCTTCTTTTCCTGCTCGACAAGGTATTTTAGGCGCGTCACGAACGCATGCTGTTTCCGTATGAGCTCGGCAAGTTTCCTGTGTATCGCCATTATTTTTGTCTCAGTCTCTATCTCTTCTTTTGTTGCTGCTTGCCTTGCTTTTAGTTTTGACTTGGCATCAGAAAGAAGCGGCGCAAGTTCATGCTCTTCTATGTTGTATTCATCAATATCCTTGTTTTTAAGAGAGTCTATGCTTTGAGCATCGGCTCTTAACAAATCAAGAGTCAGTTTGTCCTCATCAAGGACAATATCTATGTTTTTGAGTATGCTTACAGTATTGTTATCCATATCTTCTGAGATATCTTGGCACTTTTGTCCTAGCTCATCCCATTTTTTTGTGTCTCCATCTCTCCATGCAGCTCGTTGCTCTCTGCTTGTGGTTTCGAGAAAATAGAAGTATTTCTCATGGTCATATATTATGCCAATCCTCATTTCAAAATCTTCTGCCAATGCTACAAGAAATCTGGTTATCTCATTTATCTGAGTTAGAAGTTCTTCCCTTGTCGCAGTCTTTGGGTTGTGCAGCTTTGTCTTGAAATGCAGTCCTTTGCTCATACTCCATTTCAAAGATATAAGAGTATTTAAAATTTTGTGGTTTGGCTATTCTTGACTATTTCAGCCTTATTCCAGAATACGTATTTGATGTAGTGTTATTTGAACGCATGCTTGTTTTCGTATACTCATCAAAAAGAGGGACCTTGACAGGAGTAGCGAATTTCACGAAGTTGCTGGTTATTATTGCCTCTCCCTTGTCAAGGGAGGCTATGTTCCGGTCATCCTGGGACAGGTCCTGTGATGCTGATTCGATTATTGCCTGTCTTTCTGGTTTCATCTCAACGCCCAGTATTATCTTTGTGTTGATGTTTGCCAGTATCTCTCGCGGAATGAGTGATGGAAGCTGGGTTATTGCGGTGAGCCCTATCTTGAATTTCCTTCCTTCTCTTGCTATTGTGCTGAATATGTTTGGTCCGTTCTCGAGGACTTCTTTTCCGAGCACACGTGGCGCCTCTTCAAGTACAACCGACACGACCGGCTTTGAATCTAGCTGGCCTTTTGATTTGTAATGCCTGTACCTGTTGAAGATTTCTGTCGTTATCATGCTGCCTATCATTATCTCTACGCTTCCGCTAAAGCCAGATGTGTCTATTATTATCGTCTTGCCCGCTTCTGCTGCTGAAGCGATGTCTTTTATTGTCGTCTCTCCTGATGACAGGTCAAAGACTCCTCTCGCGAATAGTTGTGTGCCGTCAAATTCAAGGTCGAGCAGTTGGATTAACCTTCTTTTGAGAACGCCGAGCGTTGCCTCGTTGAATTCTATTCCATTAAGTCCTTTCTCAAGCACTACTGCCTCGACCCAGGTGTTGCCGTACTTCTTGTAGTACGCGTTCATCGCCTGGACTTGAGGGTCTGAGAAATTGACTGCTCCCTTAAAATTGTCTGGCTTGACTTGCTTTATGTTTATTTTAAGAGTCCTTGTGCCGGGCATCGCGTCTCTGGGAGTATAATATTCTACTTTTTCTGATTTAGGATGGTTGCGCAGGCCCACTCCAGTCCGTCCATAGTATTCGTCGTGCGGGTCAAGCACTATGACTCCGCAGTATTCCTTGTCAACTATGCTCCAGAGCATGACTTTGACAAGGTTGCTCTTGCCTCTTCCAGTGGTTGCTGTTATCAGGACGTGGTGCGTGAAAACTTTATCTCCCGGTAAGCTCACCAAAACATCAAGAGGCTTTGATCCTGAGCGTAAATTACCGAAGAATATTGGATTTGGAGGTTCTATCATGAAGCGGAGGTCTTCTTTCTCCACTTGCCTGACCTCTCCGAAAAATAAAGGAAGCTCTTTGCATAGCTGTGTGTTGCCTTTGCCTATGACTGCAAGCGGTTTTGCGAACGCGATTGTGTAATTCCTGACTTTTTCATTGAAGAAAGAGACATCTGTGTTGTCTTCAAGCTTCATGCCTGATATCAGTTCAAGGTTCTGTGGGGATATCTGGCTGCCATACATCAGATCATATACTTGGAGGAGTATCTTCTGCTCGCTCTGTCCGTTGACGCAAACAAGTAACTCGCCTATCTCTATCTTCCTGTCTGACTTCTGCCTAATGAGTATCCTACCGAGTTCCCCGCCTATGACCTGTCCGACTATCATAGTGGAAGATAACTCTGCGTATTATATAAAGTTTTGTCAGAAATTGAAATTATTTAAAAAAAATTAAAAAGAAGAATTACTTCTTCTTCTTTTTCTTCTTGGAACCGCCCCTGACCATCTTGGCGCATGAGACGTCTCCCTGCTTGTCTATGAAGTAGAGATATCCAGACTTTTTCTTTACGCCGACCTTGGCAACCTTCTCAGGCTTGCCTGCCTTCTTGCCCTTTCCGCGGGCCATCTTGGCACAGGATACGTCGCCTGCTTTGTCGACGAAATAGAGGTATCCTACTTTCTTCTTAACTCCAACTTTTGCTACTTTTTCAGCCATTTTTACTGACCTCCTTTTCGAATGAAGAATAGGGTTTTACGACGAACACTACTATTTAAATGTTTTGTTTTCTTCGTCGAGAAAAGCACTAACTGTCGAGGAGAAACAACTAACGGGATTGGTTTACCTCGATTTCCACCAGACGGTCTATCTCTAGTTTGGATATGGCGCAACCGTGGATTTTCACACCCCAAAGTAATGAATCCACAAGGGTCTTGATGCCCTCTTTGCCGTCAAGGACATAATCTTTCAGTACGCCTTTCTCATATGCCATCAGGACGAGCTCGACTGACCTTATGACCTTGATGCTCTTTGTCCATTCTTTTATCTTATTTAGGTTCTTGGTGTTCACGGTCGCGTTCGTTCCCATCCTCTCCTCGACCATCTTTATGAGGGTAGCTGAATCCTCGACCAACAGTTTTGTTGTCCTTTCATCTATCACGACTGCCGGTGAATTAAGTATTATCGCTGTAGCTAGGACTTCCATCTCTGCGTAATGGACTATCTTTATCCAGTTGCCTCTTATCTTGAATATATTATTGGCAAGGACAAGCAGCTCCTCTGCGAGCATGTTTATCTTTGTCTCTTCTATTACATTTAGTATGCCTTTCTTTATCTCGTGATTGACCTGCAATGCCTCGAACTTGAATCTCTTGGATTGGAGCGGCTTGTCTACAAGCTCCTGCTTGACGACATGCGGCACAAAGAATTCGCCTCCGAATAGCTGCTTAAGAGGCGAGAGTATCCAAAGCAGGTTATTTGTAGTCAAGCTTATTACAGGTCCTGCGTCGAATATCAGAGATTTCATTTTGAATCGAATAATGTCCTTGCGAATTTGAGCCTCTGCTCGACAGTCGATGCCAATGCGGCATCATCGTGTATCCTTGTCTTTCCTATGTAGCTCATGAGTTCCCACTGCCCCACGTTGAGAAGCTCAGCCACTCTTGCGGCGCTTATTCCATGCTCGTACAGCAGGCTTCCTTTCTTTATCTGTGCCTTGTCTATCACTTTTTCGATATATATCCTAAATTCCTTGTCTGCTGAGCTGGCGAAGTCAGATACTTTCTTCATCTTATCATGGAACTCTGCAGTATTGCCCTGCTCAAGAGAGAACTGTGCGCTTCCTAGAAGGTTGCGTGCCTGGTCAGCATACTCTGATTCAAAACCCCATCTTTCAAGAAGTTTTGATATTGCGTATATCACAACTGCAACGCTAAGAGAATCCATGTCCTGGAATATGCCTGCGTTATGGACAGTAGCGTCACTCAGCTTCTTGAGCCTGTTGGAGTCGCCCTTGTTGATGTATTTCTGTGCTTTTTTTAGGACGGACAGTACTGCGCTCCTGACTGGCTTCGGCATCTCGTCATCCATAGAGGACAATCAGGTTTTTTCTTATTTAAAGGTTTCTAAAATGCCATTCAGGCCGTTTAAAAGATTATGCGTACGTCGAGGCAAAGTTTTTAAACTTAAGTCAAATATCCGCCTGTAGGTGGTTTGATGTTCATTAAGGATCTTCAGCCTAGGCAGACAGGAGTGGATGTCGAGGGCGACGTATTTGAGATGAGTGATGTCCGTGAGTTCAATAAGCTAGGCAGGCAAGGAAAAGTTGCGACTGCCTGGATAAAGGACGGCACAGGTAAAATAAAGCTTTCTTTGTGGAACGAGCAGATTGATAATGTTAAAGTAGGCAACAAGCTGAAAGTGCATAACGGCTATATCGGGGAATTTCAGGGAGAGCTTCAGCTAACTACAGGAAAATTCGGGACTATAGAGATACTGTCCACGGCAGAGACAAAAGATGACTCTCAAAAAACTGCCGAGGAAAAAGAGCAGCCCAAACCCGCTGTTAACGCTGAAGTTAAAGTTGATTCTAAGGTAGAGCATGCTCAAGTTAAAGAGAAGAAAGAGACAGTAATCGAATCTCTCGACATAGAAGAAGAGGACTTTACCTAAGCAAAAGTTATATAAACAAATCGCTAATTCTTGATTCTATATCCTAGGTTGTTGAGGCCATTCTGGCCGATGAAAGAAACAACAAGCCTTATGGGGCGGTAGCTCAACCTGGGAGAGCACACAGTGTTAAACACTGGCTCAAACGGCTGAAGATTACTTCAGGACGGTATGCTGACCTGAATAAGGTATGATTATCGGATACCGTGACGTCCGGGGTTCAAATCCCCGCCGTCCCATATTTTTCTTAACATTAAACATACTACGAACATAAAGAAGCAATGCCACCTAGGGAGCGTCAATTTAAACATCAGAACATGATGCAGTTCGGCGAACAACAATAGAACAATAATCAATGCGAACGTGGCATTGACTGAATAGAATCACTTATTTTTCTTCGGCTTGTCTTTCTTCATGTCGTGCAGTCTCTGGAAAGTGTCAGGCACGTCTATAACATATTTTCCTTCACCCATCTTGAACACGACAGGGTATTCTTTGTTGAAAAGCTGGACAAGGTCGAGCTCGAATTTTCCTGGTTCTGTGACTCTTACAGATTCTAAGTCAAGGACAACCGGCTCGTCAATGTTCTGAGCGCCGAGTATGTCGAATACATCCTCTTGTATCTGCTCCTTCTGCTCGACAGTGAGGTTGTTGGATATTACCTTCGCCTTCTCTATCGACTCTTTTTTGACGAAGAAGAAAAGTCTTGAGCCGCATTTGCAGCCTTTCAGTATCTCCTGTGAACCATCTTCATAGAACGTGTTGCATCTTACGCATTGGTGGGGCATTTTACACTGACTCTTCTTTCTTGGGCCTGGCCTTTTTCTTCTTCTGCCTTTGTTCTGTCGTGAACAGCTGTATCTTGTTCGGATCCTTCTTTATCTCTTTCACTATTGATGCAGGCCCGATTATCGTGAGGCCTTGCCTGTCGCCCAGAAGTATGTTTATGAATTGCTGCCTTATCTTCTTGAAGAGCATCATGTTCTCTGCCTGAGGGTATATCACTGCAAGCTCTATCCCCTTGAATTCAGAGTTTATCTCTTCCATCGTTGTCTTTATGAGTTCTGTCTCTTCCTCTTTCTTGAGCCTTCCTTCGAGTAGGACTATCTTCTCCTCTTTTACTGAGTTGAGCAGTTTCCTTATCCTGCCTAGAGAACTCAGGCTCTCGATTTCAAGGTAGGGGACGAATTGTAGTGTAAGTGCCATTGTCATGTTCACCCTGCTATCTTGAACAATGCTTCGTAGAACTCTTCCATGTTTGTTCCTTTCTTCGCGGATATTCCTATAAGATCATATTGTGGGAATGCTGCCTTCACTGCTTTTATCTTGGATTTTTTGAGGTCTACCTTGTTCGCTACGACAAGTACAGGTATATTCCTTGCGGCGAGATTGCCTATTATTGTTATGTTGACCTGTGAGTATGGGTCTTTTGTTGAATCAAGGACGACAAGGACAACATTCATGTTGTCGAGCCATTTTATGGCGTCAATCACTCCTCGTGTCGCTTCTTTCGCGCGCCTCTTGGACTCTGATTCGGACATGCCTTTCTTCATGAAGTCTTCGTAGTCTATCTTTGTGGCTATTCCTGGAGTGTCGACAAGGCTGAACTCGAGCTCATTGTCTCCTTTCTTGACTTTTATCTTCTCTTTTACCTGGATTTCTCTTGTCTCATGCTCTATATTAGATACAGAACCCATCTCCTCGCCGAGCCAATCCATGCAGACCCTGTTTGCGAGGGTTGTCTTTCCGCCGTTTGGAGGGCCGTATATTCCTATCTTTAGTTCTTTCTTTTTGATGAAGAAGTCTTTGAACGACTTTTTTATGAAGCTCTTGACAAATTCTATCATTAATGCACCGCTTTTGTAATTATCCTTGCTGAATTATGGTCTAAAAATTTGATGATTTGTTTATATAGTTTTCGGTCACTCTTTAATATGATTTTAAAGAAGACTGAGTGATATTTTCGGCGAGCCTTTGTGCAGACGAAGAACAGAACGATTATATGTTCAGGCTGTCTGTTATTATCTTCTTGACAAGAGATATGTCTTTATCAGTGACTTCTTGTCTTAACTCCATCCTTGCTGATGCTTTCGCAAGCCTTGTGAAGCCGACAACCATCCTTGGTGATATCTCTGTTATGTATTTTCTCTCGTTCTCCTTTATCTCTGCTATGAAATCTACTATTTCCTGCTCGAATTTCTTCGGAAGCGATATCTCTCCTATAGAATGTGAATGTATTACGTATTCTTTCATGAATTCTTTCTCTTTCTGCGTGAGTTCGTGCTTTGTCTTGTTGATGAGCGCTCTTGTTATCTTCTTGAAATCTTCTATGCTGTGTTTTCTGACAAAGAATGTCAGGTGGAACCTTGTGAGGAGCGCAGCATCGAACGGCAGCTGTTTTTTCAGTTGCTCGATATTCTTTCCTGTGAACTTATCACCTTTAGGGTTAGCTGTCGCGAGCACAGAGACTCTTGCATTGAACTTGTATGAATGTCCGCCCTTATCATATGATACGAATCCTTTTTCCATGGCATTGTATAGGCTTGCCCTTGATTCTTCTTTCATCAGGTTGAGTTCGTCTATCGCGCAAAGACCATTGTCTGCCATCGGGAGGAGTCCTTTCATGACTTCGCTGCCTTTCACAGTCACAGCAAGCCCGACTCCGCTTGTTCCTGATCCGAGTCCCATCGATGATATCGGGGCAAGGTCTGTCGCTGAACTTAATATCTGTGTTTTTCCTGTTCCGGGGTCTCCGAGAAGCAATATGTGTATATGTTCAGGCGAGAATAACTGGAGCGCTACAGCTTTTTTTGCTGTCTCAAAACCTACAAGATTAGGCGCTATTATCTGCGCGCAGTTCTCGTGTATGTTTTTTGAGAGCTGCTGGAAAAGTGTTGTCTTTGTCTTTTCCTTTATTTTGTTGTTGAGAGAGATTACAAGTTCTTTTACATCATGCTTTTCTGTCTTGCCTACGAGCAGAGGGCATGTCGTGTTCTCTATGAGTCCTCCGAGTGAGAGGTTTTCTTTCTCGATTGCTATCTTATTCTCTTTTATGTAGCCTTTGACTATCCTTTTCTCGTCTTTTGATAGGTACCAGTCGAGTGACTCTATTGATTGTTCCTCTTCTCCAGAAAGCCGTCTCATCCTTTTTATGACGTCAAGTATATCTGCCATTTTCTAGTTTGGCCTGAGCCTTTCGCGTGTTGCATCTGATAGTACTTGCTGAGCAGTCTGCTGGTCCCAGCCTATCTGCAGGAGATGCTCCATTATCTCTTCAGGCTCGTATCCTTCGCCAAGCGCCTGGACTATGTATGTTTTGAGTTCTGATACTTCCTTGCTGCGGGATGCCTGCTGGGGCTGCATTATATTCTGTGTAGTTGGCTGCTGCATCATTGGCATTGGCTGCTTCGGCATCTTGCTCTCGACTGCGGGCTTGCTCTTGCCCATAGTGAATACCAGTATTATGACTATGATTACAAGTAATAATCCTCCAAGCATAGCTATACTGGTTGTCATGCTGAATCCTGCTATCCCTGGTGATGGCTGCTCGAGTATTCCTATCTCGTCCTGGTAATTGCCTTCCTGCAGGTGCTGCTCTAAGAGTTGCCTGTCTTCTTTTGTCAGGGTGTCTATGCAGCAGACAAGGTCTCCATCTATTAGTTGTTCATTCGATGCCATGGATGATGCTGCGCCGCAGAATTTGACCTTGAATGTGGCGTCACATACTACATTTCCTCCAAGCTCGACATATCTTGATTGGAGTACGTGGAAGTCCTGGTCCATCGCAGCCTGTGCGAGGAGTCTTGGTGATGGATTGTCGACCGCTTTCGAGAAAGAATCATAGCTTGAGAACTGCACTATCAGGTCCTCGCTGGTTATTCCTGAACAATAATCCACCATCTCAGAAACAGTCCAGTCGCTTCCGAACTTCTGTGCCTGCAAGGACAATGGCTGTTCGGGGTCATTTATTATGACGCAGATGCTTGTCTGTTCGACCTGGCTGAATATTGACGAGCTGGACAATGCGCTTTCGAGCTTTGACTTTGCTGTTGACGCGTCAAGCACTGCGTATCCTGTCAGGTTAACTGACGATGACGCTATGAAGTATAATCCTAGTATTATCGCTAGTATGAATGCGCCGTGTATGGCAATCTGTTTTACCTTGTCACCTGATTTTTTCATATTGTGTCCTTTCTTGTCCTTTTTTATTTATTTCAGGTCTTGGAATGTTATCTCTGCATTGATTAGCTTGCGGAGCGTATCCTTTATGTTATCTATAGGTACTCTTACCTGCTCTGTGGTGTCCCTATCGCGTATAGTTACATCGTTCTTCTCGAGAGAATCGAAATCGATTGTTATGCAGAATGGTGTTCCTGCTTCATCCATCCTTGCGTATCTTCTTCCTATGCTTCCTGCTCTGTCGTATGTGCAGAAGAAATCTTCTTTTAGTGACTTGAATACTTCCTTTGCCTTGTCTTCCAGCTTGTTAATCAGAGGAAGCACTGCGAATTTGATTGGTGAAAGTTTCGGGTGTAGATGTAGGACAATATTGCCGCGTTTCTCGTCATATTTATATGCGTCGAACATGAATACCAGGAAGCTCCTGTCAACTCCAAGGCTAGGCTCTGCGACTACATGCGGAACAACTTTTTCCTTGCTCTCTTCATCGAATATGCTCATGTCTTTCTTGCTGTGCTTCATGTGCTGCTGGAGGTCGAAGTCGCTCCTGTCTGCTATTCCTTGTAGCTCTTTCCATCCCCACGGGAACTTGTATTCCAGGTCCCAGCAGTCGCTTGAGTAATGCGCAAGCTCGTCTTTCTTGTGCTGCCTCATCCTAAAGTTATCTTTTTTTGCACCAAGGTTGAGGAACCATCTCTGTTCTGTCGCTAGCCAATATGCGTGCCATGGACTCTTGATTATTTTCTTTGCCAAGGCTTCTTTTACGCTCATCTCTTTAGAATCAAGTTTGTTCTCCTGCATATCTGCAGAGTAGATATTGAGATTTTCGTCTATAACTTCTCCTATGAATGGGCAGTCGTCATGTTTTTTCGGGTGTATGAAATATTCTATCTCCATCTGCTCGAATTCCCTGCATCTGAATAGAAAATTTCTTGGTGCTATCTCGTTCCTGAATGCCTTTCCCATCTGGGCTATGCCGAAAGGAAGTTTCAGTCTTGATGTCTCGAAGACGTTCTTGAATTCCGCGAATATTATCTGTGCTGTTTCAGCCCTAAGGTATGCTTTTGATTCTTCGCTCTGGACAGGGCCTACGTTGGTTGTGAACATGAGGTTGAATTTCTTCGGTTCTGACAACGGATTTCCTTTAGGTGACTTTATGTTGTTCTCCTTGATCAGTTTCCCAAGGTCATCTGCGCTAAGTCCGTCACATTGTATCTTCAGGGTTTCCTCCAAAAGAGTGTCTGCCCTGTATCTTTCGTGTGTCTTTAGGTCTTCTACAAGTATGTCTCCGAACTGTTCTGCGTGGCCTGATGCGACCCAGACTTTCGGGTTTGATATTATGCTTCCATCTATCCCTACTATTTCTTCGCGTGATTGAACGTGAAACTTCCACCATTGCTGCTTGAGGTTGTTCTTGAGTTCTGCGCCAAGTGGCCCATAATCAAAGAATCCTGCCATGCCGCCGTAGATTTCAGAACTAGGGTATACGAAGCCTTTCCTTTTGCAGAAAGTCGCCATGTCATCAATGTTAAGCTCTTTCTTTATCTCTGCGCCTTCATTATTAGGTTTTTCTGTCATTCCTTCGGTCACCGCTTTGATGATAGTGTTGACGATACAGATTACACTATCCTAGCGTCTATAGTCCCTTCTGGTATTTATATAGTTTGTGTTAGTATTTCGTAGAATTAAGCCTTAAGGTATTCCATCTCTTCGTTATCGAGTTCGAGCCAATCTGATAGCTGGTTTATTGCCTGCCTATCCTTGCCTCTCCTGAATATTGCCTTGATGTATGGATAAGTATCTCTTAGCGCTTCTTTTTTTGATGTGTGCGTCTTCTCAGCTAACTTTTCACAGATTGCGACTCTTTTCTGGTATCTGCGATTCGCTATGAATATCTTAAGAAGCCTTTGTGTCTGCTCATAGTTGACCATGTTCTTGTATTTCTCGTCTTTTGAGACAGATATTCCTGCGGTCAGGAAATCGTTTATGTAAGCGAGGAATCTCCAGTGCTGCTGTCTCATTATTCTTCTTTTCATTATGTCTGCTCGTGAGACATAGTAGTATGCGCGTGCCAGGTCTTTTGTGTCTACGTATTCTTTTGGCAGGTTTTCGTCTATCCAGAGTGCGCACTGATCGAGTTCTTCTGTCACTGTGTCGAATGACTCTTTGGCTATCTTCGGGTCTGTTGTCTTGAATATCTTTGTCAATGCTGTTGTTATCTCTTCTTTTTGTTCTCTGTCCGAAAGGGATTCCAGGTCTTGCTTTGTTATTTTTCCTGAAGCTGAAAGCATCTGCAGGTCATTTATCGCTGCTCTTGCGTCTCCGCCGCATCTTCGTGCTATTGACTTCAATGCGTCCTCTTCGTATTTTATCTCTTCCTTGTCAGCGATTGTCTTGAGTATTGTAAAAACGTCTGAATATTGCAGCTGTGAGAATTCTATCATCTCTGATTTTTTTCGCAGGTCTGAGAATTTCTTGTCGAATGGGTCGTTGGCTGTCATGACTATAGGGAATGATGTGTTTTCTGTTATTCTTACAAGTTCAGGTATGCCTCCTCTGTCCTGCATTCCTGATATTCCGTCTATCTCATCTACAAGTATTACTTTTCCTTTGAAGAATAATGACATCTGTTTTGATGCTGTGCCTGCGACAGCTGATATGTTGTCTCCAGTCCTGAAGTCTGATGCGTTGAGTTCTATTATCTCGAGTCCTAGTTCTTTTGCTATCGAGTGAACTGCAGAAGTCTTTCCGCTTCCTGTCGGACCATATACTAACGCAGATTTTTTCTTCTCTTTCCTGAAGTTCACTATGAATTGTTTTAGTGAAGCTACTGCTTTGTCCTGGCCGAAGACTTCCTTGATCTTTTTGGGTGAGTGTTCCTGTGTCCAGGGTTTTGTTCGTTCTACCATTTGTGTTTCAATAAAATGTTTGTGAGTTTATTAAGATTGCCAAGCAGGTCTTAAATGGATTAAGAAACCTGTTTGAAAAAGGAAAAATCTTGCTTATTTATCTAAAAATACAATAAAGATAACTGATACTTACAATGTAGGTATTATTTATAAATCATTACTTACAATGTAAGTAAATAGAGTATTTATTAAAAACATATTTTACGCTTTTCTAACCTAAAATTTAAATACGGAAACCAAATCCGCAACGATATGGAAAACAGTGGACAGAACCCAAGTCAGAAACCAGAAACACAACAACAGAACTACGACCCAAAAATAGAAGAGCCGAAGTTGCACAAGTTCTGGATAGACAATAAGATTTATCGTTTTGATTCTAAATCCAAGAAACCAGCATACACAATAGACACTCCTCCTCCAACAGTTTCAGGAAAGATGCATCTAGGTCATTCTTTTTCATATTCACAGCAGGATTTCATAGCAAGATATCACAGGATGAAAGGCGAGAATGTATTCTATCCTTTTGGCACTGATGACAACGGTCTTCCAACAGAAAGACTTATTGAAAAACTGAAGAGCGTAAAAGCAGTGAGGATGGAAAGGCATGAATTCACAAAGCTCTGCTATGATACTCTTAAGGAAATCAAGCCTGGCTTTATACAGGATTGGATAAATCTCGGCATGTCATGCGATTTTGATGGAAGCTATTCTACTATAGACCCTCATTGCCAGAATACTTCCCAATACTCATTCATAGACCTGCACGAAAAAGGACGGATCTTCCAGGAAGAAACTCCAATCTCATGGTGTACTGTCTGCCAGACAGCGATAGCACAGGCAGAGTTTGAAGATGTTGAGATGACATCTCATTTCAATGATATAATCTTCAAGGTAGGAGGAAAAGATATCATTGTTGCAACGACAAGGCCAGAGCTTCTTCCGGCATGCGTCGCTGTCTTCGTGCATCCTTCTGATAAGAGATACACGGATATTGTCGGTAAACATGCGAAAGTACCTCTTTTCAATCTTGAAGTTCCTATTCTCACTGACGAGAAAGCAGATCCGAATAAAGGTACGGGAGTCGTCATGTGCTGTACATTCGGAGACAAGACTGATTCTGAGTGGTGGTATAAGCACAAGCTTCCTCTGCGTGTCGCGATAACAAAGGACGGCAAGATGAACGAGCTTACAGACAAGTATGCAGGACTTCCGATAAAAGAAGCAAGAAAAGTGATAATCGAGGACTTGAAAGCATCAAATCTCCTCATCAGGCAGCAGCAGATAACTCATCCAGTGAACGTGCACGACAAGTGCGGCACAGAGCTTGAAATCCTGAAAACAAAACAGTGGTTCATAAAGGTCCTTGACAAGAAAGAAGAGCTGATATCCTACGTAGACAAAATCAAATGGTATCCTGACCATATGAAGACAAGGTATGTACATTGGGTAGAGAACCTCAATTGGGACTGGTGCATATCACGTCAGAGATATTTCGGTGTTCCATTCCCTGTTTGGTATTGCAAGCAGTGCGGAAAAGTGATGTTGGCCGATAAGGAATCGCTGCCAGTCGATCCTCTGAAGGACAAACCGAAAAATAAGTGCTCATGCGGCTCTTCAGAATTCACTCCAGAGAAAGATGTGATGGACACATGGGCAACGTCATCGGTCTCTCCACAGATAATAACAAACTGGAAGAGCAAAGGAAATTATGATGTTGATTTCAAGAAGATTTATCCTACTTCACTAAGACCTCAGGCTCACGACATAATAAGGACTTGGGCATTCTATACTCTGGTTAAAGGAGTATATAATTGCGATCAGGTCCCGTGGAAGAATATCATGATTTCAGGATGGGCTCTTGACCCGCATGGAAAGAAGATGTCTAAATCAAAAGGGAATGTTGTTGACCCTCAACCGATGATAGATAAGTATTCTGCTGACGCACTAAGATTCTGGGCCGCAGGCTCTAAACTAGGCGATGATTTGCCTTTCCAGGAAAAAGATTTGGTTACTGGAAAGAAGATGGTAACAAAATTATGGAACGCTTCAAAGTTCTCATTGATGCATATTCAGGATTTTAACGTGAAGAACGCGTCTAAAGCTAAACTTGAAGTCATGGACAGGTGGGTTCTTTCAAAACTCAACAGGCTGATAAAAGATTGCACTGATGATTTTGAGAATTATGAGTATGCGCGTGCTAAATCCGGGACAGAGCAGTTCTTCTGGGGCACATTCTGCGACTACTACCTTGAAATCTGCAAGGACAGGATTTACAATCCTGACAAATACGGTGTTGAAGCAAGGATTGCTGCTCAGCACACTCTTTACACTCTGCTGCTGACATCTATTAAGCTGTGCGCGCCTATACTGCCGCACATAACTGAAGCAGTATACCAGCTTTACTTCGCAGAGAAAGAGAATGTTAAGTCAATACATATTTCTGATTGGCCAAAGTATGACACAAAGCTTGTCGATGATGAAGCTGAGAAGACAGGCAATATTATAGTATCAATAATAGGTGCTGTACGCAAGTTCAAATCGGAACAGAAAGTATCTCTGAAAAAACCCATTAAGCTTACTATAGAATGTGACGATGACCAAAAGAAGAGGATAGAATCTGCGATGAATGACCTTAAAGCGACTGCGAATGCGACAGAGATAATTTTCGGACAGGGGAGCATAATAGTTTCTGAGAAGCTTAAGGTAAGTATTGAACTTTTGACTGAACAAGTCTAAGTATTATGAATCGCCTTTTTTGTTTCTCTCCTTTCTTTTTCACAGTTAATTCCCTGATTTAGGAAATAGTGTGAAAACTCAAGTGTTATTGTTGATAAAACGATAGAATATAGCACAATAGCAAGTCCATAGTCCAAAATTGTATCGATGCCAGCTATAGCATAAGTGCTGAGTATGAATATTACTACCGCGGTAGCTATTCCTTTGGGCGCGTTGAGAGCCATGAACAGCTTCTCTCTTATGGAGTGAGTTTTCCAGAAGCTGGCATTTATGGCGCAGAAACGAATCACTGTAAAGATAGAGAAAAGAAGTATTGAACGTACAAGAAAATCCGCGCTCCAAGGTATCTTTATCAGGAACCCAAGAAGCATGAAAACTAATATCTGAAGGAATTCTGAGAAAGTTGAAGAGAACCTATCGAGCGTATCCTTATGTTTTAGGTACATGTTGCCTACAATTATCGCCATGGTAGTTACTGCAAGGACTCCATTGCCTCCAGTATTCTCTGCGAGGACATAAGTTATAAGTGCTGCGGCTATTATTGCTATAGGCGAGAGCCGTTCCTCATAGAACTTGCTCATTATCTTGAAAACTACCAGACCTACAAGAACTCCTGCCCCTATCCCTACTATTATCTGTTGCATGAACGGGACGAACTGATCAAATATGGTGTCGAATGTCAATGAATTCACGTCACCGAGAAAACCTATTATTATGAAAGGCAGCAGCACTAATGGAGGAGTGTTGACTATAGATTCAAGTTCAAGCAGCTCAGTCACCTTGCTTTTTATGCCCTGAAGTAAAGCCATCGCGGTATCAGGAGATGTACCTGCCATGAATGATGCAAAGAGGAACGCGAGGTGGAACTCTAGATTAAGTATGTATCTGGAAGCCACTGTGAAAAATATGAGTATAAACAGGATGAAGAACATGGTGAGCTTCAGTGATGCGACAGATATCATATTTATCTCTTTAAGCTTAAATTTTGATGCTGAATCATATACTACAAGTATCAACGTTAGTATGCCGAGGGTTATTATAAAATTCTGAGGTATTACAAAAAGAGGCTCTCCTTTGTACCTCAAGACATTCAGCATCATGCCTGCAAGTATTAGTATGAGAACATTAGGTATCCTGAGCTTTGATGAGAATATCGTGCATAAAAGTCCTATTAGAAGAAACAAACCGAGATATGTCAAATGAGATAAGGACTCTACAGCCATTTTTCACCTTTTTTTACGGATATGATTTGATAATTTAAATAGTTTCAGGATTTTTTGAGCTTCGGCCCCTCTGGAGTATCTAGAATAGTGTATCCTGCTTCATTTATCTTATCTCTTAGAGTGTCAGACAGCGACCAGTTTTTGCTCTTCCTTGCCTCTTCACGTTGTTTTAGAAGCTCGACAACTTCTGCAGGGGCATCTACTTTTTCTTCTTTCATCTCTTTGAAACCAAATCCGAGAACTTTATCGAAATCAAGCAGCAATCTTAACTTTTCTTTGTTGGATACCTCTTCATCGCGTATGACTGACCACATGGTTGAGAGTGCTTGTGGCATGTTCAGGTCATCATCGACAGCTTTCCTGAACTCTTCATCATATTCATGTTCCTTCTCTTCATCGTCATCTTGTTTTTTCGTTGAATTTGATTTTATTTCAAGTATCTTCTCGCGCAGCCTGTTGAAAGTGTTCTTCGCGCCCTCAATTCCTTCCCAGCTGAATGAAAGCTGTTGTCTGTAGTGCGCTCCAAGGCAGAAGTATCGGTATACGAGCGGGTCGTATCCTTTGTCGATTAGTGTCTGTAGTGTTATGAATCCTCCTGAGGATTTTGCCATCTTGCCTTTGTCAAGCACAAGGAATTCTCCGTGCATCCAATATTTTACCCAGGGCTTCTTTCCTGTAGCTGCTTCTGTCTGCGCAATCTCGTTAGTGTGATGTATCGGAATGTGGTCTATGCCGCCGCAGTGTATGTCAAACTGCTCTCCTAAGTATTTCATCGACATCGCAGAGCATTCGATGTGCCATCCAGGGTATCCAACGCCCCAGGGACTATCCCATTTCATCTCCTGGTCTGCGAATTTTGATTTTGTGAACCAGAGTGCAAAGTCAAATGGACTTTTCTTGCTTTCATCCACTCCTACTCTTGCTCCTGCTTTCTGTTCGTCGAGGTTTATTCTGGCGAGTTTGCCGTAATCAGGGAATTTTGAGATGTCAAAATAGACGTTTCCGCCAGATATGTATGTGCAGTTGTTCTTCTCAAGCTTTTTTATCAGGTCTATCTGCTCTTTTATGTGGTCTGTCGCCTTGCACCATATGTCTGGCTCAAGTATGTTGAGCTTTTTGATGTCGCTTTTGAAAGCGTCTGTGTAGAACTGTGCGATTTCCCAGACAGTCTTGCCTTCTCTCTTCGCGCCTTTGAGCATCTTGTCTTCGCCTTCGTCAGCGTCAGAAGTCAGGTGTCCTACGTCAGTTATGTTCATGACGTGCTTTACTTTAAAACTATTGTATAGAAGTACTCTTTTGAGTATATCTTCGAATATGTACGTCCTTAGATTGCCTATATGGGCATAGTTGTATACGGATTGCCCAGAACCTCCGTTCTTAGGTTCTGTTTGGCCCGCAGGTATACATGCCCACTTTTGGCGGATTTAAAGGACTGAAACTTTCTTTTTTTCTTAACGAAGTGTTGTATATTTCCAGACCCATTACATGCTCCGAGTATTTTGTTTAATTTAATCTGTTTGCTATTTAATGAAAAGTTTATGTATTTATAAAATTTTATAAGGCTTGCACGTTTGTTTATAAATAAGTCGAAGCAAAGCAGTATTTTCTCTGCACATTCATACAATGAGTAACTGCTTGAATATCTCACGCGAACATGTCCGGTGGACAGTGTCTATCGTCGGAAACTTTGCGAAAAAAGGGTGAAAGTAGACGAGAAAAAGTCAATACGTTGCCCACCATCTTTTGATTTTTTCTTTTGACTCCAGCGTTCCGGATTTGCCGGACGCGAATGTTTCGACAGTCATCGTCCCGTCATAGCCGTATTTTTTCAGGGTTTTTATTGTTTTCTTCCAATTTATAGTTCCTACGCCAAGCTTTAGGTGGTTATCGTTCTTTCCGTAGTTGTCTGCGAGGTGCAGGTGTACTATCCTTTTGCCATATTTCTTGAAGAAAAGACCCACAATATTCTTCTTCACACCTATGTTTGTGTGGCCGACATCTACATGGACTTTCAGATTAGGGAATTTCTTAAGAGTATTTGCTAAAAGTCTCCTATTGTCAGGATTGTATGCGTATGATGTTGCACCGTTCTCCAACATAAGGGTAACATTTAGTTTCTTCGCTTCTTTGAGAAGGTCTTTGTAAAGGTCAAAACAGTATTTTTCTGCGGTATCGTAGTCGGATTCCTTCAGTTTGAAACTGTGCGTGGTGATCTTTTTTGCACCAATCTTCGCTAGTGTGCGCATTGCGTTGATGATCTCAATCTTTGATGCCTCTCGTAGTGCAGGAAAGGGAGAATCTTTTGGTAATCTCCAGTCACCCATGTGTCCTACGACACCCAGATTATACTTTTTTATCAGTCTCTTTATTCTCTGGACATCTATCTGATAATAGAGAGCGGCAGTAGGTTCAAGAGTCAGGTCTACAAAGTCAAATCCGTTCTTTCCTATCCATTCTATTTCAGAATAAACATTCTCGTGAGGATTGTTCATCGCTCCTACTTGCATAGGTTCACTTCTTTATTCACTTCTTCTTGCATACGAATATACAATGATCTTTCTCGAACGGATCGAGTTCTCTGTAATCGACTATCGTGATGTTCTTTTCTAGGTAAGCTCTTACTTCATTGAATATCTGTTTTGGCCGTTTTGCTATGTCAACACTCCTTGCTTTTACAACAAGCAGGCCGAATCCGCCGTTCTTCAGGAATGCGTTGCAGTTCTTGATGAATATCTCTGCCTGGTCTCTTTGCGCTATGTCCTGGAATATTGCGTCGACTTGGGTGATGCAGTGTGAGTATCTGTCAGGATGTTTTGCATCAGCGATTATCGGTGCCATGTTCTTCCTGAGTTCGCAGAGGTACATGAGTTCTCTTGTTGTCCTTGGCGCAAAATCAAGTGCGAATACGAATCCTTCTTCTCCTACTATGTCTGATACGTGGCTGCAGGTTGTTCCTGTGCTTGCTCCAAGATACAGTACTTTGCTTCCAGGGTATATTCCTATCTGTGATACTTTCTTCACTAGTGCAGCGCCGAGTTTTGACCTTATCGGCGACCATTCCCTGTATTCTTCTCCACGCTCATTCTGCAGGATTTCTCCATATACTGCTCTTCCCGGGACAAGATTCTTCGTCATGCAGACTACCATCTTGCCTTTGAGGCCAGTGTATATTCCTTGGAACTGGTGAGGTCTTATGCTCATTTGAGTTTCTCCTCCAGTTCTTTTCTTAGCCTGTTCCCGACGAATTCACCTTTGAAGAAGTCCACTTTTGCTGCGATTGAGAGCTTGTCTGATACCATCCTTGCTGCTTTGCCTTTGGCGTCTGTCCTTGCTTTTGCAACAAGTGGATGATTTATTATGAATCCGAATTTTGGCGACCTCGCCCCAGTTTTTATGTGCCTGAAGAGTGCTTTCTCTGCTCCGAGAAGCTGTAATGTTGATGCTGGGAACAGAGACATCTTCTCAAGGCTTCCTGCGATTGAGAGCAATTTTGCTGCTATCATAGGGCCCGCTATCGCACTAATATTTGGCATGTGCTCTCTCATAGCTTCTTCGACGTATTTTGCCTGTGATTCCCTGAGTGCATAAAGAGACTCTATCTGCGCAGCAAGGTCAAGTACTGGTTGTAGGTCTTTTTTTGAAAAATCTGCGCCCATGGATTCTGCTTCAGTCATTCCTATTTCTTTCAGGAGCTCTTTTTTTGATTTTATCTGTATGAGTTGCGAGAATTTTTCGTGGTTCTCGAGTGATTTTGAGAATTCTGGGTTGTATAGCTCATACCATTCGCGGAGCCTCTTGGACAGGTTATTTGCTACCTTATCCAGCTCTTCAATGTTGTTAGATGCCTGTATTATCAAGTGGTCTGGTTTTAGTGTCTCTGCTACTCTTCGCTTGGTTATCACAATCAGCGCTTCGCGCATCTTTGTCAGGTATTTTTTCTGGCATAAGAACTCAAGAACCCATGCTGGAGGGGATTTTCCTTTTTCTACAATATCCGCTCCCTTGTATTTCTTGGATAGCTCTTTTTCTGTGAAAAGCTCGTCCTTCTTTTCAATTAGGCTTGCGTACTTTAGGACTTCATTCTTCTTGAATAGTATCTCTTCTGCCAGCTGCTTATCCTTGAAGACAAATGTCCCTATGCAGTTCGAGTATATTGTATAGCCCATGCTCAAAAATGAATTTAAAGCTGTTTATATACCTTTTTGTTTCTAGAGAGTGGTTTTAGCAAGACAGCAAAAAGTCAAGATTTATGTCATTGCCGCCTAGCGAGCATGAATTTACCTGTCTTATCATGATGCAGTTGGGCAAACAACAACAGTCTTACCAATCAGTGCGAGCGTGGCAATGACAAATAAGTCTGCATACTAGAATAGGAAAATATTTAAACCGTCATCTGTTACATTAAAAAGGAAAAGAAGTGAGATGCAATGCTCGAAATTAGGATTCACGGAAGAGGTGGACAGGGAGCGGTAACAGCTGCCCAGATTCTTGCTATTTCAGCTTTCTATGATGGCAAGCAGAGCCAGGCTTTCCCAAGGTTTGGTGTCGAAAGACGCGGAGCTCCAGTTGAAGCATTCTGCAGGATTGATAATACCACAATAAATGTCAGGAGTCAGGTCTATAATCCTGATCTTGTCATGGTTCTTGAGCCTTCATTGCTTCAGGCAGTTGATGTCTCATCAGGCCTTAAGGATGGAGCGATAATAATAGTCAACACTTCTCAGCCAGTGACTGACAAGAAGTTTTCAAAATTCAAGGTCTTCTGCGTTGACGCGAGCAAGGTCGCGCTTGAGCTTTTCAAGGCAGACATAGTGAACACGGCAATACTTGGCGCTTTTGCGAAAGCTACAGGGCTTGTCTCTCTTGATGCGATAAACAAGGCTATATCTGACAGGTTCGCAGGAAGGCAGAATATAATAGACCTTAACAAGGAATCTGTGAAACGAGTCTATGAACAGGTAAAAGCAGATGGCCAATAATAAAAACGGAAATTCAAAGAAAAAGGATGTGTTGAATCCTGGTGCAGTCATAACTACACCCGGAAACTCCTCAGAGAATAAGACAGGAGGATGGCGAGCATTAAGACCTGTTTGGAACAAGGAGAAATGCACGCAGTGCATGATCTGCTGGATGTATTGCCCGGACATGGCCATCCCTCAGAAGAACGGCAAGCGTGTCGAAACTGATCTTGATTTTTGCAAAGGATGCGGGATATGCAAGACAGAATGCGTATTCGGCGCGATAGTCATGGAAAAGGAGCAGAAGTGATTTAACCGAATCTAAATTTTTATTTTGTATTTGTAAACCGAAGAGACACCCTTTTTTCTTTGGTTGTTAATATGGATTACAAGTCCTTTCTTCTTCAATTCGACAAGGTAGTATGTTGCAGTTTTCAATGATCTCTCTGATATTTTTGCAAGAGCGTACTTTGTGATTAGGCCGTATTTCTTCTGTGTTTTTCTACAGCATTCGATTGCAAAATTTATTTTGCCATTTCTGGCTGCTGATGGGAATTTATAACTCTTGATTGCCTTGTCAAGCTGCTCTTTCTTGTATTCCACATCAAAATCTACATCGTTCTGAAACTTCTTAAGGTTCTCTATACGATATGTGGAAAGTTCCCAGTCTGCTCTGTCTACTCTGTGGGCTCCAAGAGAAATTTTTGATTCAATTCCAAAGTTTGAGAGTAGCTTCTGCAAGTCTGAAAGTGCCCTGTGGCAATATTTTAATGGTTTTCTTTTTGCTTCTTCTTTTGAGACGGAAATAAGGTTTGTTTGTTTCACCTGAATTCTTCTGTCTTTGAGACGAACATTTCCTTCATCATTGTAGAATTGTCTTATGAATGTAGCCTGTGCTTTTTTATCGAGATGGAATATGAAATTAGGAATTCCATAATTGGTCTTGCTCTTGTACCCCGCCTTAATTCCCAATAATAAGACAATTATGCCTATAATCTTAGGAAAATGAAGTTGGTATGTCTTATCCTGTCGAAGGTAAATCTTATAGCTCACATCTCCAAATATCTTTTTCGCTGATTTAAGCATAAGTTCGATAAGGCTGTCATCCTGGTTGTTATACCGTACATTAAGTTGTTTGTTTAGTTCTCCGTCACCCATTATGCCTGCTATGAATCTTGCTCCATCTTGTGTGGCAAAGTTCATTGGGAACTCAGGTTTTTTAATTCCTACATCAGTAAATTTTGCGCTCGTTATCAGGTCTATGTTCTCTTGGAATTCTTCCATCGGGATTTCCATGTTTAGCGAGAAGTATTTTACGAATGATAATGATACTTTTTTACCTCTTTTTATACGGTACAGTTGTGAATAGACATCATCAGGCAGTATTGTGTTTGATTTTTTTATTACTTGTAATATTCGTTCAATAAAACTATTGTTTAGCTTAACATACACATTTCCCGACGGTATATCATTCAGATTGATATTTGATATTACCCTTTTACCACCCAATAGCATATAAAAGAAAAACCAATATTTAAATATTGCCAAGAATGCATATCAATCATGGCAAAAAAAGTGACTGAAGCGTCCCAAGCGGTCGCCGAAGCAGTCAAACTTTGCAAGCCCGAAGTCATTCCGATATATCCTATAACACCACAGAGAGTTTAAGTCAATCTTAGACTCGTGGAAACGCATATACCGGAACACATCGCAGACTTCGTGGACAACGGCGAGTTTGATTGTGAACTAATCTATTGCGAGTCTGAGCACTCTGCGATTTCAGCAGCTATAGGTTCTTCTGCTGCAGGTGTCAGGTCTTATACAGCTACTGCGTCTCAAGGTCTTGCTTTGATGCACGAGATTTTGCATATTGTTTCTGGAATGAGGCTTCCTGTTGTGATGCACGTCGCTAACAGGGCATTGTCTGCTCCTATAAACATCTGGAATGACCATCAGGATGCGATGGCAGCAAGGGATACTGGCTGGATTCAGCTTTACGTCGAGTCTGCCCAGGAGGCTGTTGATACTACATTCATGGCTTTCAAGATTGCTGAAGACCACGATATCATGCTTCCGGTCATGGTGTGCCTTGACGGATTTACATTATCGCACGTCTACGAGCCAGTTGATATTCCTGAACAGGAAGTTGTAGATAAGTTCCTTCCGAAGTACGAACCTTTGTTCAAGCTTGACACGAAGAATCCTGTCACGATGGGACCGATAGGCTATCCTAATTCATTCATGTATTTCAAGAAGCAGCAGCAGGATGCGTTCGGTGAGTCATTCGATGTGATAAAGAAAGTCAATTCTGATTTTGCTAAGCAGTTCGGCCGTGTCTATGGAGACGGGATTATTGAGAAGTACATGCTTGATGATGCTAAATATGTCTTTGTCGGTCTTGGCACGATATGCGGGACTGCACGAGTTGTTATCGACGAGTTAAGGGCAAAGGGAAAGAAAGTCGGCATGATGAAGATAAAGTCTTTCAGGCCTTTCCCGAGCGAAGCTATTGTTGCGGCTCTCAAAAACGCGGATGCTGTCGCAGTATTTGACAAATCATTCTCACCTGGCCAAAAGGGCCAAGTATTTTCAGAGATTGAGTCTGCTTTCAATGAAGAAACAAAGAAACCAGTCATCCATTCGTTCATCGCAGGCCTCGGCGGCATGGACGTCACGCTTGATCATATAAGGAGAGTGTTTGATAAGATTAAAGGAGAGAAACAGTCGACTGTTGAATGGCTGTTTGAGTAGTTTTGTTGAGTGTTGAGAGAGTATGACTGTACATCATATGATAAGTGAAGCTCATACGAAGGATAAGTGCCCTTATTGCGGCACGAATCACCCTTCGCAGCTGTGGTCGTCGAGTTTTGCGTACAACGACCATTATAAGGTGCTTAACTGCAGCTGCGGAAGGAGGATAACAATCAAGATGCCTTTCATGGGCTCTGGCCACGACAGCTGGAGCAAGGGGCTCGATAAGAAGATTGCGGAGGTCGATGCAGAATTCCAGAAAAAATGATTAACGCTTTGCCTGACAGGGAATTGCTCTCTCCAGGACATAGTGCATGTGCCGGATGCGGGCCTGCGATAGTCGCGAGGACCGTGGTCAAGGTAGCTGGACCTGATACGATTGTCTGCAACAATACTGGCTGTTTAGAAGTTTTTACTACTCCTTATCCTAGGACATCCTGGCAGGTGCCATGGATTCATGCCGCGTTCGAGAATGCTGCTGCTGTAGCGTCAGGAGTTGACCGGGCGATGAAGAAGCTAGGCACAAGGGACAATACAAATCTTATAGTTATGGGCGGCGACGGCTCGACGTTTGATATTGGCTTCGGCTGCCTGAGCGGGGCGCTTGAGAGAGGCCATAAACTTACTTACATCTGTTATGATAACGAAGCGTACATGAACACAGGAATCCAGAGGAGCGGCTCTACGCCGAAATACGCCAATACGACAACTACTCCTGCCGGCAAGAAAGTGCATGGCAAGACCGAGTTCAAGAAAGACCTTCCATTCATTGTCGCTGCGCACGGCGGATATGTAGCGACAGCGAACATCGCTTTCCCGCAGGATTTTGCGACAAAACTCAAGAAGGCTTTGGCTTTCAATGGTCCGTCATACATCCAGATATTCGCACCATGCCCTACCGGCTGGTACCATCCGGCAGACCTGACCATAGAGATTGCTAAGATTGCGTTTAAGACTAATGCTTATCCTATGTTTGAGATTGAGAACGGCGTTCTGAAGATAAGCAGGAAGCCGCCGCAGCCTACGCCAATAGATGAGTATCTGTTGAAGCAGGGCAGGTTCAAGCATCTGTCAAAGGAAGACATTGCAGATGTCCAGCAGCACGTGAATGCGAACTGGGAAAGGCTTCTGAAGCTTGAAGAGTCAGGACTCAGGATATTCTAAGCAGACAAAAAATTAAGCAATGCCACCTAGCGAGCAGCGTATGATTATTCTATTTGCATTGCAGTTCAGCAACCGAAAAACAATTGCATAGTCCTTGCGAGCGTGGCATTGGGCACCGCCACGCAGCTCGCTCATACAGGAAATTCGTATATTTATCTGAGTAAACCGTTAATGAGAACAATATTTCGTTAGCTCGCTAGTGCTGTGGCGGTGCTTTGTATTACGCTGCACTGCCTATCAGACTCACTCCAAGAACTATCAGCGCAACTCCTGCCCATTTGTATATTGTTATCTTCTCTTCGAGGAATCTTGCTGAGAGGAAGTTTGTCCATACGTACTGAAGTGCGACAAAAGGGTATAGTACAGAAAGTTCTCCTGCTTTTAGTGCGAACAAAGAAAGTATTGTTGCGAATCCGTAAAGGAATATGCCGCAGGCAAGCTTCCAGTTCCTGATGAGCTTTTTTATATTTCTGGATATTGATGCAGAAGCTAGTTTTATCAGGAATGTCGCGACTGCGCTTATGACTGAGACTATTGCCATGAGTAGTATTGACCAGAGTGGAGTCGCCATCTTATTTGCGCCTCCTTTTGTCTTTTGCTTTTTTCTTCCTGCCGGATATGCCTATCAAAGTGACTCCAAGGACTATTGATGCTACGCCGCCAACCTCTGTTGCTGAAACTTTCTCTCCGAGGAATACTGCAGCCATTATCGCGACCCATACAAAGCTCAATGATACAAAGGGGAATAGCATCGAAAGCTCGCCGTGCCTGAAAGCAAGAGTTAGCATTATGAAACCTATGAAATAGAAGAAAAGTCCTATCAGGACAGGGTAAGCGTTAAGCGCCCCCTCTATGCTCATCGAGAATCTATTGACTCCTGTCTTCAATAGTATAGAACCAACTGATGTGAAAATTGTGCAGAGAATTACTACAAGTATTGCCCACTTTTTTGTTTCTGGCATTTTTAGAAATTACTTCTTTAGGAGTATCTCGACAATTGCCGCAAAAGCAGGCCTTGTTATGAATACTCCGACGGATATTCCGATTATTGTTGTGAGCGCGAATCCTTTTAGGAGTCCTGCTCCTGCGAATAAGAGCGGAACCATTGATGCTACGCCTGTGAAGTATGCTACCATGATTATGAAGAATGCTCTCTTTATCCTCTCTCCCCAGCCGAATTTCTGGGACTCTCCTCGGAGCGTCTCATCTGCTATGACTATCTGTGAATCTACTCCTGTTCCTACTGCGACAATTATTCCTGCGACTGCTGCCATGTCTATGTTCCATTGGATTAATGCAGCTACACCTAGTATTATTACTACTTCAGATAGCATGGTAAAGACCATAGGCACTGATATCTTGATTTGCCTGTATCTTACAAGTATGACCAGCGCTACTGCCAGTATTGTGATTAGCATCATGAATAGGACGTTCTTGACGAACTCCTCTCCAAGCACTGGCGATATTGCGTCTGTCTTTTCTATGTTGAGCTTTACAGGTAAAGAGCCCGTGACCATTATTGTCTGAAGTCTCTTCATGTTCTTGAGCGCATCGAATACTCCGTCCTGCTGCGTCGCTCCTGAGCCGCTTCCTGATATCATTATCTCTGTCGCTGCTTTTCCTTTCAGGTCAGCGCCTATGTTGAGTTCATCTACAAGACCGTCATCCAGGTACAGGTATATCTTCTCGCTAAGGTATTCCTGACCGCTCTGTTCAGGCACGACATCTAGGTCTTTTGTCGCGTCCGCCTGTCTTTGTGCTGCTTCTGGTGATAATGATATTGAGAATCTGAATGAGCATGCCCACTGGTTCTGTGCTGTTTGACCGCAGCCTCTCTGAGGGTCTATGCCTGAGCAGTCTGCTGTCCTGCATACATAAGTTATATCGTTGCCGCCTCGGAAAACAGATGTGTTGCCGACTTTGGCTTCGAATTTTCCCTGTTTCGAGAGCAGTTCTGTGACTTCTTCCTGATTCGCTCCTGCAATCTCTATCAGTATGTACTGTTTGCCTTCAAGGTCTGATGCTTCTCTCACGACTACATCGCTCAGTCCGAATACGTTGAGCCTCTCCTTCAGGTTGGATAATACGCTCTCCATATCCTGCGCACTGATCTCTTCTGCAGGCGTCAGAAGGACTCTTGTTCCGCCTTGTAGGTCAAGACCTTTCTTGACGTTAGTTGTTGGAGCATTGTAGACACTTATTCCTATGTCTTCTGTTCCTATCACTTCAGTCTCTGTCTTCTGTACTGTTTTTGTCACGTTGCGGGTCTCGTTGACTTCTTTTGTGACCCTTGTGCCATTGACTTTGACTGTCTTGTTGACAAGGAATATCTCTTCTACTGTTACATTTTCAAATTCATCAAGAAGCGTGACTTTAAGGAGAGGTTTGGTCTTGAGCTGGTAAAGCCCTTTTGTCGTCTTTATCTGGACTGTCCTGTTTGGCTCGAATGCAGAGACCATCTCTGCGTATTTTGCGTCGTCAGTTATAGGCTCGTTGTTTATTGTAAGGATTCTTTCCTTTGACATCGGTGTTGATGTCGGAGAAGGACTCACTATCCCTGCGAGGCTCGCTGAGCTGTTTCTAGCTATGTTCCTTATTGCTACTCCTTCAGCGTTTGGGTTGGGATGTATTGCTACTAATGATAATACTATGAATACGAGAAGGACTATTATCCTTACGCTTTTCAGCATCTGCTTTAATTTGTCATTCATTTTTGCTCTTCCTTCTTATCTTCTTGAGTGTGAGTTTGGTGAGTGTGTGTATGTTCATGTTCTGCGTGCTTGTGATCTTCATGGTGATGCTCATGGTGGACGACATGCTCTACCTTATGGACCGTCTCTTTTTTCTGTTCTCTTCTGTCCTCTTCTGTTTCTTCTTCGAGGTCTACGACTTCTTCGAATTCTGCGTCTTTGACATTTTCGCCGTAATCCGCAAGCGTCGCTGCAGCCTTTTTCTTTGATTGGTGCTCTACATATAGCCTGAGTATGCCGACGTTCTGTATCCACGTGTTCATTATGTCGAACATTAGACCGATGAAAAGTATGAGCATTATCTGTTTAAGGGTCTCTGACTGTGTAAAGAAATAAGCGACTATTACCGCAACTATTGCTGTTACAGTCATTGTCATTCCTGTGGCCATTGCTCCCATAATCCTTTCAAAGACAGTCCCTTCCTGTCTCTTGAGCACTCTTGTGGTCAGGAGTACGTCTGTATCGACCGAGTATCCTATGAGCATGAGCAGTGCTGCTATGCCTGCAGTCTCTACTTTCATGCCTATCACGTTTATGACTGCTATTGTCATAGTTATGTCTGACACTGCAGATAGTATGACTGCTGCGGATGGGACGAATGTCTTGAATGAGATGAATACGACGAATGACATGAGAACGAATGCGAGTAGCATTGCGAACAATGTCTGCTTGAAGAATGCCTCTCCTAATGCTGAGCCAACTGTCTCGACGCTTGTCTTTTCAACGCCAGGCAGTATATCCTTGATTTTTGCAAGCAGGTCTTGAGCGTCGATATCGGACGCGTCCACGATGAATCCTATGCTTTTTCCTGCGCTTGACATCACTCTTACAGAAACGCTGCCTTGTGGAAAATCATCCTGAAGCGTCTTCTGTAGCTCATCTACGTTGAATTCTCCAGAATATGGGGCGGTGATGCTTACTCCGCCCTTGAGGGATATGCCTCTTGGGAGGAACTCTCCTGTCCTTACTATCTGGACGCCTATTATTATTATTGATATTGCGAGTAGTACTACTGTTATCCACATGAGGCTTTTGTATTTGGTATCGTAGAATTCCAGCAGTTTGCTGTGCTTCTTTTTATGTGCAGGAGCGTGTTGTACTGCCTGTTCTTTTGATTCTTCTATTGTTGAATCTGGCTTGTATTTCTTTCCTTTTATCCTTAGAAGCCTTCTTTCTCGTCTTGACATGGATTAGCCAAAAAAAGACAGTCATTAATAAATGTTTCTGAGCTGTTAAATAGATTATGACAGCTTATAATGCTCTTTTACCGGTTTCTATTGCTGCTTTCACAAGTCCGAAGAACAAGGGAGCTGGCTCGATAAGTTTTGATTTAAGTTCAGGATGCGCCTGTGTCCCTATGAAGTATGGGTGGTCTTTGAGCTCTATGAATTCCGCGAGTTTCTTGTCTTCAGAAGCGCCTGATATTATCAAGCCCGCTTCAGTAAGGATTTTGTGCATTTCTGGGTTCACTTCATACCTGTGCCTGTGCCTTTCCCAGACAACTTCAGAATTATAGAGGTTGTATGCCAGCGTGCCTGTCTTGAGTATTGCCTTGTATGCTCCAAGCCTCATAGTGCCGCCTTTGTTTGATATTGCTTTCTGTTCTGGGAGTATGTCAACGACAGGATATTTTGTATCTGGATTGATTTCAGTTGAATTCGCTCCTGTAAGCCCGCATTTGTTCCTTGCGTATTCTATCACTGCAAGCTGCATCCCGAAGCATATACCTAGGAATGGAATCTTGTTATCCCTGACATATTTTATTATCTCGATTTTTCCTTCTGTTCCTCTTGAGCCGAATCCGCCTGGGACAATGACCCCGCTCACACCTTTGAGAGCTTCTCTTGCGGTCATCTTTCCCTGCTCCAGGTCTGTCGTCTCTATCCATTTTATGTTGATCTTGTGTTTTGTATGCGCGGAAGCATGGTCGAGTGATTCGAGTATGCTTGCATAGCTGTCCTCGAGCTTGGTGTATTTGCCGCATATAGCTATCGTCACTTCCTTGTCAAGGTTTTCAAGGTTTGTTATCAGAGTCTCCCAGAGCCTCAGGTTGGGAGGGGAATATATCCCGAGCTTCTTGTGTATTATCTCAGCTATGCCCTGCTTCTCGAAGATGAGCGGTATCTTGTAGACATTGTCGACATCGACTCCTGATATCACATCCTCTTCATCGACATCGCAGAACAGGGCGACTTTCTTCCTTATTGATTCGTCAAGGTACTGCTCGCATCTCGCTATTATTATATCGGGCTGTATGCCTCTCTGTCTTATGAGATTGACGCTCTGTTGTGTCGGTTTTGATTTCTGTTCATGCACTCCGTGCGGGACTGGAACGTATGTCAGGTGGACATATAGTATATTTTTTTCTCCGACCTCTTTTTTGAGTTGTCTTACTGCTTCGACGTAAAGCTCATTCTCAAGGTCTCCTACTGTTCCTCCAACCTCTATCAATAGTATGTCTGCGCTTTCTTTCTTGGCGACCTCGTGGAATTTTGTCTTTATGAGGTCTACGACGTGTGGTATGTATTGGACAGTCTTTCCGAGATAGTCTCCTCGTCTTTCTTTCTCGCGTATCTCCGCAAAAATCTTTCCCATGGTGAGGTTCCATTCGAATTTTCCGGTAACTCCAAGGAATCTTTCGTAGTGGCCGAAGTCCATGTCTACTTCTCCGCCGTCATCAAGGACGAATACTTCTCCGTGCTCTATTGGGTTCATCGTACCTGGGTCAGTATTGAGATATCCGTCGAGCTTCATGGGTATGACATGAAGTTTTGATGATAGAAGGTGTCCGATGCTCGCCGCAGCTATGCCTTTTCCTAGTCCTGACAGAACTCCGCCCGTTACAACTATGAACTTGGTCTCTTTGCCGTTTGCCATTACGGGTTTTTTAAGAAACCGTGACCGTATTTAAAGCTTTATTGTAATCTGTTGATGACTAATGAGCACCAACAAGAAAAATGAATGAAATAGTTCAGAACAATGCCTGCACGAGTCCGGTGAATACTTTTGAGCCGTCGAATCCGGGTATCGGCAGCATGTTGAATATGAACAGAAATATGTTTATCCTTGCGGTTATGGCTAGTATTGGTATGTACGTCTTGTATTTTTTTCTGAATGCTGTGCTCTTCAGGAGGAGGAATGGTACTAGGAACAACAGCAGGTTCACTGCAGGACCTGCGAATGCTATCGCTGACATCTGGAATGACGTGCCTAACCCGCCGATTGATACGTATGCAGGCACGAAGAATATGAAACCGAAATTCATGAGCTTCATGATGATTCCGAGCATTAGCCAGAAATACGCTGCGTTGAACTCAGCGCTCATGCCAAAGCTCAGTGCGAGCATCTTGTGGCCAAGCTCGTGCAGGACTATAGCGGGCACTGTGACTATCATCGCGAATATGAAACCTGTCCTGATGTTTATCTTTCTTGGATTTCTGTAATATTCAAGAGGGTCGTAATTGTCTGATACCACCATCTTTCTTGCGGGAAGGAATGCGTCTTTGAAGATGAAGCCTAAAGCGAAGCTCATCACAAGAACGTCAATTAATTCTCTTATTGAAAATAGCATAGAGATTTCAGGGCTTGATTTGGTATTTAAACTTTCCTTTATAAAGCGAATGATTATCTTTATATAGAAATGTTCTGATTTTTGATTTGTTGATATTATCTGAAAGTAATTTCGAGGTGCGAAAATGGCTGAAAAGAAACCAAAAGCTGAGAAAAAACAGAAAGGTGATTCCAATAGCGGTGCAGACAAGTGTGTCTGTGAAGGCAATGTCGCTTGCGTCCATTACAAAGGCTCGCTTGAATCAGGTGAGGTTTTCGATTCTTCTTTTGACCGTGAACCGATAGAGTTCGTTGTCGGCTCTGGCCAGCTTATCAAGGGATTTGACAAGGCAGTTGTCGGCATGAAAGTAGGTGACAAGAAGAACATCTCTCTTTTGCCTGCAGAAGCATACGGTGACAGGGATGAACGAAGGATACAGACTGTTCCAAGGGCCATGCTTCCAAAGGAACCTGACCCTCAGCCAGGTATGATGCTTGTGATAAAGACTCCGACAGGACAGAATTTGCCTGCCAAGATCGACAAGGTGGAAAAAGATATAGTGACTATAGATTTCAACCATCCTCTGGCTGGAAAGAATCTCAAATTTGAGATCCAGATTGTCGGAATCAAGGAAAAGAAAGAACATGAGCATGGTTGCGGCTGTGGCTGTGAATGATTGGCTCTTGTTTTTAAATGGTTTTTTCCTCTTTTAAATGCCGCTCCAAGCGCAAGATTTAAATAATAAATTAGCCAAAACAGCCCCTAATAGTGTAAAATTAGAGGTTTTAGATGGAAAAAAAGAGTGACACATCAAAGGTTCTGGCATTTGTACTTATTGTTTTGACTGTATTGATATCAGCAACAAGCACCTGGCTTCTTATAACAAGTTCAATGGATTCACCGGTTCCATCTGTATTTGACAAGGTTCTGATAAGTCTTAATATCATAAAGAATCGTCCTGCGCAGAATGTCCAGATGGACTCTAACGCAGGTCAGGCAACTATTTTCATCGCGAAAAGCAAAGGAGGTTAGTTAGATGAACGAAGATCTTTCAAACAAGACATTGGCGATTCTTCTCGGAGTCTCCATAGTGATATCGCTCGGCGGGCTTGCGATTTTCATGAGTCGCGGAGGCGAGCAGGTTACTGGAGCGGCTACATCTCCTGTAGCTATCGCCCGAATCAACATAACTGAAAGAGCTTCAATCAATTGGACAGTCTACACAGTGGATTGGGGAACGGGCTATGTTGGTGACAACGCACTGTACTGCCTCATGGATACTGAGGGTACAAGAGACGCTCTTAACTGCACTAACTTCACTACAGTCTATGAAGGACTAAGACTTGAGAACGATGGAAATAGGGTTGTTACAGTAAACTTATCTTCAAATGCTAGCGCGGCAGATTTCCTGGGAGGAACAGATCCTTTGTTCCAGTGGAAGCTTATGAATAATGAATCAGACGCTTGTGGAACGCACATTGCAGGAAATGCTTGTTCAATAAACGCGTCAGCTCTTCAATACCAGACATACACTGATGTAAGCACAGCTCCTGTTGAAGCATGTCCTTGTTTCAAGTTCCAGAACGCGAACGACACCATAAATGTCGAGCTTCTGGTAAAGGTCCCTTCAGACTCATACACTGGTGTCCGTGAAGCGACAATAACTGCTATTGCTACAGTGCTGGGTCCATAAGTATTTGATCCAGGACAAGATTGATGCTTATGACATGCATTAGGCGCAGGATATTTGCATATTTTTTTCTTTTTTCTATTGTGCTTTTCTCTGCTAAAGTGCTTGCTATAGGAATAAGCCCTGCTGATGCGTACATAAACTTCATACCGAACCAGGAGTATATCATAGACTACACGATAACATCATACAGGCCTTTTGAGTTCTACACGCAGGGAGCGTTCAGTGAATTTACCAGGATAGAGACTTTATCGCAGAGCGACACCTATGGGCATTTCAGCCTGCACATACTGCTTCCTGCAGAATATGATCCACCAGGAAAGCATCGTCTTTACGTGGCTGCAGCAGAGAAACCAATGCCTGGGACAGTGAATGCGCTTGCTATCATACGTGGTTTTGTTGAGATAGAGGTTCCGTTCCCAGGATATTATGCGGAGATGACTGTTGATGTAAAAGATGTCAACCAGGGCGAGCCTGTGATTATTAACGTTCTTGTGCAGAATAAAGGGAAGTTTAACATTACCGACGCGAGAGTTGAACTGTCTGTGCTTAGCGAAGGCAAAGAGTTAAAGAAGATTAATACTGACTCAGTGCCGATAGAGACTACTGCAGGGTATACTTTCCAAGCGATAATTGAAGGTGGAGAGCTTAAGTCAGGCAGGTATTCTTTGAATGCCAAGCTGTACTACGCAGATAAGACTAAAGAGATAGTGAAAGAATTCAAGGTAGGGACTTTCGACATCGCGATTGTCAGCTACACTAACAAGATGTTCAATGGTACTGTGAACCCTTTCGAGATTGAAGTTGAAAGCTTGTGGAACAACAAGATAGACACAGTCTACATGGACCTCGCTATATTGAATGGCTCAAAGGTTCTTTCCACAGCAAAGACTCCACCTTTCGACCTGCTTCCATGGGCAAAGAAGAAATCATCTTTCTATTGGAACACAGAAGGGATTCCTATCGGTTCGTATGATTTGCAGATAGCGCTTCATTATAATGAAGGGACAAGGACGGAAGAACGAAAAATATATATTGTCGAAAACATACCTCCGACTATTGAGACACCAGTCCCTGTCTCGACAATAATACTGCTAATAATAGCGGTCGTGCTTGTCGGGTTCAATGTCTATTTCATAATCGGCAAGAGAAAAAAGGATAAAAAAGAGAGCGATAAAGATGAGTGAAGATATATCAAACAGGTCTTTGACTATTCTTGTAGCTATCACTCTTCTTATGATGCTAGGCAGCACTGCGATTTATGTTGTGAAGTTCAAAGGAGAGGCTATAACCGCTGCTGCGACGACACAGTATGCCATAGCTAAAATCAATATAACTACGAGGGCATCCATAAATTTCACGGTGAATTCCATAGATTGGGGTTCTGGTTTCGTGAATGATGTTGCGCTTTACTGCCAGCTGAACTCTGAAGGCGAGAATAATCCTGTGAACTGCACCAATTTCACGACAGTCTATCAGGGATTAAGGCTTGAGAATGACGGTAACAGGAACGTGCAGGTCAATCTATCGACAAACAATACTGCTGCTGATTTCTTGGGAGGAACTAATGCAGTCTATCAGTGGAAACTCATGAATAATGAGTCTGACAGCTGCGGAAGCAGGGGGATAGGTGCAAATTGCGTGACAAACGCGTCTGCGCTTCAGTTCCAATCGTACTCTACTGTATCTACGACACCTGTTGAGATATGCCCTTGCTTTAGGGCAAGCAATCCAAGTGATCTGCTCAATGTTGAACTCCAGATACGCGTACCTTCTGATTCTTTCTCAGGTGAGCGCCAGAGCACAATAACTGCTATCGCTACTGCAATATGAGTTGATTGTATGGTTGCGAAGAAAAAGAGGACTCTGCTTATAGGAAAGAAATTGCCTATACTCCTTGTCTGCATAGCGCTGATAACTGTCGGCCTTGTGCTGCTTTTCTTCTCTCTTTACGCGATATTCAAGGTTGACGTGATAAAGATGACAATACAGGTGTCTGACCGTTCTGCGTTCAATACAGATACTGAATTCATAAATTTTGGAAGGGCGATAAATGGTGCTTCGAGCACCCGTGTCCTTGTGATTTCACATTCTCACACCAAGCCTCTTCTGCTTCATTTCAAGGTCTCTGGAAATATCTCTCAGTTAGTCTCTGCTCCAGATGATTTCTATCTTGAACCGAATCTTGGCAAGGAAGTGTCAATAACTGCCACAGTTCCCATGGGCGCGGAGAAAGCCAAGTATGAAGGCGAGCTGACAGTCTATTTCAGGAGAATATAAGCAAAAAAAGTTTACACCGCCACAGCACTAGCGAGCTAACAAAATAGTATTCTTATTAACGATTTACTCAGATAAAAATGTAGATTTCCTGTAAAAGCGAGCGGCAGTAGCGGTGTTAGAAGATGCTCGCTAGGTGGCATTGCTGTTGCTTATTCTTTTGCGCTCACGTATACGGCATATCCTGATTTCCTTGCTATCTCTCTTGCGTTGCCGAACGTCTCCTGCATCTTTTTCATGAGTGTAGTGCCACCCTTGTTAGGCCGTGCTACAATCTGCAGAAGCCCATTTTTCACCAGGTGTTCTTTTGACTCATCAATAAGCTTAAAGCAAACCTCTTTTCCTGCGGACTGCGGCGGGTTAAGGAGTATTGTGTCAAACTCCAGCTTGGCGAGCTCTTTGTTTGAAAAAGAGTCTCCCTGTAGGACTGTCGCTCCTGTTTTGTTGAGTTCAGAATTCATTTTTGAGAGTCTCACTGCCCTACTGTTCGTGTCGCTCATGAAAATTTCAGCGGAAGGATGGAGTTTCTTTATCGCGACACCGACGACGCCGTATCCGCAGCCTAAATCGAGGACTTTGGCATTGTCTGGCACCAAGGATTTGTCTATCAGGACTTTCGTACCCCTGTCCAGCTGGTCTGTTGAAAAGACGCCCGCAGCAGTGTAGATTTCAAACTCTACTCCTGCGACCGCTATCTTGATCTTCTTCGGCTTGAATTCGCTTGTCTGTTTTTCGTCGTAGTAGTGTTCAGCCATTTTGAGCAGGCGGTTGTGTTGTTGGTTGTTGTTTATCTCCTTTTTGTTTTTTTAGCTTGAAAATGAGAACACCTATTACGGCAAGCAGCGCAAGTACTATTAGTATGAGATATGAGTTGTTCTGTATATCCAGCTCGTCAGGTGCGGATATCGCGCGTCCTATCATCATCTCTCTTGCGACTATCTTGTTTGTATAGACCTCTAATTCGAACATCTTCTGGCTCATCTTGTTAGCATAATGCAGTATTATCCTTGCGTTGTATACACCAGGCAAAACGTTTTTGGTGTACCAATACCCTTCAAGCGCGCCTATCTGGTGCGACTGTATGTCTGTCGCGACTGTCTTGAAGTTAGTATATTCCTTTCCTGCAGGGTCTGTTATCTGCATCTCCGCGTATACATTCTTTAGTTCAGTGCCCCATGCGTTATAGAGAAGTATATCGAACTTCGCGACTTCCCCGAGGACGAATTCGTTGACGACAAGACTTTTTATCTCTATATTCAGTTCTCCTATCGTGAATGTGGTCTCTGTCTTTAGCTCGACTCCGTCATAGCTTAGTGTAGCGACTGCTTTGTAATCGCCAGAGTCATATTGTTTGTCTGATGCTGCTGAGAATTTATGGTTGTCTCCAGCCCCAATTGATGCAGTTTCTGTTGATATTGAATCTATCAGCTTTCCTGACAGATCATATATCTCAATTTTCACGCTTGCCGAGTCTATCTTTTTCTTTCCTTTGTTGAATACGGGAATGTCTATGTTTATCGGCTTACCGAACTCAGTATCTAACACATATATCCTTGCCTCTGCATACTTGTCAGGGTAAGGAACATCGATTATAAGTTGAGATATGACTGCCAGGTCTGCTTTCACAATCGCATTCTCGCTTCCAGTGGTCGGTGTTGTGCCTACTGCGACTATTTCTATAGGATGCTCACCTGCAGTCTCTATTTTATCAGGCATAGTTAGCTCTATAGTCACCTTCTTGCTCTGGTCTGTCTCGATGAGATTGAGCATCTGTGGGCTTATCTTTACATTCTTGGACAGGTCTCCTCGTGCATACACTATCACGTCGAGAATCTCCTTCGCGTTGTTAACTATTTCTATGTCGTATGTAACAGTCTGTCCCGGCAGAAAATCAAAATTCCTCTTTGAAGGAGCTATGCCTATAGCTGTTGCCGTGAACGACAGCATTATGAGAGCGATTGCTATATTGATGCACAGATTTGCAGTTTTTGCTGTGTTTCTGACTCTCATGATTGCGCTCCGTAGAATACAAGTCCTGTTATCTTCATTCCCGGCGGCTCGTCAACAGGTACATGCACTTTAAGGTCTATCTCTGCTGTGTCATTCATGTCTCTCCAGCTTAGCCTGTCGATGAGTTTCATTATTGTCGTCACATTTATCCAGCTGGTCGCTGAACCTGTCCAGTTGAAAGAGTCTATCTCTGTGGAATTATCTATCTTTAGCTGGAAGTCTGAATCTGTCACGGATTCTCCGATAAAGAAGCTCTGGTTCTGCGTGACATTGATTACCTTGGCGAATAAGTTACCGTCGCTCAGTATGAGGAGCGGAGGAGGGAGGTCATCTGCGGTATCGTTTGTCTCGTCGTTGGTTGCATCGCCGAAATCTACTGTATCTACAAGGAACTGTAGTGCCAGGTATGGCATTATTGAGAAGTTCCATGAGTCTGACCAGTTGCCGTAGAAATAGCCATCATATGCCCTTACGCTCCAGTTGTATGTTCCGCACTCATCATATGTGCCGAGCTCATATATTGGCGTGTAGTTTGTGGCGGATATGTTTGTGTCAGATATGTCTGAGCATAGCTCGCTTGTTATGTTTATCTCGTAAGTCAATGTCTGGTTGTCAGGGTCGTATCCTTGCTCCCAGATGAACGTTATTGTCCTGTTTATGAGCGTGTTGTTTCCATTATTAGGGTATGTGAGATTCACTTTATAGGGGGGCATCCCTACAAGAGTCGTCAGGTTGTTTGTTATCTCCGCATCATGGCCTTTTGACTTACCTAAGAAATGCCCTGGATGTGTCTCATTAATCGAGTTTATTGGTATGTCGACGACAAACCAGAACATGGCAGTATCATTCTCATCCATGTCTGAGACTGTCCTGTTAGGCGGGTCTGAATCCCATATTAGCTTGAGTGTCCCTGCCTCTGTGCCTGCATCAACAGTAGGTACGAATGGATCTATAAGTATAGAGCCGTGTATCTGTGTTATGTTGGGCGAGTCTATTCCTTCCATGTCTATGACCCAGTCGTATTGTATGTTGTCGTAGTATGGGTCCCTCAATATACCTCGTGTGTCTGTTATCGTCTGCGTGACGTATATCTCGAACCTGTATGATTTGCCTATAGTGAAGTTTATGCTCTCGAGGTCATAATATTCTCCTAAGAATGTGCCGTTGTATGCTCTTTCGCTCTCGTTAAGACCAGTCACGTCCCATACCTTCAATGATTCATTGTAATCAGGGGCTTTTCCTGCTCCTGCTCCCGGGTCTCCCGGGCTAAGGTACAATACTGCCCAATCAGGTCCGTCTGAGAGATTCTCTATTACCTGGAAATTGTTGTCTGTGCAGTTTCTGTCGTCGAAGTTCCAGTCAGCGCATTTCCAGAAGTACAGTCCTGTGCCTTCGCCATATGTGAAGTTTATCTTGGCTTGAGTGAAATAAAACAAGGGATTGGTCCACCATGCTATCGATTCTGTCCAGTTGTAAATCTCATAAGGCTTGTCTGTCTCATATTCGGCAGTGTCCTCTAATCTGGTGAAGTTGAGTATGATAGGAGGGAACGTCACATCTATGTATGTTATCTCCTTAAGCGAGCCATTTTCAGGTATTATTGTTATATTGTATGTATCTCCGCGGTCAAGTTCGAAGAAGTATTCTGCGTCATCTGTCCAGACCAGGTGGCCTGTGGAATTATAGACATATATTGATGAGTTCACCATGTTGTGGCGTGAGTCTGTTATTGTTCCGCTGACATTTGTGGTGTTATATGATTTTATCAGTAGCGTGCCTGTATACGCCGAGGAGACATTGTTGAATGTGAAGTTGTCATATCCGTAGATATTATAAGTGTACAAGCCAGGCGCAAGATTGAATGTGTCAAGAGTGTCGAAATAATATAGTCCTATACCTGTTGGCGTATTTGGTCCTGTCATCGAATAGTTTATTCCGCCTATCTCAACTAATGCTCCCAGGACCACAGTCTCATTTTCAAACCATCTTTTTTCGCCAGCAGTTATGTTTGCGGTGAAGTTGACTATATCTCCCTGGTAGATTGGGTCGGGAGTGTCATTTGCGCTGAGGATGACTGGAGGCGTATTGACATAGAAATGTGTCATAGCTATTTCTACGTCCCCCTGCTTGTTTATGACTGCGACTTGCCATGTGCCGCTGAGTTCAGTGTCATTTATGTAATAATTATCGTCTGCCGACTGGAGCATATCGACGGGTATGTATGGGCTTGTCCTTCTTACAGTCGCGTTGGGATCTATGAACTGGAAATATACATTCGCCATGTTTAGCGCGTATGCCTGAGTATATACTGTCTGTGTCTGGCTGAAGTATTCCTGCGCATTCATGAATCCTGAATCTTCATATACCACAATCTGCTGCGCTGTAACGTTATCTCTTGCAAGGCCATAGCCTCCGTTTGATGATGAAGTGACATTATAGTATATTATGTCTGTTGTGTTTACTGGTGTATCTGATGGTATCACTAGTTTGACCAGTATTATCTTTGTCACGCCATTTACCCCGAAAGTCCCTGCATCGATTATTGAGTTGCTGTTTGTGTCTGTCAGAGGAGTTATGTAGTCTGAATAATAGAAAGATATGTCAAAGGGTTGTGTCTGATTATAAGTTATGTCCACAACGCCGGATTCATTCGAGACATAGGTTATTGTGTGTGTCAGGTATATTGTCCTGCCTTTTCCTGCTGCGGTCGTTATGTTGGGCGTTATCGAAAGTTTTTCTGACACGGTAGTCTTGTCATACGCCCGGCCGTATTCACCATACGTCGAGTTAGCGATGACTGTTGTATTGTCTATCGTGCCTATTGTCGCTGATGCTGGTACGGCTATCCTGACCTTGAGATATGTGTAGAATCCTTCCATTATATATCCCACATCAAGTTTACCGTCGATATTTGTGTCTGTCAGCTGTGTTCCATTGTAGTAATGTAGCGTGACATTGTATCCTTGAGATGATGCTGCCTGGACATTGACTATCGCTGTGATATCATTATTGTATATCTTGTGTAGGTAGTCTATTGTAGTGCCCTTGACAGCAAAACCTATGTTGTTTGGAACCAGGGCTATCGCACCGACTATTGTAGTGTCGACTATTGTCGCGTTTGTCGTGTTGCTGTATTTTGAGAATGCCCTTATCGTTGTTGTATCTATATCTCCTGAGATAGCTGCTGAAGGGATTGTCACGTTCGCGTATATTCTATATCCGTATGCTGGCAGGATGTATCCTGTATCGACTCGTCCGTCACCGTCTGTATCTGTGATCAGAGTGCCATTTGAGAAATATAATGCGACAGTATACCCTGGCAATGTGCCTGTTATGTTGAAGTTGTATATGTCTGGCATGTTTCCTGTGTTCCTTATCGTGTGCCAGTGGAGGACTGATGTGCCGTTCTTTCCGCTTGATGTGCTGTTCGGGTAGAACTTTATTCTGTATGATCTTGTGTCCCATTTTGCTGCGTTGTCTTCAAGCTGTGATGGTATGTTTGTACCGCCTCCTAATGCTGTTGCGATGTGTCCCACTATGGGCGAGCAGGATGTCATGTTGAGTTCAGACCATCTTATCCTGTATTCTATCTCTATTCCTTCTTCTGAACCTCCGGGCATGTTTGATTCGAGGTCTATTGGGTTGGTTATTCCTCCGGGCTCATCTACGCCATCTCCGGTGACAGGGTCTCCTCCTGTGACGTTAGAAGGTGAATAGTTGTATAGTGATGTCTCGTATTTTCCATTCGAGCCTGACCAGCCAGTCACAAGCACTCTGTCTGTAAAATTAAGTCTATCATTGAGATTTGTGTCGAAGTAATTGTCTATTCCTATTACGTTACTTCCTCCTGATGATCTTCTCATGTACATCCATAGCCATTCTTCATTCCACGTAAATGCGTATTTCCTTATGTCCTTGTCTGCGGTCTGGGTTACATCTGGGTCTGTGATTCCGCTGACTCCGTCGTTTATCACGTTGTCAGGGTCTGAAAGGATTGCTGACCAGTCAGTCATGTTTCCGTCGACTGTTATGTTGAGCAGGGTGTATTGTGAATCTGAAGTGCATAATGTTGGAGTTATTGTCACGTTTATTGATGATGTTGAAGAGAGTCCTAACGAGTCTGTCGCAGTGAGAGTTATTGTGTGGTTTCCGGGTGTGAGCGTCGCTATCAGGATGTCTGTGCCGAAACCCAGTCTTCCGTCCTTATTTGAGCTCCAGACCATCTTGAATCCGCTGAGGTTGCCGTCTTCATAGTCATACGCGACTCCCGTGAAAGGTATATCATATCCTTGCATGAACTGAGAGTTGGTTGCGGGGCTTGTTATGAAGACAGAAGGCGCCGTGGCATTTATTATATGGACAGTCCTGGTTGTTGTGGCTGCTGTATTGTTTTGGTTGTCTGTGCAGTTTATTGACCAGTTGTAGTCTGCGTAAGGCAGATCGTATAGGCTGAAACTCTGTTCAGCATTCTTGTTTATTGAATTGTTGGTCTGGTTGAGAGTATTGTTTATTGCAAGCGAGCATTCTGTGATATTATTTATGTCGCTGACAGTGTATCTGAATGTTATATTTGGAGTCTCCTTGTATTTTCCATCAGGGTAGTCTATTATGAAAATCGTGGGAGGCTGGTCGTCCCAGATTGTCATAGGGAAACGGACATTTGACGGCGTCGCTCCCTGCCAATACATGTACGCTAACTTATTATTTTTAACATTAGTGACGTTTATGCAGTACGCGGCTCCTATCCTCTCTCCTGGAGCAAGGTCTACATAGCTGCTGTATGGAAGGACATGGCTTATTGTACTGGTTGTTGTTGCTGCAGTGCACATGTTTGAAGCTGATTGTGTTGAGTTGGCGAAGTTATACTCTCCTGATGCGTTGACCTTCAGCATTCTCACAAAAATGTACGCGACCGCGGTTGTGGAATCGCATCCTCCGTAAGTCGTGAAGTTCCATGTTCCATTGACGGTAACTCTTTCTGTCCAGTTGTTCGCTATCCATTTGTCTGTCCAGCATTTTACACCTGTCGTTGAAAGGCTGAGTGTTCCGGATGTGACTTGTTGTGCAGGCGGTGTTTGGTTTCGCATCTGCCTGTAAGATGCGTATTGTGTATCGCTCGCGTTCAGCAGGTAGTATGTAGATATGTTCTGCTCGCCGAATCCCGGGTCATTAGGGCTGACTAGGACAGTGTATTCCGTGCCAGGAATCATATCCTGTATCTTCACCCACTCTCCCATGCATGTGCTTTGCAAAAAGTCCCAATCTTTGCATTTGAAGAGCGCGTTTCCTTTCGCTGTTGCTGTGAATTCTCCATCTGTGAAGTTTGCTAAGCTGAAGTCAAGAGCATATAGCTGGTTCCATTCTTCTGTGGTGCCTATATCTTCTAGTCCTACAACTAGTGTTAAGTTCGCCTTCGCGCCTCTGAGTTTTATCTTCTTGACTATAGATGAGCTTGGCGTTATGTCTACAGTGTAATTATCCTCGGCAGGATTTTCCTGCAGAACATCAAGAGAATGCCTTACATCCCTTCCTCTGCTGTCTTTTATGATTAGAGACGGAGGGACTGCCTGCTCTGCAGCTGTTTCATTTGATATATTCTGCTCGACAGAGAAATTTGATTCTGACATATTCTCTTCGAGAACGACAAATCCGCTTATCCTGCCATAAGTGAGTATCATGATTGATATCAAGACTATAGCGAAGAATACTGCGAGGACTACGTTTGTCAGTTTGAGCTCTTCTTGTTTAGGCGGCATAGGGACTTTGTCTATTTCGCCGACTGCATGAAGCTCTGCACGTATCTTTTCTATCTCTTCATTTGCCTGTTTTATTGTCATGTTAGTTAGGCATTATTTTTTTCTTTACCCTGCTGTAGCAGGTCCAGATTGTCCTGTCGTCGCGGTTTATCAGGGAAGCTATCTCGTGGAAAGAAAGGTTTCCTGCATCTTTTAGGTGCGCAGTTATGCTCTCGAGCGGCGCAAATGTCCTGTTCTTGAATATATCTACAGGTATCTCTACAACGTGCTCTGCATATTTCATCTGCCTTGGAGCCTGCTCTCGTTTCTTCTTGACACGGTTATAGCATGTCCATATTGTCCTGTCATCCCTTCCGACGAGGAGAGCAATCTCATGGTATGAGAGGCCTTTTTCATCTTTTAGGTATTCTGAGATTGATTCAAGCGGAGCAAGCTCTCTATCTAAGAATATGGAGGAGGGTACTGTCGTGTATTTATCTCTCAAATCCTGCTCTTTTTGCTTGCGTGTCTCTTCTTTTATTTGTCTCCACCTTTTCTCATCTGTTTTGTTAGGAAATAGAACCAGACCATGTTCATGATAAGCAGTATCACTATGACGACAAGTATCAGTATGATAAGGAGTTTCTGCGTGCTTACTGCTTCTTGCTGCTCTTCTGTCACTGCTGCCCCTATTCCTCCTATCCTCGTGAAACTGTTTGTCCCGACCTCGAATTCGTATTGCTTCTCAGTCATCTTTCCAGCGTAGTGGACCAGCAGCTTTACCTTGTATATTCCAGGCATAACTCCTTCAGTGTACCAGTAGCCTTCGAGAGTGCTTGTATAGTCAGGAGGTATGCTTATCGCAGCTGTCTTGAATTCAGTCATCTTCTTGCCTGTGCTGTCTTCTATCGTCATCTCTGCATATACATCCTTGATTTCTGTGTTCCATGTGTTCTTGAGCAGTATGTCGAACTTCGCGACGTCTCCTAGCGTGAACTTCTTGACGCCTATGTCGCTCACTTCTATCATGAATGTGCCCAAGTCAAAAGGCTGCTCTATGACAAGCTGTTTGTCATCGTAAAATACTGTGACTATCGCGTTGTATGTGCCTTTCTTGACTGCAGGGGTCCACAAAGCTTCTAGGTTGACTTCCTGTTTTGATTTTACAGAGACATCGTTCGTATTGAACTCAGATATCTTCCCCAGCATAGGTCCTGTTATCTCTACTCTTGCATGCGCTGACTTTATGTCCTCTGTGCCGAAGTTATATAGTGTGACGAGGAATCTTGCAGGGCCTTCTCCGGATTCTGTTCCGCTTATGAAGAGTTTTCCTTCTGCATATTTTCCAGGATAGGGAACTTTGATTATGATGTTTGATATGACTGCAACTGTCGCTGATACAGTGGATTCTTTTTCTGAAGATATCGGGAACTGCCTTACTACTATGTCTATCTTGTTAGGTCCTGGTTTAGGCGCATTTGCAGGAAAAGTTATCTTGTACGGGACCGACTTCATCGTATCTTTGGATGTGAATTCAAGAAGCTGCTGTCCTAGAGTTATATAGTTAGAAAGCTCTCCATCTGCGTATATCGCTGCCTTGAATTCCTGTGCATTGTCGTTTATTATGATGAACTCGCCTTCAATAGTCTCACCAGGTACGAAGCTGAGTATCTGCCTTGACGGACCTATGCCTAGCGAGTATGAATATTCAGAAAATACGGATAGCAACAGGACTATAATGAAGACTTTCAGCATCATTCGTTTTTGTTTAGTTGCCATTTGCCTGTGCTCCATAGAATGTCAATGTTACGTTCTTCTGTCCTGGCGGTTCGTATGCAGGTACCTCTATCATAAGGTCTAATCTTGCTGTATCTTTTGAGTCAGTATAGTTGAGTGAATTGATTATTGTAATATTAGAAAGCGATATCGGCGTCCATGATGTGGCAGAGCCGCTCATGTTTATTGAGTTTATCTCGCTGTCATTGACTTTTATCTGGAACTTGCTTGTGGGTGAGGGTTCTGTGCTCCAAAGGTTGCTGTCTGCTGTGACATTGACCACATCTGCAGTCACTGTTCCCCTGTTTTCAAGAACGAATGGCATCGGGACATCGTCTGTTGTGTTGTCTGTCTGTCCTATCATCATGCTGCCAAAGTCTACGACTGACGGGTCGAGCGAGAGTATTATTATCGGCATTACCTTGAAGCTCCACTTGTCGCTTATATTTCCGCTCTGCTCTCCGTCGTATGGCTGGACAGTCCAGTTGTACCATTCGCTGCACTCATCAGTTGTCTTGAGTTCCTGGTCTAGAGTCCTATTAGTGATATTGTATGCGTAGAATAATGTCGGTGAGCCGCATCCTCCTGTAAGATTGATAGTATAATTAATCAGGTCTCCATCCGCATCGTATGATTGTGTCCAGTTGAGGTTCGGGAACCTGGTCATTACAGAAGTATTGCCGTTCTCTGGCCATATGAGAGATACATTTGTCGGCAGGGTGTTCCTTATCGTGACGTTGTTGCTCCATACTGTGAGACCATTGAGTCCGAGAGAATCTACTGGTGTCACTGAGACGTTCCATGTCTGGTGCTTGATTGTCTCGTTGCTTACAGTGATGTTTGTCTTATTCTGGTACAAAGCAACTATCTGGTCTCTAGAAAGCTCTCGATTGAAAATAACTACATCACTTATTGTTCCATTGAAATACGACCTGGATGAATGCGGCGCGCCTATATTGTATCTGTCTCCGCCAGTCCACAATGTTCCTATGCTGATTGTGCCACCCTCAGGGACTCCATTTACATAAAGCCTCATCACACCATTGTTCTTGGCTGTAGCAACGACATGATACCATATACCTGACTGGACCATGGTTGAACCCGTGACTGTATGAGGTGTGCCATCATATGTATAATGCGTAAATCTGCCTGTGGTTATGTCTATCTCATGCGAATAAGAAGCGTATGGCGGAGCAGCATTCGTCCTAGCTATCATGATACTGTTTGGTGTGCTATCTAGCTTGACACGCATAGATATTGTATATGCTGTCGGATCTGTCGAGTCAAAGACTTCCATATAGTCATTGATTCCATCAAAGTGATATGCACCGAACCCATCATATCCTCCATTGTATGTGTATGCTGGCTCGTATGAGTCTCCAGTAGTTGAATTTCCAAGTGTAGCATGTCTTCCATATCCGCTAACGTCATAGACTGTCTGTAATCCAGGGCTTGTCGCAGCGCTCTGGCTCATGAGCAAGTTGACTAGATTTATCGATGTCTTGTTCACGTACCAGTTATAATACAACTTGACTGGATTTCCGTCAATGTCGCTTACGCCACTAGGCCATGCTGTTAGGTTCGCGTCAGTCCTGTTGACTGGATGGTCTGTTGCGTTGAGTGATATGCTTGTGACTGTCGGAGCTACATTTAATCCACGCTCGAATAGGCCATAGTATGTGCTTGATGCAGGATCGTGATTTAAAACACTTAGAGTATTTCCAGATGTATCTGGCGTTGAATTTAATAATTCCCATACAGCACTTGCATTGAATCTCCACAATTCTAAGTTCGATTCATTATAGCCAGTCAGTTCTGGATCCTGCCATGTGAAATATATATAGGTAAGGTTGGACGCGCTTATTGTTCTTGTTATGGATACTAATTTCTTGGCGAAGGATATCCTGTTTGTCGGTGTCGATGCTGTTGTTGCCCAGTCGAATCTCATTCTTGCTGATGGCAGCAATATTCCTGAGAAGTTCATCGAAGTGAAGTTCTGGTTAGTGCCATAATTATTATCTATCGTAAAATTATTGAACGTATAATTTCCTACCACTGCAGTTTCAAGCTGAACATCTGCAGTTGACGAGTTATAAGCGAGAGTGTTCTCAAAATACGTGTTGTTGAATGTTCCAACATAGAAGTTATACGTATTGCTATAAGCAGTCGAGTTCAGTACCTTGGTATCATTGCATCCACCAATGCAACCACCGATAAAGAATCCGTATGTTCCGCCATACGCAGTGTTATTTGTCAATGTTATATTAGTTGCAAGTATATAGAAACCAGTCTGTGGGTTGTTTGCTGCTATGTTGCTGTCAAGAGTTACATTTGTCCTTTCAACATGGTATGCGGAATACCCGACTCCTGAGTTGTACACTCTGTTTCTAGTTATATTTGCGCTCACTGGATAAGTTGCACTTACTGAGAAACCACTCGAAGAGCTCATATTGACTGTATTGTTAATAAATGAGTTATCGAAGCCGCCATTTATTACTAATGCAGTACCTGTCTTGTTGAATATGTAGTTATTGTTTATCGTGTTATTTATTGAATTCTGATATAGGTACAAGAATGATGCTCCACGATGGACGTAATTGTCTGAAATGTTAGTATTGTTTCCAGTTAGGGCTATGTCTATGTTGTTGTAAGAGAAGTTATTACTGTAGATTAGGTTATAGCTAGTTCCAGGGTACGAGTTGATTCCCTGTGCGCTTGTGTGGTTATATATTGTGTTGAAGCTTATGTTGTTTGAATTAGATGCCCCGTCAAGCATTATTCCATATCTGCTGTTTAAGTATATCGTATTGTTTGCAACAGTGTTGTTCTTAGAGTTATACAAGTATATTCCATCAAACTGACCCATGGAAATAGTGTTATTTGTTATTGTTATGTTCACAATCCTGCTATCTTGCAAGTTTATTCCGTATGAAAGATTATAGATTATGTTATTGCTTATTATTGAATTATTGAACTGGGAACCTGAGAATATTCCTGATACTGTGCCTATCCTACCGTTGATATTGTTGTCAGATATTATAAAATTCTTATTGTCTACATTTATTCCATATTGCGTGGAGTTATACACCTTATTGTATGTTATGTTCGAATTTGGTGAACTTGAACGTATTCCAGTAGCGCTATAAGTTATATTGTTGTATTCTATGGTATTGTTCAGAGAGTTTGTATCTACAATGCCGTAAACTGAAGCGTTTAATATGTTGTTATTTGAAACGCGAATGTTGGATGTTCCCCATGTTTCTATTCCATAAGAGGACTTGTTCATGTTATTATATAGGATATTTACCCTAACTGAATTATCTAAACGTATAGCTTCGTAAGTCGCATTGTTGAAAGTATTGTATGTCATGTCACTAGCTCTTACTGCATAGAAATATGTTCCATACTTTGAATTCGTTATGCTGTTATTAGTGACAGTTGAAGTATTTGCATACCTAAGATATACTCCGTAAGTATAATTGAAAAGGTTGCAGTTCTTTATTGTGATGTTCTTCACGTATTGGGCTGAGCCGTTTACCTCTATTCCATACGTGTCATGTCCGAACACATCATTCGTTATATTATATCCGTTGCAATCAAACACAACGTCTGACGTTGTTATCTTGACGCAAGTGTAATTCAATAGTGGAGTTGCGTTGTTCGGCGCTCCGACATAGTTCCTGTCCATGACGTATGAACCGCTTGAGTAGATGATTGGGCAGTTCTCAGGGACTGTTACGTTGAGTTCATTGCTGCATACTTCTGTTCCGTCCTCATATCCGTCGTTTGGCGTGACGCATGCTTTCCACGTGTCGTTGAGGTTTGTTTCCTGCGAGACGATTGTATCTGTCTTGTTCTGGTAGAGTGCCAGGATTTGTTCTGCGGACAAAGCATGATTATAGACTCTGACATCATCTATGCTGCCATTGAAATAATGGACAGAGGTGGGTGAGTATTTTCCTATCTTGAGGTCTGTATTGTAAGCTGTGTGGCCAAGACAATCTGTAGATGAGCCGTTGAGTTCGCCATTGACATAAAGCATGCATGTGCCCGTGCTGTTGTCCCATACTGCTGCGATATGATAATACGTGTCAGT
>CAZLYC010000003.1:0-149804 GCA_964563755.1 uncultured Methanosarcinales archaeon
AATTCCTTCATCACAGCCTCTATTGAGTTCAGTTCGCACTCCCGCGTTTTGTATTTCGATGTGTTCTACGGGACGTGGAGTTTATCCTTTAGTCCATCATCTCTTCTTGCCAGTAAGTAAAAGCTCATCTTCTATCTCCATCACCTATCTTCCGGTTTCTGCGTATGAACGCTGTGTCGCTTGTGTCTATTTATTTTGGTCTGGCGTCCAACTGAACTCCTCTTCGATCATTCTCACCAGATCGTTCAATTCTTCGAGTTGCGCATCTGCTTCTTTCTTTGTCTCCTCAACCCATTTCTTCTGCGCTTCTCTGTGCGCTTTCTCTTCGTCTGTGAGCACTCTTTCCAGGTATTGCCTTCTGTGGCCATTCTGTCTTGTGCCTCTGCTGTACTGCGGCGTCGCGCATCCGAACGAGTATCCGAGCGCCATGGCCGCAAGACCTAACGCTATCTTCCTGTTCTTCTCGTACATTTTAGCCTCCATCATATCATTTGTATCATTCATTTCGCTTTGCCCAATATCTCCTCGACCCGTGAGTCAATTTTTTCTTTCTTTTTCTTCTCCAACAGGCTGTCGATATCGTATTCTATCCCGCCCTCAAGTCTATAGCAAATATCCTCAGGTTCTTTGTTTTCTTCCATGAGAATTCTTACAGTCTTCTCTAACTCTTTTTCGTTGCACTCCACCATTTCGTAGACAGTCAAAACATAACGACGTGAGTCGCCGTCGGTATCGGTATAAAACCCCTCCGCTACTTTTTTTTGAGCTTCTCGACAGGCACATCGGGAAACCAGTGATGATATGCCTCGACATCGATTTGATAACAGAGACCTTCGCTGAAATAAGCGATGGCCTTCTTATCGCAGATATCACCTCCGTGTCTCAAGTTAAGCAGTTTGACTTTCCTCCAGACACGAGAGTCATATTTTGCGTGAGTAGGGGGGAATTTAGGCTTGATTCTCATGAGTTCATCATATACTTCGCGGCTAGGAACGACACATATCGTGCTGTTTATCACTATATCTTCTTTTTTTTCCTTGTATTCTTGCGAGATAATGCGCTCTGATTCAATCTCTTCATAGAATGTCTTACGAACATCTTTGGGCAGGATACCTGCGTCTTTTAATGTTTCTTTTATTATATCAGCTTCTTGCGGGGTATATCTCCAAGTGTCAGAAATCTTCCGCTCACGTTCTCCAACCTTCTGGTCAATATTTATAATCGGCAGCCACCATTTCAATTCGTGGTCCCAGCTATCATTGAAAATGCCTTTTCCGAGGCCATCATCAAAGTTGCTATCTTTCCAATTGCGTTGATCATTTTTTGAGAAGTTCACCCCGGGAATCTTGATACTCTCTTTCAGCCGAGCCGTCTTATCCAACAGCGCGTGTATATTTTTACTGCTCAAAGGATGATACTTGTCCTCATCCTTAGGTAAGAGATAGCATTGCTGGGACAAAAATATGTTTATGAAAGGTGTTGCGGAAATGTAGCAATCGTCTTGCATCATGAATTCTCCCGCGAACTTGAATCCGTTCTTTCCGCATATCTCTTCCAATTTCCTCTTGAATTCGGTAGTCATGCATATCGCGAAACAGAACAGATGTATAAAATCATTCAAACATAAATAAGTCATAATAGTAAAATATTTAAATAAAAGGGCATAATGAACAATATATCATGGACAAAAAAGTTAAATTAGATAAAATAGACCGGAAATTACTTTACTATCTTGACCAGGATAGCAGGCAGTCTGCGTCGAAAATCGGCAAACGCCTCCGGATACACAGGAATGTCGTCAATTTTAGGATAAAAAGGCTGAGGGAAAGCGGCGTTATAAGGAGCTTTGTGACGATGATAAGCCCGACAGCGCTAGGCCTGAAGCCATACAAGATCTACCTGCAGATGCAGAACTTAGACCATGCAGCAGAGAAAAGGATAGCGAAGCTTATTGAAGGGCTGCCAGCGTATTGGGCCGCTAGGACAAGCGGAAGGTGGGATTATATCATAGGTGTCCTGGTCAAGGACATACAAGAGCTCAACAAGGTGAAGAACACACTGCTAAACTGCCTCAAAGGGGACATAGTGAACAAACATGTTTTCGCGGTCGTGGAAGCTCCGCATTATTACAGGAATTACCTGTACGATGGCAGCAGCATCTCTCCCACCATGCTATGGGTCACACAGAAGATAGATGCCAAGCTGGACTATAAAGACATCGAACTGCTGAAGCTCATGGCAGAGGACTCCAGGATCCCAATTATCGAGCTTTCGAAAAAGTTAGGCATAACTGCGAAGACAGCCATATCAAGGATAAGACGGCTTGAGAAAGCAAATGTCATCTACGACTACAGACTGGCGATAAATCTCGATAGGATAGGCTACGGATTCTTCAAATGCTTCATCTCACTGAAAGATGCTGAAGATAGCAGGATGAAGGATTTCTTTGCATACTGCCAGCAGAACAGCAACATAATACATCTTGTTGAGATAGTAGGTGACTGGGATTTCGAGCCTGAGATAGAAGCCGAGTCGAAGGAGCAGTTCTATAGTATATTATCAGAGATGCGGGAAAAGTTCTCGGATATCATAAGAGATATCGAGACGATAGACATACTCAGGGAGTACAGCTACGTCTGCTTGCCGAAATAAACCCGTTCCGCACATCTTATGACTGGCTTGATTATTTCAGCGAGTTTTCTTATCTGTTTCTCCGACATTTTCTTCTTGTACATTTTTGTGCCTCCCACATCTTTTTTGTATCATTCATTTCGCTTTGCCCAATATCTCCTCGACCTGTGAGTCAATTTTTTCATTCTCTTGCTCTAAATGTCACACTATTCCCTTCTTTAAGACGAATTTCCTTATAATATTCGGAGTCTTATTACTCCCGATATGACATATTCGTCCTGTTTTGGAGGAGGGTGCAGGGATTATAGCTCTTCATCAGCCAACAGGCTAGACAATGTAGTCAACAAGTTCTACGTAAACATAGGAAGCCTGAATGTAAATAACGGGATACAGCACTCAATAGCTGCAGAGAAGACAGGAGATATACATGTCTATAACACAAACATAGAGAGCATGATAGGACAGCAGAACAACCAAGTCATAAACATGGACAACAGGAAAATAGAGTTCATATCGCCATACATAGGAAACGGCAAAGACAGATATGTTGAAAAAAAGAACAGTTACCTGCTGCCCGCGCCAAGAAAAGAATACGCTGCAAACAGTGTAGAATATCACAACACAATCACATCAGGACTTCTCAAGCCAGCAAGGCCCGCGACACAATTCATCGACGATGCAGAAGAGATAAAAGACATAGTAACAGAGACGTTTGCCACACTTACCGGACAGAATTTTCCAGACAACATAGTCGTAAGGGTCTGCTCAGATGAAGAGATGAGAAAAGCACATGCTGCAAACGGCGGAAAGTGGAGCAATGGAATAATGGGATTTGCCATAAACAGATGGCCATACCCGAGCAACATATTCATACGCAACAATCACCTTGACGAGCTCATGCTTACCGTAGGACACGAACTTGGTCACGTCCTCAGCCAGAGACTTCCTGACGATGTAGATGAAGAAGCAAAGGCTTTCGCTTTCGAACTAGCATGGGCAAGCACAATAATAGATAACAACATAGGAAATCTTGGACGAAACTTCAACACAGAGTTCATGCCTGCAGAGAACGGCCTGCATGACAAGGCATTTGCATTTGTCCAAAAAACAGTTAAACTAGGCAAGGAAGCGCTAAGAGTATTCTGGGAGCTTGCAAAAGGACTGCTGAGAACAGCAGAAAACATTTAAACAACAGAAACATAATTATTTTGATGATACCCAGGAAAGGCAACACAAACGCATTCTTCATAGGATTAGCACTCATAATCGCTTCTCTCATACTAGGAAAACTTGTATTCATACCGGTCATAATATTTCCAGGAGATGTGACCTGGGCGGCAAGCATGGTCATCATATACGCAATATCCTGGGTGATGATAATCATAGGAGTCTACCTTGCAGGAAAAGAAGGATGGACACTTGCGAAGATAACCTACAAGGAATACCAAAGAAAAGCAATACATCATGTAAAGGAAAAAAGCAAGAATGCCGCACACAAGACAGTCAAAGTGTTAAAGCATCCCATAGAACACAGCAGAAGGCTTAAAGACAGATTAACGCGATGACTTTTCTGTCCCACAAAATCCTCTTTCTCTACGAAAGTATTTATAAATAAAAGCATCCTGTCAACCCTCAATCAACAATAATGTCATAATCACATAGGAGGATGCTAAACATGGCAATGAAAGATGTAAATTCAACAAAAAAAGAATCAGCAGCGAGCAGTGACGAGCAGATAGGATTCCACAAAGGATCCCTTGCAACGCTCGCGAAAGAAAGGGAAGAGATGCTGAAGATACTGAGCATCGTTGAACAGCTGATGCAGATGCATGTCGCAGCACTAAAAGAGCTTGGAGTAGACCTTGAGAAGATAGCGAAACAGCAGGCATCACAAGCACCCAAGGCGAAAGTGCCTCTCGAGAAGCATCTCAAATAAACTCTTAAAATAATTTTTTCATACTTTTTAAAAGCGGTTTCTAGACAGGACAGGAATGTCACAGTATTAGTCTACAGAGCATAATAATGATTAAAATAGAATAAAACATCATAAGAAATGGTGGCCTAAATGTCACAACAGCAGAACATATATGACCGAAACAGAAAAGATGAACCATATTCCACTAGCTTGAGCTCATTAAAACCGTGGGGCGCAGACAAGGAAGAGCTTGTGAACATAGTCGAGAAAGATATAGAACAAGAGCTGAATCCTCCTTTAAGGGACATAACATCAGGACTCGCAAAAGGTCTTGCTGACACCATGTACAACTTCGGGGCAGAAGCAAGATACCCTGACAGGAAAGAGTCATTGAGCTATTTCGACAGCCAGTTCATTAAACGTGAGATGAAACGGGTAAAAGGGAACATAACACAATACGCAAGGGATGCCCTCGGGGCGAGCGACCCTTTAGAGATAAACAACCTACGCAGGAATGTCTATAGGCAAATAGAGAAACACGACCTCGGCGGGTTCGTGGACAACGCAAGGCCATGGAAAGAGAAAAAAGAACAACCGCAGCAGGACTATCTTGCTATACCTATAAAGAAGATAGAAGATACGCTATATTCAACACTTTCAGGTTATAAAGAAGTGATAAGACCAGGGTTGTATGAAGAACTCAGCTCAAGAATACACACCAAAGCGCCTCTTCTTGCAGAAAGAGTATCCAGATACGCACCCACTCCGGCAAACAGGATAGACAGAATACTGGAATCAACAAAAGGCGTGACAAACTACTGCCAGGCAAGATCCATATTCGAGAAGCAGCTGATATATGACGCGCTTGAAGCATCAAGATTCGACAAGCACAAGGCCGCAAAATATCTCGGAGACTCAGTAAGGACACTCAACAGGAGGATTGAAGAACTTGGAATCGACCTAAACAACAGAAAAGAGCAGCCAGAACGAAAACAGAAAATGATAGAAGAGATAATCTCAACAAAAGAAGACAGCAAGGCAAAGCCTGTCGGGGAGATGGAGAGGTTCCAGCAGCTAGTCATGGAATACAACTCGAAAAGAGAGACTGAAAGACTCGCAAAGGAGAAAGAGGTCAAGACAAGGAACACGAAAAAGTTTAAATATTGTGACGCCTGATTGCCCTTACATAAGAGGTGCGACCGATGGCGAATAAGAAAAATCCAGCTGACCAAAAAGAGGACATAATAAAGTACATCAATCTTGCGATAAGCACTGAAAAAAGAGGAATAAAATTCTATTCTGAAGCTAAGAAGAAAGTCAGCGACTATAACCTGACCAGGCTCATGGATGTATTGCTAGACCAAGAGCGCATACACCTCAAGGCATTCCAGACAATACTCTCTGCTGAAAAGAAAAAAGGCACAGAACAGGCGGCAAAGGTCGCTGCAAAGTATCACAAGCAGAAACCTATCAGGAACCCTATGTTCGACCTGAAACACGCAAAAGACCTCAGCGACCTGAAGACAGATATATACAATATGTTCAAGATAGCGACTGATTTTGAGCAGAAAGGACACGACATGTATCTTGACATGGCGAAGAAGATAAAGAACAAGAACATAAGCGCATTCCTGAAAAAAGTCGCTGAAGAGGAGACAAAACACAAAAAGTTCATAGAAGAGCACAATGATGCAATATATGACACAGGATACTGGCTAGGTCTTGAGCACGTGAGGCTGCAGACATAAACCAAGATATCAGGACAATTTTTTCACACTTTTCTATATTATAACGAATAAAACAATATAATCTTCGCAGACATATGTATTTCTAGATGAAAACATAAAACAAGAGATGTCACAAGGTGAGAACCATGAGCTACAACCAAGAACCAATACAAGCACATAACGGAAGAGATTACATAGGCCAATGGGCAGAAAAAGACCCTAAGAAAAGACCTATTGGCTTCCAGGAATACCTGAAAAGTCTTGATGATGACAAAATTTTCAGGACATCCACACCAAACTACCTAGAGAAAACTTCCCCAAGCATGAATTTCAGGATGCCTTACTCTGGAAACAGAAATGGCAACATAGACAACATCCTTGGAGGAAGCAAGAGTGCAATGAACAACAGAGGATATGGAGGAAACTCAGCAATAAGCATAACATATCACGCAGCAGATGGGACAACTTACATGATGAGTGCCATAATGCCTAAAGAAAAAAAAGCAGATACATTGTACAGCATGCTCTGCGGCCTGTACTCGACCATGATGGCAGAAGGAAAAGGACAATATTCATCTGGACGAATCGGCGGCAGGGGAGAATACTCAGGAGGAGCAGGCAAAGGCTACAGCAGCAACGCGGGAGGCAGCAAAGGATATGCTGGAGGAAAGGGAGGAAAATAACGCAAACTCGTTGAGAGTTTGCGGAATTAAAAGAAATCATAAACTTGAATTTTAATAGTTTTATTTCAATTCATATACGCTGAAAGTCGCGCCTCTCACAGAAACCTGCTTCTTTGCCTCAAGAGTCAGAGGCCTGAATATATTATCCACGATGACAATCTTGCCTTTGAATTCGTCAAGCAGCTTTTTCTCAAGCTTGTAGAAATAATTGTCAGGATTGATAAATATTAAATCATATCCTGAAAGATCCTCATCAAGATAGTCCGCGTTCTTGAACACACAGTCAAGCTTCAATTCTCTTCTCATCTTCAGAGCATCCCAATGCAGTTTCTCGTCAGACTCTATGCCTGTAGACTTCGTGAAAAGCGACGCTATCGCGACAACAATACCATCACCAGAACCCAGGTCAACAAAACTCTTCGAATTCTCCAGCTTTATTTTCCTGAAAAGCTCAAATACCTGCAACGGGTCTGATGCCGCCCAGTATCCTGACTTTGTCGGACGCTGGGATTTCTTATCCAAGAGCAGCTTTGCGCGACGCTTGGTGTAATATGCATTTATTCTGTCGAAGGATTTCTTCATAAATGCCTGTTGTAAGAGCAGAGATTATTAAGTTTTGCATTAATAGCAATGCCGCCTAGCGAGCGTAAGATGATATTTCTATTTGCATCGCAGTTCGGCAACCGAAGACAAGAAAATATTCTTTGCGAGCGCGGCATTGCGACAATAGATTTTTCGCACCGCCACTGCCGCTCGCTCTGAACAGTCAACCTATCAATATATCTGAGTAAATCGTTAATCAGAACATCAATCCGCTAGCTCGCTAGGGCGGTGGCGGTGCTTAGAATAACTATTTATCTGCGAGGATGCCTTTTACAGTATGTATGAAATCTGCTGCCTCTTTCCTGTACCTGTCGTAGTGGTCACCTGATACTTTATGGACCTCACCCGACATGAGCATCTTCCCCACGTTCATGAACTCGCTAAGGACAGAAAGATGACCTTTGTCCAATATGCCTTTTGAAACAAGATGCTGCTTCACAAGAGGTATTATCTTTTCAGGAGTTTCAGGTATGACCCCGTAGTGCAGCAATGCTGAATGGGCCGCATCAACCACTGACCAATACAGGTCGAGAACTGCCTGTCTCATGTTCCACTGCGAGTTCGAGAGCGACATAGGACCTCTTGCTAGGTAGATCCATACAATCTCCTTTGTCGGGGCTATCTTCCTGCTTGAAAGCATCTTCTTTGCCATCCCAAAGCAGCCAGAATCATGAACTGGTGAACCGTCGCGCAGCATGTTCGTAAGTATAGGTTCTCCCTTGAGGGCATAATCCCAGAACTTTGTTATGGGCATTGTCGTTATGTGCAGCCTCTTCGATATCCTCGAAGCAGTCTTCTCTGTTATTATCCTATAACCCGTTACAACTTCTGCGGTGAGCACGTGTATCATATCATCGAAAAGAACAAGCACATCTATGTCGCTGCCAAAAAGGACTTCGTCCCTTACAACTGAAGGCGACGCTCTACCCCTCGCTGCAGAACCAAACCATACGACTGACTTGATAAGAGGTCCCATCTCCTTGACAAGCTGGTCTGAGAACTGCTTGACAATACCCTCTATCTCATCGCTACCAGCCGCAAACGGTTTCTCATTCATCCTTATGTTCATTATGTTATACCCCTTCACTCGAGCGGAACGCCGCTCCAAAACACCCAGTCATCAGTAGGCCTGTAATCTCCCACCACATATGACGGCGGATTTACATGACCAAAATAAGTGTCTGCCACATCGCTCCATCTCGCACTGCGCTCAGGCGAAAAATAGCTGTCTGCTATGTCTGCGCCAAATGCCCGCCATGTCTGGAGAAGTATCCTTCCCCTTCCGAACTGCTCCTCTTCATGTCCTTCTGATACGACAAAACCTGAAAAACCATGTGACTTAAGATAATCAACCGCTTCAACAACAGGGAATATTCCCTGGCCCGCAGGAAGATGCCCGTGAGCACCGCTTGCTGAATCCACTGCCTGGACGCTGCCTATAACTCCCTCGGACTGCATCTTCTTTATCATGTCCATGAACCAGTTGTTGAATCTCTTGACATGCTGCTCCTCGCTCTCTCCCTGTTCTTTCTTGAAATGCTGCAGCCACATGCCAAGATGGCCTGTATCAAGGCAGCCCTGGATGTGCCTCTCAGCCAACTCCTTCGCTTCAGACTGTGAAACATGCTTCTCTTTTACAAGCCTGTCTGCCATCTCTTTCCTCGAATTCTTGATTAGCTCGATGAACTCCTCAGGATGGCCTCCATAAGCAGTCGGCCAGCCGAGCTCAGGACCAACATGTATCGGCCTCTCGACGTTCCTGTTGTTCATCGTCTCTTCTAGAGCAGCGATGCCTGCATCAGCATAAGACTTGAAAGATTTCTCCAGAGCATATCTCTTTAGAGAGACCATGGAGTTCATCTGCTCCTCTATCTCCTTTGCCTGCGCATCCTGTGACGAAGACGCTTCGTGCACGTGCTTAAGGTGGTGCTCTATATCACGGAGCTCCTTTTCAATCAGCTCAGTCGGCTTCTTCATGGGCCTTGAGACGAATTCCCCTCCTATCCTTGTAAGGGAATGGTCTTCCTTCATTATGCGCCATGCCTCTTCATCCGAGAATTGAGACTCAACTTTCTTGTAATACTCCTTTGCCTTCTTCAAGTCCTCATAACTTTTAAGATAATCCTCGTATCTGTTTGAATAGTAAAGAGAACCGCCCTTTCTCTGGATCCACTGGTTAGCAAGCTGCATCTTGACCGCGTACTCTTCAGGCAGCATGTCCTTATTGAAACGCGAATTAATATCCTTGGTCTTGTTCGCTATCTCATCCCAGGTCATCGGCTTGACCTCGAACTCCTGCTTCGCAGAGTTCCATTTAGGCCTCCTCAATATAAGCTGCTCAGTATCTGTCGGGTCTATCAGCCTGCCGTCATCGGTAACCCAGTCTCCTTTTTTTATCATGATATCATTTCCATTGATATCCTTTCCGCGCGTATCAGCTGCTGCTGTCTCAAAAATAGGCTCATAGATAGGCTGTCCCTTAGGTATGTTAACCACTTTCCCTGTCCTCTTGTCGACAACAAGAGCTGTCGCATACTGCTGTTCTCCCTCGAAAGACTCGAACTTGCCTTTCCACTTACTGTCCTTATTATTCCAAGAAGCATCATAGATATCCCTTGCGAATTCCTGGCTCCAGATATCGACCCCTCCTCCGCCAGCTATGTCAGCGACAAACTTTATCGCCTCTTTCACTTCCTGCAGGTCACGCTGCCTCCTTTCCTCATTCATGCTATTATGCTGCATATCAAACCCTGAAAGGTTGTACATGGAAGAGGTCGGCATCTCGACGCCCTCAATCGTGACATTGTTCGCCCTTGTCAATTCACGTATGTTCTCACGGACCTCTTTTCCGTAAGCCTTAGGCCTTCCGCCTATCGGGCTTGATGAAGGCTGCGTCATGACAATCTGCATCTTGCTCGCGCCCATCCTTATGCTCGCGTCTATGTTCTGCAGTATGTGGCCTCCCGTCACCGGGTCTTTCTCAGGAACAGTCACACCAAGCTCGTTTATCGGCAAGATAGGCTTCTCTAATCTAGGCTTGTCTTCCTTCTGGTCGTGATATTCCCTGTCCATCGGCGTGTAGTAAGGTCCTGATGAAAACTGCATATTATCACTTCACATGAGCATGTATGAACTCGCTAACTTCCTTTATAAAAAAATCAGCATCAGCAAGATACTGGTCAAATTCCTTGCCTGAGAACTCGAAACGCTCCTTGTGCATTATCTGTTTCGAGATAGTATAGAACATATCTACAATATCCGCGCATCTCCTATTGATAAGATTCCTCGCGACAAGCTGTGTCCTGAACGCTTCAGAAAGATCCTTCGGAGACGGAGGAGTCAGGCCTGCTACCATTATCGCAGCATGCGCAGAGTCTATCACCGCCCAATAAAGGTCAAGCATCGCACGCTCTACACGATGGTTCGAATTCTTCAGCGACTGCTCTGCCTTGACAAAATAAACCTTGACACTCTCTGATGACGGCCTTATCTTGCCAGTAACAAGCAAATCCTGCAGCGGAAGGAAGAAACCCTCGTCATGCACAACAAGCGATTGCCTGAAAGTAGCAAGAACTGCCGCGTCCTTTGACTTGAAGCCATCCCATAAAGCTGACGCAAGCAGAAAATCACATTTTATAGGAAGAGACGATTCGTAAGCAATCTCTGATGCCTCTACACGCATATCTTCTACTTGCGGATTAAGGACCAGGTTGTTGAAATCATCGATAACAAACAATATCTCGACTATGCCTGACGCTGAAGGCTTGTTGACAAGCGTTGAGAAAATCATGCCTTTGTGTCTGCTACAGAACTTCTCTTGGAAAGAACGTGCCTCTAAGTACCTTGAATCGCCGAACATCTCCAAACCATGCTTCTTTTTTGGCTTCAGGTCAGCTTCCATAATCTCATTCCGCATAATCTATATTTCATTTTAAACATTAGTTACCATTCTTGAGTTTAACATCATTGGCCTGGCTCGAACCATTTCATCTTATAGCCCATCGACCTCAAGAGGCGCATGGACTCGACCACATTCTCGACAAGCTCCTGTGAAGGACGCGAGTACAGCTCCTGATTGGGCCTGGCCTGCATGTTCTCACGCACAACATCATATGCCTCGCGGGCGCTTTCATACACCTCGAGGAACTCGCGCCTGTCCGGAGGAGCTTTGCCCTGCGCATACCAACCCTGGATCTCCTGCAGCGTATCCTTCGGCAGCAATTCCTGCAATCTCTTGGCATAATCAACGCCGCCATCCTTATTCTTGTTCTTCTTCGCTTCCCCTTCGAGCTGGTCTCCGAGGTCTTTCGCCTGCTGGAAAAGCTTATCGATATCTACCTTCTCATGCTTCGGCACATCGACCTGCCTTAGCATCTCATCAAGCTTTATCTCCTTAAGGGAATCCTCGACTATCTTCTTGGCTTCTTCCTCTTGCTTCTTCCGCTTGTCCTCAAGCTCCTTGAGCCTCTTCAACCGTTCCTGCGGAGGGAGTTTCTTGATATCCTCGATGTCTTTATCATCAGCCATGTTAATAGATTACCAAGTGACCATCCTGTGCGCTTTCTTGAAATTCTTGTAAGTGTTCCACAATGCTCCTTTCATCGCGCCTTCTGCTTTCTTCTTGCTCTTGCCCATCTCCCAATCAGAAGGCTTGCCCTTGTCCTTGCTGTCACTCTTGAACTTAGGAAGCAGAGCACCGAATATCTCCTTGAACCCTCCGAAAATCGCTATGAACGGCTCTGCAGCGCCCATCATCTGCTCGAGCTTTTTCTTAGCTTCTGCCTCAGCTTTCTTGTCTTCCTCTTCTTTCTTAACGTCCTCAGGGAATTTCTCGCCTGCTTCTTTCAGGTAGTTCCTAAGGTCATCGCCGAGCGCATCTATTGCGTTCTTGAGAGACTCATCAATATCACCTAGAAGCTCCATGTCCTCATCATGCCTCATCCTCAGATAATTGCTGCACTCTTCCTCTGTCCAGGTGTAGCCTCTCATGACAAACTCTGTCCTTCCTATATGAACAGGACCTTTATGCTGGTAGCCATCCTGATGGAAGTCCATGTGAGGCTGCGTCCTGAAAAGCAGGTTAAGCATGATGACAGGGTAATGATGTCCTGACTTGCTCGCCCTGAACATCACCTCTAATTCGGTTACGCTACCTTCAAAAGAGCCTATCAGGTCCTCGCCGTCTATCCTGTCCATGCTCTGGGACAGTCTTTTGACATTCTTCATATACGGCTTTATCCATATGATATACATCTGTATAGCATCATAATGCTGTCTGAGGAATTTCAGGGTGAATCTTCTCCTGTTGTCTATCTCCTTGTATGTGTTATCCTTCCACTCACAGTATGCCTTCAGCTTCCTCTTCAGCACTGTCTTCACCTTATCGTTGAACTTCAGGCTGTCGACATAACTGTCAACCTCTGATGGCTTCATCGCAGGAGCTGCGAAGAAAATGTCAGGCAGCACAGTATATCCGAGAGTGCTTGCAAGTCCATAGACAGAGCCGGGCGATTTTACTCCGCCATCCTTCAGGTCTACCCAATATCCCTTGAGGACAATCTCCGCAGACATGCTCAGTTTCCTGTCGAAAACGCTCGACTTGGACTCTATTGTCTTGTAGCTTTCAGTATACATGTTAAGACGTTCGTCAAGTATTCTCATCTCTCTCACTATCTGGAACAGCTCCTTTGTGAGCTTCCCTATGGTCGCAAGATAATTCGATACCTGCCCTTGCTGTATGCTAAGCCTCTGCTGTGACTGGCCCCAGAACGCAGACTGCTCTGAAGCAGTGAATATGTCTTTTATCTTCTTGACATCATGCATCCCAGAATCCTCCCTAAGACTCGCAAGAAGCCAGAAATAGATTTCTTCTATAGACTGGTTGAAACTCTGATAGACAAGCGTCATCTTGTTGATTGGTTCAGGAAAATAAGGTATGTCTATCTGCTTGCCTCCTCTAGCTTTCTCTACATGATCGCATTTCCCAAATCCGTATTTTTTATCCCTGCAGTCTATCATCCTGTGATACCTTCCACATCATTTTTAATATAACACATCGCCAAACTATGTTTATAAACATTATGGTAGTTTTATTGACGACAACGTGACATTTACGTCCTGTATGCCTTGTCGCTTTTGCATAATATTACCTCCTGTATAACACAACAACATTACCGACCACATCAACAACATCCGAACCTGTCTTGAAAGCAAGCTCCTTTGCCGCTTCCTTCTTCGCTTTGGATTCCAAAAATGATTCGAGGAATTTTATCTTTACAAGTTTCCTCTTAAGTATCATCTTATGTATATGCTCTATCATCTGCTCAGTTATCCCATTCTTTCCTACCCTGACAAGAGGCTCAATAAGCCTCGCCTTCGCTTTAAGTTTCTTCAGTTCATCTATGTTCATCGCCATATTTATCCCACCAGTTGCGTCGGATGATCGTGACCGACGTTCTTCCTTTCCAAAAGCTCATTTATGTGCCTTTCCTTTATGACAGTCATCTTAAGACCGCTTGATTCGAAATCAGGAAGCATGGTCGATACCATGTCTCCTCCGAGGAAATGCGGCAGTATGACATAATCAGCTCCTTTACTATAAAGCTCCAACGCATCATCTATCTTGTGCGCAGTCATTATTGCTGGAACACTCCTGTTAGCGGATTTAACCCGCTGGAGCAGCAGAAGGTTGTCCTCGTAATTGTTTGATGTCGAGACGACAATCTTCGCATGCTTCATGTCCAGCCGGTCCGTCACTTCCGGGTCACATACATCACCATAGATGCATGGAACGCCCATATTCCTTAACTTAGTTATAACATCAGGATTGAAATCGACCACAACTACGCTCTTCTTGCTCCCGAGCAGCGAATTGAGTATGCCATATCCTATACGGTCGTATCCGCAGAGCACAACATCATATACACATTTTATATCACCGAAAACATCATGTGAAGGCGAGATGCCTATCTTCCTCATGATGCTGCTTATCCAAGAATACAGCCTGCTTTCAAAATTTATCAGATATGAAGTAGATGTCATAGTCAGTACCGCAAGCAGTATTGTCAATGCAAGCACCTTCTGCGAAAGCACTCCTGCAGCGACTCCCTGAAGAACGATTATGAGCGAGAACTCTGACACCTGGCCAAGAGATACCGCCGACAGGAAAGCTGTCCTTGCACGATGACCCATGGCGAGCAAAGTAAAGTGGACTATGACTGGCTTGACCAGCACCACCAACAAAAGAAGGATTATGAGAGGCAGGGCCAATGAAGCAAAAGCGTTCCATGAAAGCTTCAATACAATCTATGTGAAGAAAAGTATATCAAAAAAATCCCTCAAATTCTTTATATTAGCCACTATCTCTATATTGTAAGGAAGATTCGCGAGCAGCACACCTGCAACGAAAGCACCTATTGTTATAGACAACCCTATCACCTGGAAAAGCAATGCGAAAAGGAAACATGTGCTTAATGAGACGCCTAGAAGCACCTCTCCGGAATAAGCTGCGAATTCGAAGACATGCGGGAAGACAAACCTGCTTAACATGAACCCCAGCGCTACTACGCCCGCCAACTTCAGGAGGAAAATGCTTGTCGGGTCAACACGCGAAAAAGATGCGAGGTATGACAAAGCGAGTATCGCAAATATGTCCTGGATTATGAGAATACCTATTATTATCCTGCCGTGAAGCGTATTCGTCTCAGAGCTATCTGAAATCAGCTTTATCACCACCATCGTGCTGCTGAAAGCGATGACTATTCCCAGGTATATCGCCTCAATCCTGGAAAACCCTAGAAGCTTTGTCACAAAATATCCTGTGAAGAAAACAGCTGCTACCTGTATCGTGCCTGCGACCGACGAGACAATCCCTATGTCTTTTAGTTTCTTGAACTCCATCTCAAGGCCGACCATGAACAGCAGGAACGCTATTCCTATCTCGCTCAGCCTCCCTATCATATCCTGATTTGTCACAAGACCGAAGAGCTTACCTATCAAAACGCCGGATATTATGTATGCAGGTACAAGAGGCTGCTTTGTGAGCCTGGCAAGATATACGCCAAGACCTGCAAAAATCAGCAGCACACCAATCTCGAAGAAGATGTCCATCTCAGATCACCTTCCTAATAGAATCATCGACGATGTCGCAGCCAGCCCTCAATGCCAAGAGGCCTGCGAGAGCCGGCGCTCCGACAAGGTCTTTACTCCCACCTGTGACTAGGACAAGGCTATCCTGTCCTATATGAGAATCATCCGCCTTCTGAGACGGTGCAATCTTTGGATTCCTAATTACTTTCATCTTATGCTCCCATCATCTTCAGAATTATGTTGCCCTGGTTATCCAACTCAATCTTTATGTTAGAACCTTTTTTCCAGCCCTTCGCATCTATCAATGCCTTAGGCAAGGTCAACTTGTACTGCTTGTTGTTGTCGAACTGTAGCTTGACCAATCACATCACTGCATGGCAATTCATCGATAGTTCACATATCTAGTTCAGCCTGAAATGATTTGGAAAGACTTTCGGAGGCAGCGTCTTCTTCGGGGTCAGTAAAAATTAGCAAAAGGCAGTCTTATTCGGCAAGTTTATGTCGGCAAATACTGTTTGCGTTATTACTTCGCCGCCTCCTCATGTCTTACCTCTTTTTCCCCTGCTATGCTAGGCAGGAAACCACGGCAAGGTTTACCCTTACGATTTATGTATGTATAGTCTAATGTATCTATTTATATATTTTTCTATACTTAATAATATACCTAGAAATATACATACTAACTATTTAAATGTTTCTATTTATGTTTTTAATTCAAAAGAGAATGTAAATTCTTTTACAAATATCCCTAATTAATCAATAAAAAAGAAGAGGCATAAAATATAATCAATAGATATTACTTTTTTCTGAATATGTGCTTTGTCTTATCTTTTATGTCAGGCCAGACAGTTTTCAGATGATCTGCTCTCAGAACAATCACACCAAGAGCAATGAGAAGAAGACCTTGAAGAATAGGCAAAAAAAGACCTGCTATCCCTATGATGATGAGCAAGATTCCAATTCCATACTGTATTGATTTGAAAATCATAAGATTACCTTAAAAATAAATCATTGTTTTATTTTCACATTATCGCTAGGAAGCGACCTGATCATCTCATCAAGCTCTCCGCCAAGCTTCTTCTTGATTATCTTCGCCGCATCAGATGGCTTGCCTCTTCCCTGAATGAGGATAATGTAGCTCTTGCAGTTCTTTTTCACAGCAGAAACCGGGGCGCACATCACACGTCCATCATCCAGCAGACCGACTGCGCAGTTCGGAGAAGGAGTGATATAATTCGTCTTTCCTCGTATTACAAAAGCGCCTTTTGTGAGATACTCTCCTGAATTCGCCTCCTTCGTCACCTGGTCAGGCGTGACCCAGAATGTCGGCGTCGTGACAAGTCCCAGCTTCCATGCACGAGAGAAACATAAAGTAGCATCAGCAACTTCCTGCATCGTGGCTTCTCCAGGCTTCTTCCCTTCTGTCTTTATCACAAAGAAAGGTGACCCTGCCATGTCTGTGTGGAACACAATATCATTCTTATCGACGTGCTTCTTTATTATGACCTCGTTTGTCGTCGCGTCTCTTCCTCCAATCACAAGGAAACCTTCTGAAGATAAGAACCAGCGGAACTTCTCGTACCACTCCTGCTTGCGCTTCGGTGCAGCAGGTTTGGCTGATTTTATCTTATCAATCTGCGCATCCCTGCTCTTCATCTCAGCTTCAAGCTTCTGAGTCGAGATAGAAAGAGCTTTCTTCGCGCCCTCAAGCTTCTTCCTGGACTGCTTCGCCTTCTCGAAATATCCCTGCGCATTCTGCTCGACAGACTTGTTAATCATAAGAGATATTTTCATACAGAACGATAACAAAAGGCAATATAAAAATGTATCTTAAGCAGCAGAGTCCTGTGTAATAGCAGCACCGCCACCGCACTAGCGAGCTAACAAAATAACATTCTGATGTACGGTGTACTCAGACAAATATGTAGAGAAACTGACAGAGCGAGCGGCCGTGGCGGTGCTAAAATATTCTAATTGAGCGATGCCACGCTCGCACTTATGCCTGATCTGATTATGTTTGCCCAACTGCAATAGTTTTAGAAAATGCTATCTGATGCTCGCTAGGTGGCATCGCTGTAGCTTGACGAGTGCTGCTTTGTAATTATTCTTATCCCATCATGCCCTGCGCAAGTGTCACGACGAAGAATGCTGTAGTCATCAGTATCAACGAGTGCTTGACTCCAGAACGTATGTCCCCTTCCGCGAGCTTACCAAGAACAAGCCCTGCGAACAATGCCTGTATAAGAGACAACATAAGGAATACTCCTCTTATCGAAGTGAGCCAAGCACCAAATGTGCCTATGAACGCTCCAAGAGAAGAGTAATCAATCTGAATGGTCCTCACTGCTCCGCCTAACGCCGCTGACGACATGGCTATACTCGCAGTGCCTTCCATTCCACCGCCGCCGATGTTCTTTGTCTCTATGTCCGCTATGTACGGGATAAGAAGGTTCTGGATGACTATCATGACACCCAAGAAAACAATGAATATTATGTAGCTCTGCACGAGCTGGGAATGGATGCTCGTCCTTCGCGCCATCTTTATCTTCTTTATCTCAATGACTGAATTCGTCACTGTCTCAAGCACATCCTCTATATTTCCGCCTGAGACCTCTGCTTCTATGACCGTCGCTATGCTCCTCTTGATAACACCATTCTTCGTCTCATTGGCAAAGTTCAACAATGCCTTGTGGACAGGAATCGCCCACTCCACTTGGTTCGCAAGCTTGACTACAAAAGGCGTGAGAGCGCCATAATCTGTCTTTGACACGTAAACTATCGCCCTGCCGACAGGCATGCCTGACTTCACTGCTCCGACAAGGTTCCTTACAAATTCAGGGAACATAGACTCAAGCTCCTTCTGCCTCCTTGAATTGATGAAGAAATCTATCCAGAACTGGCTCCAGCCGACTGAGACAGCGATGACTATGAGAGGGATGAACCAAGGAGTCCTCATGAAGAGGATGAAATCTATCGCGAGCATTATCACTCCAAATACCATCGAAATGATGTGTCTCTTCTCAAATATCAGTTCCATTCCATTACCTCTATATCTCCGGCTGAGTCATCTCGATGAACACAAGGAAACATACGTTCATGAACGGGATGATCAGATAAGTGCCAATCACTATCACTGTGTTGACGCTAAAACCGCCTACCTTTCCTCCTAGTAGACTGACCATTGAAAGCGCCGCAACGAAAAACAGCGGAGCTGCTATGAGTATGCCCGTATATATGTCTGAATATGTCGCGATGGTCTCAGTATACTTCTGCCTGTCCATCTTATAATTCATCATCGCCTCTTCCGCCTTCTGCGAGAAGTAAGACTTTATGTCCCCGCCAGTCTGCGTGGTCGAGACCATACCCTCGAGGAAGTCCTTGAACTGGTAAGCTGGAGTCGTGGCCGCAACAGCTTTTAACGCTGTCAGGATATCATAACCAAAAATATCCACATAGTTAACTATCTTCTCTATCTCTGCAGAGACCTCACCATACTCCTTTGATTCTGCGATGAGCTTGAACATACGGACAGGAGCTACACCTGATGAAGATACTGCTGCCATGTGGTTTATCGCGAAAGGCAGATTGGTGTTGACATTCCTCCTTCTCTGCTTAAGTTTAGAGTAAGGGTATGCGTAGAAACCTGCGAAAGCTACCGCACCCATGCAGATCGACATCAACAACGCCCTCGATAAGACCTGGCCCAAAGGAAGGGCTGTAGCGAAGAATATGAAACCAAAAAGGAAAAAACCAAGAACTGTGCTGGTCAGCACTCCTAGAACCATCATATTCACGTAAGTATTAGACAGGACTTTGATATTCGCCAGCCTCAAGGCATGGTACAGATCCTTGAAGAAATCAGGGAACTGGTCAAGCAGGAAAAGGCTTAGCTGCTTTATCGCAACATTTGCCACAGCACCGAAGAATGAAGGCTGGTATATCTTGAGAGCCTTCCTCTTGCTCATTATTGAACGTATCCTCTTGGCTTCCTTGGTCAGCGATGTCGCAGTTATCTTATCTATCTGCGCAGCAATCTCATCCTTTGTCTTTCTCCTCAACGTCTCAAGCTGCAGCGTAGATATAGGAACTTCCGACCCTTTATCCGCGAACTCTACCTTCTGGCTTCTCGAAAGAAGATTCTTTATGTAACCTATACCGAATCCCTGGTCGAATGAAATGACTGGCTTCTCTTCCTTTGCCTTGACTTTCTCGGCAGGCTTTTCTTCTTCATCCAATTCCTTCGGGAGCATCGGCTTCTCCTTCTCCCACATCGTCGAGAACCATTTCCTTTTCTTCCTGTCCCTCTCGACAAGCAGCTTCTCCTTCTCTCCTCCCGGAAGCTCTAACTCTATCTCAGCAAGCTCTTCTTCCGCCTGCTTCTTCAGGAATATGCGCTTGAAGAACAAAGAAATCCTATCAATAAATGAAGGCCTGACTTCAACTAGCTTCTCAGCAGGCAGCTCAGGCAACGCTTCAACTTTCTCCTCCTCCATCGGAGCGATCTCTATCTTCAATAAAGGCTTAGGCTCTTCTATCTCTTCAGCAGGCCTTGCAGGCGCAGGAACAGATATTATCTTCTTATGCTCAACAGGCTTTTCGACAAGCTTCTCTACGTGCTTTCTTGCAGGCCTTGGAGCACGAGGTCTGGAACTTATGAGCATGTATTCCTGGTCGTTGTATATCTCATAGAATATCTGGGAATTGTAAGTCTCTATCCTCTTAAGCAATGATAGTATGTACGCGTTGTAATAATTCAGGACTTCCTCCTTCGACTTGCCTTTAAGCAGGCGATTCAGAGTCTTCTCGTACTCGAAATACGTGAACTTTCCCTGCTGGTATGCCGCGAAAAGATTGGTTAAATTCCTCTCCAGCTGTACCTTGTAGAAAGAGTATGTCTCGACCTCCTGCAGGAGCTCAAGGACCTTGTTGACAATCAGCTGTATGTTTTTCATGTTGCGACCGGCACCGAGAACTCGCGTGCTAATCCAGCTTCTCGGAAGACTCCATCTTCTCAAGCAGATTCTTGACGTGGAGCGAAAGGCGCAGCATCCTCTCCCTTGCGAACTTGGCCTCGTCTTTCCTCGTCGCGAGTTCCTTATCTTCCTCTGGACTGGAAGAGGTCAGCTCTGTGTAAAGCTCTTCAAGGGTCGCTATCTCCCTCATGCTCTCGTCTATCTCTATAGTGGATTTCGTGAAACCCTTCAGCTTCATTTTAGACCAAACCTCTTCAGAACAGACTCAGGATCCTTATAATAATCATTGATGACCTTGTTGAAATCCTCGAAAGCAGATATGTCCTTATCAGCCATGACCTTCAGGAGTGTCGCTCGTCTCTTCATCTCCTCCATCAGCTGTTCCTTTGACATGCCTGTCCTCTTCTGCACCCTGTCAAATATCATCGGCTTGCCGTTGAACTTTATTACGTCGCTCACAGGGTCCCACTCAAATACAGGGTTGTAATTCGCCTTGCCGAGAGCCTGCTCAACTTCCTGCATCTCATCGATTTCCCTAAGACGCCTGACGTTCTTCTGCTGGTCCTTGATGTGGATGCAGATGCAGACTACATCAAGCGCTTCTACAAGTGAAGGAGAGAGATTTATAGGAGGAGTCTCAAGCCTCTTGACCACAGTATCTACCGACGCTGCGTGGAATGTTGAGAAGGATGGATGGCCTGATGCCATTCCCTGGAACAAGACGTAAGCTTCCTGTCCTCTTATCTCTCCAACTATCACATAATCAGGAGCCTGTCTCATAGTCTCCCTCAGGAGATCGAAAAGAGTTATCTCGCCATACTGCGTGCCTAGAATCGTCGGCATGCCAAAACCTGCCCTTGTGACTGCAGGGAGCCAGTTTATGTGCGCGAGATTCAATTCGCGAGTATCCTCTATCGAACAGATTCTTGCTTCAGGAGGGATGAAATCAACTATGCAGTTCAGGAAAGTTGTCTTGCCTGATGCTGTCTCCCCTACAACCATTACGTTGAACTTGTTCTCGATGACAATCCACATGTATGCAAAAGACTCTGCTGTCGCGGTCTTTGACTGTATGAGATGGACTGGCGTCCATGGCTCCTTTGTGAATTTTCTTATCGTGAATGTCGGACCTCTCGTAGTAACGTCTTCAGTATATGTGGCGTTGACTCTTGAGCCGTCAGGGAGAGTTCCATCGAGAAGCGGCTTTGCATAGGATATGTAACGCCCTGTCTTCTGCGCTAGCTTCTCTATGAAATCTGTCATGTATGAAGCGTCCTTGAAAATAACATTTGTCCTCAGGTTCTGGTATTTCCTGTGGACTATGTAGAGCGGAAAGTTGAGACCATTGCACTCTATATCTTCAACATAATAGTCGTTCAGGAGAGGCTCTATCTCGTTCATTCCCACTGAATTCCTGTAGACATAATACATGAGCTTGTTGTATGTCTTCTTGTTAACCTTGGTGCCCAGCTCAACAAGGATGCTCTGCACGTTCTTCTCAAGGTACTGTATCAGGATGTTCGACTTTGCAGCTCTGACGAAACTTATGTTTATCATCTCTTCAAGACCCAGGTTGATTAACTCAAGAATCTCTTTCTCAGTATCGTCGAGTATCGGCTCCTCTACAACATACATTAGCTCGTTTTCCTTATCATCCCAGTAAATATGCGCATAAGCATAAGGAGGAACAAGCGGATAGCGGACGTTCATCGTCTTCTTCTCATCATAAGGAGGAAGAGTGATTAGCTTAGGCCTCAGGTCTATATAGAAACCCTCATGCTTCGCTGCTTCCTCAGCATAATCCTCAGGCCCTACATCCTTAGATGCTGCAATCATGTCAGGATTTGCTATCTCCCCAGGTGCCTTGATTTCAGGGAAAGATTCCGCCTTGATTTCTTTTACAGCAGCAGTTGGTTGAATCGGTTCCGGCTGCTTCGCTCCTTGCTGCTGTGAAACCGTTTGTACGACCGGCTTAGACGCCTGCTGAAGAGCAGGTGTAGGAGAAGACATCACTATCTTAGCATCATTCTTTGGAGGATTGATGACTATTCTCTGAGAAGATTGTTGAACCTGCTCCGCAGGCGGCTGTTGAGCAGCAGTAACGGCAGGTGCAATCGGAGCAGCAGCTACCTTCGCTTCTGCCTTCTTGCCAAAAAGCTGAAAAGCCATGCTTTTTTTCCTCCTATATTATCCTGACCTGCATGAAGTCACGATTGCTCTCAAGCGTGAACTCAATAACAGAGTAATAAGTCGAATTTGTGTTATTCAGATAATAAAGCACTCTTGCAGCTCCAAGGCTTGAACCCGCATCCTGCAGCACAGAATATCCTGAATGCGTCCAACCATCACCTGCTCCTGCAGGGAAGAACTTAAACGTATTAGCGGCAGCAGTCTCCACTCCGTTCTCAGGATTCTTGAAAACAAGATGCATGAGCATGCCTGTCTCATTGAAACTGCACACGCTCCTGTCCTCACACTTGCTGAAAGTCGCTCTAAGATATGTATTCTCAAGAGTGTAATTCAAAGCGTAGTTCCTTCCAGCAACATCCGCGTTTGAAGATATGTAAAGATTGCCAAGCTCTACCTGCTGACCTGACTCAAGAATCTTCGCGTCTGTGCGCATGTCCCACTTAAGAGATCCATCCTTCAGTTCGAGATATCCTTTCTCTACCTCTATAGGCACTACGCGCTGCGAACCCACTCCTTCCTCACTTATCTCAGAAATCTGCTGGTTCAATGTCAAGAATGTGTTTTTCGACCTGGTAAATACTGTCTTGTCCTGCAAGTCACGCAATACAGGCACTCCTGCATTAAGGACCAGCACCATGACTACGCTTATCACGAGAATGTAAAGTATCGCTGAAACCCAAAGCTGGGCTTTTCGTCTCATGCATTCGCCTCTTTTTTTATTCTATGCTTGGCTGGAAGCTGATGTTCCTGAAATTCACGCCCTCACAGCCTTTCGGGTATACTAATGCCCATTCAGTCACGTCTATAGCCAGACTAACCGGCTGGACAGAGCCCTGCCCAAGAGCTACGTAGACCTCTTTCTGGTCGTTAACACTCTGCACAACAAAGGTCTCTACTTCTGCACCCATCGTGTTCTCCACTTCAAAATACAAAGTGCCGTTCTCATATAAGATGCTCTCAGGAAGTATCGAAAAGTAATACCTGCCGCATTCAACTGTCGCAAGAGTCTTTTTCTCTGAGAACGCGGTCTGCTCTGTATACATACGATATATCCAGCTCGCGGTGAAAAAGGCCAGCATTATGAAGACAGCAAACAGGAATATGAGTATGCTGATTTTCTTCGATCTTGCTTCAGCCATTTTTACACCTCAAAAAAAGAAAGATTATGGACTTATGTCCATATCTCGCCACAGGATTTGATGTCTGTCTCTATAGCTGCAGTCGCTGGGCACGCCACTTCAGTTCCTCCTACTTTTATGTAAGGAGTGATCCTGACCTGCTGAGGCAATCCAAAAGTCGCTTCGATATAAGTTATGTTCAGGTATTTTGCCTCGTTTGTGGTGAGGTTCGAATTATCACCCATGTCAACAGTCAAAGGCACTCTTGTACCTGCGCCAATCATCCTGACCTGGAGCTTCTCGACATCTTTCGACTTCTTGTTCTCAATTATGAAGTTAATCGTGTTGTTAGCCGCTCCTGTATCATTGTAGCAAATCTGAGGCACGCTCTCTATCTCGACTATGCCTATGCCAACTTCAGAAGCGCACTTGACTTCAGTATCAGACCTTTCACGGGCGATGTTTGCCGTATCCTCGACATAACCCCTGCCCCAGTTCATGACCACTGCTCCTAACGCAACTGCGAACGCGATGAGCAAGACTGTGGCGATGAGCGGTGAAACCGCTTTGTTTGATTTGAATATCTTTGCTGTCATTTTTGCCACCTCACTTCATCATGCGCTCAAGCAAATCGTTCAAGCGCTTCTCTTCAGAATGCATTGTCTTTACATAAGGCACAGTCCCTATTATCAGGACGCACAGACCCATAACTATCAGCACGTTCAGCAAAGTCCTGTCTATGTACCCATTTATGAATCCCAAAACTGCCACGAACATAAATGCGAAGTAAAGAATAAGACTCTTGTTCATGACAAGCATTGACTTTTCCCTGTTGAGACGAGACTTCTCGACCTCTAAGTCAATGACCTCTTTTTTCAAACCAGCTCCGGTCATTTTATTACCTCCTCTTTTTTACTGAAAAATCGCAATCAAAAAATTATTGAATCAAAAATCATGAAACATAAAAAATCATGAGCAAGCGACAACATCCGCCATGACTTTCCTGTCAGCGCAGATTATGTCCATATTTTCCTTGGTTATATGCGGTATGACTTCGACCCTCGTAATCGCTGAAGCACCAGTATTTATTGTGACCAACTTCACCCTGTTGGGGTTCATGCTTATCTCAGTCATATTAGTATGTAAAGGCATCACCCCATTATAATACCGAAAGTCCATACTATCAATTCTTATGTAGTTCTTATTCTGAAGTGTAATATTTAAAGCTTGTGCTGAGAAACAAGCGTTTTCGATGTTTATGGACACTGTACGGCATTCATCTGTATTATAGACGACCTTCTTTATGTCCTTTGTAGAGTCTTCAGTATAATCAACCATGAAATGATACATGAAAACACTAAGGACGACTGTGAATGCTACAAGAAGTACCCAAGACATCCACTCAGACACTGCCTTTTTTCCCCTGAACGCCTTGACTTTTCCCATCATACCTCTTTTTTAAATAAACCGCCTATTTTTTTCGGTTCACTCCTTAACGAAAATCTCCCTTCTAGAGCCTTTCCTGACCCTTAAAACTGCCTTTGAATCAGTACCCTGATTAGAGATGTTGAATTTATAAATGTTTTCATGAAAAACATCGTCCCTGACCTCTAAAACCGCTTCTGAGAGGTTCAGCCTTGTGAAGTAAGTATTGACTCCCGGCGCTATTGTCTCATTGATGTTAAGTATCGCTACAGGAATCTTCATCTTATTGGAGAAATACACCCTTTCACCAGTCTCAAGAACCGAAAATATTTCCAAATCAACCTTCTTCATCTTTGAGTAAGAGATGAAGCTGTCCAGGAACTTCTCGTATTCTGTGTTGACATCCTTCCCTTCAAACAAGGCATTGTTCATCGCAGATGTCCTTTCGAAAACAAAATTCTCAAACACCATCCTAAAAGTCCTTGAAGGATCGGGAGTTGCGCTCTCAGACTGAAGAAGAAGAGTCGAGTATGCTATCAGTATTATAGCTGTGAATATGAAGAACTGCGCTTTTTTTGAATTAAACAAAAAAATCATTTAACCACCATAGTCAGATTTATCTTTCCATCTGGCGTAAGGCCATTATTGATTATATAGACAGTGTACTTTCCAGGAGCCAGCTTCTCTGCGCCGCTCAAGAGCACATCCTCATATCTTAGTTCTCCCTGCACGACAAAAGACTTCGCTTCCCTTCCCAGACCGAATGAAGGAGACTTGCGGTCAAGGAACGAATTCTCTGCAAGGTCGTCTGCTGCATCCTCAACATCAAAAGGTTTAGACATGAAAATCTTTATTGTGTTCATCTCAGTCACTGCCTGAGCAGAGCCTCCTCCAACATTGACTCCGCCGAACTCCTCTGTACCTATACCTACATAAGCCCCAGTCTCGGAAGAATAGCACAAATATGGATTATCTGACGCTGCGCATCCGTCATACACCACCCTCAATGTTCTGTTAGACTCAGGCATCAACGTCCTTGCGACGACAATCCTCACAATAGAAGATCTCGTGACCGCTCCAGCAGGCGTTGTAGCAACAGCATATAACTCATTCCTGCCAAGCTCAAGCCCGACATCATTGAAAACATTCGTTGTGCTGAACTGCACAGCGGAAGTTGTTGAATTGCTGCCATCAGGATGCATCGCCACGACATATACAGAAGCATTGCCTGCCACAGCGACTTTCACGCTTATGTTTGTCTCTTTTGATGCTGTTGATATGATCTCGCCATCATGCGGATACACGATGGATACGCTTACTCCGCCTGCAGCAATCGTAATCTTATAGTGCGCAGATTCTCCCCAGTTGCCCGCGACATCCTTTGCCTTGACATGGAAATAGTATATCCCGTCGGAAAGGTCATCATATCTTGCCTTCCATTCTCCGCCGTATTCAGGACGCTTTACCTCGATAGCATAGTCAACTCCTGTCGCTAAGCTGCATGATCCAGAATCATTGCACAAATATTTCATGGATGATGAATCAATCTGCGCAGCATCAAGAGTGCCTGCAATCGAAAGAATGTTCCTGTTGTCATCATCAGAAACGAGTCCTGAAACGAAGATGTAGATGTCACTTGAAACATCGTCGACGCTCTCATTGATGACAAGATCGAACGCGTAAGAATCTGCAAGAGTCATGCTCTCCACGTATTTTATATCCCTATTGATCAAGTCTATGTTTGACACTATATCTGTCGCCTGCGCTAATGATGTTATAGTTTCGCCATCTGAAACCTTGAAGATATACACCTCTACTTTCATCAGGTCAGAATAATCAGACACTATCTCTGCCAGAGCAACACTCACATCCAGCTCATCACCTGCAGTGATGTTTGTGTGCAGCTGCTTCATCACAGTGAATGTGTTAGGCGAAGTGGATGTGCTGTTAGCGCGGAGCAGCTGGGCATAACCGCTGTTCCTCATAGAAACCAAAGTATCCATGCCCCGCTCCTCAGGCAAATCATCGGGAGCAGTTCCTGGGAAAGAATCAAGCAAGTAAGAGTAAGAATCAACACCGCTCATGTTGCCGTTGCTCTCTATGTCAACTGCTGTCCAATTGAACTCTGCATCAGATACTGTATACTCTGCAGACTGATTAGGATGTGTTGTGCTGTTCAGTAATGGTATGTCTGGCTGAGTTATGTCTATCCTTGCACCGTCAGAAACACCTACAGCACTAAGATTAGACGGGTTGTATGCCTGAACCTCAAATGAATAAACCCAATTCTCTTTAAGCGACAAATCATCGACAGTCACGCTTGTTTCTGTCCCGACGTCACTCCAATCACAATCTCCATCATAGCATGAGCCGTTCTCAAGCAGCCTGTATCTGTAGTACACCTCAGAAATGTCATCTGTTGCATTTAACCAGTGCGCACTTATCGAAGTGTTGCTGTTCCACCAGTCGATATCATCCCCTTCGAGACCGTCGTAGACTATGGGTGCTGAGGGAGGAGTGAAATCAAGATAAGGATTGTACACAATACTATCATTAAGCCTGATTGTATTCCATGCACCGTCCTTTATCTCATAATAGACTGTCTTGTTCCCTGTTCCCTCGCTCAATATCCACGGCTTTACTGAAACACAAGATTCCCAGACAGCATAATCAAGATTTGATTCGTTATCATTCGCCCATCTACAAACATCAACACCCGACTCATTATCATAAAAGCTCAGGTTAAGGAAAACATTCTGCGTGTTAGTTAACTCTGTCCCATTAGGACCGAATATGACTATCGAACCTTCAGGCGGAAAGCTGTCTGTTGAATTTATCTTTAGGTTAACGTTGTATGCTGCATCAGGATTGTCACACGCGTAGACATGCGAATCATTCATCTTAGCAATCGAGAAAAGACATTCAAATTCAGCAGGCGTCGCGCTGACAGCAGATATCTCCAGGTCCCACTCCCTGAAAACATTTGTTGAACGCAGGCATGATGAGTGGTTGTAGTATCCATCCACTGAAACGTGAGCGTCGCTGCTGTTGAAAAGCTGCACTACATCAATGAAATTCCCGTCACACTCATAGCTTAAAGGAGTCATGCTCGAGTTGCATGCGATCGTCCAGTTGAACAAAGAACTGTTGCCATACTCTGCATGCGAGTCGTTCTGCTGGTAGAAGTTAATGAAGCCTACGTAACCAGACGGTACTTCGCTGATATTATACATGCTGCAGTCCAGGTTGGATTGTGATGAGACAGACAGGGCTGACGCTAACAACAAAAACAATACAAGCATCAGATTTCTTGATATTTTCATATTCTGTCTATCTTATGCTAAATTCTTAGCTCATTCCTCCAACTAGCACTTCTATCATGCATACATCTACATCGCATGGATCAAGCGCCTTCCCGAGTATTGCACCGAAATCTGAGACTGTCGCTTTCTCGGCGTGTCCGTCTATGTCTGAAGTCGTCAAAAGATCGAACCTAGCTATCGGGCCTTTGGCTTTGGTCTTCACAATTCCTGTTATGCCGACAGGAACGCCGACTTCTGATTTCCTGTTGCCAATTATAGTCGGGAATTCTGAAACCACTCCAACAACAGACTTCTCTGCGCGCTCAGAGCATCTCAACACATGCTTGTTCTCATCCATGCAGACGACGTCTCCTGAATCCAGCTTCTCTCCGGCACTCATGAACTCTGCGAAGTCTGCGCCGTAACCTGTGAGGTTGCCTGAATAATAGATGTTGCCGTTGACGTCAAGTTTAGCATTTGCGTTAGGTGTTGCAGTGCCGATGCCGATGTTGCCGTTCTTCAAGACAGTCATAGCATTCGCCCTGTTCGATGCATCTGAGCCTATACCTATAATAAAAACAGGATCCGTGTCTATCCAATTAGTCATGGATGTTGCAGATATCACATTATACCTACCAACGGCTACGGAAGCATATGGTCTGGCAGTAGTGAAGACTCCTGCAGTGAAGGAAGCATCTCCTTGTGCGGATGTCTGCTCTCCTGTAGACAATGAATCCGATCCAGAAGCATTTGTCATGTACCCCATCGCGAAAGACAAACCTCCGCTCGCATTTGTCTCACGCCCAGTGGCTGTCGACATTGTACCCTCCGCATTTGTCCGGTAACCCATCGCAGTTGAATACATGCCTCTCGACACTGACTCCTGACCCATAGAGGTAGAGTAAGATCCATACGCTTTTGTAGAATAGCCAGTAGCAAGGGAAATTGTGCCGCTCGCTACACTCTGATCACCCATTGCAACCGACCTGCTCCCATTCGCTATCGTATAATATGTCATGGCAGTAGAGTGCTCACCGCTCGCAGCAGTATTCCGCCCCATTGCCGTTGAGTAGTTTCCGCTGGCTATGTTGTTGTTGCCGCCCGGAACGGTTGATAGGTCTCCGCTGGCCGTGTTGTAGGTGCCGCCCGAAACTGTTGCCCCGCCACCGGTGGCAGTATTGGAGTAACCGCCCCCAATGGTCATCGCGCCCTTGCCAACCGAACCGGCCGAGTTGGATTGACCACCAGCAATGGTTGCAGAGCCGCTATTGGCATTATTGGAATCGCCGCCGCCCACCGCAGAATAGATACCGCTAGCCGTGTTCTTGTATCCTCCGCCTATGACTGCATAATTCCCCGAAGCGACTTGGGTAGATGCGTCCCTATAAGTTTGAATATCAACTGCTCCAGTACCTCTAGCGTTGCCAGCTACACTGCCTGCTTGCCCAGTTCCCGTGCTGACGATTCCCAGAGTATGCTGAATGGTGCCATTAACATCCAACTTAGCGCCCGGATTAGTCGTCCCGATGCCGACATTATCCGCAGTTGTGGATAATATCACATCACTGCCAGTATCATTCCAGCCGCTCTCGGCGCCTGTCGCACTGAGGCACTTGCCGCCGTCGATGCAGATATCATTACCAGCAGTGACATTTATCTTACCTGCTACGTGAAGAGTGGCGTTTGGAGATGTTGTACCGATGCCTACTTTACCTAATGCATCTATGACAAAGGGGGTCGTGTCTGAAGTTTGATCATCTACCCTGAACGAATCTCCGCTTCCGCTATTCTCTACATTCAACTTAGCATACGGCACAGATGAAAAAGTTGGAAGACCTATTCCAACCTGGCCCTGGCTGTCAATCACGAAGCGCATATTAGCATTCTCGAAAATCCTGAACTTGATAGTCTCATCGTTCGCAGAAAGCGTCCAATTCGATGCTGAACCGGCAGGGTCCAACAAAATCTCTGCCTGACCTGTGCTTACAGGCGCGTAATTAGTCAATATAAGACCCGCAGCTGACCCAGGCATAGCGCTTTGGTTATAGCGGATGTGCAGAGCAGCCAATGGAGCATCTGTACCCACTCCAAGCCGCTTGTTCGGCGCATCCCATGTAAAATTTTCATATGAATCTAATGAAGAACTGCTGTTCCAGAACGCAACTCTTCCAGCAGAACCTAAGCCGCTCACGAAACCCATTGCACCCGGAGCAGAACATTGCGTCGAAGAATCATTGAACACGACACAACCATCGTTGTTGACTCCCAAAGTAGTCTTCTTGACGTCACCGGTCAAGTTCATGAGCCAGCCTGAACCGTACTGAACTGACCAGAGATTAGGTAATCCAGAACTGCCGTTGGCAGGAATATTTGTTTGGTGATGCTGAGGAGCAATTACACAATTGCAACTGTAAGTGGCAAGACCATTAGTACAGCTTCCGCCTCCTGTAGAACAACTATAGGTGCCAGGTATGCCGCCGACAGAACAAGAACCGCCGTTCTGGATTTCACATCCATTCCCTGCACCAGTACCGCTGGCGTCGCAGTCATAATAATTCGAGTCGCATACGCAACCACATGTAGAGTTGACATTGTTGTTCGAACCAACTAAGCAGTTCGTAGACCCTGCTTGAACCTCGCAAGTATTTGGGTCGCCGTCATTAGCGCAATTATAATATCCTGCTATACAGCTTCCGCATGTGAATGAACCCCATGAACTGGCTGAACATACTGTCTGCTTGTTAGTCGGAGCATTGAAGCACGAGCTGTCACGGTTGCACCAGTAACCTCCTCCATTATCGCAGAAAGGAGACGGAGCATTATATCCTTCGCAGTCTACAACATAACCTCCACCATAGCTTCCAGTGTGTTGCGTAACGCTGTTTGCTGTGCTTCCTGGCGCAGAAAGCGTCGTCGTATCATAACAGTAAACTATCCCACCACTATAACCACACATCCTTAACTGTGTAGGCGTAGATGGACAGTTCTGAGACTGGTAGCTAGTAGGACAAGTGCTAGGATTCTGCTGCCAGTAAGCGGCAAATACGCTGACACTCATCAAGACAAAAAGCAAGGCACTGATTGTTGTTAATTTGTTTAGTTTCATTTCAGTCACCTCACTTGCAACACGCCAACGGGAACGTGTTTGCACAATGGCCTGTGCGGCCATCTCCACCTTTTGAAGCATCAAAGTACCACCAGTTTCCAAGATAAAGTGTGGCTAGCCCGTGAGTGAAGCCATTACAATCAGTAACTGGAAGGGATGCCGGTGAGTATTTCGCAGGACCTGTAGCTATCCATGCCTCTCCGCTCCATCCAGATATCAAAGTAAGATTTCTTGTAGCTATCGTATACGCTATCTCAGCGAAACTGCAGAGATGCGTTCCAGGGAATTCAGCGTTGCATTTAACATCTCCGTCCTTGTAACCGTTGGCACCGAAATTTCCTGTTGATGTCGCAGCAGTCTTGTTGAAGAATGTGCCGAAAGCCCTGCTAAGGCAAACACCACCGTCTATGCAAATATCATTTCCGGAAGTCACATTGATATTACCTGCAACATGCAACGTAGCGTTAGGGCTTGCTGTTCCTATACCTACCTTGTCAGCACCAGTAGTCAACCTGACCACATCTCCATCATCAGTCCATCCTCCGCCAGTTGACGGACCACCACCGCCTGAACCTCCAAGGCAATTTCCTCCTTGCACGCAAATATCACCGGTAGCATTGATTGTACCTACTACATGCAGAGTAGCGTTAGGCTGAGTCGTACCGATGCCAACTTTTCCTGCAAATAATGCTGATATCAACAAGTCTGATGGATTAAGATAGTAAACAGGATTATCTAAATCATAAAATACTGTTGCGTTGACTACGCTCGCTTTCAACTGATAAGAACCCATGTCTAGGTTCTTGTCTATTGTCCTTATCTCAGATATGAGGTGAGACTGGACCTGCGCTAGAGCTGTCGCTACATTGATAACGAGAATCGTGGCAAGGAGAGCTGAAAACAGCACAAGTCGTGCGGAATAAGATAAAACACCTAAATCCGCAACTGATCTCCTAAACCCTTTTCTCATTTTAGCACCTCTTGATTAATCTTGATCATCCAATCACCAAAGTGATATTATACGCACCGTCAGGTGTCGTCCCGCCCTTTATGATATACAATTTATACACGCCTGCAGGGACAAAAAAGTCTCCGCCAAGGTAAATCTCCCGGTACCTAATCTCCTGCCTGAGAAGATAGTCGCTCGCTCCTTTCTTGTAACCAAACAAAGGATTAACCCTATCTAGGAAGCTGTTTGCTGCAAGCTGCGTAGCAAGCTCATTCACTATGAATGGCTTTGTCATGTATATCTTTATCGTGTTCAATGATGTGTCTGTCTGCACAGACGGAGCAGATACCGCGCCGTAAGTCTCAGTAGCTACTCCTACATAAACTCCGGACTCGTCGATGTTGCAGATATAAACCTCAGAGCCTTCACAGCCAGCATAAGATACCCTCATCGTCTTGTTTGTCGCTGCCTGCAAGACAGGACTCACTGTGACGAATACATCCGCTGAATGTGTCACCACGCCTGAAGCATTCGCGACAGCATAAAGCCTATTCGTGCCGAGCTCAAGCAAAACATCATCGAAATCATATTTCTTGTCAAAAATCTCTGAGACAGAAGTGAAATTGCCGCCATCCCAGTGCTCAGCAACAACATAGACATCAGCCTCTCCGCTGACAGTCACTCTAACTGTAGTATTATAAGCCAAGCCTGATGCAGTGAATAGCTCACCATCAACAGGAGAGTAAATCATGGATTCAACACCACCTGCAGCAATCGTAATCTTATAGTGCGAAGATTCTCCCCAGTTGCCCGCAACATCCTTCGCCTTGACATGGAAATAATAAACTGCGTCAGCAAGATGGTCATACTGAACAGACCATGAAGCGCCAGAATCCTTCCTCAAAACTTCTATTGCGTATTCCAACGTTGTCGTGTTCTCAAGGCACGGGCCTGTCTCAGCACATGCAAAATTCCTTGTCGAAGCATCGACCTGCGCGCTGTTCGTCGTGCCTGCTATCGCAAGCAAGTTCCTGTTATTATCATCTGAAGCGCTGCCTGACACAACAACATAAACATCATTTGTTGCATCATCTATAGTCTCATTTACAGTCAGATTGAAAAGATAGACCTTTGCAGAGGTCATCTGATAAGCATACCGTATGTCTTGTGTTATTGTCGCTATGCTTGAAATCGCGCCAGACTCAAGGTTGAAACCAGCTATTGATGAGCCTTCACTCACCTTAGCAATGTAGACTTTGACACCCATCAGGTCGCTGTAATCAGAAAGTTGCTCTGCAAGAGCGACCTTGACAGTCAATACGTCATTTACTGTCATATTTTTATGAAGTTGGCTGAACACAGCGTAAGCGTCGCCTGTGCCATTTGATTTGATTGTCTGGTTGTAGCTGCTCTTTTTCATCTTCGCAAGCGTTTCCCAATAACGCTCTGCCAGAGTATTCGGAGGAGATGTTCCAGGATACTTATCGAGCAGATAAGAGTAACCATCTATACCTGATGCTACTCCTCCGCTTGTCGGGTCGATTGCTGTGAAATTAAACAAGACGGTTGTCAGGTCGTAAGGCATTGCCTGGTCTGGATGCGTCGTGCTTGTGACAAAAGGAGCGGCAGGCGAAGTAATGTCCACATTGACACCATCAGAGATATATGAAGAAGAGTTAAGATTTGACGGATTATATGAGATGACCTCAAAAGAATAGTTCCTTCCTTCTACAAGCGTCAGGCCACCAACTGTTATGTAGGTGCTTAGTCCAGCATCAATCCATGCGCATTCACCAGAATAGCAAGCACCATTATCCAGAACTCTGTATTTATAGTATAGAGTAGATATGTCCTCAGTAGCATTGAACCATCTTCCAGACAGCGTCGTGTTCGACATGCTCCAATCAACATCAGTTCCGCCTCTGCCATCATACACAATAGGACTGCTTGGAGGAGTAAAGTCCTGCATGAACTGATAGAGTATCGAATCATTAAGTATGACTGAATGACCCAGAGTATCAATCACCTGAAAGTACACTGTCTTGTTGCCAAACGCTTCGCTAAGAAGCCATGGCTTAATCGTAGTGCACTCTTCCCACGCAGATGAAGCAAGATTGGATTCTACATCATTTGCCCATCTGCAGCTGCTTATGCCGTCGGATGACGAGTAAGACAAATTTAGAAATACATTTCTTGATGAGCTTATGTATGTACCATTGCTACCATAGATTACTATGCTGCCTAAAGGAGTGTCCGACAATGCGACTTGTGCCAGCAGAGCAATCAATATTGTGCAGACCGACAGAAGCACAGACAAACATACCCTTCTTTTTTCATTCGTCATTTTTACACACTCACCTTATGCTGACACTCATGTTGACTTTACCATCAGAAGTCACTCCTAAATTCTTTAAGACAAGGATGTAACTTCCCGGACTCACCCTTCTCTCGCCTTCAAAGTATATGTGCGCAGGCCTAAGCTCTGTCCTTATGATATAATACGGAACTTCCTTCTTGTAGCCGAACATCGGGCTGACCCTGTCAAGGAACTCGTCGTCGGCAAGGTCTGATTCAACGCCTGAAACATCTGTTCCAGGTTTTATCGCAAATATCTTCAGCGTATGCCTGCTGGTATCCGAATCTATCGAACCACCGACAAAATAAGCAGTGTCATTCTCGCTAGCTATACCGACTGTAAGGTCTGTTTCTGAACGCAGACATATATGCTCGAGAGGGTTACAGGTCGCTCCAGTATACTTGACTTTCAATGTCCTGTTCGCCGCTATCGGCGTCACCGCACCATATACGACAAATATCTCTTCTGAATAAGTCACTGCGCCATTCACAGGATTTATCGCTCTTGCGTACAACCTATTCGCGCCGCGTTCAAGAGTCACACTAAATGTTCCTGAACCAGTCATCAGCTGTGATAATGATGTAGAATTGCTGCCGTCAGGGTGCAATGCCGTGACATCCACTGTAGCCTGCCTGCTGACCTGGACAGTGACATTTATGCTTGCTTCGGTGAACATCTGCCCTGATTCAGGAGAAAGTATGCTGACATCTATTCCTGCACGCTCAATCATGACTTTGTAATGCGACGTCTCGCCCCAGTTACCTGCAATATCCTTCGCCTTGACATGGAAATAGTATATGCCATCTGCGAAATTATCATACTGAACATCCCATACAGCACCAGAGTCTTCACTCTTGACCTCGACCGCGTATTCGACGCTGTACGTGTTCTCTGTACATGAGCCCGCATCGCTGCAGACGAAACTCTTGGTGGAATTATCCACATTCGTATTAGATAGAGCGATTGACAGGTTGTTCTTATTATTACCATCAGCAACAGAACCAGATATCACAACATATGTGTCTGACAGAGCATCATCAACGCTGGTGTTGAGAGTAAGAGTGAATTCGTACATCGTCGCAAATTGCATGTTCTCAGAGTATCTTATGTCCCTAGTGATATTGCTGCTCTCTGTTATCGCGAAAGCATCATTGTTGAATGAACTTATCGGATTACCGTTAGGCACCCTCACAAGATAGACCTGAACATCCATCAAGTCGCCTGAATCAAAAAGCCTCTCAGCGAGGGTAGCCCTTACACGCACAACTTCTCCTGCAGTGAAGTTCTCATTAATCTGGCTGAATACTGCGTAAGTGTTTGGCGATGCAAAAGAACTGTTCGCGCGCAGAACTTGTGAATTTCCATCATTTTTAGAATTCCTCAAGAGGAACCATTGCCTATCTTCCAAATCAGAATCAGGAGCAGTTCCAGGATAAGAATCGATTGCGTATGAATATCCTTCAATGCCTGAAGCAGTTCCTCCGCTTATCGGGTCTGTCGCTGTGAAGTTGAACTTTATTGTTCCGTTCGCATATACAACAGTCTCAACTGGATGTGTCGTGCTGTTTATTATCGGGTCAGATGGCTTTGTTATATCTATAATCGTACCATTCGACCATGCTATTGATGAGTTTAGACCTGAACTTATGTAAGCAAAGACATCAAAAGAGTAATTCCAACCTTCCTTGAGCGAGACCCCAGTTAACACGACAGAAGTGTCTGTGCCCGCATCTGTCCAGTTGCAGTCTCCACCATAGCATGAGCCGTTTTCCATCAGCCTGTACATGTAATATATTATGTTAGATATGTCCTCTGTTGAATTCCACCAGTGCGCGCTTATCGTATTGTTGTAATTCCACCAATCAACATCGTAGCTGTAATTTCCATCAAACACCACCGGCGCTGTCGGAGCAGTGAAATCCTGCATGAAACGATAGTTAATAGAATCATTGAAAGTCGATGTTTTTCCTACAATATTTCTTACCTGATAATAGACAGTCTTGATTCCTTGTCCCTCACTAAGCAGCCAACTCTTGACAGTGGTGCAGTCTTCCCATAAAGCGGACAACAGGTTTGACTGCGCGTCATTGGCATACCTGCACTTGTCGACACCAGTCTCATCGCTGAAACTAAGATTCAGGAATACATTCATCGAAGAGGTGAATTCAGTCCCGTTCTGTCCGTATATCACTATTGAACCTGCAGGAGGCAAGTCACATGCATCTCCTACCCCGTTCGCATCAAAGTCATACTGTTCAGGATTAGACCTTCTAGGACAGTTATCGCAACTTAATGGCACAACATAAATACTCGAAAACAAACCTTCAACAGCACCATCCTGATCAAAATCAGCCTTTGCGCATGTCCAGCCAGAACCAGAACTTGAGAGACTGTCACACACATAGAATGTCTTCTCGTTAGATTTTGCAGAGTCTACATCCTCATCAGTCACGTTGACGTAGACCTTGTACATGTTGTCCCCGACAGGAGCGGAGATTATGCCCTCACAAGTTATCGTATTTCCAGAAGCAGACTCTGATAATGAATAATATTCAACTACAGCACCTGCAGAATCCAACACAGTTACATTACAGGTCGATGAAGCAAAGTTGCCGTTGGTCGCTGTTATGAAACTTACATTCAGATACATCTGCTCTGACGACTTGAAGAACGGCTTGGTCTTGTTGATTGTCAATACTGATGACATGACAGGCTTGACATTTATATTGAATGAAGAAGCAGAATATGCTGTTCCAATATTATCAGAACCATCTACTGCATAAACCTGCAAAGTAACTCCTACGGCATCAGATGTCGTCGAGTATTTATACCTGCATAATCCATCATTCTGAGCATAATATCCTGCGCCACCTATATTGAAGTAGCAGGAGTATATATCTGACTTATACAAACCAAGTCCTGGGTCGCTTGCATTCGCCACAAGTCCTACATATTCCCCATACAATATGTTTGAAGTCAAAACTCCTGAAGGTTCTACACGCACAGCATCGACCACTGGCTGAGTATTCTCGTGCAGAGTAGAATAGAAGTACTCATTACCCTCATCAGCACTACTCTGACCAGCATACTTACCGCTGGCCAACACATTGAAACTGTCCTGAGCCTTGGGTTGGTCAGAAGTATTGCACTCAAGAGTGAAATTGAAATTACTAAAAGCACCTATCAATATTTCGGTAACGTAGCCGAACCCTCCTGAATCAACCTTCGTGAAACTGGACGCGTTAGGCCCAGTCAAGACGCATGACGTGAAATTGTATATGTACGGATCAGACGAACCACCAATATTCACAAACAAATCATCATATGAAGAAGATCCAGTGAAAGTCATAGTATGGTTCTTGTTAACAAAAAGATGAGCAAGCTGGTACCCTCTTATCGTCGTTGTAACACCAACAGAAGAACCAGGAGGATTACTATCATAAGACGGAACAGTGAAATGCGAACCTGCCTGAACAAGATATATGCCGCATGCTGAGTTAGCATAACAATTGGTGTCAAAGCAATCGACATAGCCATCAGCATCATTATCCAAATCATCATTGCAAGTAAACTCTGATGCCTGACAAATCTCACCTCTCGGCCCAGACATGCCGACGCAACCAGCATCCTTGCAGTCTACAAAGGTATCTGCATCATTATCGAACCCATCAGAACAAGCAGCATTCGTGTTCTCAACACCGCAGCGCTGGCTACCAGTAGTGTTGCCTAGCTCACCAGAACAATCCAAATCCGCACAATTTGACAAAGAATCGTAATCATTATTCAAGTTGTCCGCACAAGAATCATATGTTATGTTCTCCACAGACGGACAAGGACCGCAATTACCAAACTTAGCATTACAATCACCATCAGAACAATCCTGACCCCCCGGCCAACCAAGCCACAAGTCACCATCATTATCAAATGCGTCATTGCATGCCTGAACACCTATAGTGATGTTGAATTCCTGGCCATAACATGAAAGCGTGGAGTTCGAAGGATTACTCACATTATTACAATCAGAATCACCGCAATCGATGTTCTGCGCAGGCAACGTGTACTTACCGAACGGATTGTCAATATCATTATCAAATCCGTCGAAGCACCTTGAAGCATCAGGGCTGTAACTCGGAGTACCTAAATCTGTCCCAGAATACTCATTGACAGAACAAGTATAATTATTCGTACCATTATTATAAACTCCTAAACCATACTGCACAAGCCTACAATCATAATCCTGACAATCAACACCGCTCGATGCGTTGGTATCCCTCGTATTATTACCATCATCATAATCATTATCCAACGAATCCATGCACCAGCTTGCAGCATTATTTTCTCTCGAAGGACACGGGAAGTTTGTCGTGTCTGAACTCAAGCCACCTTTCGCCCAACAATCAGTGTCATAACAATCAGTGTAAGCTGTCGGAGAATAAGCACCAGCACCATTAACGAGTGCACCTACACCATCATCCGCATCATTATTGAAACCATCCCTACAACTCAAAGGATAACCCGCATACTCATTCTTGAAATAGCACTTATTTGTAGGCACTGACTGATCTCCCTGCGTATTATTGCAGCCGAAATCCCTACAATCCATACCCGTATTATAATCAAGATCATATACTGACGGCATATCATCATTATCAAAATCATTATCAAACCTATCATAACAGTTGGTCTCGCCAGAATACTGGCACAAAGCACCAGCACCATTGCCCGCAAGACCATCGCAGTCAACATCGTGGCAGTCCTGGTTGTAATCCAAATCATTATCAACACTATCCGCACAAGGCGCTGCAAGGTCAAAAGTAGCACTGGTGAAACTCTCATCATCATTTGTCGGGGCACTCGCATCGAAATAGAGCGGAGCAGCAGACGTGATTACACTGTCAGCACCATAATGAGAAGCATACAACTCAAAATACAACACACCAGACGTATCCACACTGCTGTTGAACACAGCCCACATCACACCATCAACATCACCAACATAACCATCAGCATCACTAACAACATAATTCAACTTACCACTAACAGGATTAATACCATAATACGGAATAACGTAAGAGTTGGTGCTCACTCTCGACAAAGTATCATTATATGTGCCATTACTTGATATCGTATAAGGCAACTTATTAGCAGAGTAGATTATAGTATTAGCAGAACTGACAGAACCATCATCCCACCTCAACTTAAATCTGTCACCAGGCCTATTATGCAACGTATAATAATAAGTCAAACTATTACCTCCAATGGTCGCAGTGCCTGAACAAATATTACCATCACAATTTCCCGGAGGCGACACAGTATACGCAGCACTAACCTCCTGAGAGCTTGCGGTGAAGACGACGACAGAACTTATTATGAAACAGATGAACAAGAACGCAGGCAACGCTGCTGAAGCATACCTCAAAACGCCAGCACTATTCTGAATGACCGTCATAGATGCTAGAGCCATAATCACCGAAGCCAAAAGCCAGAAGAACGGCACAAACTTAGGAACATCAGGATTCAACGGATTCAAATAAGGCAACACACCCAACTGCGGATGCACCTGATCATAACTCCTACCATCCTCAGGAGAGCCGCAAGAATAGAACAATCCCTTACAGAAAGAATCAGTACCCTTACCAGTATTGCTCGAATTACAATCCCACTTCTGACTACCATCATTATCAAAACCATCAAAACAACCACCCTCAATAACATTACCAAGAGACAAGGCTATCGCATAAGCCCTATCACCAGCAAAATCACACTGCCTAGAATTATTAAACCACACATACTTAGTACCAAGCCAGCAGAGCGCTGCTGAAGTCACGTCACCACCAGCAACAAAACCAGACCATGTGTTGTTGTGAACAAATATCATCTTATCAAGAGGACTGCCGTACGCAGAAGTTGTCGAATAAGAAAGTCCATCAATATTATACAAAGAGCAGTTAACTGTCTCCCACGGGACATGACCAACCGCAGTCTTCTTTATAGCATTCGCATCTCCAGTCTGTAGTGTGTATGTTAAAGATTCATTACAACCGAGACAACCTGAAACAGTCTTATTCAATGTCTTAAAAGAACCATTCTTCAAATCAACAACACACTGAATGACATCTCCGATTCCTGCGATGAGATCAACAAAAGTGTAATTCAGCGTGAACTGCCTATGAGAAGAAACAAGAGTTGCGTTGTAAGGCTCATACACTCCCTCAGGATAGACGATGCCTCCCCAACGACCACTGCCAGTAGTATACGGTCCCCAGTCAGTAACGTTGCCCGCAACCTTTCCTCCATTAGTCGCATTGTACGGGTACTGGCTTCCATAATCACCCCAATTATCGTCGTACACTACGTCGTAGATCTCCAGCCCATAAACATCATCCCAGAAGTTTCCTTGCGCATAACCTCCGACAGTTATGTTAAATGAGTTATTCTCTCTTTCTGAAGAAGCATGCACTACAGAAGAGTCGATGAAACTATTGTGGTAAATCAGGTTACCTGAAGAAGAACCAAAACGGGTTATGTTTATTCCAACAGTGTTGTTTATGAATGTGCTGTTCCTTATAGTATTGTTGTGATCATAACCATCAAAGTACATACCCGTGCCGTTTACATTACTTATTGTGATATTCTCAAAAGTCACGTTTTGAGTTTGATAAAGATATATCCCGCTTCCAGATATGCCATCAATAATTGCATCCTCTATACGTAAAGGATAAGAAGAGGGCGCTCTGTCAATCATAATACCTCCATTATACACATCATCATCCTGGAGGAAGCCAGCATTAGTTATGTTAAGATTTCTTATTGTACCATTCATATAATATAACTCAAGCGCATAATATCCTATATCAGCCAAGACAAGATTATCGAAATTGATACCTGATTCAGCAATAATCCCGTACGATGAATCTAATACTGTCAGGTTGTAAACATCCAAATCGCAATAATCGAAATAAACAGGATAATCATCCCAATACGACAGGTTGAGGAATGTCAAGTTACGCAAAGTCGCATTATATGTATAATAAAATGAAGAATATGAAGAATTGTAGAGCAGCACATTCTCCAAAAGGAAATCGTCAACATCACGTATATACAGACCTTCATGCGCATTATACATGTATATGTTCCTGAAAGTCACATTATCGCTGTTTGTCTGTCCGTCACCATACATCCAGAACTCCATCGTTCCATTGCACTTTATGTTCTCCCAAAGCGCATTAGACAAATTCGCAGGCATCTCATCCCAAACACAGTACCAACCTCCCTCGACAGAAACATTCTTTACAGTATAATTACCTGCGTAAGGCACATTCCAGTTATTTATCCATATACCATATGCGCCACCGCCTAACTGACTTATATTCACATCATAAATATCAAAGTTAGACGCGCTCTCAAGGTATATTGAATTTCCAGACATGTTGTTTGCTACAATGTGCCTGATGACCTTACGCGTGTCATTAGTTTTCTCGGCATAGATTCCCTCATCACAGTCATCCATAGTCACATTATCAATGACAAAACTGAATATGCTCGTATATGGGTATGAGTTATTCAGATAGAAAGCGTAGTCATAAGCGACCATAGTACATCCAGTTATTGAGAAATTCAGAGCAGAACTGTTCCTTACAAAACCATACCTGGAATAGTCACCGACCATCACAGTTCCGTTGCAGACAATCTCTACATTATTCGCTCCAATCATTAATGCACCGTCATTATTCAGATCAGTCACATTATAAGTACCACTGCAGAAAGTCACGTCCTGAGTTATTTTCAGGTTATCTCTAGGCGCAATTATACTTGCATCAGAATCATCACAGTCAAAATTCCCGCACGCAGGGTCACTGCTTGAATTATAAGAACCATCACCATCATAATCGTAGCATCTTTTGACAGTATACGGACCGAAATCCTGCAGATAATACGATGCGTTGGCTCCTTTATATCTCGTATATGGATATTGATCTCCGAAATCACCCCAACCGTCAAGATTAGCGTCTGCTATAGCAAGATTGACAACATCATCCCAATAATTACCTTGAGCTACACTACCTACAGTCGTATTGAAAGAGGAGTAATAATTTGAATTGTATGGCGCTGCTGCGTGAGTCACAAGAGAGTGCGTGAAGTTATTATAATAGACTGAATTGTAATCTGTCCCCCTGTCCAGATAGATACCATAACTATTGTTGATTATAGTGTTATTCCTGAATGTTGAGTAAGTGACTCCGCCAGGCACATCAATGCCTCTGCTGTTGTTAGACGCCGTGTTGTTAATAAATAATGAACCTGAAACAGAATTATTACCTAATCCCTTAACCTTGATAACCAACATTGTGGAAGAGTATTGGCCTACAGCTATCGCATCTCCTGCATTGTCCACAATCACACTGTAAGCATAAGCATTAGAACTGAAGTTGAACGATCTATTCAAAAGAAGATTTCCTGAAGACGAGTACTTGACAACTGCTAAACTATAATATGAACCGGTGTACACATTACCTACAACAAAGATGTCTCCTGACCTGTCAACAGCAACATCATAAGCTGCATCGCTGCTGCCGTAATTTATGCTCCTGTTCCATAACTGGTTACCTGAAGAGTCTAACTTCATTACACTGAAGTCATAGGTTGTATTGTATCCCTGACCCGCAAAATAAACATTATCAGAAGAATCAACTGCGACGCTCATTCCAGAGTAGCTGACCGTGTTGCTCCACGGCAAGTTCCTCTTCCAAAGGACACTCCCTGAAGAATTTATTTTAATCAAAGCCCAATCGTCTGAGTTATTACGGAAAACACCGCCAACGAATAGGTTATTCTGAGAATCCACTTCTACACTGTAAGCGAAATCGTTCTGAGTTGCATGCCACGGCACAGTCACATTCCAGAGATAGTTACCATCCGTATCAAACTTCGCGATTGCCCAATCATAAGTTGAACTGCCAGTGCTGTTAGGCCAGACACCAACAACAATAATATCATCATCATGATCGAAAGCGACGTCATACACCAGATCGTTTGCTGTAGCATTCCAGATAAAGCTCCTGTTCCACATCTGAGTTCCGTTAGCGTAATACTTCGCCAAAGCCCAGTTCCAATTGCCCAGTATACTGGAGTATGCCACTACAAGATTTCCTGAACTATCAATATCTATACCTCCATCGATTGACGATCCCGTCGTGGAAGGTATAGATCTCCTCCACACTTCCGCAAAAGATGGCGTGTATTTCAAGACATTTGAGCCGCTCAGAACGTAAATGTTGCCTGATGAATCTGCATCGATATCGTTTCCACTGGATAGACCGCTGAAAGTCTTATTCCACGACCCCTCTGCAACAAGACCAGAACTGTAGTTCCTCACATTGCAGCCGGAAACAGTGACATTCGAATACGAGTCCACAATACCCCTTCCAGTACCGTTGCCGACAATCACTGTTCCATCGCACGTCAAAGAAATACCTTGTGCACCTGAACTGACAAGACCATCGAAACTGGAATCGTTCAGATAGTACGTTCCAGGGCATAGCGTGCTGTTCGAATAGAATCTAGCATCGTCATAAGGCGCAAAAAGGGTTGCATTGTTATCATCGCAATCATAATAAACCTGACCACATGCAGCAGGACTGCTGCTATTGAACGAACCGTCCCCATCAACATCATAACATGCAAAAGTAGTGTATGGACCATAATCAACAACGTTGCTTGAGACTTTCGCGCCGTTATAAGAAGCATACGGATACTGGCTTCCGCGATTAGCCCAGCCGTCACCATCAGTATCATATATGTTCAGACCTGCAACATCATCCCAGAAGTTACCCTGCGCTTTGCCGCCAACTGTAGTGTTGAATTGGTTTCCAGAAACTGCGGCGTAGGCATGTGCAGTCAGCGAATCTGTAAAATTGTTATAATACACCAAGTTATTGATAGATGGCGTGTTGAGGTAAACACCATAACCGTTATTGAACATAGTATTATTGCTTATTGTACTCATACTGACATTGTTTGCAAACTCTATGCCTTTAGACGAATTCATCAATCTGTTATTTGTTATATTCAACCCTGAAATGCCAGAACTGCCATCAGCAGTCATAGCAAGCAGAGCCCAATCATATTGTGAAGAAACAGAATAATACCCTACAGAGTAAAGATTACCTGAGGGGTCTGCAACAATGTCGTTCAGGAATTCGAAAGCTGTGGTGAACCTTGCAGTTTTATTCCATAACTGACTTCCGGAATTATCATATTTAGCCCAAGCCCAATCATAATATGTCTGGCTCAGAGTATCAGAAATGTAAACATTACCATAAGAATCAACTGCGACATTCTCCCTGTACGTCGTAACATAATCATTCCAGTTCAAAGTCCTGTTCCAGACTTGATTACCTGAGGAATCATACTTTATCAGCACACGATCGTCCCTGCCTCCTGCAGCTGTAACAAAACCCCCGAAGAAAGCATTTCCAGAAGAATCAGTGTCAACTGCAGTGGCCATATCCCAACTAGTCGGATTCAAGTTCAGGGTTCTGTTCCACAGCTGATTGCCTGAAGAATCATACTTCATCATGGCCCAATCATAAGAAACGTTAGAGAAAGTTCCTGCTATAAACACATTATTTGAATTATCGACTGCGATGTCATAAAGCTGGCTATACGTGCTGAACCGGGCAGTCCTGTTCCAGACCTGATTACCGCTGCTATCAAACTTGACAAGACCGAAATAATAGTTATTACTGCTAACTGGAGCAGCATATCCTCCGACATAAACATTTCCTGATGAATCGACGTCTACAGCGATTGCCTTTTCAGTATTTGCAAGATTCCATGAAACGGTCTGATTCCACTGATAGTTTCCAGCAGAGTCGTATTTAACAATACCCCAATGATAACTGAACGCAGCAAAAGCCTGATGACCAACGATATATACATTACCTGAGGAATCGACAACAACATCATTTGCAGAATCATTTCCTGTTGAATTCCAAACAAAAGTCCTGTTCCACAACTGCGCACCAGCAGGACTGTATTTCATGATTGCCCAATCAGTCTGCTTAACCTGCGTGCCATTAGTCCAACTTCCAACGACATAAACATTACCTGCAGAGTCCAAAGCCACACCATAAGCGATGTCGTCGCCGGTGGAATTCCAAGATTGGGTCAGATTCCATGCACCAAACAGATATGCGTACACTGCAGAGCTATAATTACTGAATGTGCATCCACTCAAAGTGACATTACTATATCTAGAAGAAAATCCGTAACCAGAATTATTTCCCACCATCACCGTGTTGTCACAAGATAAAGCAACATCATGGTTTGCGACCAGAACCAAACCGTCGCTGTTGGAATCATTCAACATGTAAGTTCCACTGCAAAGAGTCGCATTCGATGTCAGAACTAGATTGTCTTTTGGTGGTATGACGCTAGCATTGTTATCATCGCAGTCGGCGTAACCTCCGCAGAAAACGCTTGAATAAACACCATCACCATCAATATCGTAACAACCTTTAGTTGTTGCAGGACCAAAATCAGCGACATATCCTGAAACGTTTGCGCCGTTCGTTGCATTGTAAGGGTACTGTGTACCTGAATCCGCCCATCCATCTGCGCCAGCCATATCCCATATGTCTAGACTCAACACATCATCCCAGTAGTTTCCTTGAGCAACTCCACCGACAGTAGTATTGAACTGATTAGTACCATTTGAAGAATATGCATGCGCCAATCTTGAAGAGCTGAAATTATTATAATAAATCCTGTTGGTTCTTGATATAGAATCTGCATAAACACCATAATAATTATCAAACAAAGTACTGTTTCTCAAGACAGAGCCACTCGACCAATTAGCAAACTCAACACCAACAGTAGAGTTGACAAAACGGTCATTAACAAAAGAAACGCCTGAAACAAAAGCCAAATCCTCATCGAAAGCAAACTTAGCCGCAGCAAAAGGAATACCATCAGGAGAATCCGCAAAACCACACATATACACATAACCATAAGAATCAATGCTGCCGCCCTCAACATAATCACCAGCACCTTCAAGCGCAGTCATATTACCCAAAAACGAACCTGAAGCATTAAAGACATCAACAACCCAAACATAATTATCCTCATACATAGCATACACATTATTATAAGAATCAGCAACAACATAAGGATACCAATAACCAACACGAGTAACATTCCAGATCTGGTTACCAGAAGAATCATACTTAGCGACACCATAATCAGAAGACACACCATCATAAGCACGACCGCCAAAATAAACATAATCATCAGGGCCCGCAAAAACAGAACTCACACGATCATAAGAACCCAAATAAGATATTGTACGATTCCACAATTGATTACCAGAAGAATCATACTTAGCAAAAGCCCAAGTATAATAAGACCCTCCAGCATTCCTAGAACCTCCAACGTAGACCGAACCATCGCTACCGACATCAATGTCTTCAATAGCCTCATTAGACGCAGTCCAAGTAGCATTCTTCACCCACAAGACATCTCCATCTGAATTAATCTTCATAATGCTCCAATCAGTATTTCCAACAGACACGTATCCCGCAACATAGATATTAGTTCCTGTGGAATCAACAGCGATACTCGCATACGTATCAGGCGTAGCGATAACCTTATTCCAAATAAGATTACCCTCAGAATCATACTTAGCAATAGCATCACCTGAAGTGCCAACATGACCGAGGACATAAACATAACCAACTGAATCTACCGCCACCTCATAAGGCTCATCCTGGCTATTACCATCAACACCCCAAGCCAAGGATCTACTCCACACAACATATCCATCAGTTGAGAACTTAGTCAGCGTCCAATCATACCAAGTCTCACTCACATAATGGCTGCCAACCACATAGAAATTACCAGAAGCATCCGCAGCGCCATCAAACACATAATTATAGTAATCATTACTTGCATTGAAGAAAGACTCCCACAAGACACCTTGTCCCTTTCCAGAAAGACTAGATGCCTTGCTATAATTAGCAAAAGAACAACCAGAGACAGTGATGTTCCACTCTGAAACCAAAACACCCAGACCACCATTATTGCCAACAACCAAAGTACCATTACAAGACACTGTGAGGTTAGGCAAAGCAAAAGACAACAAGCCAGAAACCCCGCTATCATTCACGTAATAAGTACCAACACACAGCGTAACATTAGAAGATATTACCAAATCATCCCTCGGAGGCAACAAAGTACTATTATTATCCGCGCAATCACGATAACCAGGACAGGTCGCAAAGCTAGAACTGCTAAAAGCACCATCAAGATCCAAATCATAGCAAGACTCAAAAGTTCTCGGCGCATAATCCGTAACCAATATAGAAACATTACCCACATTAGTATGATCATATGGGTAATCAGAACCTAAATCAGCATATCCATTGCCATCACCATCAAGCAAGTCCAACAAATCAGAAGCGCTCCAAATATTACCCTCTCCCTTGCCGCCGACGCTATAATTGAATGATATTCCGCTTGCTGCAGAGTAAGCATGAGCTATTGAAGATAAGTTGAAGTTATTATGATAAACCGTACCGTTAAAGCTGTTATTCCAAATATAGACACCGAAACTATCATTATAGAAGGTGTTGTTTCTCAAGACGAAGTCTGCCGAAGCACCCACCAACTCGACTCCCATCGAATTATTGACTAAAGTGTTGTTTATTATACTAAAATTCCGGATATACTGCTTACCCTCAGTGGTCAGCCTGAATATCTCGCCTTGTGTCACTCCGAGATTTTCATCATACCAATATCCGCCGACATAAAGGTCGCCAAAATCATTCAGATGGACAGAATAAAACTCAGCATCAACAGTAGTCATGTTGCCGGCAAAAACAAGCTTCTTCGACCACAACAAGCTGCCCGACGAGTTATACTTGACCACATACCTATGCTGCCAACCCCAATAATCCCCAGCACTTCCAGCCAGATAAATATTGCCTGCAGCATCGACATCCATTGAATGATAATAAAAAGTATCCGAATCATCATGCTCAGAATCCCAACTCCTAACCCATAATAAAGTACCGGACGAATCATACTTAGCTAAAGCCCAATCATAGCTACTACTGCTATTTCGACCAGCAACATAAATGTTCTCAGCAGCATCCATCTCAACAGCATAAGCGTAATCATAAGTGGTAGTGCTCCAAGGTATCGTCTTATTCCAAGAGTAATTACCAGACGCATTCAACTTGAGAAGGATACTATTAACGCTACTAGAAGAACTCGTCCTCTGCCAAGGACCAACAGCAAAGACATCTCCTGCAGAATTGACAATAACACCCTCAGCCTTCTCATAATAGCTGGCGTTGAACGCATTAGTGTAATTCCACAAAGAATTACCATCAAAATCATACTTACCAACAAGCCAGCCGCCAGCACCAATGCCATCACCGCCTGCGCAATAGACTCCATCAGCACCGACATAAATACTCGAAGGAGTACCTGTGTTGAAAGTCTTATTCCACAACTGATCACCATCAGAATCAAACTTAAACAACCAGAAATCACCCACCATCACATCACGACCGATAATATAAATATTATTTGACGAATCCAAATCCAAATCATCAAAGGACACATACTCAGAAGGACTACTCCTAATAGTGACATTCCACAACTGCCTGCCAGAAGAATCATACTTCAACAATGCAGAATCCGCCCAACCATTATTCCACTGCGCTATAACAAATATGTTACCTGAGGAATCAGAGACTATTCCATGCACATAATCACTAGTAGTAGAATTGAAGTTAATTACTTTCCTTCCCAAATCGCTCACGTACAAACCAGAACTGAAATTGCTCACGACACAGCCGCTCAAGACAGAATCTGAACTTAGCATATCAACGAATCCATAACCAGTACCAGTACCAACCAAGATGGTGCCATTACAAGAGATGTTAACATCTGAAGAATTGAAAATCACAACACCAAGCTTACCCGAATCATTCAAATAATAAGTACCGCTGCACAAAGTAACATCTTCATCTATCATCAAATCATCCCTTGGAGGCAGCAAACTAGCATTGTTGTCATCACAGTCCAAATATACTGCGCAGCTCGAATCGCTGCCAGAACCGAACGAACCATCACCGTCATTGTCTTGACAGGATTTTGTAGTATATGGCCCCCAGTCAGTCACGTAACCAGATACGTTAGCACCGTTTGTGCTGTTGTAGGGGTATTGTGAACCAGCTTCACCCCAGCCATCAGAATCCATATCCATAATATTAAGAGTCAGTATATCGCTCCAGAAATTACCCTTTGCAGGGCTTAGTGTGATGTTGAAATGGTTGCCTGGTGCGGCAGCGTATGCATGAGCAATTGCTGAACCTGTGAAATTGTTGTAGTAAACCTTGTTACCTGCAGAATCCGCATCCATACATATCCCTAATGCGTTATTCAAGAACGTGTTGTTTGTTATCATATAGTCAGAGGTGCTATTCAACATCAAAGCGCAAGCAGAAACATTCTTAAAAGTGCTTCCCTGGATAGCGCCACCTTCAGAATATGTCAGGTTCAATGCTACGTTAAAATATTCAAATAATGAATTGTAAACATTCAATAACAGTATTGGAGCGTTACCATCTACATCCATGTTTGTAACAGCCCAATAATTGTCTGATGCCCAAACAATATCATCATCACCGATAACAAGATTATAAACGGAATCTAATTCAAAATTCTTAGTCCATAGAACAGACCCTGAATTATCTACCTTCATAATCGCACCATTTGAACTATTCAGTATGAAGATATTCCCGTTTGAATCTGAATCTATTGAAGATGCTGAGACGGGTATGGTAATATTCCACAAAACAGTACCACTGCTGTTAAGCTTGACAAGAACATCATGTGTACTATTCGAGCCTGCAACAAAGATATTATTAGAACTGTCAGTAGTCAACGATGTGGGCTCTCCTCCCCAATAAATAGATGTAGACCAGACGTTACCTCCAGCAGCATTTGATTTTACAATCTTCCAATAAGATGAAGTATACCCTGCAAAGATGGAGTTGTCTGAAGAATCTATTACTAGATCTGTTGGTGTTATCGGATCGATTAAAGACACGACCATATCGAATCCTAACTCTGTCCCATCACTTCCGTACCTATACATCTCCATGAAATAAAAATCATCACCACCCACATTATCCCTATTACGTGTAAGCACGCTTATGTTTCCGACAGAATCAACTTCCAAGCCGTGAAAGTCCTCCTCATACATGTGACCAGTAGAAATTCCTAAACCAGAAACCTCATTCAAATCAGCATCAAAAACTCTAACGTAATAAAAACCATCGGAATTATAACCTCCAGCAAATATGTTTCCAGTCAAATCATCTACTCCCACAAAGTAATAGTCCCCGTCCCAAAAATAAGTATCTGTAACATACTCTCCGTCAGAGTCAATCTTAAACAACATATTTGTAGTACCCTCCCCATAATCAATACCCAAAAGAACTACTTCACCAGTAGAATCATCAATATCCATATCATAACTGTTCGCCGATGGATACCAAGAAGAAAAGTCAGCTACCATATATGGTTTTTCAACAGTCCGTAGACCTAAAGAATAGTTACGGAAGTTACAATCTGATAGTGTTGCATCGTTTGATATCACCATGCCTGAACCAGTTCCATCACCAGAAATGACCGCTCCGCTGCAATTCAGCAACATGCCAGACCCTTCAAGCTGTAGCACACCATCTGAGCCAGCGTCATTTATGCTATATACTCCGTTGCACAAAGTGGTGCTGCTTGTAAAAATCAGATCATCGCGAGGAGAAAGTACATTCGAATTAGTATCGTTGCAGTCCTCATCATCACGGTCACCATCAAAGTCGTAATCACCGATCATCGGTCCGAAATCAGTCACGTAACCTGACACGTTCCCTCCTTTTGTCAGGTTATACGGGTATTGCGTCCCAGAATCTCCCCATCCATCATCATCTGCATCCATTATAGCAAGATTGTTCAGTGCAACGTCTATCCAATAATTCCCTTGCGGCTTGCCGCCGACAGTAGTGTTGAACTTATTCCCTGTCGACGCAGCGTATGCGTTTGAGACAGATAAAGTCGTGAAATTATTGTGATAAACGGAGTTGTTGATGCTGTCAGCAGACATATAAACACCATACTGGTATCCTGAAAGAGTGTTATTAACCATAAGCCCGTACACGGATATGCCTGCAAAATATACTCCTTTTGATGAGTCAATAAATGAGTTATTTCTAAGAGTAACATTTCTAACTTCTGTCTCTCCATTGCTTCCAACATTAAACAACAACCAGTCGTAATCACCACCAACTGACAGCACTCCACCTAAATGCAATGCCCCTAACGAATCAGCAGCAACATCATAGTTTGATTGATAATGATTAAATGTCCTGTTCCACAACTGATTGCCGTTCAAATCGTAAGCAGCAACAGCCATATCAGAATGGCCATTATGGTTCATGTCTCCAGAGAGATATATTGTGTTACCGTCCGGACTTATATCTATCCCTCTCGCAGTATCATTACCTGTCAGGTTCCAATCAATAGACCTGTTCCAGACCTGATTGCCTGAAGCATCATATTTTGCAAGACCCCATTTCCATTCTAGCGTAGCAGCCCACCAATAAACAGTACCGAAGATATATGCCGCACCGTTATTGTCCATGACAACACCTATTGGTGATCCATCATCATACATTGTTGCGTTCCAAGCAAGAGTCCTATTCCACGCCTGCACTCCTGCAGAGTTATACTTGGCTATCGCCCAATCATACTGGAACGAGTTACGCCACTGCCCTATGGTATAGAAATCACCAGAAGAATTCACTGCAAGACCTCTTGCCTGATTATTATCTGTTGTAGTAAACTTTAGACTCCTATTCCACAACTGGTTGCCGGAAGAATCCAGTTTCATGATTCCCCATGTGCTCCCGCCGCACTCTCCTGCCACGTATACATTTCCAGCAGAATCAGCACCAAGACCGTAAACCATATCTGCGCTTGCAGTCCAATAATATGCATTCTTCCAGATAATATTTCCATCGGTATCATATTTCACAATCCCAAAATCAGTTGTGGGAACTGCAGCATAACCTCCTGCATAAAGATAACCATCATGACCTATCTCCAGCTTATTTATCTGCTCTGAAGCTGTTGCGCTCCAGTTAAGGCTCTTATTCCACAATTGAGTTCCATCATATGCGTACTTGACAAGACCCCACACATCACGAGAGCCGTTACGCCAATTTCCGCTGGCATAAGTGTTACCTGCATCGTCTACAGCAATTGCCCTCAAAATATCATTATACGTATTGTTCCACGTAATAGTCCTGTTCCAAAGAGCGCTAACAAAAACATCGGACGAGTAATTTGATAAATAGCATCCTTCTAGACTCAAGTTACTGCTATGCGAATCGATGAGCCCATAACCAGCATTATCTCCGATAATGCGAGTCCCGTTACAGATAATACTGATGCCGTCTGCATTCGCTATCAGAATACCACCACCTGAATCATTCAAGTAATAAGTACCACTGCACAAGATAGTATTAGCATTTAACTTCAAACCCGCATAAGGCGCCCGCATATTAGGATTTGTTACGTTGCAATCCACATTATCCGGAGTGCCATCTCCGTCTGAATCAAGAAGGATGGGGCCGTAATCAACGACATTATTCGAGCTAACCTGCCCGCCATGATTGTAATTGTAAGGGTACTGATTACCTGAATCACCGAAACCATCCATGTTCGCGTCATGGATATCCATCTTCTCATACATGACATCTGCCCAGAAGTTGCCCTGCGGAACGCCATTCACTGTCCTGTTGAACCAGTTAGAGGGATGCGTTGATGCTGCAAACTGCCCATACGTATCAGTCACATCATAGAAATAGTTCCCGTAGATAGTGTTGTTATATACACCTGTCCCCGGAGAGATATAAACCCCGTAGTACCTTGAAATTGAGAAGTTATTATAAGATATCGTCGAATTTACCACGTAATTCGTAAACCGCAATGAAGTATACCCTCCGTATATGATAGTATTGTTCGATATGTTCAGGTTGGAATTCCTCCTCGTAGAATTATAACCCTGAACATATATTGTTTCAACATTAAGATTATTAGGGCTGTTAAATGAGTTGTTGAATATCGTTACGTTACTTACAAAATAAAAGACATAAAGACTGGGAGAAGCGATATTGAAGAATGTGTTGTTGCGCACACGGATGTTTGTAGCATCCGTATCTGCCGAGCCCCTTAACTCCAGCGCATACCACCCTCCTGAGCTCAGATTAAGGAATTTATTGTTAGCTATAACGCCGCCGACCCCGTAACGGTCATAGTTGTAAGAGGTGTTGTAAAATAAGTTATTGCTGACATTCAAGTCATTCGAGTTAAGCGCTACAAATCCATAAAATGAGATGTCCACTGTGTTGTTGAAAAGCGTCGCATTTGTCGCATTAATAAAAAATGCAGTCTTATAATCCCTGACAAAACATCCTATTATCTTCGGCCTGAGCAGACTGTTGTTCACCACAAATGCCCTTCCGCATCCTGCTGTATCAGTGTGACAAGGTCCGTCTAGAACTGTGCCGTTACAAATAACAGTCACATCATTTGCAGTTATCCTAATCGCGCCGTTATTAGCAGCATCGTTCAGGTTGTACACTCCGTTACAAAGAGTATATGTTGTACCTGGTGTGCCAAGATTCAAATCTTCCACGGGTGTCGTACACTGCGCCGCCACAAAACTCGAGAAAGATGCAAAGAGGCACAAGCTAATCAGGAACAATATGCTCTTCTTCATCCACCTCTTCTTCCCGTTCACCACTTTTTTTAGTTCACCATCTTTTTAATCTGAAAATTATCGCCTTGAATTTGTCTCGAGCCATCTCCTGAATACAGGGTCGTGTATCTCGAACACGCCTCTTTCTTTTAGCGTGACAAACCCTTTCTCTTCCATTATTGAGAGGAAGCGTCTTACATTAGTCTGTGAGTAATTGAGCAGCTTTGAAATCCTCGAAGGAGTGTTCACTTTGTGCTCTGCCATGCAGATGAGTATCGGCAGCTCTTTTGGGCTCAGGAGCTTAAGTTTCTCTGAGAAGCACATGTTAAGTTCATTTGAGAGCGCGTCATCGAACAAGGAGTTTATCGCGACCACATCATTTGCTGATGTCTTTGAGACCAGCCTTGCCATGAAGTTAAGATAGAACGGAACGCCTTCTGTTATGTTGTAGATTGCGCTTAGCGCAGGCTCGCTAAGCTTCAGTCCTGACTCGATGAAGAACTCCCTCGCAGATTCGAGGGCAAGAGGTTTCAATTCAAGCTCATCAAATCCTGAAAGCTCCATCTTTATCGAAGATGAAAGCACAAATAATGAGTCCCTTGACTGCTTTGAATTCAGCCACTCAAAGAAGAAATTACCCGATACTGCCTCGTGCTTCAGGTCACGGAGCCTGTCTACATCATCAATGATGAATACGCAGGTAGATTTTGATTCCTTTGCCAGGAGTTCAGGCAACTCGAAAAAAGAAGAAAGAACTGATTCTATAGTAATCTTAGGGTCGTGGCCGAAGAAAAGTAAAAGTTTCAGATGCTGTTTTGCCTCGTCGCTGATCTTCATGCCAGATATCCTGTTGTCGATCTCAATGACTGACAGCGAGAAAATATCAGAAGCACCGCTGCTTCCTAAAGACTGACTGAAGCAGGACAGGATATTCGCAAGATTATTTTTTACATACGAGAAAAGGTCTATGCACCGTTCAGATGAAAGAAGAACCGGAACAAAAGATTTCTGCTGCGCTAGCCTCGCATGGAGCGATAGAAGAAATGATGACTTGCCTAGTTTCTCATGTCCTACGATTAGGACATTCTTCTTCGACTTAAGTGATTTGACAACTGATTCTAACTCCTGCTGCCAACTTTTCTGCTCTTTTAGTATCGGCTTAAGGCTGAAAACCAATTTTGTATCTTACCTTTTTCTCTTAATTTTCCTATTACCCGTTCCTTGTCATTGCTTCTCAATAACTACAAAACAAAGCAATTTTACATTCAAATTATAATAATTATTTTTCTTATATATTTAAATGTTTATAAATGTTTTGGTGTAAATTAATCTTTTCGACGATAAAATGTAAAAACAAGAATAATTTCTGTGATAATAACAATAATGATAATAATATTAGTGATAATAATTATTTTTATTAAATATGTGCAGCTCTAAAAGAAATAACATTATCAAATAACTAATATGATTATCAAATAGATAATTATTTAAAGAAGTTCTGCCTAAAAGACCTCAGATGACGAAACCACTTCCAAAGTGGATAATGCAGAGCTATGCCAAATTGTGGCAAAAATACAGTTCTAATGAGTTCGAGCACTCGCATGTTTCTGAGATTGTCGAACGAAATCTTGCAAGCGTAGTAGTGCACCATCTCAAGAAAAACGGCTGGCTAGAGATAACGCTGAATCCCGACGACAGCAGGAAGAGGTTCTACAGGCTCAAGGCACCAGAGCAGGCTGTCCTTGAGATGGCAGGAGACCTAATAGGAGAAGAGAAAAAATGATAGAAGACAGAATAGAAAAAATAGAAAGAAACGAGAAAAGAACAAAGAATTTCACTATAATAGTACTGATACTACTAGCTCTTGCCACCACTTTCTTCACAGCAGAGATAGCCCTACACGGATTTGATGTGTCAAAGCTGATGTCTACAGGATTCTTCCTGTTTGAAGACGGAAAACCAACAGAGAACTCACAGCTTGTCGCTTTGACATTCACATCTGAAGGCACATATGAACTTGCAATCGACAATTCTCAAGGATTGACCCTTGCAAGCCTGAAACTTGATGGACAGCTCATAGGAACAGGAGACGTTGAAGCTTATTTAGCCTCTGGAGGCCAACGCTATCTAATATTAGATGCAGGCAAGATTGCGCCATCAAATGATGATCTTATTACAGGTAGCAGCGCAGGAAGCAGCGCGACAGAAGAGCAACAGGCACTGCCATCACAACAAGAGACCACGAACTCAGATGGAAGCATAACTACAACGCTTGCATATAATACAGGAACAAGATGGGATGCAGACAATGATGGCATCGCATATACTGAAGCCGACGCAGTAGACCTTAAAGTCTCCGGAACAACATTCGGATTTGAAGCTGACAGAAGCAAGATATGCACCAAATGGACAATACTATCCGCTTCAGGAACAGAGACAAAGCTCTGTAATGGGGCAGCAGACTGCTGCGCACTTAACGGACTTGCTCCAAATGAAGAATCTTGGGACGCAACGCTCTATATATATTATGAACAGCACGAGACAACCAAGGATAACATAGTCACAGCACAGGTACTTTACATCAACCAGCAGGCAGAAGAAGGAAACACAACATTCGAATCATATATTGGAGAGCCAGCAACTCTCCCTGTGAAGTTCACAGAGCCGACCGAGACCAGATTCTCAGACGTCTGCGCAGAGACATGCATCCTGCCTGAAGGACTCGACAAAGACAAGTATACAATAGAATTCAATGTAGAGCCAGGGACCATACTAAATATAGACAAGATAACCTACATTCTCAAGCAGAACACGGTCAATCAGAATACAGTTAACGAGACTCAAAAAACTGACGACAACAATGCAACAATAGATGTAACACCTTCGGTACGAGACTCAAAAGGAAATGCTCTGTCTACAAATATAGAATTCATTGACCTTGAGACAAAAGAGAAGTCAGTACACAATACTCAATTACATTCTCAGGCACAAATTAGCAAGATAACATTAAGAGAGAACAAATACAAGATAAAGATAGACTTCAATGGCTCTCTACGCACAGTCAGGACAATAGAGCTCAACGATGCAGTAATCACTAATGCGACGACAGAGCTCATAAAAGCAGAAGATATCGATAACAGCAAATTCCCGCAGTTCCTGAATGCATATGCAATAGACCCTACACAGCTCAACTTCACAACAGGCACAGTGACTGCTGTCGCAGTCGGCACGGAGCTATACAAATGCAAAGAATGGGACTTCTTAACACAGACCTGCAATGGCGAATGGAAAAAGCTCATGGCCCTCGTGCCAGGACAGGAATATTCTTTCACAATAACACCTGAAGACCCCGCATACAGCGAAACCATGCAGCCGAGCATGATAGACACCTATGTCAACGAACAGATTGCTGGAGCGAACTATGGGACAGCGACAAACATCGATGTACAGATCAGGTCAGGAAGGAACAGAAGACTCTTCCTGATGTTCAACCTGAGCAATATCTCAAACACAGCGAAGATAAAATCAGCAAACCTAAGCATATACAAGTACGGCGACTCTACAACAAGCAGGACATTCAACATAAACAGAGTGACAGGACCATGGACAGAGACGGGAGCGACATGGACAAACCAGCCGACTGTAGCCGCAACTCCTACAAGCACCGCAAGCGTCAGCGCAATAAATACGTGGTACAAATGGGATGTAACTGGAGATGTCAAGAACTTTGTGAACAGCACATACACCAACTACGGGTGGCGCATAAATGACGCGACAGAAGGCGGAAGCACAGTAATAACATCAAACTTCTATTCAAGAGAGTATTCTACAGACACGTCGCTGAGACCCAAGCTTGATATCAGCTATGAAGTTGATGAAGGACCTACAACAGGACTCGTATCTCCAGAAGACAGTTACAATGATGAGACTCCTGATTACATTGATTTAACCTTCAACTGCTCTGCAACAGACGACTACCAGCTGAAAAATATTTCACTATACATAACAAACAACCAGAACGAATCATTCAGCCTCAACAAGACAACAAGCGTGACAGGAACATCTGCGTGGGCAAACTGGACACTCTCGCTCGCAATAGGAGACTATACCTGGAACTGCCTAGCATATGACAACGCAAGCAACAGCGCATCCGCTCAACAGAACAGGACAGTCAAGATTAATTATCCATTCCAACCCGTCGTAGGTTTCAGCGTCACGCTGCCAGGACAAGCGCCTGTAAACGCATCAGAATCAGGAAACGTAACAGCGCAGATGGTGTTCAACTCCACGCAGAACACATACTACGGAATGAACCCCTGCGTAGGCCCGACAGTCAACTGCCAGAACTCGACGACACCGTTCTTCACCTACCTAAACACAGGAAACGTGAACCTGACACTTAATCTAAGCCTTGACAGCGCGTTGCCTTCAGTCTTCGCGCTGAGGTACAACACAATATTCAACAACAATACAGCGACAACACTATCCCCTACGCCAATTACACTGGTAAGCGACCTGCTGCCAGGCACGACACAGAACGCATTCTTCTTCGGGGATTTCATCGACGCACATCCTGCTAATACAACAACAAGAAACCTGACAAGCTCAGGCGGACAGACATAAGGAGGTAATGAAAACATGAAATACACGACAAAAACAACAATCACAATCATTGCGACTATCACGCTGCTCATAGCACTAAGCGGCTGTGGCGCAAAAGAGCTAGGGACAAAAGCTCTCGTAAAAGAGAAAGCATACAGCCCTGAGCTTGAGCAGAGGATAGCGCAAGAAGAAATCAAGGAAAAACCAGGAGAGAAGAGACCAGACTACCTGCCGGAGAAGATGTTTGCCAGCCTTCCTGCATTTCCGACTGACTTTTACAACGTAAGGACGCTTGTCAGGACCGGAAGGATAACTGACTTCGCGAACCTTGAGGAGAAATACTGGATGCAGCCAGAGTTCTTCCCGCATTTTGAAGATATAGGCGTGCCGATACTCCAGAACCCTCCAAAAGACAGGTGGGGAGCATATGGAATAGCGACATACCCCGGAGACTCCGCAGGAAGCATAGCTCAGGGAGAGAGCCTTGACTTTTACTTTTTCATAAAAAGCAGCTACCTTGTCGAGACATACCAGGGCATCAACTTAGAGCCAGTCTTCCCCCCCGAAGCAGCTATAGAAGAAGGATTCGAATTCCCTGACGGGACAAAGAAAGTCAACCAGAATCCCACTCTCGCGAAGAAATACCTGACAGTAGACGTGTCACCTAACCCATTCATACTTGAACCAAACTTCCCAACGTACCACTTTAATGGAACTAGGAAGGTCAAAGTTACAATCACCGTAGCGAAAGATACGCCGCCAGGAAAATACGTCATCGGACTCGACACAGGAAAGGTCCCGTATGATGACGAGCAGAGATGGCTCAAGGAATACCTTAACCTATACACCAGCGGCGGGATGACAAAGATAGACCGGCCTTACTACAGGGCATTCATACAGGTAGTGGAGGGTTATACTGAGTGAAATCACATTCCTATTTTTGGACTAAAAATGTTTTGCAAAAGAATGCACAAAAAAAAGATGAGAAAAAAATTAGTATAACAAGGAGGTAAAAAAATGAATAAAAAAATAATGACGGCGCTTGTCGTGCTTGCGCTGTTGACAGTGCCTATAGTGTGGGCAATAAGCACGACTACACAGGTGTACTTCAACGTAGCCTCACTCGTGGCATATACGTTGACGCTGCCAGGCCAGAGCGCAGTATCCGCATCAGGAGGAGGCGCCCCGACAACAGCGATAGAGTTCAACACCACCACAGGGACAGACACAGACGTGAACGCAAAGGTAGTCGGCGGAACAGTGCAGTCAGACGGAGTGCCGATATTCCAGTTCGACAACACAGGAACAGTGCCGCTGAACATCAGCGTAGTTCTTGACAGCAACACGCCCGCATGCATAGCAATGACAGGAGCAACCACCTATGCGGCAGCAGGTACACAGATAACGACGTCAAACCTGGTCGTATTGAACAACTACGGACCTTCCGACGCTGTACAGGACTGGTACATGAAAGCTGATTTCACAGCATGCGGTGCCAGCGACACAACGACAAGGACATTGACAAGCAACGGTGTGCAGAGCTAAAAACAGAGCTTTGCCACCCAATTTTTTTGTTTTTTTATTTATTTTTTTATTTGGATAAATGTGACGGCAAAAAACCGATGAAACCAGAAGAGGAAAAATGAACAGAGCAACGAAAAACGGATGGAGAATCATCTTGTTCGTTATAGCTCTAGCTTTCGCATCCTTCACGGCAGAGGCGGCCCACACCGGCACAATTATTTATTTCAATATAGAGAATACAGGCGCTCCACTAATACAATTCGTATCACCTACGCCCAATAACGGCAACTACAACAACAATCAGACAATCAACGTGAGCGTCATAGATTCAGACATAGACACGATACAAATATACCTGAATGGAAGTGTTGTGCAGACCTGCCACAGCAGCCCTTGCTCGTACATGATAACCGGAGAAGGGACATTCACTTTCCATGCAACTGCGAATGATACCACATCAAACACAAGCACTACCGCAACAAGGACAATAACAATACAAAAGACATCTACACAACAGACCCCTGCAGGAGCAGGCGGAGGAGGTGGAGGAGGAATTGGAACGACGTCTAATGAAACACAGGAATGCATAGAGAACTGGGTATGCGAAGAGTGGACTGAGTGCATGCTGAACAGCCAGACACGTGATTGCGTCGAAGTCAACAATTGCGGAACAGACTATTACAAGCCGTTCACACAAACGATGTGCGTAGTACACTGTGAAACTAATTGGAGCTGCACAGACTGGAGCGCATGCACGCCCGCAGGAGACCAGTCAAGGACCTGCACAGATGGAAACGCATGCGGCACTACACAAGGCAAGCCTTCAGATACACAGCATTGCAGCTATGATTTCTGTCACGACGGATTACAGAACAACAATGAAGAAGGCATGGACTGTGGAGGAAACTGCTCGGAATGCATAGACAAAGTCACTGATGCGAACCAGGATAAGACTAAGCAAGACTTCATAACAGGAGAAGCCATAACTGAACACTCACAAGATACACCAAATATACTTTACACGCTTTCTTTACTGATTGTCCTGGTCGTACTTATCGCTATGATACCTCTCCACAGATCAAACATGCTTAACGATAAATATGACTCTCAAGATAAACCGCAAGAGGAAAACAATAAAAACAAGCACAGGAAAGAGTAACAAAAGAATGGCAGACATAACCGAAGAACAACTGAAGAACATGACTCCTGAACAGATCAAGGATATGCAAAAGCAGCAGTGCATATTCTGCCAAATAATCGAAGGTAAAGTCGCGTCAAGAAAAGTGTATGAAGATGACAGATGCATAGCAATTCTCGACATAAATCCTGCAAACCCAGGACACGTACTGATAATCCCGAAAGAGCATTACACGATAATGCCGCTAATGCCTGAAAAAGAAGTTGCGCACATATTCAAGACCGCGAAGAAGATTTCTATGAGCCTTATACGTGCGCTAAAGGCAGAAGGCACTAACATCTTTGTCGCAAACGGAGCAGCAGCAGGGCAGAAAGCACCGCACTTCATGGTTCATCTGATACCCAGGAAGAAAGGCGACAGCATAAAGACATTCGAGCTTCCGAAGAACAACGTGACCGAGGAAGACCAGCATAAGCTCAGACAGGCTATAAAACTCAAGACAGATGAAAGATTCGGTGTGAAAACAAAAGAACCTGTTGTCGCCGAGAAACCTAAGCCACAGAAAGTCGCGACCGAATTCAGGCCGCCGGAAGTCAAGAAGAACGATTCTCCACAGGATAACGAATACATGTTCGAGATACCTCCCCCGCCAGAACAGGAGAATGATGAAAAGACTGAGGAGCCAGCACCTAAATTCGACCTGGATGAGATATCCAACCTAGTCAAGTGAAAACAAAATAATAAAAAAAATGAAAAATGGCATGCGAATACTGCGAGATAATTGAAGGCAAGAGAAAAGCCGCGAAGATATACGAAGATGACAAGCTAGTCGCATTCCTATCAAACAGGCCTGCAGCGATAGGCCATATAGTAATAACTCCAAAGAAACACCTTCCGATATTCGAAGCTGCAGATGACAGCCTTGTCGAGCACATCTTCAAGACAGCGAACAAGATATCTATCGCAGTATTCGAGTCGATAAAATGCGAAGGCACGAACCTAATAATAAACAACGGAGTCGAAGCAGGACAAGAAATCCCACACCTCGCGGTCAACATAATAGCGAGGAGGAACGACGACGGCATATTCTTCGAATGGCCGATAAAATCTCTCGGGGAAGAGGAGATGGCCACGGTAGAACTCAAGCTCAAGGAAGAGCTCACGCAGCCAGAAAAGCCGAAAGAAGAATCAAAAGAAGAGAAGAAAGAGGAAAAGAGAATAGAGGAACCTGCACAGAAACCTGCAGATAAGGGAACAAAACAGCCTGATGAGCAGCAAAAAAAAGAAGAATCAGAGGAGAACTATCTAATAAGACAGCTTAGGAGGATGCCGTGATGAAAAAACATCAGTTTAAAGATATGATATCGAGGTCGCTCGCCAAGACAGTCACATATAGAGTGCTGATAGTAATCATGGATTTCACAGTCGCTTATATCCTCACACACCAGATAGACGCAGCGATAGGATTCACCATACTCAGAAACACGTACACAACAATAGGATACTACATACATGAACGCGCATGGGACAAAATAATCTGGGGAAAAACGACAAACAATCCTTGATGCCAATGCTGCGCTCGCATTGATTCTACAACCGCTTATGTTTGCTGAACCGCGTCATGTTTCAATGTTATATTTGCTGCTCGCTAGGCGGCATTGCCATTACTAGAAATAGCAGATTTTGTTAACAGGGCGGAATCTCTTCCTCATACGTTATCGCGACATCTGAGCAGAAGTTGTATCCTGTAGAACTCTTTTTCTTAAGCTTTGGCGTGAACTTGACCTGCTGTATCTCGTCGCTTGTTATGCCTGTGAACATAACATTGAACTCCTTTGTCTCGCCATTCAGCATAGGACTGCCTGCAGAGATAGATTCATTACGATAAAATCCGCTGAGGCCCATCACAGTGAACTGGAAATCATCTATCTTGACACCCGTGTTCTCAAGCAGGATATTTATGTAGTTGCTACCCTTGCACACCTGCGGCACACCATCAACCAGCATGACACTAAGAACAACATCCCTTGAACAGGAGAGTTCGTCAGCCTTGCTGTCCATCACATCCCTGTTCTCTGTGACGTAATTCCTGATTATACCAACAATAACCCCTCCGATGCCTACAGTCACTACTAGAAGTAACACTGTTGCTATAAGAGGAGAAACTGCTTTTTTATTCCTGAGCATACCCGTACCTCGAGTTTAATCAAATAAAAAAAATAAAATAAAAAAACCTAACAGGTTGGGAAGTCTGTGTATGTAAGTGCTGCATCTGTGCAGAACGCCTTCTCAGACCTTCCGACGACCTTCACTCTTGGCACAAGCCTGACCTGCTGGAGAGTTCCGACAGTTCCTGTTGTGTATACAACACTGAACTGTTTTGTCGCACCGACAGTGAATTCGCTCATGCTGTTATTCGCAAGAACTGTATCATAAGCCTCGAAACCTGATGTTCCGAAGAACTTTACCTGAAGCTCATCTATTGTCGAAGAGCCAGTGTTCTCAAGCGTGAATATTACTGTCTGATTTGAAGCGTTGTGACATATCCTCAACTGATCTTGAACAGTCGGAACTGTCAATGCAACTTCGATTCCGCATTTCATGTCAGATGCTTTCTCTGTTATAATCTGCTTGTTCTCAGTAACGTAATTCCTGACTATACCTGTGACCACGGCACCTATACCTACCACGACCACAATCAGAAGAACCGCAGCAATGAGCGGCTCAACGCCCTTCCTCGAATTCCAAAAACCCATCTAGTACACCTCCTTATTGGTACGTCGTACAATTGTTAGATATCTCGCTAAGAGATATGCCTGAATCAGAGCAGAATGCGTGCTCTGTTATGCCTGGAAGATTTATGCGAGGGACTACCTTCACCTGCCTGAACTCTCCTAGGACCTCAGGATCATAAGTCATATTTATCAAAGCGCTCTGTCCAATACCTAATGAACTGTTGAGCACTGAATTATTCGTGATAATTCCATGGGAACCGACAATCCTTACCTGCGCGTCAAGTATGTCCATGCTCCCTGTGTTCTCTATCATAAGATTAAGAGAAGCCATATCATCATCTTCTGCTGATGCATTGCAGACCTGATAATCATTATTTACAAGGACCCAGCCTATGCCAACATCACGTCCGCATTTTATCGATTCCTTGCCGACTGTGACCTGCTTTTCGCCCTCTTTTACATAGTTCTGGAACAAGGACATGACAGCTGCGCCAAGAACAACCACAATCACAACTAGCAATACTGCCGCTATGAGCGGGGAAACACCCTTTTTGCTCAATAAATGCATCAAATCCCTCTTTTGGATATAATAAGATATATTTACGGGGTTTATTGCACTCTTAATATTTAAAAGTATTGGTTCATCAGGCCTAAAACAAGGCAGTAACGCCCTTAAATCCCAAGAAGGCGGAAAACAAAATTATCCCATAAGTGGGTAGCGATGAACGCTATAAGAAAACTGGGAACAAAAGGTATGCCGTACTTCACAAGTATCTTTTTCACTTTTCCCTGACGCTTTAGCGAGATGAGCTTCTTTATCTGAGACATCTCAATGCCTAAATCTTTTGGGCTGCAGATTCTCTTTCCTCCAACCACAACATCCTTGACAATCCAGTCTCCTTCTGTAAGAGACTCTGGCTCGACCCATCTTATCATCGCAGCAGCCTCAACTGATTTCAGATAGATGAAAGTATAAAATGAAAGCAACAGCATGCCCGCGAGAACAACGACAGGAATGCTTACTGAGACAGGCATGAACGCTGAAACAACCAGAAGCAGGACGGTGCCCAGCCAGACGAGCCACTTCTGTTTTTTCTTCTCGGAAAAACGCCTGTTGAACTCTTTTGAGAAACTTTTTCTGTTGATGAAGACAAGATATACGCTGAACAGCATGCCGAAAGCCGCGCCGAAGACAATTATGTTTATTATGAAACCGACCATGAACGAATCAAGGCTCCAGCCCATGCCGATAAGCGAGCCAAGTCCCATCACCATCTTCGCGTCTCCGCCTCCCCACTGTCCGCCATAGAACATGACTACTGCTATTATGAAGAAAACACCAAGACCCAGAAGCCCCTCAAGTATGTAACTATAATCACTGTAAGATATCGTGAATATCAACCTGAGACCAAGTCCTACAAAAATCAAACCATAATTCAGCCAGTCAGGCACTTCCCTGACCTTGAAATCAGTATAGCTGCCTATTATCAATGCTGTGAGAACAATGATGAAAATGATGGATTCTGCAATCATAAGCTTCCAGTTTACAACAAACTTTATAAATAATTTGTGTTGTTATTATTGCATAATAGAAAAAACGTAAAAAGAGTGCGGAAAAAGAGGGGACAGGGGGTAGTTTCTTGCTAGAAATCATAGCGAACCAGCTCAGGAAGAAAGGCGTCAATCCAGACAAGGCACACATGCCAAAGCACATAGCGCTGACAGTCGGAGGACTGGGCAGATGGGCGAACAAGACAGGTTCTGACAATAAACAGGCGCACACCGAGGCGTTCTTCAGAGTGAAAGAAATAATAAGATACCAGCTATGCTTCGACATACCAATAATAACACTCTACATGATAAACTCAAGGATAACACAGGCAAAGGACTACACAGAGATGATGGACGCCCTGGCAGAATTCTTCAAGGACCTGCTAACCAACAACGACATATTCAAGAACAAGATAAAGGTCTCGATACTCGGCAAATGGTACGACCTGCCAAGCAGGGTTGTCGAACCCATAAAGAGGATAATCGACGAGACAAAAGACTATGACAGCTTCTTCCTCAACCTCTGCATAAACTATGACGGAAAAGAGGAAATCGTGGACGCGTGCAAGATAATAGTCAGGAAAGCGCTCAGGGAGAAAGTAGAGATAGACTCGATAAACGAGGAACTCATAAAAGACAACATATACTCATCATACTTCCTTCCTCCAGACCTCATCGTAAAGACCGGCACAGGAAAAAGACTGCACGGATTCCTGCTCTGGGATTCAACACATTCGCTCGTATATTTCTCAGATATCGTCTGGAACGAATTCAAGGAAAAGGATTTCATAAACTCGATAAAGTACTATCAGGAAAACAGAAGCAGGATATAATACTCAAAAAATACTTAAAAAAATTCCTGAAAAATCTTCTCGAAATAGCGCATCAAAGCGACACGGAAGCAGATATGCCTGCACAAAGTTTATAAATAAAAAATCCTGCGCATCTTTCTATGAAAAAGAGGTCTGTAATACTCATAGCTTCTATATTACTATTAACAATAGTCCTTTCAGGCTGCTTCGGAGGAGGCAACAAGCAGATAGATGAGATAGACAAGTCGACACGCCTCGTCACATACACAGAAACACTGAAAGGAAAAAATTACACTAACGCAGAACTTGAATACATAAAGGACTCTGTGCTATACAAAGTCAACTTCGACGTAAACATGAAGAAGGGCCTCATATGGCTCAAGGCGAACTCCAAACCAAGCGACAAAGTCCTGACCTGGTGGGACAACGGCCACATGGTACGAGGATTCGCAAGAAGAGAGCCGATAATGTACACTCCTTCGTACGAGCTTCTAAAGACGACAAGGACCGGCAAGTGGGACGAAGCCAAATTAGGAGCTTTTGCGAACAATGATGACGCAGTAAATGTCGCATACGCATTACTTGCAGACAGTCCTGCTGTCGCACAGGGAATAATGAAAAGATACGGGGCGAAGTGGCTGCTTGTAACAAAAGCGGACACACAGAAGATTGAAGGCATGGCTGTTCTTATTGGAGATGATTATACCACATACCTGGATGACTTAGGACAGCCCAAAGATGCAGTCATACAGAAAGTCGTATTCAAGGCAGCAGACAACTGGCCGCTTAAGGGATTCGAGAACCCGTATCATGACGATTACATCAACATATACAAGCTGGTAGGATAGTTTAAAAGCCAAAAGAGACAACTTTTTAAAACAACACCATTTCTGATAATCCATGGAGCTCGAAAAAGCAATACGAATGCACGCGCTGAAGAATGCAGTAGATTACAAAGGAAAAGCCAATCCTAAGGCAATAATGGGGAAGATACTTGTAGAGTTCCCTGAATGGAAATCAAAAGTACAGGAACTTGTCAAGAAAATAGAACCGATAGTTGAAGAAGTGAACAAGCTTGACACTGAAAATCAGAGAGTTCAACTTGAATCAGGCGCTCCTGCGATGCTTGAAAAAAAAGAGAAGAAAGAGAGGAACATATTCGAATTCCTGGGAATAAAAGAAGGCCAGAAGATAGTCACAGCGTTTCCGCCAGGACCTGAGAAATACCCGCACATAGGACACGCTAAAGCAGCACTGCTGAACTATCTGTTCGCACAGAAATATGACGGAGATTTCCTGCTGCGTTTCGAAGACACGAACCCACACCTCGTGAAATCAATATTCTATGAAATCATCCCGGAAGACCTCGCATGGCTAGGTATAAAATGGAAAGAACTAATCTACGCATCAGACCACATGCACAGGTTCTACGAATTATGCGAAAAAGCGATACGGGACATGAACGCGTATGTCTGCACGTGCAGCGAAGAGAACGTATCAAAGACAAGAGAGACAGGAGAACCATGCTCATGCAGGGACAACAGCGTTGAAAAAAACCTAGAGCTCTGGAACAACATGCCCAAAGCCCCTGAAGGACACGCAATAGTCAGACTCAAGATAGACCTAGAGCACCAGAACTCTACGATGAGGGACCCGACAATATTCAGGATAATCGACGAGCCACATGCAAGACACGGTAAGAAATACAGGGTATGGCCAAACTATGACTGGCAGAACGCGATAATCGACAGCGAGACAGGAGTCACGCACAGGATAAGAAGCAAAGAGTTCGAGCTAAGGAATGAACTCCAGAGATATATACAGAACATAACTGGACTCAGGCAGACTTTCACTTATGAATTCGGAAGATTCGAGCTTGAAGGCGTCGAGACAAGCGGAAGGAAAATCAGGGACGGGATAGAGCAGGGAAAATACGTCGGATGGGACGACCCATCGCTTGCCACGCTGCGCGCACTCAAAAGAAGAGGCTTCCAGCCTGAAGCGATCAAGAATTTTGTCGTCTCGACAGGAATATCGAAAGCAGAAGCCACTCTTACATGGGATGACCTGATACTACACAACAGGAGACTACTTGACGCAGAAGCTGACAGGTATTTCTTCATAAAAGACCCTGTCGAGTTGTGGGTAAAGGGAGCGCCGAAGAAGAAAGTCGAGCTCAACCTGCACCCGACGCACAGGAAAGGCGGAAGGAAACTCGATTCAAACGACACATTCTACATAACAAAAGAAGACTCTGATTCTCTCGAACAAGGAAAGATGTACCGACTCATGGACTGCATAAACTTCAGAAAACAGACTGACGGTTTCGAGTTCGACTCTGAAGATGTAGAGAGATACAAGCAGCACGGAGAGAAGATACTCCACTGGCTGCCGAAGAACGACAAACTCATCGCAACAGAGATAATGATGCCTGACAAGAAAGTATTGACAGGACTTGCAGAGCCCACTGCGGCAAACATAAAGATAGGCGATGTCGTACAGTTCGAAAGGTTCGGATTCTGCAGGCTGGACAGCTTAGGAAAGACAGAAGACGGCAAAGAAAAGCTTGCTTTCTGGTACACTCACAAATAAATTACGTATAACATTTAAATATTACAGAAACCTAGATGATACAAAATGGAAAATGTGTTCCCGTGCGGCGCAAGAGGAAGGGCAGAGTTCTGCCCAGGAGTCTGCCAGTACGGAAAGTTCTGCAAGATATACAAGGCAGCTCTAGCAAACCAGAAGCCAAGAGGCGTGCCTGAACAGAAAGACCTATCGCAGAAAGAAGAAGAGCAGAAGCAGCACAATATAGAGATGTATTACTAATCTAATTCTAAAAGCCAATGCCGCCTAGCGAGCAGCAGACTGATTTTTTATGAACACGATGCAGTTCGGCAAACATAAGCGGTTGTAGAATCAATGCGAGCGCGGCATTGACAGATAATACAAGTAAACGCTGCCGCGCTAGAACTGCACAAAAACCTGTTGTTGTATGCCCAACTGCAATTTAGACCATACTCATATTCGCATCTAGCTAGGCGGCAGCGTTATTAACACTAATCTTTATAAAACAGGATAGACTTTTTATTCATATGCCAAAATTCCTGCCGACAACACCTGAAGAACTTAAGACGCTCGGATGGAAAGATCTTGATGTAATAATAGTGTCAGGCGATGCATACATAGACCACCCTATGTCAGGCACAGCAGTGATAGGCAGGCTTCTTCTTGCAAGAGGTTACAAGGTCGGAGTCATAGACCAGCCTGACTGGAACTCTACAAAAGATTTCATCCGACTTGTAAAGCCGAAACTCGCTTTCTGCGTAACAGGCGGGCACATGGATTCCTCGCTTGCGAACTACACGCCTCTCAAGAAGAAAAGAGAGGTCGACAAGGCATATGCTGGCGACAGAGGACGGCCTGGACGAGCAGTAGTCGTATACTGCAACATGATAAGGCAGGCATTCAAAGACGTGCCTCTCGTGATAGGCGGAGTTGAAGCAAGCCTAAGAAGGCTAGGACATTACGACCTTTTTGACAACAACATAAGAAAGAGCATCGTGCTTGACTCCCGTGCAGATGTTCTTGTCTATGGAATGGGCGAGAGACAGATACTTGAGGTATGCGATAGACTCAAGAACAAACAAGAACTGCAGGGCATAAGAGGCACCGCGGTAAGACAGAAAGAAGCGCCAAAAGATGCAATAATCCTGCCGAGCTTTGACGAGATAAAGAAAGACAACCATAAATTTGTTGAATCTTTCAACATACAGACATGGAATTCAGATCCTTTTACAGCAAAAACTCTTGCTGAGAAATACGACAACAACTATGTCGTGCAGTATCCTCCTGCTTACCCTCTCTCGACACCAGAGATGGATTACATTTACGAACTTCCATTCTTAAGAGCACAGCATCCGAAATACAAATTCCCGCTGAAGATGCTTGAACCAGTCCTTTTCTCAGTCGTAACTCACAGAGGGTGCTTTGGAGGATGCAACTTCTGCGCGATAAACTTCCACCAAGGGAGATACATACAGAGCAGGAGTAAGGAGTCGCTGATAAAAGAGATAAAAGAGATGACGAAACATCCTGGCTTCAAAGGAATGGTGTATGATGTCGGCGGACCTACAGCGAACATGTACCGCATGAACTGCATGAGCTTCGATAAAGGAGATGAAGAGATTAAAATCCCGTCAATCATCGACGGAAAAGATGTCCTGTTCAAACACATCCGTGGATTCGACTGCAGGAACACCTGTCTTCCGGGGCCGTGCAAGAACCTTGATTACTCACACAAAAAACTACTTGAGCTGCTTAGGGAAATAAGAAACATTCCAGGAGTGAAGAAAGCATTCGTTAGAAGCGGCATAAGATACGACCTGCTTCTCGATGAGCCAGAATTCCTAAAAGAGCTTGCAGAGCATCACATATCAGGACAGCTGAAAGTCGCGCCAGAGAGCGCAAGCAACAGAGTCCTGGAGCTCATGAACAAGCCAGACATAAAAGTCTATGAAAGATTTGTCAAGGAATATGAGACAGTCAACAGGAAACTCGGGAAAAAACAGTATCTCGTGCCATATTTCATATTCGCCCATCCGGGTAGCGGGGAGAAAGAGGCAAGAGAGCTTCACGATTTCATCAAGAGAAACAGGATACCTACAAAACAGATGCAACTTTTCACGCCGATGCCGATGACAATATCAACATGCATGTACCATACAGGCATCGACCCTAAGACTAAGAGAAAAATCTATGTCCCCTACACTTATTCTGAAAAGAAAAGACAGAAACAGATAGTCATGGGCTCATTTGAAGACAAGAGTGAAACCGGCCTTTACGAATGAGTCAAGCTCTGCCTTGAGTCTGTCATTAGAAGAGACCATCTTCTCTCCGACTGAACAATCTTTAACAGATACATGAGACTCCATCTCATTCATCGCAAGAAGATAGACTTCCTTCTTGACAGGATTCTCCTGGAAGAACGCGTTCCTTACAACAGGCTGGACCTGCGATACCGTGTTTGCATAGCCTGAGCTAGCAAAATATGCCTGCAACTTATCGCTAAGATATTCTTTGGAAGTCATACTCTCAACACCTGAATTAAAATCTATACTGAAAGATTGTGAAATACCTGTTTGAAATTTGGATTCTGTATCTTAATATTTGTAACAGGGTTATAACCTATAATCAACGTTTCATCTCCATATCCATCTGTTGTAGTCATATAGAACGGAATGTTATTTGTTGTCATGTATTCTGTTATCTTCCTGAACTCCGCGATTTTGTCAAGGTTTAAACTGCAGCGACTATAATGCAGACTAGTTCCTGACTTAAAACCCAGAGTCTTTTGAGCTTCCACATGCAATTTATCTTCGGACATGAGCTCTGAATCTGGAACAGAATATGTGAATCGACCATCCAGAATTGAATCTGTTGAATGCAACACATAAAAATCCTCAATCTGTTTTTCTAATTTTAGTGGAGAATCAGGAGCTACTAACTGAGATAATCTTCCTTCAAGCGTTCCGTCCATGTAAAACTGAACATCTGATTTCATGAAGGGCAATATTATGCCCAGATATATAAAACTTTTGGTTTTGTTGTCTCTTATTAGTAGTTACAAACACATATAAACCATAAAAGAGCATTTTAGCGCCTAAAACACCAAAAGAAATATAAAACAAGAATTTTTCGGCTTACGCATGTCATTAATATCAGAAGCACTGGCATACATAGGCAGGCTGGCCATCGAGATAATATCCTCAATGGGCTATTTTGGCGTATTCTTCCTCATGATGCTCGAAAGCATGATAGTACCGATACCATCAGAACTTGTCATGCCATTCGCAGGATTCCTTGCAGCAGATGGCCGTTTCAGCTTCACGCTCGTGATTATCGCAAGCTCCCTTGGAAGCATCGCAGGTTCGCTTCTATCATATTATATAGGCAAATTTGGAGGCAATAAACTGGTGCTCCACCTTGGAAAGTACCTCCTGCTTGACGCAACAGACCTCGCAAAGACAGAAAAATGGTTCTCAAAGAGAGGCGAGAAGACCATATTCATAGGAAGGCTCATCCCCGTCGTGAGACACCTCATATCAATACCTGCAGGAATAGGAAAGATGGACCTCAAGAAGTTCTGCATATATACCATAGCAGGAGCCACAATCTGGAACACATTCCTTGCCTACCTCGGTTACATACTTGGAAAGAATTGGGACAAAGTAAGGCATTACTCTGAACCAGTATCAATAATAGTCGCAACTGCGCTTGCAGCAGCAGGATGTTACTTTGTGTATCACCACATACACAACAAGATAAAGAACAGAAAAATCACAAAGAAACTTCTCAAGATACGAAAAAACTAAAACAGCTTATTCATGGTTTAAGGCGCCTAAAAGCCTCGAATTCTGCATTTAAAATCAAAAGATTTAAATATGACTGAAAGATTAGGATGGCTGTAAAGGCCTAAATCAAGAGGTTTAGGGCATATGATAACAAATGGGGTGACAAAAAATGTCAGACGTACTCGTTGTCAAGGCAAAACTAAAGGATGTTTGCAAAGGTTTTAACGTAGCAGGAGACCTAGCTGAAACACTCAGCGCCAAGGTTGCTGCCGCAGTAGATGATGCTGCAAAGAGAGCAGACTCAAACGGCAGAAAGACAGTCATGGGCAAGGACGTACCTTTCTCATTCGGCTGCACAGCCAAACACGCAGAGAGCCTGATAGTCAAGGCAAAGATAAAGGAAGCAGCCAAAGGATGCAATGTCGCAGGCGACCTTGCAGACAGCTTGAACTGCTTTGCGCACCAGCTCTTAAAGAACGCGTGCGAAAGGGCAGAAGCCAACCAGAGAAAGACTGTCATGGCAAAGGATCTCTAAGATCCTTAATCTTTAATTTTTTAACTTATTCTTTTTCTAAGATAAATAACAGCACCGCCACCGCACTAGCGAGCTAGCCAATAGTTTATCTAATCAACTGTGTACTCCGAGAAATATATTAATTTATTATCGAAGCGAGCTGCGTGGCGGTGCGCAATGCCAAGCTCGCAAAGCTTTTCAAAAGCTTTGATGCAAAGTGTGTGGCATAAAGCCACACTAACTGATTATACTTCTCGCTAGGCGGCATCGTTATATCAGTCCTTTTTGACTCTAGAAATCACTTTTTCTTCTTCTGCTTGGTCTTGTTCTTCTTGACAACCGGCTTTACTGCTTTTTTAGCCACCAGCACAGGAGCAGACTCTGGCTTGACATCTATACCAAGCACCACCTTGTGCTTGTCTATCAGTCTCTTTACCCTGTCGAGGTCTGCCTTGCTGTGCTTGCCGGATTTCTTCAATTCTTCATGCCTCTGTTCCAATTCAGCAAGCTGATTTGCCAAGTCATCCGCTGACTCAAAAACAGGCTCTAATCTAGACGGCCTTTCCTTGATCTTACGCTCAATATTCTCTATCTTCTTCTGACGTTCATCGCCAGACTCAGAAATCCTGATATGCGCTGACGCAAGGGCTTCCCTTAATTCAAGTATCTTCCTGTCCTTGTCTTCAAGTTCAGAAGCATACTCGCGGCCTATGTCAATAAGCTTCCTCGAGAGTATCTCCACCATCGACTTGAGTTCGTTTATCTGCTTTGTCTCGCGTCTTTGCTCGTCGAGTATTTTCTCCTCATCATGGATTATCTCATGTATGGCCGACTCGAAAGAACCTATCTCTCCCTCTATCATCTCCTTTGTGCTGCGCTTGTTTAGAGAAACAGATTTAATCTTCTCAAGCCTCTCCCTGACCTTGTGCTTCTTGACGCTGCGTTCTTCTGCTTTTATCGCAGCAGCAGAAAGGTGTCTTACGAACCTTCGCATCCTATCAGGGTGAAGATCTTCCTTCTTCACTCCTTCGTCAGGAGGAGAATGTATAACTGGCATCTTACTTCATCAATCCGCCGAGTATAGTCGGCTTCCTTGACATGGACTGTGGCGGACCCATAGGCTGTCCCATAGGAGACATTCCTTGCGGAGGACCTTGTGGCATACCTGGCGGACTCAATGGAGGCAAACCACCCATCCCGCTGCCGAAGTCATCAAAACCTTCAGGCATAGAAGGACCACCAAAATTAGGTTGCTGTGGGACAGGCCCGAAAGAAGGCGGACCCATAGGCGCTGGCCTTGGCGCAGGACCTCCCTCAAGCGGAGGCAGCCTCTTTGAAGAAGCCCTCTCTATCTCTTCAAGCTTCTCTTTCACCATGTCTGCGATAGCAACTATGCCCTTTGCAATCTTCTGGTTCTGGTCTATAAGAGTATCAATCTTATCTGTTATCGGCCCTATCTGCTTGACAACAGTCTCAGAATCATGCTCCTCGAGCTTCATGTCATCAGCAGCCTGCTTGAAGACTTCCAGCATGACATTAAGGCTCTTGTTGAGATTATCGATGCTGGCCTGGAGATTCTCCCCTGACTCAGAACCTTCAAGAGGATTCTTCTTAAGATTATCCAGCTCTTTCTTCAGAGCCATGAATTCCTTCTTAGAAACAATCGCATACTCGTCCTCTTCCATTTAAACACCCCTTTTTTCTCAGTGTCCGGCAAGCCGGCTGACTGCGAAATATAAACATCAATGGGGTAAAAACAGCTATTGAACTTTATAAACGTTTCTGTTTTTATAACAGGTTATAGCCTCTTTTGACTTAAGATTTGCTTGACAGAGCTGTTATAAGAACAGTTCAGTTATCTATGAAATGTATATCACATTTTGACATCTTGTCATAGAATTCAATATTTAGCTTATTCTTCTTTGAATCGAAAACTACCTGGTTCAAACCTTCCCATATCAGGAACCATCCTGCGGGCTCAAGAAGAACTTTCATGAAAGTAAGCCAAAAATGATGATAATATGATTCTACTACAGATATAGAAACGGTAAGCATCATGCTGACTCCTGCAAAAATAAAAAGGAGACCCTTGTTTCTCACTATCTTAGCTTCCCGGACAACTTCATGATGATGCTTCCTGAAATGCTCATGGAGCCTCTTCTTTATCATCTCTTCATTACCAAGGTTACGCTTGCGTTTCGGCATAATAAGCTTAAGCTCGAACTGTCCAGAGACCTTATCCCTGCTTGCACGTATCGCCTCATTGATAAAATCCTGTGAGAGCGCCCTTTCATCATAAGGCCGGGGATCAAAATCAGAGAATATATCATTATAATCGTCGAGTATCAGGCTTATATTCGACATCTTAATATTCGCGCTGCCTATAACAGCTTTCGCTTCTGATGAGCGTGCTGATTGCGAGTCCTCTTTTTTTATCATGAAATACCTAAAAGGACAATCTCTTTTTAAGCCTTTCCAACAGACATCATCAAGATAGAATAACAGAAAATCCTAAAATCGAGTTAAAAAAATAGAGCCCCGCAACACATTGGCAGTGGAGCGGAGCAAGGGTTAGATGAATGAACTAACTAGTTATCTGAATATCCATCTGAAAAGATTACGGTCTGGCAACAAAAAACAAAAAAAGCCTCAGCATAGCAGCATCTTAACCACCTCCTCAATATTTTGGCACATCTTGTTGTCACGCAATATTTGCCGATGCAGAATACAAGTATCGCGGCGTTTAAGATATACTTTGTGAAGGCATAATACAGACATAAAATTCATAACATTTAAAAAAGCCAAAAATCGGACTACCTTCCAGCTAAGAGTCAAGTCAAAGAGGGTGGAAGATGGCAATATATATCAACAGTCCACAGTGGTTCCAAGGCATAGATTCTATAATCGAACTTCTATCATTAATCGTAGCTTTCATGATATCCTTCATGGGATACAAGGTATACAAACTGATCAAACAAAAAAAGTACGCATATTTCTCAACAGCATTCTTCCTCATAGGACTCTCATACATATTCAAGATAATCTCAGAGCTCGCAATATATGTAAAAGAAGTGCAGCACAAGATAATAGGGCCATTCCTGTTTTCACAAACAGTTCTTGAACCAGTCACATGGATCCATGTCTATTCGCACGCGACATTCAGGCTACTTTCGGCATTTGCAATACTGATACTTCTTGCTGTCGCACTCAACATAACAAACAAACAAACGCTCCTATTGTTCACATATTTCATCGCTGCAATCACACTGATAAGCAACTACGCGCAGTTCATATTCCACCTGACACAGGCAGTCATGCTCGGCATACTTGTGCTTCACTTCTATGACAACTACAATAAAAACAACACGAAACATGCGGCGCTTGTCGCAGTATCCTTCCTGGGCATGCTGATAAGCCACACCCTATTCATATTCATGATGTATGATCCTGCAATATATGCGATAGGCGAAGCATTCCATCTGGCAGCATTCGCGACGCTATTATATGCATTCATACTGGTGAAAAGGAAATGAGCTCAAAAAGGGGCAGGCTCGAAATAATACACGACCTGCTGCACGCGATAAATGAAAAAGGAGGAACTATAAAGCCGACCCACCTACTGTACAAATCGAACCTGTCGCACCAGAAGATGAAAGAATACGTCGAAGAGCTCATGGAAAAAGGGTTCGTGAAAGAGAATAACAACAAAGAAAAAAAATGCTACTCAATAACCGACAAAGGCATAGAATTCGTGAACGAGTTCAAGAGGATAAAACAATTCTCTGAATCGTTCGGATTGTGAGGTGTAAAGATGAACGCTGAAGTCAAGAAGCTCACTGCGCAGGCAGAAAAGTACTCAAAAGACATAGAGAAAGCGATTGAAGAGGTAAGCAAGATAATCGTAGGACAGGATGACACTATAAAAAAGCTCATGATAGCGCTAATCGCAGACGGACACATCCTTCTTGAGGGAGTCCCTGGACTTGCAAAGACCCTTATGGTAAGGACACTGTCAGACGCGATGCACGCAGACTTCTGCAGGATACAGTTCACACCAGACCTATTGCCTGCTGACATCATAGGAACGAAGATATATGACCACAAGAAGACAGAATTTTATACCAAGAAAGGGCCAATATTCTCAAACTTCATACTTGCAGACGAGATAAACAGGGCACCGCCAAAAGTGCAGTCAGCGCTCCTCGAAGCGATGCAGGAAAGACAAGTAACAATACAGGGAGAGACACATCCATTGCAGAGGCCGTTCCTTGTCATGGCGACACAGAACCCCATAGAGACAGAAGGTACGTACAAGCTGCCTGAAGCGCAGGTCGACAGGTTCATGTTCAAGCTTCTAATAACCTATCCTGAGAAGGAAGATGAAAAAGAGATAATCAGGCGCATGACCAAAGGGGTAGACTACATAACAAAGAAGATCCTCACAAAAGAGAACATAAAAGACATACAGAAATTCAACCCGCAAGTATATGCCGACGAGAAGATTGAAGAATATGTCGCAAGCCTAGTTGACTCTACAAGGCATCCTGAGAAATACAAGCTGGACATAGACGGACACATAGAATACGGAGCCTCGCCAAGAGCATCAATATGGCTGATACTCGCATCAAAAGCGAATGCGATGATAGAAGGCAGAGGATATGTAACACCAGAAGACGTCCAGGCAGTAGCGCACGACGTGCTGAGACACAGGATACTATTGACTTACGAAGCAGAGGCAGAAAACATAACACCTGATCAGATAATCGACAAGATACTCTCAAAAGTCAAAGTACCATAATCACAAATCAATAATCCAACAAACTGTTCTGATATGGAGACGCAGCAAGTCCTGAAAAAAGTGAAGAAAGTCGAGATAAAGACACGCGGACTAGTGGAAGGCCTGCTCTCTGGCGCATACCACTCCATATTCAAAGGAAGAGGCATAGAATTCTCAGAAGTACGCGAATACGTGCCTGGCGACGATGTAAGGACAATAGACTGGAACGTCACAGCAAGGATGAACAACCCTTATGTCAAGGAATTCATAGAAGAAAGAGACTTGACGGTCATGATACTTTTCGACATCTCAGGAAGCGGCGAGTTCGGAAGCGAGAAAGAGAAGAAAGAATCAGCGACAGAGCTTGCGGCATCACTCATGTTCGCAGCGATGAGAAACAATGACCATGTAGGACTTGCTATGTTCACAGACAGGGTCGAGAGATTCATACCTCCAAGAAAGGGAAGAAGACACGCGCTAAAGCTGATACGAGAGATGATAACATACCAGCCGCAGAGCAAGACAACATGCATCAAGAGCAGCGTAGAATTCGTCTCAAAAGTCCTCAAGAAAAAGAGCATAATATTCATAATATCGGACTTCCTCGCAGAAGGATACGAAAAACAGCTCAAGATGCTCAGGAACAGGCATGACGTAATCGCTGTAAACATAAACGACCTAAGAGAACACGAGATACCTGATATAGGATACCTCCAGCTTGAGGATGATGAAACAGGAGAGCAGATACTCGTCGACACATCAGACCCTGAATTCAGGGAGAACTACTCGAGGCTAACAGGAGAGCACAACAAGTCTCTCAAGAACAAGTTCAAAAAACTGAAGATAGACAGCATCGACCTCAAAAGCCACGAGCCATTCGAGATTCCACTAAAAAGATTCTTCGCTCTTAGAAGCAGGAAGACGGTGAGATGATGGCAGGTTTCAGCACACCGATAATACTAGTATTCCTTCTTGCGGTACCTATAATATATTACGCTTACCGAATTGCGATGGAGAAGAAGAAACAGGCAGCGATGAAATTCAGCAGGGTAGGACTTGTCAAAGAGGCCGCGAAATACCAGAAGAACTGGAGAGTGCATGCGCACTTCTGGCTAAGCGTCGCCGCAATAACACTCATGATACTCGCATTCGCAGACCCGCATATTCCACTTAAGCAGACAAAAGAAGGAGTCAACGTCGTCCTTGTAATCGATAATTCCGGTTCAATGCAAGCACAAGACTACCAGCCTAACAGACTTGAAGCAGCAAAGTCATCAGCAGCAATACTCGTCGAAGACCTTAACGAAAAAGACCATGTAGGAGTCGTTCTTTTCGAGAACGGAGCGACAACAGCAGCATACCTCAGCCCATTCAAGGAAAGGGTCAAAGAAAAACTCATGGCAATAACTGCAAGAGAAGGAAGAACAGCACTTGGAGATGGCCTAAGCCTCGCAGTAGACATGGCTGATTCAATCCCTAACAAGAAAAAAGTCATAATACTACTAAGCGACGGAGTATCAAATTCAGGAGTTATAACCCCACAAGAAGCAGCAGTATTCGCAAAGACAAGCAAGATACAGGTATACACTGTAGGCATGGGCTCGACTGACAAGACTGTTCTCGGTTACGACTTCTTCGGAAATCCACAGTACGCAGAACTCGATGAAGATACCCTAAAAAGCATAGCACAGCTCACAGGGGCAAAATATTACAGGTCAGTCGATGATAAGACACTTGATGATGTATACAAGAACATAAGCAAGGACATAAAACGGGAGAAAGAGGAGACAAGCATAGCAAGATGGTTCTTCATAGCAGCGCTACTTGTACTTCTCGCAGACATGTACATAAGATACGGCTCCAAGAGGATTGTACAATGAGCAAAAAAATCCTGTTCACAGCGTTAGCGCTCATACTGGTAATGATAAGCTCTGCGCATGCAGAAGAGCTTACTGTAAAGAAGACAATAGCAGAGACCGAACTGCAAACAGGAGGCAGCGCTACAATACAGCTCAACTTCACGAATCCTTTTGGCGAGGAACTCAAGATAAAAATCGTCGACAAGAACGTGATGGCAAACAATGGAGTAGATATCCAATGCATGGAGATGACGCTGCCGCCGAACAAAGGCGCAGTCATACAGTACACTCCGATACAGCTTTTTCAAGAAGGAGAATTCACACTTTCTGCAGCAGAAGTCACATATACAAACCCTGATTCCGGCGATGAAGAAGAGATAAAATCAAACAAACTTGAAGTCACTGTCGAAGAAGGCAGCCAAGCAAGCAGCGGCGGGCAGGGGATAACGACAATATATCAGTGCGACGGACAGAACATGCAGTCCACATCATTCTCATCAAGCGGAAGCAACATGCAGGTAAGCATGACGAGCAGCATGCAGCAACAGATGGACCAGATGCAACAGCAGATGAATGAACAGATGCAGCAACAGGCAAGCCAGATGCAACAGAAGAAGAACGCTGCGCAGAACAGCCAGATGGACCAGGACGCAGGAGCATTGAAGCAGGAGATGCAGAGGCAAAGAGAAGAATTCAAGCAGATGCAGCAGGAACTCGCAAAGAAGATGGGCGAGAATGAAGAGATAATGAAGGCTCACCAGGACATGCTTGACCAGGGATACAACATGACCAACATGGAAATAGACCCTGAGACAAATGACACTGGAAACTTCAAGATGAACTACCAGAAAGCCAATGGCGAGAGCGGTTCGGTAAGCGGCAAGATGCAAGATGGACAGCTCAGCGAGATGCAGAAACAATCCCCAGAGGAAGAAAGACAGATGATGGAACAGCTGAAACAGAATCCGCAGTTCCAGAACTACTCACAGCAGCTGCAAAAACAAGGATTCAACCAGACAGCGATGAAACTCATGATGCAGGGCAACACGACACAAGCAGTAGTCGAATACAAGAACCCTGAAGGACAGAACGCGAACATAAGCGCAGATTTCATCAACCAGACAATAAATAAAGTCGAGATGAACAAGGAAGAAGACAATAAAAAATGGTGGAAATCATACGCTATCCCAATAATTCTGCTCTTGCTGGCGCTCTTGGGCTACTGGCTCTACAGGAAATACTTCAAGAAGAAAGAAGAGACTGAAGAAGAAAAGCAAAAACATGAGAAACCGATAGATTACCACAAAGAAGCAAGAAAGATGATAGAAGAAGCGAAAAGACTCTTTGCTGAGAAAAAAGAAAAGGACGCATACGAAAGAGCAAGCCAGGCGATAAGGCTGTTCTACACACATAAGCTTGGCTACAAGAAAGAGCTCACAAACTCACAGACAATAAACGTGCTAAAGAAAAACAAGATACATCACAATGAAACCCAGAAATGCCTCAACATGTGCGGCATGGTGGAATTTGCCAAATACGAAGCCAACAGGAAAGACTTCTTGGAGATAATAAAAACAGCCGAAAATATAGTCAACAAAAGCTGAAAAAAACAGTTTTCAGCACAAAATATTAAAATAGACCTATAAAGAAGAGTTCAACATGTCAACCGAAAGCCTCAAGAGAATATTCAACCCGAAATCAATCGCAGTAATCGGAGCATCAAACGATGAGACAAGCGTAGGATACGCACTTTTCAAAAATATAAAAGAGAGCAAGTACAAAGGAAAATTATACGCAATAAACCCTAACCATGCGGCAGTACAAGGAGAGAAAACCTATCCTTCTGTAAGCAAGATAAATGACAAGATAGACCTCATCATAATAGCTACGCCAGCAAGCACAGTCGAAAGCATAGTCGAAGAGTGCGCGAAATCCGGAGCCGGCGGAGCAGTGATAGTATCAGCAGGATTCAACAAGACAGAAAAAGAAGGAAAGGAAAGAGCAGAGAGAGTGCTCGCGATATCCCAGAAATATGGATTCCGAGTGCTCGGACCAAACTGCCTCGGATTCTTACGCCCATCACTCGAGCTTAACGCGAGCTTCGCGATAAAAAATGCCAAACGCGGAAACATAGCACTGATATCTCAGAGTGGTGCGTTATGCACAGTATTCCTCGACTGGGCAGAAGAGCACAATGTAGGCTTCAACTACTTTGTATCCGTCGGAGACATGCTTGACCTTGGTTTCCACGACCTAATAGACTACTTCGGAAACGACCCTGAGACAAAAAGCATACTCATCTACATGGAATCGATAACAAACGCAAGGAAATTCATGAGCGCAGCAAGGGCTGTCGCAAGATCAAAACCGATAATAGTCCTCAAATCCGGAAGAAGTGATGCAGGAAGCAAGGCAGCAGCATCACACACAGGAAGCATAGCAGGAAACGACCTCATATTCGACGCGGCATTCAAACGCGCAGGGATAATAAGAGTCAACACAGTAGAACAGCTGTTCGACTGCGCAAAAGCACTCGCTATGCAGAGAAGGCCCGATGGAAACAGGCTCGCGATAATAACTAACGCAGGAGGACCGGGAGTCCTTGCGACAGACCTATTGATGAAAAGAGGAGGGGAAACAGCAAAACTCTCTGAAAAGACCTTTAAAAAAATGGACGCATTCCTCCCAAAGACCTGGAGCAGAGCGAATCCTATCGACATAATTGGAGACGCTGACCCTGAACGTTTCAGAAAAGCTGTCGAAGCATGCGCAGATGATGAAAACGTAGACGCGCTACTCGTAATACTCACACCACAGTCAATGACAAAGCCAGCTCTAGTCGCAAAAGGCATGATAGTGATAGACAAGAAGACGCAAAAGACAATACTTGCGGCATTCATGGGTTCAGAAGAAGTAGCAGAAGCAAAAGCGCTGCTGGAGAAGAACAATATTCCTGTGTATCCTACCCCTGAAGCAGCAGTCAAATGCTTCACGAACATGCACAGCTACTCACGAAACCTCGAACTGCTATACGAGACTCCTGCTTCAATACCTCACGCATTCACACCAGACCAAAAAAAGGCAAGGGCAATCATAGATACTGCTGCAAAAGAGAAAAGAGAAAACCTCACAGAGATAGAAGCGAAACGGCTTCTTGAGACATACCAGATACCTACCACCAGAACAACTATTGCAAAGACCGCTAAAGAAGCCGGAGCATCTGCTGAAAAGATAGGATTCCCGCTAGCAATGAAGATAGTGTCAAAGGACATACTCCACAAGACAGATATCGGAGGAGTGAAACTTGACATACAAAACAAGGCAGAAGCCGAGAAAGCATTCGACGAAATAATAACCGCTGCAAAAAAGAAAGTACCTTCTGCGAAGATAGAAGGAGTGCTTATCGAAAGAATGGAGAAAAAGAGATACGAACTCCTCTTGGGCTGCAAGAAAGACCCTCTATTCGGGCCAGCGATAGTATTCGGCATGGGAGGAGTCGCGGTAGAAGTATTCAAAGACACGAATGTCGGACTGCCGCCTCTCAACATGGCGTTATCCATGAGACTCATCGAAGAGACAAAAATATTCAACCTGCTGAAAGGATACAGAGGAATGCCTGCAGTAGATATCAATTCAATACAGTTCCTGCTATACAAGTTCGCATACCTGGTCATGGATTTCCCTGAGATAAAAGAGATTGACATAAACCCGTTCTCAGTCGACGAGAACGGAGGAGTTGTGCTGGACGCAAAAGTCGTGCTTGACAAAGAGATTGTCATCAGTAAAACAAAAGTAGAGCCGCACTCTCATCTTGTCATATCACCCTACCCTAAAGAGTATATCAAGACAGCAAAGATGAACGATGGGAATTCTCTGATTCTCAGGCCCATAAGACCGGAAGACGAACCCATGGAAGAAGAGATGTTCAAAAGCATGTCAGAAGAGACGCAGAGATTCAGGTTCTTCACCCTAATAAAAGATGTGACTCATGAACTTCTCATAAAGTACACACAGATAGACTATGACCGAGAAATCGCCATAATAGCAGAAGTCGAGGAAAAAGGAAAGAAAAAGATGGCTGGAGTCGTAAGACTGATAGGTGACCCTTACAATGATAACGCAGAGTTCGCGATTGTAGTCGCAGATCCCTGGCATGGCAGGGGAGCAGGCAATCTTCTGACAGACTACATCATAGAGATAGCCAAACTGCGGAAGCTCAGGAAGATATACGCATATTTCCTCGGTGACAACAACAGGATGAAATACATGTTCGAGAAAAGAGGATTTGCGATAAAGAAAGAAGGAGACACATACTACGCGGAGCTTAAACTATAACAAATCACATTGAAGCCACCGAAAACTTTAAAACAAGAAATGTTGAATACCAAAAAATGTTAAAAAGGTGCTACAAATGAAAAAAATCGCGATACTGCTCGGTTTGCTCGTATTATTATCATTACTCAATATATCTCTCTTATCTGCGCAGGAAGAGGCTTCTCCGATAACTGTTGAGATGGTATATTTCTATGGCCAAGGATGCCCACACTGCGCAAAGATGGAGGGTTTTGTCGAAGAGCTTGAAATCAAATATCCGACGCTTATCATACACAAATATGAAGTCTATGCTGATCAGGCAGGCAGGGAGATGTTCCAGAAACTGACAGACGCACATGGCACCAAGATTTCAGGAGTTCCGACAACATACATAAACGGTAATATGATTGTCGGCTTCAGCGACGCGCTGGGAAAACAGATAGAACAGGAGATAAGGCACTGCATAGAGTTCGGATGCGAATCTCCTCTTGACAGACTCGAGAAGAAAGATGACACCACCACGCTTACCTGCGAAGGAGACAAATCACCTATAGAAGACCCGCATATCTCTGATACAAAGAGGACACTAACCCTCGGCGCAGTCATAACTGGCGCTCTTGTGGATTCAATAAATCCCTGTGAATTTGCGGTGCTGATACTGCTTCTGACAGCAATACTTGCAGCAGGCAACAGGAAAAGAGCCCTGTTTGCAGGATTTGCATTCACTGCAGCAATCTACATATCATATTATCTCATGGGACTCGGGCTGTTCTCAGCAATACAAGCGTCAGGCTTTACGCACATGTTCTACGGGATAGTCGCAGGACTTGCCATCATAGTAGGACTGTTTAACCTAAAGGACTATTTGTGGTATGGTAAATGGTTTGTCATGGAAGTCCCCTTGTCATGGAGGCCAAAGATGAAGATGCTCATAAAGAGCATAACATCAGTTCCAGGAGCATTCCTGATAGGATTTGTCGTCAGCCTTTTCCTCTTGCCGTGCACATCAGGTCCATACATAGTCATACTCGGACTTCTTGCAAAGACAGTGACACATAATTATGCACTAATTTTGCTTCTGCTATACAACCTGATATTTGTCATGCCGATGATAATAATAACCCTCTTGGTCTACTTCGGATTCACGACAACAGAACAGGCAGAGCACTGGAGAACTACGAAGCTCAGGACACTGCACCTCATAACAGGCATCGTCATGCTCATCATAGGATTCGTGATGATAGGAGCCATACTGCTAGGGTATGTGTAAAAACAGAATTCTTTTTTGATTTGTTTTAGTTATCTGTATTTGAAAGACTAGTTTCAACAATACAACCAACAATTCTGACTTGAAAAGCCCAACTGCGCTTAAATATAGAAACATTTAAATAGTTATTATGAATATATATTCATAATGGCCTGATTGGCCGGAGGTAAATAAAATGCCAGGAGGAGACGGAACAGGACCCGCAGGTATGGGTTCACTCACAGGAAAAGGATTTGGACCATGCGGCGGAGGAATGCGCAGAGGATTTGGAAGAGGCTATGGAAGGGGACTCGGTTTAAGACAGACAAGAGCAGTAACCCTGACAAAAGAAGAACAGAAGAAAATCCTTGAAGCTGAGCTTAAAGAACTAGATTTAGAAAAGCAAGAGATAGAGAAAAGACTGAAAGAAATGACGCAATAATTTCTGTTGATTTTTTATTTTCGTAAGATTTAAATAGAAATATGAATAAGTATTCATTATGGCGCGTCCAAGACTTTGCAGGAGAGTCGGATTCAATCCAAACGTAACTTATTTTAAACCAAGAGGCGTTCCTTTAAGTGAATCCGAAGAGGTCATTTTGCATGTTGATGAATATGAAGCAATCAGACTTAAGGATTTAGAAGGATTAGAACAGGAAAATTGTGCAAAAAAGATGAATATTTCTCAGCCAACATTTCACAGGCTAGTCATATCAGCAAGAAGAAAGATAGCTGACGCAATAATAAACGGCAAATCCATAAAGATAGAAGGAGGCAATTACAAGCTATGAAAAATGTTCTATTCTATTTATAACTCATTTTCCATATGGATGGCCAAAAATGAAAATAGCAATCGCAAGTGATGATAGAAAAACCATATCACACCACTTCGGAAGAGCTTTAGGCTTTGTGGTTTTTGATATACAAGACGGAAAAGTCGTCAATAGAGATTATAGGCAAAATATCGGTAAAAATACGGGCGAGTGCGGAAGCTGCGACCATTCTGCCATGATTAAAAATGTAAGAGACTGCGAAATAGTAATCAGCTACGGAATGGGACAGAGAATATATGCAGACTTATTAAATAGCCACATAACACCTATAGTGACTGAAGAAAATACTGTTGACAAAGCACTAGAACAATTCTTGAACAAACAGTTAAAGAACAGAACAGATAAGTTACATTAGTTCAAATTTAAGATAATAAAATGGTGACTTAAAGTCTTGCTGGACTTAACTGCAAAATTTCACTAATCACATAAGTGGATTTTTATCAATCTGTATAAAATATAATAAAAATATTAGGAGATAATTACATCTCCATTCCGCCACCACCCATTCCTGGAGGCATACCTCCGCCAGGCGGCATGCCGCCTTTCTCGCCGCCGCCTGCGATGACGTCGTCAATCCTCAATATCATTATAGCGACTTCAGATGCGCTGCTTATTGCCTGCGTCTTTATCTTCAAAGGCTCAATGACACCCTGCTGCCAGGCGTCCATGACTTTACCTGTGAATACATTGATGCCAGCCCACTTCCTGTTCTTGTCGTGAGCAGACTTCAGTTCAGTAATCACATCTATAGGGTCAAGGCCTGCGTTCTCTGCGAGTGTCCTTGGTATAATTTCAACAGCGTCAGCGAAAGAACGTACTGCAAGCTGCTCTCTACCAGAAAGAGAATCAGCGAACTTTCTTAGCTCTTTTGCAAGTTCAACCTCAACTGATGCGGCGCCTGCAACGACCTTGCCATATCTCAATGCAGCAGCGACGTCTCCAATCGCATCTTCCATCGCACGCTGGACTTCATCAATCACGTGCTCTGTACCGCCCTTGACAAGAATAGTGACTGCTTTAGGATTCTTGCACTCGCTGACAATAGTCATCTCCTCATCTCCTATCTTGACCTCACGGACCATGCCTGCCTTGCCAATGTCAGACAGACTCAGGTCATCAAGATTAGTCGCTACTGAGGCACCTGTCGCCTTCGCGAGCCTGTCCATGTCAGACTTCTTTATCCTTCGTGCAGCATAGATGCCTTTCTTCGCAAGATAATGCTGCGCAAGGTCGTCAATGCCTTTCTGACAGAACACCACATTCGCGCCAGACGCTTCAATCTTCTCAACCATATCCCTAAGCATGCGCTCTTCCATGTTAAGGAAGTTCTGCAGCTGCTCAGGAGCAGTTATCTGTATCTTAGCGTCAATCTCTGTGTTCTTTATCTCTATCGCAGAATCTATGAGGATTATCTTCGCGTTCTTTATCTCACGAGGCATGCCAGAATGGACCTTCTCCTTGTCAAGCACTATGCCTGCGATGAGCTCAGTATCATCGACGCTTCCGCCGACCTTCTTCTCAATCTTCACATCTTCCTTGTCGACATAAAAAACGCCGTTAATCTCTTCAGCGACATTCTTTATAGCAGCGACAGTTATATCTGCGAGCTTATCCTTTGCAGTCTCAGCACCCTTGCCAGTCATGGCAGTAGTCGCTATCTTCTTAAGAAGCACAATATCCTTTATGCTCACAGGCTCTGCTATCTGCTGAAGGATATCCTGCGCTTTCTCAGACGCAATCTGGTAACCTTTGGCAATCACAGTAGGATGTATGTCCTGCTCCAGAAGATCCTCTGCCTTTTTCAGCAGCTCTCCTGCAAGAACGACAGCAGTAGTTGTGCCGTCTCCGACCTCAGCTTCCTGCGTCTTTGCCACTTCAACAAGCATCTTTGCAGCAGGATGCTCGATCTGCATCTCCTCAAGTATAGTCACTCCATCATTGGTTATTATGACATCCCCGAGAGAATCGACAATCATCTTGTCCATGCCTTTTGGGCCCAGTGTTGTCCTTACTGTCTCTGCGACAAGCTTCGCAGCCATTATGTTATTTCGCTGCGCATTCCTGCCAGTGCTCCTCTGAGTTCCTTCAGGCAGGATAAATATAGGCTGAACGTCTTTACTCATTTGTCCAACACCTCCATGTCAGATGAAAATTTAATTTAATATACTTTAATTCCCCCTAAAACAAGCTAGAAATTTACCAGCAGTGGTATATAAAGGTTGCGATATTGATTTTATGATACATAAATGAAATTGCCGCGTTCGTGCTAATATTGTCAATGCCACGCTCGCATTGCTTAGTTACTCAATGTTGTTTGCCGAACTGCATCAGGGTATGATGTTTTCATCCGACGCTCGCTAGGTGGCATTGACATTGATCTGAAATATGATTGCCACGCAACATTTTTAAATAGACTCCTTATAAAGACCAGCATGGACCTCCTTTCAAGGAAAAGACTGAGGGACAAAAAAAGAGAGGAAGAGATAATAAAGCAGCTTGCTGTAGATGAACTCTTCAAGAAACCGGAAAAGGCTTATGTGCCGACTTCCAAGAAACTTACAATCATATTCTTTGTCCTGTTTGTTATAGCTGTCCCATACATGTACCTAAAAACAGAGGTAGTCATACACAATGAATGCGGACTGATGCCCGGAATAGAATGCGGCAACATAAATATCGAAAAAGGCTCAGTAAGCTTTGACGTTAGCAACTTTCTCAAAGAGCAATTCAACATAACACTCCAGATGCAGGGCTGCAACGAGACAATATCACAGGCAATAAAACCGAACAACATGGCGACTTATAATTTCAGCTGCAGGGCGATGGAAGCGCGTGTAAGCAAGGACATATTCATGACATATGTTGGATTCTCAGGGCTGCCCCACACAAAAACCGGCCACCTGACCGCGAGGATAGGCTAAACTGACCATGGTGCTGAAGAACTTCTTCAAAATCGAGCACGAACTCATGAGGAAATATGTTGAGGAAGTAGGCAAAAAACGCATAGTCATAACTTCACTCATAGTACTTGCGCTGGTCTTCGGCATAGAAGTTTTCGCGTCCATAAATATACACCTGCTTCACCAGGTCGAGCACGGCCCGATGGTCCTCAGAGACATATTCTCGATGATTGCAGTCTTTGTCGCAGCTTTCACAATAATAGCCAACCTGATATTCCAAGGCGGGCTGAGTGAAGAAGACAGGAAGATACATTACTATTTCAGGACAAGGCCGCTTATAGTCATGTCAGTTGTTGCAGTCCTTGGTGATGTCATAGCGATATCTCTCGTACACAACACAGGCTACCTCTATGTCGTGTTCTTCACATCACTCATAGCGATAAACGTGCTTACCATATTCTTCGCAATACATTCAATAGAAAAAGCGATAAGAAAAGACATATGATCTATTTTCTTGATTCACTTAGATTCCTTTTCCTGCTTCAACACACGCAGCTCTTCCTCAAGCTTCCTTGACCTGAGGTTGAACTCATCCGCCCGTGAAGCATTCTTCAGCGAAGTCCTGATAAGAAGCTCGTTCTCCTCTTTCAGATGGTTTATCTCATCTATCCTTGACTTCAGTTCAGCAGTATAGTAATCTATCATATCATTGAAGCGCTGGACAGAAACAGCTTTTGCCTTTGATTCCTTCAGAGGCACGCCATGCACACGCTTCTTAGGCCTTATGTTGAACAGTTCTTTTAACATGCAATGACAGTATTGCTGCTTTAATATAAGGTTTTCTGCTTATGACTCTTGCTTGTCACAAATCCGAGACGAAAATCGGTTTTATAAATTCTGTTCACTAAATAATCTACACTGAAGAAGAACAAGAAGAAAAAGAAGAAGCATGGCGAGAGAATGAACCCAAGAAACATTAACAGACTAAAACGCAGACTGGATGCAGCAGGCGCAGCCATAAAACTGCATCTTAACTCACCCAAAAGCGTAAACTGCGAGAAAGAAATATCACAGTACAGAGAAAAACTCGAGGTACTCAAAGACTGCCTTGATGAAAAGGTCATGCTTGCATTGTCGGGCCAGCTCGATATCTTAGAAGGAAACAGTTCTACAGCGCTAGTGAAATTTGAAGAGGCAATAGCACTTACAAAACAGCATCCTCCCAATAACCGCATCATATCTTATCTGCTTCCAAAAACAATATCGAAAAGTATGCTGATGGGAAAAGGCGCAGCACAATATTATCTTAGCAGGGCTGTAATGCACCTTGTCAACGGGCATGACCGTATGGCAATAAAAGATTTCGAAGAAGCCATAGACAACGAACGCAAGAACATGGACCTGTACACGCTATATGGACGTGCGCTTGAAGCGACCGGAAGAGAAAAAGAAGCTCTTGAGCAGTACGGCTACCTGTCAAGGCTAATGGTCATGAGCTCAAAGCAGGGCAGAAGATTCCAGTTCGAAAAGATAGGCGAGAGCAACACATACAAGATAAGGGAATCCCAAAGCCTTGACAATGTGTTTGTCATGAAGATATCAGATACACCAGAAGACCTCGCGAAAGAATACAAGCTCATGCAGGAAGCAGAGAAGAAAGTCGGCGGGAAGATAAGCGAGCTTGGCTTCAATGACCGGTTCGCAGTCGCAAAAAGCATGAAGATGCTCAAGTATGACAACTATGCCATATTATCCCTGCATGACAAAGGAAAGACCCTGAGCGACTACGTGAGATCGACCGGAAACATAAGCGCTCTGAAAAATGCCGCAGAGTTCCTTGCTATAATACACACAGCGATGCACGATGAAAACCACAAGATAAGAAATGAGAAACAGCATTATTCAATACGGACGAGCCAAGCATACAGATCAATAAGCCGCATCGATAACTACAGAAAGAAGGATGCTATAGTCGAGCTTTACCGCGCCTGTGACACGCTCGTTGAAACGCTTGAGACGTCAACGCGCGTATTCAATAAAGATGCGCACGCAAGCAACTGGAACTTAAGCGAAGACGGCAAGGTCACAGCATTCGATTTCGCACCCGGAGATTATGTTCCTATGGAGAATGATATATCGAAGCTCCTTGAAAGAGGAAGGCATTTCTCAAATGATGCACTGGGAGACATACAGAGGGAAGAATGCGTGACTGCTTACATAAACCTGCTCTTAAAACTTGGAAAGATAAAAGTCCATGAACCTGAAATGTTCATGTTCAGGAAACTCAACGCAGACATAATCTGCGCAGTATCCTCATTCGGGTATACCTGCCAGGATATGAAAGACGAAAGGACAAGCAAGGACTATATGAGGAATGCAATACATTCGACACAGAGGATAATCGATGAATTCGGAGATGCCTGCGGGAAAAAAAGGGAGATATATTCAAGCATAAAGGACGGGCTTGAAGTCCTCATAGAACTTGATTTTAAGAGCTGACGACAAAAACAAAATCACTGTCTCTTACTTATGCTGCTGAAGTTCAGGATGAAGAACGGCCCAGTCATCTCATGAACAGTATCCAAGATGAAAAGCAGGTTGCCCAGGATAACCGAATCGAGACCTTTGCTCTTCTCAAGCGCAGAATTTGACGATGACAAGATATCCTTGTATCCTGACTGGAACTTCTCGAAAAGAGACTGGTCAAACTTATAGAACAGCTTATAGAACATCTCAAGGAAAGAATTCACCTTAACAAGGACAGACAGAACATCTTTTGAGACAGAGAAACTCTTGCCTGAAGAAGAAAGCACTGCCTCGCATATCCTCCTATAACCATCAGCAACCTTCTCGAGGTCACGTATCAGGACATAAGCATATACTGTGTTCTCAGGATCCTTGTAAGCGCCCTTGCTTAATACTCTTTTACAGAAATCCGTGAACATATTTGTCGTCTTCTCAAGACTCTTGATTTCCTCAAACCGCGCTTTTTCTCTTTCGACAAAGGCCTCGTGAATGTTATTCGCCATCTCAAGCGTTATAAGAAAAGTCCTCCTCAGTATAGCATCGAACTCAGAATCTATCTCTTTTGAGACTGCCTTGACAAGACATCTCCTTTCGCTGCGGTCTATTATCTCAAAGCCCATGAGGTCAGACACACGTTCTTTGACCTCTGCGAAACTCTTCGAGTCAAGATTGACCAGCTCAATCTCATCATACCCTTTCTGGTAAAGATAAGACAGCATAGCCTTGCTGAAATGTATCCTCTCAAGATCAAGCACAAACTTCTTCTGGCGCTCCTTTGATTCTGGAGAGATTGAAAGCACGTCGCCCATCTCTTCAATATTGACTTCAGAACCCTTTGCTATGCCTGACTTCTTCACCCACTGCGACGGCAGAGATACTACCATAGTATTTGTAGCGAGCTTTATGACTTTCCTTTTCATGAGATAAGGATAAGCCAGCATCATATAAAAAACTTTTCTTTTATTATATGTTTAAGGTACTATATATATCTTATAGAAAAAGTATAAGGTGAATCCGGACATCATCCATATTGCTTGGAAAACAGGCGGAGGATGAAAAAAATGGTGTGCGAAAAAAAGAAGGAGATAGGACTTCTGATGGAGCTACGGAAAGACGGACGTCAGACCCTTACCGACATAAGCAAGAAGATAGGGATGCCAGTATCGACAATCTTTGACAAGGTAAAGGCCAACCGAAACCAGATGATAAACCGGTTCACGTGCCTGCTGGATTTCAGGAAGATAGGATTCAACTGCAGGGCGCAGATTGTGTTAAGGATAAGGAAGGACCAGAAAGACCAGAAGGCAGAGATGCAGGAATACCTTGTGAGGCACCCGAATGTGAACTCTGTCTACAAGATAAACAATGGCTATGATTTCCTTGTCGAGACAGTGTTTCGGGAGCTTAAGGAGCTCGACGAGTTCCTCGAGAAGCTCGAAGAACAGTTCAGGGTGCAGGAGAAGAACGTGTATTACATCATAGACGATGTCGCAAGAGAGGTCTTCATGACAGACCAGCTGCACGCGGAGATAATCGGGATGATATAACAGTAATTACATCGCTGCCGCCTAGCGAGCAACAGATAACAGGTCTAGAACAATTGCAGTTGGGCGAACAGAAGCAGATACATAATCAATGCGAACGCGGCAGCGGAAGTTATCTATTTCATCACTAAACCAAAAATAATAAAAACCCTCAGGGGTTCCTGACCTGCATGGCAACCAAAAAACAAACAAAAACACAGACTGAAACAAAACAGCTCATAACAAAGGACATGCCTATCGGGCAGATTGTCATGCAGCACCCTGAAACATTTGAGGTGTTCGCGAAGCACGGCCTGCACTGCATAGGATGCGCGGCAGCGCATTTCGAGAACCTAGAACAGGGATGTATGGCGCATGGCATAGATGTCGAAAAAATAGTAAAAGACCTCAATGATGCTGCGAAGAAGCAGAAAAAAGGCTAAAAAACAGAATAAGGACAATATTTTTATAAATAGCCGCTGCTTAAAGCAGCTATTACGATAAAAAGAGGTAACTGATGGCATCAGCCAAATATCTTAAAGTCACGCTGACCCTGATGGCATTATATGCCGGAATCATGGGTTCTTTGACTCTTTTCTTCCAAGATGTCGCAGCATTTCTCTTCGGATATAACATAACTGATCCTGTAGCTACTAGATACTGGGGGGCAGTACTGCTTACCATGTCCATATTCTATCTCTTCCTGTCGATGGACCCTGTGAAGCACAGGCTGTTCCTATGGATTGGTGTGTTCGACCTGGGTTTTGCATCAACACTGACAGTACTTAACGTCGCGACAAAACACATAAGCGTAGCACAGGGAATTGTTGCAATAGTCCTGAATCCAATATTTATGGTCATACTGCTCTATGGACTTGCGAAACCTCCTGAAGGAGAAGTTGTCCTTATGGCAGGCCACTCGCAGAAACCAGAGATACCTGAGCATGAACTTCCGGCACACTTATCAGGCACGCATCCTCTAAAGGGAAAATGATTTCTTTATTTCATACTATTTTTCCATCATCATCCAGTGATACATAGACAATAAATCGATTAACCTGTTCTTAGAGCTTTAAACTGCAATACCTTGAAACAGTAGCGATGATTTACTGAGTAATGGTATCTCAATCCATCATAATGATTGCAAAAATAAACATTGAATAATATATTTCTCAGAAACAAAATGTTTAAATATCTGTTAATGAAGTGACCACTACCTGTTGTGTATGCCGATGAAGGAAAGCACAATATCTTGTGTTTTTTGGTTTTCCGCCAAAAGCAGATAAAAACACGGTTTAAACGGTTTTTTACCAAAAAAACCAAACAAAAAAAGGAGAAAAGACAGCGATGAAGTGTCCATTTTGCGGCAAACTAGACTCAAAGGTCGTTGACAAACGCGAGACAGAAAGTCACGAAGTCACGCGCAGAAGAAGAGAATGCCTCGGCTGCAACAAGAGGTACACAACATACGAGCGCCTCGAGACAGTCGCGCTGACAGTAGTCAAGAAAGACGGCACAAGACAGGAATACAACCGCGACAAGATCCTTTCAGGACTCCTTAAGGCCTGCGAGAAGCTGCCTGTCACAAGAGAAGCTATCGATAAGGTCGTTGATGAAATCGAATCAGAGCTCAAGTCTGCAGAAGCTGCAGAGGTGGATGCAAAGAAAATAGGAGAGCTCGTGATGAAGGGATTGAAGAAGCTCAACAAGGTCGCATACATCAGATTCGCATCAGTCTACAAGGAATTCAAAGACATAGATGATTTCGAAAAAGAGCTACAAAGGCTCACCAAAAAGTAAATACCCACCCCGCGGCTAGTTCTGCGGATAAAAAAAAAGGTAAAAAAATAGAGGTATGTAAAAATGGAGGAGATTACGAAAGTACGCAGAGTGCAGAAGAGAGACGGCCAGCTGGTTCTCTTTGATGACAACAGGATAACCGAATGCATATTCAAGGCAGTAAAGGCAGTCGGTCAGGATGATTATAACAAGGCAAAGAACCTCTCTGCAAAAGTAGTTTCGATACTTGACATATTCTTCAAAGGCGGAGTTATACCCACAGTAGAGATGATGCAGGACCTGATAGAGAAGGTACTCATCGAATCCGCAGAAGTAGAAATAGCAAAAGCATACATCCTCTACAGAGACCAGAGACGAAGGCTCAGAGAAGAGAACCAGGCGATGATGGACGTCACCGCAACAATGGACGGCTATCTCATGCAGTCAGACTGGAGAGTCGCAGAGAACGCCAACATGAATTATTCATTATCAGGACTTCTGATGCACGCGGCAACTTCAGTATTCGCACACTACACGCTGAACAACGTATATCCTAAAGAGATAGCTGATGCGCACAGGAACGGCGACATACACATCCACGACCTTGGAATGGGAATCGCAGGCTACTGCGCAGGATGGTCATTAAGACAGTTGCTGATTGAGGGATTCAACGGAGTGCCTGGCAAGATAGACTCAAAGCCGGCAAAGCACCTTGATTCAGCGCTATGGCAGATGATAAATTTCATAGGCACGCTGCAGAATGAATGGGCAGGAGCACAGGCATTCAGCTCCTTCGACACTTATCTCGCGCCTTTCATCAAGTCAGACAACATGCCCTACATCAAGGTCAAGCAGTCCATACAGGGATTTGTGTTCAACATGAACGTACCATCAAGATGGGGCGGACAGACACCATTCTCAAACCTGACACTGGACTGGGTAGTACCTGAGGACATGAAGAACAAACGCGCGATAGTCGGCGGAAAAGAGCAGGACTTCACATACGGCGAATGCCAGAAAGAGATGGACATGATAAACAGGGCATTCATAGAAGTCATGACAGAAGGCGACTCGAGAGGAAGGATATTCACGTTCCCAATCCCGACATACAACGTAACAACAGACTTCGACTGGGACAGCGAGAACTCAAACATGCTTTTTGACATGACAGCCAAATATGGAATACCATACTTCCAGAACTTCATCAACTCCGAACTTAAGCCCGGAGACGTAAGGAGCATGTGCTGCAGGCTGCAGATGGACATGCGCGAGCTCAGGCAGAAGGGAGGCGGTTTGTTCGGAGCAGTCGAGATGACAGGATCAGTCGGAGTAATCACGATAAACCTACCAAGGATAGGATACCTTGCAAAGACAAAAGAAGAGTTCCTTGACAGGCTCGGAAAGCTGATGGACCTATCCAAGCAGTCTCTTGAGATAAAAAGGAAACTCGTCCAGAGAAACATGGACAATGGCCTCATGCCATTCACAAAGAGATACCTTGGAACATTGCAGAACCATTTCAACACAATAGGAATAAATGGAATGAACGAGACACTGATGAACTTCCTAGGCCCTGATGTCAACATGAGCACCAAGAGAGGAATAGTCTTTGCTGAAGAAGTGCTTGATTTCATGAGAGAGAAGCTCAAGAAATACCAGGAAGAGACAGGGAACATATACAACCTTGAAGCTACGCCTGCAGAAGGCACAGCATACAGGTTCGCGAAGCATGACAAGCAGAGGTACCCTGACATACTTACAGCAGGCAAAGAGGAACCATACTACACAAACAGCACCCAGCTGCCTGTAAGCCATACGACAGACATATTCGAGGCGCTCGAACTGCAGGATGGCATACAGATAAAATACACTGGCGGAACAGTGTTCCACGGATTCCTTGGAGAGAGGGTGAGCGACGTAGAGACCTGCAAGAAGCTTGTGAAAAGGATAGCCTACAACTTCAGGCTGCCATACTTTACAATAACACCGACTTTCAGCGTGTGCCCCAAACACGGATACATACCTGGAAGGCATGAGACATGCCCGTACGAAGACGGAGAAAAACAAGCATCAGCAGAGACGATGCCAAGAGTGACTAACTAAAAAAAAGAGGTGCGTGAAAGATGACTAAATGCGGAATGAGATGCGAAGTATTTTCCAGGGTAGTAGGATACCACCGCCCAGTCCAGCAATGGAACAAGGGAAAGAAGGAAGAGTTCAGAGAGAGAGTCGAGTTCGACGAGACAGTCTCGCTTGACAGCAACCACGCGATGCGCGGCTACCCAAAGACAGAGATGGAACTGAAGAACAAATTCAGCTTCTAAATCTTTTTATTTTTTTAGGTGATTATAATGAAGTATAAACTGTTCACGACACCGATGTGCCCGAAATGCCCTGCGATGAAGACACACATGGCAAATCAGACCAAGGTGCAAGGCGAACATATCAACTGCCACACGCCAGAAGGACTGGCTGAAGCAAGAAAGTACATAGTCGCATCAGTACCTATGGTCATATTCGTAGATGACGACGGGAAAGAAAGCAGGAGATGCGGAACGAAGGAAGAAGTGGATAGTTTTCTTTTAAACGTATAAAAACAAACCGATAATCTTTTATTCTAAAAAAGAGGCGATAGGAACAAACATGATAATCGCCGGCCTACAGAAAACCAGTCTTGTTGATTGGCCTGAAAACATATGTTCTACAGTATTCTTAGCAGGGTGCAACTTCAGATGCCCGTTCTGCCATAATCCAGAACTTGTCCTTCCGGATGAGATAGAGAAGATAGAAAGCATGACAGAGACAGAACTAATAACCGCATTAGTATCAAGAAAAAGATTCATTGATGGAGTATGCATAACAGGTGGGGAGCCCTTGATGTCGCCAGACATAATTCCTCTGATGATGAGACTCAGGGAAAAAGGCTTCAAGATAAAGATAGACACAAATGGAAGCGTCCCGACAATGCTAAAGAAGATAATAGACGAAAAGCTTGCGGATTACATAGCAATGGACATAAAAGCACCGAAAAATAGATATAATGAAATAACCAATAGCAAGGTAAACACAGAGCTTATCGAGCAGAGCATAAAACTCATAAAGTCAAGCAACATAGATTACGAGTTCAGGACAACAGTCGTAAAAGGACTGTTGGACAAAAAAGACATACTAGAAATCGCGGACTGGATAAAAGGCGCAAAAGCGTACTACCTACAGCAGTTCGTAGGGACAGAAAAGACAATAGACAAGGCCTACCTGAACAGGAAAGCGCATCCACCGGATGATATGCATGAGATGCTTGACGCTGTCAAGAACAATTTTAAAAAAAGTGGAATAAGAGGGATATGATGCAATACACTCTTGGAAAAGACATGATATTTGTCATACTTGCACTGATATCCTCGCTTGCTATGCTCAGCCAGCACGCGATGACCGCGACCATATTCTTTGGACTTGCCATACTATTCATCGTATTCGAACACCAGATATTTGATTACCTAGGGAGCTAAAGATGAAAAAACACATAGAGAAGATAGACGACCTATTCATACATTACTATGAGGGGATACTACTCTTCGGCGTAATCATGACTGCAATAGCCGTCTGGATATACGAATACCATTACACAGAAAGCGGAGACGGACTTATCGGGATAATAGCAGCAGGACTATTGTTCTTCGGGACGCTAGTGATAGGCCAGGGAATAAGAGGCTGGAGAGATGGTGAAGAGTACAGGAACAAGTACATAGAGCTCAGGAGCAAGACAGGAGCAGACCTCGTAATAGAGAAAAGAAGAAGGAGATAATTCTAAAATGGTGGAAGTCAAGATACACAGGATAGACAAGAATGTAGAACTGCCAAAATACGCTAAACAGGGCGATGCGGCATTTGACCTTAGGAGTTCGGAAGACAAGATTCTCAAATCAGGCGATAAGCACATAGTCAAGACAGGCATAAGGCTCGCAATACCTGAAGGATATGTTGGACTGGTTTGGGACAGGAGCGGAGTTGCCGCAAAGCACGGTGTGCACTGCATGGCTGGCGTCATAGACTCAGGCTACAGGGGAGAAGTAGGCGTTGTCATGAAAAACTTGAGCAATGAAGACTTCACAATCGAAAAGAACATGAGAATAGCACAGATGCTCATACAGCCAGTGGCTGCTGCAAAAATAACCGAAGTGGAAGAATTAGAAGAGACAGAAAGGAATAGTGGCGGGTTTGGAAGCACTGGGCTGAAATAGAATCAATCAAATAAAAACAAAAAAAATAAAGAAAAAATAAAATTTATTCTTCAGATTCACTCGCCAAAAAGGCCCACCAAGGTTTCTTAGACTGGATTACTTCTCCATTCTCAGCATCTACCTGTGCCTGCACCTGCATCCTTGTCTTGAAAAGACCTAACATCTTAGCCTGTTTCTGGACCTGAACCTCGTAAGCAGCTCGGACTTTCTCTCCGCTACCCACCTCTTTAAGTTCAATCCTGCAGCTATTCTCCTCTGAACATACCTTCAGTCTCAATCTTTCAAGCGCTTTCTCTGATGCAGCATCTGGCATGACCTTTACTTCAGAATCTTTTCCATTGCTTAATTTGACCCTTAACCTGGTCCTTTCCTGAACCTGTTCCTGGACCAATTCCATGGAAGTATCCGCAGAAGCACTGCCTGCCTCCAGGCGCATCCTGTTATTGCTCTGTTCTTGCACCCTGAGCTGTTTTCCGCTCTCAGAAGTGTACTCTCCTGCCCTGACTCTGCTTTGAGTCTGAACCCTATTTTGTATTTGGGTCTCTTCACCTTGATTCTGCTGTTGAGTCATGGTCTGTGTCTCAGTGCTTGTCTGCACGCCTTGACCAACTGTCTCACCAGATTCAGTCATCATATCTTCCTGCAAACCCTGTCCTGTGCCTTGACCTGCTTCTGCAAGTTCAGGATTATCAATACCTGTTCCTGGCTCGTGTATTCCCTGTTGTCTTTGAGCAAAAACCAAAGAGCTCATAAGAACACAAACAATCAAAGTTAGTAATATTTTCTTGATGTTTATCACCTCAACAGTATATCCACTCACGAGCTATTTAAATATTCCTGAGAATAAGACGGAAAATACTTGTCAGAACATAAAACAAAAACAATTTTATTGAACAGGTTCACTCAGATAATACCTGCCGAGAACAAATTCTCAACTGCAACAAGCGAAAGAGCGACAGCAGCAAGAACACCATAAGCCAGCTTGCTCCAATCAAATATCTTCTTACCGTCGAACATCGCAAAAGGAATCAGGTTAAAGAGAGCCAGCCAGGCATTTATCATGAAGCCATACCTGCCGACAGCTTGCAGCAGGCCTGTGCTTGAAAGAGCAATCGCAAGGAAAAACAAAGAGACCAATAAGTTCATCGCAGGCCCTGCAGCAGACACCTTACCGTTCTGCGACCTGCTAAGACCTCCCTGAATCATCACTGCGCCTGGTGCCGCAAAGACAAAGCCGAAAAAAGAGAATATCAAAGCAAGGAAAAGCATGTTGTCAAAGCTCCTGAATTCAGCAATGCAACCATAACGCTGCGCAAGGAACTTATGTGCCAACTCGTGGAACAGGAAACCTATTCCTATCGTAAAAAGAGAGATGAAAAAAGCCACAAAGAAAGCAATGTTGAACTTCAGGCCCTGCATAGCTATAGAAAAAGCAAGGCTGAGTATGATCCATGCTTTGAACAAATCCAATAATTCCTTCTTTGAAGTCCTTATGCCCTGATGATAATGCGGATTTATGTGCCTGACATGCATATTAAACACCCTGAAAACAACAGGCATAAACTCAGCAATGCTTAAAAACCTTACTCATTTTCCTATTTGACATGACAACAAAACTGGCACAGGGCGCTGAAGCGATAATCTACACAGACCAGACTACAGTCACAAAGCACCGCTTCGAAAAGAAGTACAGGCATCCAAAGCTAGACAAGAACCTGCGCGGCTCAAGGACAAGACGAGAGGCGAAGATACTTGACAAGCTCCAAGCAGCAAATTTCCCTGCACCAAGGCTTGTCAAGATGGATGACAAATCCATGAAGATAGATATGGAGCACATCCCTGGAGAACTGGTAAAGAAAGAGATAGACCTATTTGAAGAGAAAAAAGACGAGAAAGCATATGTTGCACTGTGCAAAGAGATTGGCAAGAAGGTCGCGATACTGCACAACAACGGAATAGTGCATCATGATTTAACAACAAGCAACATGATAATGCATGCCGATAAAAAAGAGATATACTTCATAGACTTCGGGTTAAGTTTCTTCTCAGAGAGAATAGAGGACTTTGCAGTAGATCTGCACCTCTTAAGACACGGGCTTGAATCAAGGCACCACAGGATATGGGAGAAATGCTTCCAGGCAGTTCTTGAAGCATACCAGAAAGAGTCGGAATACGGAGACAAAGTCGTCAAGAGGCTTGAAGTCGTAGAGAAAAGAGGAAGATACAAGACTAAACACTAAATATCATTCTGCAATTCCGCGCTCGCATTGATTAGGTATCTGCTTCTGTTCGCCCAACTGCAATTTTATCTGAGTGTTCTTTTGATGCTCGCTAGGCGGCATTGCTGCATTATTCTTTGCTCTTCAACACATCATATTTATAGAAATCCTCGGGTTTCTTCTTGCGTAAGTAATTGTCAAAATGTTGGTAACCTTTCTCCTCAAGGGTTTTCATCACCTTCTCTCTCAGGGATTTCAGTTTCTTGCGCTTGAATACATCAGCGACAAGAGTTATTATGCCGCCGAACATCATAGTGAATCCGCCCGCCATAGGACTCTCTGTGCAGCTCTTGTAGCCGCCGTAAACCATGAGACCCAGACCAAGCGCAGTCCAAGGATACTTTCCTATGCTAAGCTCTTTCTCTTTTACAGTCTCTACGATGTTAGAAGCATACATCTCCATCTCCATCTGCTGCAAATCTTCATCTGTGAACTCAGGAAGCTCGTAATTCTTATCATTCAGACGCTTCTCAAGCTCATCATAGGTCATATCTTCAGTCTTTGCCTCAAGAGTCCCGACAATCGCCTTTGTCGCTGTCTTGTTCTTAACATAAGCCTGAATCATGTTGATTATGCCTGCGCCTGCAGGAGCCAAGAAAAGAGGATGCTCAAAGACAGAACCTAACGCAGTGCCCGCTATACCGATGCCCATCCCTGTAAAAGCGAGAGCCTTGAAGTAAGGCTCCTTCCACAACTCCCTGCTGTAATACTCTTTTGCAGATTTAAGATACTTCTTCCGAAGCTCAGCATAATGCTGACCAGTCTTTTCCTCTAGCGAGATTGAAAACACCTCTCAACACCTGGAAAAATTAACCGCAGGCAAAGGCCGCCTCCGCTGTGCGTGTTGTGTTGTTCGGCTAAAGCTGCACTGATAGACGGCCCTAGCATGCCTGCCAAAGATTACGAAAAAAACAAACTAACGAAAAGCGAATAATTAACAGGCTAAGACGCTATAAGAAACTATCTTGCAAAAAAATAAGAAAGACGAAAGAAACACGTAAAAAAAAGAATATTTTTAAATTCGGAGCTATTAGTGAAGAACCGTGACAATCTGCGAAAGAACTCTTTCAAAACTGAAATATCTTGACAGGAAAAATATCCTGTACCTGAAAAGCCCTAAGAAAGGAAAAAATGTCTGCATACTTGCAGGAGTACACGGCAACGAGATAGCAGGAATAAACGCGATAAGACGCATAATGTCTTACAAGAATTTCAAGATAGACAACGGGACAGTCTGCATGCTCCTCTGCAACAAGAAAGCAATGAAACTCAACAGAAGATTTGTCGATGAGAACCTCAACAGATGCTTCATGAAAAGAAAAAAGACAGGCACATACGAAGAAAGAATCGCAGAAGAGATGAAAAAGATAATGCGTGAGGCGGACATACTGCTCGATATTCACAACTCTACCAGCCCGAAATCAGAACAGTTCTCGATATCTGAAAGGAACGCAAGACACCTGCTTGACGCAATCGACGTTAAGAAACACATATTCGGATTTGATGCGCTTGAACCTGGAGGCACTGACTACTACGTCAACAAGCTCGGCAAAATAGGGCTCACAGTAGAATCAGGCTACCTTAAAGATAAGACATCTATAGATTTCGCATACCGCCTCATAATAAAGTTTCTAATAAAGACAGGCAACATAACAGGAAAATACAAGAGATCGAATAAAAAAGAGCTCTACCAGCTCACGAAAGTGTATATACCTAAGAATGATTTTAGGATATCAAAAAAATTCGCAGACTTCGAAAGGGTAAAAAAAGGACAGACAATAGGATTTGACGGCACAAACAGAATCAAAGCGGAATATGACTGCCATGTCCTATTTGCATGGAACATAGACAAGAAGAAAAACAGGAACGGCGAAGCATTCCTGCTGATAAAGAGAATAAAAAATTAAACTACTTCCTTAGGCTCGACTTTCAGTCTCTTGCTCTCAATCGTGCGTTCTTCCTTAAGTTCCTGTATCCTGTTGTAGACGCTCTGGAGCGAGACATATAGCTTCTTCTCTCCCAAAGGCTCACGATACATCAGCTTGTATGTGGGCATCTGTCTCTCCTTCTCTGCCTTGCTGACTTCATCGTCTGAAAGAATATTCAGCTCACCTTTCTCTTTAGGGTTTGTCGGGACAGTAATTAATTTCGTCACAACATACATCCAGTCCACGCCAGTAGCTTTAGATTTCGTAGTCTCATAAGCTGCTTCATCAGTTACCTGAGTCAGTTTCTCTTTCTTACGCTGGCCCTTGGAAAGCTCTGCCTCGTAAGCCTTTACGTAATCAGTAAGATTTGATATTATCCTGTCCATCCTCACATAATTCGCAAAGTTCTCTTCAGTAATCGATGACGGGTTCCTGCCATCTTTTAGTACGATCTCATCAAGAGGAATCTCATCTGCTAGAGCACCAGTCACATCATACTTTATTGTATGCTTGACATCAGGCAGCATAACTCCTGCGACAATGATATCGAACTCCTCAAGAAGTCTGTCAACAGAAACATACGTCTGCTTACCTTCCTTCACAACTCCAGTTATCGTCCTGCCTCCTGAAATCAACGAGAATATGCCATCAAGATAATTCTCCATGCCCTCAACAGCAGTCTTGTACTGCGGTTTCTTGATCTTCTTTATGGAAGTTATGTTGAAAGTGACATCGCCGCGCCTAACATCCTTGGTCGTCTTTTCTTCAGGCGGCTCTAGCTGAGAATATCCTGTGTCAGCCTTAAGACGCTCCTCAAGCGCTGACATCTCCTTCTTCACAAGATCAGCGCCCTGCTTGGCCCGCTCATAATCCTGCTTACCTTCTGTGAGGTCGCCCTTGAATTCTCCAACATTGTAAATCTTATTGTCTATTGTGACCATATTAACACCCCGATGCAGATTTTTAGTGTTGGCGGATTTATAATATTTGCTGTTGTTTAAATATGCGCAAGTATATTTAGAAAATCAAATCAGATATCTCGGCGTAACCTGCTTAAGTATTATTATAGAATCATAATTGACCATAATATCGCTGAACTTCAATCTCATATCATCCATTATGTTTCTCATCTGCTCAAAATCCTCAACCTCGAACTCTAATTCCAAGTCCCATGCTCCGCAAGTAGTAGTGAGCGCAAATATGTTCTGCTGGTTTGCGCAATAGCTCTTCAGCTCCTCGAGCCTATCGCGAGTTATGTTCTCCATAAAGATAAATGCCTTGCAGAAGATATAGCCTATCTTCTGGTAGTTTATGTTCAACGAATATTTTGTTATAATCTTATCTTGCTCGAGCTTCCTCATCCGATTTATTATGTTCTGCGAACTCTGGCCGAGCTTGTTCGCAAGTTCCACAACAGGCATCCTTCCATTTGTCGCCATCAGCTTAAGCATGTCAAAATCCAACTTATCCAGCGCGCATTTCCTTGGCTCACCACCATACGTGATGGCTATCGGCGCAGCATACTGTTTAAGCAACCATTTCCTGTTGTAATAGTGCCAGTTGATGTTGTGTATTATCTCTTTCTCGTGTATGTACTTTCCGAACTTGTTAAGGATGTCTATCAGGGTGGTGTGGAACGCGAACGTCGATGTCGCCCAGAAACCGAAAAGGATGTCCCATCTTCCAGAGGCCTGCACAATCCAGCACACTTCTTTTATCGAAGCAAGGTAATCCACGAATCCTTTCTCTATCTCATTGCTGAAATTCTTGAACTTGAGATATACCTTGATATTGCTGTATCCTAAAGCAGCATTGTCCACCTCTGTCATGAAAGAAGTTACTATCTTATCCTTAACGAGCTTGTTCATCCTGAAGTTGACTGTCTCCTTACTTGACTTGACAAGCTTCGCAATCTCGCTTGCAGAACGCCTGGCATCCAAATCCCAGAAATAGAGTATCCTACGGTCTAAATCGTCAAGGACTAAATCTATCGTGTGCTCTTTACCAGACAACTTTCTTAACATAAAGTAATCAAAATACTATTTTTGTATATAAATATTTTGATTTTGAGCAATAACTAAGTAAAAAAGTTGATATAATTGTTTTGTAACTACCATAAGATAACAAAAAAAAGCGGTTCTCCTACCGCAACAAAAAGGAGGGGGTTGAGAGAATGGACGAAAAGAAAAGCCTGAGAATACTTGTTGTGGATGACAATCCAAAAAACTTGGAATCTGCACTCCTACTTGCAGAAGAAGGTCACACTGTTGATGTAGCATCAACACTAAAAGAAGCACTTGAAGAGCTTACAGGTTATGATTATTGCAGTACCCAAATGTTTCGAGAACCTAAAACTGAAAGAAAATATGATGTTGTGCTGACAGACATGAATTTTCCAATGGGTGGAAATGAGTATTGTTCAGGCAAAATCAAAGCACACGATGTTCAGCCTTTAGGATACGCAATGATGCTTGCGGCTGCCCGACAAAAAGTCCCTTACATTGCAATACTTACCGACTGCAACCACCACGAGGGACCAATAGCGTCAACTTTTGACATGCTTTATGGCTCAGAAGGAGTAGAACCAATGCGACACCCTTTCAAGGTCGATGAATCGAAAGTCATGTTTTTTGACGTGAGAGATGTCAACCCGTCATTTATTACACCTGCGGGGAAATTCCGTGAAGGAGATTCTCCTACCATCGAGTGGGAATCCACAAAAGAAGAAGTTGAGCACTATAACTCATTATCCCGAGAAGAGCAAGAGAAACAGTACCCTCCTTGCAAGAACTGGAAACACGCGCTCGAACGAATCATTAACGAGGATTACAAATAGAATCATAAATGGAGGTTGAGAGAATGAGAACAATAGAACAACAGTTAGTCGGTCTGGTTAGACTAGTGAGAGAAATAGAGTCCAGGTCTGAATGTCCTGCAGAGCAAAAGTCAGCAACCGTTGGCGAGCTGCCAAGAGCAGAAGTCCTCTGGCGAGTACCCTCTTTGACATATGGAGGCGATGATCATAAAAGAATCAAGTCCATCATGCATAAGTGTTCTCCATCAGAGAGAGTTGATTTAACAAGCAGACTCATCGGATTATATAAAACAACTGGCTTGCCTCCTGAAGAAAGAGAACTAAGACAGGAACTTTTCGAGAGCTGCCAATTCTCGGGATTGACAGGAACAGTGACTCAGTCTCGCAAGCAGTTAAGAATCTGGTATAACACACCACATTGGCCTAGTCCAGATCATGTAGACAGCGGCGGAACAGGATTACTGGTTGGAGTATATGGCTCTCCATTTGCAGTTGAGCAGTATGTAAAAAGAATATTCGAAAAAGACATAGGACTAGAAGGACCTCTTTCATATTTGAAAGAGTTTGAGGACCAGATTGGAACCAGGATCTTCATGCCGTTTGATTACTTGAGACGCGTGTAGAACAACACAAAAATCTTTTTTATTTTTTAATTCTGTAAAAAAAACAATAACAAGGAGGAATAAAAATGCCAATCTTTGAAAAACCAAGATATGAACGAAAACCTCTTGCGAGAAGAACTCAGTTTCGTGAAATGTTTGTTGATCGTGAAAGATACTTTGTCGGAAAAGGAATACGGCCATATTCAACTGAAGCAATAGATGACTTAGTAAAAGTTTACCCTCTTTTCATCAGCACAAAACGAGAAGATGAAACGAGAATGAAGCAATACCTTCACAGGCCAGGTAAACCCGAATACCAACTAAGCAAACTAGAAGGAATGCTTGCAGCGTATAAGAGAAAAAGACCAGGATACTAATAGATGACACTAAAAAAACAAGTAAAATCTTTTTATTTATTTTTTCTAAATAATCCCTTCTAAACCTGAAACACACAAAAAGGTATATAAATAAAGCACGAAACAGTACTTGTGTGATATCATGGAACTCATGAATGCTCGCGGAACACGCGATTACGCACCAGAAGAGAAGATAGCAAGACAGAAGATAGTTGACATGCTAAGGCAGGTCTTTGAACTGTACGGCTTCTCACCATTAGAGACACCAATACTTGAAAGGCTAGAAGTCCTATCAGCAAAATACGCAGGCGGCGCAGAGATACTAAAAGAGACATTCAAGCTAAAAGACCAGGGAGACAGGGATTTAGGACTAAGATATGACCTGACTGTTCCGTTCTCAAGATTTGTTGGAACAAACCCAACGCTAAAGATGCCTTTCAAGCGCTATGCAATAGATAAAGTGTTCAGGGACGGACCGATAAAAGCAGGAAGAGTAAGAGAATTCTGGCAGTGCGACGTGGACATAGTGGGTTCAGCTTCAATGCTTGCTGATGCGCAGTGCATACAGATAGCGCAAAGAGTGTTTGAAAACCTCAATCTCGATGTCAACATAACAATCAACAGCAGGAAGATACTTGACGGAATACTAAGACAATCAGGAGTGCCTGAAGACAAACTAGGGGACGCAATACTCGAAGTCGACAAGCTCAAGAAAATCGGAGTCGATGAAGTCAAGAAAAACCTCGAGAAACTCGGAATAGATGATGACGCGATAACAAAATCACTAGGACTTTTCTCGGTCAGAGGCAGCAATGATGAGAAAATAAAGAATCTCAAAGTATTCCTAAGAGACAATGAAGCGCTTGTAGGCCTTGCAGAAGTAGAAGAGATATTATCTTATGTTGACAACAAGAACGTCGTGTTTGACGTCGCGCTTGCAAGAGGACTGAGCTATTATACTGGCCCTGTCTTTGAAGTGTTCCTCAAAAACACCTCACTCATGAGCAGCGCGCTCTCCGCAGGAGGAAGATACGACAAGATGATAGGCAATTTCCTCGGCGGGACAAAAGAATATCCTGCAGTCGGAATAAGCTTCGGGCTTGAACCGATAACAACCGTGCTTGGCCTCCTCAACAAGGAGCAGAAAAGCCCAAAGACAGTCACGAAACTCTACGTAATCCCGATAAAGACAACAAAAGAATGCATAAAGATTGCCGAAGAGTTCAGGCAAGAAGGAATCAATACAGATATTGACCTAGTCGGAAAAGGAATATCAAAAAACCTTGACTACGCAAACGCACTTGAGATACCACATGTCATATTCGCAGGAGAAGACGAACTTAAACAGAAGAAAGTCAAGCTCAAGGATATGAAGACAGGGAAGGAAGACCTGCTGACAGTAAAAGACGCAATAAAAATTCTCAAAACTTAATAACAACTAATCATTTTTTCTTTTCGTCAGAACTATTGTCTTATCCCCGACATAGACGCTGTGCTCTGCCTGAGAGATTATTCCTTTGTTGACTTCTACCAGAGGAGGATAGGAACGCATTATCTCAAGCTGCTCAAGCTCCTTCAACGCGAAATTAACCTTAAAGAGAGGAATATCCTTCGCAAGCCACCTTGTCGCAAAAGGAAGCCCATTGTAACTTGATATCTTCTGAAGCACCTGTCTTGTCACCATGTTCCTAACAGGCTTCTTGCCCACCATAGAATATATGTGAGGTATTCCTTTGTCTTGAATCAGGCCGACGCCAGTCGATGCGAACGGCTCTATTGCAATAGTCATGCCTTCCTCAAGCTCAAAATTCTCTTTAGTATCATAATTAGGTATCGAAGGATGCTCATGCACGCTCCACCTGCCAAGGCCGTGGCCTGAAAGATTCCTTACAGGCTGGAAACCCGCAGAAGTTATTGTTGATTCTATCTCTTTTCCAATCTCACCAAGAGTCGTGCCTACTTGCACAACCTTCAACGCAGCATTGAGAGCTTCCCTTGACGCTTTTACCAGGTCAGAATACTTGCCTGAAAGGTCAATCGTCATTGCTGTATCACCGCCCACATAACCGTCTGAGTGGACACCTACATCCAACTTGACGACCTGATCTTCAAAAACTGTCTTGTCTCCAGGATAAGGAGTTGCGTGAGCAGCAGTCTCATTGAAAGAAATATTGACAGGAAACGCAGGCTGGCCTCCAAGCTCAACTATCTTTGCCTCTATCTTATCAGCAACCTCAAGAACGCTGTTGCCTGGCTTGACAAGAGCTTTGCCGAACTCCAGCGCTTCAGCAGCAATCCTTCCTGCTTCAATATATTTCTTCAGAATCTCTTCTTCCATAACACAGAAGGCAGCCATTTAGTATAAAAACGTTTCCTTGATGCCTCATCCTTCCGCATAGATCTCCTTTTCATCTCATCCATGAAGAACTTGCCAAGTATCAACAGAGGAAATATCTCAAGCCTACCGAATAACATAGCTATCATAAGCACAATCTTAGCTACATGGTTAAACCCATCAACATTTGTCGTCTGAAGACCCACTCCGCCTAAAGCAGAAGTAACCTGAAATGAAGAGTCCAGAAATTCAAGACCTGTAAACATCAATATGCTTGTACCGACCACCAAAACCAGCAAGTAACAGAATATAAACGCCTGGCTCACGACAAGGCTGTCCTTCTCAACGACCTGGTCATCGACTTTCATAGGGATTATCGCTTCAGATGGGCTTACACCTTTCTTTACAAGCCAAGGTATCGAGTATAACATCAGCTTAAAACGGTTTATCTTTATGCCTCCAGCAGTGCTACCAATCATACCTCCGACAATCATACAGAGCATGATTACCATTATCGCCATCGAAGGCATAGTGCTGATATCACTTATGGAAAAACCAGTCGTAGTAAATGCGGAGATTGTCTCAAAGAAGGCCACCTTGAAGTCGCCTACAAAAATGTACACGACCAATACTGCTGCAGTGATTGACCACATGAAGAACTTGAATGCCTGGTTACGCCAAATCTCGTAAACATGGCCTTTGAAAAGCCTATTATGGAAAACAAAAGACACCGCTCCTGCAAGCATCAAAAAAGTGACAATAAGAAGGACAGGCCAAGATGTATAAAATGCATTCGTCACTGAGAACCCTGCAGTCGATATCGCAGTGAAGGATATCGCGACCGCTTCAAAAACACTAAGACCTGCAAATGTGAGAAGGAATATACCTATTATCGTATAAGTCAAATAGATTATCACCATGTGGTCAACTGACTTCTTCATATTAGACTCAAGTTTCTCTGAAGCTCCCTGAGCCTGATACAAACTAGCTATCGCCTTGGCCTTTGTTGTCGTCTCCTTAAGCGACTCCTGACGCCTCATTGCAGAAATTATGAGAAGAAACACCAAGACGATGCCAAGACCTCCAATCCACTGGGTCTCTGCACGCCAAAGCAAGAGACTCCTTGGCAATACTTCAACATCTGTGAATATCGTAAGACCTGTCGTAGAGAATCCTGAGACAGATTCAAACAAAGAATCGATGAATGATGTCTTGACTGACATGATATAAGGTATCATGCCTAAAAAAGACATTGATATAAAAGACATGGCACATAATGCGACGCCTTTCGGCAGATCAAAAGCAGTTATGGAAATCTCTTTCTCTCTGTACCTCTTCATCAGAAAAAGGCCCGCACCTATTGAAAGCAGGACAGGCACGAAGAAGGGGATGACCTCTTCATAATTAACTAAAGCATAAATAACAGGAACTAACGGAAAAGCGCCAAAAAGTACCAGAAGATAACCAAGATGCTTTAGGACTAGATCCATTTCCTTTTTCCATATATCTGTTTTCTCACGCTTTTCATGTTCTTCGTCTCTGCTGTCAGGACAAGGACATCCTGAGCGCTTATCTTTGTGTTCTCCCTCGGAAGAATGAGTTTTCCATCGCGGTATATCGCGCCTATTATCGCGTGATTTATGTCAGCAGGCTTTCCTATCAACTTGCTGTCCTCAGGTATATTGATAGCAAGGACCTGGACCTCTCCTCGTCCAAGCTCGTATATCACTCGCTCAGCCATCGCCTCGCTTATCAGGTTCTTTATCTCAGAGACTGCTATGCCCACTATAGGAACAACTCCTGTTATTCCAAGCTTAGTGAAAAGCTCCTCATTCTCTGACTTATTAACACGAGCGATAATCTTCTTTATGCCAAAGCTTTTCGCAATCTCACATATCATCAGGTTAGTCCTGTCATCATTAGTGGAAGCAACAATGGCATCAGCATCCTGCGCTCCAGCATCCTTAAGGATAGCAATATCTGTGCCGTCACCCTTTATGACTAATGCATCAATAGAATTAGCCGCTTCTTTAGCAGTCTTATCATCAGAATCGATAAGCGTTATGTCATGCTCCTTACTTGAAAGGACATTTGCTGCAGTGAGGCCTACGCTCCCTCCTCCAACAATGATTATCTTCAACTATTTCACCCCTCTTTTCCAAGGCACAATTGCTTCCATACTATTTAAATCTTTTTAAACAAAAAATCAGTTACAGCAAAATTTATTAACAATCACAGACACAGGTATAACATGGATAAAAGCGGCATAAAACCAATTCTTGTTTTCATAGCTATCTCATTACTGCTTATTTCGATATTATCTGGCTGCGAAAAAGAACAAAAGCCAGAACCAACAATAATAGAAGTGGAAGTCCCTGCAGAAGATGAAACAGCACAAGAATCTCCTGAAGAACAAACAGAAGCAGCAGAAGAAAAGACAGAAGCGCCTGAACAGACATCAGTCACTCCTGTACCTGAACGTTCAAGATACAAACTTGCTGAACCTGCGCCATCAAAGACGCCAAGAGACTATTGCGGCTGCTCATTCACATGGGACCCTGTATGCGGAAACGACAAGAAGACATACATCAATGACTGCATCTTCAAATGCTTCGGGCACACAATGGATGAGCTCGGCAGCAACAGCCAGTGCCCTATGAGAAAATCAGAGCCTAACATATACACTGACGACCTGGAGATGAAATACGACTCATACAAGTGGAACGGAGGATACTGCTGGAGAGAGATGCTCTTCGACGCAGGCATAAGAGAGTGCAAGAACATCATAGTCAATGGACGGGTCAATAAATTACCAGCACCTGCAAGAGGGAACTGGCTGGAAGCAGAACATCTAACGCTCGACAAGGAAGGCGAGAGCGAGTCATACGCGATAAAGCTAGTACCAGGATTTCAGGCATCAAATGAAGAATATAACACATCATTCCAGCCGCTTTTTGAAAAAGGAAAATACTCATTCACATTCTGGGCAAGACAGGACAGTGTCGCGAACAATGACTGGAGAGTCAAACTCACACTAAAAGACTGGTGGGAATCAAAGCCAATGGCAAATGGAGTCAAAGGATGCTACATCCTTTCAACCACAGTACGAGCAGAAGAAGTCTACATCGACACTTTGCCTAACAGGTGGAGAAGATACAATTATGAATTCGATGTCCCTCTCAACCTCTCTCAATGGGAGACGAGTTCAAGAGAATCAGCAGACTGCGAATACAACTGGGACATGATTCCTCACGGATACAGGATAGATGCCACAGGACCGACCATAGGCAGCGCATATTTCGATGATTTCTCTATTGTCAGGCAGGAAAGATAAGTCAAATCTATAATATCGAAATGTCGCCTAGCGAGCAGCGTAGAATATCTCTATTTGAATTGCAGTTCGGCAACCGAAAAAATGTAAACATATCTATGCGAGCGCGGCAGTTTCACTCCGCACCGCCACGCAGCTCGCTTCTACAGCTGATTAGAATATTTGTCTGAGTACACCGTTACTTTGACAATAAATCCGCTAGCTCGCTAGTGCGGTGGCGGTGCTTGAAATTTATAATAAAGAAATAGAATTCTAAAAAACAATTAATCCTGCACCTTGATTGCCCCGGCAGGACACTGGACTTCGCAAGCCCTGCATCCTATGCAATCTTCAGGCTTCTTGACAACAGACTTCTTCTTGTCCTTGTCAAGCTCAAAAACCTGCATAGGGCATATCTCGACACATGTGCCGCAGCCAGTGCATTTCTTCGTGTCAACTATCGGCTTAGGCATATTATAATCACCATTCACTCTTTCTCTGAATCATCAGATTCCGGCTCTGCTGACCCTGACTTATCTTCAGCATCCCCTTCGGGCGCTTCTTCGTCATCAGAATCTTCCTCGTCGGCAGTCTCCTCAGGCTCTTCTTTTACAAGAGCATCCTCGACTATCACTGGAGCAGGCCCTTTGTTCTCGCCCATGTACTTCATGATCCTGAAAGCCACGAACCTGACAGGCGATATCTTATTTATCAAAGTGCCGACCTCTCTTTGGAGCTTGTCGTTAACGACATCTATCACGAGAGAATCGTAATCTGTCTTCCTTGCGTAGGCGAGTATGATCTGTATCATCTTGTCGCGCATCGCAATCCTTGTAGAACGGGATATCTTGGTCGCTGTGACGACAAGCGGCTTCATCCTGACAAGCTGGTTGTCCTTGGTCACGCAGTTGAATGACTCGTCGAGCCTGTCCTTCTGCCTTCTTACCTTCCTCTTTATGGAAGCGGGAACAATCTCATACCTTTCGAAGACAGTGTAAGCAGTGTCGCCCAAGACCTTGTTTATCTTGAACGTGACGTTTATGTCCTGCTTCTTTATGTTGCCTGTGATCATCATCAGGTTCGATGTAATGCACCTGCCGTTCAGTTCACTTGGCTCGTATGCCAGAGTCTGTCCGAGCTCGCGCTCCTGGAAATTCTTAGGAGCCAGAATAGAGAAATACTTCTTTCTCTTCCACTTGTCTATTGTCTTTATTTTCTTTGGTTTTGCAGCCATTCTTATAACCCTTCCTCAAACTAATGGTTAATCTAAATCGAGCGGTAAAATGGCTTGAGGAAAAAGCCAACTCTTTATAAAGGTATTGGTGACCGTATAAAAAACACCCTGCTCAAAAACCGATATAATCACGTAATGCTATGGAATAAAGGCATATCTGAGAGAAATATTTATATATCACTTCGAAGAGATTATAATCTACCTTTAGCGAGGTTTGGTTGGGGTGGAGACTCTACGTCTCCATTCCTAGCCTTTATTAAAAGACTTCTTGTTCATTTCAGCGATGTATTCATTGTGCCTGCAGCATTTCATCCTGCCGTCAGAAGAATCTGACTGAAGCGAGCAGTACACGTCAGAATCAGGATGGCTAAGAAGGCAGTATTCCTTACTATAGATATGAAGGCGATTCCTTCCAGAATCAAGACACTCACGAGCACGATAATCCAAAGAACCGAGCTCTGACTCCAGCTTATCATCTAGGCCCATAACACCCTCTTTTTTTTTCCGCCAAATAGAGAAGACTATCGGGAAGATATCTCTCTAAAAAACGGATTTGCTCATAAACTCCTCTCTTTTTATGTCCTCAGTCACGTTAAGGACAATACTCTTCTCAACCTGAAACTTAGTCTTCAGGGACTCGACAAACTCGTCGACATCGCTAAGCTGCTTAAACACGAGCTCAGCCATCACATCATAGTCCGAATCTGTCCTGTATAGAGAGTTCACATTCGGATGCTCCTGAAGATAACCCAGAAGCTCAGCCTTAGACCCGTTGATCTTTATGGCAATATTGGTCTTCGCGTTGAAGCCAAGCTTCCGGAAATCAACAAGGCTCGCGTGCTTCGTTATGAAGCGCTTCTCGTATCTCCTAACGTTGTCGTATATTGTCGTCACAGGTATGTGCGTCCTTCTCGATATGCTTGTCAGCCTCTGACGCGCATTCGTCCTGAGATGCGACAATATCATCAGATCTTTTCTTTTCAGCATCTTTACACCCCAACACATTTGTCCAGCCAGCAACTGGATCACTCAAAGGGAAGAAGGCTGGCTTCTTGTGGCCGAAATGTCTTTGTAGTGTGGAGACCCTCCTTCCCCTTCATGACACTGTAGTCAAAAAAGTCACTGCATACATTCCACTGCTCCCCTCAACACAAGTATACGCTTAGAACGTGTATAAAACTTCTTGACCCTTTTTTTCCCCCATAGCAAAATTTATATACTTATATTGCGTATTATTAAAATGGGGTGGTTCGAATATGAATATCCTGAAACTAGATACGAAAGATAAACGTATACTTCTTGAGCTAGACAGGAATTCAAGACAACCCATCTCCACAATAGCGAAAAAAGTAGGTCTTTCTAAAGAGGTAGTCAACTACAGGATAAAGAGACTAATCGAGAAAGGGATAATAAAAGGATTCCACGCAGTCATCGACACCTCGAAGATAGGCTACATAATCTACAGGCTATACATAAAATTCCAGAACGTCACGCCGGAAAAAGAGAAAGAGATAACAGAATACTTCAAGAACCACGACCGCGTAGGCTGGGTGGCGTCATACGAAGGATTCTACGACCTCGCAATATTATTCTGGGCCAAAGACATCTACGAATTCCGCGAGATATACGACAAAGTCCTAAGCGACCACGGAAAATTCTTCCAGGAGCACCTGATGAGCGTAGTCATATCGATATATCACTTCAAGCACAACTACCTCTTCGACTCAAAAGACTATTCTGAAGCAGTCATCGGCGGAAGGAAAGACATCGCAGACCTCGACTCGCTTGACATAGACATACTCAAGATACTCGCAGAAGACGGACGCAAGACCACTCTTGAGATAAGCAAGAAGGTAGGGGCTTCACCCAACACGATAAAGTACAGGATAAAGAAACTGCTCGACACGAAAGTCATCGTCGCGTTCAACACGATGATAGACACGTCTGTCCTCGGTTACCAGCACTACAAAGTATTCCTGGAACTGCAGAACATGGACAAGCAGATAAGGACAAAGATCATAGAATTCCTAAGGCTCAACAAGAACACCATCTATGTCACGGACGCGATAGGAATAGCCGACCTCGAATTCGAGATGCAAGTCAGGAGCAGCATAGAGCTCCACAACACCCTGCGCGAGCTCCGCGCCATGTTCCCTGAACTGATACGCGACTGCAAGCCAAGCCTAGTCTTCAAGGAGCACAGGATAAATTACTTGCCTTTCCCTAACGGAGAGAAGAGCTCATCAAAGTAATCCTTGTTCCTGCAACCGACGCTTATGCGCATAGCATGACGTATCTCTTTCTGAGTAGGAGTGAGATTCCTCAACAACAAGTCTAACCTTTCAGTATTTCCGAACATGCTCCTGTATGAAGATGATAGTTCATCGAAACCTAACCCAATAGACGCCAATCTTGCCTCACGCATCTTATCCTCGTACTCCGGGCCATAGCTCTCTATGAAATTATACTTGACCTTACTCTCGACAAGAGGCTGCACACCTTTGTTCTCTATCGTGCCTATCAGGAAATCCTTTATAGGGCTGAATCCCCTGTTTGTACTCGCAAGTTCGTCGAAAAGCATCAAGTAATACCGCCAGATAGGGATGGTATCTACCCTGCTCTGCATAATCTCACCGCTCTCACGGTCATTATGTATGAAACCCCAATATCCCAGCCAGGCATACATGTTAGAATGGTGCGCGTAAACATCAGCGTGACTCATCTCGTACACGCTTCTCCACTTAGAATCTTTCAGCTGGATGTGCAGGTCTCTTGGCAAGTTCGAAGTATCATCTACCATGAGACGCTCCATCTTCGAAAAACCTTTAGGAATAAACTCGAAGATGAATTTCTCGCCATCCCTGCTAAGAGTAGGGAACCTAAGGTAATTCGCGGCGAAAGTCTTCGCCAGCCAGTCCCAAATGAACACTGCACCTCTGTCCGAAGATAAGTAGTTCAGGAAATGAAAAAGAGGCTGAGTATCTGTCACGTGGCAGAGCGAAGCGCCTGCAAGAATTGTATCAACAGACCCTTCGTACTCCCTCAGTATCGTGTTCCTGTCAAGGTCTGCGAAGTTCAGGTTGACTGTCCTCACAAGCTTAGGAGGCTTGAACTTATTCCCGTGAAGGTGAGGCTCGGTCAGCATCTGCTGGGCCCTGTAAGTCGCCTTGTTGTCCACGTCGATAAGAACCACGTTAAGATGATTATTATAATTCTTAGGTATAAGGCCGCGTTCAGATAGATCGTGCAGTTTAGACAGATGGCTGACAACTGTCGTCGCGAATGCGCCGCATCCAAGGTCCATTATCGTGTAATGATCATTCTTGACAGGGTCAGTCTTCCTCCTGATAACATCATAAAATGCCTTGACTATGTGCTTCTCCGAGAACTCTGCGAGGATCCTGTTCATAAGCACAGTTATCTCAGTGGATTCCTCTATCTTGTCCTTTATCTGCTGCTGACTCTCCTCGCTTTTCCACTCCGAGGAATAAGAGCCGGTTCCTATAAGCGCGACAACCTTCTTGAGAAGCCGTATGTTGTCCATGTATGATTCGTTCGGCATCATGGGAACATCTTTTGATACCATCTCCTCGAGCTTATTGAAGTCTATCCAGCAATCATGATAGTCTGCGGATATCCTCGCAAGAAGACCTGTCTGGGATGCTGGCCATGACCTCTCGCTGAAGCTATATGGATCAAGACATCCCCTGTAGCGACGCCTGACATTGAAATTGCTATCTACAATAGTGTCCAATATCTGGCGTTCCAGCCCTTCAAGTCCCTTAAGTTCTACTACCATCCATTCCCTCCCCACCTTAAGCGAGGCTTATTTAAAAAAAAATCAACCCTTTTTCAGACGCTCGTAATCCGGGGTAAGCAACACCATCAAAGTGTTGTCATCCTTGCCTTTCTGTATCAGATCAAAATTCAACCCCTTGTTCCTGAAAGAGCGGAGCAATGCCTTCGACAAGATCCTGCTCTCTCCGCACCTGACTATCTGATGCCTCTTCAATTCCATCTTGCCTCCTAGTATGGGAGCGGGCCTAAGAGCCACAAAATAGAACTCGACCTTATCCTTTGTCTCAGGACGTAACGCAGCATACGTCGAGTAAGCGTCATTGCCGAACGGTGTCCTCGGTATACGCTGCGTGCTTGTCCTGTCATAGCATATGACATCTTTGTCTATCTCAAGACGCCTAAGCATATAATTGACATGCATATCCTCTGCCTTCCTGTCCCAGTAATACTTCATGTTGTTCTGCTTCACGCCCTCTATCAATATCATGGCGTCCCTCTTCTCTTTATCATGATGCTGGACGCAGATATCTACGAGCGAGTCTATCAATGAATCAGAACCGGTCTCAAGATTGAAGTATGTCCTTCCGAACATAGTAATGATAAGCTGCCTCTGAATCGCAGCGAAGTCATCATAGTTCAGTTTCCTGATATCCTTCCTCTTCAATGAAGCAAGCAGCATGTTGCTGTTGCAGTTCCTTGCCGCCCTGTGAAGCATAGTATCATTTATGTCATACAGACAAAGCCAGACGTCCAAAGGAGTCCCGTTCGAAACTGAATATTTCTTCTTTATCTCCTCGGAAAGCACAAGTTCCGGAAGAGCGTCGCCGCAAGCGAGACCTGCAAGGGCCACCTTCCTGTCATGAAGAAGGTTTCTATCCATAAGGCGATTGGATATCGCTTTCATAAGTTCCTTGTCTATACGCTGTTCGGCATCAGCTTCGTCGTTAAGGTTCATATAGCTGTCTGCAGATTCGCTCCATCTGTACCACGCGTCATTGTCCTCACCTATATCTATCATGTAAGGGTAAACCTTGATATCATACATATCCTGATAGAATTTTACCACGTGAAGAGGCACACGCAGCTCATGCATCCTGCTCGTCTTTATCCTCTTTATGAGCTTATTCCTGTCATCCCTTATCTTAGTGTTCTGCTTGTATGAATAAGTGACCATGTCCTCGTAAAGCCTCTCTTCGAAAGGAGTCAGCTTATCCCCTTTCCTCTTCTTGAGATGCGCATCAGCAAAGACTATCAGGTCGAGAGAACTGTATCTTCCAGGCAAGTCCCTCAATGGGTTTATCAAAATCTCAAAATATTTTGCCTCCCTATCGCTTATCTCCTTCAGCTTCTCTGAGCAGTCCAATATGCAAAGATTCGCGTCGAATACAGCGTCCTGGAACTTAGGAAGAAGCTTCTTTACGTCGTCTATCCTGACCTGTATAGCGCCCCTGCTTTCGCTGTCCATCAGGACCTTCAGCAGCTCATTGTAGCCGTTTATGTAACGCTCTGCATGGTCCTCTGTGAATCTCGCAGCGAATATGCCTGAAAGGTCTGCAGAAGAGTATTTCTTCCCGCCATCCCCTTTCAGAAGTATCGAAATCCTATAAACTAGCTTGCTCAGCTCTTCAGCATAGCTCTTGTTATTTATGCCTGAAACACCCTGCTTTATGAATCCCATCGCGTAGTCCAGGAAAGAGAAAATCTTCGGAGGTGTTGTCGACGGAAGCTTCATGATGTAACCATACATCTTAGGAATCTCGTCAAGAGTATCCTTGCTGCTGAACTTATGGCACAGGCTAAATGCAGCAGGAGGTGTCTTCGCATCCGCATGGTAAAGGCCGTTGCAGATGTCCCTGACTTTCTCACCATACACCCGGCAGTTCGACTTCGCAAGATCATCCACCTTATGGAGGAAGAAAGAACGTGCCTTCTTAGTGAGCCTGTCAATATGCTCAAGCGCAGGCAGTGAAATATCCATATCCTCTGCGAACTTCAAGCTTCCAGTGTAACCATCTCCCGGAAGCCATTTAGACCAGACATCAGTGTAAACAGAGACAGGAGCGTTCAAAGCTATCGCCTTGCCTAGCGTCTCGACAGCAAGCTCAAGCCTGCTCTTCCTTGTTGTCTGCGTAGGCGGCACATTCGGGTCGAAGGCATCTTTCTCTATTGCCTCATGAAGCAGGTCGAGCGCCTCAGACGGCACTTCAAGCCCGTCCACTTTGGGAAAAAGAGTCTTCTCGAAAACAAACGAGAGGTAAAGCGCATCCACCGCCTTCCAGCCTTTGTCATGCATGTGCATCAAAAGCTCTGAGTATTTAGGATTGGATACAGCGTGCTCAGCTATCAGCTCCTCGAGCTTCCTCTGCTGGGTGGTCATGTCCTCGAAACTTGCCAGACGTTTACTCTCACGTCTCTTGTAGAACTCTTTCTTTTTCCACCTGAACCAATCAGTCAGCCAAGTCATATTTGCACGCCCGGAAACTTCAAAATCACCCTGAAATCTTGGTAATATTTTGATTGAATGGACTGCAGGCTATCTGCCGCAATCAAAAACCTCTTTTTCAAGGAAAGATTTCAATAAACAAACTAAGCTGCCTCAAAAGGCGACATCACTCACTCTCAACAGTCTCGTCGAATTATCAAGCGGGATCATGTCTATCTGCTCGTGGGCAAGCCATGCTGTCCCATGCTTCTTGTAGAACTCTGCATGCGCCTTCTTGAACTCCTCCGCATTGCGCCAGATAGAACGTATGATGACCTTGCCGTCGTATGTCTCGTGGCAGTCAGTGCAGTTCTTCCAGTCACCCATCATGTTCTTTATTATGTTCCGTATCTCTATCACGTATGGGCTCGATATATCTATCCTCTGCACCATCATTATGTTATAGCCTAGTGAAGAGAAATTCGGTATGTTAAGAGTATAGAATACATTGTCCTGCTTAAGCTTGTTATGCAGGCGCCTGACTGATACCTCATTAAGGTTGACCAGCTTCGCTATCTCCCTGAAACTATAATCCTTATTCTCCATCAGAAGCTGCAGAACCTTCCTCTCGTTGACCTTGAGTGAATTTTGATTCTCCATGTCCCAACCCCGTAAATAATTATGGTTTTTAGATTTATAAAGGTTTGTAATAAAAAGTACATTTTAACGCAAAAAATGCAACAAAACGTACATGCTGATAAAAAAACAGAACATTTCACGCCCTTCAACCGAAAAAAACAGCAGAAAAATCTTGCAGATAGATAAAAAAAATAAAAAAAAACCAAAACAGAACAAAATAAAACCAAAAAACGATGAAAGACGACAAACAGAACTCAGGGCACTATCGGAAACAACTACCCGAAAGGCAAATCAGAAAGGCAAATCAATTTCATTCAAAGTTCATTTCACCGACGGTGCTGCCTGCCTTGATGATTGTACATACCTCTCCTGCATACGCTTCCTGTTAAGTTCAAGCTGCGCAAGATACATTGCTTCAACATATCTCTTTGCTACGAGCTCCGCGTGCGCATGGTCACAGCTTATGTCAATTATGAACTCGTCACCACCGCTGTCATTCTTCCTGTTAAGAAGAATATCTGTATTACGCACATTGTTGAACGGAGTCTCTATGCTCCTTATCTGCCTCTTAAGAGCCCTGCCCATCACCTCAAGATACTCATCAGTCACCTCATAGCCAAGAAGAGTGTTTGCCTGTTTCATGTTATCCCCGTCGATGAGTATTATAAGACGATTATCATACTTGGACTCTTTCCTCAACTTAGCGACTTCCACCATATAACCCACTTTGTTGAGAAGACCCGTCTTAGGGTCCTGCTTAAGATTCTCAAGATCATCACGACCTTCCTTGTCATCCATCTGCGAAAGCTTATCCTCAAGACGGAGATAGCTCTGAACCGTCTTATTGGATGTCTCGACTTCATGCGCAAGAGGTTTCCCTGAATAATGCTCGATATTGTATAGCCTGCCTTCGTGCTTGCGCTGCTTTGCCATCGCAAGACCTGCTTCAGCCTCCTCGATGTTACGGCCTATGCCTATGCTCACCTTTATCACTACCTGCTCAAGCGCAGAAGGAGAGAAGCTCATCTTCGCGCCTCCATATCTTCTCCAATATCATCGCCGAACTCGTATGAAGAAAGCAATCTTCGGTTAATCTCTCCTAGCTTCTTAAGTGAAGGATACATCCTCTTGACTATAGTATCATCGCTCCTTCCAAAATAGAAATCCATGCTTTTTGTTACCTTGTCAACTTCTTCGACAGACAACGCGTCCTCTATCGACCTGCAATAAGCAAACCCTCTTGTGACAGGATTCAATGCCTTGAACGGATCGTAATTGAAAAGAAGATTTGAGAATATTGCATCCGCTTCTGCGTGCCTTCCACAAGAATCCATAAGATAAGCCATGACCCAAGCGTCGTCTAGAAAACATAACCTATCATACGTGTTCGCAAGCCCGGGAGTTATGGTGTAAGACTTATTTTCAAGCACATCCAGTGCGCATTCTACCCTATAATCCTCACCAAAATTAACCTTGCTCCCGTCTATCTTCCTTTCAAGAGCAGATATTATGTCTGTCTTAGGATCCTCTATTATTTCCAAAAGCATGTCTGTCGCCCCTCATTTGAACCGAGAATCCCCCTTTAGCGAGGTAGAGGAACTCACGTCCTGTTATTGATAAAAAAATTAAAAGATTTGAAATCCGAAAACAAAAATCAAATCAAAAAAGCTCTCAACACCTTGATGCATAGCATAATCATGTTCAAACATCCCACCCCTCATGAAAATCTGCGGATTAGCTCATGTCGACGGCACACTTACCTTTAACGCGCACTATCCTCACATTGATGCTCTTCTCAGGCGTGCCTGAAAACCATATCTTCAGGTCGCCTAGCAAGTAGACCAGCCTCGCGTAAAGTATCAAGAGACCGATTCTTGCTCTCCGTTCCATCCTATTCTTCCACATCCTTGTTTTCCACATCATGTTCCCACAGGCTCCTTGGTTTTATCACGCTTCGCTGCGCGTTGAGAGGCACCATATCTACCTCCTCGCCTGCGAGCCACTCCTGGCCGTATTTCTGATGCAGCCTCGTCCGTGCGTTCTTGAAATCCTCAGCGCTTTTCCAGACGCTGCGCACGTATACCTTTCCGTCGAATGTTTCGTGACAATCAATACATGTACTCCACTCTGACTCTATCTTCGATATTACAGACGGCATCTCTGCCAAAGACTTGTTCTTTATCGTCAATTTCTGGACAATCATGACCTTGAACCCGAGCAAAGAGTAGTTCGGTACAATCATCTGCGAGCACAGGTTCTCTGAGAACAGCCTGTTGTACAGCCTCTTCGCAGTATTCTCGTCGGTGCCGACAGCCCTCGCTATCTCTCTTGGCGTGGCATTGACATTAGTCATTATGTAGCCCAATATCTTCTTCTCGATCACATCGAGGTCATACGCAATTTCTGATTTCTCTCCATACATACTAACGCACCTTGGTTATGTTTCCGCTATTTCCGCAGTAATAGTAAAGGTTCAGCACTCCGCAATATCCGAGATAATTCCTCAGCCTCTCCAGCTGCTTTACCGCCTTCTCGTAATTTTCTGAGCTCTTGACCTCGTAGAGGTCCCATCCGTTCTCAGTGATGCCGACAAGATCTATCTCGCCTATTGTCTGGCCTGTAGCAGTATCCCTCACTTCAACTTCTTTCATGGTCATGACATACTGCCTCTTCACCATATCCTCAAGCCTCTCGACGAATTCATGATGTTTGTCTTGCGGTCTTTTTGTCATACTCCACCTTTAGCGAGTGATCTGAACAATGGTTTCTTTTCAGGCGAAACCTATCCTCTTCACCTTCTCCTCTCTTCCCTTGCAGCAATATCCCCTGATAGTGTCCTCTATCTGCGATTGGTAAATCAAGACCTCCTCTGCCTTGATATTCTCCTCGGCAGGCATATCGATGAATCTCCTTATCTGCCGTTCAGATGTTATCCTCAGCACCTCAGCTATGTCCGCTCCATTGACATCAGCAGCCTTCATCATCGACGCGAGCTTATTGTAATCCTCAATCTTGTAGATGGTGCGGCCTGCTCTCCTCTCAATATAGCCTGTCTGCTTCCTCAGTATATCCTCGACGCCATTAAGGTCAGGCTTCGGTATCTCTATCAGGTGATCGAACCTTCCTGCGCGCTTCACTGCCTCATCCATAAGCTCTATCTTGTTCGTCGCAGCTATGTATATCAGTCCTGACCCATCAGCCATGCCGTCCATGTACCTAAGCCATACATTCAGGCAGCGGTCCATGACACCCGTATCTCCTGAAGTGCCGCGCTTCTTGAACATCTGCTCTGCTTCGTCGACAAAAACGACAACTTTTTTCTCTGTCTCTTTATGTATCTGGTTGCATCTCTTCAGTATCTCTTCAAGAGTCCTCTCTGCCTCTCCGACCCATTTGCTAATTATCCTAGTCACAGGAACCTCAAGAAAGAAACTGTCGAGCTCATTTGAGATGGCTTTCGCCATCATGGTCTTGCCGCAACCGGGCGGACCATACAGAAGCAGTCCTCGCGGAGGACGTATCGCATACGCCTCATACATCTTCGGATACATTATCCCATAGTTGAAGAACTTTATCTTGTCGAGAACAGGCTCGAGACCGCCGACATCAGAGAAACGTATATCCTCCTTGCACACAGTGAACTCCTTATCGAGATCCTCGACAGGCCTTGCATATTCCTTGATCTGTTTTTGAAGATGGTCTACTACATTATTTAGCTCCGCATTCTTCTGCTTAAGAGAGCTTATCAGTTCCATCTGCTTTATTATCGCGGAAAGCATAGCCTTCTTCTGCTCTTCCCACGCATGCTCCTTCCCAGGTTCTCCCTTATCAGGGTTTTCCGTCGGACCGCTCAATCCAGTCATTTCTTTTTCATCTCCTGTTCTGCCTTCTCATAAAGAGCGTTCCTGCCGATATCGTTCAAGCGACCTGAAGGGATTGCCTTCTCAGCAAAGTCCCCTTTCATAGGGATTATCAGGCAATGCGCTGCCTGAGTCCTAGGGACGGAACTGGCGTAATATTTCTCAGTGGGAGATACTGTCTGCAGGGTTGCAAGCTTGTACGCGACACTGAAACTGTTGTCGCCTGTCTTGTATATCTTCATCCAGTTATCATGAGTGTGACCGCCGAGAGCGAGGTCCGCATTCGAATTCTTGCCTGCGCCGACAAGACCTGTGAATCCAGAACCCTTAGGGTCGTGCTGCACTACGAGATTTATAGGACCGAACATCTCCTTGCCTTCGGTATCGAGACCGTAATCAGGTATGTTCAATACTCTCGCATTGCTGTATCCGCCGAGAAACACCCTTGCGCCTTCGTTGTCCCTGACATAATCCGGCTTGCCCACTTCGTAGATACCTATGCCTTTGGATTTCATGCGCTGCGCGAAGAAGTCGCTCTCCCTGAATCCTGTATCCTTCAACACCTCATCAGCATGATTTCCTGTCGTAGATACATGAGCCCACTTGAGTCTGCTGTGCTCGAGAGTGCCCTTGAGGAAAGACTCATAATAATCAGCGACCCTCTCGAGTATGACTGCCATGCTCTCGACGCTTCCGCCTCTTGCGTCATTCGTCATCTTCATAGCGAGCTTTATCACATCTTCAACGCTCTCTGGCTTGAACTTCGAGAGGAGCTCTATGTTCTCCCTCATGACTTCCTGCGGGTCCCTCTTGTAGTGATACCTGTGGTCCCATTTCTTTGAGTTCGCTTCTGCAGCGTCGCCAGCGTCAATGAATCCTTTTGCAGCAGCGTTCCTTCCCCTGAAAGATTCCCCTCCGAGAAGCAGCTTGCTGTAAAGATGCATCCAGCCTTCTCTTGCAATCACATTCTCTTCAGGAGAACCTATATGCTCGTCAGAAGATGCACAGATTATCGAATATTCCTTAGGCTGGTTAAGAACAGATCCATCTGAGAAATTCTTGTATTGCACCCACTCTGTCCCGACTATCCCATCTGAATCCTTGGTTATAACAGTCAGCCCCGTCACACCATCATGAGTATACCTGTCGACAGCCGCGTGCTTTCTTGTGTTGATAGGCTTTCCAGCGCTTATCCTCTCAGGCTCTTTTCCTGTGACAAACCTGCCTATCTTCTCCTGGTCCTCGAAAGGAAGCACCATGACGAGAGTTATTCCATCTCTTCCAATCTCAGGGTCATATACTGACTGATTCTTGAAGTTGGTCTCAGCAGGAGTATCACTCGTCTTCTGGAACTGCTTGTATCCTATTCCTGCGTGGCCGCTCTCGACTATAACATCAATCCCTTTTGAACATGAATCTTTCATCTGGTCGAAAAGCCTGCTCTGGTAGCGGTCCATCTTGCCGTGAGTCGATGATAGAAGAGCCCTGTCACGTCTCTTCATTACCGCCCATGTAGAGTGCCTGCTGTGCGCATAATCCACATTCAGGCTCTTGAAATTAAGTATTGACGGAGAAGTCACCAATTCTACACCTATCCTGTCGCACATATCCTTGTATCCCTTGTACATCTCCGCGACAAACTCCTTTGTCAGGTATTGATGTGCAGGCCTCACTTTCTTCTCACGGTAAAGCTTGCCCTCATCTGTCTTCTCGCTTATCCTCTTACCGAGCTGCTTGAGCTTTGACTTGCAAGAAGACATCCTCCTCTTCATCCCGCTCCTTATGCTCGCGGACTTCTTTGAATTTCCGAGCGCAGAATATTCCTTAGACAGGTGCTTATACTCTGTATTCAGCGTCTTCTGCTCGGTCTTGAGGCCCTTAAGTTCATCGATGATTTCCGTCTGCTTCCTTATGAGCATCTCATTGACCATCGCAGATATAGTATACTGCGTGTCATCAGAATCAAGAGAGAAGACAATCTTCGCATTCGGCATCCGCTGCTTGAGCTCCCTTAACCTCGTCTCAAGAATACTCATCTGTATCTGCATCATCGACATGTACTGGTTGCTGTTAGGTATGCTTTCAGTCGCTTCCCTGCACTGCTCTTCTGTCTTGTTCCAGTAAGTCAATTCGTCATTCAGGTACTCTGGCCTGTCAAGACGCGTGACAGCGCCATCCACTATTATCCCTGTGATATCCTTATCCTGAGACATGAACTTAAGCAAGTTCTCGTATGCCCCTTGGTTGAAGTATGCTGTATCATATCCTACCTCACTTAAGACGTAGACGCGAGAGCGCTCATGCTTCTGCACGATGCCCTCGAGCGTTGCTTCCTTGGTTTTAGCGAGTTTGGTTGCCTTGTTCATTTTAATCCTCAGCTCTTTTTTGTGAATATGGTGCAGGGACGGGAGATGTTTTCCGGGCGATACTGTGGAGAATGTTTTGTTGAGTGCTCTCCCGTTCCCCGCGAACATGAAATTTTTGATCTATCACCTCTTTGGCTTCTCCTTCTGAACATGATTTTCCAGCAGGCCATCAAAACTCTTTATCGGAGTCCCAAGCCCTAGAAGCGTGACATTGCTATCCTTGTAAGGCACTGTCTTTCCCAGGATGCCTGCCCAGTAAAGCTCTCCGCCACGCCTGACGAAATATGGACTGCCAGAATTCCCGAACGTTGAATTGATATCCAGCACGTCGATAGGTTCAGGAAGAAGAGCGACATAATCAGGATGTGCTACACTGCCCTTGGTCACTACAGGCAGAAGCGACCTTGGATATCCGAAAAGAAATACCTCATCACCAGGCTGCAACGATATTTTCGTATCCCTGATGTAACTTTCTGAAGCGTAAAGCTGTTTATGTGCCTTGACTACAGCGACATCCTTATCTTCATCCTTCGCGACCTCATAGATAGGTATGTCATCGCTCTCATCCTCATCAAGCACGCAGCCAGATAATGATGTCTTCTCGCTGACCTTGATATACAGCTTGACATCCAAATCAGGAAGGCCGAACTCATCCTCACCAAAATCCGCAGAACTTACAAACTCTTCATTCGACAACACGTGGACATTTGTGACTAGGTATGTGTCCCCTCCCTTGTATGCGTAAGCGAATGCTGTTCCGAACCCCGTGACTGTCCTCGTCGGTGAATCTGCAGCAGCTCCTATCTCCCTATATTCGCTCTTTGTCTTGACACAGTATACAGAATGAAGTATCTCGTCGAGAGTGCGTCTCACGTTCGCATCCCTTGTCTCGACCGCAGTTGTTATACCTGCATCATGCTTTTGCAGGTATGCACAGCCCGGTTGCGCGAATCCGACAGTCGCAGCCAACACCGCTGTGGCGATGGCTGATAAAGTCTTCTTCATTTTTTTACCTCTAGAACGCAAGAACTGAACCGTTTAGCGAGGTTTGGTTGTCCTTACGTCCATTTCCTCTTTGTTTTCGGATAGGGTATGTAGTCTCTACCTTATGTTTTCTGACCCCATTATTGCTATGTTTTTTTAATATTTAAACATTATCTATTTGAAAAACAACTTTTTGATAAAAAATATACTAAAAAAACAAAAATAAGTGCAATCCGAATAAATAACGGAAAAATGTGTGAGAATTACTATGTAAATATCACGGAAAAACTGCTTTTGATTAAAAAATCAAACAGTATCTTGAATTTTTACGCAAATAAAGTTAATATTATTATAACTTTAATAAATAAATGGTATTACGTATTTCTTACGGAATTGCCCATTTTATCAGTTCTATATGGATGAAGTCAGCAACAGTCAGCAACATTTAAATAGCCAGACAGACATATAGTATACCTGCACAACAGAAAATCTGTTGCATTGCCGGGCGACATCTAATAACTCTTGACGACGGGCAAATGCCCTCAAGACACCAGTTGTACAACGACATTCTAGGCAAATCTGTTACAGGAGGTGTCAGAATGCATGCCAAAGGCACGATAGGCCCAGACATAGAATGGGAAAGATACAGGTATACTCTGCCTGAATCCAAGGCACAGGTCGAGATTATCCGAGAGATCGTGATGAACGACGAGGACTTGGAGTATATGGAAATTTCCAGGCAAGACAATAACTGAAACGCACTAAAAAAAGGCAGAAAGCAGATTTCTGTATGCTGCCGATAGGCTAGTGTTCAACATAATCTTTTGTTCTATATTATCAGGCAGCCATAGCAACATTTATATTAAATAAAAATCTGTAATGATGAACGAAAGAAGATTTTCATAAACTAAAAAAACTGGTGACTGATGGTATTAGAAGCGTTGCTCGACCCCAGAAAAGCTGAAGAGAAACCATGGAAGCTGTTCTTCCTCGGCGCGATATACGCTTCATTCGCTTTACTTCTTAGCCTATGGGTATTCAAGAGTTATGCGAGCATAGTCATGGTGACAATGACAGCAATATGCTCTGTCCCGCTATTCTACAGCCTCATAAAAGTAGAAGCAGACAAAGACACACTTCAGAAGAAAGAATCGTGGCTGTTGAAGGAGCATGGAAGAGCGGTCAGCGCTATGTCATTCCTGTTCTTCGGATTCGTGTTTGCATTCCTGCTCTGGTTCACGCTTCTGCCTAGCTCAACAGTGCAGACAATGTTTAACGCGCAGATAAACACAATCGCCCACGTAACAACAACACCCACAGGAAATTTCGCATCGACATCAGGAGTCGTGTCTGTGCTTATGAACAACATGAAGGTATTGATATTCTGCGTGCTGTTCTCATTCTTCTTCGGCGCGGGCGCAATATTCATACTGACCTGGAACGCGGCAGTCATCGCTACAGCGATAGGCACTTTTGTCAGGAATGAATTGCTTACACACATAAGCCCGTCTGTCGCAGCATATTCACAGATAATATCTGTAGGACTCCTGAAATACATGACACACGGCATGTTCGAGATAGTCGCGTATTTCATAGGCGCATTGGCAGGAGGAATATTCTCAGTCGCGGTCGTAAGACACGATTTCAGGACAAATGAATTCAAGAAGACAGTGCTGGATTCAATAGACATCTTTGCTATAGCTATACTTCTGTTAGTGTTCGCTTCACTGGTAGAGGTATTCATCACTCCCTGGATTATATGATTCTCTCATATTTCTACACACATAGTAAGAAATAGCATTACGAAAAATTCTCAAAAAATAATTGAATAGTCTATAGAAATAACACACAGCGTAAGATAAACATCAATAAAATTGCGATTAATACATACAGGGTAAGAAATATATTTGTACACACATAGTAGGATATATATGACGCATTTCTCAACCAAGTTCTAAAATTTAACACCCACATAGTAAGATTATAAGACAAATGACGAATCACCACAATCATAGCTAAATAAACCTTGAAACGAAAAGTTTTTATATAATAAACACACATAGTAGGAATAACTGCGTAAAAAAACAAAAGCATAATACCTTAAACTCAATACACACCCAGTAAGAAAAGGAGCTGATTGATGATAATCACTGCAGACAGAGCAGAAGGGAACGAACCCAATAATCGTGCAGAGACACAATTTTCTGAGATACTCATACCCAGCACAATATTCTGCGACAGGTCAATAAGCTTTCTTGAGTCCCTAGTTGAATACCTAAAAGAGCAGCTGAACCTATCTTACCATGAAATAGCCATGCTGACCAACAGGGATGAGAGGAACATCTGGACATTATACAGCAGGGTCGCAAAGAAAAGGAAGACCAAGAAACCCCTATCAGCCAAGGCACCGCTCTTCCAGATACCGCTCGCAGTAGTGCGCGACAGGTCAATATCAATACTAGAAGTCGTTGTCGAATACATGCGCGACAAGGCGAATCTCCAGAACAACCAGATAGCTGCTATACTTAACAGGTCAGAGAAGACAACATCCACAGCATACATCCGTACAAAGAAGAAGAGGAGCAAGCAGACAGATGCGTAAGAGCAAAACCATGAAGAAACAGGGAAAATTCAGCGAAAAAATGGACGAGGCAGATACGAGAATCGCTGAGATAAATCTCGCGCTGAAATCCAGGAGAATGCCTGAATCAATCGACCAAAAAACACAGCCCATTTTATCTGAACGAAGATATCCTGCCATTGCAAAACCAAACATCGGAGTCATAATCACAGTAATATTACTCTTATCTATCGCCACACTATTCCTAGAAGAAGGAATAACAGGCAATATGATCGCAGGAGACACATACCAATCATATTCACAGCAGATAGATGCAGAGATAACACAGTACAGCAACATCACACTTAAGCTGCAAGAACTCCAGCAGAATTCTGAGCTGAGGTCAATCAGGATAAACGGACGCATCACAGGAGACGGGAACGCAGAAGCGTATCTCAATACAGACGGCAGGCAATACCTGATAATGAAGACAGGAGAAAGCGATGGAAGAGACTTCCTGCAAATCACAGGAGACGCTGTCTTGGTACCTCAAGCGCCAGTCATCGAAGAGACTGATGGAGACAAAAAGATCCTGACAGTAATTGAGTATGCAACAAGCACCATCTGGGACACAGATAATGATGGAGTAGAATACATAGATGACGGAGTCATAGACTTCAGCGTCGAGAAGACCATATTCAGCTGGCCTGTGGATGAGACCAATCTCTGCACAAGATGGACAATACTACCTCTTGAATCAGAAAATGCCACAGTGTTCTGCAACGGAGCAGCAGACTGCTGCGCATTATCAGGACTCGCTCCAGAAGAAGATTCCTGGAACGCACCATTATATTTATTCCATGGAAGGTACGGCGCGGAAAATGCGAATACCGTATCTGCGCAGGTAGTATTCATAGAACAGGAGATAGCTGAAAGAGCAAGCTTCGAAGGCATAGTAGGCACGACAGAGCAATTGAATGCTGAATTCATAGAGAAACCAACATTCGAACTTGATAGAGAATGCTTCGAGACATGCATACTGCCTGATGGAATAACTGATGAGGAATACACCATCGAATTCCGCATCGACAGAGGCACAACACTTCACATCGACAGTATAGAATACTCCTTGGAAAACAAGACAACAGATGACAACAACACAGACGTTACTGTTGATGAAGGCATCACATTAACTGCAGAGATACAGGACAGCAAGAGCACAATCGTCCCTGCAATGATGACAATCACGGAGGATGGATACGAAGAGCTGCAACCTAACGCAACTGAAGGAACAGACACTTTCGTGAACCAGATTGCCCCGAACCAGAACTATGGAAGCCAGACATTCCTCGTAGGAGCAGAGAGCGGCGGAAGATACTCTGCGACACTGATAAAGTTCACTGACTCCTCACTCGCAGGAGTGAACCTCACATCTGCGAAACTAAAACTGTATTTCTATGACTCACCTACGAACGCTACAAATGCAATAAACCTGTCATCGCATCTAATAACCTCAGCATGGGACGAGGACACTGTCACATGGAACACAAGACCAAACTATTATGCTACACCCACTGACACAAAGACATTGACAAACAGCTATGGATGGATAGAATGGGACATCACAGACATGGTACGTGCATGGACCAATGGGACAGCGACCAACAGAGGCATAGCTATAGTTCCTGCAATAACAACTGCCAATACGCAGAAGAGGTTCTACAGCAGCGACAGCCTGAACCAGACATTAAGGCCTATGGTCATAGTCAACTATACTGCCGAAGAGACAAACATAACACTCATCTGGCCTGAGAACGACACGCAGCACGGCGATGGAGACCTGTATGCAGGATATGAAGTCAACAGCGAAGGCGCAATAGCTGCGTGCTCACTCGTGTACAACAACACAGTGCATGACACGGACAGCACAGTGACTGAAGGGCAGCTTCAGCGTTTCAAACTTACGGTGAACACTGAGAAAGACTTCCTCTGGAAAATTAACTGCACTGCACAGAACGGAAGGGCATCATCAAGCGAAGAGAGGATACTCCACATAAACGCGTCAAAATCCGACTTCTACGGATGGGTTGAGGACGCCCAGGGAGACAGGGTAAACGTCACAGTGGAATTCAAACAAGACGTAACGACGAGATTCAGCAGCACAGGAAAAGTGCATGCGCTTACAGTCGATGACGGAGTATACAACATATCGGTAAGCCCTGTCAACAGCAGCAGGATACAGAACGTCATGTTCAGGAACATAACTATCACCAAGGGATTCACCAAGATAGTCGACCTTGACAATCCACCAACCGGAATCTGGAACAAGATATATGCTGTCAATCCAATGATGGGCAACATATCCGATAATGACACGTTCACTGTGAGTTCCGTAGCATCAACAGGGTCCGGAGCAGTATACAAATGCGCTGACTGGAACTTCTCCACACAGACCTGCTATGGCGAATGGAAATTCTTCAGGGGAATAACCTCAGGGGAAGACTATACAATGATGCTCACGCTCAACGACCCCGGATTCGGCGAGATAGGAGAAGCAGGCAACCTGGAAATATACAGGATCCAGCCCATGACCGTCGAGAATGACCGTAATATGAATACGGGCGTTGTCGTTTATAACCCTAATACAATAAACGTAACAATATCGAACGTGACAGACTACTGGAGCATAGACAGGATAATAAGCGACCAGGCACATATAACCTCATGCAGCCCAAGCTGCACTGCTAATGGTGCCGCAGAAAGCCTAACCTGGAACGGAAACCATGTAATACCTGCAAATGAATACAAGATATTCAAATACACCGTAGACCTTAACAACCCGCCAACAGGCTCGTTTACTAACGTCACATTCTCCAACAATGATACATCCTACCAAGTGAAGAACATATCAATAAGGGATCATGCAGCAACAGCATACCTGACAATATCAACTGATGCATTGAATTTCTCTGAAGCAGCAGGGCCGTTGCAAGGCATAACTAACCAGACCTTCACAGTAAAAATCCAAGAGGTAGCTGGTGACGGCACCATAACCTCATCCCAGTATGCAAAGTTAAAACTACCTGCTGAATGGACTGCCCTTGGGACTTCAAACAGCAGCGTCAGCATAAACGGTAACGAAGTAGTATATGATATACCTTCGACTATAGATTTAGGATTCCAGACATTCACATTCTACGCGACCGTGCCAAATTATGATGGAAGCTGGCTCTTCAATGGGACGCTAAACGGCACAGACAGCAATGGGTTCTACCACAACGACCTGTTTGAGATACTTGTCACGACCAACAGGTCTGATTCTGAGGGGCCTACGTGGAACAACAGCAGGACAAACCCGCAGACACCGACAACTTACGTAGCAGGCCAGCAGTACCAGTTCAATGTCACATGGAACGACAACACAGCAGTCAGCACAGTCATTATAGAGCACAATTTCACCGGCACGATGCAGAACTACTCAACGCAGAACAGCAGCTCAGAGTATTACTATAACTATACAAATCTTGCTGCGGGAACGTATGCCTGGATGATGCATGCCAATGACACATATGGAAACAGAAACATGACTGAACTGTTTTCATACACAGTATCTAAGGCAACTCCACAGATTGAACTGTTGCTCAACGGAAACGCGGCAAACATCACTATAGAAAGGACATCTAACGCAAACATAACTGCAGCAATAACTGCTGGCGATAACAACCAAGTCTCAATATATATGAACGGCACACTCATCGCGTCAGGAAACTCTCCTGTCACAAATATATCACAATACACAGAGCAGGCAGACTACAATATAACAGCAGCATATGCTCTAAGTCAGAATTATACTGCTGGATCAAAGACATACTGGCTCTTTGTCAGAGACACAATACCGTCAGGAAGCGTCTCTGGACTTTCTGAAACAGCTACAGGCAGCTCATGGATAGTATGGAGCTGGACAAACCCCTCTGACAGTGATTTCGGACATGCTATATTGTATCTAAACGGGACGAATATCGCAAACACGAGCAGCAACACCTATAACTTCACTAGCCTCAACGGATTCACCAGCTATAGATTAACAATCCACACAAAAGATGTATACGGAAATGTCAACAATACAGATGTCTGGGACAATGCGATGACACAAGACAACATCGCACCGCAATACTCTGACATAAACGACCAGAACGGAGCAGAATATGCTCCTGGAAAGAACTACATGTTCAACATAACATGGATAGACAACGTCGGAGTGAATCAAGTCGTATTTGAGATGAACGGCACGAACTACACCTCAATAAACAACAACGGAAATGATTATTACATAACACTCAACGACCTTGCTGCAGGAACCTATTCATACAGATGGCATGCGGATGATTTCCTCGGAAATGCCAATTCTACATCGCAGATATCATTCATAATAAACAAGGCACCAGTCACGCTTACACTTGTATCCGCTCCAAGCTGGACAGAGATATACAGTACATCTACAACAGTAAGCTGCAGCGCGAACAACTCAATAAGCACAATACTTTCAAGGAACGGGACACAAGTCGTAAATCCTGACACGAACACATTCGCAGCAGGAAGCTACGGCTACTCATGCGATGTCCAGGATACAAGAAATTACACTGCGACAATACAGACAAACACGCTTACAATCAACAAAGCCAGCTCTGCTCTCGCTCTATTGATAGACGGAGCTGCTTCAAACAAGACAATAGAACGCATGGCCTATGCAAACATAACTGCTTACAGGACAGCAGGAGAAGGAATAATACAAGCATACAGGAACGCAACTCTGCTTGGAACAGGCAATTACGTAGAAGACAACTCACAGTACAACAATGAAGCAACATATCAGGTAACCGCAAACTATCCTGAGACACAGAACTACAGCGCAAGCAGCCAAACGCTCTGGCTGACTGTCAATGATACAATACCTCCGGACGCTGTCACAAACATACTCCTGCTGAACAAAGGCCTCAACTATCTATACTGGGTATGGACGAACCCGACAACTCCTGATTTCGCATATTCTGAAGTATGGATAAACGGAAGCTACAAAGCCAGCACTGCAAATGAGTATTATTATGCGACTGGCCTGAACGACTCGACGACTTACATGATATCCGTAAGGACTGTCGACACATATGGAAACATAGATGGCTGGTTGAACAACACCCAGACAACAATGTACAACTGCACAGAGAACTGGGTGCCTTACTACACACAGTGCACAATAGGAGATACCAGGACGAAGCTATATAATGACACCACAGAATGCGGCACAACAACATTCCTGCCCGCAGATAACAATACGACAGAAGCATGCGACTGCATCATAAGCACAAAATTCAACGGCACGACAACTGACTTCTCAGGAAGCAACTTGACGGACATGCAGGGAGTATTGCTTGAATCATCTCCGTATGGAACAGTCATATTCCAAGAACCAATAACAATAACAAGATGCCTTAATCTAGACTCTGGCGCTGGAATCGGAGAAAGATACGCAAGCATAGACTCAAGCCAGCTGCCAGAATTCAACAAGTCAGCAAACATAACTATCTACAACCTCAACTTCACGCTGCCAAGAATCATGAAAGACGGAAGCCAGTGCCAGAATGATACTTGCATGATAATAGATTATTCTTTAGGCGTGCTTACATTCAACGTGACGCACTTCACCAATTACTCTGTCGAAGAAAGCCCTTACTGCGGAGACTCATCTTGCAATGGAGCAGAGACATGCGGAAGCTGCGCGCTTGACTGCGGAAATTGCCCATCTGGAGGAGGCGGAGGAGGTGGCGGTGGTGGAGGAGGAGCAGCTGGACCTAACAAGCAGAGAGAATGCGTACAGGACTGGCAATGTTACTCATGGGGACCATGCGTCGAAAACACGCAAGACAGGAAGTGCTTCGACATAAATGCCTGCAACAACAACTCTGAAAGACCTCCGCTGCAGAGACTGTGCGTCTCTGGCTGCGCAGAAAGATGGGTCTGCGGAGACTGGAGCAAGTGCAGCGAAGCAGGCATAATGACTAGGCAATGCAACGACCTGGCAAGATGCGGAACAGAGACAAGAAGACCTATCACAGTAGAGACTTGCGATTACGAACACTGCTCAGACAACAGGAAGAACTTTGACGAGACAGGATTAGACTGCGGAGGAGAATGCAGGGAATGCACAGAACAAGAGAAGAAGTCAGAGCTTGAGAGGATGACAAAAGATCTCATAACCGGCGAGGCCATAACAGTCCAGCCATATGAGCCGCCGAATCCAGTATATGTACTTCCACTCCTGCTTCTGCTTGTGCTGCTGATTGCAGTCATAGCGTTACACAACTCAAAGATGTGCGAAAAGATAAAGCACATACTTACAGCAGTGCACGTACTGCTCATAGTATCAATAATATTGCTCATGCTGCTCACGTTCGATGCGCAGGAAATCACAGGAAAAGCAGTCGCGGATGTTGTTGAGGATATAGGAAGAGAAGAGATATTCATAATGGTACTCGCAGCAGGACTCCTGATAGGGTCAGCCACATTCATAGCGATGAACAAAGGCCTGCCTCCGTTCGGAAAGAAAGGTGAGAAATACGCTGACAAGATGTGCGCGAAGATAACCGGAGTGCAAAGCTGCATGAAAGAGTCAAACAGCATAATCAGCTGTGTCAAAGAACAGATAAAAAACAAAGATGAGCCAATAACGCCAGTCCCTGCTGAAAAAAGAGCAGCACCCCAGGACTATGACGAGAGGATACGCATGCTTGAAGAGGATGTCAATAGGATTATAGGAAAGAACAAATAGATTTCAACGTATTAAAAAGACACAATAACATTTTTATATGAAATCATGCTGGAGGTAATAATATGCCAAGCGAAGAGACGAAAAAGAGATTGTTCGCATTTGAACTCATGATAGTAGCTTTCCTTGCTATATTCATAGGAGTCTATGCTCTCAATAAGTTCTTGCCGACTGCGCAAGTGCCTATAAGTGGGGAAGGAGTGCCGATAGTCGGATTTGTTTCCATAAAGATGGAAAGCCAGCAGATGAGCATATCTGCAATCCAGCCGACAACATTTGTACTATTCTCTGAGAAAGACCAGGCATTCAACATGACATCGCTACGGTTTTCAGGTGAAGTCATAGGCAAAGGCAGGGCAGAGATAACGCTTGACAACGGACTAGGCCAGGAGCTGCTCGTATATTCTAACGTAAGGAAAAGACAGGGCAACATGATAACAGGAATGGCAACAGCTACAGAAGAAGTCGACAGCAATCTGCCTGAAGGAGTGAGCAGAGAAGATGTCACAAGCAACCCTCAAGCGCTCATAAAGATGACTCTGACAGACTTCATGACCGACGGCCCATCAAGGATAGTCGATGGAGGAAGGGAGATACTTGAAGAGAAATTCGAAGACAGCTGTATCGACACATGCTACATAAACATGAAGATGCAGAAAGGACTATATTACAAGCTGAAGCTCAAAATCGACCCTGACACAGAGATAAAACTTACCAAGCTCACATACATGTTAGAGATATAATCAATATAAAAACAAAAAAGGTGTTACAATGCTCGTTGAACGTGAACACATCGTCACAATAATCGTGGCAGTAATAGCATTACTTGCAATAGTGGGAGGCTACGCATCATTCAGCGGCCTATCTGTCTATGAACAGCCTGTGCAGTTAGAGCTTACAAAGAGTTCTTTTGCGCAGAGCGACATCTTCGATGCGAACATATTGCTCAATCCAGTCACTTTCCTGCATGACGAGTCAATCATGATATATTTTGACAACGAGCCGATAGGAGTGGTCGCAATAAAGAAATATCTTGATGATAACAGGATAGAATACGGCACAGAATACCAGAACTTAGGAACAAACAACATACAGATAATGAATCTAGAGCACCAGCTAAAGATAAGCCTTGCAGACTACATAACACTAGAAAGCGTCCAGACAGGCAGCCACACAGTGAGAGTCGAGCTGTCGAAAGGAGATGCATCGGCAGATGCGATCTTTTCAGTCAAATAGAAAAAAAGTTTAAATACATAAGGGCATACTCATCCTGAAAATGGATCATTCTGAAGTAAGACTTGAAGAACTATTCAATAAGATAGTCTCTGAAAGGAACGCTGTCGTGTTCAGCCCTGAACGCAAGACAAACTACCGCGAGTTCAAGGAAGGATACGTGCACATGAGATATGTCGCGCCTGAAGTGGTCCACAAGTCATATGCATACAAGAGAGACAAGGAAGCGTTGATGCTGAATGTCGAAGGCGCAACAGTGCATGTCAGGCAGACGCCATACGCCAAAAAAGAATATGAACTGAATATAATGATAGACTCATCAAAGATAGATGATACACTAAGCAAGATAAAAGAATCATTCCACAGCTTCGAACCGGTCGCTGAAAGGTTCAAGAACAAGCAGAATGCATCCGAACCGACAACATACGCAGAACGTTTCGGCATAGAAAACATAAAAGATATCAGCCAGCTCTTCTATGGACTTCTTGAAAACATCCGAGCTGAAGATAAACCTTTATAAATAACGTTCTTTTCGTTTTTGATGAACAAAGGGCCCGTAGCATACACAAAGCTTTTCGGCTTTGGTCGCACGGTCCCTCGTTCGCAAGACTCACACGGGCCCGTAGCATAACCTGGATAGTGCGGTCGGCTTCGGACCGATTGACTGGGGTTCAAATCCTCACGGGCTCGTATTTTTATCCTAAGCAAAAGCAATGCCGCGCTCCCACAGACAGGTTTATTCTTGTTGTTTGCAACTGCATCAGGATTAGAAATTGTATCTGACGCTCGCTAGGCTGCATCACTAATTAAAAGATGTAGAATAAAATAAAATATTTAGGAAGAATCACTTCCTTCCCAGAGTCACTTCGATTGTAGAGACACGGACTGTCTTGCCTTCCTTGTTCTCGAACTCTTCTGAGTCGATCTTTATGCCCTTGACCTCTACTGTGCCGTCCAGGAATCTCTTTGAGGAAACTTCAGCGACGTCGACTGCCCTTGATATGAACTTTCCGCGAGCCTTGATAGTCACTTCGCCAGCGTTCTTGGTCGTGAATTGCATCACTACACCAGTCACGTAGTTCATGAAAGGCTTTCCACCGATAAAGATGTTGTTGTCTCCGCTCATTTTTAGTTACCCCCGTTGTTGTTCTCCTAAATGAGTCCAGTATACACTGCAATTGCTAAAACTTCAGCAGTTCCCCCCGAACTGATAATCCTTTGTCTATACGTGCCCTAAATATTTAAACATTTCGTAATCCGTTCGGAGTAAATTTACCTTTAAACATTTATAAACAAAATCCTGAAATTCGAAATAATCACAACTAATTTGTCACTACTTAGTAACTACAAAATAGAAAAATTTATATATAGATGATGCACCTAATAATTTTAGGTGTTGAGAGTGAGTTCAGCAAAAGACAACTACATACAATGCACTGAGCCGAATTTGCCTGTAATACGTATTTCTAAGAATAAAGTAGAGATAGACTATTACGGCGTATCTGTAAGCCTGGCACCTTTCATATATGTTACAGTCCAAAAAGGCCAACAGAGTCTGCCATTCGGGCCAAGGCCGCAAAAAGAAGTCGAGCAGAAGCTATACTTCGCAGATATTGAGACAATAGTTAAAGATAGCAGGAACAACCTTGGCTACAAACGTGCAAACCTGACTCCCAAAGAGAAAGAAAGCATCTCCAAACTAGACCTCAAGAATGACAGGGCAAGAAAACACCTTCTCAAAACAATATCAAGAAAAGCAAACTGGTTCGGCGAAGATGAAGCCAACACACTTGAGCAGACAATCATAAGATACCTTAACGAAAGCAGCAACCCTGCACCAAAGAATTATGTGCCTAACGGAGAGAATCCCAACAGGGCATTCCTTGAAAGGCAAAGGGAACAGTTCCTAAATGAACTCCGAGGATGGCTCTACAAGAAGTGAACGGATGGAAGGACTAATAATATCTGACCCTCAAGCAGAATTCTCACCTTTGCTAAAGAAGATAATGGAGAAGAAAGGTGTGTTCAGCGAGAACGCACACATATACCTGACCAACCTCATGACACAGTATGCATCAAGGAACGATGAATGCTCCCCTTCCATAAATGCAAGAGGCACAAGACCATTCATACTCCAGCTCAAAGATATAGAGCAGAACAGCGCTTTCGATGCCACAATAAGATATGCTGAATTCAGGAGGCTCGGCGATACGCTCCTTATGAGCACAGGATATTTCCCAGAATCATTCTCCAACTCGACAGCAGATTTCGAGTATTTCCCGACACTTGGTGCTGTAGCATATTCAAGGGCAGCAGGAGCTGCTTTGCGAAAAGCAAGACTCAGCGGCCAGGCATCTATGATGAAAAACATGTCAGAAGGTTTTCTCTCATATGTCGCAGTACTCTATTGCACTAGACACGAGATAGGCGACAAGCCAGTCACGGACATAGCGCTAATGAATGACCTGGCAATACTACTTAACGACGATTCTGCTTCAGCAAGATACCTTCTAAGAAAGATGGAAAAAGAAATAGAAGAAAAATATAAAATAATTATCAAGGGAAGTTAAGCTTGTAGCAGTTCTCCTGCATAGCACCAAGCATCACATCATCCCTTCTGTCTATCTTTGCGCATGCTTCAGTGTCAGAAGTCTCCTTTACATAACCCATTATGCAAAGGCTTTTCTGCATCCTTGAGGCGGTCCTGCCGCCTGCAAACACAAAGATATCGCACTCATTGACATCATCCCTCGCAGCGGCGACAAAACCAAGGCATTCGTATATCTGCTTGTCATACGTCGCATGCCAGCATGGCTCTATGTCATTCTCATTCACTGCAATCTGTGAAAGGCAGTCAGACATCGCATAATACTCACCAATATCGGTGCACTGGTCTATCTTGAAAGTTATGCTCTGGGATACGCCGAACTTCTCAAGGCAATCTTCCCTCTGTTCGCCCGACTTCTCGCAATAGTTCCTGTCGCCAGATATTGTGGCGAAAGTGAAGAAACACTCAGTATCATTTACGCATGCAGTGTTCGCATCAAGCTCCCTGAAGAAGTAGAAAGCGACATGCTTAGGCACTCCTGCCTCCTCTTCTATGTCTGCAGATACAACAACCTTCTCAGATCCTATATCCACAAGGTACTCTGCAGAATTGCTGCCGACATTCTTTAGCGACACTCCTGTTATTCCAAGCTGGGTGTCTGTCTTCCTTGAAAGGAAATTGAATTCATTAGAAGAGAACTTAAGCCTCAAATCCTTGACAAACATCCTACTAAGAGCGTTATAGCTCTTCTTGTCCCATGTAGACGCGAAAGTAGCTGCAAAATCATCATATTTTCCTGCTTCAACCAGCTGCTTTTCCTCTACAACTTCCTGCTCCAGCTCTTCCTGCCCTTCTACTGTGACAGGCAGCTCCCTCGTATCACACATATCATTCTTGTTAGCATCAAGGCAGCAGCTTGAGCCTATCATTACATTAGGCTTCTCACAGACCATCTTCTGACCGCAGCCAAATATCAACAATACCAACAAAACAGAAAATACCAAAAACGCTTGCCTAACCCCCATTTCAATTACCTCCACACATAAAAATAATATAAAAAAATAAAAGATTTATTCCTCGACGTATATCACGCCCTGTATTGTAGGACGGGCTGTCGAGAACCACGCTATCTTTGCAGGCTTTGTGAACGTGTAGCTCCAGCTCTCTCCCTGTAACATAGGTTCAGGCTTTATGCCTGCAGCCTTCTGGCCGCTCCAGCCTATTATGTGTTGCAGGTTGTCGTTCACGTTTCGCCATTCAACTGTCGTACCGACCTTCACGTGCATCTCTTCAGGATACGCCTTGAGGTCCTTAAGCGAGACCACGCGATAGTTCTGCGCAGTCTGGTTCGATTCAGCTGCAGGCTCTTCAGTCTCTGTAGCTGTTGTCGTCTCTGTCTCCTGCGCCGGATCTTCAACAGGTTGCTCTGCCACAGGCTCTTCTTCAGGAGTCGTCTCCGGAGATACTGCCTGCTGCGTCACATCAGACCCTGCCTCTTTCACTTCCTCTTCAGGAAGCTCTGGCTCAGTCACCTGTTCGACAGCCGTCTCTTGCACTGGTTCTTCCTTAGCAGCTTCTTTCCCGCCGCAGCCGGACAATGCCAGTACCAAAGATAGCAAAAGAATCCAAATCAAATGGCTCTTTTTCATGACTCTTACCGATAAGACTTTGATTTATATATTTTACCTAGGTTTCCAACCATAAACAAGAGTTTAAATGCCGCGCTCGCACTGTTTATTTCTTAGCTATTGTTCGCCCAACTGCAATTGTTCTAGACACGTTATCTGATGCTCGCTAGGCGGCATTTATTCTTTTTATTTTAACAGAAATATCTTTACAATTATTTCTTCTTATCAGGTATCAGATAATCCTTAAGCAGGTCTATACCTAGAGTCTCATAATAATTAGAACGTACATAGTTCTTGATTATTGCCTTGGCCCACTCAGGAGAGTAAGTCTTCATCGCACTTATGCTTTCAGTGATGTGCTCGTCAAGGCTGCTTCCTACCAGCTCCTTGTCAATCATGAAAAGGTCTGTCATGAAGAATATCTTTATGCATGGTATCTTTGGGAATATGTCTGACGAGGCTTTCATGTCAGGCACAGAATAGTATACTTTGCAGGTCTTGAGCGTCTCTTTATTCTCAAGCCACGTAAGCCCTGTCGTATCCAATATCTTCTTCCTGTAATCATCAGGTATTATGAGGTTGCCATCAGGCTTGACTATTGTAGAAACATCTGACTTGTCAAATAACACCCTCTTGCTCCTTGAATAGTAATGTGATGCCAATATCATCTCTACAGTCTCAGGCTGGACAAGCAGTTCCGGAGTCTTATTTCCGAGCGTCCCGACAAGGTCTTTGACAGAACACCATCTCAGATAGACGCTATTATCCTTACGCTTCTTGAATACCTGTTCCTTCTTCATACCTTGCGCAGGATTTTTCCTCAGGTCCGCAATATAGAACTGCAAAACCCCTTTCTCATGCGAAAGAGCAACACCGACAGGAACAATCGTGTCGATCACAGGAGCGTACTTACCGCTGAAACCTTCTTCTGCAAGTTCGCGCACAAGACCATCAATAGATGAAAGGTCAGGTGCATTGTAATACTCCTCAGAAAGCCTCAGGTATCCTCCTGCGGTCTTGAGTTTTGGATCCTTCGGAGGCTCATAATCCTTGACAAGCCTGCCAAGAAGATAATAATAAATCCCTTTCTTCTTCTTTCGTATCAGGCATCCTGCACGGACCATCCTTATGTTAGAATCAAAAACCCTCTTCTTAGGAACCGGATTCTTCTCTATCTTGCTCTCAGTATCAGAATGCACCTTCTTTAGCTGATTCACGATCTCGCTTAAGTATTGTAGTACCATCAAACCATCCTAGTAAATTATCCCAACCAGAATGCCATGCACCTGCTCAAACCTTATCTTCTCAGGATCCTGCACAGGATTGTTATCTCCTTTGACAAGGAAAAAAACACCTGCGTCATCAACATCTTTCTTGACAACACGATGGACAATGAGGTCATCGGTTATGCTGGACTCATAAGAGATTATGTCTCCTACATCTATGTCATCAGGCGAATCAGGCCTGAGCTCTATCGAATTAGCAGTATCATCAAAGAATGGGTCCATCGAATTGGTGTCTGCAAACGCTGCCCAGCTAGCACCTTCAATATCCAAGACCACTTGGTCGTTGTAGACGTGAATCTGGCTCTCAGAGATGTGGTCTGAAGGTGAGGAGCGTTCAGCGCTCTTTAAAAAAGGAACAAAGCCAAAATTAAGCGGTTTTTCGACATCATAATAGACAAAGCTAGTGAGAAGAGTATTTAAAACCCAACCTGCACTGAAAATTGCTAAAAACGCTATTATAAGCCTTAGTTTACTCAAAAACATTACCCCCAAAGTGACCGGACAGGCCGGACAACCATTTATTGACCACTTTGTAGTAGTCTCACCCTTTAAATTATTTACGGTTTTATTTAAAAAGAGCACATGAAAAATGACCCACCGGAAAGGACGGCAAATGTTTATATAAAATGCTAAAAAAGCATTTTACGATGCCGCTCAAGATTGCAGCAATAGTTAATGCTAATGCAAAGCAGAACAAGAGCAATTCCGCTAAAAAAGAAGCCAGGAAGCTCGAACGAATCCTTGATTTTTCAGATGCAAAAGTCGACCTGACAGGAAAAGCAGACATAGTCAAGAACCTCTGTGATGATTACATGAAAGAGAAGACAGACATAGTCATACTTTCCGGAGGAGACGGCACTGTCCAGAATTTCCTGACAACCTTCTTCAAGCAAGCATACAAGGAATTCGGCAGAGGGCAAACGCCTATTGAATTTGCAAGGACACTCAACAGAGCATCGCTTGAGCAAGCGACAAAGATACATCTTCCCAAGATATACCACAGGAGACGCGGGACTGTGAATGTCTATGCAGACACACTGAAGATGACGGGAGAGATGGAACAAGTAGCGCAGAATCTATACGAGACAAAAAGATTCGGCAACAAGAACCCGACACACCTGTTTGAAAGAGCATATGTACCGATACTCATGCTGTATCCGAAAGACAAACCAGACGACCTTGAATCCATACAGCTCATGTCGCTTTATGCTGACGCATCATTATACCGATTCTTCGAGGAATATTACAAGCCGAAAGACAGGGGCGGAGAGTGCTCAATGATGACTGCTGCGACAATAATCGCAAGATGCGCAGGCTCTATAACTCTCAGCAAAATAGTCGATGGAATCAGCTCTGCAAGCGCATTCCAGAAATTGAAGACAGCTTATGAAAACAGGTATGTTGACGAGATATTAGCTTCTATAAGCTGCGAGGTTATCATTGACGATGCAACAAGGATGACAGAGAGGAACGCTACAGCGATGGGCACACTCGGAGCGAGCCTCTATGGAATAAAACCTTTCTGGAGAATGCCATCAAAGCCGCAGGATTTCAGCCCATTCTACAAAGCAGGGACTGCGGAAAGAGCCCGTGATTTCAGCTACGAGAAAATAAGCGGCAAGCGCTTCCAGTTCATAGGAGGCAAACCTGATCCTTTTGAAATTGTCAAGGCTCTGCCAAAACTTTATCTTGGAAATGAAACGTGCATATCCGGGATGGAAGACACACTTGCGAACAGAGTGGAAATCACACAAGACGAGAACCTCAAGATAATCGCAGATGGCAGCAGGCACTCAAATGGAAAACGGGCAGTCATTGAAGTTGCATATTTACAGCCGTTCATAATGCTCGATAAGAATCCTAGACTAGCATGAATGCCGCGCTCACACCGAATATTTCTCTGTTGATGTTTGTCCAACTACAATTAAGTTCGATTAATATCTGGATGCTCGCCAGGCGGCATTCATTTCTGAACTAACTCAGCCTGTCGCAAGGAAATTCATAATATCAAGCGCCAAGTCATCTCCTGTCTTGGTGTGCTCTGCAAGCATGTCAGTGCCATGCGCCCTGCTGTCCCTGTACGCGATTGATTTGACAGGCAGATTTTTTATCTTAGCAGTATCAGCCATGCTCCTCGCGGCATTCGCAGAAGCTGAATCCAGCTGGCCATATACGATAAGAGCAGGTTTGCCGAAATCAAGCAATGACCCCGCGGGCTTCAATCCGTGATAATCATTGCCAGGGCTCAACATCACTACCTTATCTATCCTTGAATCTTCTGCTCCAGAAATTATCGCAGCATTCGCTCCTATGCTGGCGCCAACAACATAAACTTTCGACAGCTCTTTCTTGTCAATCACAAAATCGATGAAATCACCGACATCATCAACCATACCAAGAAAATCCGCATCCTTGAACACCATCCAGTTCAGGTCGGACTCTCCGTGTCCTCTCAAGTCAGGGGCAAGCACAGTGAAACCTCTCTTATTCAGCGCTTCAGCGAAATCATCCCAAGCATGCCTGTCCTTGTTCAGCATGTGAAGCAAAACGACGAGCTCATCACCACCTGAATAGTATGATGCTATCAGATTAGTGCCATCTTTTGCTATAATCTTTACGCGCTCCACACCTGAAGAAACAGATGCTTGAGAATATTTTGATCCGCCTGAAACAGCAGCGTCCGCAAGCGGCTTTTCATCTGGTGCTTCTTTTCCGCAACCAGCCAGCAAGAGTGATAATACAACAAGAATGATGAATACTACTGCTTTTCCCATCTGAACGCCTCCGGAAAACCAGGAAATATATAGCATTACGAAGTATTTAAATATTTCCCGCCAAAACAAAATGTCATGAAAATATTCGCGGACCTCCACATCCATTCAAAATATTCTAGAGGATGCAGCAAAGATCTTGACATCAAGAATCTTGAGAAATACGCGAGGATAAAAGGCATTGATATCCTCGGAACAGGGGACTTCACGCACCCGGAATGGATTAAAGAGATAAAGAAAGAACTTTCTTCTGAAGGAGACGGGATATACAGGACAAAAACAGGCTACCCGTTCATACTGCAGACAGAGATATCACTGGTATATTCACAAGGAGGAAAAGGAAGAAGAGTGCACAACGTAGTGCTTGCTCCAAGCATAGACGTCGCAGAACAGATAACAGATGAACTGAAAAAAAGAGGGAGAGTGGATTATGACGGACGTCCTATCTTCAAGATATCCTGCATCGAATTCACGGAGATGCTCCACAAGATAAACAAGGACATAGAAGTGATACCTGCGCACATATGGACTCCCTGGTTCTCATTATTCGGCTCAAAGTCAGGATTCAACTCAATAAAGGAAGCATTCGGGGACCAGCTCAAGAACATACACGCGATAGAGACTGGTCTAAGCAGCGACCCGTCCATGAACTGGAGGATAAGCCAGCTAGACAATATGCAGATACTCTCTTTCTCAGACCTGCATTCATACTGGCCATGGAGGATAGGCAGAGAGTGCACAATACTCGACATCGAAAAACTCAGTTATGATAACATGCTCAAAGCGATAAGAACAGGTAATGGATTGCACGGAACAATTGAAGTCGATCCAGCTTATGGAAAATATCATGAAGACGGACATCGAGCATGCAATGTCTGCATGACACCATCTGAATCTATGAAACTGAAAGACATCTGCCCTAAATGCAAAAAGCCATTGACAATAGGAGTGCATCATAGAGTTGAGGAGCTTGCAGACAGACCAGAAGGTTATACTAGGAAAGACGCAAAACAGTTCTATAGAATGGTTCCACTATCTGAGCTTCTCGCAAACATATTCGGCAAAGGGATTGCGACAAAGAAGATATGGGAAGAATATTCAAGACTCACAAAGCTTGGAAGCGAGATGCAGCTCCTGATAAATACGCCTCTTGCAGAGCTGGAAAAAGTCACAACACCAAAAGTCGCACAGGCAATACTGAAGAACAGGCAAGGCAACATACAGATAAGGCCCGGCTATGACGGAGTCTATGGCGTACCGCTGTTTGATGAGAACGAACGTGAGTATGCAGGACCGCAGATATTCTTCGGAGATGGAACTTCAGATGTACCGAGCGATGAAAAACAAGACAAGAAACCAGCTAAATCAAATAAAACAAATGCTCAAAAAGCATTGAATGAATTCTAAATGCTCTTAGAATGATTGATTAAAAAAAAATCACCCGACCGGTCGTTAAGAAGGCCGGGCACAAATAAAAAAAATAAAGAAAGAAGGTATTTATCTCTTCTTTTTCTTCTTGACAGCCTTCTTTTTCTTGACGACCTTTTTCTTCACTGCTTTTCTCTTAACTGCCTTCTTCTTGACTGCTTTTTTCTTTGCCAAAATACTTCACCTCTGAAGTTACAGCGCGTTTAACGCGCGTTAGCTATTCATATAGGGAACAGTATATAAAAAGGTTTCTGTTTTTTCCGGATAAAATGCGCAAAAATACAAAGAAAAAGCAGAACGCAAAAGAAAAAAACACGAACTGAATCAATTTTACCGACGAGAAACATTAATCACGTAAAATGTTCATGATTATGCGAAGAAAAAAATAAAAAAAATCAATAAATTAAAATACCAAAAAACAAATCAAAGAACAGATTTTCTGAAATATCCTGCGAGATTCTTTTTCATCTCCTTT
>CAZLYC010000004.1:0-137100 GCA_964563755.1 uncultured Methanosarcinales archaeon
AGTCTCTTTCTGTTATCTCTTCTTTTTTCATTGTTGTCCTGACTATCTCTTTGAATTCAGGGTCTGTTATTTCTGTGCCAAAGCCTATTATCGGAACCGATACTATCGAAACCGATATAATTGGAAATATCAGTTCTCCAAGGCTATAGCTGGATTTTACAAAATCAGTATACTTACATTGTAAGTATTCTTTTACTGTCTCATTCCACAGATAACTTTGGTATGCGTGCACGTGCATCTGTCGTATCTTCAATGGAAGCGTTTTCATCGCTCCGACAAAATCATTTGGCTTCTCTTCAAGATGTCTGATTATAGGTTCATCATTCGCAAGCTCGCAGGCTTTCTTGAAATCTCTTTTGAGTATAGCTTTTCCTACTTCCACATTGTGCAAAGAGAATCTCTGATCGTCAAAATAATTGATGAACTGAGTTATCTTTTGAGGTTCTTTGTCGCAATCCTTGATTGTTATCTCGAAACTATTCCCGTCAAGGTCTCCAAGTGAGATTGGTGCCTTTCCGCGTCCTATGTATACTATGTCGATGTCTTGCGACTTGAAACGTTCAAAAGTTTTTTCGTTCACTTTTTTCAGGGGATCTTTTATTGAGATTGCTTGTTTTGTTATAGCATTCTTGTCCTTGTTGCCTGCGAATCCTATGTCACGCAGCCTGCATTTCAGGTATTGGCTTATCCTGTCAAGCACGCTTATTGTGTTGTATCCTCTTTTTCTCAGCCAGAAGTATGCATAGTCTCCTGCTTCGTCAAGATGGAGCTTTATTCTCTCTTCAACAAGGAAGTCTTCTGGTGCTTGTTTAAGCGTATACATGTTGTTTTTTTGAACCAGAAAGTCTTATAAATATTTGCTATTTCTTTATTTTTATGCGGCTGTAGCGCAGCTTGGATAGCGCGAAATTCGTTAGGACTGTCTAACGGGTGCGTAACTGCCTCCTATGCATGTTCAAGATTGATGTTATTTAACATCGATATTTGCGAGCAAGCAGTAGGTCGTGGGTTCAAATCCCATCAGCCGCGTTATAATCTTTTTCACGTTCAAAAATGAGGTTAATCCATCTATCCGAAGCTCTGCGAATGTTCCGTCGTTCTTTGTATGTCCGAAAGCAGGGTTTCAGGCAGTACGCTGGTGATGATGAGCAGATTTCAAAGAGCGTAATAGATTCCTGCTGGGATTCCGACAAGAAATATTTCCGCGTGTCATCAGGCCACTTCTGCGAGTTCTATTCAAGAGATTTTGGAATGTGTGCCGAAGCTCTTGTAGCGCTTGGTGAAAAGAAAAAGGTTTTGCAGACTCTGGATTATGCACTTTCGCGTTTCAAGAAGCATGGCCATGTAACGACGTCTATATCGCCTGTTGGAAAATGTTTTGATTTTCCTTATTTTGCAGTTGATTCGTTGCCTTTTATCTTCCATGCGATACGGGTGTCAGGTGCAAATAGGATTTTGGATTCTTACCGCGATTTTCTTGTAAAAGAGCTTGACTATTATTATGAGCAGGTTTTCGACAATAACCTGTTGATTGTGAGAAAAGACAAGTATTTCTCGTCTATGAAGGATTATTCCCGGCGCAGCTCTTCATGTTATGACAATTGCATGCTCTCTATGCTTAACGACGACCTGAAAGCGTTGAATTTCTACAACCCTTTCTCGCATTATGATATCAAGAAATCTATAATAAACAATTTCTGGAACGGGAATTATTTCTATGATGACATTTCGCGCCAAAAGCTGATTACAGGAGATGCTAACATCTTTCCTTTCTGGTGCGGTGTAGTGGATTCTAAGGTAATATTTGACATTTGCATGAAATCAGTTAACAAAGCAGGGCTTTCAAAGCCATTTCCTCTAAAATACACGACTTCACCTGAAAAAGTCAGCAGGATGCATATTCTAGAGCTCTTTGCAGGAGGCTATGAGCGTGATTCTATATGGATGCACCTTGGCTTGTGCTTCCTTGACGTCGTGAAGAAGTACGACAAGAAGAGTTTTAATGATTTCATGAAACAGTACAAAGGACTAATCACAAAGCACAAGAATTTCTTAGAAGTTTATGATTCAAACGGCAAGCCGTTTCAAACTCATTTCTACTTTTCAGATGAGTCTATGCTGTGGGTGAGTAAGTATCTTGCGTTGAAGAATTAGTTCTTTAGTTTACTAAGCAGTTCCATTATCTTCTTTCCATCAGCCCTGCCTTTCAGGCTTCCCATTGTCTTTCCGACTAGCGCCTTGAACTCGAGTTCCTTGCTTTCATTCATTATCTTCTTTATCTCTGCTTCGAGTTCGTTGTCCGAAAGCGGAGCATATTTTTCATAATGTACTTTTTCTCCTCTGCATATTGTAAGGAGTATCTCTTCTATGCTGTCTTTTGTGAGTTTTCCTGAGTTCATTAGTGAGAATATCTTCTCGAAGTCAGCATCTGTTATTTTTGTAGTCTCGACGTTATACTTCCTCTTTATGTTTTTAGGAGTGGAAAGCATTGTCTCTGCGATAAAAGCAGGTTTCACAGCATCAAATTTCTCTGCGAACTGCTCGAACAAGTCATGTTTGCCTGATTTTGACAGGTCTCGTGCCAGATCCTCAGCTAAACTGAACTTATCCTTGAATCGTTCTTTCTTATCTGTAAGCAATTCTACTGTCTCTATGCCTTTCATGCTTGGTTTTATCGGCGGTATGTCTGTCTCGGGATAGAGTCTTGCGGCACCTGGCATGGGTCTCATGTATGTTGTTGTGCTGTCTGGGTTCGCTTTTCTTACTTCTTTTGGCACGCTATTGAAGCACATCTTTGCTCTTTCGATTACATGCTTCATCGCTGATTTTGCTGTATCTTCTTTAGCAACTATGATTACGAACGCGTCATCTTCTCCGGTGTGCAGGGCTTTTTTTGTCTCTTCTATCTCTTGTGCGGTAAACTTGTATTTGTTCAGGTCTTCGTCGGAGTGTATCATTCCTCCGATGCCGGTCTTGACTTTCGCATAGTCAGACAGCTCTGTTCCAAGTCTCTTGCCTGGCTGTGTCTCTTTGCCGAGCAGTCCTTTGAATTTTGGCATGCTGAATGCAAGCGCGATAGACCCTTCGCTTATGGCTTTGCTTACAAATTTGCATTCTGTCTTTTTGAATATGCTTGTGAGATCATGATCTTTTACGCTGTCAAGATTAGGTTTCTTTTTGTCAAGCTCATTCTTTATCTCAATTAGTGAGAGTTGTCTTCTTGCCTCGTATTCGACGAGTGTGGGAAGCATCGAGAGGTCTTGGGCTCCTTTTATTTCGACTCTTGTGCCGTCTTTTACAGAGACGTTTACGTCCTGTCTTATTGTTCCTAGTCCACGTGCGACTTTTCCTGTTGACCTAAGTATCATTCCTATGTGTTCTGCTACTTTTTTGCATTGCTCTGGTGTCTTTATGTCCGGGTCTGTGCCTATCTCTACTAGAGGTATTCCAAGCCTGTCGAGCCTGTATGTTACGAACTGCCTTCCGTTGCTGTCCACGCCTTTTGTTATGTCTTTTGCGGCTTCTTCTTCTATGGATATTGTTGGTACACCAATCCTGTTGCCGTCGACTTCTATCTCTCCTTTTATGGCGACAAGTGCTGTCCTCTGGAATCCTGTTGTGTTGCTTCCGTTAACAACTGTCTTTCGCATGACCTGTATCTCATCAACGACTTTTGCATTGACCATCTTGCAGGCTTGTAAGACTGTCCTTAGTGCTTCCTCGTTCATTGGATGCGGTGGTTCTTCATCAAGTTCTACCAGACAGGTGGTGTCAGAATAAGCTTCGTAGACAAAGTACGTTCCTTTTTCAGCTTCGTGTTTTGCAGCGATGTCTATTGTTCCAGTCTCGCCAGCTACTGCTCGAAGTTGTCTTGTGACTATTATGTCTGGCTTGTCTTCTCTAAGAACAGAGGGGCAGTTGCAGAAAAGCTTGTTGGTGTCGAGCCTTTGGTGTATCTCGATGCCGCACTTGAGGCCTATCTTGTTATAATCGAGCTTTTCCATGTGGCTGTCTTAATTATGTTGATTTAAATACTTGTCGAAAAAATTTATAAGATACCTCAAAATTCCAAAAAGTCATGAGGGTAAAAATCTGGTTTTTAGTCATTGCATTGCTTATCTTTGCACCATTCGTTTCAGCAAAAGCGCAGGAAGTGGATGTGGGTGTATACATAATAAATCTTGGCAAGTTTGATACTTCTTCAGGCACGTTCACTGCGGATTTCTATCTTTCTTTTAGCTGTGAGAAGAACTGTTCTCCGGAAGGGTTTGAGTTCATGAATGGTCGTGCGTCGACTATCGATAAGATAATAGACACTCCGACTGAGAAGTTCTACAGGGTACAGGCGAATCTAAATAGCCCGATAGACTTGAGAAAGTTCCCTTTTGACACACAGAAAATAAGCATGATTATAGAGGACAAGACAAAGACCACTTCAGAACTTAAGTATTCCGCTTCAAAGGATGACAGTGAGATAGACGCTTCAGTGTCTATTCCTGGCTGGAATCTTGATAGTTGGGATGTAAAAGTCACTAAACATACTTATGGTCTTTACAATGAGACTTACTCTCAGTTCGAGTTTGACATATTTATTTCAAAAGTAGCTCTCAATTCATTTATGAAGACTTTCCTTCCGGTATTTTTCATACTGCTGATTGTGCTTTTCAGTTTTATAATGGATACTGATAAGATATCGACGAGACTGGGGATGGTCGGTTCAGGTCTTGTTGCTTCAGTTATGTTTCATGTATCTATAGCGAACCAGATTCCTGCAGTTAGCTACCTGACATTTGCAGATAAATTCATGGTTCTGACATACTTTATATTGCTTGCAAGCTTCATCATGAATGTATTCATACTGGAACTTATAGAACAGAAGAAGAATAAGCTCGCTGAGAAGATTCACAGGACGACAGAATACTCTGTATTTATTGTCGTCCCTCTGTTATATATTTTGTTTTTCCTTTTTGCTAATTGAGAAGGTCATGTATCGTTATCATTCTTCGACAAATTCTTTCTCGCTTATTCTCGGGTTTATCTCTCCGCGCAGGTTCTGTCCTACAAGTTTCTTTGCTTCATCTTTCTTGTGGTTTCCAAGGAGCCACGCGAGTTTAACTAATGCTGTCTCTGCGAGCATATCCTCTCCGCCGACAACTCCGAGGTTCTGCAGGTCGCGTCCTTTGTCATAGACATTCATCTGAACGCGTCCATAGATGCAGTTTGTTGTCATGACGACGACGCAGCCAGAGTCAATGACATCTTTTATTGCGGGGTACATCTTTTCATGTATCTTGCACCATTCGTTAGGTGCTTGTCCTGGTGTGTGTCCAAGGCCAGTTCCTTCTATTACCAGTCCTTTCCATCCTTTGAATAAGGAGAACTGTTCAGGGAACATGTTAACATGAACTTTCAGCAGTCCGACTTTCTCTTCGAGGTCTGGCTTTATCTTGAGTTGTTTTTTCTTGTCTTTCTTAGTGTATTCTTTTCTTTTGAACTCTATTTTCTTTGTCTTGAAATCTATAGTGGCAATCTTCGAATCATTTACTGGCTTGAAAGCATCCCTTCTTGAGCTATGGAGCTTTTTTGTCTTGCATGCTGGGAGTATTACGCATTTTTCGTCTGATGTGTAGTCATGCATGCAGATTGCGACACCAGAAAAGTCGCTTTTTGCTATGAATTCTGCTGCGCAGATTAGGTTCATCGCAGCGTCGCTTGATCCTCTGTCTGAGCTCCTTTGTGAACCTACAAGTATGACTGGTATGGGGCATTCCTCTACTGTGAATGCTAGTCCTGCTGCTGCGACGGCGAGGTTGTCTGTACCTATTCCGACGATTATTCCGTCTGCGCCTTTCTTTGCTTCTTTCTCTATCTCTTGTGCTATGACAGAGATATGTTTGAACCTTAGGTCGTCAGACCACATGTTCGATATGAGTTTAGAATCGAAATTTGCTATTGTAGAGAGCTCTGGAAAAAGTCCGAGGAGGTCTTCTGGTTTAAATGAGCTGTATACTGCGCCTGTCCTGTAGTCTACTTTTGATGCTATTGTTCCGCCTGTGTGGAGTATTGATATTTTTGGCAGGTCTTTTTTGTCAGAAGTTTTGGCTGAATATTTTATCTCAAGCTCTTTTCCTTCTTCAAGGACGTCTATTTTCTTTATCTTGCTGTTCTCTATTCCTATATTGTAGCCGTTCTCGGAAAGTTTTATGACTGTGACATCTTTTTTTGTGTCGATTAGAATTCCTGTGTATGTCTCTTTGTCGCAGGTCAGTTTTATCTTGTCACCTGGTTTTGCTTTCATCTTACCCTCTCTTTTTTTATTCTTAAAGATTATGATTACATGAAATAGCTTGGCTTCGTGTCTTTCATCTCTTTTGCTCTTGCGCTGCTGAATTGGTCTTTTAGTGCCTTGTAGGAGTCTTCAATCTCTTTGGTTATTGACGGCCTGACTTTCTTCATAGCCTCGTCAAAGTCGACAGTATTTACAATCTTTGCACTCATGTCTTTCCTGAGCGCATTTATTGCTGCTTCTCTGCACAGGCTTGCTATATCTGCTCCTGCGTATCCGTCTGTCTTCTTTGCAAGCTCTTTGATATTTATCTCCTTTGCAAGAGGCATGGATTTTGAGTGTATCTCGAATATCTTTTCGCGTGTCTTTGCGTCAGGGTTGCCGACTAGTATTATCCTGTCGAACCTTCCGGGTCTTAGTAGCGCGGTGTCGAGTATGTCTGGCCTGTTTGTAGCGCCTATCACCACGACGTTGTGTAGTTCTTCAAGTCCGTCTATCTCAGTTAAGAGCTGGTTCACTACTCTTTCTGTGACTTTGTTATCTTCTGATGCGCTTCTTCTTGGCGCGAGTGAGTCTATTTCGTCGAAGAATATGATTGAGGGGGAGGTCTGTCTTGCTTTTTCAAAAACTTTTCTTACTGCTTTCTCTGATTCGCCAACCCATTTGGATAATAATTCTGGTCCTTTTACAAGTATGAAGTTCGCTTCGGATTCATTTGCGACAGCTTTTGCTAGGAGTGTCTTTCCTGTTCCTGGGGGTCCATATATCAGTATCCCTTTTGGTGGGGTCACTCCCATCCTTATGAAGACTTCAGGGTTCTTTAGAGGCCACTCGACTGCTTCTTTTAGTTCCTGCTTGACATCGTCAAGTCCGCCGACATCTGTCCATTTTACGTTAGGGATTTCAACAAGGACTTCTCTCATTGCGCTTGGTCTTACGACTTTTAGTGCGTCCCAGAAATCTTTCTGTGTTATCCTTAGTTTTTCTAGGGTCTCCTTAGGTATCGCTTCATCCTTCTCTAGCTGTAGCTCTGGAAGGACTTTTCTTAGTACTATCATTGCTGCTTCTTTTGCGAGCGATGAGAGGTCTGCGCCGACAAATCCGTGCGTGACATTAGCTATCTCCTTTAGGTCTATATCTTCAGAAAGCGGCATGTTTCTCGTATGAATCTTTAGTACGTCGAGCCTTCCTTCCTTGTCAGGAACGCCTATCTCTATCTCCCTGTCGAACCTTCCAGGTCTTCTTAGTGCTGGGTCTAGCATCTGTGGTACATTTGATGCGGCAATCACTACGACGCGTCCTCTTGACTGCAGTCCGTCCATCAGTGCAAGGAGTTGTGCGACAACCCGTCTTTCGACTTCTCCTTTTGTCTCTTCCCTTTTTGTCGCTATTGCGTCTATCTCATCTATGAATATGATGCTTGGAGCGTTCTTCTCTGCGTCCTCGAATTTCTTCCTCAGGTTCTCTTCGCTCTGTCCGTAATACTTGGACATTATCTCTGGTCCGTTTATCAGTATGAAGTTCGAGTTCGTCTCGTTCGCTACTGCTTTTGCTAGGAGTGTCTTTCCTGTTCCCGGTGGTCCGTGCAATAAGACTCCTTTTGGTGCGTCTATTCCGAGCTGTTCGAATATCTCAGGATGCTTGAGCGGGAGTTCGACCATCTCTCTTATCTTCTTTATCTCGTTTCTCAGTCCGCCTATGTCTTCGTAAGTGACTTCGAACGTCTTCTCTTCTTCTTTTAGTTCGACTGCTTCAGGATTGAATACGACTTCAGTCGTGTTTGAGACGAGTACTGCGCCTTTTGGCAGCGTGTCTGCGACGACGAATTTTATGTCTCCTAGACCGAATCCCATGAGGTTTGTGTCGTCAAGCAGGGTTGAGAATATGTCTTCGAATGGGCTTTCGCTCATCGTGTTGCGTCTTCTTTTTGAGCCGCCAAGTGATACTATGTCTCCTTTGACGACCGCTCGTCCGAGAAGTCCTTGCTGGAAGAGTTCAGGCGGCGCCCTTACCATTATGCCTTTCCTTGCAGGAGCTACTACTACTTTCTTTGCGGGCTTTATCTCTACTTTCCTTACTTTTACTATCTCTCCTATGCCTGTCTTGGCGTTTCTCCTGAGAATTCCATCCATTCGTATTATATTGAGGCCGATGTCGCCAGGGTATGCCCTGTCAACTATTCCCACAGTCTTTCTCTCGCCTTCTATCTCTACGATGTCACCGCTCCTGATGCCTATCTGGTGCATGAGTCCGGAGTCTATCCTGACTATGCCCTTGTTGACGTCGTCTTGTATGGCTTCAGCGACTTTTAGTGTGGCATCGCCTGTCATTTTCTTCTCTTTTTATCGTTAAGCGGAGTTATTCTACTTCTTTGTCTCTTTCTTCTCCTCTACTTTCTGCGCATGTCCTGCTGTTATGTTGACCTTTGGCATGGGCACTGGCGGGGGAAGATTGACTGTGTTGCTTAGTATTATTGATTGTATATTGCACTTTGTCAGGATGGCGTTTATTATCTTCTCTGCGACATCTTTCTTTATCTTCTTCTCCTTCTCCCATCCTTCGATTATCTCTTTTCCGTTCTTTTCATCTGTCAGGAACAGTATGTTTCCACCTAGCTCTATCTTGGCGTAGTTAGGCTCATATATTGACCTGTAGTCAAAGAGGAATTTTATGCCTGACTGTTTTGTCTTGCCGAGCTCAAGGTCGCTCTTCTGTATGTCTGTTATGCCCACGTTGTTGCTTATGTTTATCTTGCCTTGCGCTGTCTCTTTCTTCTGGACATTGATTTTCGTGAATTCAAAACCCACAATCGCCATTTCTAACCACCTTTTCATTTGTTGTTTTTTTATGGCCTTTTGCCTCTTATGAGCTATCCTTTTATCCTTTGGATGCTGATTTTTGAGAGTTCGGAGTTTTTTATAAATGTTATTGTTATCCTTTTTAAACAAGCTTCAGTTGAACTTCTTTTATAAGTTAAGTTTAAATATGGTCATATTTTGGGCACACTAGGTCTTTTAACGATGGCAGATATAGTTTACCTGAAAGATTATAAGGATAAGCTTCAAAAAAAGAAGGTTGACGGTCTTGAGGACCTCGCTCTGAGGGCTTTCTACTCTAAGAAGCTTCCTGAAGTCATGGCTTCCGGGAAAAGTCTGTATCATATAGACCAGAATAACACGCTTGCGCTTTCTATACTTTCAGTTGAGCAGTATGAGCTTAAGAATTATTCTTCTGCTGCGAGCTTTCTTGAGGATGCTGTCACCTCTCCTGAAGAGCCTAAGAGAGAGTCTTTGCTTATGATGTTCAAGGTCTTGAATGGCCTTTCTGAAAAGAAGTTTATCTACTTGGATATAGCCCGTTTGCTTATTGACAAGGTTCTGGATAAATATAAGGATGATGCTGACATGCTTGAGCAATGCCTACGCACATCAATAGGCATAATGTTTGACACTGAAAGGACAAGACGTCTTTACGAGATGGGCCTTAAGAGGAATCCTGGGCGTTTCAGGAATTTTGAGAAAGATGTCCTTGCTTTAGGCAGGCAGCATCTTAGAGTCATAGATGATGATGACCTAAACTGAGCAAAGCTTTAAAACCCTTCTTCTTTTTTTGTTTCACATGGCAATCTTTGTTGATGTCCACGCTCATATCGATCATGAGCTGTTTGCAAAAGACCTTGATGCGGTGATAGACCGGGCAAAACTTGCAGGTGTCAAGGTCATAATAGCCAATGGTGTAGATCCTGAGACCAATCGCATAGTTCTGACAATGTCAAAGAAATACGATCTCGTGAAGCCTGCTATGGGAATCTATCCTCCTGATGCATTGACTAACGAAGTTGAGGAAGGCAGCTATCCCCTGAAGCTGAAGGCTTATGATTTGGATGAGGAGCTGAAGTTCATAGAGCAGTCAAAGCCCATAGCAATAGGTGAAGTCGGTCTCGATTACAAGAATGGCAAAGATGTTGTGCATCAGAAAAAAGTTTTTCAGGCTTTTATAGACCTTTCAAATAAGCTTGACATTCCTATAATCGTCCATTCAAGGAAAGCAGAATCTGATGTTATTGAAATGCTCGAGGCATCGTCAGCAAAGAAAGTAGTGCTGCATTGTTTCTCTGGCCGTTTCACATTGGTGAGGCGTGCTGCGAAGAATGGCTGGTCTTTCTCAATACCGACGAACATAGTCAAGAGCGAACATTTCCAACAGCTGGTCAAAGAAGTGCATATATCACAGCTCTTGACAGAGACTGACTGTCCTTATCTTTCTCCGTTCCCTAACACAAGAAATGAGCCTGCTTTTGTCGTGGAGTCTGTGAAGAAGATTGCTGAATTGAAAGGCATGACTGTCGATGACACCGCTTCAAACATATTCATGAATTATCAGAAGGTTTTCCTGAAATGAAAATATCTAAGACTCCATATTTTTCATTGAAGATTGGCACTCTTGCCAAGGGCTGTCAGCACTGCGTTAAAGGTGAGAAGCTTGTTCTTTTTGTCACAGGCATATGCCCGAGGAATTGCGCTTATTGTCCTATCTCTGACAAGAAACATCAGAAAGATGTGACTTACGCTGATGAGTGGCCGACTTCGGAAATTCAGGATATAATAAAAGAGGCAGAACTTTGCGATTCAAAAGGTGCAGGTTTTACTGGCGGCGACCCTCTTGTCAAGATAAATAGGACAGCATCTTACATCAAGGCGCTGAAAAAAAGGTTTGGAAAGAAATTCCACATACATCTTTACACCTCTTTTAATCTTGCGAGCGAAGAGAACCTTAAGATGCTTCACGATGCAGGTCTTGACGAGATTCGTTTTCATCCGGATATTGACGACGACAGGCTTTGGCACAGGATAGAGAACGCGAGAAGATTCAACTGGGATATAGGAATCGAGATACCGGCAATACCTGGAAAACTTAAAAATACGTTCAAGCTGATGGATTTTTTTAACGGCAAGATAAAGTTCCTGAATATAAACGAGCTTGAGGTATCTGATGCTGAGGCTAACAAGCTTTCAGAGCTGGGATTTGCTGCCAAAGAATATCTTTCTTATGGCGTCAAGGGTTCTGATGAGATGTCTATGTCTCTTCTGAAGCACGCGGAGAAGAATTGTGATTACTCTGTCCATTACTGCACAGCGAAACTCAAGGACAAGGTTCAGCTTTCAAAGAGGATTGCTAGGCGTGCGAAAAGTGTCAAAAAGAAGTTTGACATAATGAATAAGGATGGCACTCTAACCCGTGGTGTCATCTATCTTCCGTTCCTGACCCCTTCTTTTGGTTATGATTATAAGGTCAAGGGACTCAATTCAAAGCAGAGAAGTTTTATCCTGAACAAGCTTAAGCTTGCGAAGTCACATATACATACAGCTTACGGTGTACCTGCTGAATTGATGTTGGTTGACGATTCTCGTATGCGTCTCTTGACAAATGCAGGTGTTGTGCAGCACCTTTCTAAAGAGATAATTAAGATGGGGCTTAAGCCCGCGATTGTCACAGAATACCCGACATGGGACGCTCTAATCGTTGAACTGGATTGGTTATAGATATTACAGTAATATTTATTAAGGCTGTTTCTATGTATCTGATAAAATGTTCAAAAAGAGGTTCAGTAGGTCTAAGAGCGGCCTTTCTCATGTAGACTGGGCGATGTCGCTTGCTATATTCCTGCTCTATCTCGCTTGGTTTTTCATATTCGTAAAGCCTGTTCTTGCGCCAGCTACAAACATGGATGTTCTGCTTGATATTCTTGATGATGGTGCGAGGGACTTCCTTTTTGAGGATGTTGACCGTGTCAGGGTTTTCGTGCCAGGTGATTTTGTTGCTGATTATGAACCTATAGGGATACCTTACATCTACTCCTGGGACGAGTCGGAGATATCGATTTCTGCAGATCACTTTGTGATAGATGATGGTAAGCTTTTTTTCCTTGCGAATCTCTCGAACTCTTCTGATTTCAGGATTTATCATCCTTTCAATGCTTTGAAGGAGACCGTTCCAAGACAGGTCATGGCGGATGACGAGCGTACCACTTACGGCACATTCAATGCTTATTTTGTTGATGCGATGATTGACAGGATTACTTTCCTTGGTGAACAGAAACTCTCTGGTTTCTCTGTCTTAGTAGATGATACTGATATCGGCGGCGAGGGCGAGTTCACGAATCAGACATTCTTGGCCAAGTATAAGAGAAGTGGCGATGCAATAAACATCTCTTCATACCTGTTTGCAGAGAACAGAAAGGTATATTCGTACATCGCTCCTTCAGACCACAGGCAGCATTCGATTGAGTTGTCTTTCATAGCTTACAATTATTCCGAGTATTACTTTGATGCGACGCATTCAGGTTCTATCCAGTATACTATTCCTTCGTGCAGGTCGTATACGAGTGATTTCATGGATATTTATGGCGATTCTGACGGTCTTTTTGTCTATGGTGACAGAAACCTGTCTTTCATGATGTGCACGAATGGTACCAGCATGCTGGTTTCCATCGGGTTCGACCTTGCTGAGAATGACGAAGCTGTGCTCGGTATCATGCTGCATGAGGGTGGAGTGGATTCTGTCATAGACTATCCTGTTAAGCCGATTGTCGGCGTAAAGGAGAGCATGAGCGTAGTGTCATCCAAGAAAGTCTCTTTCCTTAGAGGCAGGAGCTATAGCTATCAGAAGCAGGTTCTGGAATATCCTGCGCAGAGGGATTTCAACATAACTGTCGAGAGCAGCATAATATCAGCTTCTTACGGGATAGTCCAGCCTGACATGAAAGATATATATGCAAGGAAGCTTGAAGGGGTCATTATCGATGAGAATTATCTGCCTAATCGTGCATTGCTGACTTTGAGTGTGTGGTGAGCTTTTGAGAAGGAAGAAAGGTTACATGTTGACTATGGAAGCGTTTTTCGCTTTTTTCATAACATTCATATTCGTGGTATTTGTCGTGCTGAAAGGAGTGGGCGTAAAGTCGCCAAGGGAGAATTTTGATGTCCTCGCAGCTCTTGAGCAGAGGGATGATTTCCGTGTCTGTGTATATGGGAACAATTTGACATGCGTAGAGTCTCTTGTTAGGCCGTTCATACCCGCAGCGTATTCTGTGAAAGTCGCTATAAATACGCCCGAGCCTATCGCCGGAGCAAAGGATATTTATACAGAAACTCTTTTTGTTGTTTCCAATGAGACACGCAGCCACAAGGTTGTTTACTTGTATTACTGGCTTCTTGCCAGCTAAGAGGTGTTAGGCATGAGGATAGAGGTTGACACGCAGAAGGATTCGAAGGAAGAGCTTTTTCATCTTGCGAACATGCTTCGCGCTCTCGCGGGTTCAGAGCATAAGAGTGTTGAAGTCAAGACAAAGAACATATTTGATGACCCTTCTCCTGCAGTGGGCCTGATGGGCATGTTCGGTGACACGTCTTCATCCTCTTCTCCGGTAGCATCCTCTTCGCCATCTTATTCGCAGCCTTCAGAGCCTCAGCCGAGTTCAGGGCTTTTTTCGATCTTCAGCTCTTCTTCAAGCGCGCCCGTGTCATCATCAGCATATTCAGATGCTGTCCAGCAGTCAGGCTCTGACTGGCCTGATGAGAAGACGACTGCGAAGGACTTGATTGAGGACCCGAGGATTGTGCCGTACTGATTATGCATGGTGTTCTTATATGGTTAAAGAGAAGTACAAGTTCATCGACTCAATAACATCTGATGTTCTTTTCGAGGCGTATGGTAAGACTGCGAAGGACCTTTTCGAGAATTCTGCGGAAGCGATGTTCTCGATGATATGCAAGCTTGACAAGGTCGAGCCAAAGACAGAGAAGAGGATAGAGGTGAAGGCTGATTCTTTGGAGGACCTGATGATAAACTGGCTTCAGACATTGATAGCAGAGGTAGATATCTCTGAGATGTTCTTCTCAAAGTTCAGGGTGATTGAGATAGATGACAAGCATCTCGTGGCTTTTGTATACGGCGAGCCTGTCAGCCGTGAGAAAGGCAAGACTGTTGTGAAGGCAGTCACTTATTACGAGTTCAAGCTTGAGAAATCTAGTTCCGGCTACGTTTGCAGGGCAAGTCTGGATATATGAACCCTTTGTTTTCAGGATTATCTGTTTTCTGTTCGTCGTGCTTTGCGACTTTTCTTGCAAGGTTGTATATTGTCTTTAGCTGGGGCATGTTCTGGTCTTTAAGTAGGTCTAGCTCTGCGGCGAACATCTCAGAATATGTGTCTCTTCTTCTTATGACCTGTGTAGCTCCGTCTTCTTTGAGTAATATTACAGGAGGTCTCTTCAGCGTGTTGAAGTTGGATGTAAGAACTGTGCTGTATGCGCCGCAGTCCATTACCGCTAGAATGTCTCCTTCCTTTAGCTCTGGCAGCTGCCTCTTCTTTCCTATCTTGTCGAGGCAGTCGCACGTGCACCCATGTATATCATAAGTCAGTGCGGTAGGCATTTCCATCTTGTTTGCTGGTAGTATGTGATAATAGCAGTCGCATATCAGCGGATCAGGCAGCATCGCGTATGTTGAGCCGTCGACTATTGCGACGTCCCTCTCGCCGATTTTTTTCACGCTGACAACTTTTGTTATGCCTATGCCTGCTGCTGCAACTATGAATTTTCCTGGCTCGAATATGAGCTTGACTTTCGGAAGTCCTGCTTCAATTATCCTTTCTTCAAACTCTTCGACAAAGCTGTCTCCGAAATCCTCTGGATTGAACACTTGGGCGTCGCCGTATTCAGCAGGGAATCCTCCGCCGAAATCGAGATATTCAATGTTGTTGCCTATGCTGTACGCGTATTTCGCAAGAGGGATTATCTTTCTCATCGCCATCTTGTATACTTCTGGGCTTGGCACGTATCCTCCGTGCCAGTGGAAACCGATTAGTCTTATGTTTTTTGCTGCTGTCGCTCTTTCTATCGCTTGCTTCGCAAGGTCTATAGGTATTCCATACTGGTGGTCTATTGTCGTGTATTCACCCAGCGTTATCTTCGGATTTATCCTTATGAATACGGTTATCGGAACATCGTCTGATGATACTCTTATGGCTCTTTCGAGCTCCTCCAAACAATCGATTGTTATCGCTTTCACTCCTACTCTTGCAGCGAACAGTATGTCTTGCTCTGACTTGTATGGCGTTGTGAAAGTCACCTGGTTCGGTTCGAATCCTGCGAGGAGCGCGAGTATTATCTCTCCGACGCTTGATGCGTCAGCCTCAAAACCTTCCTGCTTGACTATGCGTAGAATCTCGATGTTTGAATTGCACTTGACCGCGTATTGCGGCATAAGATTAGAATAAGGGAATGCTTTTTTGAAACGCCGTAGCCTCTCGTGAACCTCGTCTTCTACTATTAGATAGAAAGGTGTGCCGAATCTTTTCGCAAGGTACTCTACTTTTGAGTTTTTTATGTTTAAAGAACCTTCCTCAATGGTTGCAAAAGGCCATCTTTGGCGCAGGTAAGAATTATTCGACTTTTCGTTAAGATTTGTACTGTCCATTTCCCCCGCTTTTCGCTTCCTCTTTTGTTATTCTTGATTATGATTTATGTTTTTTTCTTGTGAAATATTTTTGAAAAAGAGTTTTTGCACAAAAAGAACTAGTATTTAAAGGTTTTGTTTATAGCCGTTTTAAGACGATTTTAAGCGTTTTTAGACCGTACGTGACTTTTTCGGTTTTATTTGGCGATTTTGAAAAACAATTTAAACGTTTCTGTTATTTTTTTTTTGTTATGGACAGAAGATACTCGCGTCAGGAAGTTCTGCACTATGTCGGAAAAGCAGGACAGATACTTCTCTCGTCTAGAAGGGTAGCCATCGTGGGATGCGGTGCACTAGGTTCCGTGTCTGCTGAGCTCCTTGCAAGGGCGGGAGTAGGTCATCTTGTGCTTGTTGACCATGATATCGTCGAGCTTTCAAATCTCCAGAGGCAGTCTCTTTATACTGAAAAAGATATCTCTATGCCTAAGGCGTCTTCCCTTAAGGAGCACATTTCGAGGGTGAACAGCTCTCTCGATGTGTCTGCTTTTGACGTCAATCTTGACTTTGAGAACATATCAAAGATACTTTCAGATGTTAGCCTGGTACTGGACTGCACAGATAATATAGATACTAGGCTCTTGTTGAATGAGTTCTGTGTCAAGAAGAAAATCCCCTGGATACACGCTGCTGCGATACAGGAGAAAGGCTCGCTTTTGAACTTTATTCCTGGAAGTCCCTGTTTCAAGTGCGTGTTCGTCCAGGTGACCGAAGCAGGCTCGTGCGAGCAGCTCGGCATATTGAACTCTACATCTCACATAGTGGCATCGATGCAGGTTGTCGAGGCCATGAAGATCCTTCTGGGGAAGGAGCCTGAGAAGGATTTCCTGAGGGTAGATGTCTGGAAGCATACAGTAGACAAGTTCAAGGTGAAGAAGCTCTATAATTGCCCTGTCTGCAGCGGCCAGTTCGAGATACTTGAAGGCAGGCTGCCTGATTTCATAGTCAAGGAATGCACGACAAAGAAGGGCTGGACAGTGAAGCCCAAGAGCAACATCAAGCTCAACCTGAATGCGATAAAGAAAAAATTCGAGGTTGTTCTTGATGCATCAATACTTCTTGTACTGGATTACGAAGGCGAGATAATCGTCCATGGCTACGGAGAACTATTGTTCAAGCAGCTTAAGGATGAGAAAAGGATACGCCAGATAGCAGATGAGATATATAGGGTGGGCGGAGCGATATGAGAAAAGCGCTTTCTTTGATTTCGTCAGGCATAGACTCGCCTGTCGCGACATGGATGATGATGCAGAAAGGGCTTGATGTGATAGCGGTCCATTTTTCTAATGAACCGTTCTCTTATTCCAGTCCAAGAGAAATTGCTGTGAAGATATGCAGGCATCTTGGAGTGAAACGTCTTTACGTGGTGAAGCATGGTCTGCTTGTCCAGGCTGAACTGATGAGAAAGTGTGAAAACAACTCCAGATGCGTGCTTTGCAGGAGGATGATGTTCCGCATATCTGAGCAGATAGCGAAGAAAGAAGGATGTGATTTTCTTATAACTGGCGAGAACTTAGGCCAGGTCGCTTCGCAGACGCTTGAGAACATGTCGGTCGCTTATTCTGCAACAGAACTTCCTGTGTTAAGGCCGATACTCTGCAATGACAAGGAAGAGACTGTGAGAATTGCAAAGAAGATAGGCACTTATCCGCTTTCTATCGAAGCAGCATCATGCTGCAACGCAGTCCCGAAATCTCCTATAACCAAGGCCGTGCTTTCAAAAATACTTGGTGAGGAGAGCAAGCTTGAGATGAAGAAGATAGTTGATGAGGCAGTGAAGACAGCGGACTGCATTGATTTGTAGATGCGATGTTGTTGTGTGGAAATAATGCCATTTCTGATGTGTTTTTTAGTTGTATTTTCCTTTTAAACAAGTAACTTCTGGCTGAAAGTGAATGCTTTAAAATGCCCTGTTTTAAAGGGGTTATAAGCTCTAATGCTCTATTCTCCTAGGGGGTAAATGCCTATGAAAAGATTTATATACGGCTTCTTTTTCCATTACCCTGCTATTCGTGGTTGTGGTGACCATTAACTTTTTTTTATTTTTTTATCTAGGTTTTTAACATGCTTTCAAAAGAACAATATTCCCAAATTCTGCAAGAGCTTGATGAGTGTCAGAGACCATTATATTTCTTCCATGATGACAGTGATGGATTGGCATCTTTTTTGCTTCTTTACCGCTACAAGAAAGAAGGAAAAGGAGTGTGTGTCAAGTCTCACCCGAAGGTCGATTCACGTTTCTTCAAGGTCACAAAGGAATTCGCGCCTGACAAGATTTTCATACTTGACCTCGCGATACTGGAGCCCGAGTTCGTTGATGAGTTCCGTGACATCCCGATAATCTGGGTGGATCATCATTCGCCTATCAAGTTGCCTGGTGTGAAATATTTCAACCCACGGGTTGAGAATGTCAACCACATAACCTGTGTCGCAGAGCTCTGCTATCATGTTGTTAAGGAGCACAGGCCCGAGGACATATGGATAGCTGCCGCGGGGATTATCGGTGACTGGCAGCTGAGCAAAGTTACTGAGGAATTCTCTGAAAAGTTTCCAGACCTTCTTCCATCTTCAATAAATCGTCCAGAGAAAGCCCTTTTCGATTCGCCTTATTCACGTGTGATAAAGATGATGAATTTCATACTGAAAGGCAGCACTCAGGAAGTCATGAAGTGCGTCAAGATACTTACGAGGGTTGAAAGTCCGTATGAGCTGCTTAACGGCACGACTTCAAGGGCTCAGTTCATCGTGAAGTATTTCGAGAAGATAAACAAGCTGTATGCGCAGCTTCTTGATTATGCTGTGCAGAAGGTCTCTGACAGCAAGCTTCTGCTTGTGCAGTACAGTGAGAACAAGATGAGCTTCACAGGCGAGCTGTCTAATGAGCTTTTGTACCGCTTCCCGAACAAGGTAATACTTGTTGCGCGGGAGAAGTCTGGTGAGATGAAATGTTCTCTAAGGACAAGCCCGGGCCTTAATCTGCAGGCAGCCATCACAAAAGCGCTTGATGGGGTAAATGGATATGGCGGTGGGCATGAATATGCCTGCGGCTCATGTGTAAAGGTTGAGGATTTCAAGAAGTTCATTGAGCAGCTGAATGCAGTGATAAATGCATGATTTGTTCATATCACAAGTAAACTTTATAAACATCCGATTTTCCTTTTCATTTTCATGCGCCGGTGGTCTAATGGCTATGTGGCAGTCATTTGCTGCCTAGCAAACAGCGGCCTTCCAAGCCGCTTATCGGGGTTCAAGGGAGCCGAGTCAATCTCGCTTCGAACACATCCCCGCCGGCGCATTCTTATTTTATAGAATAGATTATACTTCTTCTTTTTTATCTTATGATTGAATCCGATATGTTTGAACAAGGTAAAATAAGAAGATCCTATTCTTATTGTGTAACATATTTTATATTTTTTATATTTTGGTAAGCGAAATGTTATTTTTGTTTCCATTCCTTCTAGTTTAAGCATTTCAGCAATGGTCAATATTGCTTCTCTGTTAGTATTATAACCTGCAATAGCACTTTTATACACGCTTCCTTCATCATCGAAAAATGCTCTTAACCAAATTCTTCTAAACTCTGTGTTTTCTATTATTTCCTCAGGAATGACCCATCTGCTTCCATCTTGATATTCAAGATTTCGCATAATTTGGAAAATTGTTTTGTTTCTGGCTTGAATTCTATGTTTTTTGTCATCTCTGTAAACATATGTTTTAGGAAATGTTCTTTTGATATGCTTAGTCATATGATCTAATAATTCAGGTCTCGTATTTGTGTACTCTATTATGTATCTTTTGAATGGTTTCGTAGTTCTTCCGGTTCGAATAGCAGAAGGGCTTCTTTTTTCAACTTTTAGGTACATATTTCCATCGCCGCATACATGTGCATGGATGGCAACTAAGTGTTTTGTCAGATTCATACTTAGTTTAATGTGTTCTTGTTTTATATATCTCACGTGCGTATGTCCAGTGTCCAGTAGAATCCATCTGTCAATATGCGCTGCTGTTTTTATCTTGTTTTTTGTTCTTACCACAAACCTTTATAAATTTCAGGTACTGTGTCATATTTAATGGTAAAGAAAGATACTGTCATGATAATCTGCGCTCATCCTGATGATGAGATACTTGGTGTAGGAGGCACTATCGCGAAGTATTCGCAAGAAGGCAAGCGTGTAATCGCGGTAATATTCTCTTATGGTGAGAAGTCCCACTGGTGGCTTCAGAAGCGCTTCACAGTCGAGATGCGAGTCAACGAGTCAAAGACTGCTGGCAAGATTGTCGGGACATACAAGACAGTCTTCCTAGGGTTGAAGGATTTTGAGTTGAAAGAAGAGGTCAAGAAGAGACGCAATCTCGCCCTCCTAGAGAAAGTGATAACAGAATACAAGCCTTCTAAGATATTCACGCATTCTCCTGATGATATGATATACGCGGACCACAAGGCAGTATGGGATGCTGTAGACAAGGTTACGAATAATATCGGATACAAAGGAGATGTCTATGTCTTCAATATCTGGGCAAAGGATGTGCGTCTTAGCAATAATCCGAGGCTGTTCATAGACATATCAAAGACATTCTCTATTAAATGGAAAGCCCTCAAGTCTTTCAGGAGCCAGCACATGTACATATTCCAGCTATATCCGGGCGTGCTCTGGAGGGCAATCAAGCACGGCTTTGAGAACCGATGCAGGTTCGCAGAGGCCTTCACGAAGGTGAAGTGAGGCTTTAATGGTGGGTGTCGAGCAGGTCAAGCAAGGGAAGAAGCTTCTCATAGCGACAGACTGCTTTCCGCCAAGGTGGGATGGTGTCGCAAGGTTCCTTAATGAAGTCATACCTTTGCTTTCGCAAAAATTTGAAGTGACAGTAGCTGCTCCTAAGTTTCCCGGTGAGATGCATGGTTTTAGCAAGGTGAATGTTGTCCTTTTCCCGACGTATGACTGGAAAGTCGGCGACATAAATCCTGCGAGGATACGGGGCAAGCAGCTGAGGAAGCTTGTCAGGAATTCAGATATTGTCTGGACGCAGAGCATCGGGACAATAGGCGCGCTTGCGATGTACTATGCGAAGAAGGAGAAGAAGCCTCTCATCTCTTTTGTGCATTCTGTAGAATGGTTTCTGTTCTCCAAGTCGCTTAAGCATTTCAGGAAATCTGTCGAGCTGACGATAAGGAAGCTCATCCGTTTCCTTTACAGGAGATGCGACGTGATTATGGTTCCGTTTGAGGGTATGATTCCTATTCTTGAGGATGAGGGAATAACTGCGAAGAAGGATGTAGTTTACCTAGGGGTAGATTCTTCATATTTCAGGCCTCCTGAATCTAAGGTGCTTGCTAAAGAGAAGCTTGGCCTTAATCCGAATAAGCTAGTCATAGGTTATCTTGGAAGATTCGGGCGCGAGAAAGACGTCGCTACACTGTATGCGGGTTTTAGGAAGCTGCACGATGAGCGTCCAAACACAACTTTGCTTCTTGTAGGAGGGGATATACATTTTGATTATATGGAGGATGTAAGGGTTGTGGGCCCTGTTGATAATACCCTGCCATATTACCAGGCTATGGATATCTATGTTCTTCCTTCTCTTACTGAAACGACTTCATTGACGACGATGGAAGCGATGTCCTGCGGTGTGCCTGTAGTTGTGACGCCTGTAGGATACATCCCTAAGTATGTTGAGAACAGGGTGAATGGTTTTATTTTTCCTCCGCAGAATTCAGAGAGGCTTTACATAGCTCTTAGGAAGCTTGTGTCTGACATGCATCTAAGAAAAGAGCTTGGTTCTAATGCGAGGAAGACTATGACCCAGAAACATGACTGGAAGAAGGTGGCTGAAGACATAATTGCGGTTTTTGAGAGGTTCTGATTATTCTTCTGTTCCGCTTTCAGGTGTCCTGTCTACGTAGAATATCCCCTGCATCTTCTTCTTGTTCCTTGCAGAGTCCTGCGCGTATACTACTGCATGATAATCTCCTGGAGTGTAATAGTCGCTAACTACGCCCATTATTGAGTAGATGTTGTCATTCGCTTCGATATCCCCGTCTTCACCATCATCATTAAGGTCAGCGATTTCCCCGTATACCTGCGCGAGCTCAAGTATCTCGACCCAGACGCTCGTAAGGTCGTCCTTTCCGTTGGGGTCTGTAACATTTGCTTCTATCAGGAATTCATCTCCGACTTTTACATGATCTGGAGTGACTTTGACTGATGTTATCTTGGGTGACTGTTGGGTTCCGCTTATTTCTGGCGCTGCTGCCTCGCCTCCTGTTGGCTCTTCTTCTGGCGCAGTTGATTCCTCTGGAATAGCGCAGTCGCTGTCCATATCATTGGTGCATCCTTCAGGGCAGTACATATCTCCTGTAACGCATTCTGTTGTTGGATTGTTCTGGCATGTCTTAGGCATTCCTGAGCAGATGTCTATTGTTCCTGCATTTCCATCGTCGCAGTCTTGGTCTGTAGAGCATCTGTCCCTGTCTGCTGGTGTGCAGTAGTTGTTGTCGCACACAGAACCGGGCGTGCAGCCGCAGTCCTTGCAGCATGTGAGGTATGACTCTCCTTCCACGCATTTTCCGTCGCCACAGTTCACTTCTTCTGTCACTTCTTTTTTCTTTTTGTCTTCTGCAGGGAAAGTCAGTGTCGGAAGTGTCTTCACTTCCTTGTTTATGACATACATCGCTTTTAGTGTCTGTCCTGCCTTGACATTAGGATATGAGAACACAAGTACTGGATCTCTTTCTGCAAGCACACCTCCTTTTGTGAGGAGTATCTCTTCGCCATTCGCGGTTGTTTTTGGCATTGATTCGACTATCTTTAGCAGCTCTACGTCCCTTTCTGCCTGGAATCGTATCTCTACTAGCGTCCTCTTCTGGATTCCGTTCTGTATTATCGTGAATACTGTGGCTCTTTTCGCGAATCCTTTGACAGCATCGCTGGGTGTAAGTGTCTTTAGTATTGGATTTTTCTTGTTTGCTTCAAGCATGGCGGCCGATCTTGTAGGCTGAACGAATTCATCTCTTGTGTATACCTGTTCGGAGTCGCTTATCTTGGCAGACCCTAGATTTACACCGAGATTTTCATAGAGCAGCACGTCTATCTTGTCTTTTGTTTCTCCCTCTTTGCTCTCCTTGCCTACGCCTGCGAAGAAGAATATTAACAAGATTATCATTACGCCTGCTGTTATTATCATGATAGGTATTCCGAAATGTCTTTTTACATGACTATCAGGGGTGTCAGAGACTTCTTTTTCCTTTTCTTTTTGAGAAAGCTTTTCTTTTTTCGCGACATACTCTGTCGCGAAGTCTATTATCTTCTGCGGGTACCCCTCTTCTAGAAGGCTCTGTTTTATCTGCTCAAGACCATAACCCTGTGACAGCTCGTCCTCTAGGTATCCTATGACTTCTTCCTTGAACCTGTCAAGGCCTGTGGCTTGTTCGCTGTCTGGGATTTACGCACCTCTTTTTAAGTTATTGAGCTATTTTTAGTTTAAATAGTTTTGCCATTAATTTGTTGCAACCAATCATTTGAATAGTATAATTTTCATTTTGTTGTGTTATTCTTTAGACATGTTCCAAAGGCTTTGGAAGAACTGTCTGTAGTTATTGGCTATCTCTCTTCCAGTTATTACGACAAATTTGCCATTATCTTCCCAAGTCATGATTATTATCCTATCTTTGCCTATTGCGATAGTTGAAGGTGTCAGGCCTTTCATGAACCTGATCTTTGTCTTAGGCAGGTCATACAGTTTTTTAGCAAAACTCTGTAACTTTTCACCATATAGGAATCTAGCATTTATGTTGCGTCTTGCTCTTTCAAGATTATATGCTCTCAGGAATGAATAAAATGGATCAGGTATTTCAACAGGAGAGCCTAAAACGACGAGTTCATCGCCTTGTTTGAATGAATCTAGAAGGCTATAGAGACAGCTTCTGAACCCGTTGTATCCAACAAGCACTTGTGCTTCATCGGATGGGTAAGTCTCTTCTTTTAGTAGTCTTGGAAGTTCTTTTTCAAGGATTTCTTTTCTTTCTTTCGTCTTTTCAAGATCCCTATTCACTTGTTCTAGATATATTGATGGATTTGCGGGGTGCCAGTATGTTCTTCCCTGTTTGACTATTGATGCTGCAAGGCCTTTTTTGGCAAGGCGGTCAAGTATCTCATATACTTTTGATTGTGAAACTCCAGAATGCTTGTATATTGGGCCAGTAGTTGCGCTTTTCAGTCTTATTAGTGCTTTGTATACTGTTTTTTCTCCGCTTGTGAGGTCTAATGCATCAAAAACATCCATTTTATTCCCCTAGGGGGAAAGTAATATTTAAGCTTTCTGTATGTCACTCCCGTTACATGAGTAATTTGTTGATCTTGGGTGGAACAGGAATCATAGGGCGTGCCGTAGCCAATATTGCAGTATCTGCAGGTTTTGATGTGACCTGCACAGGAATAGATAAAGATGCAGCTAATCAAGAAGGGATAACTATCATAACCCCAACGACGTTAGAAAGCCTTTCTCACACTTTTTGGGATTGTGTAATTGATGTTTATAATTTTGGGAAAAATCATGCTGAAGAAGTTCACAGTGCTTTCAAAGGCAGTTGTGGACACCTTTTTGTAATCAGCACAACGCTGGTTTATGACCGAAAAGGGTACTCATTTGAACGGATAAAATCAGACCATCCGAGAGCAAAACTCGGCGTTCAAGGAGGTTATGTGGATCATAAGATTTCAATTGAGCAGTTCTGGGAGAGCATTACCGATTTGAACTGGACAATATTAAGACCTTACCACATAATTGGAAAAGGGTCTTATCTTGGATGCATACCTCCGCATAATCGTGATCCCTGCATTATAGAAAAAATAAGGAACGGAGAGATTGATTTATGTGATGGAGGCAGGATACCATTAAATGTCATACATGCTGAAGACATCGGAGATGCCATATTGTCCGGTTTAGGGAAAAAAGAGGTATTCAAGAAGAGTTATAACCTCGTAAACCCGACGGAGATAATCGCTCGAGATTATTATATGCAGATTGCAGAAGTAATCGGTTCTGATTTGAGGATTATCAATTGTCCGGGGGAAAAAATTTGGAAAGATGGAGATTGGAAGCTAACAACTTTGCCGCATCTTTATGATATATCTGATTTAGTTCATGATTTCAACTATGTGCCAATAAGAAGTTTAAAAGAGTGTATCCATGATGCACTAACGTCATCTGTGAACAGTATTGACAGTGAAACGACTGAAGTATACAAAAGAATGCATATGCTGCCTGATCCTATGGTTCATAAGCACTTTGAGTGATTGTTATGAAAAGCAGAATTGTTAAGGTTGGGAATGCAGAATTCGGAGGTAAAGATATAGTTGTGATAGCGGGTCCTTGTTCAATAGACCTTGATGGATTCTTCAGCAAGACTGCTGCAGAAGTTAAGTGTGCTGGTGCAAAAATGTTAAGAGGTGACATTTTCAAAAACAGGACTTCTCCTTTTTCTTTTCAAGGCATAGGGAAAGACGGAATTAGTATAATCAGGGATGTTAAGAAACGAACGGGCCTTCCTGTGGTTGTTGAAGTTTCCGATGTTTCAGAATTGAAAGAACTCTTAGATGTTGCAGATATGTTTAAAGTGGGAGCAAGAAACATGCAGAATTTCAAATTATTAAAAGAACTCGGCAAAATAGGCGTTCCGGTTATTCTAAAAAGAGGATTTGGATGCAGAGTAGAGGAGTTATTAGCATCTGCTAGCTATATAGAGTGTGAAGGAAACAAGAACATCGTGTTGTGTGAAAGAGGGATAAGGAGCTTTGAAAACAGCACAAGGTTCACATTAGACATTTCAGCAATACCTAAAATAAAGCAATTGAGCGATTTGCCTGTTATTGTGGATCCATCACATGCTGCAGGTCAAAAGGAGTTGGTTCATAGTTTATCTTTAGCAGCTATTGCTGCAGGAGCGGACGGTCTTTTAATTGAAGTTCACATAGAACCGGATAAATCATTAAGCGATAAGGACCAGACAATAAATTGTGAAGATTTTTTGAGTATCACAAAGAAGATAGAGCTTATTGCGCCGACACTCGACAGATCGTTTAAGGTTGACGCTGATAAGTAACATAATGAATATATACGAGATGTGTATGCAGAAGGTATATGGACAACAAGATATTCACATCTAATCATATACTTTCCAGCATCCCTGTCCATGAAGCGGTCTATAAACTGAAGGAAATCGGCTATGATGGCATGGAAGTTTGGGCAGAAGGTTTCTTTGCTCAGAAAAACAAAGGCATGACATCTATGAGCAGTCTGCTTTCTGCGTTTTCAGCGACAGGTCTTTCTTGTGTTGTGCACGGCCCGACAAAAGATCCATCTGGAAAGAAATACAGTATATGCTCAAAGGACGCTTCTTTTAGGAAAAAATCTGTTAATGCTGTCTTTGCAGGCATTGATCTTGCTAAGTCTTTGAATGCATCGCTAATCAATATACATCCTGGCAATCATGGCGATGATAAGTATGATGATGAGTTCTATACTCTTAATCTGGATTCTCTTGAGAGGATATGCGACTACGCATCAAGGAAAGGTGTTATTGTCTCTATGGAGACAATGGAAGAGCGTAAGGGAGAGTTCATCAGGACTCCTAACCAGGTGCTTAACATAATACATACGATAGGCAGTCAGAATTTTGGCATGACGCTTGACATAGTGCACGGCTATACTCATGGCAAAGCTGACGTTGAGCGTTACCTTAAGGAAATCAAGAAGGACATCAATCACCTTTTCCATTGCCATGTAAGCGGCCACTCTAGGTATGCTACGCACGTTCCTTTTGCGTATTGCGAGATAAAGGATTTCTGGTCTAAGGAGATACGAAAGTTTACTGAGTTCTATCATGGCAGGATATCTATTGAGGGAGCGAAGAAGGATAAGCCTGGCTTGAATATTGCGATGTCTGAAGAGGAGATTGTGAAGGATAATCTGAAGTTTATCAAGTCTATTGTTTGATTCACATCTTTAGGCTTACTACGTCGCTTATGCCGTGCTCGTTCATCGATACGCCATATAGGTTCTGCGCCTCTAGTAGTATGCCGTCGTTGTGTGATATCATTATGTATTGCGCCCTGTCTGAGTAGGATCTTATGAGTTCTGAGAGTTTCTCTGAGTTCTTCTTGTCTAGCGCCGCATCTACTTCGTCAAGCACGTAGAATGATGCTGGCTCGTATTCCTGTACTGAGAATAGGAATGCGAGTGCTGTCATGGTTTTCTCTCCGCCTGACAGGCTTCTTATGTCCAGGAATTTTGTTCCTGTCAATCTTACGTTGATCAGGAGTCCTGCTTCGAACGGGTTCTCCTGGTTTTCAAGCACGATTGATGCCTCTCCTTTTGAGAGCAGCTGCGAGAATATCTTCTGGAATTGTCCCTGCAGCGCTTCGAGTGTCTTCATGAATAGCACTTTCTTCTTGCCTTCTATCTCCATCATGAGCGCCATGACATCTTTCTTCTCGCTTTCAAGCACATCTTTCTTCTGCATGAGTTCCTTGTACTCTTTTTCTGCTGTGTCATATATCTCAAGCGCCCTGAGGTTGACTGTGCCGAGGTTCTCTACCATCTTCTCGAACTGGCTTATCTCTCGCGCCAGCTGCATGTCACTCTTCTCACGGTCGACCTCGACTCCCTGGTACTGCTCGAACTCTTTCTTCATGCCTTCGAGCTCTGTGTTTATCCTTGCGAGTTCAAGGTTTATGGTGTTCATCTTGTGTTCTGTCTTCCTTAGTTCGTCATTGAGTTCGTACATCTTGTTCTCTTTCTTGCTTGTTTCGTCGCCAAGCTTGTTCTTGTTGTTGAACAGGTCCTTGAACTGTGAATAGAATTCCTTTTCCTTCTTCTCCTTCTCCTTTAGCTCGAGCTCTTTTATCTCCATGTTCTCCTTGAGCTGCTTTATCTCTGCGTCGAACGCCTCTGTCTCCTTGTCGTGCTGCTTCATTATCTTGGAGATGTTGTCTTTCTCAGGTTCAAGCATCGTGCTAACCTGCACGTCTACGTTGCCCATCTCTGATGTGAACTTGATTATGGCTTCTCTTACTTCTCTTCGTTTCTCCTCGAATGCGTTGAGCTCTGCTATTAGCGTCGGGCTTCTGAGCTGGGATATCTTGTCCCTGAGATCCTGTCTCTTCATCTTGTTGTTCGCGAGCTCCCTGTTGTTCTCTGAGACCTTGCGTATGACTCCTTCGAGCTTTTCGTCTATCTCTTTCATCCTGTCTTTAAGCTCTGCCTTTACTTTCTTGTTGACATCTATGTCTCCTGAGTCTAGGTGGAGCACTTTTTCCATCTTGATTATGTCGCCTTCAAGTTCTGCCTTTAGCGACCTTAGGACTGTGATTTTCTCTTCTGCCTCTTTCTTCTTCTTTTCAAGGTTAGATATCTTGAGGCCCATGTCTGCCTGCAGGTTTTCCCATGATTTTATGGAGTTTCCGACCTCTTTTTCGCTGAATCCTACTCCTTCTTTCTTCTGCCTGAATCCGCCGGTCATCGCGCCGCTGACCGGGATCGGAAAGGATAAAAACCTCAGACGATGAACGCTCAAGACACCCGCCTAACCGCGCATAATCATTCCCGTATCCTGTCCGGCCCGGGTTCGCGCCGCTGAGTTCTGCGAGGTCTCCGTCGAGTGTCACCATCTTTGCCGCGCCTATGCCTATCTTCCTTGCGGTCTCAAGGTCGTTGATGACTATCGTGTTCTCGAACACATATCTGAATACTGATTCAAATTTAGGATCATATGTTATGAGGTCGACTGCCCTTCCGTGGACTCCCTGCTGTTTCAATAGTCCGGGTATGTTCGACGGCTCTGGCTTGTCTCTTATCTTGTTTATTGGGAGGAATGTCGCTATTCCGAGTCGGTTCTTCTTGAGGTAGTTTATGCAGTTCGCAGCGACCTTGTCGCTCTCGACTACTATGCTTTTCGTCTTGTGGCCTGCGGCCACTTCAAGCGCGAGCGAGTATTTTGAGTCTACTTCGCCTAGCTCTGATACTGTCCCGAATACTCCGGGGAATTCTTTCTTGTTCTCGAGGATTCTCTTGACTGCAATGTTTGCGCCGAGCTTTTCTTGTATCTGTGCCTGTCTTGCGTTTAGTTTTGAGAGCTCTTCATTCGCTTCGAGAAGTCTTCTTCGCGAGTCTCCTAGTTCAGCAGACATGTTGCTCTCTTCTGCCTGTATCTGGCTGAGTTCCATTGATGCTTTCTTGAATTCTGTCTTCTTCTGCTTGAGTATCTGTATCTGTTCCTTGTTCTCTTTTTCTACAGAGAGGACTTTCTCTATCTTCTCATCGATGGCCTGCATCTGGAATTCGAGCTTGTCTTTTTCCCTTAGCATGTCCTGCTGCTGTTGTCTTAAGTCTCCAGCAGCTTTCTGCAGCTCTTCTGCTTTCCTGTCAAGAGCGTCAATCTCTTTCTCTATCGCTTCTGCGTCTTCAAGCTTGTTCTTCTTCCTAAAAGTGTCAAGGCTTGTCTCAACTTCCTTTTCTTCTTTTTTCCTGAGCGCAATCTGCCTTTCTACTTCTTTCTTGTCGTTCTGAAGCTGTTTTATCTTGAGGTCTATCTCCTTTGTGCTTTCATTGAGGGCATCTTTCCTTGTCCTTATCTTGACTATCTCATCCTTGCATGTGTCGAGTCTCGCTTTTGTTGTAGCAAGGTCGACTTTGAGGTGCTCCACTTCCTTGTGGAGAGTCAGCTGTTCTTTCTCTCCTCTCCTTTCTATCTCCTGGTTTATCTCTTCGACCTGTCTCTTAAGTTCGTCAATCTTCGCTCTCATCTCCTTGCTCTCTGAGGTTGTCTTGTCGAATGCCTGCTTGTTCTTGTTGAACCTTTCATCAAGCTCCTCTTTCTCAGCATCTTTTTTTTGCATCTGCCTGAAGAGCGCTGTTGCCTTGTTGACTGTTATCTGGGAGTCAAGCTCCTTGTATTTCTTGGCCTGGTCGCGTTCTTTCTTGAGTTCCTTTAGGTATGTCTCTCTTTCTGTGAGTATGATTTCCGCTTCCTTGAGCCTGCCGTCGACTTTCTCAAGCTCTCCGACTGCTTTCATCTTCTTGTCTTCGTATAGCGAGATGCCTGCTATCTCTTCGATTATCTGTCTTCTTTCTACTGGCGACATGTCTATCAGCTTGATTATGTCTCCTTGTAGGATTATGTTGTAGCCGTCAGGGTCTATTTTAGCAAGAGAGAGAAGTTCTAGTATCTGCATCCTTGTGCATGTCTCGTCATTTATCTTGTATACTCCCTGTCCGTTCTGCTTGACAAGCCTTGTTATCTTGACTTCTGGCGAGTCGCTTGGGAATTCTTTTGTTGAGTTGTCGAAATAGATTGAGACTTCTGCGAAAGGCGCTGGTTTTTTTGTCTTGCCTCCGTTGTAGATGAGGTTTGCGCTCTTCTCTACTCTCATGGATTTGGCGCTTGATTTTCCAAGTACGAAGCATAATGCGTCAAGTATGTTGCTTTTACCGCTTCCGTTCGGGCCTAGGACGCAGTTGAATTTAGGGCCGAAAGGCACTTCTGTCCTTTTCGCAAAGCTCTTGAAGCCATGCATCACCATCTTGTTTATTCTTGTCACTACCAGGCACCTTTATGGATATGAGAAGTTGAACAAGTCAAAAAACCGATATGTACTTTGAACTACCAACTTTTTTACCCCTTATTTAAGCCAAAAAAGTTTATTTTGATATTTAAAGGCTTCGTTTTTGTTTTTTAAGGGTTAAGAAGGTTTTAAACTGTCTAAAAATGTTTTAACGCTTAGAATTCGCCTAGCCCTTTCTGTTGTTTAGCCGCTATAACGTTCTTGTATGTCTGCCAGCTTTTCCTGAATATCTTCGGGAATTTGTTGTGGTTATCTTCAAGGAACCGTTTTGTTATTGGGTCTGCGGGGTAGCCGCTTCCTGTGTCCTGTCCGACAATTTTTTTTATCTTTTCAATTTCACGGTCGCGCGTGACTTTTGCGAGTATTGATGCTGCTCCGACAACTATGTGGTTAAGGTCAGCCTTATGTTCAGCAACGACTTCGCAGTCTACATTGACTTTTTTCTTTAGGTATTTTGTGTATTCTGGTATGTTGTTGCTCGGGCAGTCGACTATGACTTTCTCTGGCACTAGTTTGTTTATTATCGCCGCGCTGTTGTCTGCCTCAAGCCAGTTGAGGTTGGTGTTGGGGTCTGCGAGCGCGTTATCGATATCTTGCGGCGATAGTATGATTATCTCGTATTTCTTGACTGTGACCAATATTTTTTCAAACAGCTCTTCTCTTTTCTTTGGCAGAAGTAGCTTGCTGTCTTTTACTCCCATCTTAGCTAGTTTCTCTTCATCTTTTGAATCTATCAGGACTCCACAGATTACTAAGGGGCCTATCACTGGTCCTCTTCCTGCTTCATCTATTCCAGATAATAGTGTCATGAGTAGTTTGCCGGTGTCTTTATTTATTAATCTTTTCAGGTTTTTCCACCATTAACTTTAAATACTCGGGTTCTCTGTTTTAGCCATATAATCGTTTATTTATGCAATTAAAGGGGTGAATGAGATAGTTTTACTTAAACTGCCGAAATCAACCAACGCGCAGGTTTCTATGGAGTATCTTGTGATAGTGGGATTTGTGGCGGTCATTGTCATCCCTATGCTTGTGATTTTCTATGCTTACACGGACAGTACAGAGGATGAGATTGTCTCTAACCAGGTCCAGAAGATTGGGCTTAAGATAAGCGACTCAGCTGAGGCGATGTACTATCTTGGTGAGCCTTCAAGGACAAAACTCAGGGCATATTTCCCTAAGAACATAAATAACATAACAATAGGCAATAATGAGGTCGTATTCTATGTCCGCACAAAAGAAGGCGTAGACCATGTTGTGATTTACACTCCTGTTGCTGTGCAGGGTTCTTTGGACGCTCATTCTGGCTATCATAATATCAATGTCCAGTCAAGAGGTAGCTATGTTGAGATTACAGACTGAAAAGCGGGCTCAAGTCGCTTTTGAGTTCGTGGTCCTTATAGCGGTCCTTTTCACAGTTCTTATAATTTTCATCTCTTTTGTGAGAGACAACTTTTCAGAAGTGCAGAGCGATACGGATTATTTCAAGATGAAGGATATAGCTATCTCTGTCAAGTCTGAGATTAATCTTGCTGCTGCATTGGAGGATGGCTATCAGAGGTCTTTCTTCATCCCTCTCACCATAGATGGATTGGAGTATAACATAACTAATGAGAACAGCACATTGCTTTTCTCAAGCTACGGCGCAGAGTATAGCGTTTCAGTTCCTGCTTTTTCAGGCACTCTTCAGAAAGGAAACAATGTGATAAGGAAATTTTCAGGCAGCGTAGAGGTAAACCCGTGAATGACAGGAAGGCGCAGGTATGGTATACTGATTTCATGATAGGTATAATGATATTCAGCATAGTTGTGATAACCTACTTCTATTATGTCGAGCATTCCCCCTCTTCTGATGATAATCTTGTCAACTCTCTTATGGCTGAGGCGAAGACCATAACGAATTATCTGATTACAGAGGGTTATCCTGAGGATTGGACTGCCGCGAATGTCAGCACTGTCGGTCTTACTGATGGAAACTATCGTATTGTTGACACCAAGCTTTCGAATTTCAACTCGTGGGGCTATGAGGAGAGGCGTGGTTATATCCACACGACAAAGGACTATTATTTTTATCTTGAATACCTGAACGGGACGAGGTTCAACGAGCTCTGCGAAGACCAGTTCGCGGGCTGCGTGGCATGGAACTCTTCGGTTTACCTTGTCCAGGCCAGCCGTATCCTGATTTATGACAGCAAGATTGTGAGGCTTGTATTGTATGTGTACCAGCAGCCATAATATGAAAACAGGTTCAAAGCGAGGTCTTTTCTTCACGATAGATGCGCTCATCGCCGCATTGATACTCATTTCAGGACTGCTGCTGATAACTTCGTCGTATATAGCGGAGCAGCCTCGTTCGATGATGAATTATTATTCGCAGGACCTGCTGGGTGTTCTTTCCGAACTGCAGGTCTATGAGTATAACGAATCGTCTTTCGTAAGCGAGCTCATAGCGAACGGTTCTATAACTGATGTGAACAGCACGCTTCTCTCACAGATAGGGGAGTTCTGGGCAGGAGGGAACATGTCTATTGCGGAAATGTTCGCGATGAATATTTCTGAAGGGATACTGCCGTCGATATATGGCTATAGCATAGTGATGGATAATGATACTGTTTACACGAGATCGAATTCTTTGAGGAATTCTCTGATAACAGCGAAGAAGATAATGACTGGTATAGAGAAGGCGAAGCCGATAAAGGGATTCATAGCAAAGGCACATGCGACGAATGTGCATAAGACAAGCAATCTTGTGGTCTCGTTCTCCCCGTCAGGCGCCGGATGGAAAGGATCTACAGATGACCCTGGAACTGTGATTGTCGTGAAGAATTTTGAGCTTCCGAATGTCAGCGTGTTGAGCGCGACTGCGTACCTTTCTCTGCATCTTGACCGCGGCTCTACTGACTGGAATGTCGCAGTGATAAATAGTGGTTTGTGCAATATAACCCGGGATGATATGGATCTTCCGGCAGGAAGTGAGGGTGTGTTTAGGAAGTTCAGCCTCCCGGCATCTTGTTTTGTCGTGGGTAATAATTCAATACAGCTGGAGCTAAAGAACACCGGCTACAATGCGCACATACACCCTGGTACTTTTTTTGTGATAAGCTATAACCTGACTGAGAATCCTGTGATTCTTGGCTGGGATCATTCTGAAAGGATATATTTTGACCAGATAAATAGCACTCAGGGCGGTGGTGTCAGCGGGTCAGGTGCTTGGGTCATAACTCCTTTCTATATCCCTGAAGATGCGACAAACATAAGTGTCACGATACAGGTGGCTGGAAGGAACATAAAAAATCATACGGGTAACTGTGTCGGCGGAAACCGCTTCTATGGTTGGGGTGCCTGGCGTTGCAAGAGGGATTATGATTACATAATATTCCTTAACAGCGACACTCCGTTCAACTATAACGCGACTCCTTCAGCGAATCCTCTTTACAGGTACGGTCCTTCACAGACAGGTTCGAGGATATTGAATGGAACAAATGTCATATCTGTCTACTTCAACAATTATGAGGATGATTATTGGGGAATAAATAGTGAGCTGATATATTCTGACCCCTTGAACAATGCCAGCGGCTCTTCTTATGTCGAGGTGAATTATTCATCTCCTCCCGCATTTCCGTACGGGGTGATAGAAGTCAGGCAGGTAAAGGAGTTCGGCGGCATTGCTGACCCTGTAAAGGACTCGAACTTCTCTTTCCCTGTTGAGTCAGAGGGCGTAAGCAGCGTATTTGTCCATCCTGTCTTGCAGTATTCTTACATAACAAGGGTATATTCTGATACTGGCTATCCGCCGGGAAATCTTATCTTCGAGTCTCCTTCATCACGCGCGACTCCGACAGCAGTCTATGTTCCTCTTTCGACAATAGACCCTACTCCGGGCGTGCTGAATTATGAGCGTATCCAGGAGACTTCAGGGAACAACGTACTTCCTAACTCGACGATAGACTATGGTTTCTACATCAAGGCGTTTGTAGGTTATGGTCAGGTCTTCGCTGTCTGGGATGATGCTATCGATGATGCTGTCGCACGTCTACAGGTAGTGCTTGGTTCTTATGTGAATGCGTCAGATATAACTATCGAGAACAGCACGATGTCTGGCGTTCCTTCATTGTGGGGTCCTGCGCTGGCTGAGGTGAGAGTGTGGGATTAGCTTTGTTCAATAACAGGAAAGGCATATTCTTCACTCTGATAGCTGTAAGCCTGCTGGGTATAATCCTGTTCAGCTTCAGCGTCACTTACTCTTATTCATTGCAGGAGAAATCAGCTATAATAGAGACGCGTGTGGATGCGATGAACCGGTTTCTTAAGGCGATAGATTCTGACATGCAGAACGCGATATACATATCAGGCTACCGTTCTATAGTTGGGCTTACTGACTATTTGACGACCAACGGGACTTATGTTGCGAGCACGAATGCATCTCTTGTAGAGCTTTTCCTTAACGGTACTGTCGAGGGATATAATTCTGTGTTCCTGGACAACAACACTTTCCCTGATTGGATGGAAAGGATATCTGACAAGGGACAGGAGGTAGGCATCAACGTAAGCTTATCTGTAGATTCAGTGACTGTTTCCCAGGAGTCTCCTTGGAGTGTCAGGTTCACAGTTGATTCGACCATAAACGTGACTGACCAGAAATCTACTGCCAATTGGGTGAATGACAAGCTCGTCTATTCTGACATCTCGATAATCGGTTTTGAGGACCCCTGGTACGCGCTTCACACTAGCGGCGTTATAATGAAGAGGATAAACCAGACGATATACGACGGTAACTTTACTGTCGGGAATGATACGACTAATCTTAAGAACCATGTCGGGAAGACATTGTACATAGCATTCAATGCTTCTCCAAGTTTCCTTATGCGTTTCGAGAACAGTATGGGTGCCAGTACCTATGGCATAGAGAGCTTGGTGAACAAGACAGAGATAATGAACTATTGTTCTATTTCGACAAGCTCTGTGGATAGCATCTGCTGGAGCATGAATTCATCAGTTACAACATGGGGAGTTACAGGAATGAATGAGTCAGGATTCAAGATAGATAATGAGACGAATGATGTCGGGACAGGCAGGATACAGAGGTATGGCCTGGAGGATGTGATATACTGATGTTGAGGATGATGCGTAGCAGGAAAGCGCAGGCAGTGATGGAGTACCTTCATACTTACGGCTGGGTGTTCCTGACAGTGGTTATCTTAGGAGGAAGTCTGCTCTACTACAATGCGACCCACTCAGAGAGTCTTCTTCCGAAGGAATGCACGTTTCTCTCAGGTATACGCTGCATGGATGGAGTGGCTGAAGAGAGCATGCTGACGATAAGCGTCCTCAATGAGTTTGGTTTTGATATCAGCAATATATCTGTGAATATCATCGGCACTTGCAACAGCACTGCTAACACTTCTGATGGAAACATGTACAGCAATCCGAATGTTCTTCTTTCTAACCAGCAGCATACGTTCATAATGGACTGCCAGAACTTAACAGGCCTTAAAGTGTCGGAGAAGATAATTTTCAATTACACAAGCGTCCAGTCAGGAGAGTCTCACATCAAAGTAGGTAAGATGGAATACTGGCCGACAGAAAGCTGATTCTTTTCAGTATTGCTGGTTCTTTTTCCTGTAATCCCTGAATGCTTCAATTGCGTTCTTGCACGCTTCTTCTCTTGTCTCTCCTGTGCCTGGCAGCGAGATGTTTATTATGTCTCCAAGACCTAGCTTCTCAAGGTCTATTTCTTTTCCCAGTTTCTTTTCCAGCCCCTCGACCTGTTTCATGCTGCCTGCTGCTGCGAGATACTTGCCTCCGCCAGGGCAGGGCGACCATTCGCGCAGCCATATGCCGTCTTCATATGCTTTCCTGTATATCTCTCTAAGTTCATCAGTCAATTCTCCGCTCATACCTCTCACCACCTTGTATGAGCTTATGTCAGAAATATGCTTTTAAAATCTAGCGTAGACAGTTTTTATCAGAACGCAAAACGGGAATCAGCTACATTTCCCTCTTGATATATCCGTATTCCTGTATTCTACATATATGCAGCAGCTTTCTCCACAGTTGGTGTCGCTGCCGGAGTATTTGCCGCACACTTTCTCAGGTGTCCAGTCTTCCCTGTAGTTGTCCATGTTGATGTTTTCGCATTTCTCTTCCCAGTCTGTCCATCCTTTTGCGCCGCAGCCAGTGTGCCTTGATTCATAGCTGCATGAGTACATTCCGCCGGAGCTTATTCCGCAGCCTGCTATCAGTACTAGAAAGATTGCGCAGGGTATTATCTTGTAGTTTATCGTTAGCATCACCTGTTTCTAAAGAATCATTTCTTTCTTTTTAATTTTTTGTTCTTCTTGGGATGCTTCGCTGCCTTCTTTTCTATATCTACTGTATTGGTGGATATTGTTGATCTGTCCTGCAGTTCTATTGTTGCGCTTACAGTATACTGATGATTCTTTCTTGGCATCCTTCTTGCGTCATAGTTGCCGTTTTCATCAGGGAAGAACGTGTAGTCTTTTCCGTCAACTGTCCATGTCACCTTGTAGATTTCTTTCTTTCCTATTTGCCTGCCGTCATCGTATTTTGTGATTAGCTTCACTATTCCGTCCTGTTCTGTAATCTCTGCTCTCGGCATGTTGTAAGTTTCTTCCGGCATGCTTCCGAGCGTCTGCGCCTGCGCTAAACTTGGGAAATGTATGCCTGACACCAGTTCTTCTATGCTGTGCCAGTTCTTGCTTCCGCTGTATCCGACCATCGCGACGAACACGCATGTCGCTATGGATGACATCTTGTTTTCTTTTACTGCGCAGACCATTTTTTCTGTAGGTCGTCTCAGTTTCTTTGAGAGCTGTTCTGTTGATTTGTATACTTCTTCTTCGAGCTGTCTCTCTGCCATCTCCTCATCTGATTCGTTTCTTATGTGCTCATCATTTTGCCAGAATTTTAGCTTTTCAAGCAGTCCTGGTTTTTTTTGTTCTGCTTTCTGGATTATGTTTGAGAAGTATTGTCTAGCTTCGCTGTGGTTTCCATCAAGATATGCTAGGTATCCTTGTGCGTATTCTTCGAGTGTCTTGTTGCCTGTCTCCTGCATCTGGCTTAGTTGTATTCTTAACATGTCCTGTTCGTTTTTGTCTGCATATATCTTGGAGAGCACAAACATAGAAAGTTCCTGTGCTACAGGTGTTTCTTCAGATTCGATTATTGACCTTAGTATGTTCTTTGATTCAAGTGTATTGCATCCTGTATTAGTATTAGAATCAGCTTTCAAAAGCTCAAAATACCAGTCCTTCATGTTTTCTCCCCCACACCTCTGTAGATTATATGTCAGAAGGAGATAATAAAACATTGCGTAAATATATTTAGTTTTAACGATTTAAATGATGTTTTTATCGTATTTATGTAAATAATAATAAAATACATTATACTATTATCTTTTCAAGAAAATGCAGAAACTTTCGTTTATTTTTGAAACTCAGTATATTTCTTGTTAGATCCTCTTGCTTTCTCAACAGGGTACTTCTTGTCGTTCTTCTCTAGTTTATTCTGAAGTTCTGTTGATAGGTCTATGTTGTACATCTGTGACATCCTGAGAACAAAAGCAAGCACGTCTGAAAGTTCTTCTTTTATTTCCTGGCTTTTCTTTTTGTTCTTGAGCATCTCAAGTATTTCTTTTTCGTTCTTGAACCTGAAATGCGCTAAGAGTTCTGAAGCTTCAGTCACCATCCCTATAGCGAGTTCCTTTGGTCCATGATACTGATCCCAGTCTCTATCTTCACAGAACTTTTGCACTCTTTTCTTAAGCGCTTCAACATTAGTATTATTATCCGTATTCTTGTCCATAACTTAACGGACTATCCTTTTAGTTATATATTTTTTGAAATGCACGTATTTACTGGTCACTATAATAGCAGATGAGATGGGGAAGCACACAGAACAGGTAGAGACATACCTGACACAAAAACCAGACCATTCAACAGATTTATATATCTAATAATTTTGATTAAACGGATGGCTGAAGAGTATGCGATGGAAGAATTTGCAGATATGGCGATAGCAGGATTAAGGGAATTCATAGACACAGAATCGCAATTGGTCCAGGAAGAGCACGAGCTCAGTTCTAAATTGTCATCGTGGGACTACATAATCGGGCATCTCGATGAACGGATCCCTGCAGACATGAAACACCTGCATGAGTTCAATGGAAAGATATCTGATAAGGTGCTTGAGATTAGGGAGCTTATAGAAGCCGGAGAACTGAATGATCTTAGGATAATAAAAGAAGAGAAGCAGATGCTCTCGAAGTTAGAAGAGGACGTGAAACACAGGGAATGGAAAGCGGTGAGGAAGGACATAGATGTCGAGACAGACGAGGAAAGACGAGCACTGAGACTTGAAAAATCAGAATTGAAAGCGTTGCATTCAGGATTCATCGACCTCATGAAGCTCATGAAAAGAAGCAAACTCATATCTGCGATTGAAGAAGACCTGACCGTCGCAAATGACAAAGAACAATATGAAAAGCTAGAAGAATATTATTTCTTACAGATATACAAATTCGCAAGGGCGTATGAGAGGATATTCCGACATCTGTGGGAGAAAGAATTGGTCCTTGAGAGAAATGCGGAAAAAGCGTCTAAGAGAATAGGTTAATTATTGCCTATTGTGCAGGTATTTTTTTTTAGTTCTACTTTCTTATGTGGCTTTTTCATCTTGCATACATACAGACTGTGTGTAGGATAGGCTGGTCTGTCTATTATATCTTTCTTAGAACCTCTTTTTATGCTAAAAATACCCTAAAATGGGACAATAGTAAATACGCCCCCGCTGGGCCTGAAACTAGGATTCTTCCGCTGCACTCTAATTCTTTGTTATTTTATTGGTAGGTTGTAGCAGGTATAAATATTATTCTGTGTGTTTGCCGGATTTTTTCCGTGTTACGTTTCTGATACGAGGAATAAATACTATTTCTTGCAGTATGTTGTTGTATGGTGACGTGCAGGACTTGCGGAAAAAAGTTGCGTGATGACGAAAGCAAATTATGCAATGCATGTCATAAATTTTACACGTGGAAATACAAGAACAAGAAATCTGTTGAGGAGATCTTTAAGCAATATGAGGTGCAGGATGATGCTGACAAGAAAAATAAGCGATGATGTGCTGATTTATCTCGGATTTTGGGCATTGTATGCTCCTTTGGCCGTGTATGGTTGGCGTTCTGAAGGGTGGACGCTGGTGGACTTGTCAGTTATCCTTCTTATTGGTCTTGGTTTGGTGCTTTTTGGCCTCTTTGTGAAGGAGAAGTATCTGGATAAGGATAAGGCAGCCTCTGTGAAATTGTCGTCCAGAACGCCAAAAAAGGTCATTCTGAATCATTCTGATAGTGTTCCTTGCATCTTTGGCAATGTTTTCGAACCGGACTTTGGAGGTCATGCACCATGAACAAGAAAATACTGCATTTCGCTTTGATATTTTTGTTGTTTATTTTTTCAACGCCTTGTGTCTTTGCAGCTCTTGACTTCAACCAGGGCATTACGCCAGAGCAGGAAGCACAGTTTGACAGCATCCTCGCTCCCGTCATGAAAATCTACAGCTTCATCAAGTATACAGCGACACTTGTAGGTGTTTTGACGCTTGTCTTTGCTGGAATTTCATTCATGACTGCTGGCGGAGAGATGGCAAAGAAAGAGCAGGCCAAACAAATGGCGTTCGGCGTAGTGTTTGGTTTAGTTCTGATTTGGATAGCACCAGTTATTGTCACATTCATCTTTTCTTAGAAATATTTTTGTCATGAGTAGCCAAGCCGACCGCAAAACCTTGGCTATGAGGTACTATGGCGTAACGTGCCCGAAGACTGAGAGACGACTAATTTTGAAAGAATTAATACTTGTTATTCAATTATATCTTTGTTATGAAATCAGTTGCATTTAAGGCAACGACTATTTGTATGATAGCTAAAATAATCATAAGAAAAGTAAGTGCAATCATCAAATTTTGAATTTTTTTACTGTATTCAATATTTTTTAAGTTTAAGTTTGCATTTGAATGTTTTTCGAAAGTGTTGATTACCTTTTCAAGATGATTCATCTTCTTCGTTAAATTTTTCTTAACGTTGTCAAATAAGTAATTATCTTTACCCTTTAATCCTTTGAAAGGGAATTTATCTGGGACGGGCACATATTGCTCAAATTCAGTTTTGAACCTTTCAAAGTGAAAAATATTCTGGCTTATTCTTCTCCTGGTGTCAATAACTGTTCCAATTCTATTTTTATTTAGAAGCATTAGTTCTTGAGAAATAAGTGTATTAAACTCTCCGGCCATCTTCACTTGAATATCCACTAGTCGATCCATTGCCAATAGGTCAAATGCACAAAAGCTTATTCTGTGTTCAATACTCGTATCTTCATCAGGGTATGTGATATCTGCTGACTCTTTTCTATTAGCAAAAATCATGTAGTTGTTAAATGTTGATTTAAAATTTAGTTCTGAACAAAACAAGTAGTTTTCGTATTTGAAAAGATAATATTCAAAAACATCCGCGCCTACACATTGAAAGAAACTCTGGTGTTTTTGTCTCCATTCAATCAAATCGCTCGTATTTTCTGGATAGTTGAGGGATACCAGGTCAATAGATGGTACAATATGGGCATCCATCGTGTGGAGTTTTAAGAATTCGCCCTTAAAATAATTTGATAAAAACTTAATTACTTCATTTTTTAGATTCTGTCTTATTTCAGATATCTCTTTTTCCTTCAAGTGAATAGGACTTTTAATTGTTTCGTACGAACCTTGTACTGTTTCGACAGTCTCTTTTTTTTCTTCATGATACTGGTAAATAATGTTGTTTATTTTGTCTTGAACTGAATCATCGAAGTAGACTTGAATTTGCAACACTGCTAATGAAGGAAAAACTTGGTGGAGCTGTATATCTAAATGATTAATATTCTCTCCAAGCTTATGGAAAACACGACCGGGTAACACATTGCCCCTTAAACGTTCATTGCTCACATAAGGTAGATTCAAAGTATGTGTTACAAATAGTTTGTTTCTTGACTGTTCTAGAATTTCTCTATATCTCAATCGAGAAAAGTCTATTCTGTTTATATTTTCATACAGCTTATCCAAACCCTGAATAAGAGACTGAAATTCCTCGAGATAAAATACCTCTAAAAGAATCAACGAGTGATACTTGATTTTTTCTTTATTCGGAAGGAAGCACCACTCATTTTCTTGTTTAACGAACTTGTTGTGATTAGTAATCCGCGGAGCTACACTTTCAAGTTTTGGTTTTTCTATTCTCTTTTTTGACATGGTACAGATGAACTATTTTCCGTATATAAATCTTATTAAAATAGGTGCGAGAGGTGCCCAGAATGAGATACTCGATGATTAATTCCTTCTTGCTGTTACTAATACTTAGCAATTTGGTGGCAGCGCAGGAAGCAGAAGATGAGCGTCATTGGTGGGATTTAGCTAGCAGTATTGATTCTTTGGCTGATAGCATAGGATCTCTTGTCGGTTCTATTCCTGAGAAGTTGTTTGATTATTTTATTTATTTGATTAATGCTCCTCTTCTTCCTCTTTTGGGGATTGTTAAGAGTCTTTTGACGGCGGAGGTTTCTATTGATTTGTTCTTTCAGCTCTGGTCTGTTGTGCGTTATATCATCAGTTTCTTCTATATATTCCTATTTTTGTATGCAGGTTTTGTTTTCTTGACGTCTAACGCTAATCCGATAAAGAGAGTTCACGCTAAAGAGATGCTCAAGGACACGTTGCTTATGATTGTGCTGGTGCAAGGCTCATTCTACATCTATGAATCGGTAATATGCTTAGGGAGTATGCTCAGTAATGGGATTTTGTCGATGATAGACCCACAGTTCTTCCTCTTGACTGTAGATAACTTCTCTAATGTTGCGCTGGAATTTGTTTTTGCATTTGCGTATGGCATGACGCTATTCCTGACTTCAATGATGCTCGTGATAAGGTATATTCTTGTGAGTGTTGGCGTTGCGTTGTTCCCAATCGGGCTGTTTTTCTATTTCATTCCGCCGTTGAAGGGATATGGAAGGCTTATCATCAACGCATTAGGGATATGTATATTCATTACATTCTTCGACCTGCTGATAATCTTAGCATGCTCTATGATTGTGACGACGACTTTGCTGGCTAACTTCAAGATTCTGGTCATGATATGCTGCTTCAGCACAATAAATTATACTCTCTACCTGGCGATAAAGTTCGCATTGTCAAGAAGCAGCGCAAGCGACCTCAAATCAGACCTGGGCCAAGCAGTCAAGCATATAGCAATGGCGGCAGCTTAAGCACTAGCAGGAGAAAACTGTGCGATTTAGCTTTTAATGCTTAGATTAACTGCTTTGCACAGAAAATAGGGGTTCTGCGCAAAAGGTATTTAAATAGTGTCTATTAAAAGGTTCATATTATGATTTTATCTGAAGATGAAGCGGCTTTGCACAGAAAATGCATTTTGCACAGAAAATAGGGGTTCTGCACAAAAAGTATTTAAATAGTGTCTATTAAAAGGGTTCATATTATGATTTTATCTGAAGATGAAGCTATTTGTTTAATTCTAGTATTATCTGAAGGCAATAACGTAAATTCTCAGACTAAGCTTAATAAATTAATAGCAAGACTAAATCTACACTTGATTCCTGTAGAAATTGATTTTGAACTTAATAAGTACGGTTCTTTTAGTGCGGATTTGGAAGACTTGACAACAAATGATTATTATGAAGTCTATTCATATCCATTTCGTGGTCGAACCTGTCAAGGATACAGACTTAAAGATAAAGGAAGAGAATTATTCAATACAGTGGTGAATAGAAAAATAAATAGTATTATGGATGATCCTGATAAAGTAGCATTAAAAGATGAAATTTTTGAATTGAGCACAAGAACTGCTGAAGAAATATCTGGAAATGAACACAGAAAACTACTTGTAGATGTTGATGAAAGACACAAATTGATAGGTCGAGTTAACGAAGTTCTTGTGGATATGAGCGATACATATAGACGCATTAATGAAGTACCTGAAGATACATCTGAAGGAATTAAGTTAAGAGCGTTAATTGAGTATTGTTATTATCTTGCAAAATTCATCCATAATAAATTTCAAAGATTACCTGAAGATGAATACGATTTCGAAGCATTTATGTTCGACTATTATTTTTTATATCATCTGCACGAGATAAATGGCTTCTTGAATAAACAAATCGATTCTCCTGAAAAAGATACAAAAAAAATTAATAAGTATTACGATTATTTGGTACGTTCCATCAAAGAAAGATACCCGTTCTCATTGAATAATAAAGACCTCAAAGATATACTCGTAAGATAAAATGACATTAACCAACTCTAATAGTTATGCTTTTGATGAATGTTCTGCATTAAAACTATGTAAAATTGACGTTCCTGAAAGTTTTCAGTTATTTTTTGGAAAAGTTATAAAGCCTAAAAATCATGATGTTATTAAAGGATTAACTGACGCATTAGACCAACAAGAGATTAATAGGAAATTATTCATACCGAGTAATTTAAGACATAATTCTATAAAGTCAACAAATGAGATTTTGACAAACTTAGGACATGTTCAAATGCTTGGTAAAACATTTAAAGCAGAAGTATTGAAACAAATAGAAGACTTTTGCGATACCCTCTCAGACAATTTCGAATTTATCAATAAGAGTGAAAATATTAATTCAATAAAACAGATATTTATTAATAATGAACGAGAAATGACTCGTCCTGACAAATCAAATATTCCTGAGGATGATGATCTTAAAATAATATCAGGATATAAGGATATTAAATGCACTGGAATAAAATATTTGATTACTGAAGATGAACATTTCTGGGGTTACACAGACATCATACAAAATAATTTTACAATTTCTGTTGTAAAAGAATGGGAATGTAACATTCTTATTTAAGTTAATTTTCATTTATTATTGATTTTCTCTTCGGGTATCTTTATACCGAACAAAGCCATTTTCATACACTCTGCACAAAAAAGCAGTCAATAATTGTGCAACGCCTAGATTAACGAAAAGTTTATATCCTGTTCTTTATCAATAATTCACCGAGTGGTGGGGTTGATTGGTAGGAAATTCGTCAAATAGTTGGTTCTATGATGAAGTGCTACGCTTCTATCAGGAAAAAGCAGCGCGGTTCTCTGCTCAGTTGAGACAGACGGCTGTAGATCTGAAAAAAGCCAGTAAGCGAGCAAAAAAATTGGATAGCCTGCCTGTTATCACTTCCAAGCTGCGTGACGAAAATGAGCTAGTTAAGCAGGAGATGTTGCGTGCAAGGAGCGCAACTGAACTTTTCAGGATTTTCCTGAAGAACACCAATGAGATTCGGGCACGTATTGATAATTCAAAAGTTTTTAGGATTGGGCCAGCGACCCTCGAAAGCCTGCTCAATTCCGAACCAGACAGGTATGATTATATTGAAAATGCCCAGTTGCCTTTTCCATCTATGTTCTTTGATGCGCAATATGGCGTAAAGATAAGGATTGACGAAGATGACCTCATGTTACACGGCATCCAGTTCAGCAAGGAGGATCATTCCCTTTATCCAGAACTCAAGCTGCCATACCACATGATTAGTTACATGAAGGAAGGCGATGAAATAATAGGCTGTCAGGTCACTTTTGACCCATTAAAAAAAGACTTGTTTTATTTTGAACGCGGAGCTGGATTAGTCGCTCGGTTTGATACGCAAGAGCGTAAAGTAACGTTAGTGGAACGACCTGGACTCTTCGATCACATCAAAGACAAAAACATTCAGGATTTTTTAAGGTTGAAGTGCATGGATTGCACTTTTGATGACGGAAAAATAGAGATAGAGTATAATGATTCTTTTGACCACTTCAGATATCTAGCAAATCTTTGTGTTAATCTTGTGAATTACATCAACGCAGAGAACATCACGATAGTGGAACGGCACGGTCCTAAAGGCCCTCCACGTGGACCACGCCAAGAGCCTCGCCAGAATTATCACCGGGAATTTTATGTTGTCAAAATAGAGGGTAAGGAGATTTACGAACCAGAAGCGACAGGAAACAGTTGGACTCTTACAGATAGAATATGCGTTCGAGGTCACGTAAGGAAGTATAGGAATTCTGACGGGAACATCCGTAAGACGACATGGATACCGCCACACGTGAAAGGGCCTGAAGGTGCTCCTTTCAGGAACCAGCGATATGAGTATATGGCGAGGCAAATAGAGCTTGAAAGAAGGATGGAGCAAGAAGAAAACTCTTGACGAATCAAGCGCTTTTATAACACGGTTTCTTCTCTAATGATACCAGGATATCATACATCTCGTTGAATCTTTGCTCGAAAAGCAGGTCTTTATTCAGTGCAAGGTCACGAAGGTAACCCGACAATGTTTTGTGTCCTTTTGCATGCGCGTTGTTTTTTATTCTTTCGTATTGTGTTTGTGTAACTCTGAATAGTATAAATCTTATCTTAGCCATCTTTTTCCCTCCGATATTAGTTTCCTTCTCATGTCCTACGACATCCCTCCACCTTTGCAGCATCGGGAGAAGATCTTGTTTGGTTTGACCTTCTCTCAGTTAGCGTATGCTCTGCCGGCTTCTTTTTTGGTGTTCTTGGTTGTTTTCAAGACGGGTTTGTCTATTGATGTGTCGGAGACAATTGGTGTCTTTATTGTTTGCTTCGCTTCTTTTTTCATGTTCTTTGATGGTCTTGCTAGAATAAAAAATTGGTTTAGTTATTTTAGGAATCCTGAAGTGGAAGTATTGAGTAAGCTTTTGAAGCAGATTGTTGACATAAAGAGAATAGAAAACAACACGGTGTTTCAGTCTAAGTCGAAGCTAGCGGTTTTAGAAGTCATTCCGATGAATTTTATGCTTAAGACAGAAGAGGAAAAGACTTCAATTCTGGTAGGTTTTCAAAAATTCTTGAATAGTCTTGATTTTTCTGTTCAGATTCATATTTCAAGCAATCCTATCAAGCTGACTGAGCATTTCAGTCACGTTGACGAGAAGTTCAAAGAGAAAATAGCAGAGATTGGTAAGAAAAAGCCTGTTGATGATGTTGAGAGGAAGTCTCAGGCAGATGAAATTTCTTATCTTCATGGTCTTGTTGAGTCTTACTATGGTTTTGTTCGTGGGAAGATAGAGGATAATAATATTCAGAATAGGAATTTTCATATAATTATACGGGAGAGGGATGATCTTGACGTTCAGGTTCGAATTTGTTCTGAGAATCTTGCGAGTCTTGGTCTTAAGGTGAAGAGGTTGAGTGATGAGGAGATATTTTCGATGTTTTTTTTATATATTGCTAATAAGAAGTTCAAAGAGCCTAAGGGGGATGTGGTTGATGTTGTTCATTTTTTGCTTTCGCCGGAGCAAGTGAATTTTTTCCCTGATTATTTCAAGGCGGATGATAGATTCTGTAAGGTTATAGCGGTTACTGGTTATCCGCATAGTGTTGAGATGGGTTTTCTTGATAAAATTATTAGTTCTGGAGAGAAATATGATATTTCTGTTCACATTGAGCCGTTTCCTATTGATTTTACGATGGTTGAGTTGAATAGGGATTTGCAGAAGCAGCAGGCAGATCTCTACGCAGATACGAAAAAAGGGATTTTGAATCCGAGTCTTGAGATAAAGTTCAATTCTACGAGGAAGGTTCTTGAGGATTTGCAGAAAGGGCGGCAGAAGCTCTTTGATGTGTCGCTTTACATTATGTGTAAGGGGAATGATAGGAAAGAGGTTGATTTGTTGGCGAAGCGTGTTAAGGCGACGCTTGACGGTTTGATGATTCAGAATAGTGTTCCGATGTTTCAGATGATTGATTCTTATGCGAGTATGCTGCCTCTTGCTAATAATGCCTTGAAAATTAAGAGGAATGTTCATACGGAAGGGTTGGCTGCTTTCTTTCCGTTCTCTAGTCCTTTCCTTGATATTCAGGGTGATGGTGTTTTGCTTGGTTTGAATAAGAATAAGATTCCTTATATCAAGGATATATTCAAGCTGGCGAATGCAAATGGTTTGATACTTGCTACTTCTGGTTCTGGTAAGAGTTACTTTACTAAGTTGTTGCTTTCTAGGCAGTTCATGAATGGTACTGACGTAATCATAATAGATCCGCAGGGAGAGTATTTGGCGATAACTGAGCATTACAAGGGAGAGTGCATTACAATATCTAAGAATTCTAACACGATAATTAATCCTTTAGACCTTATGGGGCATGAGTATCTTGAGAAGCGTTTGTCTTTGATGGATTTGTTCTATATAATGTTCGGCGGTGATTTGAATGAGCTTCAGAAGTCGATACTTGACAAGGCGATAGATTTGACGTATGAGAATGTAGGAATAAAGAGGGATGATTATGAGAATCATCAGCCGCCTATAATGACTGATTTGTATAACACTCTTCTGAACCTTGAGAAAAAGGCTGTGAATCAGGAAAAAGTTACATATCGCGCTCTGTTGAATAGATTAAGGATGTACACTCAGCAGGGTGTTTTTGGATTCATGGACAGACAGACAGTGATAAATTTTGATAATAAGTTTGTATGTTTCAATATAGGTAATATGCCGAAGCAGGTTAAGCCTGTTGTGATGTATTTACTTCTTGATTTTATCTTCATGCGCATGAAGGACAGCCAGAGGCGCAAACTGCTTGTTATTGATGAGGCTTGGGCAATGCTTCAGACAGCAGAAGAATCATCCTACATCTTTGAGATAGTCAAGACGTGCAGGAAACACAACCTAGGCTTACTGATGATAACGCAGGATGTGGCTGATTTGGTTGCTTCAAGGGCAGGCCACGCAGTCTTGGCTAATACGTCATACACGTTCCTTCTACGTCAGAAGCCAGCAGTTATAGGCAATGTAATGAAAACTTTCAATCTCAGCCAGGCAGAACGTGACTTCCTCGTTTCTGCAAACCTCGGTAACGGCATTCTAATCATGGAGAATGAACATCAGGAGCTAGAGGTAATCGCTTCACCAGAAGAACACAAACTCATTACAACGAACCCTGACGAACTGGTCAAACTGAGTGAAAAGAAAGAACCAAAAGAACCCACAACAAAGAAAGAATCCGAAAGAGCAGACCTTGACCTGACACGATTAGTATTTCCTAGAAAGGGTCTATCCCTTCTCCAACAGAATGTACTTAACAATCATGGCTATGTGATTAAGACAGGTCATGGGCTAAATTCTGGCCCAAAACCTTACTACGTTCAGCAGAGACATCCAGAATCATTAGAACATACATTACTTGTAGGATTAATAATGGAAGAAATCAGGAAGTTTACTGATAAGATATGGACTAAGCAGACAAAAGAGCCAGACATCATCTTTGAAAATAAGGTTGGGCAAAAGATAGCTGTTGAAGTTGAAACAGGAATTGAATTCAGCAAGCACCAAGAACGGCTAGAGAAGAAGTTCGAGGAATTGAGGAGAACAATGTCTGGAAGATGCTACATGGTGCTCACAGATAAGAAGGTTCGAAATAGATATTATAGATTTGATGTACCTGTTCTTTTCAGGGAGGATGTTACCAATTTTGTCACCTTGCAATTTAGTGGCAAAACTAACTTGAATATAGGGACGGCTTTGAAGGTGACAAGTAGCTGAATACTACCGTTATAGGTTGTATAGTACCAATATAGAAGGTGACGAGTAAGGTGACAAAAACAGACATCTTTTATCATCATTTTGAAATATGTTTAAAGAAGGTTATTTATATGCAAGAATATTTTAAGTATTAATGAATTTGCTTTTAAAATCATCACAAGAGAATAATGCATACGGGATGAATAATGGTAAAGAACACGTTTTCGGAGTTTGATACGATATCTCGAGTAATAGATGCTACTATAATAAAGAATCTGAATCCAACTCTGAAGAATGAGCTTAAAAAGAAGTTTGAGACGTTCTTTCCTAGTTTAATGATGGGAGAGATGGAGTTAAGGATGGTTATCGATGCAAATATAATCCTCGATGCAGCAATATCAATAACTGAAGGAAAAAGAAACAAGCTTCCTTTCTTACAGTCTCCGCACCTAAAAGCATACGCGCCAAGTAAAATTAAGGAAGAAGTGTTCAAGCATATTCCAGAAAGAGCAAAGAAAAGAAAGATTGATGAGCTGGCTTTAGCAGAAAATGCTCTAAGGATTATGGCAAGCATACAGATAGTGGAGCCAAATCTGGATGATTTAATCAAAGCTCAAGTGTTGATGCAGAACAAAGATGTGGATGATGCGCCTTATGTAGGGTTAATCTTCACAACGAAATCTGCAGGAGTTATCACAAACAATGTAAAAGATTTCTCTGAAATTAAGGGTGTTAAAGTTGTAAAAATAAATGAAACTAGCAACATTTTAACGAACTTTGAACAGGGCACTTTCTCATTCTTTATTTTTAGTAACACAGTTCCTACAGCAATGACCTTATTTTTTGAATTTTTGTCTTTTATTTTTACAGCAGTAGTTGAGTTTTTTAAAAGAACGACGGCATTTTTAGTTTTAGCTTTGACAAAGGGAGTTGAAACCATTTCGAAAGGCGGAATCGCGTTAGCGGCAGTGTTATTTTTTGTGCTAATTTCCTGGGGGAAAGAGATTGCGAGTGGCTTAAAATGGTTATGGTCAAAAACAGTTGTTTTCTTCAAGTTTATTTGCGAAATGTTTAGAGAACTCTTTAATTTTTTAATGTCTATTGGGGCAATCTTTTTAGAATTCGCTTTGTTTATGATTTCAAAGATTAACATTGCTTTGGAATTATCACAAAAAATAAATTTAGAATCAACAGGTGCTTAAGTGCCAAGAAAGCTCAAAACTAAACCAGAGCACAATCCTAGACTCCCAATTCTTATTACTTTGTTAACTATATTTTCAGGTCTATGGGTTGGAACTTTAAGTTTAATCTGGAAATTTATAGAAATAAAACAAGATTCAGAGGCAGAATTATATAATATCATTATTTTCTTTCTATCAATATTTAGTTTCTTTGTTCTGCAATATGTATTACGCATAGTGAAATCTTTATTTTATGAAACTTGTTTTGTTTATATGGAACAGGAGATTAAGTTGGAAGAACTTCGAAAAAGACAGTCTAACTTTTATGATGAAGCAGTCTCTGGGTGGATCTACCTCGTTTTCGGTTCTTTTCTAGTGCTCTTTGTTATTGGTTTCGCTCAGGCTCTAGGATGGATGACAGGAACGGTGGTAGCAATTCTTGTGTTCCTTATCGTAGTTTTCGTATACCAGCGGGGTTTAAACTCTTTAAGGAAAAACAAGTCTGACGTCGTAAGAAGCACAGAAAACAAACCAAAAAAATTATCTAGGACTGCTAAATATTCTGGAATGGCTTTAGGATTGATATCTGGTCCTATGTTAGTGTTGTACTTACTTGTTCTGATTGTTTTTGCTGCGGATGTTGATATAACCTTAGATAAGAGTCAATACTCTTTGAATGATACTGTATTAGTAGAAGTTGCTCCGAGAGGAATTGTTGTTCCCAAAATTGAATTAGTGACTTATTCTAACGAGCACATCACAATTTACAATGGCACAAATGAGCCATTCAAATCGTCTAAAAGGTATCTGATTATCAATAGTTCTATACTTACACCTCGCGCGTATAATTCCCATATCGGTGTCATTTATAGTTATTTCGAGAACCCTTTGCCGATCATAGGTAAGAAAGTAATTGATTATAAGTTTAAGTCAGTTCCTGTTTATGATATATCTGTGGAATCAAAAAAAAATAGTGTACCTGAAAATGACTGAAAAAGAACATACCCGAAATGCTGTCTGTGAAAATTGTGGTTTTAGATGGAAGAAGCAGTTGAAGACCACAACATGCTATAACTGCGGTAGCAACGATATTCATTTGCTGAATTCAGAACAAGCACATTTGTCGAAGGGTAGGAAATTAGAAGTGTTCTTGTGTCTTACAACGGAACAAAAGAAAAAACTAATCGAGATACTGTTACTTGTTGGAGCAATACTTGCCGCTTTTAATTTACCAGCAGGGATGATTTGGATATTCATGTTATTCGCCATTTTTTCAGTAATATACTACATTCTATTAAGCAATGGAAAAATTCAGAAACCAGAATTCAAATCAGCAGGGTATATTTTTAGCATAATTATTGCTACTGCTTTTGCGGGTGTTGTCACATATACCTTGGCAATAAATGCGGTCAAGGGCTCACCAAAATATGGTATACTGATGCTGTTCATGGCCGCTGTTTACTACATTGCATTCGCTTATTGCATACATAAAGCACTTAAGTTGTAATAATCCCAACATCTTGTTTTTTGAGGGAAAGAAAGAGGAGGTACAGTCCATAAATTCATGCACAAAAAAGAGTGAACATTGCAAATTCAAAACCATTAATCTTCAGTGTAGTTAATGATAACCTGTTTTCTGTTGACAAACCACTTGTTTTTGAGAGTCTCAATTAATGTTTTTATGTATAGATAAAGCGCTCTTTTCATTAAATAACTTTTTCATCAGTATTTATTCCAAGTTCCTTTTTAATAATTTCCTGAGCTTCTTCAACTAAATTAATAAATTTAAAGATTTCTGTTTTAGTTTCATGAGGTGTATAGTCTTTATCCTGATACTTGTTATGAATAGAAGCTTTAATCAGTCTGAATGCTCCAAGCACTTCTTTCAATTTATTATTAAGATCACTGCTTTTTATGTATACTTTAGCTTTCATCTCTAATATTTTAAATTGTTCAACCAAGTCGTCAACATTTTTTAATTCATCTTTTTTAATTACACTCTTATTTGCTAAGAGGTTCAATGCATTTAAACAGTCAACCATCTTATCATTTATTCCCTTTAATGCTTCATTTTGGTCTTTAGCAACATATTTATTTAATCCTATCATATCTTCAGGAAGAGTCTGATTGAAATACAAGTTTCCTCCGACTTCGCCAATTTGTGGTGACCCCATATTTCCAGTTCCCATTTTTTGATTTATCTTCTTCTTAGGAGATAACAAATTTTTTATTAGTTCAAAAATATCTTTTAGAAAACTAATGTTTAGGATTACATTTCTCCAAATATACGCGAGAATGAGGGCGATTACCGTACCTATTGATCCTATTATGCTAAGGAAAACATTCTTTGTGCCTTTCGTTTCACATTTTGTTTCTACTAATTTGTACTCTTCTCCACTATCTCTGAATGCTCGTTCACATTCCCAATAAGCATCCATCTGGGTTTCTCTGTTATCATATGTTCTTCTGATATTGTTTTTAATTTCATCAAGATTTTTTTCGTATATATCCCTATCGTTCATAATAGGATATTTTGTGAATGTATCATTCATATCTTTCAATTGTTTTAGTCTGTCCGTTGGGACTTGATAACAATCCTCTGAATTTTCTATCAACTTTTGAAACTCATGAATACAAGTTCCAAGTTCGTGTTTGTTGTAATGATAAGATGCACGCCATCCAAAGAATATTGCAAGATATGATTTCATCATTATTTCGGTTTCATTAATTGAATATGTAAGTTCTTCAAGATTTTCAAATCCTTCAATTAAATCATCAGATGCTTGTAGAATTTCAGATGTATTTGTGTTTTTCTGACGCAATACGTCTTGACTCAAAGAGGATAACAACCTAATGGCGCGATTAAATGTTTGTTTAGAATCTATAAATTCTTCGATATCTTCTTTACAATCATTATTACCATATGTTAAATCAACTATGTATTCTTTTTTATTGGAACTTAAGTCTATATTCGCATAATTGCAGGAATTACAATCTGTTGTAACCGTAATAGGCATACCTATTGGAACTTCATAAGATATTGAATATGTTCCTATATTTGATTGTTCATCCCAGTTAATTGGTGCAGGATAGTCTATGGCCAATGTATCCCGACATAGATTATTAGGATTGTTTGGAAAATAATAGATTCTTACATGAGTTGGTCTAGTATCTTCTGATCCACTAGAAACCGGGTTTACATTTCCAGATATTTTAACCCAGAATGAAGTATCTTCTTGGGGGGGGTTGTATGTAATCATCATAATCCAGATTATGATAAATAAAACTAATACGATACTCAAAATTATAGTTGTATACTTGATTTTTTTATTAGATGTTATCTGCATTTATATATGAAAAACAGGAGACATATATAAACCATTCTTTGTTTTTATACGATAACATCATCTCCTTTGTAAGAATTTTCCTAATGACTAGGAACATTACCCTGAGCGCTTAGATGCTGTGTAAGCAGTTTCGAGTTTAGGAACGGCACCTTTTTAAAGTTTTAAGTTAAATTAGTGATTTTATGTTGAAAAAGATAAAACACATCATTAGAAACATTGTGCGTAAAAAAGAGAAAAATAAAGCGAAGAAAAAGATAATAAAACAATCAACAGACAGGTTAGATTCTCTAAAAAACGAAAGTGAAGAAATAAAACATTACGATGAATTTCTTAATGATCTCGGAACAAATTATGAGCAAAAAAGAGCAGTTGTATCGAATTCGAACAGAATTCTGGTTCTTGCCGGAGCAGGCAGTGGAAAAACAAACGTTCTCACTAAACGAATAATCCACATTGTAAAGAATAAAGGAACGCCAATAAATGATATACTTGCTCTTACATTCACCCGAAAAGCAAAAGATGAAATGATAAGTCGATTAACTGTTCATTTAGACTTGAAAACGGATGTGCTGGAAAAAAATGTTAAAACTTTTCATGCCTTTGCATTATCTATTCTTAAGCAGAACGAGCAATTTGGTGTTATTGACGAAGACCAGCAAAGAGAATTAATTGAAAACATCCTTCTGGATTTTAAAGAGGATGATGAAATAATGCAAAGTATGCATGATTACATCACACAAAATATATTAGAGAAATTAAAAGAAACTGATGCTTTAGATAATTGGGTTAAAGATAAACCGGATGATTTCGGTAAAAAACGGTTTAAAACAGCAAACGGCATTCTTGTCCGGTCAAAATCTGAGAGGGATATTGCAGATTATTTAACTTCAGTCGGGGTTGCTTGGGAGTATGAAAAAAAAGTCGATTGGGCTGACGCCCCATTTAAACCTGATTTTTCTCTTGGTAACGACATATACATAGAACACTGGTGTTATGATGAAAAAACCCCTGAATTCAGTCTGATAAATAAGAAAAGATATCTCGAACACAGAACTTGGAAGGAAGAACAGTATAAAAAACACAATAAGATTCTAATCTCGCTTAATGAACATGAAATGACTGACTGGCAGAAACTGCAGGCCAGATTAGGAAAAGAGCTAGAAAGAGAAACGAAAAAGAGCATAGTTAGAAAAAAATTATTTGATATATATAAATTAAGTGAAGAGAATAGAAAAGCATATGAAAAATTTATCGATGAACTGATTGAAATAATCAACTTGATCAAATCTCGAATGCTAACAATAGAAGAGGTGGAAAAGAACGTATCTTTGGAATTAAAAAGCAAAGTTATTGATTTTTACGATGTTCTTATTCCAGTTTATAAGAAGTATGAGGACTATCTCAAAAGAACAGATTATAGTAAGAAGGATTTTAATGATTTAATAAAGGACGCAGTTATATTGCTAAGAGATAATGAGTCTAGAAAGAAATATTACCAAGATAAATTGAAGTATATTTTAGTTGATGAATATCAGGACGTAAGCCTTGGTGATGTTGAGTTATTGAAGCTATTAACTACGGGAAATACGAACCTTTTTGCAGTAGGCGATGATTGGCAGAGTATATATGGGTGGAGAGGAGCTGATGTAAATTATATTCTTAATTTTGAAAAAGATTTTGGAGACTATGAGAAGATAATCCTTCCGATAAATTACCGATCTAAAAAGAATATTGTTGAGGCATCAAGTAAATTCATACAGGCAAAATTCAATCAGACTAAGAGGAACATAATTTGTACTGCAGAGAATGATAAAGACACTTCAAAGATAATACAGGTTAACGCAAAAGATGATTACTCTGCGGCCAGATATGTCATTCAAAAGGTAAGAAAAATTATGTTTGAAAATCCATTATTTAAAAAAGAAGATTTCCTAATATTGTATAGAAGTAACAGGAATATGTTTGGATATAAGACTGAATTTAAAAAACAAGATTTCAAGATGCCTTTCCATACGATTCATTGGTCAAAAGGAACTGAAGCCAAATACGTTTTTGTTGTTGGTCTTAAAGGGGGCATGTATGGTTTTCCGAGCATATATGCAGATAAAGCAATTAAAAAACCAGTTCTTGATATTCCCGTAGAAGATAAAGAAGCTGAAGAGAGACGATTGTTCTATGTGGCAATGACTCGAGCAAAAGAGAAGCTATTTTTAATAGCAGAGCAAAAAAATGAATCAGAGTACGTTAAAGAAATTCCGCTTGAACATAAATTTATTTATGAATAGAGTTGTATTCGCAAGTATCTAGTCGTATTTAGACGCTTTCATTCGTAATATCTACACGTTCCATCTTTCCACAAGTACCCATACTGACATTGGTTGTAACAGCGATTTCTTAAACATGTGCCGCCTGTTTGACAATAACTATTTGATGAACCACAAGACGGGTGACAATATCTATCAGTACCTAAAATATAACCCGTATCTCTACAACGAGAATCACTAGTATGAGGAATTTGAGAATCACAATAAAATTCTTTACATACATCATAACACGCTCGATTCTTATAATCCATTACTTGTTCTCTATCACATAGTTTGTAACAGCTTCCATCTGCAAAATAAGAAGTATCATCACAATAAACAAAATTCTTCTCATGTATTGAACTAAAATCAATAGCAATGCTTGTTTGTGTTCCTGCAAGCCAAGTATTAATTCCGATTAAATTACCCTGTTCATCGAATAAACCTCCTCCGCTACTTCCAAAATAAGTATAAGCGTCTGACTCTATAGATCTAAACTCATCCCCTGTTGATTGTGATAACACTTCTTTAGTGTTTGTTATCTTTCCTTCGCTAACAGAAAATTCAACCACATTTTGAGCATAAGCAGGGTAACCTACTGCAATAACTTTATCATTTATGTTAAACTTATCTGTGTAATACGCAAAAGTATAATCAGCAGAATCAGGTATTTTGATTGCAAGTATGGCTAAATCTATGTCAGATTTGCTAAACGAAACTTTGTCAACTTTATGCATTTTTCCATCTTGAGTTCTGACTTGAATGATTTCCGAAATTCTTTGGAAACAAGGAACATCATTATATTCACAATCTACAACGTGGCGATTTGTATAAATAGTCAGTTCGTTATTTTTGTTGTCTACAATCACACCCGAACCAGTTTTACCATTCTCAAAATAAGAACCATCTGACTTTTTCCCTGTAAAATCATATTTAACCCAAACTATTGTATTTTTCATCCTATCTGTGACTCTTACTTTATCAACTTCTTCTTGGTTAAGATATTGATTATTTGTTAAATTACTTGCTCCGATAGGCTGCTCTATGATTTTGGACTGCTCAGGTGTTGTTGATGTTGTAACAAATAATTTCATCAGAAAAATTCCTAAAAGAGTGCCTATAATTACATAAACTGGAATAAGTGAAATGAATATTTTTCCGGCAGTTTCGTATTTTGATTTCTTCCACAAGTAATAGTAACCTAGGAATACAAGAAATATGCTGGCATAGTATATTGCTGTGAAGTTAAGACGGAAGATTCCCCACACTAATAAAATAATCACGACAGTTAAAAAAGAGTTAAACCAGTTGTATTCTTTATGTGATGTAATCTTGTACTAACCTCTTTTATCATAACTACCGTTTCAAGATTATAACTTCTTTTTCTTTATAAACTTTCCTTCTTATGTCTTACGACATCCATTCACATTTGTAGCACAGGGAGAAGATTTTCTGTCAGGAACACTATAGATGGTGTCCATTCTTTTTATCGTTTCTAGTTTTAATGAGATTATGAAGTCTAGGCTTATTGGTCTGTAGTTTATTAGTTCTGCGCTTACGTTTATTGTTTTTTTGTCTCCGTTGATGAATGGGTAGTTTTTCATGTCGTTGTTGTGTTTGTGTCCGTGTATTATCCATCCTTTCCATTTTATTGGTAGTTTGTCTGGGTCGTGGACGAGTAGGAATTCGTGGTTTTCGTGTTTTAATATTTCATAGTCTTTTGAGTCTTTTAGATCGTAGTGGTTTCCTCTTATTGAGTGGATTTTTCCGTTGAGTTTGTTTCGCCAGTATTCTGCTGGTCTTGCTCCTCTTCCGTATGATAGGTCTCCTAAGAAATATACTTGGTTGTTGTGAATAATATTGTTCCAATTGTTAACTAATACTCGGTTCATTTCTTCAACATTTGAGTGTGCGAAGGGTCTTGCACAATAATGTATTATGTTGGCGTGGTCTAGGTGTAAGTCGCTTATGAGATATATGGAATTGGTTTTTTCTTTGTGCCCTTCTATTTTTGTAATTGTTCTGAATATTCTTAATGTGTTCTGCCAGACGGTTTTGTCGAGGGCTTGTCTTCTGTATAAGAGTCGTTTTTGTAGAAAATCGTACTCGCAGATTATTTTTTGTTCATTATTAAGAAAAGTCACTCTTAATGCATTCATTGGAAGATAGAAATACCTCATGGGATATTCTTCTGACTTTGTGACAAGTGATTTTAGTTTTTGAAGCAGTGATTTCTTGTTGTTGACATATGACCAGATCCTGTTGAATTCTGAATCAGTTAGTTTGTATGCCAGAGTTGAATGGAATAGAAAATCTTCCTTTTTGTCATAATGATTAAAACTGGGAACTATTGAAGATAACTTTTGCGCCAATTCTTTTCTGAACTCTTTTAATTCTTGAGAAGGAACGATGTTAAAGTAGATGACCTTTCCTTTTTCCCCTGAGGTATATCTGAACCCGTCAATCATATAAGGTAAAAAGGGGTATTTACCACCAATAGAACATAGCGCGTTCTTCACCTTCTCAACTTGATCCCATCTAGCGGGAAAATTACCATATAATGAGATATGAGGAACCCTATGAACTTTGCTTGAAGGAATTCTGCACTTCTTCTTAACATCTAGTATAGAACTGACTAACTTTCTCTTTCCGGGGCCTACTCTAATCTCTATCAGCATTTTTAGAATCTTCTTTCTTGTATTTATAATATCTTTCAATGATATCTTTAGTTGATTTTGATATTTTGAAGTTACTTTTGCAGTTGTAGTATCTTACGTGTCTAACTTCTTTTCTTGGTCTTGGGGTTCCACTTGCTTTTGCAAGTACAACTGTGTGATGATCCTGAAATAACCCTCCTTTCCAAGACCTGTGCGGTCGACCAACATACCTAAAAAGAAACTTTGCATAATATGGATTAAGACCTGTTTCTTCCTTAAGTTCTCTCATAGCGGCTATGGTCCTTGTTTCTCCCCTGTTTGCACCACCACCGGGCAATATGAATCTTTTACTCTTTCCTGAAACAACAAGAATACCTTTGTATGTATCAACAATTGCGGTTCCACGACGTCTTTTTTTAACACTTAAAATCTTAATCATCCTTCAACTTACTTATTAATGCTGTATTTCACACACAATTTCTCGTTTGCTTTATTGAATAGTACTACTTGCTCTGCGTATAGCTCTTGGCATCGGGTATTTAGTGCGTCATTTTTGGCTTTTCCTGAATAGCAGTCCATAATGGTCATTTTGGAAGTTAAGTCTTCGATTTGAGAATTTATTCTTGATACTTGTATTGGGCAAATAACAAACCAGTAAAGAAAGATAACACATATGATGATTGCGATTATAAAAAATGTTTCTCCAGTTTCTTTATTCACAATAAAACCTCTTTATTCAGTCTTAAAAAAATACCAACTTGCAGCGCCACAAAAAAGCGTTAACACCCAAAGAATTATGACTGTGAATGTAGAAGCTCCACCTAACGGGGCAAGACCTGCGGATAAGAACAATATGAATGTCAATATTGCCAAAACAAATCCTAACATTTTTTTACCGACAAAACTCCAAAAGCCCACATTTTCACCTTGTTTTCTATTCATTCATTGCAAGAGCAGTAGATTTTTCCTTCTTTGCAAGTGTATTTTCCAGAGTATCCGCCACTTTTCTCACAGACCATGAAGCAAACGTCAGTATCTTTATCGCTTAGCATGCCGTGTATGCTGTTGGTTTTTTCATCACATGTTCCATATATTTCTGGTGCTACACTATATTTTGTGCATCCTGTAAGAATCACTAACAAAAATAACAATGATACAATGAGTATTTTCATTTTACACCTCGTAGTTTTAACTTTAAATATTATTTGATGATCAATCTTAAATTATATCTTTGTAATACTATAACTACTAGCAACTTGATATGTATTCATAACTCTACCATCTTGTCCTGGTCCTGAGAATGAACCTTTAGTTCGAGATAGGTACTCTGCGTTATCAACAATAATCTTAAACCCTCCTTTAACTTCGAGATTAAATTGTGACAAATCAGAATAGATTATTAGATTTGCCAATCTATCCGCGACTTGGTCAAATTCAGCAGGATCTTCAAAATCAACGCTTACTGATATTAGTCTCTGCCTTTGATGACCCATACCGACAAAGTCAAATCCGTTCGACTCAATCATTTTTTGAAAAGCATCAATATTTGCATTACAATTTATTGTGCTGCTTGTCTCACCATTAAGACAGATATACTCTTTTTGAATAACCGATTTTTTAGGTAGATACTGACATCCAGACATAGTAAGAATAAGAGATACAAATAATATCATTAGGAACACAAATCTTTTCATCATAAAACCTCCTTTTACCTACACAAAGAGCGTTTTCTTTATAAAAATTGCTTTAAACTGCAGTTTTAAGACCAGGTTAGTTTTACAAAAATCAGGCTATTTAGTCAAGTACCTAGTATTCTAATCCTTTGTAGATTATAAACACTAATCCTAGATAGTATGTGACTGTTAAAATAAGAACCACACTGTAAATCAAAGTAACCGATATTTTAAGATTGGATAGTACACTACTAATTAATGCCTGGACTATTAGTCCAGAAAAAGTTATTGCAATAAGAAAATTAAAGATATTAAGAACTTTATCCTTATCACGCAGTTTTTTGGAATTAGATAAAACATACAAGAATATACAGAAAATAAGGAATAACATAAAAATGTAAATAAGCTCTTTAGGTATTGTAAACATAGATAAAATAGAGCCAATTATAAGTAATAATTCAATCAACTTCATCTTTTGATCTTGACCTAATTTAAACTTAGGAAATTTTTTCATATATTGTAAAAACTAAGTTATATTAATAATCCTTTCTAAAAGAGACAGTAAGAAATCGATGATAGAACAATTTTTAATCATTTTCTGATCATTCAGTAATCACAAAGATCTAAATATTATAAGGCTAAGACTACAGTTATGTCTAAAAATCAAGATGAAGGGACTCTTGGAGAAAAAGAAGTCATAAAGCTAGTTAAATGTCCTAATTGTGGTAAGAAACTGATGCAGCTTCCTAAGAATTATCCTCTTTGTGACACTCAATGCACTAGTTGTTTATTCAGAGCTCAAATAAAGACGAATAATTCAAAACTAAAAGACAAAATCTTTGGTGCGGGTTGGGACATCATGGATAAAGTTCTAAAATCAGGTTATATGATTCCGCCATTAATTGCAAACTTCAAGTGGACTGAGGGAAAAAAGCAACATCAAGAAATTTTATTCTATCCATTTGTTCCAAAGACGAGCCTTAAGAAAAGACAGTTATCTTCAACTGCAAGACGGGCAAATTATAAGATGTTTGATTATGTTGGATTGAAGAAGTTGCCTAATATTGTGCTATATCATAAATAAAAAAAGTTGTTTAACTTCCAAACCAAAGATAATCTTATAAACTACTGTTAATAAGTAAACCTCTCGATGGATATCAATCTCGAAAGACAAGCAGGCATTAAGAGATTCATTCACGAAGTGATAAGCGAAAGCTTAGTTAGGTATGTCTTTAAACAATCTGGATATAGAGTGTTGAGGGGTGCTGCGCTTGGACGATTTCTTAGGGCAAGAGATAATTATTTCAGAGACAGAGAACAACAAGAACGAATTGTTAAATGTTTGAAGATATGTGATTGTTCTCATAAAGTTGGTTTGCCAGTATATGAAATAGGAATGCCTGATTATTTTATTTATTCTGACGCAGATGAATTTTTTGTAGAGGTTAAGTGCAACAAGTCAAAATTGAAGGAAAGTCAAGATAGAGCATTTCCGTTGATAAATGAAATAATACCTATAAAGATTGCAAGGATGAACGTTGATTTTAGTATTACAAGTCAAGGTATTGTCATGTATGACTTGTCTGAGAACGAAAAACTCAAATCAAAAACGGTTGAGAAAATAAGAGAGCTATTGCCTGATTTAGGGGAAGATAAAATCAACAAGCTTTTTGATATTTTTAATAAAAGAGAAGAATTTCCGTTTGATTTGTTGGATTTAAGGGTAGGAAAAGCAGAAGATGATGAAGAAGAGTTAGTCGATATGGAGCAGGATAAACCAGTAGAAAATGAAGAAGATGAGTATCTCTGAAAGTAAAATAACTGTTTAATCTTCAGTTTCCTCAACGATATCCTCGTATACTCATTGATATTCTCTGGCAGGACATTCAAGGGGAACCGTCTTATCTCTTCGTGTTTGTCAGGTTATTTGTTTGTTGCTTCTCCTTCAATGTATGCTGCTAGGTATAATCGGAACTCTTCCGTCATTTCCGCAACTCTTCCGCTTTGATGCCTTGTTTTTCGGAAAGTTTCCGCTTTGTCCGTAAAGTTTCTGGTGTGTCCGTAAGCTTTCTACTTTTTGTTGGCTAAAACATATTAATACTCAAGTCATCACTCGACGGATAAGAAAATTGGTGATTTCTTAAAAAGTGTGTTTGACAGCATTCGCAAAAATAATCAGGAGGCAGGAAGAATGCTAAGATTCGAAAAACAATTGATGACAGATGATGAATTCCAGTATCAGAGGGCGATGGTAAGGAATGAATACCCTCTCTATCAAGCAGAGCTTGACAGGCGACACAGGGAACAATACATGATACAGGAAGAGGATTACATGCACTGCATGAGTAAGATGAAGGAAGCGTTCCAGAATGAATTGCAGTTCCTTAGAGGAAGATTATACCTAAAATGATGGTCATAAAATAAAGCGATGACATTCAGGCGCTTGCAGAGACTTTAATCTTTTATGACGGGAGGGGACGCAGAGTCCCTTCTCGGATCAATATCAAGCTATTTGGACTACAACAACATGGCAGAAAATCAAATAACGCTCGGAAAGTATGCTATAACTCGGACAGGAATAGCTTTTTCTACAAAAATAAGGCAGACAAGAGGGAGCTTGTTTCATACACTACCTAAAGAGATTTGTGCGGGTTGTGAATTAAAGAAGGGGCAGGAGTTGAGGAATTATCTAGTCCGCAACGAGAGCGGAAAGATTGGGTTGTATATACAACTAGAAAAAAATCATGAATAAGACTCTAATGATACTTTGGCTCAATTAGATTATTTGTGATTTCCACCATGAGTAGTTTATACATATCAATGCAATAATTCAGGTATGATAAGGTTATTTCCTCGATATTAGCTTTTGGTCCTTTTGCTTCATATTTGGACAGGTCCTGATGTGTTTTAAGGTAATGTGGAATAATAGTCAAATCTTCGGAAACTGTTACAGTGATAGGTAATAACCCGTGGTGACAAATGTAATTTCTTAGTTGGTTATACTGTTCATACTCTATTTTCATTTGCCGAAAATATTTCACGATAGCATTGTTAGCACCCTTTTTCTCTAATTTAGTTATGGCACAGGTGAACGAAACACTGTTAGGTAGAATCCCTAACTGATAGATCTCATTCAGGACGTGACCGACGATATCCAAATAGCTTTTTAGACAATAGAACATATATTCAACATTAGCAATGAACTGATAGCTCAATTTTAAATTAAAGAAGCCTAGATGGTCGGATTCACATAAATTTCTGTCTTTTTTTATATCTTTTTTAATAATATCATAAATTGCGCCTGATGTGCAAAGCTTAGAGTGAAGCGTGTTGAGGCGTTCATTAAACGGGAAAAGAGGCAATCCAAAAGAGCGGTCGTTCAGTGGATTTTTGAATTTAAGTTGAACTAAATTAGAATCCTTTACAATATCATTTCCACAAAGATCTATGTATTTACTTGCTCTTTTTGAAAATCTTCTAGACATTTTGTCTAATAGAGTCTTTAAACCAGATATATCTTCTAACCATCTTTCATCTTTTGCAACCATAATATTACCTCTCAAATATTATCTAAATTCACCCAATCTTAATAGTCCAAGAGACTATAAAGTTCTAAATTAAATGATATTAACGCTTTGGTTGTAGGATCAAGGTGAAGCAATTGGTCCACAAATTCCCTTATATCAAAAATTGTTAGTTTTATCTGCGGATGTTTTTCCGAAGCATGCTTTTTCAACCAGTCATAATCTTCTTTCGATGTTTTTAAAAGATTAACAAGACAATAGACCTGTTTAACATTGTTGTCTTGAAAAATTTCCAATTCGCGCTTGAGAGCATCTTTGCAACGGCCTATGGGTCTATTCTTTATTGACACGCAGTGAACCGTATTTTCATCAATTTGTATATGAATATCTGCGTCAGTCTTCTTCGCACCGGATACTATGTCTTCACGAAGTTTAATACTCTCTACAGGCAGATTTTCAATAGTATGCACGAATTCAACCAATTCTTGTTTAGATATATCATCCGTCTTATTCTTTTTTCCCACTAAACCGGTGAGTATTCTGTAGATGAATAGTTCAGCAATGATGCCTGAGAATGTTGAGCTAATTATCCGCAAATCAAAGTCGTTAATATCGATATCTTGTCTTCTTCTAAACATATTAAGTGAGGCCTCCACATGTTCACAAATACCTGCATACATATCTTGTTCCCATTTGTCCTTCAGTATTTTCTGTTTATTTTTAATCTCGGACCGCAGTAAAAGCAGTTTAAAGAATGTAATGAAATGGCTTAGCTCCCTTTCAAAGTAATTTATCTGCATTTCTCTTTCAACATCATCTTCAATCTTAGCAAGTATCAATTTGCTTTCAACTTTCTTGAGAGCATCAATTGCTTTTCGCGGGTTCAAATCGTAATAATAGTAATAATAGTAATTCGCATATTCTTTATCAATTTCTAAGCCGAGAATCACACTTTTATTAAACTTATTTACAGACCTACAAAAAGTCAAATAAGTTTCACACGCTTCATATGCTGTACTCCTCATGAAGTTTGCACAAATATTTAATTGATTTAAATCCTTCACAAGTATTTTCCTGAATAGGACTTGTTTCAAAATTCTATAGCAAACTGAGTTAAGCAGGGAGACGTTATACAGTTTTTCTTCATGTTGAAAAATACGTTTTATATTGACCAAAAGTTCCTCAAATATTTTAAATATGTCCGAAAATCCTTCTTCGTATTTTTTAATATTATTTTTTATATCAATAAGCACGAGTCTGACAAAGAAATGTAGATTGGAATGCAAATCAGATTTTGGCAATCCTGTTTTCAATATCTTATCAGATAGGGAATATAAATGATTAAGTACTGTTATATTCAGGTAATTCTGCTTCCCTTTCTTATTGTCCAATCGAATGACGTAAGGTTGAATATTTGTTAGACTCGCTTGAATATTGAAACTTTGAATGTTATATCGTTCAAAGAGCATATCAAGAAACATAAGAAAACTCGACACAGATTGTGCAATCAATCCCTTATCTAAATAATAAAACGCCTCGATGTAAAAGAAATTAGCAGAATCGAGAGTTTTGTTCTTTTCGTCATTTCTTTGTGTGTAGAATACGGTAAGTTCTGAATGACTATCTATTAGCAATTTATATTCGTTATCTGTAATAGCTATGTTTGTTTTAACTTTTTGATGAAGCTCACGCTTTATCCTATTGAATTCCTGTATTTCTCTTGGTGGCCATGCTGGTAGTATACGTACCATTTTTTACACATCTCGATATTCAACCTATTAATGCTATAGCCTCTTTTATCATTTTAAATACTATTCTGAATAATAAATATCAGTCTATTATTTTATCTACGTTTATCACAAGATGAATTATTCCTATAGATTCGTCAACTTTTCGACTATCCCCTTCAGTTTTTTTATGCTTTGAATCGTCGAGTCCAAGACTTTTCTTCTTATCTTCAGGTAATGAGTTTATTATTTCATGATACAAATTAGCCGCTTCACTATCGACAGGATAATCCTGTGCTTGAACGGAATAAACCCATTCTCCAATATTAAAAAGTGACCATTCTTTGATAAACTCTTCAATATCTTGGCACAGAACTGTGTTAGAAAAGAAGTGGTTTTTTTGTAAACAGTGATTAAAGCAACTAAAAAAATCAAACAAGCACGAATTCTTATTTAAGCCGAAGCACTCTTTTGGTTTGTTGCATTTGTGCGGAGCCATGAAAATATCAAGTAACTTAGAACTAATAAATAACATATTATCTTCATTAAATAATGCGTGAGAACCTAAACAAGCAGAGTCATTTCTTAGATGAAATGTCCCCTGTGAAATTAATTTATTCTTGAACTGAAAATGAGGAAAATTTGAGAGAAGAAATAATTGTTCTTGATCTATACTCCAGAATCTTTTGTTTTTTTTGGCCTGGCAAAAACTAATTCTTCTAAACTGAGGAATGTTCGCTTTATTGATTGAGGATATTATAAGTAAATCACCGAGCTCAACCGACGTTTTCCAACGCATACCATCAAAAACTACCTGATACCTATTTCCGTGTATGAATTCAGCATTCAGTGTAACTGGTCCGTACGTAGCTGGTGATTGTTTAATCTGTGCAATGATTTCCTTAACCAGTTCTGGTTCTTTTTTTTTGAAGGTACTCTTAATGCAAGATTTGAGTATTTTAGATAGATTATCTTGAGCTCTATGGAAAGATTGTGAATTTATTGTATTCTCAAAATCAGTTATGTTGTCGTTTGCCATTATGGTTTTTCCCGTTGATCATGATGTATTTTGCAGGAAGGAGGTATTCTGCTGTTCAGCAGGGGTTTTAGTGATTTGTATATTTCAACTTCGGCGCATCTAACGCAAATACAATTTTTTAACCAGCCGATAAATAGCATCTTTGGATTTATGTTGTTCTTTCTACAGTACTCATGCAGCGTTTGTCCACCAGAATGGTGGCCGGTCTCACTTCCAAATAACCCAAACATGTCGGCAACCAAATCGCCGATTCGAGTGATGAACCTTTTTGATTTTCCAGTATTGCTTCCAACATATAGCGGCACGCAATCCGCCGTGGGTTGGCATCTCCAAGCCAGTTTAGAGATAACATATACGCTATTTTCTTCTGGAGGCTTCGGATGTGTAGGATATAAACCGCTATCTAAAAGTTCATCAACCGTGTATGGGCCTATCCAATTCATCGTTTTATCTCCGAATAATACAACCTTACTGACTATACTAATAAGTTATTTATAAAGAATTCTATGCTTGAAGCACTGCCTGAAGCACAGCCGAAGTGTTAAATGTTCCGTGTTTCTATCATTTGTCATGGTTTCGAATCATTTTATTCATATCAGGGTTAGTAAGGAGCAGTTGGATAGGATTAAGAGTGATGCACATAACAAGGGTTACTTGGGTGCCAGTTCTTATTTGCGTGATCTTGCTTTTGCTAAGAATGATGTGGAATCAAAAATCATTGAGATGTCTTTTGATGTTAGGTTGATTAAGGAGTTGTTGGTTAATGGAAGAAGAAGAAATAATTAAGCCTGAGTGGATTTCAATTCTTGAAGAGTTAATAGAGAATTCTAGAAAGAAAAAGCCGAAAGAAGCAAAAGAAGACACTTGAGAAGATGTGCCGCATCCACGGCTACGGGAGAAGATACTTGAATGGATTGTCGAGAAGATATGAATAGCTCAAACACGTGAAACCAGACCATTCAACAGATTTATATATTTACTAATTTTAATTAAAAGGATGGCTGAAGAGTATGAGATGGAAGAATTTGCAGATATGGCGATAGCAGGATTAAGGGAATTCATAGACACAGAATCGCAATTGGTCCAGGAAGAGCACGAGCTCAGTTCTAAATTGTCATCGTGGGACTACATAATCGGGCATCTCGATGAACGGATCCCTGCAGACATGAAACACCTGCATGAGTTCAATGGAAAGATATCTGATAAGGTGCTTGAGATTAGGGAGCTTATAGAAGCCGGAGAACTGAATGATCTTAGGATAATAAAAGAAGAGAAGCAGATGCTCTCGAAGTTAGAAGAGGACGTGAAACACAGGGAATGGAAAGCGGTGAGGAAGGACATAGATGTCGAGACAGACGAGGAAAGACGAGCACTGAGACTTGAAAAATCAGAATTGAAAGCGTTGCATTCAGGATTCATCGACCTCATGAAGCTCATGAAAAGAAGCAAACTCCTATCTGCGATTGAAGAAGACATGACCGTCGCAAATGATAAAGAACGATATGAAAAGCTAGAAGAATATTATTTCTTACAGATATATAAATTCGCAAGGGCGTATGAGAGGATATTTCGACATCTGTGGGAGAAAGAATTGGTTCTTGAGAGAAATGCGGAAAAAGCTTCTAAGAGAATGGGTTAAAGACAAGCATGCGATGTGGTTCGAGTCGAAAGGCGAGAGCATCATGGCGAGTTCAGGGAATGCAAAAAGAAGAAATAATTAAGCCTGAATGGATTTCAATTCTTGAAGAATTGCTGGAAAATTCAAGAAAGAAAAAGATTGGGGATTCAGGCGGGAAGCATGAGTCCGAGAGTTCTTAGTTTTTTTGCTAGTAGTTCTTTTACGTCTTTGTCTGCGAGTAGTTGTTTCATTATTTGGTCTGTTTTTTCTCTTGTTTGTATCTGTTCTTGTAGTTGTATTGCGTATTTTATGTCTAGTATTCCTCCGCATTTTTGGCATTGGTTGCTGTCGTATGCGTTTATGGTTTCGCAGCAGGGGCATATTCTTGGTTTTAGTTGTTGTTCTTCTTTTTGTGTTTCTACTTTTATGCCGTTCATTGCGAGGATTGCGTTGTCGACTTCTTTTCCGCTCATGTGGACGTAGGTTGATGGCATGTCGCTTCCTTGTATCCAGCCGAAGTATTGGTTCATTTGGAATTCTGTCAGGTGGTTGGCCATGAATGTGGCTCGGCTGTGCCTGAAGAGGTGGGGGTTGCATCTTTTTTTGATTTCTGCTCTTTTGAAGAGTGTTCGCAGGAGTTTTTGCATGTTTTTGTACATCATCATGCCGCCGTGTACTTTTTTTCCTATGTTGATCCAGAGTGGTGCGTTCGGGTCGCCTTTCTGCGGGTGGTTTGCTGTCCATGTTGACAGGTATGGTGTGCTTGTTATCAGTCTTATTTTTCTGCTTCCTGTCTTTCCTTGTACGGATATCATGATTCCGTGGTTGTCGAACATGACGTTTTTTATTTTGAGGTTTCCGATTTCGCCTATTCTTGCTCCTGATTCCCATAGCATTGATATGAATGCCTTGTCTCTGGGGTGTTCTGCTGCGTCTAGGAGTTTTTTCATGTCGTTTTCTGTTATTAGGTCGCCTTCTGATGGTAGTCTTCCTTCTGCTCTGCTCATCCTTCCGCATATCCAGCTGACTATTTCAGGATAGTCTTTGGTTCCATGGAGCCATTTGTAGAATCGTTTTATCATTATCTTGTATGTGTGCTTTGTCCATGGTGAGTAGTTGTGCTGTTGGATTTCGCTTACTACTCTTTTTATGTCATCAATTGTGGCAGTGTCTAGGTCTTTTCCTAGTCTTTTGCATACGCAGCGCAGTATCTCTATGTAGCGTATTATGCGTGGTTTTGATATGTTGTCCAGGACTAGTGCTTCTTTGAACCGGAGTATTGTCTCCTTGTTCTTTTCTGATATGTCTGCTTTCTGGAGCCAGGCTAGTGTTGCCAGATAGTTTTTTTCGTACTGGTGTATGTCCATTTTCTTTTCCTCCAGAATTAGGTACTTTTTTGGAAGAATATAAATCCCGTATCCGTTCTGTAACACGGTTTAAATGGCTTTTAACGACCTGACGCCCCCGCTGGGAATTGAACCCAGGTCTCAGGTTGTTTGCAGCTGCAAACTCCGCAAATTTATGAATTTGAGCTACCGCAAACCCGAAGTCTATCCACTAGCCTACGGGGGCAATAATCTAAGAAACAAGAGCTTTGATTTATAAAATTTCACTTTCGTCAGCAGGAGGCTGGTACGTCTTCGGGTGTTCTTTGTGGTACTGTTCTATCTCTTTAGGCGTTATGTTGAGGTATTGTTCTATCGTGTGTATCTCCAGGGTTCCTGATTTGGTCGCTCGTATATATTTTTCAGGTTCTTTACCGATATCATCGTTGAGCATTACAAGTTCTTGGAAGTCTCTTAGGTAAGATATTATGAGTCCAGGTATGTTCTGTTTTCTTATGTCTTCTATCATGAAGTGCTGGTAGACGTCAAGCGGCATCTCTGGTTCTATTTCATCTTTATTTTTTGCAAATATTGTTGTGAGCCCTTCTGAGTTGAGCAGTATGTCGACTGCCGTGTCGCTTTTTTTTAGTATTTGTGAGATGTCATCATTATTTTTTCCTTTAAGTTCGGATAGGTTGATATTTATCAATCGATAGACGAATGTCGTATCGAACTTTTCGTTGTTCATGAGCCATCTTGCAGTCATGTAGTCGTTTACGATTCTGTATTGGTGCGGGCTTTGCCTTATCAAGTCGTGCATCTCCAGGAATCTTAGGGCTCTTTTCTCTTTCTCGAAAGGATCTTTATTTTCAGAAGTCACATCCTGGAAGATTTTCAGGGCTTCCTGTGGTTCTGTTATGCTTAGTATCCTGTCTGTCTTCCTGTTGCCCAGTATTAGTGTGTGTAGATTTACCATGATTCTTGCCCCAAAAAATGATACTACTAAAAAGTAACTACTTTAATTTATAAATTTTACGTTTCAGTATGCGTTTTAAGCGGTTTTAATGGCGTTCTTATGATTTGTAGCCTCGTTCGAATGCTTTTTATACCCCCTCTTATTCCTTGAAAATGAAGGGCAAAAAGAGGCAATTATTGTAAGGTGTTGAGTTGAATGGTTCTTACGGATAAGGGTGCAAAAGCAGACAGTGTCAGCAGTCTTGAAGATATCTTGAATATTGAGACCCCTGATGAGTTATTGGATTTTCTTTCATCTGATTCAAGCATAGAGAAAGATGTTCTTGTCATGACAAAGAGGATCAACAGGAAGTCTGACCAGCCTGACCTGAGGCTTAGCAGCAGGGAATTCATCAAGAACATGCATGAGAAGTTGTGCGTGAAGTTTGGCGGCGTATATATCAATGGCGACCTTAACATAAACGCTGAGCTGGATGTCTCAACAGGGGATGTTGTCTATGACAAGATGACTGAGCTGAACAACGGTCTTAAATCTGCTGACAAGGCAAAGTTAGTTTCTCTTGAGGATTATTCCAGGTTTGTCATGCCATTGAAGTTCAGGGGAACTTATTTCGGCAATGTTGTCTTTGATAAGAAAGAGTTCTCTTTGACGGATGTCGCTGTGATAATGGATTGTGTCTTCGAGTTCTCAAGAAGGATACATAATTCTATTGATAACCATAATCTCAGGAAGCTTGTTGACCGGGATTCACTGACAGGACTCTTCAACAGGAGGAAGTTCGATATAGATTATGCTACATACAAGCAGAACCTCGACAATCACGGCCAGCAGTTTGCGGTCATCTTCGGAGATGTTGATTATTTCAAGCAGATAAACGACAGGTACGGCCACAAGTACGGCGATTATGTGCTCAGGGAAGTCGGCGCGTTGATAATGAGGAACATAAGAGAAGTGGATCTTCCATACCGTTACGGCGGGGACGAGTTCGCGGTCATACTTCCGGGAGCGTCAGAGCGCGAGGCAGACACAATAGCGAGAAGGGTGAATGATGCTGTCCGTGAGAAAGTTTTCAAGTCAGACCTCCCGACAGATAAGGCTTCATTGAAATATATGGGGAGGAGGGACAGCAGCAAGATACGCACTACTCTATCTGCTGCTTCAAGCGAGACAGAAGGAAAAGGCACTGATATTCTTCAGGCCGCAGATGATCGTCTAATACTGATTAAGAGATATTGCAAGAACGCGGTCATCTCGAAGAGCAAACGTGACATATACACTGATGTCGCGGGTCTGCGTGATTTTATGGATTTCTTGGATAATAAGATAATACAATGCAACAGGGACAGCAGGAATCTTGCGGTCATGCTTTTTGATGTCGTGAAATTCAGCGAGATAATAAAGAATTACGGAAGCGACACTGCGTGGGATACTTTCTACAGCGTGGCAAGGCATTTCTATGAGCAGAGACATCATTTTGATTACGTGGCGAGAGTCTGTGACAGGGATAACATGGTCGTTTCAATGTCTTCAAATGATTCTCCTGGCGAATTCTATAAGACTGTGCAGCGGACTGCAAAGGAGTGGGCAAGTAAACTTAGCAATACTGTGTGGAAGATAAAAGGCAATGACATAAAGATGGATTTTGCAGTAGGTGGTTGTGTATATATCCCTTCAGGCCAGACTGACAGGGAGCAGTTCGCTAAAAAACCTGAGTTGTTGTTCGGTTTTGCCGAAAACAGGGCTGGTGAGGCAGGAGATATTGCTGAACGTATTAAGATTGAGCTTTATTCGAGTTGATTTTGTCGGGATTATTTCATAGAGGGTTGTGTTCTTTTCGGTTATTGTTGTTTTTTCGGAATCATCTTTATTAATAGAATAATCAGCACGTTTTTTCATGTCCCTCGCTAAAGACACGAATATTCTTGCTTCAGGAGGCTGTTCATGATGGCTTCTTTGGAGGTTTATCTAGTCGCTAAAGGAGACAGTTATGGTCTTTTTTCTAAAGATTATGCGCCGCAGAATGGAGTGCTGGGTCTCATCAAGAAATATGTGTGTCATGACGATCCTGTTTCTGCAATCTTCAGTGATGCCAAGAAGTCTGACGGCATCATAGTGAGTTATCCTTCTTCATTGGATTATGATCATGTCGAGAGATTGTATGCTGGTATTGTTGATAGGGAGATAAGGAAAAATGCGCGGAGTCTTGCTGTCAGGACGACATTGACTGCTGCGACATTGCCTTTGCCTGTTCCATTCATAACTATTCTTTTCGCATACCTTGCGACAAGGTCATACGCTAGGATGGAGAACGCAAGACTTGCTTTAGAGAAGGCTGAGTTCGTCGCTAATGGTGACTGTTCAGGGCTTGAGGGCTTGTTGAGGTGATTGGTTGTGGTGGATGGTAACTTGCTTGATTATTCTGTCGTGGATTTTTATGATGCGAAGAAGACTCTTGAGGATTTTGTTAATGAGCTTGCGGGCAGGGAAAGGAATGACCTAACAATATATGCGCCAAGCATGTCTGTCAAGAACAGCACGATAACGATAAATCATTTCATTGAGAGCGGGACATATAATCAGGGCAGGGTCATAGACGTGATTGACCTATTCTTCGAGTATTATCCTGGACGCAGCTCTTTTCAGGAGAAAGGCCTCTCGAAATTCATGGGAGAGTATAGGGTCAGTCATTCTGTCATTGGTTCTGACAATAAATTGCTGAAGAAAATAACTGTCGGTCCTGCTTTTTCAAAGGGCAAGTCAGTGATCACGAATAATGAGGTCAAGCACATAGGTCCGCATGTATCGATCAGTTTTGAGGTTTCGAATTACCTGGACAAGAGAGACCTGGATTTCAACATGACTCTTTACAAGATGCTCGTGCCAAAAGAGGAGCAGAAGCAGGACTTAAGCAACATGCGTGAGCTTGGCTGCATAATCTATGATAATATCTCGGATTATGGCTGGGACTATCTCGCAGGATATGAGAAGACCAAGCGTGAGATAGAGAACAAGCTTGTGAGACCTAACCTGAAGAAGGATATCTTTAAGATGCTTAGGGAGGGCACGAGGAAGAATCCTTCGCAGGTCGGCTATAACTGTTTCATGTTCACAGGGACTTATGGAGTGGGCAAGACAGACATGGCTAAGGTTGTCGCGAACCGTCTCGGGTATAATTTTGTCGAGCTTCCTCTTGAGGCTGTGATGACCAAGTGGTATGGGGAATCAGAGAAGATTCTTGGAAAAGTTTTTGAGAGAGCGAGGACTCTGGGTCCTACCGTCCTTTTTCTTGACGAGATAGACTGCCTTGCAGGCGACCGTGATTCAGGGATGCACGAAGCTACAAAAAGGATAATGTCTGTTCTCATGACGAACACCGCAAAGACCAAGCTTGGTGATGATTTGGTCGTGATTGCCGCGACAAACAAGCCAGACACGATAGATGGAGGATTGATGAGACGTTTTAAGAAGCGTATCGACTTTCCTGTCCCTGAGCATGCGGACCTTTGCGCGATATACAGGCATTACGCAAAGCATCTTGATGATGCTGTGATAGAAGAGCTTGCATCTAAATCAGAAGGGTTCTCTCCTTTTGACATTCTGAATGTCTGCAACAATGCCGAGGATTTTTATGTTGAGAGCATTGCTGACGGTGAAAAGCCTAGTCTTCCAGGAAAAGAGTTCTATATGCAGGGCATAGAAGGCACAGCAGGAGATAAGGCAAAAAAGAAGAAGATAGGTTTCGCAGGCTGATTATTTTATTGCGAGTGTGCCTGGCGCTCTTCTTCCGACAGGCGGAGTGTCTGTCACTTTGAATCCTGCTGCTTTTAGGTTGTCGCGCACGACCCTTGCGCAGGAATACGTAGCGAGTTTTCCTCCTTTCTTCATGACTTTGTAGACAGAATCAAACACTTCTTTTGTCCAAAGCTCTGGGCAATTTTTTGGTGAGAACGGGTCAAAGAAGACAACGTCGAATTTCTCGTCGAGTGTTTTTATTGTCTCTCTTGCGTCGCCCATTATGAGTGTGATGTCAACTTTATTGTCTTTGTAGCTCTTATCTGTCGCAATCTTTTGCATAATTTGTCTGCACCTGAAAGGATATTCTTCACCAAGTCGTGTTATCTCTTGTATTATCCCGTCATATATCTCAAGTCCGACTATCCGTATCTTTTTGCCTGTGAATATGTCTATTGCTGCGGCTGAATTATAACCAAGCCCGAAGCAGAAGTTAAGTATTGACACGTTTTCGTATTTTTCTATCCCGACGACTTCAGAGTATTTCTTGTTTGCCTCTTCAATCGCGCCGGATGTAGAGTGGTATGTCTCAGAATACTCAGATGAATGGAATGTCGCAGAGCCGTCTGCTGTTATGATTTTCTTGTCAGGCATCGCTTTAATGCTGGTAAGCGCTAGCTATTGTGCCACCTTGGGGAGATGGCTCCATCCTTATGTGGACTTTGTATTCTCGTCCTAGGCTTGCCATGAGGTCGGAGAGCTCTTCAGCTTTTTCAGGATTATAATTCTCTATTATCCAGCATGATTTTGGAGAAGCTCCTATGCGTGGATTGTCGAGCCATATGTTCCCGACGTGGGTTGTTTGGTCGATACCTAAAATCCCGCCTAAAATGCCAAGAAAGCCTTTTCTCTCTTTATACCTTAGGAGACCTATGACGTCGCGCTTTGGGAAATCTATTTCATTTCCGTTCTCGTCAGCTATGGCATAACCCCATGGCTGGACGTGATTTGCAGCGCTTAATACAGTCAGATAGTTTTTTCTCCTGTCATACATGAAATATCACCCGATTATATGTCTAAGAATTCTGATATTATTTAAAGGTATTGTGGTGGGTTTTTGCACTTCATAGTTCTGTTATATCGTCTTCGTTTACTGTTGTGGTCTCATCAGGGTCTTTTCTTATCGTCTCGTATCCTGCGGTCATCAGCATTACTGCTATTTTGTCATCATCTTTTAGAAGCTCTATCAGTACATGCCTTTCAGGGAGGTATTGTATTTTATTCCTTGCGTTGATATCTTTTGGCAGAGCGGTCAGTTTAAGTCTTGTATCTATGCTTTCTTTTAGCTTTTCTACTTCTTCTGTATTTACATTGATGTATACTTTGTGTTCGATTCCGCTGCAGGCAGCTATTCCTTCCAGGTAAAGCGCTTCAAGCGGCTGCATTGTCTGTGTTTCAACGAATTTCCCGAAGTATATTGCCATTTTGTCTTGCCTTTTCTTTGAAACGATTATTCCTCTGTCATTTATAAAGATTTGCCAATGTAACTACTATTGAATAGACATTTTTCCTGATAAGCTTTATAAATGCCCTGAGTATTTCATGAATATTCAAGGAGGTTTTCAATATGGTAATGGGACGCTGTATGAAATGTCAGGAACAAAGAGAGATGAAAGATGCCAAGGCAATCAAGATGGCTAATGGCAGGGATGCTGTAACAGGAGTCTGCCCTAAGTGCGGCACAAAGATGTTCAAGATCGGTAAGATGAAGTGATTTTTTTTTCTTTCTATTTTTTTTATTTTTCTATATATAACTTCATGACCAGCTCAGCATAGCTCTTCTCATCAAGTTTCAGGCCTGTGAATTCCTTCCAGTTCTTCAGGCAGCTTATCTTGTCTGAGTTTATGCATGACCTATACTTCTCTTGCACGAGGTAATCTGGCAAGTCAGGTTCTATTCCTGTGCTCTTGTGCAGCGATTCGATCTTCTTGTAGCAGTCTTCGTTCATGAGGCATTCGACATAAGTCTCGAGGACTTCATTTTTTACGCCATCAGGTATCTTGCCTGTGAGTTCCTTCAGTTTTTCTATGCCTGTGAAATCCATGTATTTTAGCATGTTGAGGAATATGTCCTTGACGAGCTGTTTTGGTGCCTTGATTCCTTTTTCTGAAAGCAGCGATATGTGTTCTGCGTCTTCAAACCTTTTTTTGGTAATCGCTGTCTCGTATGCTTTCTGTGCGAGGTACTGAGGCACTCTCTTCCCGGTCTCATGGACTATTGCGTCTAGGTCATCAAGCAGATTCTTGTCAAGGTACTTCTCGTATTGGTCATGAAGAAAATCATTGTCTAGTTCGACGTTCCATTCAGCATATCTTATCAGCTGTTTCATGTTGTCTATCTGTTTTCTTCTCACATACTGCTTGAATTTCTTGTTGATCAGCTTGCCTGGCAGTTCAGGGCTTGTGTCTGATATGAGCGAGAGTTCGCTTATCTTTTGGAATTGGTCTTTTTCAAGGTATGATGAAAAGCAGTCCTGCAGGAACTTGTAATTGAGTTTTGGTTCTATTTCTGCTATTTCTTTCAGTACTTTGAAATCTTCTATCTTGCCTTCTTTCAGGTATAGCTGGTACTTTTTCTGTACTCTGTCTTCTAGGTCTACTCCTTTAGAACGTGCGAAATCCGTTAAGCTATCTATTGACATCTCTAAACACCTCAAGACGGGTTGTTTTATGATTGACTTATAAATTTTTCGTTCTTCACCACTTTGGAGTCATGATTCTCGAAAGTTTTATATAGCCTCGTGGACATATCTTTTATGGTGTTGGGGATAAACAATGAGCCGTTATGATATAGAGGCTGAAGTCTACATGAAGCATGGTGCTGATGAACAGTTAGCGAAAGCCATGGCTGACGCATTCAACACGACATCATGGGGGCCTTGGGAGCCTTTGAGTAAAAGGGTAGAAAACGCTTACACCGATACTCAGCTGACTTATATCAGCCTTGCATATATTGTTCAAGGCAAGAAGGAGATGGCCCGTTTCTACATGGAGCAGGCAGCAGAGAAATGTCCTTCTTTTACAAGGCATAAGACTGAGTACCTTATCAATAATTTTGATAAGATATATGACGTCCTTGAAGCATCAAAAGCAGAGATAAATAAGTTGAGGAAGACGTTGTATAAGATGCCTACCGTTCTCGAAGATCATCTTAAATGAGTTTTACGTGATTCTTTCGGCATTTTATTTCTAATAGTGATTTTTTCGTTCCGATAAAAAAAGCAAGGCGTTGTTTTAATACCTGAATTCTCAGATTTTTTACCTTGTAGAGTGCGCGATACTGTCGGGTTTAAAGGTGGAAAAATGGGCTGGGTTCAGGAGATAATGGATCTCATAGGCAAGCTGAAGTTTCATGAGATAGTTTACGAGTTCCATCAGGCGCTGTATTTCAGGAATGGCGTTGCGCTTGAGAAGCGTAATAGGTGGCTTGATGACGAGACGAGGAGGTCTTGTGAGGCTCAAGAACGTTCTCTTGTGAAGGTCATGGGCTACTCTGCTTTTCTTCCTTTCCGGAGGCCGAAGCTGCCTGAGGAATTTGTACAGAGCGGGTACAACGGTTTTCCGGTCCATAAGGATCGTTTCAGCAAGGTGCTGAGGCCTGGTTTTTATCTTCATCTGCCTATCATAGATGACATAGTCACTCAGTCAAAGCAGGAGAAAGTCCTTAATCTGGGAAACATAACCGTGCCTACAACGGATAATGAGAGCAAGGTGGTTGTTGTGAGCTGCAACTTAAGATATGAGATGCATGATTTTTACAAGGCGTATACTGCAGTCCATGACTATGAGGATTCGCTAAAAGACCACACTCTTTCGATTCTTGCGAAGCACAGCCGGGGCAAGGCATACAGCGAATGGAAGGATACTGATGTTGTGAGCGAACTGGAGGAGAAGGTTCTTGCTGACCTTAGGGAAGTGGTGACTGAGAAATGGGGCCTGGAAGTCCACAAGGTCTACATAACAGATAATGTCAAATGCACCATGCAGCGCATGCTCCATGAGGGGCCGCCTGTGATAGCGAATGTGGTTGGAGCGAATACTGCGAGGTAAATTTAGAACTTTCGCGAAAATAATTTCTCTTTTATTTCTTTTTCTTCCATTATTTTGTAGTGTCCTTCTTTGAGGCCTAGTTCGGAAAGTCTCAGCTCTCCTATCTTTATCCTCTGGAGTTTCTCTACTGCGTTGCCTGTTGTCGCGAATATCTTCCTGACTTCCCTTTTCTTGCCTTCATCGACGCTTATTGTGACAGAATTCTTCCCTGTCATGTGTATCTTGCAGGGTCTTGTCTTGTATCTTACCTTGCGTTCATCTTCGTCGACTGTTATCCAAACTCCTTGCTGGAGGATGAGCCTCTGTTCTTTTGAAAGTGGATGTTTGAGTTCGACAGAGTATGTCTTCGGCACTCCTGATTCTGGCAGCGTGACCTTGTGTATGAGCTTGCCGTCATTTGTCATTACAAGCAGTCCGCTTGTGTCCTCATCAAGCCTTCCTGCGCAGAACAGCGAGTTCGCAATCCTCTTATCCATGCCTTTTAACAGGGAGAATACGCTTTTTTTATTCTGTTTGTAATCATTTCCTGCAAGCCTGCTTGACAAGTAACCTACTGGCTTGTTTATGACAAGATACACTCTTTCGCCTGACCATTCAGTCGCTTCCCCCTGTATCATGATTTTTCTTTTTGTAGGCTTTACATGATAGTCAGGGTTTGTGACTATCTCGCCATCTATGCTTATCTTGCCTTGGTCTATTGCGTCAAACACTTCTCGTTTTGTTTCGAACTGTCCTGTCTGTATCAGGTACTGATGTAGTCTTATCTTGCCTGCCATTTGTACTTATCTCCGTTAAAACTAGAAATCAGGAAAGCTTTATAAATTAACCATTTTTTTCATATGCTACATAAATCAGCCCCGTAGTGTAGCGGTCAATCATCTCGGACTCTGGATCCGGGGACCTCGGTTCGAATCCGGGCGGGGCTATTTTTTTATATCCTTATTCAGGTGATTCTAAACGGAAATCAAACAAACTCTAAAATCCAAGGAAGAAATTGTAGATGCTTATACTGTCCTTGATGCAGATGGCCGTAAGTTGCTTGAAGCGTCGTACAGCACTGTCGTAGATACACAGGCAGCAGCTGATAGGATCAAGGAATTGCAAACGTTCTGCAGTAAGATGGGATACAGGAAGATAGGGATTGCATTCTGTAAAGGATTAAGGAAATATGGTGAGAAACTTGATTCTGAGCTGTCAAAAGATTTTGAAGTTTATTCTGTCTGCTGCAATGTATGCGGGATAACTAAGCAGGAGATTGGAGTCAGGTATCTGAATGAACCGACAGAAATCGCTTGTAATCCTATAGGCCAGGCTGCTGCACTGAATGATAAGAATGTTGATTTAGTTGTCAAGTGCGGTTTTTGCCTAGGGCATGATATATTGTTCTCAAAAAATATAACTGCGCCAAGCACGACAATAATAGTTAAGGACAGGAAGATGAAGCACAGGACTGTGGACTTGCTTGAGGATTAGTTTTATGTTTAGAAGAGTTTTTTTATTCTTCTTTTCTTATCTTTGCGACGAAAAATCCTTCCGTATCATTGTCCTGCGGCCAAATCCTTAGGCATTTCTTGACTTCTTCAGAATAAACCTTGCCGTCAAATTCAGTGACTGCTGGTGAGCGTTTTATGTCGAGTTCTATCTTTTCGACCTTTGCATTCGGGAATTCTCTTAGCAGGAAATCAATCACTCCTTCGTCTTCTTCTGGTTCTAATGTGCATGTCGAGTATACAAGCGTCCCGCCAGGGCGTAATACATTGAATCCTGATTTTATTATGTTTCTTTGTGTCTTTGCCATGAACTCTGCAAGTTTTGGGTTCCACATTTCTATTGTGCGCAGGGATTTTCTTATGGTCCCTGTCCCTGAGCATGGCGCGTCGACAAGCACTTTGTCGAATTCCATCTCCCTGATCCTTTCTGCTGACATCTGTGATATTATTGTGTTGCGTACTCCGCACATCTGCAGGTTTATCCCGAGTGCTGCAATCCTCATTCCTGTGAGTTCATTTGCGACTATTACTCCTTTGTTCTGCATCATCTGCGCCATCTGGGTTGTCTTGGAGCCAGGCGCTGCGCAGGTGTCAAGTACCCTTTCTCCTGGTTGTGGGTCAAGGACTACTGGAGGTATCATGCTTGCTGCTTCCTGAACATAGAAGTAGCCGAGCGCGTGTTCCATCAGGTTGCCTATGTCCCACCTCTTTTTCTCGCCCTCTCCGCGATGCTCTATCCAGAATCCTTCCTTGCACCAGGGTACAGGGTCGAGTTTCCATTCGTTTGTGAGCCTGGATTTCAGAGATTCTACGTCAATCTTCAGAGTGTTGACCCTGATTGACTTGCGAAGGTAGGAGAATGAGTATTCCTTGAACTTCTCTATGTCTGTGAGCTGCGAGTATCGTTTTATGAATTTTTCCTTGAACTGCAGTTCTGCTGTTTTCGGTATGGTTGTTGGCATAAAATAAGAAAAAATGATTTGTGTTTAAAATCTTAGCGCTTTTTCCTGGTTGTCTTCTTCTGGAACAGCAAGAGGTAAACAAGCGGTAATATTCCTATCGTGTTCAGTAGAAGCAACGCTATGAACCAGTACATCTGCTCATGTCTTGCGGATTTCCAGAGGGCTATTCCTCTCCAGAATATGTCCCATGCTATTATGATTATGGTTACTGTTATTACAGCTGCGCTCAATTGTTCTAGCAAGAACATTTTATCATTCCTCCGCAGGTTTGTTCTTCTCCATGAACGTCTTGACGTTCTGTATTAGTGGGAATACTGCGGTTATCTCATCAAAGTTAAGCCTTCCAAGCTTTGCGAATGTCGCGTCCCCTGACTGGTTTATCCTTTCCCTTGATATCTGCAGCTTATGTTCGCCATCGTTGTATGACATCACTGAAACTTTGAATTTGTTGTTGCCTACAGTGACTTCTTCTGAGTATATCTCCTTGTCTAGTGCTGGGTCGAATCCTGGCATTTTTGTTGTCCTCCTTATAGTTTTCTGTATTGTTTCGTTAGTGGTCGTATAAAAATGTTTAGTATTATCAGGATATTGTCGCAAAATTATCAAAACTATTCCCTGAACTCCACAGAATCAATCACTCCGTCGTAATCAAGGTCGAGTCCCTCTACTACTTTAGCGATTACGTTCGGTTTTAGCCTGTTGCCAGCATATATCTGCTTGAATCCCTTGAGGAATGCGGTTATCGCTGCCCTTGTGCCTGAGAATCTTTTTCCTGCGACGACAAGGACGCACTTTTCAGGGTTGAATGGATTCTGTATCTTGACGATGAGACCTGTCTCGTCGCTTGAGTATTTTGTCTTGGTTATCTTTGAATAGATATTTTTGTCTGTAGTGAACTGTACAGGCAGTTGGTTGTTGAACTTCTCGGTCACTCTGTTGGTTATCGGTCCGCCTATCAGTATGAGATTCTGTTTCAGGTCTTCATTTGTTGTCTCTGTGTCCAGTCTTGTGTTTATCTCAGGGACATAGTTGAGGAACGTACCAAAAAAAAGCCCGAGGTCGATAGCATAATATCCGTCCCTGCTCCTTGCTTTTTCTGGTCCGTGGGGGTCTGGGCTCCCTACTATCATCCTCGCGTCGAACTTGCCGTCTATTATGAATGGTCTGAGGAATGCCGCGACTTTCTCATCTGTCGGTGATATCTCCTGCTTAGGTATGAGCTCTTTGAACCGCACAACAATAGCAGGTTCTGATACCTTGTAGAATTTTGCTATCGTGCCGTGCACTGATTCCTGCTTGATTACTTTTATTATTCCTGCCTTCTCGAGTTTTCTTATATGGTAATAGACTTTCTGCTCGTTCTCTTTTAACTCGTTCGCTATCATCTTCGGATACTTCTCAGTATCTGTTATTGCTGCGAGTATCTTTTTTGCGAGTTTGGAGCCGAAGCTGCCGACGTTCTCGAGAGCTATCTCTTTAGCATCAAGAGAATATGTTTTCTGTTTTTTTGTCTCGACTATTTTCATGTAATGCACCGATAAGCAAAAAAGCATTAAAAATATATTTTTAATACTATTAAAAGATTTTTAATAACCTTTAAATATATATTCTTTTCCATACAGGTCTTCCTTTGCAATTTGACGTTAAAAGGGGGGAATCCACGCTTTATAGCGGTTTTCTCTTGTTTTTAGCAGCTTATATGGTTGCTTATGTAATCAGGTGTACAACATGCGGAAGCTATTTGGTACTGACGGTATACGCGGGAAGTCAAACACGTTCCCGATGACAGCAGATCTTGCGTTGAAGCTAGGCCAGGCAGCAGGAATTATTTTCAAGAAGCGGTCGAATAAAGACAACAGAATCACTGCATTGATAGGTAAGGATACAAGAAAGTCTTGCTATATCTTCGAGTATGCGTTAGTATCTGGCCTTTGTTCTGTTGGGATTGATGTTTATCTTGTAGGTCCTATGCCTACTCCTGCAATCTCGCATCTGACAAAGAGCTTTGCAGCCGATTTTGGTATAGTCATATCTGCTTCGCATAATCCTGCGACAGACAACGGGATAAAATTCTTCGATAAGGATGGTTTCAAGCTCCCTGACGGGATGGAAGAAGAGATTGAAGCTGTGCTTGATTCTGAGATTGATACTTCAGAAGTGAACGGTGTCCATGTAGGCAAGGCTACGAGGATAGACGACGCTGCAGGAAGGTATATTGAGTTCACCAAGAATTCAATAAAGAACATGTCGCTAGAAGGGCTCAAGCTTGTTCTTGACTGCGCGAATGGCGCGGCTTACAAGGTCGCTCCTCCGATATTCCGCGAGTTGGGAGCAGAAGTTATAGTTCTCAATAATTCTCCGAATGGGCTTAACATAAATGAGGATTGCGGCTCTCTGCATCCGGAAGTGATAAAGAAAGCAGTGCTTGAAAACAATGCTGACATAGGGATTGCCCTCGACGGTGATGCTGACAGGGTGATAATGGTAGATGAGAAGGGCAATGATGTGGATGGAGACCATATGATAGCGATGTGCGCGCTGGACATGAAGCGAAGAGGGAAGCTCAACAATGAAACGGTCGTTGTCACTGTCATGGCAAATATAGGTTTTGAAATCGCCATGAAGAATGCAGGCATAAACGTCGTAAAGACGAATGTCGGCGACCGTTATGTTGTCGAGGAGATGCGCAAGAATAAGTTCTCTCTTGGCGGTGAGCAGTCAGGTCATATAATATTCCTTAACCGTTCAACGACTGGAGATGGCACCCTTGCTGCTTTGCAAGTCTTGGCATTGATGAAGACATCAAAGAAAAAGCTTTCAGAGCTCGCTAAGTGCATGACTTCTTATCCTCAGATTCTAAAGAACATAAAAGTCAGGGAAAAACGTCCTATTGATGTTATGGCTTCTGTAGAGAAAGAGATTTCTGCAGCAGAAAATAAGCTTGGAAACGAAGGCAGGGTGCTTGTCAGGTATTCCGGCACAGAGAACAAGTGTAGGGTCATGATTGAAGGCAAGAATCAGTCAGAGATTGAAGCGCTGGCAGACAGGATTGCAGCGGCTATAAAAAAAGAGATAGGAGAGTGAATTGAAATGCAGGCAGTCATTATGGCAGCAGGGAAGTCGACGAGGACATACCCTCTCACATTCAACAGGCCAAAGCCCCTTCTTGAGGTGCTTGACAAGACAATACTTGAGCACAACCTCGACCAGCTGATAGGCATAGTCGACGAAGTGATTATTGTTGTCGGATTCATGAAGGAGAAGATAATGGAAAAGTTCGGTGCGTCTTACAAGAGCCTGAAGCTGACATACGTGGAGCAGAAAGAGCAGCTTGGCACAGGCCATGCGTTGATGATGGCGAAGCCTTTCCTTAAAGACCAGTTCATTGTATTGAACGGGGACGACCTTTTCTCAAAAGAAGACCTTGCTTCAATAGCGAAGCATGATTACGCAATCCTTGTCAGGGAAGTTCCTGACGTCACTTCATTCGGCGCAGTTGTCGTCGAAGAAAAGAAAGTAAAGAAGATTGTCGAGAAACCAGCTACTAACATATCTAAGTACGCTAACATAGGCGCGTATACATTCAAGACTGATGTTTTCAACATAGAACTTAAGAAGACAGAGCGGGGCGAATACGAAATAACTGATTACATATCAGTCCTTGCCGCAAAAAATCTTGTATACTATGAGGTTGTAAAGGGTTACTGGCTTCCTGTCGGCTATCCCTGGAATTATCTTGAAGCTAACGTCGCTATGCTGAAGAGGATCGGCAAGAGCAGCATAGACAAGACTGCGATAATCGAGCAGAATGTGACTCTAAAAGGCCTTGTGATTATAGGCAGTAACACGATAATAAAGGCAGGGACGTACATAGAAGGGCCTGTCTACATAGGGAATGACTGTGAAGTCGGTCCAGCTGCATACCTTAGGCCTGATACGATACTTCTCGACGGTGTGAGGACAAGAGGAGAGATAGTAGATTCGGTCCTCATGAAAAAAGTGACTGCTAAGCACAACTGCTACATAGGTCATTCTGTCATAGGTGAGAGGACGAATGTTGCCGCAGGAACGATAACTGCTGATTACAGGCATGACGCAAAGACCAACATGACTCTTATCAAAGGAAAGAAGATAGATACTGGTCGAAAGAAGCTCGGTGCTTTCATCGGCGATGATGTGCATCTTGGCATAGGCACGTTGATTTATCCTGGACGTAAGATCTGGCCAGGCAAGACAACTCTTCCGGCGCAGGTAGTAAAAGAAGATATTGAATAGTCATAAACTGATGTTTTTACGAGTTGGTTCATTCCAATCTCCTCGCTAAAAGGTGATATTTATGTGCGGAATTATAGGATATGTGGGAAGCAGGAACGCTTCAGGTATAGTCATAGATGGTCTGAAGAAGCTTGAGTACCGTGGCTATGATTCTTGGGGAATTGCGATAAAGCATGGTTCTATTTTCATAAGGAAAGATGTGGGTAAGATATCTGATTTTGACGACGCAGCATCTCTCCCGGTCTCAACAGTCGCGATAGGCCACACAAGATGGGCGACTCATGGCGCGGTAACAAAGGCGAATGCGCATCCTCACACTTGCTGCGCAGGGAAAGTCGCGGTTGTGCACAACGGGATAATTGAGAATTTTCAGGAGCTAAGAAAAGAGCTTTCTCATCATGATTTCAAATCAGAGACCGATACAGAGATTGTCTCGCATCTGATAGAGGATAATATCCGTGCAGGGCTTGATTTCGAGAAGGCAGTCCTTGCTGCTTTGCGCAGGCTTGAAGGGCGTTTTGCTATTGTCGCCATGTATGACGACAGCGACAAGGTCGTCGCTGCGAGGAAAGGCTCTCCTTTGACTATTGGCGTAGGTAAGGAAGATTATTTTATAGCGTCGGACGTACCGGCATTCCTTGATTATACCCGGGATGTCGTGTTCATGGATGATGGCGATGTCGCTGTGCTATCTTCATCCGGAGTTTCAAGGTTGAGATTCACAGACATGAATGGTGCAGCTATATCCCGAAAGCCTGTTGCAATAGACTGGACAGTCGAGCAGGCCGGTCTTGATGGACATGAGCATTACATGATAAAGGAGATTCTTGAGCAGCGCAATACTATAAGATTGGCCTTGACTCAGGATGATTCGAAGATAATGGAAGTCGCTAGGATGATAAACGAGGCATATGGCACTTTCTTCATCGGCTGCGGGACTGCAGGTAAAGTTGCGATGGTCGGCAGCTACCTTTTCTCGAAGATAACCAAGAAGCATATCAATGTCGTTGTCGGTTCAGAATTTCCAAGCTATCATGATTTTCTGACAGACAAGACCCTTCTTGTATGCATCTCGCAGTCTGGCGAGACCGCTGACACGTTAGAAGCGATTGAAGTCGCGAAGAAGAACGGCTGCAAGGTCGTTTCGATAGTGAACGTCATGGGTTCTACGATGCTTCGCATGAGCGATAACTATATCCTCTGCAATTCTGGTCCTGAGCGGGCTGTCTGCTCGACAAAAGTCACGACAGCTCAGATTGCGATAATGACTCTTCTTGCGTATGCCTGCGCAGGAAAGCTTGAAGAAGGTAAGAAGCTGCTTTCCAGGGTTGCGTCAAGCGTTGGAGTGATGCTCGACGAGCAATACCTCGATGAGATGCGTTTCCTGGCTAAGAAGCTTGCTGCGCATGAATCTATGTATATCATCGGACGCTCTTTGAATTATCCTATTGCTCTCGAGGCAGCAATAAAGATGCAGGAAGTGCCCTACATACATGCTGAAGGTTTTGCCGGCGGTGAATTGAAGCACGGTCCTATTGCTCTTATCCAGGAAGGGACACCATGCATCTCTCTTGTGGCGAATGATGATGTCAAGAATGAGATTCTGATAAATGCGCTTGAGATAAAGTCAAGAGGCGGTTTCATAATCGGCGTCTCGCCGAATGACAATGACATATTCGACTTCTGGATACCTGTTCCAGACCTGGGAATAGCGTCTCCCATAGCGAACATAATACCGATACAGCTGTTGAGCTATTTCACAGCACTGGAGAAGGACTGCGACCCGGATAAACCGCGTAATCTTGCTAAATCAGTTACAGTAAAATAATTATCTTAACACCTTGTACGCCATCTTCGTGCAGAAGTAGCTTGCAACATACGCCACATTTGCAGTGGATGCATCCATCAGGAATCCTTTTATGCTCGAGTTTTCTGAGTAAGGTATCATTCCCATGAGATTCGTGAGTCCGACTCCTGCTATTTGCCTGTAGTTGTCGTTATGGGATTCGCTGTCTGGATTCATTGTTGATTCTATCGAGCCTATCATCACTCCTGTCAATATTCCTGCAAGCCCTGCCATGGCAGAGGTAGCTAGTTTTTCGTTGATGGTGTTTTCCATGACGTTCTTGCCTCTCGAGGTAGTATAAAAGTTTTCGTCTTCTTCCGTATATATTTTGGAGTTTATCAGTTTGATAAAAATCCGTCTACGAGCATATTTAACTTTTGCAAGCCTATTGATAAACAAGACATTTTGCCAGTGAATTTTTCGGTTATTTTCTTCCGGATGCCTCGCTGGCCTCGCTAAAGGAAAATGAAGAAGACGTTAAGTCTGTTAGTAACAGCAGTTTTCGCCACACAACTGCAGTGCGCTCACGTCAGGAGGCAGCTTATTCCTAAGCTTGTTACTGTAAGTTCTTTTGACACCGGCGGGATTAAAGTTGATAAGTCGCTTGAAGAGAGATTATCTTTCATAGCTGATGTGAAGAACTTCGGCATGTCAAAGCTCGGCTTGATTTCCAGTGAGAATTATATGAGGTACAGGACTGTTGAGGATGCAAGGACTCTTTATCTTCTCTATGTCGCTCCAAAGACAGAGCTGCCTGATTATCTCGGGAACTACAGAGATATAAATGAGGATGAGGAGTATAGGGAAGTGCCTGACGATCCAATTATACTTCACTCTAAATTGGATAAGCTCGTGGATGAAGAAGAGTATTATGTTTCTAATGGATATGATGTCCTGCGCAGGGTCGTGCAGGATTTTGATGACGGGAAAGGATGCGACCTCACGCCTCTGTTTCTCGCAAACAGCACTGCTCATCAGGTAAGGACGATACTTCATGAGGATTGGCATCATACTTATGATGTCTTGCGTGGAGGCGGTCGGTCCAGGGAGGTAAATGAGTCCGCCGCGCAGGTGGTAGGGTATGCTGGTTCTATCGAATTCATGCGCTTGGTTTATGGCGAGAGTTCAAAGGAGTACAGGTCTGCAACTTCTGCATATGACCATGCGATAAAGCACGCAAAACTTGTCAATTCTGCATATGACGAGCTGCAGGAAATATATGATTCAAATATTTCCGAGGAGAAGAAGGTCAAGGCGCGCGAATCCGTGTTCAAGCGCCTGAAGAATGAGGGTTATATCTACAACAATGCTTCGCTTTGGGACATGTACCCATATACTAAGCATTTCATCTCTTTTGTCAATGCTTATGAGAAGCTTGGGAGCGTCAAGGATTTTGTCGACATGATGAAAGGAGCTCCGACTGATGAGGCTGGGGCGTTGAAGTATGTTCTATCCTACGGAAACAAGAAAAATAAGTTTGAATAGCTGTTCTTAGAAAACCTGTATCCCTTCTAGTGTCTCTTTTATGAGCTGCTTGCAGTTCCTGACTTTCATGATGAGTTCAGGGTTGTCTTGGCTTGCCTTGTCTATCTGCTCGAGCTTGTCCATGACCTGTGACAGGAGTCTTATCAGGTCGCCTTCAGAAAGCGTCGAGTTATCGAGTACCTTGACGAAGCTTTTCGTGTGGTAGCATGGGTCGATTATTGCGGTCATGTTCTCGAGGTTCTTGTGCCACTCGCCTCTCTTGAGGACGGGGTGTGAATATACCTTCCTTGTTATGTTCTGCACTATCTTCTGGTTGTATGTCCTGTGGAACATGAAGAATTTCTTCGGTTCATAGACTATTGCTGCTATTATGAGCATGATTGAATACTCGTCGAGAGGATAGTCGAAATTTGCCGCGAATATCTGTGATATCTCAAGTTCATTGGAGAATATCTTCGTGGTGAATCTTCCTAGGTCGGTGAGTTCGCCATTGTCTATATATCCAAGCTGTATAAGTGTCTTCTGGAGTTTCGTGAACCTTGCTTTTATCGAGCCAAGGACTCTCTTGTTATCTCCCTTTAGCTGCTGGAACGTGAAGAAGTTCATCCTGAGTATTGTCTGTATCTCTTCTGGATTATGCAGGTTGACCATATTGAGTACGGTATTGTATGTTATCCTGAACTGTGACTTGAGCGGGAGCACGTCTTCTCTTGTGAACTCCTCTATCTTGGCAAAATCAGCAGAGTACCTGTTTATTATCGATACAGAAAGCCCTTTTTCGTCTATGCCTCTCCTTCCTGCCCTGCCGGATATCTGGAAATATTCTTTTGAAGTAAGATATCTGAATCCCATCTTTGTGAACTTGCGTAGGCTGTCGAAGCAGACTGTTTTTGCAGGCATGTTTATCCCTACTGCGAAAGTCTCTGTCGCGAACAGCACTTTTATCAGGCCCATGCCGAACAATTTCTCGACGATATGCTTTGCGTCAGGAAGCAGGCCGGCATTGTGGAACGCTATGCCGTTCGGCAGGCATAGTCTTAGTTCCTGTATTGTCTTTAGTGACGCGAATTCCTTGCTCATCTTGCCGAATTCTTTTATTATCTCTGCAGCCATCTGCCTTTGTTCATCTTTGTTGAGGAGGCTGTGCCTTCTCGTGAGTTTGACAGCATATTCCTGTGTCTTCATCCTTGAGAATACGAAATATATGCACGGGAGGTTCGCTTCGTGGTCAAGTTCCCTGATCAGGTCCCTGAAGTCTGGCATCGGCGGCTTTTCATGTCTGTATCTTCCGCGCATGGCCTGCTTGTGGCTAGGATACCGGTCTAACTCTTTCCTTTCTTTTATCTCCTGGAGTGTTGTTATGCCTATTTCAGGGTCGTAGAATTTCCTTTCAAGAGGGACTGGCCTTATGTTGTGCTTTATTATGTCGACGCGGTGGCCTTTTATCGTGCTGACCCAGTGCGCGAACTCGTCTGAGTTAGGTATGGTCGCTGATAGGAACAGGAATCTTATATGGTCAGGGCTGAATATTATGGATTCTTCCCAGATGTATCCTCTTTCCTCGTCGCTTATGTAATGCACTTCGTCCATTATGCAGTACGAGACATTGTCCAGGACAGCATCCTTGACGATTGCCATGTTCCTGTAGACCTCTGTGGTCATTATGAGTATCTGTGCAGTCGGGTTTATTACTAGGTCTCCAGTGACAAGCCCTATCTTGTCTTCTCCATACTGCTCTTTGAAATCTCTGTATTTCTGGTTAGAAAGCGCTTTTATCGGGGCAGTGTAGATGACTCTTTTCTCTCCTTTGAGATCTTTGTCTATTATATAATCTGCGATTAAAGTCTTTCCGCTTCCTGTCGGTGCAGAGACAAGCACGGAATTATTCTTTTCTACTGCCGCTACAGCTTCTTCCTGGAACCTGTCGAGCGTGAAATTCTGGAATTGCATGACTTCTCGAAATCAGGCGAGTGGTTATAAATGTTTTGTGCTTCAGAGCAGCACATAGCCGATAAGGCGGTCGTTAATCTGGCAGTTAATCTTTTAAACATCCTGTTTTTGCCTGTTGTTATGAAGAAAGTCCTGATTGTGTATCCTCCGTTCTGCACGCCTGCCTCTCCTCCGTACTCTGTAACAGGCATATTCTCGTTCCTAAAAGCGAATCTTCCTGCAGGGTCTGTCTCTGTTCTGGACTTGAATGCTTTTTTTCACAATCTTGCGTTTAGGAATTATGGTGATTATTTCAGGAGCCTGAAAGAGAAGTATGATCCTGTTGAATATTCTGAGGTTGTCAAGGAATACTCCGCGCTCTCTAAGGAGCTTTATTCAGCGAACAACAAGAAAGTGGTCGATGGGAATAATCCGGATCTTTTTGACGAGCTGATGAAAATTGTCGTAAGCGAGAAGCCTGATTTTGTAGCTTTTAGCATTGTCTATTCAAGCCAGTCTTTCTATGCGGTTTCAATGATAAAAGAGCTCAGGAAGCTTGGCATAAAGACTGTTGTCGGCGGTCCTTGCGTGAACAGTAAGCTAAAGGAAGCTGCTGATTATTCGCTCTGCAATGAGATGGAGCTTCTTGAGCTTGTGCGCGGAGAAAAAGTGTCGCACGAAAGTCTCAACTTTGATTATGCTATTGATTTCAGCGCATATAATCTTGAGTCGTACTTCACGCCTGTTCCTATAATACCTGTGAAGACCTCATCAGGCTGTTATTACAAGCAGTGCGCTTTCTGCACGCATCACACAAACCTGCCTTACTTCGAGTTCCCTGTCGGTAAGATAGTCGAAGCTATTGTTCTCTCTCGTCAGAAGCATTTTTTTATAATCGACGACATGATACACAAGAAGCGTCTTCTTGAGCTTGCTGATGCGTTCATTCCTCTGGGTATATCCTGGACTTGCCAACTCAAGCCGACTTCAGATTTGGACATGGAGACTCTGAAAACTCTTGCGAAGTCAGGGCTTAAGATGGTGATGTGGGGAGTTGAATCTGGCTGCGACCGTGTGCTCTGCATGATGAGGAAAGGGACAAACAAGAAAGATGTCGCAAAGGTTCTTTCAGATGCGCATTCTGTCGGTATAAAGAATGTGGCTTACATAATCTTCGGCTTTCCTACAGAGTCTAAGGAAGATTTCTTGGAGACGATTGATTTTCTTAAGGATAATTCAGGGAATATAGACTTAGTTCTTCCTTCCATCTTTGGGCTTCAGAAAGGTTCTGCGGTATTTGCTGCGCCTGCTGATTTTGGAATAACAAACATAACAGAGAAAGAGCGTACAGTGCTGGACCCGAGCATAGCTTACGAAGTGAAGGAAGGATTGACAAATGCCCAGGCAAGCATACTTAGAGGAAAGTACAAAAGGACTCTCGATAAACTCAACAGGTATCCTAAGGAGATGAACTTCTTCAGGGAGCACATGCTTTGGCTGGTTTCTAAAACAGATTAAGTCAGTATAAATCAGAAAGGAATGCCGCCCAGCGAGCAACTGACTAAAAATAGAAAATCATTGCAGTTCTGCAAACGACAACAGTTACAGAAGCAGTGCGAGCGCGGCATTCCTCAGATGAACTGTATGTTGTGCGAGCGTGGCGCTTATGCACTTAATATATGCATCAAAGGAAAGCTTTTTAAATAAAACTTCATTAAAGACCTCAAAAGAGCGTGTTTTCATGATTTTGAACAAAAAAGCTGTGACACTATTATTATTGGTGATAGCGTTCTCTTTGTTTTCTTCGCTCGCTTTTTCAGGCACTCTTGCTCTTAAGGCTTCTTGCAGTTCAGATTCTGACTGTTCTACAGGCATGGTCTGCAAGGCATACGCATCCCAGACTACTGGTGCAGGTTATCAGCAGCTGCCTAAGACTTGCATGTACAAGTCTTGCTCTGGTGTGGCTTCAGCGAATTGCGGTTGCCCTAGCGGCTCCGACCCTTATGCTTATTGCACTTCAGGACAGAAGTGCGATCCTTTCGAAGGTTGCTTGAGCGCAGACCTTTCAAGCTTGAGCAGGTGCTCTCAACTTGGCAATGTTCTCGATTCAAAGTGCAGGTGCGAGGCAGTGCGTCCTTATCAGGCATGCAGTCCTGGACAGAAATGCGATGCTACGCGAGGTTGCACAGGCGCTGCTTCTGTAACATCGACTGCGCCAGTTGTCCAGCCTGCTGCGGTTGTTCCAACAGCGCCCCGGAATACAGAACGCAGGGATGCTCCACAGGCAGCAACAACCACGCCTGTTGTGGGTAAAGTTCCTCAGGGCGGCAAGTGCAGCGTCGATTCTGACTGCGAGACAGACAAAGGTTTTGTCTGCAGGAAACTTGTTTCACTCGCTTATCCTACTTGTGGACTGGCTAAGGCTGGAGTTGGCATGACTTGCATGCATGATTCTGAATGTGATGTTGGTCTTGTATGCGGAAGGCTTCCTGGTGAGGCGATGGAGACGTGCAGGAATCCTAAGTATGAACCTTATTTTGGGACAAGTAGAGATGCTCCGCCAAAGAATGAAGCTGAAGCGAATGTGGTCATGAAGACTGGTGTTGGCGGAAAGTGCGTTGATGATGCTAATTGCGATGCAGGTTTTGTCTGCAGGCGTTATATAGGAGAGCGAACCGAGACTTGTCATTATCCTCTTTGTGATTTAGGCAAGACAAACACTTACAGGTGCGAGTGCACTAACTTTGGCATCTGTTCGATAGGCCAGATATGTATGAAGGGAGGATGCCAGAATCCTGGCACTGCTGGCTGCACTCAGGATACTGAATGCACTGCCCCCCTGAAATGCTTGAAAGTTGCGGATGCAAGGGCTCCTTCAGGTTTTTCAAATGTCTGCGACCTTGATTATTGTCCTCAGAATTCTCCTGCTACAACTCAATGCACTTGCAATACTAAAGGATTGAGATGCAATCATGGTGAGACTTGCACAGAAGTGCAGGGAAAATTTACGTGCATAACTTCGAAGAAAGTCTTGAAGGCTGCTGGGTGCACGCCGACAACTTGCAGCGTGATAACTGTGAAGCTTTCAGGTCCTGGCCACTCAGGCACAATGGTCAAGGCAGGTAATCCTGCAAGGATAAATCCTAAAGACAAATACTCTGTTCTGATATCTGCTACAAAGCAGGAGACCACTGCCGCTTGCCTAGAGATAAACGGCAAGAAATACAGCGGAAGGTCAAAGTCATTCACCATCTGGGTCGAGGATGGCAAGGACTGGTCATTCAAGGTCCAGGGTTATTCTGATGGTAATTGCGCTGAAGGAACTGAACTTAATACAGCAAGGGCGACAGTCAAGTTCTTCGCGAAGTCAGAGGAGAAGGAAAAGCAGGATAAGGCCAATCTGAACATGGAGCAGGCTGACGCGCAGTTCAAGATGTTCCAGCAGGAGTATGAGCGCCTAAGGACAAAGGCAGCGAATCCCGCGATATCGCCTAAGGACAGGCAGCAGGTATTCGAGGATGCGAAGGTCTTGAGGCAGGAATTGGCATCGCTTCTTGACTGGGTCAAGGGACAGCAAAAATGAGCAGAGCAAGATATTTCATTCCTGTATTGTTTTTCCTAGTCATAATAATGTCTTTTGGCATTTCGGCTGTAGAGCAGCCTGAAGTTGAAGGACTTTTGGCTGATACTCAGGGCTTGATGGATATGGTCGCGCAGGACGCTGCGGCAGACCCTGCATCATCAACTGGTGAGTTGCAGTACTTCAGGGATAATCAGGGCGAGATGGCTCCTGATGTCGCAGGTTCTGTAGATTCTGCCTTGTCTTCTCAGGGAGTTGACCCTGATGCGACTGTCGCTTCAACAAAGGACGGTGCGCAGGTTGAAAGCTCGTCATCTCCTTTGGCTATGATAATCATCATTGTAGTTATCGTCCTACTCGTTATCGGAGGAGGAGTCCTGGGATACAAGAAAAGGGACAGGCTTGCAAAGGCAGGCAGCGGAGCTGCAGATAAGGTAGTAGGTATATTCAGCAAGGCTGACAGGTTCGCGAAGATTTCAGAGGAGAAATATGCTATCGCGACAAAGAACCTTGAGCTTGCGGAAACTATAATCAAGGCTATAAATCCTGATGAGGAGAGAAAGCTTGCGAAGGCAAGAGTCAAGGTTTTCGAGGATAATATAGCATTGCTAAGAAAGCATAACTTCCCTACAACGACTTTATCCCTTGGTAAGGAGATAATAACAAAGCAGTTTGAGGCAAGGAGGACTGACCTTAAGGCAGACCTTGGCAATGATGCTGCTGTCGACAAGCTTTTGGCTTTTGTGCTTAAGCTCCGGGAGAAGTATATCCATGATTGGAAGATTGATGTTCAGAAGATTGATATCTATAGTTATGATTTTTCAAAGGATTACGCAAGGCTTGCGATGGAGCATCCTGAAGAGGTTCTAAGCAGCTCAACTAAACAGATAGACGAGAACCTGAAGAGGTTTTCTAAGCTGCTTCAGGAGCAGAAAAATCTCCTGCCTAAACGTATCGCAAGCAATGCGGATGCAGATGTGAAGTCGAAGTTACAGCACCTGAATGAGGTCGTATTGTATGTCCAGGCCCAGAGGCTTGAGGATGTGCTGAAGTTCTTCAAGGTATTGTCTGAATCTGACCAGAAGTCAAGGTATATTGCGGTCCAGTCATTCAAGCGCCCTGCGACTGAGTTGAAAGTTGCTGTGATGCAGGAGCTGGACATAGAGAAGGAACTACTTCAGAAGAAAGTGAAGGAGCAGAAGGAAGTGAAGAAAGAAGAGAAGAAGAAGGAAGAGCCGAAGAAGACAGAATCTGCTAAAAAAGTAGAACCTGCAGTTCCAAAGCCTCAAGATTCAAAAAAAGATGCTCAGAAGAAGGAAGATGCGGCAAGGAGGGACACAGTGATCACTCCTGCTGATAAAGAAAAGGCGGCAGCAGCGCAGGTTGAACAGGCAAAGCCTGACGAACCTGTAGATTTCAACGGCAAGAAACTTTTGAAGAGCCAGTATGTTGCGCTAAAAGAGCTCGCTTCCCAGTTCAAGAAGACTCCTGAAGAGATGTTTCCAGAAGGTGCTGTCTGTAAGATAGACGGAAAAGATGTCCAGAGGCTTGTTGTCGGGAATGGTCTTGTATTGCAGCTCTGCACCGATGGATTCAAGGTCACAGGGTTTTTTGGAAAAGTGCTTAAGATTCCAGCTGAGTTTTCAGCATTGAAGAAGCTTGTATGCAGCGACAATGGTTTCACTAAGTTAGTCCTTCCGGATTCTTTAAGCCAAATAAGGGAGTTTGATTGCAGGGACAATGAGTTAAAAGAGCTCAATCTTCCCAAGGAACTGCCTGTTCTGCAGGTTCTGTTCTGCGGAGGGAATGTGCTAAAAGAGCTTGTGCTTCCTGAGAAGATGCCTAACCTCGCGATACTTGCCTGCAGCGGTAATAATATCAAAAAGATGGTCATACCTTCAACTTTTGTTAAGTTGACGCACTTGAATGTCGCAAACAATCCTAAATTGGTCCTGGAGCTGCCTGATAAGCTGCCTTCACTAAAGGTTGTTTGGTGCGAGAAGACCAGCGTGAATATCAACTGGGTCAACAAGCTTAGGGATTCAGGAGTCTTTGTTCACTCTTGATTGTTAGTGTGTTCATTATTGTTTTAACTTGATTCTAGACCTGCCTGTCGACTATCATGTCTTTTCCCAGATGTTTTGTGACATTCTTCTGGTACCTGAACACAGCATCATTCTCTGACATGTAAGCATATTCTTTCTTTATCTCGTCGATTGTAGGGGCAGGAATGCCCTTTAGGATGTTGAATATGGCTGGGTTCTTCACAGCTTCGCGTCCTATCATCGCGCCCTTGCAGCCATAGCTTTCCATCTTCTCTATATCCTGCTTTGTCTTGATGTCTCCGTTTGCGATTATTGTCTTTCCTGTCGCGCAGCATTCCGGGAACACGTTCCAGTCTGCTTTCTCCCTGTAGCTCTGCGCACCGTCCCTTGCATGGACTATGAAGAAATCAGCGTCGACTGAGTTTATCAGGTTGAGATATGCCTTGTTCTGGCGTTCGTAATTGTTGAGTCCTAGCCTGAGCTTTATGCTCGCCTCGTATCCCCTGTCTTTCACTATCTCGATTATCTTGCGTGCTTTTGTTATGCGTTTCATCATTGCGCAGCCCATGCCATTATTAACAAGATTGGGCGCAGGGCAGCCCATGTTTATGTTGAATCCTAGGAATCCTTTCTTAGGTTCATACATCGAGAGGAATTTCTTGTACCACATCTCCTTGTGGCCAATCAGCTGGACTATTGTGGGAGTTCCGTCGAGTATCTTGAGCCTCTCCCATGTGCTCTTGTTCTTTTTTGCGAGAGATTCGACCCTGACGAGCTCTGTGAATGTTATATCTGCGCCGTATTTGTGGCAGAGTTTCCTGAATACTTCGTTAGTTATATCTTCCATGGGGGCAAGCATATAGGTGAATTTGTCGAATTTCATTTTTTGTCCTTTTTCTCGTGTATTTTCTCGTTATATGGCAGGAGTGTTATCATCCTGTGCATTATTCCTGCTGTAGGCAGTATCATTGCTGCCTTTATGAAAAGCCTTGTGTATGTTATGCTCTCGACGGTCCTGACTTCTTTTAGCATAGGTATGAATGTCGCGGAAGCGATGTAGCGTGCAGCGAAACTCATGATGAACACGATTATGTAGCTGGAGAAGAATATATGGTTGTATTTGACTATGATGCTTCCTAGCATCGCTCCTATGAATATCGCGACCCCATTAAGCACATTGTAGTATGCTACACATGTCGCCCTCTTCTCAGGCGTTGTGGCGTCGAATATGAAATCCATCGTCGCAAGCTCGAATCCTGCCCAGGAGAGTCCGCTGTATATCTGGACCAGTATCAGCCACCAGACGTTTGTTGATATCGCCCATAGGAAAGGTACAAGTGGCATAGTAAAAGCTGCTAGTGTGAATAATTTCTTTGTGCCGTACCGGTCTATCGCTTTTCCCCATAACGGCATGGTAAGGTATTTGACTATTATTGCTGTGCCTGTCACTATAGTGAATGTCATGTAGCCGAACTTGAGGTCATTCAGCATGTATGCTGTGAAGAAAGGCGCCGCGATATAGACTGAGAAGTTCATCATGCAGAGGTACAGGACGAATAGGCCGAAGTTCCTGTGGCCTGCCTGTTTTATGAATTCTAGAAGGCTGAACTCTGCTGATTTTGATATCGCGAATGGCGGCTCGTATTTCTTGAGTAGATAGGCGAACGATCCTATCCTGAACATGAGCGCTAGTCCGAATAGTATTGTGAATCCTATGTATTGTGTTTTATCCCCGTTGGTGTATTGCTGAAGCACGTATCCGCCGATGAGGAATGTGAAGAAAGCTACAAGTCCTGCAATCTCATTCCTTTTGCCGAAGTATTTTCCGCGTTCGTTGTCTTTTACAAGGTCTCCCATCCAGCTGTTCCATGCGGGGCTGAGAATCATTCCGAACATGAAGTAGATGCACGTGAATAATATGAGGTGGAATACCCTCATCTCTCCGAAGAAGAAAACTAGCGCTATTGGTATGTACATAAGCCCTTGCAGCAGGGCGAAGAAAGCGACCATCCTCTTTCTTGTCTTGAATATCTTGAGAAGCTTGTTTGAGTATATCTCGCTGATAGAACCGAGAGCATAAGGCAATGATCCGATAAGTCCTAGCTGGAAGCTGGTGGCTTTCAGGAATACAGCAAATACTGACAGGAATGACTCTCCCAAACCAACCATCGCGGAGTATAATGCTCCGTCAAGTATGGAATACTTAAGGCTCTTTTTGATTTTGTCCTTTGTGTCGTCCATGCTGCCTCTTTTTTCTTAAAATCTTTTGTCTGGTTATTTATAAATCCTGCTTTGGTGTTTTTTTTCTTATTTTTCTTGTCTTTGCTTTATCTTATCTTTATCTGAGGTTTAATCGCTCTTATTCCTGATGACTTCTCATGGAATTGCACGTTCTCGAATCCTGCTTCCTTGAGCTTTTTGGCTATTGTGAGGTTGAACTGCTCGCCTTTTGTCTTTCCTGGCAGCGGGCTGTAGTGATATAGGATGCCTCCATGGTCAAGCACCCTGTAAAGCTCAGAGTAGAAATCCCTTGAGTATAATTCCGGGCTTCGTTTGACTGTTGGCGGGTCATGTATTATCCTCTTGAAATGCTGTTTGCCGAATTTTTTTATTCCCTCTGTGACATCTTCCCTGTGCAGTGTTATCTTCGGGTTCGTGAAGACCTCTCTTGAGTAGGGGTTTATCTCATCTAGGAAAAGGACGTTCTTGTCGCGCTCAAACGTATGGACTTCTTCTGCTTCTTTGGCAGCCATTATCGCGGTGTATCCTGAGCCGCAGCACGTGTCAAGCACTTTTCCGACCACTGGTTTAATCTCGTCTATCTTTGTCTGCGTATCCTGCTTAGGGGAGATGTGCGTGTGCCTGTGCATGGGTGTTGAGGAGAGTCCGAATGTCGGCCAGTCTGATGTCGGTATGAGCTTATAGTAAAGATTTGTCTCGTCAGAGAAGACTGCTATCTTTTTCAGCTGGTTCTCTTCTATCACATAGAGGAAGTGGTCTTTGAGCTTTTCAAAATCTGCAAGAGGTATTTTCTGCTCTCCTATAATGACCATTCCTTCTTTTTTCTTTATCCTTGTCTTTGTCATTCCTAAGTCTAATGATATGTCGAAATCTTCCGCTCTTGCGAATATTATCTCGTTAGCTTGTTTCGTTGATATTACAAGATAGCTCATTGCAGGAACATCCTTTTTGTTATGATTGTGGCATAGCTGCCTTTCGGAAGAGTGAATTCCAGCGTCATTTTGAACTTGTTTCTCCTCCCTTGGTCATTGAGCTCGTCTATTTTGGGTGAAGACATGATAAAACCTGTCGGGTAAGTTATTGTTGATCGCATCTGGCGCTTGAACTCATTTCCTGTATTTTTCTTTATGTCTAGTTCTTCGATGCCTGCTCCTTTTTTTGCGAGGACTTTGTCTATCATCCTTTTCTCGTCGTCTTTTAGCTTGGAGTCAGGGCTTATCATCGGAAATTTAGGTGGTAGTCTGTTCAGCTGTTGTTTTTTCACGTCGTTATATAACAGCAGCTCTCCTACGTTGTACTTTATTTTGAATATTCTATTTGGATCGATTGTGTCTTTTATTATCTGCTTGATGCATTCGTTCCAGATGTAGCTTTGGTATGATGATATGAACATGTTTCTTAGATTGTTGGGTATTGCATTGTATGCTGCGAGCCAGCTTCGTGTCTTCTTGTATTCCTCGACGATTCTTGAGAGAGTCTTGTTTTTTATGTTCAGTTTTTCGATATCATGCCACTCTTCGAGAAGTTTGCGTTTATCTTCTTTGACTGCTGCTTTCTCGTGTCGGGTATATTGTGTAAGGTACTGCTTGACCGCGCTTTCGTAATCCTTCGCTATCACGTGGCTTGCTATGAATTCGCCTCCTGTGGCGCTCCCGAATCTTTGAGAGTCAAAATAGTTAGGCACTCCTTCTGTTTCGATGCCTCTTGCTTGCTCTTCTGCCACTGAGATGTCTTTTCTTCCTAAGTCTCTTATGGTTATCTTGAACCGATTCCCGCTAAGGTCTCCTATCTGTATAGGGTTGTTCGTGTAGCCTATGTTCTTTATATCGAAATTATTCTCTTTTAGCGTCTTTATTTCATATTGCGCTGGCAATGTCATGTACTGTTTTGTGAATGCGTATTTGTCTTTTAGTCCTGCGATGCCGAACTCATTTGCAGGTATATTGTTCTTTTTTGAAAGATAATCTATCAGGTAGAATGTCTCTAGTCCTTTCTTCTGTAGCAGGTATAGCTTGAATTTGCCAGTGGTTGTCTGGGGTTTTATCGTTGATATCTCTTCAACTACGAAGTCTTCTGGGATCTGTCTTAGTTTCATGATTCTTGTCTGTTTGGGCGGTTTTATAAATATTCTTGGTTTGCGGTTATTTGATGCGGTTGTCGTTTTAAGAAGCTATAAACCTATTCTAACGAGTTTTAACATTAACCACTATCGAGGGACAAAAATACGAAAAGTTTATAAATAGGAAGCGTAAACTTTGTTCGGTGTTGAGCATCGAAGAGCATAGGGATTCACGTAAAGAGCTTTCTGACATACTTCAAGGTAGGGACCAGTATTGGAACCTTGACAAGAGGTATGATGCATTATCTGAATTCATAAAGACCTGCGATGATGAGGAGACCCTTGTCTCTTTGCTTGATTATGTTGACAACAAGCAGAGCAAGAACCGGGACACAGAACAGAAGAAAGAGGGATTATACTCTTCGCTTAGGGACAAGATAAAAGATATCATATCTGAAGAGCCTGACAAGGGCAAGAGACATTTCGAGTACCTGATAACTGAGTTTGAGGGCAAGGGAAAGACATTTTTCTACAAGGATAGGCTGGACAAGATATGTTCAGACCTGGAAAACGCGAAGCTTGATGATGTATCATCTGAAGACATAGTTGATCTGCAGTTGCTTTACGAGAAGGTTAAGAACAGTTCTTACCTTAGGGCCAAGATGGAGAAGACTCCTGAACTCAGGATGGATGTTTCATACGCTCTCTGGGAGATAAAGAACAAGATAGATGCTGCGAAGTCAGCATACAAAAAGCAGGTTTGGGACAAGAGAAAGAAAGCAGTTGAAAGATTCGCTTCAAATCCTGCTATTCCCTATTTGATGGCATTCATTACTGCTGTCGCTCCTATGAGCATCTCAAATGAGCCCGAGAAAGATGCAGTTCCTGCAAGACAGGAAGTTTCTTTTGATTTTTCAAACGTAGATATAGAGTCAGATTCAGACCTTTCTGGATTGATGAAAAACTTGAGCAAGAGCCTGAACAGCAATGTGGACGTCCCTATACTTGTGTATCATGCTCTAGGAAAAGACGATTCTGGGATAACTGTGACGCCTAGTCAGTTCAGGAAGCACCTGAAGATGCTGTATGATGAAGGCTACACTCTCATCTCGATGAAAGAATATGAGGAGCGTGATTTCACGGATGTCCCTGAAGGAAGGAAGCCTGTTGTCATAAGTTTTGACGATTCGACTTCAAGCCAGTTCCGGTACAAGAAACGTGCTTCTCCTGATGCAGATTTCGAGATAAGCCCAAACTGTGCGGTCGGCATAATGAAGAAGTTCTATGAATCGCATCCTGATTTTGGCATGAAGGGAATTTTCTTTGTCGATTTCCATGATGCTCCATTTGGCAATTCTGCTCTTGCAAGCCGCAAGCTCAACCAGCTGATAGATTTGGGCTTCGAGGTAGGAAGTCACGGTCACAAGCATATAGATATGCGCAAGTCTAGGACTGAGAAGATAAAGAAGGATGCAGATGGTTTCGCAGAAAGCATAACTTCTTTGCTCGGAGAGCGTGCGAGCGAAGTGAAGTACTTTGCTTATCCTTTCGGCGCATACAAGCGTGACGAGAAGAAAGACCCCGTTGTCGGTTTTGAGAAAGGAAGTGTGAAGTTCGAAGCCGCTTTCGGCCCACTGACGACTATGAAGGCAAAACCGAAGCCGGTAACCAATCAGAATCAGTGGAGGCAGCAGCGTGTGATGATAAGGAGCGATGTAGATGACGCTCGTTTCAGGCAGTATCTTGCAAGACGTGACGGTCAAGTTGAGAACAGGCCTGTGCTTGCTATGAGATTTTAGAAAACAGCTAATTTCTAGAAAACAGCTAATTATTACGTATTTATATCTTATTCTTGCGTGTTCTTTTCGGTTTGAAATGGAAATTCGCCGTTAGGTTTATTTTCCGTCGTGAGACGTCATTCTTTCTATGTTTAGTCTCGCTAAAGGTATAGGTAGATATATCGGCATCGCTGCGTTAGCGGTCGGCATGGCTTCAAGGCCTGTCTCTGCTGATAGCATAGACCGAGCAGTATGTGAAGCTGATGTGTGTCCGGTTAATTTCACAATCAAGAGTTATGAACATTCTAAATCTGAGTGCTCTCCTGATTTTCCAGACCCTTTCTCTGAGTCGAGTGTCAGCTGTTCTGCGGATATATCGGAGCAGGTGAATTATCTGAAGTTGACGATAGACAAGTCAGATTATTCTTTGAGGCTTGATGCGATACTTGATTATGGTGCGCGCTGTACAATCGCATCACAGCGCACGATTGTGGGGAAGAATGGGTGGGAGACTCCTGAGATGGAGCGGGTCATAGATTATGCGACGGTAAATCCTTACTGGCATATTCCAAAAAGCATACTTGCAGAGATGACAGCTCAGCACTCTTCAGCATACATGCAGCAGTTCTATCATAAGGATGGTGTGTACATGCCTCCGGGCGAAAGGAACCCTCTTGGAAAAGTGGCGTTCAACATCAAGGATGGCAATGGAGTGAAGCTGCACGGCACTGTGAACAAGGATTTGTTTGACACCAAGAAAAGGGAGTACTCTCACGGCTGCATACGTACAGAAGATGAAGTCTCTTTGCTGAAGATGATTGCTGAAGCAGCAGGCACTGTCGAAGGATGCGCAGGGGATTGCATCGACGAGAAAATAGCATCAGGCAAGACAACCAGGATATCTTTCAAGCGGCCTGTGCTGATAAAGATAATAAAATGAACTGTTTCTTGTTTTTCTTTTGCTAGAAAATCGAATGCTTTATAAATAAAAATCATATCGATACATCATGAACCGCACCCTTAAGCTGTTGATGTTCTCCGACATCTTCGTATTGACAGGAGCAGGGCTTATCGAGCCCATCATGGCAATCTTCATAAAAGAGAATCTTATAGGAGGAACAATCTTCAGCGCAGGTCTCGCGAGCACAATATTCCTTCTTACGAAATGTTTTGTCCAGCTGCCTTTCTCAAGGTATGTGGATAAGCATGACAACAAGATAAAATGGCTGATAACAGGAACTGTTCTTATGGCGATAGTGCCATTCATCTATTCTTTCGCTGAGCACATAAACATAATTTACATAGCTCAGTTGATACAGGGAATAGGAAGCGGCCTTATGTATCCTACCTGGCTCGGCCTCTGGTCAAGAAACCTTGACAAGGATCAGGAGAGCTACCAGTGGACTGTCTATTCTACTGTCCAGAGTATAGGTGCTGCTTTGAGCGCAGCAGTCGGAGCGGCGATAGCCGCGACTCTTGGTTTCAAGTACACTTTCCTTCTTGTAGGTGTGATGTCGATGATGGGCTGCGGTGTGCTGTTCATGCTGGAGAAGAGGAAAAAAGCAAAGCTGGATAGGATAGTCGAGCGTGAGTCTATGTCTTTTCATTTGAAAAGGAAGATTCATTGACTGGTTTATTGATTGTTTTGTCGAGGCATCTTAATGAAAAAGGGGTTTCCATTCGGAAGGTTTTGGGACAAGTCCAATCAGAGGCGCGTGACCACCTGGTTCGACCGCTTTGGCTTTCTGCATATTCTTGTAATATGGAGTGCTATAATAACTGTATTCGGTCTTTCTTATTTTTTGTTCTCAGGTTCAGAATCAAGCCTTTATTCCAATATTGACAAGACGAATGTGACAAGCATGTCTGATGCAGTTTACTTCAGTTTCATAACGGCGACGTCAACAGGTTTCGGCGACATAGTGCCTAAAGGTGGGTTCAAGATAGTGTCTATTTTCGAGGTTGTATTCGGCCTAATGCTGTTGGCGTTCGTGACGTCAAAACTTGTCTCGATAAAGCAGGACGTAATCTTAAGCGAGATTTATGACATCTCATTCAAAGAGAAACTTAACAGGCTCCGTTCATCCCTTCTTCTGTTCAGGCAGCAGCTGACAAGAATGATAGGTTATCTGGATACGGATACATTGAGGAAGCGAGAGGTTGATGATCTATACATACACTTACATTCACTTGAGACGACGCTTGAGGAAATATTACCCTTGTTCCACCAGAAAGAGGATGCGGCATTCACAAAATCAATAGACTCTGTGAGCGCTGAACTTATGATTAACAGCATAATACAGACCTTTGAGAAGCTTTCAGAATTCCTTTCTTTGCTGGATGAGCATAAGCTTGAATGGAAGCGTCATATAACTGTAAGAGCCATCAGGCACTGCATCGAGCTTGATGAGGAATTATTCAGGGTTCTTGCGCATTATGATTTTGACAAAGCCAGGTTGAAGAGTCTTTCTTCAGACAGCCTAAAAATCATAAACAGGCTTAAATCAGCACTGCCTTTGGAGAAAGATGAAACCCGTGTTCTGGTTATAACTGGCGAAAAACAAGCTCTGAAACCGTAAAGACGCAATTGATAAGTTTTATAAATCTGGGTTTTTTTCTTTTTTGCATCGGCAACCATATGAGGTTTGACCTTTTTTGGTATGCCCACCTTAAGTATTAGGAGGAGTATAAAGATGGAAGACGATGAGTTTAGCCAAGATTTTAGCGAAGAGGGGTCAACACAGGAAGAAGCCCCACAAGAAAGACCTCAGAGGAGAGGCGGTTTCGGCGGCGGACGAAGGTTCGGCGGCGGACGAGGCGGTGGATTCAGGCCAGAGGGCCCAAGGGAGATGCACAAAGCTACCTGTTCCGAGTGCGGTCAGGAGTGCGAAGTGCCTTTCAAGCCTGCAGAAGGAAGACCAGTTTTCTGCAAGGAATGCTACGCAAAGAAGAAACCTGCGAGATTCTAAGACGGTTTCTCAAGTTTTATTTTTTTATTTTTTTTATTTTTAGACCATACAAAATATCTGCTGATAGTGTCATTTTATGGAAAAAACAATTCCTGATTCTGGAGAGAAGATCGCTGAGGAAGCGAGAGATAGCATAGGTGATTTCTGCAGGGATGAATGCAAGGGATACTGCTGCAGAAAAGGCTATCTTGTCCTGACAAAAGAGCAGGTTCCCATAGTCACTCAGGGCAGGCAAAGAAAGATGATAAAGGATGAGCTCTTGATGGAGCTTGATGACGGCCGTTTCTCTATGTTCATGGGCAAGTATGACCATCCATGCCCGAGCCTTTATGTCAAGAATTTCAGGTGCACTATCTACAAGGACAGGCCGCAGACCTGCAAGGACTTCCCTCTTTTCCTGGTTGGGAAGAGCATACGTCTCTCTCCGAGATGTCTGGCAGTGAAGGAGAATAAGTTCTATCCTTATGTGGCGCAGTTGCTTAAATTAGGATATAAGATGGAAAAGTGGCATCCTTATTCTGATATGGAACTGCAGAATACTGTGATTATACCTGACTGATTTTTTTTTTCTTTTCTTCTCTGATTACATTTCCTCAGGGCATTTGAGTCCTAGAAGGGTCATGCCGTTCTGCAAGACTTGCCTGACTGATTCGCACAGCGCTACTCTTGCATTGACAAGCTCTTCATCTCCTGCTTTAAGGACAGGGCATGCTGTGTAGAATGTGTTGAACATCTGCGCGAGCTCAATGAGGTATTTCGCGATTATCGACGGCTTGTATTGTTCTGCTGAATCCAGCACTGCTTTCTTGAATGAGTATATCTTCTTGATGAGTTCTTTCTCTATCTCTTCCTGCAGTTTTGCGAATTTCGCATTCGCGCCTGCACTTTTTCCGTACTTTCTCAGTATCGAGCATATCCTTGCGTGCGAGTATTGCAGGTATGGCCCTGTCTCGCCTTCGAAACTTAGCATCTTGTCCCAGGAGAATTCCATATCTCTTACCCTGTCGTTTATCAGGTCGCCGAATATTATCGCGCCTATCCCTACCATCTTCGCGACTTCTTGCTTGTTCGCAAGTCCAGGGTTCTTCTCTGTTATTATCTTGTTTGCGAGTTCGACAGCCTTGTCAAGCACTTCTTCAAGGAATATTATGTTGCCTTCTCTTGTCTTCATGCCGAGGTAATGTCCGAAATCCACGTGGACGAGGTCACATTTGCGTTCACCAATCATCTCTATTACCTTGAAGAGCTGTCTGAAATGAAGTTTCTGCGGCGCTCCTACGACATAGACTATTTTTGCTGGTTTGTATTCATGGAGCCTGTAGAGTACTGTTGCAAGGTCTCTTGTTATGTATAATGATGCGCCGTCGCTCTTCTTTATCAGTGCTGGGGGCATGTCTTCTCCAAGTTCCACGACAAGCGCTCCTTCGCTTAGGGTCAGCAGGTTCTTTTTCTTGAGTGTCTGGACAACAGGTTCCATCTTGTCGTTGAAGAATGCTTCTCCATGCCATGAGTCGAATTGTATTCCCAGTTCCTTGTAGTATTTCTTGAATTCCTCAAGGCTTAGCGACTTGAAAAGTTCCCATAATTGCAGTGCTTCCTTGTCTCCGTCTTCGAGCTTCTTGAACCAGGCTCTTGCTTCATCATCTATTTTTGGGTTTATCTTTGCCTCTTCGTGGAACTTGACATATATATTGAATAGATGTGTTATCGGCTCTTTCTCAAGTGATTTTTCATCGCCCCATCTCTTGAATGCGACAATCAGTTTTCCGAACTGCGTGCCCCAGTCTCCGAGATGGTTTATGCCTACTGACTTGTAGCCTACGAAATTGAGTGTCTTGTAGATTGAGTTCCCTATGACTGTGCTTCTTAGGTGGCCTATGCCGAATGGCTTTGCTATGTTTGGCGAAGAGAAGTCTATCGCGACTTTCATCCCTTGTCCTATGTTGCAGCTTCCGTACTGCTCTTTCTGTTCTAGGACCTCTTTTAGCACTGTCTCTGATATCTTGCTTTTTTTCACGAAGAAATTTAGGTATGGCCCGTTGTTCTCCACTCTTTCAATGACATCATCTGTCGTTATCTTGAGCTTCATCCATTCTGCTATATGCACAGGTGATTTCTTGAGTTTCTTGGACAGGACAAAGCAGGGGAACGCGTAGTCTCCCATTTTCGGGTCTGGCGGTGTCTCTATTATTGATTCGTCTATACCTTCTGCGCCCGCTTCATCAACTATCTTCTCTATTATGTGGAGCTTGAATTCATCCATCTTGTTCACTTCTTTCCGAAGAGTTTCTGCTTGAGCAATCGTAATGCGTTTTTAATCTTTTGCCCATCGCTTTCTTCCAGCTTCACTCCCTGTTTTGCTGCTATCGCTTTTATGTCTCTTCGTATTTCCTTAAGAAGCCTGCTTACAAGGAGATATTCTTTCCATCTTATGTACAATGATATAAGATATAGCCCGAACACTCCTCCAACAAGGACGGAAACTGTCTTCATCAATGGTTCTATCTGGCTTATCAACGGTTGGAGTGTAGTGTTGATGTCTACCAATCGCCCACCTCTTTGTCAAGTATATGACAGTTGCTTTATTTATTAAGGTATCGCAAGAAATAGTTGTATTGCTTAGAAATAAATAAGCAAAAAGATTTTTTCTTAGACGTCTTCGGTAGATTCTTTCTCTTCGGCTATCTGTTCAGCTTCTTCAACGCCTCTTAAGAAAGCCTTGCCTTTTGGATCTTCATCCTCTTCTTCTTCATCAAAAGAGACGGTCTCTTCGTCCTCGCTCGAGTCGCCATCCATGCGCTCTTCATCCTCTTCGTAGTCTTCCATAGGATACCACCTTTTTTTATGTCGTTATTCGGACTCTTTTATCGGGGTTTTCTTGGTTTAGTATAAAAAAGTTTCTAACAACTCAGTATATAAAATATATAATTTTCGGATAGTGCCGATAAAGCTTCAGAATTCCCTTAAAAATTTTATAAGCGCCTTGGCTTTTTCGAGCTCAAGGAACTCTTCTTTCTTCATGCTTGGCATGTCCTTGGGTTTTTTATTGCGGTATATCGCAAGGCTGTCCGCAGAGATCAGTTCAGAAACTTTTTTTGCGTGAGGGCTTATCTTGTCCCCTATTGAAGTTAGGACTATCTCTCTGTCTTTCTTTGCGATTATGTTGAATGGGGATTTTTTGGTCTCTTCTGCCCTGAAGCCGAGATTCGAGTATTTATCTGATATAGCATTCCTGCTTTTTAGTGGGCTGGCTTTCGCAGGGTTCTCTGAAAGTATGTCTATCCTCTTGAAGACTGATGTGCCCAGGCATTCTCTCATCCTTGCTGCCTTGTTGACAAGTATCTCTGAGTCTCCTTTCTCGTATCTCTGTATCATCTTTTTTGAGACTCCTATCTTTGTTGCAAGGTCGTTCAGCGAGTAGCCTTCCTCATCCCTTCTCTTCTGCAGCATCGTGCTGTTTATCTTGAGTGTCATGCCCGCGGCTCCGCTCTTTATGAAAGGCATTCTGCCTGTCAGGCATTTGTCCATTGTTTCAGGTGTAAGAGTGTAGACTCCTTGCCTTGAGTAGATTATTCCGTCTTCAAGTGGTGTGCTTGCTTTCTCTGCGATTATCAGTGGCGTTCCCTGCAGGTATTCTGACACGCGTAGCATCTCATTGACAGATTCTTTCCTAAGAGAGTTTGCGTCTTCGACGATTTTAAGAAGGATTATCTTGTCGCATTTCCTTGCGATTATATCAAAGCAGCTTCTTGCGAGGCTCTTTACCGCATAGCCTTGCTTGAGTAGTATGATGCATGTGTTCTCGACAAGAGCTCTTTGTTTCATCTGTTGAGCGTCATGCTTTGTTTATTTAAATATTGGTCTGATTGAGCGCTTTCTTTATCGAATCCTAAGAAATCGTTTGTTGTCCTGATTATCTTTCCTGCATTTTCAGGTTTGAAATATTCTTCTTTTTTCATCAGTATGTATGCTACCATGTTGACCGCGAAGTCAAGTCTTTTTGTCTCAGAGAAGATGACGCCAGGTATCTTCTCTTTCATTATCGTGTTGACTATCTTGAAGTCTTCTTTAAGCCTATGGAGATCGTCTTCCTGCATCTCAATGCCCATGTTCCTTGCATGTGTCAGCGCATCGTATACTGTCTGGTAGAACAGTACGAAGACAGGTTTGTTCTGTCTTTTTGATACCTCTGGAAGCATGTAGTCTTTGAGAAGCGTGTAAATGTCCATGTCTTTTTCTCTGAGCCTGTATGCCAGGACAACATCTATGTTGGTATTGGACCTGAGCATGAAGATTGCTTCATTGAAGTTGGTTGCTATGTGAGGTTCTGAAGGAGACTCCTGCAATGCTTTGATATCTTCTTGGAGTGTACGTACCCTCAACTCTGCAAGCGGGCCATCTACCCTGCTCTGCTCCTGTTCAATCATCTCTAAGAGAAGTTTTTCATCTAGTGTCTTTTTCGTAAGACTTAATTTCAATATCTCATCAGCGCTCCTCGCGCTGAGGAACAGGAACTCGCTGTTTTCCTTTACCATCCCCAAACCTTATGCAAAAATTAATGCATTCAAGCTTATAAACCTTTTGCAGGGGCAAGAATGGCTAAAAATGAATAAAAATAGGTTTTAAGCCGCTTAAACGGCTTTTTTGACTATCCTGCTGCATTTTCCGAGGTAGTGCTCCTTGTTCTTCATTATGGCTCCTGTAAGCACACTAAGGAATTCAAGGTCTTTCCTTTCACTAAGTAAAACCCCTGAAGGGTTGAACTGGTTGAAAGATGCTATCACTGAATAATCCTTAGCTACATGATCAAGGAATTCATCAGTCATCTCACCTTTCATGTTGCCTAGATGGTCAATAGCATCATCAAGTGTCTGGTATCCTACTACAAAGACAGGCTTGCTCTCATTCTCCTTTGCAACTTTCATGAAGTAATGTCGTATCACTGTGTACGCATCGACTTCACCTTGCTTGAGCCTGTGGCAGAAGACTATATCGTAACTGTTTTTCTTGAACATCTGCGCGGCTTCAGCATAATTGAGCGCGATGTCGAATTCTGCGTTAGACCTGTGTATCGCTTTGATGTCATCATCTATTGTCCTTGTCCTGAGGTTAGAATATCTGTTGTCATTCTCTGGATTATATTCAGGCAGCTTTTGTTCGGCCGTATCATTCTTGAGCCTGTATCTTAGCTCGTGGTCTGTCGCTCTTGCGCTTATGAATAGCACTTTTGGTTTCTGGTCTGTTTCATTTTTTTCGCTCTTTTCACTCATTTCAAAATCACCCTCTATGTCTGCCCTGCGTTTTTTCATATAAAGATTGCACACTGTTTTTTTTACGAAAATCTTGTATGCAAATTTTTGAGAGAGTCATATGCAAACTTTTTTAAACCGCCTGAGTTTCCATGACTGGCATGATAATAACTATATCGGGCCATCCTGGTTCAGGTAAGACCACTGTAGCGAAGATGCTCATTGACAGTCTCAAGCTCAAGCATTATTACATGGGCGGCATAAGGAGACAGATTGCTAAAGAGCGCGGCATGACTATAGAGGAGTTCAACAAGCTCGGCGAGACAGACCCTTCAACTGACAAGGTTGTTGATGATTTCCTTGTAAAGCTTGGAAAAGAAGAGGACAACTTCATAGCGGAAGGCAGGACTGCTGCGTATTTCATACCAAATTCTATCAAGATATTCATGGATGTGGACATGCGTGTCGGAGCAGAGAGGATACTAAAAGACCTGACTGAGAAAGGCATGCAGGGTGTGCGGAATGAAAAGATAGGTCTTGGTGTAGATGACCAGGAGCGTCTTCTCCGTGAGCGTGTTGAGTCTGACCGTTTGAGGTATCAGAAGTATTATGGTATTGATATAACTGATAAGAGTAGGTATGATTTGTGGGTTGATACAAGCGACATGACTCCTGAGCAGGTCGCAGATAAGATTATCGCGTTTGTAAAGAAAAAGTCAGAGGAAGCCTAAAAACTGATTTTCTTGAGTTGTTGCTGCATTATTAATGCAGTAAGAAACACGTATTTTTCTGTATAACTATACCGCAACCTTTTTAAATACTTAAAGCTTGGCTTTAAAAATAACGGTGTTTTAGTTTATGGTGGTAAAAAAGAGTGTGATTGAGACAGGAGTAGATAAATTGGTCGCTCTTGTCAATGAAAGGAAGCGTATTTCTGTTAAGGATGCTGCTAAGGAGTTAGGTGTCTCTGTAGCAAGCGTTGAGGACTGGGCTGATTTCCTTGAGGAAGAGGGGATAATAAGCATAGAGACCCAGCTCGCTACTGTCTATCTTGTTGAGAGACGGCTCGGCAAGAAAGAGCTCATTGAGAAGCTTGAGCAGGTGAAAGGAGAGAAAGAGGATTTCTGCAGGCGCGTAGAAAGTTCTGTCAATGTATTGCAGCGGGACATAGAGGAGACGAAGCGCATAGATGTCGAGTTCAGCAAGATCCGCACGATGCTTGAGGATAATTTCTCAAAGCTTAGCAAGAAGCTGCAGAAGCTTGAGGATTTCAAGATGAGTCATCGTGAGATAGAGGAAAAGCACACCGAGCTTGAGTCTGATTATTCTAAGAAGATACGAGCATTGGAGGGTCAACTTTCTGAAGACCAGAAAAAATATCATGATATAATGTCATCTATAGAGAATGAGATGACTGAGCTGAAGAAGGAGCAGGAGATGATCTGTTCGATGAAAGCTTCCGAGAAGCAGCTTGAGTCGAAGGTCGCGGAGATAAACCATTTCATCAACCAGGTGAAGACAGAGATAGACAAGAGCAACCGTCAGCTCGCTGTCGATGAGGAGCGCATAAAGCGTTCGTCTGAGATTGCCAAGAAGATAAAGGAGGACATAGCTGCGAATTCAAAAGAGCTCGATCAGGTCTCTTTGCAGCTGGCTGCCTCGCATAAGGAGCTTGGCAGGATGGAGAGCGAGTTCATGAAGGATCTCGAGAAGATGGGTTCAGGAGACCTCGAGAAGATAGGCCCTTACAAGGAAGGTAAGGAGCTGGTAGATAAGGTCAAGACGTTCTTCAGCCAGACAAAAGAGGTCGATGACCTGATAAAGAAGGCTGAAGTGGAAGAGACTGAGCTCAAGAATGAGTATGAAAAGCTGACAAGGAAAGTAGCAGCGTTCACTGCAGTGACGTCTGTGCCTGACATAAATAAGGAGATGTCGGAACTTAGCGCCGAGCTTCAGGCAATAGAGACGAAGAAGTCAATGCTCGGTGCGCACCTGAAGAAGTTGAGGAATGTGATGCGTTCGCTAGTCACGTGATGCCTATTGATTTTTTTAATATTTTGATTACGGGTTAGTTCAAAAAAAGAGGTTTTTAAAATGCTCAAGAAAAAAGGTTTCGCACAGCCTTCCGAGATAATGAGTTCCGGAAAGATGGGTGTGATAGACACATACAGTTTCACATCGATGAAGATACCTGTTCAGGTTTCTATAGTCAGGAACAAGGAAGACTATGTCCCTGTATACAATGTGGATATAGCTATGCTGAGCGACAATACTAAGGTTATTCTCGAGAAGATAAGAGAGGAGATAATACGCGCGGTAAATCTGGGCGTCGTTGAGATACGAGACATAAAGCAGCGCGGCGTAGTGGAAGAGAAGTTTTCAGAGACAATACACAAGCTAATCAACAGGTATTTCCCTGATGCCAAGGATGAAGAGAAGAATTTCATGGCGACATATCTCATCCAGCGAAGCTTGGGCATGGGCAATATAGAGATACTAAACGATGATCATTTCCTTGAGGAGATAGTCATCAATTCTGCGAAGGATTCTGTCTGGGTATACCATAAGAGGCATGGCTGGCTCAGGACCAACATATTCCTCACGAATGAGGAGCAGACTAAGAATTACGCATCTACTATAGGAAGGAAGGTCGGTAGGCAGCTGAGCATCCTTGAGCCCCTGCTTGACGCGCATCTTTCTGAAGGAGACCGAGTAAATGCTACATTATTCCCCATATCTACAGAGGGAAACACGATAACGATAAGACGGTTCTCAAGGGACCCGTGGACAGTCACTAATTTCATCGAATCAAAGACGATAAGCACTGAGGCTGCTGCTCTTATATGGATGGGCATCCAGTACGAGCTTAGCGCGATAATAGCAGGAGGCACTGCATCAGGAAAGACATCTGCGCTTAACGTTCTCGCTAATTTCTTCCCGCCTAACCAGAGGGTCATTTCAATTGAGGATACAAGGGAATTGCAGCTTCCAAAATTCCTGCATTGGGTACCGCTCTCGACAAGACTGCCTAACGTAGAAGGTAAGGGAGCGATAGGCATGGAAGATCTTCTGGTCAACTCATTGAGGATGAGGCCGGACAGGATCCTTGTAGGAGAAGTCAGAAGAAGAAGAGAAGCAGAGACATTGTTCGAAGCAATCCACACAGGACACTCATGCTACGCAACATTCCACGCTAACGATGCGCGTGAGACAATAAATAGGTTCACGAACCCGCCTATCGATGTGCCGAGGACGCTCATGCCGGCCATCTCGATGATAATAATCCAGTTCAGGAACAGGCGTACAGGTACAAGAAGGACTTTCCAGGTCGCGGAGATAATGCCTGACTCGAACCCTAATGTCCTATTGCAGTACGACCCTAAGCAGGATGTCCTGACAAAGAGGAACAAGTCGCGTTCGCTCTATGACACGCTTGAGATGTTCACAGGCAGCACTCCAAAGGAGATAACCCAGGAGATAAACGAGAAAGAGCTCGTGCTGAAGTATCTTGTCAAGCAGCAGATAAAGAACATAAATGATGTCGGCAGCCTTATGGCAGAGTACTACACGAACAAGGACAGCATGATGGGGCTTGTCAGGTCTAACAAGCCGTTCGTGAGGAAGTGAGCTGTATGGTATTTTGCGGGGTCTGAGATGGGAGCAGAGATGTTTTACAAGAGGGTCGCGAGGCTCTTCCCTGGTCTTATAGTCAAGCTGCAACAGGCAGGTATGCCTGACACTGAAGTGCAGTTCGTTAGGAAGACTCTTTTTTCATCTTTCTATCTTACGACGGGAATAGCAGTGACTATAGCTATGCTTCTCTCTAAAGTCGATGTGAATATAGTGGTCATGCTGCTGGTTTTCCCTGTTCTTTTTTTGATGATGTTCATTTATTTCATAAAGTTCCCTGACGTGAAGATAATGAAGATACAAAGGGAGATTGACCGTGAGATTGTCTTTGCCGGCCGTTTCCTTGTCGTAGAGATGGAGTCAGGGATACCGGTGTATGATGCGTTCAAGCATGTCTCGTCAAACTATCCTTATGTAGGGAAGTATTTCAGGAACATAGTTGAGGACATAGACCTTGGTACTCCCCTTGAGGACGCGTTGAACCGGTCTGTCGAGCTTATCCCTTCACAGAATTTCAGGAAGATACTCTGGCAGATAATAAACTCTATGACGACCGGCGCTGATGTCGCGACATCACTGAACACTGTAATCGAGCAGATTGTGCGCGAGCAGAGGATAGAGCTCAACGAGTACGGCAGGAAACTGAATCCTTTGGCCATGTTCTACATGATTGTTGCAGTCATACTTCCTTCAATAGGAATAACTATGTTTGTTATACTGGTCTCATTCCTTTCAATAAAGCTCTCGCTGAGCATCCTTCTCATCGTGGCAGCATTGATGGGTTTTGTACAGTTCATGTTCTATACGATAGTCAAGAGCACAAGGCCAGCGAGCCAGTTTGAGGAGTAGGTCTGAAATGAAGAAGGAAGCTGGCAAGAATGAGTTCTTGGACGAGTTGAGGCGCAGGTCGAGCCAGAATGCTTCTATTTTCGGCAGGTTTAGCGAAGCTCTTGCTAAGAGAAGGGAGCGTGCTTACCAGAGGAAGATACTGCTTAAGCAGAAGATAGATAAGGCAGGACTCGCTGTCAGTCCTTCGCGTGTCTCAAGAGGATTATTCATATTTTGTGTAGTCATCAACTTATTCATAACATTCTTTGCAGTGCAGAGGTTCTATGCAGATATAAGCTATAATTTTGTATTTCTTTTCGTACTCTTGGTTTTTGTCTGGGTGTTCATGTTTTGTGTAGTTCTTTTTGTTACCTGGTTCCTTTTCTATGTAGGTCTTGATCTTGCTATATTCCAAAGGAAGCAGAAGCTCGAGGAGGTATTGCCTGATTTCCTGCAGCTTGCAAGCAGCAACATAAGAGCGGGCATGACAATAGACCAGTCTCTCTGGTTCGCGGTGAGGCCGCGTTTCGGCGTTCTCGCAAATGAGATACAGGAAGTGGCGAAGAGGACTTTTGCGGGAGAGCCGCTGGATTCAGCTTTGACGCATTTCGTCAAGAAATATGATTCTAAGGTACTTGAGCGTTCCATCAATCTGCTGATTGAAGGTCTTAGTGCAGGAGGAGAGATGGGAGCATTGATGAACAAGATTGCTTCGAATATCCAGGAGACCAATCTCATGAAGAAGGAGATGGCGGCGAACGTCACGACTTATATCATATTCATCACTTTCGCTACAGTTGTTGCTGCGCCTTTCCTTTTCGGTATGGCTTACCAGCTGATAATTGTCATTCAGGAGGTATTTTCAAGGGTTGACATAAACCCTGGTGCCACATCAGGCATGCCGCTTTCGATAAGCAAGGGAGTTATATCAACGAATGATTTCATGATATTCGCCATAGTGTCTCTCATAATCACTTCTTTCTTCTCGGCGATAATAGTATCCGCGATAAAGAAGGGAAACATAACTGGAGGGATTAAGTATATCCCTATATTCATAATAAGCTCAATCACTCTTTTCCTGATTGTCGTTAAGATATTTAGCATGTTTGTAGGAGGTTTCTTCTGATGGTGTTTGGCAAAAGGTCTCAGGCTGCGATGGAGTTCTTGATGACTTATGGCTGGGCAATACTTGTTGTGCTTGCAGCGATAGGTGGTCTTACTTATTTTGGTGTCTTGAATCCTTTAAGGTTCTTGCCTGAGTCCTGCACTCTTTCATCAACTTCAGGTATGAGCTGTCTGGATTTTGTTCTTACTCCAACATCTGCTCATCTGCTCATCTCTAACAGCGGTGGAAGAGACTATATAATAAGTAACGTCACTCTTGGGGATTGCGTCAACTCATTCGGCTTGGATTTTCCTGATGGAAGTTCCCATCTGTTTAACATAACAGGATGTGATTTCGGCTCGGCAGGGTCCAAGATAAAGCTCAACCTCGCGCTCCATTATACTGATAGAATTTCTGATTTTGAGAAAGAGGCTTCTGGTTCTATAACCTCAGTTTTACACTGATTCGGCGCTTTTCTCTGGATTTGATGCACCGTAACATTTATAAATACTTAATCCTCTCGAACCTCAAATAACGCATTTTAAGCGTTCTTTAATGATTTCGAAACCCCAAAAGAGGTGATGGTTTAGTGTTTAGAAATAAAAAAGGACAAGCCGCGATGGAGTTCTTGATGACCTATGGATGGGCCATACTGGTCGTTCTCGCAGCCATTGCAGCACTAGCATATTTCGGAGTTTTAAGCCCAGACAGATTCTTGCCTGAGAAGTGCACATTGCCTTCTGGCGTAGCATGCCTTGACTTTACTGGCACTGCTGCTACAGTCACACTGGTTATCCAGAACAGCGCAGGATTCGACATGCAGAACGTCGCAGTCACTGTCAACTCGACAACAGCCAACTTCGGTTGCACTGACGCAGGAGCTGACGCGACACTGATAGATGGTGAGAAGGATACATTCACATGCACTACCGGCGGACTAAACCCTGGTAAGTTCAAGGGAACTTTGAACATCGCATACCTGAATGCCCAGACAACCATGAATCACGTGAAGTCTGGAGAGATAATATTGAAGATCCCATAAGGATTTTCTTTTAATCTTTTAACTTTTTTCTTTATTCTATTTTCTTTCAACAGGTTCTAGCGACAGCACCGCAAGAATGCCGATGAGCAATGCCGCCAAGCGAGCATCAACAAAACATCAAGACATGATGCAGTTGGGCGAACAACAACTAAACAATGAATCAGTGCGAGCGCGGCATTGCGATTAGATTAATAAAATAAGCACCACCAATGCCGCTCGCTTCTACAGGTAACCATCAGGTCATCTGAGTACACCATTAGATCAAAACTGTTTTTCGTCAGCTCGCTAAGGCATTGGCGGTAATGCTGCGGGTAATCTTCTTATTAATGCAAATGCCTGCTGCAAAAGTGTTATAAACATCCTCAAAATCCTGCCAAGCAGGGGTGTTTACATGATAAGGAAGACATTTGTATTCGTTATGTTTCTGCTGTTGTTGCCTGTGGCTTTTGCCATAGATGATGACTATTTTGCGGTATCTGACAATGATGGACCGTATACTGTGACGCCTGGCGAGAGCTTTGTCGTAAATTTCATCTTGCTTGACAAGGAGGTACATTCTTCTGAAGAAGTGATTATGACTCTGGATCCCTGTCCTCTTGGCTGGGAATGCGAGTCAAAGAGTGTTGTTTTCAATACTCCTGGAAAATATCCTATGAACCTGACTGTCAAGGTTCCTGATACTGAAAGCGCTAGGAGAATAACTACTTACATAAAGCTTGAGAGTGATGAGACTGTGAGCAGGGGTATGGACAGGCTGGACATAACGATTGTCGATGAGAAAGAGACTGTGGTTGATTATGATGAGTATGCATCACGTTCTGGCACAGAGACCGAGAACAGGAATCCTGCATTGGCTTCTGTCTCAGAGCCCGAGAAAGTTCAGCAGCAGCCTAAGCAGGAAGTTGCCGAGCCTGCATTGTCTGAGAATGTCATACCTTCCATAAATATGACTGAGGTCGTTGAGGGTGTGGAGACTCTTGAATCAAGCAAGTCTTTTGTTGAGTATATCTCTGTCGTGCTCATAGTGGCGCTTGTTTTTATTCTGACCGGCGCTTGCTTTGCGTTCAAGAGATGCAAGAAAAAGTAATTAAAAAAAATTATTTTATTATTTCTATTCTTCAGGCAGTCCGAACGTATATATCTCGAGGCTGTCCATGTAATCCATAGGTATGAATGCCTTCTCTTCTGTTCCAAGGTCATCTCTTGGTGCGGCATATCTTTCATATACTGCGAGGTTTATCTTCTTTGTCAGGTTTATACCTTCAAAGTATACTCCCATGGACTGGTTCATCACCATCTTTTCGCCAGGTTCAAGCGGCTGCAGGAAGTATTCTTTCTTTATCCTTACCTGATGCTCTTCATACCTTGCGCCTTCGAACAGCAGTTCAACGACCGGGTTCAGTTTCTTTGTGCCAAGGTTCCTGACGGTGAACAGCATGTAGTCGACTACGCCCTTATCCCTTGATGTCCTGAATGCGCTGAGCTTGTTTATTTCGATATATCTCTTCGGCTCTCCGAGGACTATCTTTGATTTACCGAGCGTTTGTATTGCTGGCTTGGTCTCAGTAGTCACAACTGGTTTAGGCTCTTCCTTCTCTATTGGCTGAGTCTCTACGACAGGTTCTTCTTTTACAGGCTCTTCTTTCTGTTCCTGCTCTTCATGATAGTCGCATTCGTTGTTGTCATTATCGTCGATGCAGCAGTTGTTGCCGATTATCTTGTTCGGCGGATAGCACGTAGGCTTGTTGCATCCTGCGAGTGCCAGAATCATTATTGCAAGTATTGCAATGAATATTGTGCTTGTTTTCATGTCTACCACCTTATTTCCTTCCTTTTGGAGAATATGAATCCGCGTTCTTGTTTATTTTTATAGTTTTGGGTGATAGAATATATGTCAATAAAAATAAGACGCCGCGGATGGGAATTTCACAAACATTTTGCATCTTTCAAAGCCTGAGTAGCATCGAGCATCGTGAGATGCTACGATGATTTTTGGTCAAGCTTTTTGCTTTAGCAAAAAGGTTGTTTTGAACCCATAAGCCCTTGCGGGCACTGAATCTTTGTGCGGCATTGCGTGGTAATCTTAAGCACGGAACGTGCTTAGCAATCCAGCGCACTACCAGATTATGCGACCGCGGCGTATATGGTTGCGTTTTTTTGTGCCGTGCTGTTGAACGCATTGAAACAGCACTCAGTCGCGCTATCAAATGGCAAGACATTTGCCAGTCGTTATGCGACCGCGGCGCATGATTTATCAGAAAAATAGTTCCTTTAAATTAGTTTTGATTTAATCTAAACTGACTAAACCATATAGAATTCTCTTGGTATCTTGAGTATTGTGCCGTCGCTCATCGAAGGCAGGTATATTGTTTCTGATGTGTTGTTCATCGTGTGATAGACATCAGGCAGCTTCTTGGTCTGGATATCATCAAAGTGTCTCAGCGCCCCGATTCCTGTCACGCTGACATGTGCTTTCCTTCCTATGCCTGTCGCTGTGTATCCTACTTCGTGCATTATCTTCTTGTTCTCGTAGCTTCTTATCTTGCTGAATAGCGCATGTAGCGACCCTACGAGGTCGTCTCTTTTGACGCTGAATAACTCTCCAAAATTGATTTTTTCAGTGTTTTTAGCGTTTAAATCGGGTTTATAATAGGATATGTTTGATATCTCCTCTTCAGAAGGTATCACTATGCGAGATAATTCAAGTATGTCTGTTTCAGTGCCTTTTTCCCTGTATATTGGCCTTTCACGGCATTTAAGGCCGAAATAGAGCTTATCTTCACTTTCTCTTTTGAATATGAGTTCGAGCATTATATCTGCTCTTGTCTGCAAGTATGACGTGACGTCTGAGAATTGTTTTATGCATCTCTTTTCAGTTCTGTCTATCTCTTTCCTTGCCTCTTTGAATAGGTCTCTGGACGGTTTTTCATTTGTCTTGAATGCTTCTAGAATCAAATCATCCAGCCATTTGTCGTTTCCCACAACATTCCCCCGTAAAATTTCCGAATATTAACTACTGTAAGATAATGAAAAATAGAAATAAGTAATATATAAATATTTGCTTTTTTGATGGTTTATGGTTTAAAGCCTTATTTCGCGTATCTTTGAGGCTGTATGGCCCATCATATCATCTATCTGCTTCCGGTATTCATCAGGTAAAGGCTGCATTATCATCTTTATGTAACGCATCCTTGCCTCGAAATTGTGTCTCTCCTGGTCTATTGCGCTCTTCATGTCCCAGCCTTTGTCCTTCATCTTTGATATGAAGCTTTCAAGTTCGTTCATCATATGGCCTATCTGCTCGCGTGTCATCTCAAGATGTGAGCTTATCGGTGATGAGACAAGCAGCTTTGCGTTTTCAGTTATTGCATCGCCTATTATGTCAAGGCATTCCATCGCCTCATGTAGAGACATGTCGATGTATTCCTTAAGGTCGGGGTTGAATGCGCTTTTTACTGTGAGGTTCGATATCGCTATCATGTATGCGTTCATCATAAGCTGTGCCGCTTTCGTGATTCTTTTTCCGACGACCTGCGAGAGCATCCTCCTGACTTCGTCGTGGAATGCTGACTTTGGGAGCTCGAGCTTGCTGAGTTCGTGTATCATCTCCTTTAGGATCTTCTCCTGTTCGTTGAGCTCATTCTTGATTCTCTTAGGCTTGTAGAATTCGCTGACTATCTCTTCGACAGCCTTTATCTGAACTTCTGTCTCATGGTCGTAGCCCATATCTGATGCCTCCTTTTTTTGTTTCTTTTTGAACATCTAGCTCTGTTTATTTAAGAATTTATCGTCTCTATTTCTAATGCTAACCTTTAAATAGTATCTGTTTTCTTTTTTAGCTCATATAGCGGGGTAGGGCAGCTAGGAGTGCCCGCAGGGCTCATAACCCTGAGGTCGTTGGTTCAAATCCAACCCCCGCTATTCTTCATGGTCAAAATGAAAAAGGGTCTTTTGCTTGTATTATTCTTGATTGCCCTTGTTCCAGAAGCGCTCGCATCATGGCAGCTCGATTCTTCTTCAGTGACTGTTGCTGTTGATATATCTTCAAGTCTTGAGGTTTCACGGTCTGCGGATTCGATGATCAAGTATATAACAGCGAATGTCAGTTTCTTCCCGATAGATTCTTACGGCCAGTCTGTGCTTGAGCTTGATGCTGAGCCTGCGCACAGCTTCATCAACAACGAATATATCTTCAAGTGGACAGAGCCTGTCCCGTCAAATCCTGGCTACACCATTCATGCTAAAGTCAAGACAGAGAACATTGTCTACAGCATAAGGGAAATCTCTTTTCCGTACTCAGGATTCTCGGACGATATAGCTGATTATGTGATGCCTTCGGATAACATCGATTCAGACAATCCAAAGATAGTCGATAAAGCATCTGAGCTTGCGTCTGGCGAGACTGACTATTACTCTGTTGTCTTCAGGGTTGCTGATTGGACAAAGGAGAATGTCAAGTATGATCTTAGCACTATGAATGCGAAAGCATCTCACTCTGCAGGATGGGTGATGGCGCACAAGGAAGGAGTATGTGACGAGATAACGACGCTTTTTATCGGGCTTTTGAGAGCGGTCGGCATACCTGCCCGTTTCATATCGGGGATAGCATACACTGATTCACCGAAATTTTCCCAGAAATGGGGCCCGCACGGATGGGCAGAAGTTTATTTTCCAGGCACTGGGTGGGTGCCTTTCGACGTCACTTACGGCCAGTATGGCTATGTTGACACGACCCACATAAAGCTAAAGGAGTCTCGTGACAGCGCAGAGTCTGACACGAGGTATGAATGGCTCGGCCATGGGATAGAGGTTGTCGCGGATCCGATAGTCGTCAGCGCAGATGTGATTACGCATGAGGGTTCTGTCCCTCAGATGATATCTTTCTATGCTGTTCCCTTGCAAAAAGATGTAGGCATCGGTTCATATAACCTTATTGAGGCGACGATAACAAATAACGTGAAGACTTACATCTCGACTTTCATGTATCTTGCAAGGATAAATGAGATGGATATAGACGGCAACAATTATCACCCGGTGATGCTGAAGCCACTTGAGACAAAGAAAGTGTACTGGCTTGTGAAAGTCCTGGATTCTCTTGACAGCAGTTTCTCTTACACGTTTCCGATAGTCGTTGCTGATGTGAGGAATACGACTTCTTCATCTTTCTTCAGCGTTTCTCCTGATGCGACTGTTTTTTCAAAAGAGGATATGGAGAAGATAGTCTCTGCAGCGGAGGCAGAAGAGAAAAAAGTGTACTCTAAGAAGATAGAGCTGAACTGTTCACAGGAAAATGAGTTCTATTATGTCTATGATGATATCAAGGTAAGCTGCACAGCGAAGAATATGGGTAATTTTCCTTTCAGGTCGCTGAATTTTTGCTTTGACCAGGACTGCAGCACATCTGACCTTGGTATTTCACAGGAAAAGACGTTCAGCACTCTGATAAGTAAGCCCAAGGCAGGCATAAACAAGATATCTTTCAAGGTGGAAGGGGCTGATGTCTCGAAATCAGCATTTTATGACATCGCTGTGCTTGACGAGCCCGAGGTTTCGATAGATGACCTGGAGTTTCCTGCGCAGATAGAGTTTGGCAAGCCGTATACTGTTGTATTTACGATAAAAAAGATGTCTTCATCTCTTCCGCAGGATGTTTCTTTGGGTTTCAGCGCTGCTGGGCTGTCTGAATCAAGTGAAGTGCCTGAATTGACTATTGACCGCAAGTTCCTTTTCAACCTTAACAGCGATGACCTTTCTATGAAGCCGAACAGTTTTGTGGTTTCTGTCAGCTACAAGGATAGGAATGGCAGGCTCTACACAGAGGAAGAGAAGTTTGAGATATCTCTTATCAATGTGGGTTTCGGCCAGAGGATGGTCATCTGGCTGCATGATATGGACAAGTGGCTGCGAAATTTATTTAAATGAATTTGTCCTGCATCTCTCTGAGGTAATCATGATGGAAAAAAAGGTGTTCGTTCTTGCGTTCATTCTTGTCATGTTGTCAGGATGCGTGCCGATAAAAGAGGAAGTTCCTCCTGTGGGCATACCTTCTAGCGAAGACCTTGCGAAGGCAGAGTACTGCAATGCTGATGTGGAATGCATCTGCGGTGGCATAGATAAGTTCTCTGGTAAATGTTTCATAGGCAACATAGCTTATTATGACCGTTATGTTGACAGTTCAAAGCAGTGCCCTGATTTCTGTTCGGGAATAGCAGGAAATCTTGAGGTCAAGTGTGTGGATAACAAATGCATACAGACTGTTGGCTGCATAAGTGACGTTGACTGCAGGAAAGGAGAGAGCTGCAACAGGGGTAAATGCGTGTCTCCTTCATCATCAAAGCCCTTGTTTGGTGAGTGCAAGGCAGATTCTGATTGCTCTAAGCAGGGCTGTTCTGGCCAGCTTTGCCGCTCAGCTAGTGCGGAACCAATCATGACAACTTGTGAGTATCGCCCTGAATATGACTGCATCAAGATGATAGATTGCGGCTGTGTCGATGGCAGGTGCGCCTGGAGCAAGAATGCAGAATACGAAAAGTGCGTTGAGGAAGCAAGAAATAGTGTTCCGCTTGACCCAATAGTTTGAATAATTAACGCCGCCTAGTGAGCATCAGGTTACCGGTCTAAAACCATCGCAGTTGGGCAATATCTGCTTGTTAAATGCTGTGTGCGAACGCGGCGTCAACATATTGATATCTAGAGTAATGTTTAAATAGTGCTGTTTTTTATCGTGCTGAAGGTGAAATGAAATGCTCGACATAAAGTTTGTGCGTGAAAACCCTGATGTTGTCAAAGCGAACATAAAGAAGAAGGCGCAGGACAGTAAGCTCTCTTTGGTTGACGAGCTTCTTGATAAAGACAAGGAACTGCGCAGCATGAAGGGCAGGATAGATTCTCTTAGGAGTGAGCGCAACAAGCTTAGCGAGGAAGTGAACAAGCTAAAGAAAGCTGGAAAAGATGCTTCAGCTGTTCTAAAGAAAGTAAAAGACATACCTCAGGAGATTCTAGGTCTTGAAGCGGATATGCTGAAAATAGATGCTCGCGTTACTGAAATACTTTCTTCGTTGCCTAACTTGATGTGGAAGGATGTTCCTGTCGGAAAGGATTCGTCAGAGAATGTGGAGTTCAGGAAAGGCGGAAAAGTTCCAAAGTTTGATTTTCCAATAAAGACTCATGTTGAGCTTGCAGAAAATTTAGGGATTGCTGACTTTGATGCTGCTGCAAGGGTTGCAGGCAAAGGATTTTATTATCTTAAGGGAGAGCTTGCTCTCTTAAATCAGGCGCTTATCCGTTTCGCTGTCGATTTCATGGCCAAGAAAGGTTACACTTACATCGAGACTCCTGTCATGCTGCATGATAAGGAGATTTTCGCTTCGATGGACAAGGCCGCAATCGAGCAGTCAGTCTATTCTATACGAGATGAAGACTTGAATCTTATCGGTACTGCTGAGCAGTCTCTTCTTGCGATGCATGCGGGCGACGCAATCCTTGAGTCTGACCTTCCTAAGAAATATTTCGCTTATTCAATGTGCTTCAGGAAAGAGGTTGGTGCGCACGGCATAAACGAGAAGGGCCTTTGGCGAACTCATCAGTTCAACAAGGTCGAGCAGTTCATATTCTGCAGGCCTGAGGATTCAGAAAAAGCGTATGATGAGCTCATGGATAATTCTGAAGGCATACTGAAGGAACTCGGTCTTCCGTATAGGATAATCGAGATTTGCACAGGTGACCTGGCTGACTGGAAATATCGTTCAGCTGATTTTGAGGTCTGGAGACCGACGACAAATTCGTACGGCGAGGTCATGTCGCTCTCTAACTGCACTGATTATCAGGCAAGGAAGCTAGGTATAAAATGCGTTGACAAGCAGGGCAACAGGCGCATATTGCACACTTTGAATGACACTGCTCTTGCTACATCGAGGATCATGGTGACTATTCTTGAGAATTTCCAGAACAAGGACGGTTCAGTGACTGTCCCTAAGGTGCTCTCTCCTTACATGGGAGGGATAAAGAAGATAGTTCCGAAGAAGAAATGATTTTTTTTAATAAAAAGAGGTTGAATCATGGCTGAAGATCAAAGGATGAAGATTCCTGGTGTGGCTTACCTGATAATAGGCGCTGCGATGGTTATGATGTCTGCTATTATCGACCCGTTAAAGCTCGTGTTCTTTGTCTTTGTAGGAGCTGTTTTCATAGTCATCGGTTTTATCAAGATTCTTGCGCGTGAGAAGAAATTAAAGCATCATCCTGATACGTATCATCATGTCGCGCCTCATCCGCATCATGCTGCAGCGCATACTGCGCAGCATCAGCACGCTTCTCATCAACATGCGGCAGTGCAGCATCCTGCGCAGCACCATCAAGCAGCTCATGTGCAGCACACTTCAGTCGCAAGATGCTCAAGCTGCGGGGCGAAGCTGCATCATATGTTCAAGTTCTGTCCTAATTGCGGTCAGAAGACGAATTGATTTATTCGAACGGCTTGGATTTCTTCCAGTAATCTTCAAAAATCGCTTTGAATGTATCTGCTATTTTTCCGCTTACTATCTCTACTGCGAGTTCTTTATCTTCCTGTAGAAAAATCGTGACTGTGTCAGCATATACTAAGAACCAAGATTTTGTTTTTAGGTCTGATGGTATGTACCTTGTGTCAGATAGGTCGTAGCTGTTCCTGTTTTGCATAGTCTCAGTGGCTGTTCCCTTATCGAATAGCATTCTTGCTTTTATGCCTTTTTTGGCGCGTTTAATGTGGTGTCTCTTCCAGTATAGTGTGTATTGCGTTTCCTGAGGCGGGTGTCCGAAACAGAGGTATTCTCCGTCTTTGCCGAGCTTTTGTTCATGATGTTCAAATGCTGTCTGAATACCTTTGAACCCTTCATACATCTGGACATCCATAGCAGGGGCGAACTCTTTCAGCATCTCTAGCTTTTTAAGATTTAAGCTGAAGTCGTTTTTTTTGGCATCCAGTCGTTCTTTCTCTTTCTCTATATAATCAAGTATCCTGCTGGGCTCTGCTGCTTGGTAGTATCTTGTTTTTTCTTTAATGATGTAAGATACGACTCCCTTCTCAATCAGGCTGTCTAGTATGCGGTATACTATAGAATTGGCCACTCCTGACTGTTTTATTATGGGTCCGCTTGTTGATGAGCCAAGCTTTAAGAGTGCGATATAGACCTTTGCCTCGCCGTCTGTGAATCCGACATCGCGGAGTATTGATTCTTCCATTCTGCAACGATAAAATATTCTAATATTTAAATCTTTCATTAACACCACCACTGCTGGTGGAATAATATTGATATATTCTGAAGTTACTCTCTTATCAGTGATTAAACATAATTAACCGGGTGGTGAGAGAGATGGAATATTTGATAGGGACTGTTGAGGAAAATTTAGGGGTACTTAATACCCAGAAATTTATCATAGAGAAGAAGAATGATTCTTTGGTGTACCATGCACGCGCATTGGTAGATGATGAAGAACCATATCACAAAGACATAGCTAGACTGGTTGGCGCAGCCAAGGTGATTGGCGGTGGAAGAGCAGGATTGTTGAAAGGGAGATTCAGTATTTATGGTAGATCTTGTTCATACGGTCCTGTTTCTGGGAAGATTATGAACCAATTCAAGGACAAGCTCGTAAAAAAATACAAAGAAATCTTGCCCTGCCTTGAAGATGTGATTTTCTGCACAGAGTAGATGACCGTTCTGCAAACTAATTGAAGTCTCACGGAGGATAAAATATGATTGAGCAAAGATTTAGTGGAGTGATAGGTATGGATTACGCGCTCTTCACGGACGCTTACCCTCATTTTTTTGAGCTTGAGAGGACGATAGCGTCAACGATTGCAAAAGATGCGGACAAGAAGCTCAACGTATCCTGTGATTGTAAAAGAAACTATTTTGTTCTTGAAATCGGTTGCGGACCAGGTCCGACAACAAAGGAGATTCTCGATACGCGGGAGGAAATATCTGTCGATGCAGTTGACAACGAGCCAAACATGATATTGCAGGCGAAGGACTACTTGTCAGTTTTCGAGGAAAAACAAAGATTGAAACTCGTAACAGAAGATGCATTATTATTTCTAAGACAACAGGAGAACGAGAAGTATGATGCATTCGCATCAGGATGGACACTTCACAACTTCTATCGTGATTACAGAAGTGAAGTATTGGCTGAAATATATAGGGTGATGAGAAAAGATGGAGTATTTGTCAACGGAGACAAGTATGCTGACGATAATCCTAAAGAGCATTCCGTGCAATTAGAATGGTCGTTGAATAGGCTATATGACACGTATACGCGTAATGGGAGAGAGGATCTGCGTGATGCTTGGCTGGTGCATATGGTCGAGGACAATATGCCTGAAAGGATGATGCGTGAATCAGAATCAAGAAAAGAGATGTCTGAGATAGGGTTCAAAGATGTAATGTCTATCTGGAGAATGCAGATGGAAGCAGTCATGATTGCAAGAAAATAATATTAATAAGGTGAGAGAAATGTCGAATAAAACAATAAACAAAATCATTACAGGGTTTGCTATTGCTACAGTCTTGGTTTGTGGCACACAACGTGAAGCAGAGGCAGGTTCTGCGGAGCTTTTTGTAGGAGACAAGAGCGCGACGTTCGATACGAAAGTAAATATCGAACTTGGACAGAGGACTAACCTCTTCCTAAGGAATCGTCTGACTTCAGAGTATGATAATGATGTAGGCTATTTTGGTGTGGCTGACTTGAGTGTTAACATTATTGGCGGTTCAGATGGTGTTTTAGAGGGTCAGGTGACGACTGAGTCAGGGATTATTCCTAGGATAGGGTTGCAATATTTCAAGAAAATGAATGATGTGTCTATATACAGTATTGGAACCTGCGGCATTAAGAGTAATCCTGATGGAGAGCTGCTATTCAACATAGGATACGAACCAGTTATTGGTAATGATTTAAAAGTTCTGGCTAATTTGGAGAACATAACTAACTTCAGTTCTCAGGGACACAACTTCTCGATTCAAAGAATCAGGCTCGGTTTGGGTGTTGATGACTTTGGTTTTGGCGCGGCAGTCGATTTAAACGAAACAGGAAACAAAGGAGAAGTTAACTACAAATTTGGCGGTTTTGTGGCGAAAAAGTTTTAAGCTTAATTATGAAAGATGGACATAACTTACAAAATGCTCTATTAAAGACCTGTCGATTAATATTTTTTAAACCTCTTCCTTTCTGTTATTCCATGAGCATGTTCAAGGATATGCTTAAGTCTGCTGTATTGTCAGGCTATTTCTTGCTTTAATTTAAAGAACGGTCATTGACATAGCTGGAAAATCTTGTTATCTCAAAGAATGCCTGCGACAGTTTTTGTTCGTACGCTTTCCATGCAGGGTCAACTTCAATCTGGGTTTCTATATCGTGCGTGTAGTTAAGCAGGTTCGTCTCCCATGGGTACGGCTTGCATGAGTAGAAGAAGTTCAATAGGAAAGTATCGCATTCCGGCAGCCGTTTTCGCCATTCTTCGAGCTTGTCTTCATCGATTATCGTCTTAAGCGTCTTCATGTGCTTTTTTTTGTGATGCTGGGTTAATAAGATTTTCGTATTCTTATAGGAATAATTTAATCAAAAGATTATTAATATAAGCATAGCGTTATTGTTGTATCAGGCCAAATTTTGCTAAAGGTGGTACTTATGGTTTTAGAAAAGGTAAAAGAATTTTATGATTCAGGTTCGCTTGCAGCTGAGCTGTTCAGGAAGGATGATTTTTCAGCGGTCGTATCGAACAGTTATGTCTGTTTGAAGAACGGCCATTATCTTTCTACAAAGGATAATGTGAAAGACAGCATAACCTTGTATAAAAATGATTTTGATGCTGTTCGTGATGCGATATCTGCCTGGAAAAAATCAAAAGACTCTTTGTGGGGCATCATACCTCATGGCCACTCCTGGTGCGGCTATCTTGGCTCAGAGTATTTCGCTCCAAACAGTAGGAAAGGAAAGTATGTCGAGAAGGATAAGAAGAGGGACTTTGATGTCGGCAAGACTGAGAAGCGTATCAAAAGAGGCAGTCTGGAGTTCATACTGGAACGTTTCAGGCTTGGAGTTTCAAGACGCAATGAACGCGCGGTTTTTGACGCATGGCAGCTCCCTTTGATAACTGAGACTTTCAAGCTTTATGAGAAGAGGAATGGGATTTATCTGCAGACCAGGAAGCATGATTATCATATCGAGTGACGATTTGTTTCAGTCCTGGCCCGTCTTTTAAACGCTCACCAAAACCTTTTTAAAACCTCTTCCTTTCTGTTCCTGTATGAGTCTGTTCAAGGATATGCTTAAGTCTGAAGAGTCTCTTTTCTTGAATGAGTCAGCGCTGGATTTTGAGTTCCTGCCTAAGCTTTTGCCTTACAGGGAGAATGAGCAGCATCATTTCGCATCCTGCATAGCTCCGTTGCTACAAGGCAGGAATGGACGCAACTTGTTTGTTTACGGTACTCCGGGAATAGGTAAGACTGCTGCGATGCGTTTTGTTTTTCGTGATTTGGAGAATGAGACTGAGGATGTCGTTCCTATCTATGTGAACTGCTGGCAGAAGAATACGACTTTTAAGATTCTTATTGATATCTGTGACCAGTTGGGTTACAAGCTAACGCATAACAAGCGTACTGAGGAATTGTTTGAGGTCATAAAGCAGATTGTGAACAAGAAATCCGCTGTTTTCGCTTTTGATGAGATAGACAAGGTTGAGGATTATGATTTTCTCTATAATATTCTTGAGGAGATTTTCAAGAAGTCTGTTTTTCTTATAACTAATCACAAGGATTGGTTGCTTGAACTTGACCAGCGCATAAAATCCAGGCTTTTGCCTGAAGTGGTGGAGTTCAGGAAGTATAATCTCGCTGAGACAAGAGGCATAATGAAGCAGAGGCTTGACTTCGCTTTTGCGAAGGACTGCTGGGAAGACGTTGCTTTCGATGCTGTTGTCGGAAGGACGTTTGAAGTTGAGGATTTGCGTTCAGGTCTTTACCTTATGCGAGAGTCAGGTCTTATCGCGGAGTCAAAGTCATCCAAGAAAGTTACGCTTGATCATGTCAAGGCAGCGGTTGCCAAAATGGAACAGTTCTCGGTAAAGCCCAAGGATGAGCTTGATGACGACGCTAATTTCATACTTGAGATAGTCAGGAAGAATTCAGGGAAAAAGATTGGTGACTTGTTTAAGATTTATCAGCAGGATGGTGGTCAGTCTGTGTACAAGACTTTCCAGCGAAAGATAAGAAGGCTTTCAGACGGAAAGTTCATCTCGATACAGCTCATTAAAGGCGGTGCAGATGGCACAACTTCACTGATAACATTCCAGAGCAATAAGAAGCTTACGGAGTTCTGATTATGCATTATCTTGAAGGCAAGGAGTTAGAGGACGCGATAAAGTACTGCAATCTTGCGGCAGATCTTGCTAAGAATTCTAAATGTCAGAAGTCAAAGAACGGTTCTGTCATTGTAAAAGATGGAAAGATTATCGGAGAAGGCTGGAATACTCCTGTGCCTGACAAGCCTTGCGAGCCTTGCTTAAGAAAAGATATTCACACTAATGGTCTTGTCGAGCTTTGCAATGCAGTTCATGCTGAGCATAATGCTATTGAAGATGCGCTCGAGAAAGGCAATGATGTCCGTGGCGCTAGGATGTATCATGCGAGGATTAAGAATGGTGAGATAAAGCGTGAGAACAGTCCGACATGCACGACTTGCAGCAGGTTAGTTCTCCACAAGGGAATCGCTGATTTTGTCCTTATCCAGGGCGACAAGTATGCTCTTTATCCTGCGGATGAGTTCAACAGGCTTTCTTATGATTACCACAAGAATAATCGCTGAAATGTTTTAGTCGGAATCTTTCTGTCATCAGTGATGGTCTAATGTGTTTTTGACAGCTTGTGCCTCTGTATACCTGTATTCTGCATCTTCCCTTCTCACTGGACACTAGACATCTGTCCGGATGAGCTATTTAAACAATCCTGTCAATCTTTACTCTGCTTGGCAGGTAATTGGCGGCAAAAGCCGTGCTCTGACTCCTGCCTTGTATGTTTTAATCATGAGGTGATTGATATGATTTCGCAGAAATTCCAGCCAGACCCTTCGGACCTGAGCCAGGGGACGATAAAAGACCTTTTTTACTATCAGATACGTTCGCTTACTATGAAGTCAGCGACAGTTGACCAGAAGATGCGGAGCTTTGATGTGCAGTTCAGCGATGCGTGGTTCTAAGGAGGTGGGATTTGTGACAAAGAGATTCAAGAAGGTGAAGAATTTCGAGAGCCTTGCGCTCTTGAGCGACATTGAGCGTGAGATAATAGAGCATGATTCAGGTGATGTGTTCACCCTGTCTGACATCGAGCGCGGCAAGGAAGACATCTTCGAGTTAGATGATGATTCAATCGGTTTTGCTGAAGCCTAATCTTTCTAACCTCACATTTTGGTAGCCGAAATATTGTAGCCTCTTTTTCTGCCCCGAAAGGGGCGCTTTTTTTATGCGCTGAGTTGATATTAGAGCATTTAATCGAAAAGTTTAAATACTATGGTGCGCTATAGTGTACTATGGCAACTACGATACAGATAAGCGAAGAGCTGCAGAATGAGTTGGCAAAGAGGAAACTCTCTGATAGGGAAACGTACGAAGAAGTCATATGGGATGTTCTAGAAGATACTAAAGAGATAGATGCAGAGACAAGACGAGAGCTGGAAGGGTCACGCGCAGAGATAAGGAATGGCAAGTACAAGACCTTGGAACAGGTAAAGAAAGAGATGAAGAACTAGCATGTATGAAATCTTGTTCTCAGATAGCGCAGATAAGCAGTTCAAACGTCTAGATAAAACAGTGCAAACGAGGATAATCTCTGCACTTGAGCGCATAAGGATAAGGCCTGAAGCGTATGTGACTAAACTTGTAGGTGATCCTGCGTATAAGTTTCGTGTAGGGGATTACAGGATACTGCTGGATATAGACCAAGGTAGACTGATGATACTTGTCATAAAGATAGGGCACAGAAAGGAGATATACAAAAAATAGATGTTGCAATTAGTGTATATCTGGGAAGAAGTTTGCTCTTTTTTTTAAATAAAATTTATAAACAGACTTATTTTATTTTTTCAGTATGCTCGTCATATCAAAGTCAGACTTCTTGAAATGCAAGAAAAAGAACATAGAATTGATGAAGCTAGGCTCTGTCTTCATCTATCCTACTGATACATTGTATGGCATAGGCTGTGATGCCACTGATTCAGTACTGGTATCAAGGATTCGTAGCATAAAGAATAATCTTGACCAGCCGTTCTCTGTCATCGCTCCATCAAAGGAATGGATACTGAATAACATGAAAATTAAGAAAGGATTTGATAAGTGGCTTGATAAGCTACCTGGTCATTATACTCTTATCATGGAACTCAAGGAGAAGAGATGTATTTCTCCAAGGGTGAATGTTGACAGCAATTCACTCGGAGTGAGGATTCCAGACAACTGGTTTTCTGCTATTGTTGAAGAGGCAGGAGTGCCTATTGTTACGACAAGCGTGAACCTTCACGGCACTAAACCTGTCCGGTCTATAGCAGATATACCGGAAAGCATTAAAAAGATGGTCGACTTTGCTATTGATGATGGGGTTACTGGTGGCAGTGCCTCTACATTAGTCAATCTCACAAAATCTCCGCCAGAGATAATCGAGAGGAAATGAATGGCTGAAAAAAAGGAAGAGAAGAAAGAAGAGAAAAAGGACGAGAAGCATGACGGGTTGAAGATTCTTGCAGCGTCAGACATACATGGCGATGTTGACTTGGTGAATTCTCTTGCAGATAGGGCAGAAAAAGAGAATGTGGATCTTGTCGTTCTTTGCGGTGACCTGACTTTTAGGGAAGCGTCAACTGATAACATAATAGGTCCTTTTGCTGCTAAGCACAAGAAAGTGCTTTTGATACCCGGAAATCATGAGACTGTCGCTACTGCTGATTTTCTTGCAGAGCTTTACGAGCCGCACGCAAGGAACATTCATGGATATTCTGTTAAGTACAAGGATGTTGGCATCTTCGGTGCGGGTGGTGCATCAAACGTAGGTCCTACTCCGCCTGTCGGAGAGAAAGAACTTTACACTCTGCTAAAGAAAGGTTTTGACAAGATAAAGTATCTCACTAAGAAGATAATGGTGACTCATATTCATCCTAGTGAATCAAAGATTGAGAAATTCTCAACTTTTGTCCCTGGTTCTGATGCTGTCCGTAAGGCAGTTGAGACTTTTAAGCCTGACTTGTTGCTCTGTGGGCACGTGCATGAGGCAGAAGGCCTTGAGGAGAAGATAGGCAAGACAAGAGTGATAAACGTAGGCAGGAAAGGCAAGATAATAACCATTTAAGCACAATTTTTATAAATAGCCTATTTTCTTTAAACCATATCTTGCTTATTGCGTCCCATCGAGCCGCAACGAGATGGGACCGGATGGCGCGTGCCAGCTGAGCAAGACCAGCTGCGGGGGTGCCGGAGTCGTCAAACGGGCTACGTTCAGGGCGTAGTGGCTTAGTGCCTACGAGGGTTCAAACCCCTTCTCCCGCATTTTTTTCTTTTTTATAGCGTGCCATCGTAGATGGCACTGGATGGCGCTATCAAATGGCAAGACATTTGGTTCCTGAACCCCTTCTCCCGCATTATAATTTTTTTATTTCTTCGTCTTCTTGAACACAATATAAGAATAAACAAACAGCCAGATTGACACAGTTATGACTGGTACAATGACGAATGCTATGGAGTATCTTGGAAACAGCATTCCTAAAAGAGTTATTGCTCCTGTTATCTTGAAGAGTATTGCGCCTTGCTTGTGTGTCTTGTCCCAGACTTTATCGCTGCTCAGTGTCCATGGTGTCTTTATTCCTATGAACCAGTTTCTTTTTGAGTGTTCTAGTAGCATTCCGGTATAATAGAATAGAAGTGCGAATGAAGGGATAAGCATCAGTGTCATGTTGAATCTGTATCCTAGATTCCATATTAGTGTCAGGATATACAAGTAAAAAAGGAATGCTGACATCATGAGTATGAACAGGTCATAATATGATTTGAATTTCGCTATGTTCTTCTTCAAAGGATCTATTGCTGGCAGGAAGACCAATAGCAGGATTACTATTGCATAGATTATTGGCAGGATTGCGATTCCCCAGAATTTTGGCATGTACCCATCTGCTTGTCCTAGTGCGTTCCAATGGCTGGCCATCTCCTGCGGCATTTTAGGGTATATTGCGATTCCGATAAGAACAGAAATAACAAGAAGCAGTATTGAGGATATCAATGCTTTTTTCATTTCATGTGTTTTCATTTATTTTTTGTTTAAATATGTTGTCTTTTAAATGGGTGAAAAACAACCAAAAAAGTTAAATATGCGTCAGCTCTGTTTTTAAATAATTATTATGAGTTTATGAGGTGCGTGCCATGAGGAAGTTATTGTTCGCTTTGTTTATTGTTTCAATACTTTTGTTTTCTGTGGGCTGTTCAAAGGAAGATTCTACGAAGAAGCTTTCTTCAAGGCCTGTCCAGGCCAAGCCAATTGGAGAGCAGGAGACTGTTTCTGCTCCAGCGCAGCCATCAGCAGAAGCGCCTGTTGAAGTCGCTGCGACTCCTGAAGTTCGTGCACAAGCGCCTGCCGGAAGGGCTGACTGCGAGATGCTTTTGACAGTGGATATGACAGAGATACTTGGCGGTGTATGGGCAAAGACGAATGACTGCCCTCAGAGACCAGCTATGCCTAAGGGAGTCGATGTCTGCCAGTGTTCTTATGACGGTCCTAAGCAGGTATATGTGAATGTCGAGACACAGCTTTACACTGCAAAGACTGAAGCGAATAGGGTGTATGACATGTACTGCAAAGGTGCGACAGAAGATACAACACTTGGCGAGAAGTCATGCAAGCGTGCAAAGACATCTGCCTTGACGCCTAACTACATCTATTTCCTAAAAGGGAATTACTTTGTCAAGCTATCCTGCCTAGGAGGCTCATGCCCTGAAGAAGGTATGACTGCTCTCGCGCAGAAGGTTGCAGTATCAATATAAAAAAGAAAGATAAAATTATTTAAAAATATTTTTTTACTTTTTCTTTTTCTCTTCACTCTTCCAATTCATGAAGCTGTCTTTCTTCTTGTTTATGAAGAAGAGCACTATGAAGAAGGTAAGGACGAGTATGCCGAAGCCTACTTTGCTGTTTGTCTCGAAGTATCTCATTGTGGCCCCGAATGTCGCGCATATGCTTCCCATGAAGAGTCCCATGACGACACTGTCCTGCAATAGTGGAACGAATAAGGCTATTAGCAACACCACAAGGTTGAATATTGTCACGACAACATACTTGTTGCCTTCGTATGCGTTCTTTTCAGTTTCCCATTTCCTCTGCACTTCATTGTTCTTCTCCTGGCACTCTCTTTGTGCTGCATCTATCCGTTCACGTTCTGTATCGTTCAGCTTCTCGATGCCTCCTGCGGGGTACGGGTTCTTGACATAGCAGTCCTGGAACGGCTCGTTGTAGTACGAGTTCATCCCTGTGAATTTAGGGAAGAATACGTTCGCTCCGAGGAATACCATCGGTATGTACAGCAAAACTATTATCAGCATGTATAGAAGTTTTGTCCAGTTCATTTTCTCACCTTTTTGATTATTATATGCTAATCCTAAAAATATCATTAAGATAATTGACGCAACGACCATGAGGGTTATGCTTAACATTATCCTTTCACGACTCCGAGAGGAACCATCCTTGCGACTTTTGTAGATATTCCTGCCTTGTGGACAGAGTCTATGACATTCTCTATGTCTTTGTAAGCTTTAGGTGCCTCTTCTGCCAAGACTTCTGCTGATGTGCTTCTTGCGATTATGCCTTGGTTCGCAAGGTCCTGTCTTATCTGGTCGCCTCTGAATTGGCTTATCGCTGCGTTTCTTGACATTGCTCGTCCTGCTCCGTGGCACGTGCTGCCGAAGCTTTTCTGCATAGCTGTCTCTGTTCCGTGGAGTATGTATGAAGCTGTTCCCATGCTGCCTGCAATAAGAGCTGGTGTGTCAGGGAAGCTTCTTGTCGCACCTTTCCTGTGCACGTAGAGTTTTCTTTTCTTTCCGTCGACAACGTGCTCTTCTAGCTTGCATATGTTGTGCGCGATTGCGTATATTGTGTGCATGTCCATCTCTTCCCAGCTCTTGCCGAACACTTTCTGGAATGTTTCTCTTACCCAGTGTGTCATGACCAGCCTGTTCGCGAATGCGTAATTGACTGCGCACTTCATTGCCTTGTAATAGTCCTGTCCTTCATTTGAATTTACTGGCGCGCATACAAGCTGCGGGTCTGGCAGTTTTATGCCGTAATTCTTCGCGGCTTTCTCATGGATTGCGAGATAATCAGATGCTACTTCGTGGCCCAAGCCTCTTGATCCGCAGTGGAGCATTATGACGACTTGGTCTTTTTCGAGCTTGTATCTCTTTGCGTATTTGTCGTCGAATGTTTCTGTTACTTTCTGTACTTCAAGGAAATGGTTTCCTGCGCCGAGTGTCCCTAGTTGTGGTCTTCCTCTTTCTTTTGCCCTGTCGCTTACTTTTGATGGGTCTGCTCCTTCCATCTTTCCGTTCTCTTCTGTGTTTATCAGGTCATCTTTGACACCGTAACCATTATTTACGCACCATTCTGCGCCGCCTGTAAGTACTTCATCGAATTTGTTTTTGTCGACTCTTAGTTTTCCTTTGCTTCCTACTCCGCAAGGGATTGCCCTGAAAAGTTCTGCGACAAGCTCTCTCATCTTTTCCTGGACCTCGTTCGCTTTGAGGTTTGTCCTTATCATATTTATGCCGCAGTTTATGTCGAAGCCAGTGCAGCCTGATGAGATGACTCCCTCTTGGTCGTCGAATGCGCCTACCGCGCCCATTGGCAGACCATAGCCGATGTGGGCATCTGGCATTGCTAGTACTGGTCCGACAACTCCCGGAAGCATCGCGACGTTAGTCAACTGCTGTATGGCCTCGTCTTCCATTGCGTCCATTATTGCCTGATTCGCGAATATCTTCGCATCTGCAAGCATACCTGGTCTTGCTGTCTTTGGCACTAACCATTCATAGTCATTCAGTCTTTGTAGTTTGTCCTTCATGTTAGAATCACAGTTTTGTGGAATCTGACTATTTATATAGTTTCTTATGGGTCTAAAACCCCATTTGGTGCGGTTCTTTTAAAAACGTTTATAAACCCTTTCTGCTAAGCAAGGTCGTATCATTTTTTTATAAAAGGAGGTGTGTTTGATGTATTGGTTTATCATTCTAGCATCATTGATAGGCATCTATGCTGCTTGGTTTTTTGCAAGAAGGATTGCAAAGAGCGATGCCGGCACTCCAAGGATGCAGG
>CAZLYC010000005.1:0-122642 GCA_964563755.1 uncultured Methanosarcinales archaeon
CTGGATTCTGCAAAAAAGGAGCTTGAGCAGGCTAAGAAGGAGCTTGAAAATACCTAGATTTTGGTCAAAAATCACGAAAAATTGGCAAAAAGTGAGACTTCACAGCCTATTTTGGCACCTCAACCAATGGTACAGCCAGCCCAACCGGTTATTCAGCAGGTGAGTTTTCCCACATCAAGCTTCCAAAGGCAGATACTTTCAAGGGTCATGCATAACAGGAAAGGGTATGTGCTTAAGATGATAACTGACCTGATTAGTGAGAATAAGTTCTCTACAAGGGAGTTAGAGGATATTGTTGTCAACGAAAAGCAGCTTTGCGGCAGGACATCCTTTTTCGCATACCTTAAGGAATTGAAGCTTAAAGGCCGTATAAACTATGCTGAGATAGATGATAGGGTTATTTTAGTGAGTACTGATTCCCAGCAGAGGCTTCAGTGAGACAGACCTGATTTTGGTTACATAGTTATATCAAAAGATTATAAAAGTGAGAGTTAAGTGAGTTTTGGTGAGTGTGTTTATGGTTGACTTTGGAAGCGTACAATCAAAGTGGCAGAAGAAGTGGGATGAGTCCAAGATTTTCAGGTCTTCTGAAGACTCCAAGAAGAAGAAATTCTACTGCCTTGAGATGTTCCCTTATCCTAGCGCGAGTTTCCTCCATATGGGTCACGTCAGGAACTATTCTATGGGAGACGCAATAGCTAGGTTCAAGCGAATGACTGGTTTTAATGTTCTCTATCCGATGGGCTATGATGCGTTCGGTCTTCCTGCTGAGAACGCGGCGATAAAGGACTGCACGCATCCGAAAAAGTATACTGATAGCGCGATAATGAACATAACCAAGCTCATGAAAGAGCTCGGCCTTAGCTATGATTGGGATCGCACATTATCTACGCATCTGCCTGAATATTATCGCTGGAACCAGTGGTTTTTCCTGCAGTTCCTGAAAGAAGGTCTCGCTTATCGAAAGAAAGCTCCTGTTAATTGGTGCACTAGTTGTAATACTGTCCTTGCGAACGAGGAAGTCGAGGATGGCAAGTGCTGGAGATGCAAGTCAGAAGTTGAAGTCCGCCCTTTGGAGCAGTGGTTCCTAAGGAGCACAAAGTATGCTGATGAATTGCTTCATTGCCTTGATGGTCTTGGCTGGTCTGACAGGCTCAAGAAGATGCAGGAGAATTGGATTGGTAAGAGCAAAGGAACGTTGGTTGATTTCAAGCTCAAGGATTCCAAAGAAATAGTCCAGATATTTACTACAAGGCCTGACACTCTTTTTGGAGTTACGTTCATCACATTCGCTCCAGAGCATCCTAAGGTCATGGAGCTCGTCAAAGGCACAGAGTATGAGACTCCTGTCCGTGATTTTATCAAGAAGGTCGTGATTGATGAGAAGTTCTCAAGGACTGATGAGTCTGCGGAGAAAGAGGGCATGTTCATAGGCAAGTATGTCATTAATCCTGTGACAAAACAGGAAGTGCCTATCTACATAGGAAATTTTGTGCTTCTTGAATATGGCACTGGTGCTGTTATGGCCGTGCCAGCTCATGACCAGCGCGACTTTGAGTTCGCGAAGAAATATGGCATTCCGATTAAGGTTGTTATTTCTCCTGAAGAGTATACTCTTGATCCTGTTAAGATGTCACGTGCTTATGTTGAAGAGGGAACTCTTGTCAACTCAGGCAGTTTTGATGGGCTTCATAATCTTGAGGCTATTGATGAGATAACAAAGCACCTTGAGAAGAATAAGTTAGGTTGTGAAACTGTTCAGTACAAGCTGCGTGACTGGCTCATCTCAAGGCAGAGGTATTGGGGCACACCATTCCCTATTGTCTATTGCGACAAATGTGGCGTTGTTCCTGTTCCTGAGTCCGAGCTTCCTGTGAAGCTGCCAGAGGATGTTGTTTTCAGTTCAAAAGAGAACGTACTTGCGAAGCTTGATTCGTTTGTCAATACTAAGTGTCCGAAGTGCGGCGGAAAAGGAAGGCGTGAGACAGATACCATGGCAACATTTGTCGATTCTGCGTGGTATTATCTTAGGTATTGCTCTCCTCATTATCATAAAGGGCCGTTTGACCCGAAGGCAGTCAAGTATTGGATGCCTGTCGACCAGTATGTTGGCGGTACTGAGCATGCTGTCGGTCATCTTATCTATGCGAGGTTCTTCACAAAGGCCTTGCGTGACCTTGGTATTCTTGAGTTTGACGAGCCTTTCAGGAACCTTTTCAATCAGGGCATAGTTTACAAGGACGGCCATAAGATGAGCAAGAGCTTTGGGAATGTAATTACGCAGGCAGAGATTTCATCGAAGTACGGAATTGATACTGCCCGTGTTTTCCTTTTGTTCGTTGCCTCTCCTGACAAGGAGATTGAGTGGTCTGATGAAGGCATCGAGGGCTCTTTTAGGTTTGTCAAGAAGTTCTATTCCTTGTTTGAGGATGCGCACGAGTCTGTAGATTCGATAAAGGACAAGATTGTGCTTAGTAAGGTTCATTCTGCTGTGAAGTCTGTGACTGAAAGCATCGATTCTTTCAAGCTCAACAATGCGATAATAACTATAATGGATCTTGTTTCCGTGATTTCAAAGCATCGTGAGCATCTTGGTAAGGCAGCTCATGAAGAGGCGCTTGAAAAGCTTTGCCTGATTGCAAGTCCGTTCATACCTCATACTGCTGAGGAGTGCTGGGAGCTTCTTGGAAAGGAGCCTTTTGTCTCGGTACACGCGTGGCCTAAGCCGGATGAGACTAAGATAGATGCGAGGGCCGAGTTCCTTGAGTCTGTTTTCGATTCAACGATAGCTGATGTCAGGAATGTGCTTGGGCTTGTCAAGATTGCTTCGCCAAAAAAAGTGTCTTTGTTTGTAGCTGATGACTGGAAGTATCTTTTCTTCCTTAAGCTCAAGGAGGAGATTGGAAAAACAAGGGATCCTGGTTCTGTTTTGAAGATTTTCATGCAGGATGTGAAGTTCAGGGCTCATGGCAAGGAGATAAGCTCTTTAGTTCCTAAGGTCCTGAAGGATACGAGCAAGATTCCTGTTGTTGTTCTTGATTCTAAGCACGAGTTCGACTTCCTTAAGTCCTGCTCTGCTCTGCTTGAGAAAGAGCTAGGTTGTCAAGTTGACATCCAGCTTGAAGCGAAGACTGACCTTGCAAAGGCAAGGCAGGCGATGCCAGGCAAGCCAGCAATACTTGTAGAATAAGCAGCAAATTAAATGCCGCCTAGCGAGCATCGTTCGTATATTCTATTGATATTGCAGTTGGGCAAACATCAACAGAAACATATTCAATGCGAGCGCGGCATTGCACCAATCTAGAACTCTACGGCAACCTTCTTAGCTGTCTTATGAGATAGCTTTCGTTGTCTTCTTTGAGATTTTCCTTTATGTCTTTCTTCTTTTCTTCTTTTTTTGGCTCGTTCTTGGCTGCCTCTTTTGGCGTCTCTTTCTTTTCGTCTTGTTTCGTCTCTAGTTTCTGCGCTTTTGGCTTGTCAAGGTCTATGACTTCCTTGGTTTTCTTGATGCCTATCATGTCGCACTTGTCTTTTATCTTGCCTTGGACTGATTTTATCTCCTCTTCGTCTGCTTGCATGGGTTTCCATAGGAAATTGATGTCGTCTCCGCTCTTTCTAGCAATCACATCTATGTGGAAATGGCCTGATTCTTTTATCATGCTGCCTGTGTTTGCTATTATGTTCGTTCCATGTGCCTCAAGTCCCTCAAACAGGGTTGATGCAGCAAAGCTTGCTGCGTAGAAAAGCTTTGAAATCTCTTCATCCTCTATCTGCTGGATGTTGATGTGATGCTTTTTTGGTATTATCTGCAGGTGTCCGGCACAAAGTGTCTTCTCAGGTACTACTATCAGCATAGTTTCATCTTCATAGACTAAGTTTTTCTTGCTCTGCAGTGTTTCACAGTATTTGCATTCACTCATTTTTTGATTATCTCATCGACGCTCGCTGGCTTTTTCGGGACTTTTTTCTTGATTTCGTTCATCACTTCATCTATGTCAATGTTCTTGAACACCCTGCTCAGCTGCGGGTGCTGTCTTGCCATCTCCTTGAACTGCTCAGTATTGCTGATTATCATGTGTTTCATCTGAGGATTCGTTTCTATTATCTTGACAATCTGTTCTTTTGTCATGGTTTCAAGATAAGCCTGGCCTGAACTGCCGAAATGCCTTGCAAGAGTAGAATTAAGCTGCGGTTTGAGCTTGTCTATTGTCTTTTTTACATCTTCATCATTAGCTTTCTTTCCACCTATATTTAGCATATCGAGTCCGTCATTTCCCTCTCTTGGTATTATGTGCAGCATGAAGTGGTTGCTTTGCTGGCCTGCAGCAGCGCCGTTCGCTATGAACATCGTGGTCTCTTTGCATAGAAGCGCCTCTTTGACGCACCTGTCTACCTCTCTCATCTTGTTGAAAAGATGCCCGAACGCGTCTTTGGGTATCAGTGGCATTATCGGGTAATGTTCTTTTGGCATGAAAAGGATGTGGCCTTTAGAAGCAGGGTTTATGTCAAGTATACCTATGACTAGTTTGTCCTCGTAGACTTTCTTGGAAGGTATCTTTCCAGCGATTATCTGGCAGAATATGCATTGCTCTTTCTGCTGGTCGATCATCTTCTGTTGTTCAGGATTTAGTTGCATAAGAGAAAAAAGAAAAAATTGTTATAAAAATGTTTGCCTGGTTTAATCGATTTATTCTGCAGTAGGCACCAATATGGTGTATGGTTGTATGGGATTATCTATCCTGGATACAAGGAACCCATCGACTCTCTTTACATCGCAGCTCTTTGGGAGCTTCACCGAGTTGCCTACTATTACCAGCTGGCCATCCATGTGGTGAGGGCTTTCAAGCTTTTCTATTGCATAGTCGCCATGCCTTTCGCCAGGTTTGTTTATGCTGTTTAGGTGGCTGTTGAGGTCAGTCACTTGCACCTCTACCTCGAGGCCTCTCATTGCGCGGTTTCCGTTCTCGTATATGAGGTTAAGGTGGTCTGAAGTGTAGCCGTTGCTCTTCCTGTGCTGGCCATAATGTTCCAATCTCAGGAATGGTAGTTCAAGCACTTTCTTGACAGCTTTCTGTACATCTGCCGCATCTTTGACAACTACTTCGAAACCCATTATATCTCCTACCATAAGCTTGTGGTTGTCGTGGAATTCTGAGACACGTCCGAAATATACTGCTTTTCTTGGAACTTTCTCTGCTATGCTATCTGGGTGTTTCACTCTTGCCTTTATCTTGACTATGTCTGAGGCTTGGTCAAGGTTGTTGTATACCTGCACCCTTCCGTCCTGGACAGTATAATGCGAGAGGCTGTGTTCCTGGAAAGTCACAAGGTAGTTTGGGCAGAGCTTTGGAAGCACTTTGCCTAGCATTTCCTCTAGGTAGTTGTGGTTCCTTTCTACCAGGACTACTTGCTTTCCTGTCTCAAGGAAGCCTAGCTGTGTGTCTGCTTTCACTATGGCGTCCATCAGCTGACCAGTCCGTAGACTGTTCATGTTGCTGACTACGTCTGTCCTTGCGGTTCCGACCTTTGTTTCTAGGTTCTGGGGGATTTCTTGCATTTCTCTCAACACCTGGATCCTCGTTCGTTTCTCCTTTGTTTTTTTTTCTTTTTTCTCTTGTTTTTTACGAGGTCCCTAGTCTATCTGCAAGGACTTTTGTTCTGCTAGAAGTTAGATAATCCAGCGCAACAAAGTCCTTGTCTTTTGACCAGGAGCCTTGTTAGCGCATGATTGGATATGTAATCTTAGTATTAAAAACAGCTCCAACTAGCGAAACGTCTACGTCCCTATTACAGTGTTCAGTCATTTTGCTATAGAGCATGTTAGTCACATAGCATGTCATAACAGATATATAAATATTTCGTTTTTTCACGAAATATTTTATAAAATATAAAGACTTCTTTATAAATAAACGTGATATTTTCGGTTTTGTGGTTTTATTATTATTTTAGAAGGTAGTAAAAGCGGGCAAGCGCGCCTGAGGATGGAATCATACAAAACCTTGAGGTTTGACCTCGGCTTCTCCTCAACTCCGCTACCCTTAAAGCACCGGCCGCATCAGTTAGGGCTGCTATGTTCCCATCCTGACCCAGTTCCCGAAATGGTTGGTCCATAAGGACAGAGTATCATTGTCCAAACCAAGACCGCAAAGCCCTGGATAATCCTCTCTTCAAGCTTCGGTCCCATCATGAAGTCGATTTATGGTGACAGGAGACGACTAACCTCCCGGCCTAGCCTGCCCATGCATCTCAAAACACATCTTTCTTTTAAATGTTGTCACTGAGACAAACACAGTTAAAGTAACAATCAGCACCGCCACCGCCTTGCGAGCTAACAATTATTCTATCAGATTAACGGTGTACTCAGACAAATATTCCCTATTTATGTAGAAGCGAGCGGCTGTGGCGGTGCGTTATAAAATTGTAATGTGCATAGCTGATTGACTACTAAACAAATAACCAAAAGCCTTTTTAATGTGCTTATTAATTACATCATCATACATTTTGGTGATAATATCATGGATCCAGATTCAAAGCACATACATTCCCCGACACTTAACACGATTCTTATGGTTGAAGCTGTGCTTGAGGACAATGAAGGAAGTTTCCTTTCGATACCTCAGCTGAAGGAAAAGCTTCCCAAGAAAGTGAATCACAATACTCTGATGCAGATCCTTGCGTATCTTGAGGAGAGCAATAAGATTTCTGTGAGCCTCAAGGGAGTTACGTGGACTCATTCCATGAGCAGGAAGCTGCAGAGAATCGAGAGACAGGACTGATTGATTCTATTATTATAGGAGCAGTATCAATCCATATCCTGCAAAGCATGCTGCGCTTAGGAAAGGCATCGCTGGATAGAACCTATCTTTCTTCGCATAATACAGAAGCAAGAAAAGTCCGATGGATGCCATGACAGGTATTATCATGACTTTTAGCATGCCGAACTGTTCCATGAGGACTCCTGCGAAAAGAAGCGGGAAACCTACATCCCCTCCTCCAAGTATTGCGCTCTTGACTTCTTCTTTCTTTGCAGTTGTTGACTGCTTTGTGCCGGTTGAATGTTTTGGCAGGGTGTATGGTATTGCAAGTCCTGCGAAGACTTTTGATTCTGTCTGGAACTTCGCGAGCTTCACCATGTGCTTGCTCTGCCATACTGCTATCATATCATATACTGATATCACAAGAAGTATCAGCACAACAGACTTGAAACTGAGTATCGGAACGAAGATTACTGCCAGGCCTCCATAGACAAATATCTCTGTGAAATTGTGGATTATGAAATTAGGCCGGTACACTTTCAGGACAGATAGTATTATAGCAAAAGATGCTGCTGAATATATCGCGTTGTTTCCAAGAGGCGTCTTTTTCAGGAGAACATTGAATGCGATTGTCAGGCAGATTGTGACCGACATCAGGAACCATATCTTCCAGGTTCTGAATGCGTTGAATTTCCTGAGTATGAGGACAAGCGTTGTACCTATGAGTATCGCTACAACTATGAACGCTACTATGTTCTGCGGTTTTGTCTTATCCAGGTCCGGCCTCTCCATGCCCATCGGAAGTCCGGAGTATGTCACATTTACATTGCCGCTCTCATCCACTGCCTTTTTTTCTATGCTTAGGTCAGTTATGATGAGTCCTATGACCTGCGCAAGGAAGAATACTGCAACAAGAACAAGGGTTATTGCAAGCGTATGTTTCATGGAGGTGTTATTTCGCCTAAACTTATTTAAATCATTCGCTTTTACCAGTTCGTATGAAGTTCGCACATAATGTGAAGTTGAGCGTTTTCGCTTACGATGATGAGGATTCGGTAAAGATAGCGTCTAAGCTCAAGTCTCTTTGTCCGTTCAGCCTTGATACGGAGAAGGTTCAGTTCGGAGACACGGTCGCGACAGGTTTTAAGGAGCGAAAGATACATATTTTTGAGATTATCCTTACGAAAGAGAGGCACACTTCAAAGTTTCTTGAGTTCCTTAAATCGAAGTTGTCTGGTGAGGATGTTCGTCTTCTTCTGCGTCAACTTGATTCGAGGCTTGACTCTGAGCTTTTTTTCTTCATCAGGATTGACAAGAAGAAGCTGATTGATGAAGATTGTTTTCAGATAACTGATTCTGGAGACTGCTTTCACATAAGGCTTAGTGTTGCGGCTTATCCTGCGACAAGGGAATCTGCTTTGAGTGTAATCAAGAAATGGCTGCTCGGTTGTTAATGCCACCAAGCGAGCTTCAGACTTTTATTCTATTTGAATCGCAGTTCGGCGACCGAAGACAATAATCTTTTCTTTGCGAGCAGGGCATTAACATTGGCCGGTTTGCTTCTAAATCAAGGTTAAATTTAAATAATCCTCCCGCAGCAGTTCCTGTTATGGAAAAGTCAATGGATCCGTATGCAGCAGAGCTGCCTGAAGACTATCTTAAGATAGTCAAGGACTTCGGTCTTGAGGAGTTCAAGTCAGATTCTTTTCCGTCCCCTAACAGGATAATGCGAAGGGGTGTTGTCTTTGCAGGCCGTGACCTGAAGGCAATCGCTGACTGCATGAAGAGCAAGAAACCGTTCTATGTTTTGTCAGGCATAATGCCGAGTGGGGACAGGATTCACTTTGGCAACAAGATGGTTGTTGAGAACATCCGTTATTTCCAGGAGCATGGCGGCAAGGCCTACATACTTGTGGCAGACCTTGAGTCTGCGGCAGCTAGAGGTGTTTCATTAGAAGAGGGCAGAAAGCGAGCTCTCGAATTCCACATTCCTGCTTACATAGCGTTGGGTCTAGATCCCAAGAAGACCGTATTCTATTTCCAGTCAGAGAACAAGGATGTTGTCCATCTGGCTTATGAGTTCGCTAAGAAGATTACGCTCAATGAGTTCCTTGGGATTTATGGCAGTGCTGACCCTGGAAGGATAATGTCTGCAGTGACCCAGGTTGGAGATATTCTTTATCCTCAGCTGGCTCAAAGGATGCCCGGTATAATTCCAGTAGGGATTGACCAAGATCCTCACTTGCGTCTTACAAGGGATATTGTGAAGAGGGTCAAGGAAAAGAAGTTCTTCAGCCCGTCTTCTGTCTATCATAAGTATATGCCTTCGCTTGATGGAACGCTTAAGATGTCAAAGTCAAAGCCAGAATCCTGCATAGAGTTGCCTGAGGACATCAACCAGGTTAAGAAGAAGATAAAGCGCGCTCTTACTGGCGGCAGGGATACTGTTGAAGTTCAGAAGAAGCTTGGTGGCGTTCCTGAGAAATGCATGATTTTTGAGCTCTACAAGCAACACCTGATAGATGATGATGCCAAGCTGAAGAAGATATATGATGACTGCAAAGCTGGAACCTTATTGTGTGGTGAGGATAAGGAGAACTGCTGCAAGCTCATGGAAGAGTTCATGAAGAAGTTCGAGAAGGGTGTAGAGGATGCAAGAAAGCAGGTAGATAAGCTTAATTTCGTCAAATTTTGATGTTTCTTCTGCCGAAAGTTATTTAAAACATCCTAGCCATTGCTCTCCTAAAATCAAAAAGAGGTGCGTTTATGAAAGTAGCTCCGCTGAAGAGCAGTTTCATGCTCATGTCAATGATGGGTTTTCTTATTGTGACAATCTATACTTCTTATGGCAGGATAAGCGCTGACTGGGGTTTTGCGCTCGGCTTTGTTTTTGCCCTTATGTTTGTCGCTTCCATGATTGCAATGACTCAGGCACCTATAGAGACCCAGATAGAGATGGCTCCTGATCTTTTTCCGCATGCTCAGAAAAAGAAGAAGGTAAAACTAAGAAAGAAAAAATAAAAATAATTTTGGAAAGCTTCTTTTTTAATTTCTTTTCTTCTCTTTTTCAGGCGTTTTCTTCTCTGTGTGCTTGAACTTCCCCCAATACTTGAGGAATTTTTCCTTGCACTTCTCTTCCTTGTAGTGCACTGCGTGGCCTGCCCTTTTGTTGAAAAGGGTCATCGCAAGGTTCAACACATGGCTCTGCATGTCCATCATGCTTTCGTCCTTTAGGACGTTTCTTGCGTCAGCTATGCACTGCCTGACAAGGAACAGGTTCTCCTGTCTTGCTACCTGTTCCCTTTCGCGTTCCTCCTGGGCTGAGAGGAACATCTCTTCCCATTTCGGAACATTGCTTCCCGGCACTTCTCTTGGAAATGTTTTGCTAAAGACCATGAGAGTTGTATTGTTTTTCATTAAGAAAAAGAGTTCTATTAGATTTCCAAAACAGTTCTGTCAGTTTCGAAAATTGTTGCAGATAATATGTATTGTTTACAGAAAAAAGTGTCTGTTCTGTATTTTTGCCGCTAGAATTCTTTCTTTTCTACCTTGACTGCTGATGGCGATTCTCCGCCGTGCCATGTGAATCTTGGCCTTATTCTCATAGGATAGAGTTTCTCGTTGCTGTCGTCAAATATGACTCCTGCGCCTTTTACCCTTGGAAGATTGTCTACTGCCTGTGTCAGGCCTTCGCTCATGTAGCTCTGCGTCAATAGGCTGAGGGCTTCTACGTCCATCCTTGCGGTTATCCTGTGTGATAGCACTATGTCGCTCTGTGTCATTACATCAGTGTGGATTTTTCCTGGTTGCTGTGTTGCAAGTATTAGTGATATTCCTGGCTGTCTTCCTTCTCTCATTATTGTGATGAGTGGCATTGTTGCGGCGTTCGCGTCTTTAGGGTCACGTGGCAGGAATTCGTGCGCTTCGTCTATCACTAACCATACGAGCGGCATCTCCTGTTTCTTTTTTGATGTGTCTCCTGTTGAGAAATAGTCCATTGTGCTGTGGACCATGTCGTATTCTTCTTTTTTCCTTGCGACCATCCTTTGTAGGAATAGTTTTTGTGAAACAAGCCCGACTATGAGGTATTTTATCTTCCATCCGCCAGGCATTGTTGCGTAGCAGCTGACGTCAAGTATTGATATCTGTCCTGATGCTGCAAGTTCTGCTAGCGGAGTTCCGTTGACATCAAAGACTCCCCATCCTTCTGTGCTTCTAAGCCTGTTCTCAAGCGCGTCTTTTGTGACCTGTTCGCTCCTTATGTCCTGCTGTACTGCCTGGACCATGTCGTCCATGTCATAATTTTCTTTGACCTTTCGTAGTTGGTGGACGACTCTTTCGATTAGGATTCCCATCGGTTCGTTTGGATTCAGGTCGAATGCGCTGCACCAGTCAGTCGAATCCAGTTCAGATGGTTTTATTGCAAATGGCCTGTCTGTCGGTATGCCTTGTGCCTTGTATTGTTCATAATACATTATCGGTGTGTAGATGACCATGTCAAGTCCTTTCGGCTTGAACCCCCATTGCGCAAGAAGAGCTTCGTCTTTCTTGTTCGGGTATTTCATGGTCCAGTATACTCCCATTGTGTCTAAGAATATGAAACTAAGGTTTTGCCTGACATCATCCGGCAGGTCTGCCATGCCTTCTGCGATGGCTCCCATTGTGTAGGATTTTCCGCCGCCTCTCTTTCCGCAGATGAACATGACGTGCGCTCCTGCTACATCCATGTAGATGTTGTTCGAGAGGCTTGTGACTCTTCCCATCTTGACATACTGTTTGCCTACAAGGATTACTCCTCTGTTGCCTAATTTCTCCCTGTCTGCTTCAAGCCTTCCGACAATGATATCGCGTGTCATGCTCCAGCACTTATTTATAAATAATATAAAGGTTTATTATAACTTCGTGGTGACAATGTTTCTTTTTCTTTTTTGTCAGTGGTAAGTTTTATATATGGTCGGTATTCATGCAGGATTGTCACGCATTATTTTATGCTATATTAGCTTATAAGAAGGAGGGGAGTATTTTGGAAAAAAGAAGACATGATGTGCATTTCCCGCATAAGCACAGGAAATCGAATGTTTGGAAAATAATTCTAGGAGCTGCAATTTTTGTGGTTCTTGTGGCAGTTGTTGCCGGTCTTATATTTGTTGTTTCAAAGTCAGGCCAGCTGAGGCTCTCGAAGCAGAGCGATGTTGCTGCTGTTGTTAATGGTGAGTCGATAACTACCGCTTACCTGGATGAGCAGTATGCAAGAGTGCCTGATATGTATAGGGCATACATAACAAAATCTGTCCTTCTTAATCAGACCATAAATGAAGTGCTTCTTTTGCAGGAGGCAAAGAAGAACAATATAGCAGTCACTGCTGAAGATGTTAATGAAGAGATTTCAACGGCAATGGCAGCTGCTGGTGTCACAGATGACCAGCTTGATGAGAGGCTCGCGGCTCAGAACATCACAAGGAAGTATCTAGAGGAGCTTTACACAAAGCAGCTTACGATAAATGCGCTGCTCGAGGCAAAGATCTTCAAGTCCCTCAAGGTGACGAACTCTGAAGTTTCTGAGTTTTACGATTCAAGGATAAGGGCAATGCATATCCTTGTCGAGACAGAGAAGGAAGCGACAGGCATCATAGCTTCGCTCCAGAAAGTGTCGGCAAAGAGCCTGCAGTCTACGTTCTCAAAGATGGCAAAGGAGAAGTCAACAGACCCTTCTGCTAACGTGAGTGGCGGCGACCTTGGCGAGTTCAGCAAGGGCATGATGGTGCCAGAATTCGAGGCAGCAGCATTCGCTCTTGAGGAAGGCGAGTTTACCACTAAGCCTGTCAAGACGCAGTTCGGCTATCACGTGATATTGAGGATTGCGAAGAATGAGACTGTAGAGGAACAGGCCAATTCAATAAAGGAGTTCCTCCTTACTCAGAAGAAGAACGCGGCAGTTCCTCTCTATCTGAACCAGCTGAGGGACAAGGCGAATGTCAAGGTCTTGTTCGTAGAAGAAGAGGCTGAGGAAGAAGAGTAAATAGTATTCTTTCAATTTTTTTATTTTATTTCTTGTTTCTTATTGGATTTCAACCAGCGCCACCTAGCGAGCTTCAGACATAATTTCTTAAAAAATATGCAGTTGGGCAGTAAGAAGCAGTTTTGTTATAGGTGCGAGCGTGGCGCTGGAGTTAATTATGCTGCTCATTCAGTTATATATCATTTATATACTACTTCTCACTGTACCACTTTATGAAATCAGATATATCCTCTCTTGAGCTGCACTACCTGTTGGATGAGTTTAAGCCTCTTATAGGAGGGAAGGTTGAGCAGATATACCAGCTAGGTAAGGAAGAGATGATTTTCCAGCTGCACGTCCCTAACCTCGGTAAGAGCATTCTAAGGTGCATACTTGGCAAGTTCATATACATTGCATCATCGAAAGGGGATATGCCTGACTCTCCTCCTGGTTTCTGTCTGTTTCTAAGGAGAAAACTCAGGAATGCTAGATTGAGGAGTATCACCCAGCTTGCTTTCGAGCGTGCTGTGGAGTTTGTTTTTGAGACAAAAGAGGCTAAGTTCAGGCTTATAATTGAGGTCTTCAGCAAGGGCAATGTGATTTTGTGCGATGAGAAAGGAATCATACTGTCTGCTTTGGAGAATCAGGAGTGGAAAGACCGGTCAATCAAGCCCAAATCGCATTACAACCCGCCGAAGAAAGACCTGAATTTCCTTGAGCTGAAGCGAAGCGACCTAGAATTCCTTTCTTCGTCAGATAAGGAAAGCGTTGTAAAGTCTCTTGCTATAGAGCTTAGTCTTGGCGGGGTGTATGCGGAAGAGCTCTGCATCATGGCGAAGATCGATAAGACACTAAAACCTACCCAGCTCTCTGACAAGGAGCGTTCTTCATTGTTCGACGCCTGCGTCAATCTCAGGTCAAGGGCAATCTCGCCGCTTATAGTCTATGGAGACAGCGAGAAGAATGAAGTCAAGGATGTTGTCGCGTTTCCTCTTGAGTTTTACAAGAATCTTGAGTCTGTTCCTAAAGATAGCTTCAACTCAGCGCTTGATTCTGTCCTGACGACTAAGCTTGAGGCAAAGGCCATAGCTGCGACAGAGAAAGTTGCAAAGACAAAGATAGACAAGATAAATGATATGATGACGCAGCAGAAGCTGAGGATAGAGGGGCTTGAGAAGTCTGGCGTTGAGAACCAGCGGAAGGCGGAAAGCATATACGAGAATTACGTGCTTGTCCAGCAGATTCTCGCAGAGATAAATGACCTTAGGAAGAAAATGTCCTGGGACGAGGTCAAGAAGCATTTCGCAGGGCATAAGATAATAGTATCTATTGATGAGAAAAAAGGAGAGGTAGTGGTGGAACTTTGATAGAGAAAGAGAAGCTTTATGGGATGAAGAGGCTTGAAGTGTCGTCGAGTCTTGTTAAGGCATACCTGATAAATATGGGGAAGTCATTCGCATTTATTGGCAGCCTGATGGGTTCTTTCTACCTGACTAAGTATTTTTTAGGTTCGAATCCTTTTGAGGATGTCTTCAGCACAATAGGCATTCCTATGGACTGGGTTGTCTACGCGATACTTGGTTTCTTTGCGCTTTTGCTGGTCATAACTATCTTCAATACGATTGCGCTGACATCATATTCTCTCGTTTTTGAGGGAGATGCATTGACTTATTCATATGGCAGTTTCTTCAAGATAACTAAATCTACAGAGATTGTGAACATAATCAGGGTGAATTTTGTGGAGTACAGGCCTTTTAGGGTTGGAGATGTGGTCGTCGAATTCACAGATACAGAAGAACGTACGCTAAAAGTGCAGTATGTGAGTGATGCAAAGGAGCAGTGCGACCTGATAAGCAAACTCATAACTCTTAAGAAATCCCAGAAGACGCAGGAAGTGCTTGAGAAAGGGGTTGTCTGATGAAAACAGCAGTGATTCTTGCAGGAGGTCTTGGCACAAGACTTAGGCCATTGACCGATTCCACTCCTAAACCATTGCTTCCGATAAAAGGCAGACCGATAATAGAGCACGCAATAATTAATTTCAGGAACCAGGGCATAAAGCGTATCATACTTTCTATAGGTTACATGGCTGATAAGATAAAAAGTTATTTTGGCGACGGAAGTTCTTTTGGTGTAAATATAGAATACTGTATAGAGAATGAGCCTCTTGGTACTGGCGGAGCATTGAAGAAATGCGCTGAAATGGTGAAAGGCACTTTTTTTGCGATAAACGGAGACAACCTTGCGGACTTTGATTGGACTTCGATGCTTAAAGAGCACAAGAAGAACAAGGCCAAGATAACTCTCGCATTGTATCCTGTTGATGATGTCACGAAATTTGGCATAGCGAAGCTTGAAGGCAATAAGATAATTGACTTCATAGAGAAACCTTCTCCAGAAAAAGCCCCTTCGAACCTGAATAATGCGGGAGGCTACATACTTGAGCATGATGCTTTGGATATTCTGCCTGTTGGCAAGTCTTCAATTGAGCGCGACTGTTTCGAGAAGCTCGCGAAGACAGGTGTTGTCTATGCGCACATCCACGAAGGGCAGTGGTTTCCTACAGATGACATAGAGAGATACACGTTCGCGGACAAGCATTTCAATCTGATATGACGCCACAGCCTCAGCGAGCATACAGATTTCTTATCAGATGTACGGTGTACTCAAACCAATAATCAGAATAACTGTAGAGGCGAGCGGCAGTGGCGTTGCGAGACTCTGACTAATCTAGCAATGCCACGTTCGCATTGTTTCTTTTTCTTGCTGTTGCTTGCCCAACTGCGACAGGTTTAGAATATTTAAACGATGCTCACTAGGTGGCATTGTCTATGCTTCTGTGTTTTAGCATTCTATCTATTGTTGTTGATGCTGTCTAAGAATTAAAAAAAGGTGGACAGCTTTTGGTGTTTCCCGACCGAAAGGACAGTACCGCACCAAACGCATGCTTGCTTAACTTCGGTGTTCGGAATGGGTACCGGTGTAACCAAGCCGCTCTGACCGTCCATATTGTAGAATTTAGAGGTTATTTATAAGGTTTTCTCAATGAGTGGTAAAAACTGATAAAACCAGGTATATGCTGTGTTTATCTGCCTTTGGAGTGGAGCTGCTTTATGTTCTATCAATGTTCTTTATTATCTCTTCTTTGAGTTTTTTTATGTGTAGCTTGAAATTAATGTCTGCTTCTTTCCAGTCTTCATATGTGATTGGGGTTCCATAATAGTTTATGCCGTTTCTTTTAGTCCTTGCTTTTTCCAGGAAATCCCAGTTGAGCTCAAGTTCAGGATGTTTTTCACAGATGTATGCGAAGAGGCATTGGTGGTTGTCTGATTTAATCTTATCAAATCGTAGGAACGCCTCTGCCAGTTCATGAAGGGCATCATAATATAGTTTGTATACGCTGCTCCATTCCTTGCCGTCCTTGGATATGTTGTCCATTATTATTTTTGCAGCACTCAAGTCAGAATCAGATATGTTGAGTGTTGATTTTATCTTCTCGGTGTCTATGTTTTCGAGCGGTATGAAGTTTCCTTCTTTGCTGCATTTCACGAAAGCCTCGTCGCATTTTAGGTATCTAGGCATCTGCTTTCACCTTTAGGAAATCCAGATCTCCTTTTATCAGGTCTCCGGATATTATGTTTTTAATCAGGCCTTCTCCAAGCCGGTTCAGGTCTTCTTTGTTATTACAGACAAAAAGCTGTATGTTCCTATGGAGTTTCATCTCATATTTTGCGATTTCTAGTCCTTCTGCGTACCCGTAGATGAAGATGTCGATGTCGCTTTTCTTGTACCAGTCTGATCGTGTCATGCTTCCGAATAAAATTACCGTCTTCGCTTTGAGCAGTCTTAGGTTGTCAAGGAGGCCTGATTCGTATAATCTGTTGAGTGCAAAAAGTCTTTTCCTGTTTCGGTACTGGGCAGATTCGTGGTTTGATAGGTAATATGGCATCCTTCCTTGTTGTTTGATTCTTTGGATAAGACCTTCCTTTGTGAATTTTTTCAGCCAACTGTCAGCTTTGCTTCTGGCTATTTTAGCTTCTTTCAATATCTCTTCGAAATGCCATTCCTTGGTAGGATTATCAAAAAAAAGCTCCAGCACTATGTTTTCTTTGCTTTTCATAATAGTACCTATAATGAGAACTAATATTTAAATATTGCTCTTTTATGCTCAGCATAATGCAAAAAGAAAGTTATTTAAACCGCTTTTATTGCCCTTCTGTAAGCATCAAAGGGGGTATGTCCAGATGAAGATTGCTATGTTTGGGACAGGCTATGTCGGCCTTGTCACAGGGACTTGTTTTGCTGACCTTGGTAATGATGTCATTTGTGTTGACATCGATGATAAGAAGGTAGAATTGCTTAAGAAAGGCCATGTACCGATATATGAACCAGGACTCGAACCTCTTGTGAAGCGCAATGTCTCAGAGAAACGTCTTTCTTTTACCACAGATGCTAAGTCTGCAGTGCAGAATTCTGATGTGATTTTCATAGCAGTAGGTACTCCTCAGGCAGATAGTGGCGAGGCAGACCTTTCACAGGTAAAGGCTGTTGCTGCTTCGATAGGCAAGTACATGAATGGTTACAAAGTGATTGTTGACAAGAGTACGGTCCCTGTTGAGACAGGTTATCTTGTGAAGGACATAATCGAGAAGAACCTTTCAGGAAAGCACGAATTTGATGTTGTGTCAAATCCAGAATTCCTCAGGGAAGGCAACGCGATACAGGATTTTAAGGTGCCTGACAGGATTGTTGTCGGTGTTGAGTCTGAACGCGCGAAGAAAGTGATGGAGCGTCTTTATTCTTGCATAGTGCGTACAAGTAATCCGTTGATTTTTGTCAAGATAGCTAGTGCAGAGATAATAAAGTACGGCGCGAACGGTCTTCTCGCGACAAAGATAACCTATATGAATATGCTTTCTCAGCTTTGCGATAAGACTGGAGCGAATATACAGGAAGTTTCTAAAGGAATAGGTCTAGACGACAGGATTGGTCCAAGGTTCCTGCATGCTGGCATTGGTTATGGCGGAAGCTGTTTTCCTAAGGATGTCCGTGCATTGGTCCACACTCTTAAGAAGTTCAATTGCAGCGCAGAGATATTGGAAGCTGTAGACGATATAAATGAGAGGCAGAAACGATATTTCCTGCCGAAGATTGAGGATGTGTTGACTCCTTTGCCAGGTAAGAAAGTCGCTGTTTGGGGGCTTTCTTTCAAGCCTAAGACTGATGATATAAGGGAAGCTCCTTCGATAGTATTGATCAAGGCATTGCTTGAGAGGAACGTAAAGATATCTGCTTTCGATCCTGAAGCCACAGAGAGCATGAAGAAGATTTTCCCTGGAATATCCTACGTCTCTAATCCTTACGATGCATTGCAGGATGCTGATGCTCTGGTCATCTGCACGGAGTGGGATGAGTTCAGGGCTGCTGACAAGCAAAGAATCAAGTCTCTTATGAAGCAGCCATTTGTCTTTGATGGCAGGAACATCTGGGACCCTGCTGAGATGAAAGAGTTCGGCTTCAAGTATTTCAGCGTAGGACGTAAGAACGGTGGATGAAGATGAAGATACTGGTTACCGGCGGCGCAGGATTCATAGGGAGCCACTTATGTGAATTTCTTTTAGGGAAAGGACACGAAGTAGTGTGCGCAGATAACCTGTTCACTGGCGCTAAGAGCAACGTGCAGCATCTTATGTCTAATCCAAATTTTGAGTTCATCAGGCATGACATAACATTACCTCTTTTCATTGAGGTGGACCAGATATACAATCTTGCGTGTCCAGCGTCTCCAGTGCATTACCAGTATAATCCTATAAAGACAATCAAGTGCAGCACTGTCGGTATGGTCAACATGCTCGGTCTTGCTAAGAGATGTAGGGCAAGGATACTCCAGGCTTCTACTTCTGAAGTGTATGGCGACCCGACAGAGCATCCGCAGAAAGAGACCTATTGGGGTAACGTAAATCCTATCGGGATTCGTAGTTGCTATGACGAGGGCAAACGTGTCGCAGAATGCCTCTGCATGGACTACCACCGCCAGAATGGCGTTGATGTGAGGATAGTCAGGATTTTCAATACTTACGGCCCTAGGATGGCGAGGAACGATGGCCGTGTTGTTTCTAATTTCATAGTCCAGGCTTTGGGGAATGAGCCTATAACGATATACGGCACTGGTTCTCAGACACGTAGTTTCCAGTACGTCTCAGACCTTGTTGAAGGGATGTATAAGCTGATGAACCAGGAAGGGTTCATAGGACCAGTAAACATCGGAAATCCTGACGAGTTCACAATCAAGGAGCTGGCAGAGAAAGTAGTCAAGATGATCGGATCCAAATCAAAAATAGTATTCAAGTCTCTTCCTCAGGACGACCCAAGGCAAAGATGCCCAGATATAACTCTGGCAAAAGAGAAGTTAGGATGGGAACCTAAAGTGAAGCTGGATGATGGATTGAGGAAGACAGTAGATTATTTTAAAAACACAGCATCCTGAAAACAAAAGTTTTTAATATGCATTCTTTAGTTTTTGACATATGAAACTATCTATTGTAATCCCTGTCTACAACGAGGAAAAGACACTGCTTGAACTTCTAAAGAAAGTTGAGTCTGTCAGGATGCCTTTCTTCAGTGGCCAAGTGATTGAAAAAGAGATAATACTCGTTGATGACTGCTCAAAAGACAAGAGCCGTGAAATACTTAAAGAGCTAGAAAAAACTGGAAAGTACAAGATTCTATATCACAAGGTAAATGGCGGGAAAGGACGTGCTTTGAGGACCGGTTTTGAACATGCCACTGGTGATATGATAATAATACAGGATGCTGACCTGGAATATGACCCTAACGACTATCCTAGGTTGATGAAGCCCATACTAGAAGGGAAGACTCAGGTGGTATATGGTTCAAGGTTCAAGTCTGGGAAAGGCAAGCTGAAGGAAAATATGCATCTTACTTATCTGTTGCACAGCGTGGGCAATTGGGGCCTGACAATGCTGACCAATGTCCTTTTCTTTACAAGGTTGACAGACATGGAGACATGCTACAAGCTTTTCACGAGGAAAGTCCTGAAGAAGATAGGCACTTTGAGGGCTCAGCGTTTCGATTTCGAGCCAGAACTGACTGCTAAGATACTGAAAAGAGGATTCAAAATAAAAGAGATTCCGATAAGGTACTATTCAAGGGATTTTGACGAAGGAAAGAAGATAACCTGGATAGATGGAGTCAAAGCTTTTTGGTACCTGTTGAAATATAGATTTATCGACTGATAATTGCTGTTTTGGAGATGGTTTTGTGTTGAATTTTCTGTTTTTTTTGGTTTTTATATTCTGTTTCTTGTTACTGATATGTCTGCCAGGATTTTTTTTCATACGTCTGTTCTTAAGGTCAAATAAGCCTAGTTTTGAGTATCTGCTCGCTCCCGCCGTTGGATTAGGACTTGTGATTTTGATATTTGTGTTGAGTTCTTCATTGTATAGATATGATTTTTGGCTGAGTATTTTCGAAAATATATTGCTTGTGTTGTTTCTTGTATATCTTTTGTACAGGAAAAACAGGATTTCTTTTGATTTTAACATCAGAGGAATGTTTACAAAGTTTAGTAATGAGATGTTTTTTTTCTGTTTTGCTGCAGTTGTTTTCCTAGTTCCTGCATTTGTCATGACGGTCCCTTTCGATACTGATGCGCAGGGTTTCGGTTTCATCTCCCTTGCAGTAAGGGAAGGGGGAACAGTAGACTCACTTTATCCTTTCTTTGATGATGTCAAATATGTCTACTCTCCGGGTTATTTTCTCATTACTGCATATTTCTCTGATATGTTCGGTGGTTGGCCTCTGCATCAGGTCATGTTGTTATTTTCAGCATTGAATTCAATAATTTTTATCATTGGTGCATACTATTTTGGTATGAAACTCTTCGACAGGCGATTCGCTTTTTTCATGGCATTCTTCACCCTTATCGGGACAGGTCTCCTGAGCTCATTTGTCGACTCTCATTTTACGACGATACTGGGAATGACCTTTGTGCTGTTTTTCCTGTCATTTTTCTTCGTTAATCTAAGGGCGCCTTCAAGATACGGTACTTTGATGTCTGCGTTTTTCCTCGGATTGGCCTGTTTGAGCCATCCCGACTCTTTAATCATCCTACTCATAGCATTAGTGCCGTTCTATGTGGTCATATTCTTTTCAAGAGAGAGCATTACTCTACGAAGATACGCGACATCATTTTTTCTTGTGCCTGCTTTAGGTATTTTAGTTGCATCTCCTTGGCTTTTGAGAATAGCACCATTGATTTTCTCAAAAGAGCTTTTGGGCGAATTGACTGCGGTAAATTTCGTGACGCACCTGTATTATTGGACTAATATTGTTTTTATGCAGGGCGTGATTGTGCCTATTCTTGCTTGTTTAGGTGTATTCTATGCATTTCGTAAGAGACGATATGAAGATGTATTCATGATAATCTGGGTTTTAGCTGTTATAGAGTTTTCAATGATTGGTCTTGTAGAGTGGATAGGTAATATTCTGGGATTGGCATTGACTGCGCATTTCTACCCTCCGAACATCGCATGGGCAGGTCCGATAATACCTTTCGCTTTCCTTTCAACGCTTTTTGTAACTTCTTATAAGCGTATTAGTAGGTCGCTTGTTTCAATCACCAAATTGGTCGCAGTATTATCAATAATAGGATTCTTTGCGGTTCTTGCATGCGGCTTTTTCAGTCAAGATGTTGTTCAACTGTCAAAAAGTCTGCCTGTCTCAATTCAGGGTGCATTCGTTACTGATGCCGACGTCACAGCGATGATTTGGCTCAAAGAGAACTCTCCAAAAGATGCAATTGTATTGAATTACCCTCGCAATAGGACTCTTATTCGTTTCGAAGGAGACTGGGTTCCAGTGATATCCGAAAGAAGGTCGATAGAGAACAGAGAACAGCCTTTTTTCGTGGGATTTTCAAAGTATACTTTGGCAAATGATGAGTTCGCGTCAGCTTTCGAGAGCGGCGATAAGGAGAGGATACAGTCTTTAATCAGGGAGAACAACGTCTCATTCATACTGGTTCCGCAGTTGTCAGTCAATTCATCAGCATATGTCTCCGCACAATCATGGTCTAAGAAGAGACTCATCAACATGTCTGATTTTTTCAGCGGTTCAGAGCTATTCATGCTTGTTTTTGATAAGGACGGAGCGCAAGTATACGAAGTTCTTTCTAAAAACCTTAAGAATTGATTATTTTGTATATGCAGATCTTATTATGTCCTATCTCTTTGACTTTTTTTAAGTCATCTGATGTAGGTCTACAGTCCTGCAACAGGAGGTAGTCAGAATCAGTTAAAGACTGTCCCGCAGTACTGACGTACTCCTCTGCAATTATATCTTTTCTGAATTGAATCGCAAAAAGTTCAGAGGTGCCCATCATCGCATTCGCACCTGGTTCGCTTATCGAATAAGAGACTTTCGAATATTTCTGTGCATCCTCATTCAGCCATCCGATTGCTTGGGCTCGGTATTCTGCCCTCTGGACGTATGTTTCAGGTATATTGACGCGTTCAGCGATAGCATTCTGTACCTGCCCGAAGTTTATCAGTGCTGTGAATATGATTAGCAAGGCAAGTATTGGATATGTTGCATGGAATCTCGTGTAGAACACTTTGAATCTCTTGTATGTCAGAAGTGTGAATATGGGAAGTACAGGAAGAATGTATCTTGTGCCAGCTATGCATGCTGCGACGAAGCTGCTAATTGCGAATCTTCCATCTATGAATATGTTAAGTTCATTTGTATCTAATGTTATCAAAAGCACTATTGATATGTATATAAGGAATGAATAGAAGACTAGTTTCATAAAATCAGTCCTTTTCCTTAGCTTGAAGAATTCTGTGTATACAAAAGGAGTTATGAAGAGGAGTGTTGCAGGTATTATTAAGAGCAGGTATGCTGGCGCAAATATATATGCGCTCTTGTAGAAACCCAGAGAAGCCGAGTACCCGCTTGCAGTCACTTGATTCAACAGGATAGTGTTTCTTATCTGCCATAATAGTACGGGCATCGCCATTATGAGAGTGAAATAGGTGTATCTGTCTGTAATTATCTTCTTTATTGCATTTTTCGTCCTGATATGCTTGAAGAGATGATATGCGCTCAACGCAAAAAATGGCAGTGTGAATGCCAAGAAGGGGATTCTAGCCATGACTGAGAGGCCGAATGCTGCTGCAGACAGAAACAGGTTTATCTGATTATCATCTTTGTAGTAGAACAGGAAGAATCCTGCAGTCATCAGGAATATTGCCAGTCCGTCAGAGTACGCAAATGTCGTAGTGAAGTAGAAATAGAACGGATTTAGCCCGAGGAGCAATGCGATGATTGTAGAGTCTTTAAGGGACATACCTATTTTTATTGACCAGATGAAAAGTATAACTATTGTAATTATGCCGAAAAACATGTTAGAGAAGCGTATAGCATCCGCAGCATTTCCTGTAATATAGTAGAACGGCACGCTGAAGAGGGAGTATAGTGGCGGATATTTGTTGAATGGCTCGCCATGATAGTTATAAGCACCTTCTTTGGCAATGCTTTCGGTGGTTTCTGTATAGACAACAGAATCACCTGCAAGAGTGTAATCCTTGACAGGGATTTTTAGTATTATAAGAGCAATGACTATGATGCAAATAATGATTATTTCAGTCATTCCTACGCTTTTTTTCAGTTTCATGTTGTCCTAGCATTCTCCCTGTAGTAACCAAGAGTGTCATTTAATGTCTTTTCTATGTCTATTTCCTGTTTCCATCCTGTCGCTTTTGAGAATTTACTATTATCTCCTATGAGCGAAGGTATTTCTGACTTTCTTATCCGTTCTTTATCTTTTTCTATTTTTATTTTTGATTTTGAAAGCACAATCATCTTATCAAGTAATTCCTTAAGAGTGTACCCTTTTCCAGAGCTTATATTGTACACATCGCATTTTTTGTTTTTTGTAAGTGCCAAGTAATATGCTCTTACTACATCTCTCACATCGCTGAAATCCCTTATTACATCGAGGTCTCCTACTTTTATCGATTCTTGTTTTCCTTTTTCTATCAGTGCTATCTGTTTTGCGAAGCTTGGTATGACGAATATGTCTGGCTGTCCTGGTCCTGTATGGTTGAAGCTTCTTGATATAACTATAAATAGCCCGTTTTTTACATATTCTCCGCAAAGTTTTTCCTGCATGATCCTGGATTCTCCATATGGAGAGTTTGCGCTTAAAGGGTGTTCTTCTGTTATCGGCGTGAATTTAGGTTTACCGTAGACTTCTGCAGAGCTTACTATGAGAATTTTTGTTTTTAACTTGTTATTGAGGACTGCGTCGAGTATATTTCTTGTCCCTTCTACATTTATTCTCTTGCACAGTTCCGGATTCTCAAAGCTTTGCTTGACAGAGCTGAATCCTGCCAAGTGAAAAAGAAAGTCTGGTTTTATCTGCGTGATGATATCATTGACAGATTTTTTATTTGTAACATCAAGATTATAGAAGTTTTTATCTGTCTTTTGGCCTTCGAAGTATGTTCCGAATACTTCTAGTCCTTGTTCTTGTAGAAAAGAAAGAAGGTATGGCCCGACAAAACCTTCTGCGCCTGTTACGAGGGCTTTCATTTTTTCTCTGTCTGTAATCTCTTTATGTCTTCGTCAACCATCATCTTCACAAGCTGCTCAAAAGTGACTTTTGGCTTCCAACCAAGGTTGTTAAGAGCTCTCTTGCTGCTCCCCTGAAGGACGAATAACTCGGCAGGCCTCATGAACTGTGGGTCCTGCTTGACGTATTTCTGCCAGTCTTTTATCCCTGCTGCCTTGAATGCTGCTTCGACGAAGTCTTTGACAGAATGTGTAACTCCTGTTGATATTACGTAATCTTCAGGTTTTTCCTGTTGTAACATGAGCCACATAGCTTCAACATAGTCTCCGGCAAATCCCCAGTCTCTTTGGGAATCCATGCTTCCAAGGGATAACTCTTTTGCAATGCCTAGTTTTATCCTTGCGACTCCATCTGTGATTTTCCTTGTAACGAACTCTATGCCCCTTCTTGGTGATTCATGGTTGAATAGTATTCCGCAGCAGACGTACATGCCGTAGCTTTCCCGGTAGTTGACTGCCATCCAATGTGCGAATAATTTAGCTATTGCATAGGGGCTTCTTGGCCTGAATTTTGTCTGTTCGTCCTGTATGTTTTCTGTCGCATTGCCATACATCTCGCTCGTTGATGCCTGATATACTCTTGCTTTTGGGGCAAATAGTCTCACTGCTTCAAGGAGATTCAATGTTCCTATGCCTGCGACTTCAGAAGTCAACACTGGCTGCTTCCAGCTTGTTGCAACAAATGACTGTGCTGCAAGGTTGTACACTTCATCAGGGTTTGATATCTTTATTGCGTGTATTAGTGAACCTTGATCAGTCATGTCCCCATCGATGATTGTAATCTTGTCAAGTATGTGCTCTATCCTCCAGTAATTAGGAGTGCTGAGTCTCCTGACTAAACCATATACTTTGTATCCTTTCTTTAGAAGCAGCTCTGCCAAGTATGAGCCATCCTGTCCTGTTATGCCTGTAATGAGTGCGGATTTCATATGAACACAACCTCCCGAAGACACTTCCGCTTATTTATTTATTAATTTAGCGTTTTTAAGCAGTATAGGAATATTTTTAAATGGTTTTCTTTTCTTTTATATCTATGAAAATCGCATTAGTGACCAACTTTCTTCCGGATACACATAATATCTGGGGCGGTGCTGAGAAGGCTGCCGAGCATATACTGCTGCTTCTTGAAAATAAAGGCGAGTCTGTATCTGCGATGACGACAACCCCTGTTAAAAGAAAAGTTTCTGTCGTGACTACAAAGACCCTTGAGGATGTGATAGGAAAGAAGCCTGCAGAGTATATTAAGTATTGGTTTCCTTTTGATATAGTCTCTTACTTTTCTATGAAGCACAACCTGAAAGTGCTCAAGCCTGATGTTATTCACATACAGAATTTCAACGTCCTTTCTCTTTCAGTCATTTCTGCTGCAAAATCTCTCGGCATACCTGTGGTTCTTTCAGTTTATGATTATTGGGTATTCTGTCCGAAGATAACACTCATACTTAAGAACGGTTCTCTTTGTCACAAGTTTCATGGCAAGTGGTGTTATGATTGCCTTGAGATAAAAAGATTCGGTATATTACAGAACATAGCTTCTAGATTCAGGAATGTTTTTTTCAATCATTTCCTTAAGCAGATAGACAGGTTCATTGTTTTATCAAATGCATCTGGTAGGATAATCTCTGAGTATGGTATAAAGAAAAACAAGATACGTGTAGTTCATCTTCCGTTGATAGATAATACTAAAAATGGCTCAGTTGATATTGAGAAGAACTCAATATTCTTTGGAGGCTGGATACAGCCGAATAAGGGGGTACATGTCCTGCTTGAAGCATTTGCTCTTGTTATTAAGAAAATTCCTTCTGCAAAGCTATACTTGTTGGGAATGGAAGCGAATGAGTCTTATTCAGCTAAGATAAATGGAATTATAGAAAAATACCATCTTAGCAAGAACATATTGCGTTTTGGCCGGGTTGATAGAAAAGATTTTTATAGGATGATGGAACAGGCTAATGTAGTAGTAATACCAGAACAGTGGGAGAACATGTCCCCCGTAATACTTTTAGAATCCATGTCACGTGGAAAAGCGGTTGTAGCAAGCGACTTAGGAGGTATTCCTGAATTTGTATCCGAAGGCAAGACAGGTTTCCTTGCTAAATATGACAGCCCGAAAAGCTTTGCCGCAAAAATAGTTAAAATATTGTCTGACCCGGAGCTCGCTTCAATGATGGGAAATAATGCGAAGTTAGCTTTCAAGAAAGTTTTCAATGAAGATAGTATATACTCAGGATTGAGGGAAGTTTATGATGAAGTCACAACAAAAAAAAGGAGATAGCTGGTTAAGACCTAAGCCAAAATGCGTCATACTTGCAGGAGGTATGGGTTCTCGTCTTCTGCCGCTTTCGCTTGACAGGCAGAAATCTCTTATTGAGGTGAACGGAAGGCCGATTCTTCAGTATGTGATAGAGTATTGGCAGCAATTCAGCGATGAGTTCATATTCCTTGTAAGATACAAAAAGGAAGGAGTGATTGATTTTGTAAATTCACTCGGTCTTAAAGCCACATTTATAGAGGTCAAAGAGCTTAAAGGTATAGCTGACGCCATATCTTATGTAAAAGATCTTGTTGACGACAAATTCATAGTCGTTCTTAGTGATTGCATATGCGTCGGCAATTTTTCTTTTCCTGAGAGAATGGTGCAGGGAGTGGGTGTGATAAGCACCAAAAACAAGGAGGACATTTTTAGGAGTTACTCTATAGAGCACGATAACGGTAGAATCAATAAAGTTGTTGAGAAGCCTAAACAGGCAAACAATGACCTCTGCGGAATGGGTTTTTATTTCTTTGACAAGCGCGTTTTTGATTATGTCAAGAAAACACCACCGTCTGCACTTAGGAATGAGATAGAGATAACAGATGCCATACAGAAGATGATTGATGGCGGCGAAGAAGTCTCTGCGGTATTCTTCAAAGGAGACTATCTAAACATAACTTATCCTGACGACCTAAAGAAAGCAGGAGAAATCCTTATGACTTGGAAAAAATGAATGTATTCATAGGGCGTGCAAATAAGGATTTTCATCATTCTTTAGAAAAAGTATTTGACAATGTTCTGACTAAAGAGGATGTAGAAGGAAAGACTGTCTTTCTTAAGCCGAACTGGGTAAATTCGAAGAAGTCTGATACTGGTGTTACTACAGATATACCTTTTCTTGGAGAACTGTCGCGTCTTCTTCTTCTAAAGGGAGCTAAAAAAGTTGTCATAGGAGATGGATCTATAGAAAATACGTCAAAGGTCATATCAGACCTAGGTGCCCATATTTTGAAGTCAGAAAATATATCTGTGGTTAATCTGGATGAAGACGCACATGTTGCAGTTAAGACGCCTCATAATTTTGCTTTCCGTAATGTATTTCTTCCAAAAAGCCTCATGGAGAGCGATTTGGTCATATCTGTGCCTAAGATAAAGACGCATGAGACGACTCTGGTCACTCTTGGTATCAAGAATTTCTATGGTTTTTTGAATAAGTCACAGAAGAAGGCCGGGCATGTAATAGATATAACCTCAGCTATACTAGATATATTCACGACGATTAAAAGCCTAAAAAAATGTTTCTGCATAGTAGACGGAAGGGTGGGCTTGGAAGGCAAGCTTGGACCTATAATAGGCAGGCCTGTCAAGCTCGGTTTGATTATTGGAGGCAGGAACATGCTGGCGGTTGATGAGGTTTGCACGAGACTTATGGGAGTTTCATCATCTGATGTTCCACATCTTTCAAGGCTTTTTAGGATAATTGGTGTTGATGCAGGCAAGATATCCGTAGTCGGACCGGAGATTTCAGAAATCAAGAAGGATTTCGAGCTGCCTCCACTGCATCTTAATGCGAAATCAATTCTGTTGAGGTTCATAGTTAATACTGTTTTTAGGAAGACGCCCTTCTTGGCTAATGAAAATAAATGTGTGCGATGCCTGTGTTGTGTGCGTGCATGTCCTGTTTCATGTGTATCCCTAAAGAAAAAGATAACGTTTGATTATTCTAAATGCATACATTGCCTTTGCTGTTGTGAGGCCTGCAAATATGATGCTCTTGATTATAGTGTGAGAAACAGCAAGATGTATTCATTATTGAAGCTTTTAGGGCTTTAACATCCTTATTATCTTATCTTTTACTTTTCTGAATGTGATTCTCTTGTTCTGCCAGGTCCTTAATGATGTGCTTTCCTCATAAAGCTCTTTCTGTTTTCTTTTATTATAAGTGTCGGCAACAGGTTCTGCCTTTTCACCGTAGAATATCTTATCGAGCGCGACGCTCTTCTCAAACGGGACATAGTAGCTGAACTGGGCGTTTATCTTCTGTCTCCTCACCCAGCCTAACGTAGCCTTGTCTATCTCGTAGCTAGACCCTGGTAACGCAAGTATGAAGAATCCTCCAACGCTGTCAAAATATCTCTTTGCTATCTTTATCGCTTTTTCTATCTGTTCTATAGTCTCTCCTTTATTTATTGCATTAAGCACTTTCGGGCTTGAGCTTTCTACACCGAAGTTAATGTATTTGCATCCTGAGCTATACAGAGCTTTTGCGATATCCTCGTCAAATATGTCTGCCCTTAGGCCATTTGAGCAGGACCATGTGAGATTGAGTTTCTTGACAAGGCTGCAGAACTCCAGCACCCTCTTCTTGTTGACGTTGAAGCAGTCATCGATAACGTAGAACTTTTTTATGCCCCATCTTTCTTTTGCACGTTTAAGCTCCTCGTAGCAGTTCTTAGGGCTTCTTGATATCCATCCACGGTTCTTGCTCTGGCAGTAGCTGCACCTGAACGGGCATCCGAGAGCGGTCATTATTGCATATCCCCATCTTCCTGATTGCCAGTTCTTCTGGAATATGTCAAAAGAATCAAAGAGCTCATAGTTTGGGAAAGGATATTTGTCGGAGAATCTCTCTGTGTGCTCTATCCTCTCGTCGAAATCAACATATGGGTAGCAGCATTGAACGTCAAGGAATCCTTTTATGGATTTTATCTTGGAATCAGGATATTTATTTTTATATTCTTCTGCTATCTTTTTTGATACGCCAAATGTCCTGGATTGTACTGATATACCTAGAATGTCTGTCTCTTCATCAAGGAATCTTCTTTTAGGTTCAGGCTTGGTGTTTAGGTCTATGACTTTAGATTTGAAATAGGTCGCTGCGTAAGCAAGACCGAGATTAGGTATATCTGTGTTCGCTCCAGCAGGCGGATTTACGAATATCATTTTCATATTTTCTTTGAGACGCCGTACTCATTTGATCTGAAGGTGGTGTCAAACGCTCTGCAGCCATCACAAAGTATAGGCACTTCTCCTTCTTTCTTAGGCACAAGTTTCCTGAATTTTTTATACCTTTCAGAATTCCATATTTCTTTAAATGGTCTTTCAAGCACGTTTCCGAACTTATTCTGCTTTAGGAAATCTCTGCTATTTGACATCATTATCGCGCAGCAGGAAACAAGATCTCCTCCTATCATTATGTAGGGTTCGCTCCACGCAACACACTGGGACATCTTCCTCTTCTTCTCCGGGTCATGTGATGGGTGTGAGAGCTTGGCTTTTATACCATACTTATGGCTTGCTTTTTTAACATCAATATTATCTTTTCTTGTGGGTTCATAGATTAATGGTTTCGTATTTTCGAATTCAAGTAATGCGACAAATTCTACCATTGGTTTGTTTCCTATCCATTCTTTCGGTCCTAATGTGCTGACTAGTTTTACAAAATCTACCATTTCATGATGGTTCGGTTTCATGAATGTGTATCTGAAGCCTAGCTCAGGTATGGGTGATTTCATCTCTTGTTTTATCTGTATAAACCTTTTGATGTTCTTTATCGCCGTGTCAAAATCTCCTCCCGGCCTTATCTTATTATACGTCTGTGCAGTAGCACCGTCTACAGATATCCATATTCTATCAATGCCTAACTTTATTAACTCGCGCATCCTTTCTTCAGGCATGTCTAGAAAATGATCAACAAAAACAACGAATATATTTTTCGATTTGAGATAATTGAGCATCTTCATGAAATCAGGGTTCATGAAAGAAGTTCCTTCGCCAGTGACATTTATCCATTTCAAGCCATGCACTTGGTCTATTATCTTCTTAAAATCCTTAAAAGAGAGATTTTTATCAAGAGACGGCTCTGTTTTTGCCCAGTGGGTATGTTCACACATTATGCATCTCAAATTACATTTCGTTGTGACTTCTAATTCAAACATCCACGGATAAGGTGCCATCCAAGGGAATCTTCTCCATATCGGGTCCTGTATGGCTATACCGCAATCTTCACCTCTTACAAAGAGCTTGACAAACACGAAGTTGTATGTTGCTTGGAGTCCTTTATTTTTCCAGAGATAATTTATGGTTGGTATCTGTTCTGCAAGAACTTTCCAAGGCATAAGTATAGAATCTTTGATGCTGTTTACTTTAGAATACATTTCCATTTATATCCCCCTGTGCAATGCCTATGCTGAATATTTAAACTTTTGCTTTTAAATGAATTCTTTCAAACGTCGAAATTTATTACTGTTTTGATATCTTGCGGTTTTGCAGAAAATCCTTTTTTATACTCTTCAATAGGTAGCTCATTTGTTATTATTTTTCTCAAGATTCCAGGCCACTTATTCTCTATGTTATCGTAACGTTTAACTCCTCTAGTATAATCTTTCATATTTGCATTGACAACTCCCACCAGTGATTTATTTCCGAGGACGAATTCGAGATTTATTCTGCTAATTGGAAAGTCTATTGTGCCGTTGTCACCAGTTATACTGGTGAGACAGAGTATTCCGTTAGTTCTGACAAAATTGATTCCCTCATAAACCATCTTCGCAACACCTGTGGATTCAATAACGATGTCATATTTTTTATTTATATCAATTATTTCTTGAAGGGACTTGCCTGATGTGCTGGAGTACCTCCCACCTATTTGTTCTACAATATCTGATTTTAAATTGCCATGAGGAGTTCTCGCAACAGTGGTTGTTTCAATTCCTTTGTCCCGAAGAATCATCGTGACGAGCAGACCTATAGTTCCAGATCCGAGTATCAAAGCGTTTTGTGGCTCCCAAATCAATCTCTCCTGGATTTTGTTTGCCTGTTGAATTGTTTTTTCAGCGAAACTAAGTGGCTCAAGCAAGACTCCGACATCTTTATGATTTTGAGGGACTTTAACCAAAAAGTCTGATTTTTCTTTGTAATATTGGACCATCACTCCGTGGATACCTTTTATGCCGATTTCAGAATAGTTGCCCGTTATGCACATATCATTATCTCCTGCAGAGCAGTTTCTGCACGAATTCTTGCAAGGTCTCCTTACTGTTCTAACAACGATGTCGCCTTCAGAGAATTTTGAGACATTTTTACCTACTGAATTTACCACGCCTACGGATTCATGCCCCATCACAAGATAATTGCAATTTTCAGGAGTTTCTCCGTATAACCCTGCACATATTTCCAGGTCTGTTCGGCATATGCCTGTCTTTAGAACTTTAACTAGCACCTCGTCATTATTTATTTCAGGCTCATCTAACTCGAGGATTCTTGTGCTTTCAGCTTTTTTAGGAGTTATTGTTATTGCTTTCATTTATCTCAGCGATTTTATTTTGTCCTTGACTATATTTCCTGCAATCTTTATATTCTCTTTAAGTGGTCTACTTTTTGCAATTTCATATAAAAGTTCGTCAGAGAGTCCTATTGATGCTTGCAAATGGCAGTTATGGACACATTCGCAGCTTTTAGCTGTTTCCAACTCATTTTTGTAAGTTTTACTCTTGAACATTTTTCTTGCGTCATAATTGAAATCTCGTATATTCCCAAATGGTTTAAAATATTCACATATCGAGCAGTTTCCATCAGGATATAGAATCATCTGTATTATTCCATTATAGCACTCAAACATTTTTTTCTTGCTTTGCATTAGCTCTATTGTCTTTTTCATTATGAGCCGGTTTGCTGGTTTCCAGAGTCTAGTTTTTATGTCCAGTTTAATTAATCTTGAGTATATCTTCTCCCAATCATCTATCTTTCTTATCACAACATCTTTGCTGGAGGGATCATGATGAGCCATTTTATCTTCAGATAGATTAAACGTATTATCCAGTCCTCTTACAAAATTATATCTTATCTCATCTATTTTGCATTTTGATAGGAATTTATGGAGCTGTTCAATTTCATTTATATTTTCCTTGCTTATAGATGTGCAGACAACAATCTCAATGTCTGATTTTTTCTCTTTCTTTATCTTGTTGATTAGTTCTATTGTTCGTATTGCCTTTCTGAATGAGTCGACTCCTCTTAGGCGGTTGTGTGTAGATTCAAGACCGTCTATTGACAGCTGAATCATGAGTTTTTTATTCTTATGTCTCGATAACTTTTCAAATATGTCATACACTCTGTCTGGGAGAGAGCCATTTGTAAGAAAGAAAAGGGAATTAGTCTTTCTTAGGAATATCTCACAGACTTCGGTTATTTTAGGATGTAGCGTTGGTTCACCGCCGGTTATGGCTGCAGTGCTCATATCATCGAGAGTATTGACAAATTTTTCAATCTCTTCAATAGTGAGGTAATCCTGTTCCTTGTCCATTTCAGATGTGTAGAAGCAATGAGGACACCTGAAATTACACCTGTTTGTCACAAAGAAAACTATATCTGTGGGTGTTTTGACTCTCTTAAGATATTCTTTTCTGCGTTTGTTCCAAAGATGGATTATCGGTTTATATATTAACATTTTTAAGTCCTTCCAGCGTTTTTATTTTTAAATCAGGGTCATTCAAAAAGTTTTTTTCTCTTGATTTTATTATTCGATACAAATCAAGGTAATTTGAAAAGTTTGCGAACATCAGAACTCTAATCAATAGTACTGCTTTTTCAACTTTATTTAATCTGTATAATGGGTCTACTTCAGGGTCATATTTGTTTGTCTTTTTTTCATTTTTAGGTGTACTTTCAACTTTATTGAATACTGGCACATCAAAATTATTTAGAAGTTTATTGTTAGAAATACCGAAATGTTTTATCCTAAAACGGACTCTCCCTCTTGTACGATAGAATAATGGATTTATGCTTTTGATAGTGCTGTGATGATGAATCACTGCAGATCCATGGTCAAGTAATGCTTTTAAGCCAGCATCTTTAAATCTCTTAAAAAAATCAGAATCTTCATGCCCGTATTTAAAGTACGGATCAAAACCGCCGAGTTTTTCAAATATTTTCTTACGTATCATAAAACCACAGCTATCTAACGTTGTAACTTCTTGATTTCCGTTTTTTGTTTCTATCCCGTATTTCTCATCAACGACATGCGTTCCAAGCCATTCTTGATGTATTGAAGAAACGTATTTAGGTTTACCGTTCTCATCAATATCATAAGGAAAACACATACCCCCAACAGCAGATATGTCTTGTCTGTTGTTTAGAATATCTGCTGAGTTTTTCAGACAATCTTTACTTGAGAGTTCCGTATCATTATCTAAAAATTGAAGATATTTTCCTTTTGATATTTTTGCACCTTGATTTCTAGCAAAACCCGGAAACATATTTTTTTTGTTTCTGATAACTTTAACGTGCTGATGATTTTCTTTTAAGTGTTGTGCCAACGGTTCAGAACTATTATCATCTATTATTATAATTTCATAATTTTGAAAACTTTGCATATATATAGAATTCAAGAGTCTCTCAGTATCAACCAGCCTGTTGTGACATGGTATGATTACAGATACATCTGGTTTCGTTTTTTTCATTTTACTGTATCATCATATAAAAACGTTTAAATATTTTTGTATTTATTATTAAGACATATATACAAGTTCCTTTAAAAGTTTGATTTCTTCTTGCTCTATTGTCTTTAACAGAATTGTCATTGTTATATAAATGCAAACAGAAGACAATGTAGCTAAGATTGGATTGTACCTTAAGATATATATTGTTGCTGCCATTGCTAATGTGGGTATAATTATCTTATGTAATTTGAGGTTCCTTAATTGCTGCGAGAATCTAGGAATAAGTCTGCATGTAAGAATAGCTCCGATGCCCTGAGTTATTATGACTGCTGCTGCAACACCATATATACTAAATCTTGGAATGAGGATTAAATCAAGTAAAATGTTTATAAAGATATTGAATCCATATATATACATATTGGGTTTTTGTTTGCCTATGACATTAATTACATTGACCATGAGCGAACTTACATATATTATTACAATACACCAAATAAGTATCTGCAATGCAGGAATCGAATTCTCAAATTTATTGCCAAACACGAACCTTATGACTGGACCCGCCAGGAAAGTTACAAGGAGAGCTAACGGTAATGCTATCATAAGCATATACTTAATGCTCTTTTCAAAAGCAAAATTAAAAATTTTCTTGTTGTGTTCATGATATTTGCTTAGAAGAGGAAATATTGCTTGATTAAAGAAAGAGGGAATTATTAATGTTATTGCAGCTATTCGATAAGCCAAAGAATACCATCCGACTATTTGGTCTCCTCGTAGGTATCCTAATATTAGTACGTCTATGTTGAAGAACATGCTCGCAAAAATAGAGCTGATAGCAAAAGGATAAGCCTCTTTTATTAGTCGAAGAACGTACTTTTTATCGAATCGAAGATTAAATCTAGAGAATTTATTGTAACACACAGCAGAACTGAATAATAAGTTGATTATGCTTCCAATCAGGTATGCGAGTCCTATCATTAATATGTTCCATTTAAGAAAGATCACTGCGAATCCGATAATAGCGTATGCTGTTGTATAGATTGTTTTTATTAAAGCTTCATACTCCATCTTTTCAAAAGATTGAAAAACATTTCTGAAAAGTTGTGCTATATTGCCTATTATAAAAGCAAAAGATATTATCAATACAAGAAGGAATTTCTCCTTTCCCGTATTAAAACATGTCAAAAGTACGGTTATAATTACTATCAAGACGATTCCGAATATTATCTTGAATGCTAACGAATTTGATATGAACTTTTCAGCATTTTTACTGTTCTTTGCTAACTCTCTTATTATTAAAGTATTCAATCCGGCATCTGCTATGACTGAGAATATGAAAGCAAAGGAGAGTGCAAAAGAAATTTTACCAAAACCTGTATCTCCGAGATATTTAGTGACAAAAATCAAGAATATGAATTGAACTATCATAGAATACATTTCTGCGCTTATGAGTAGAAGCGTGTTTTTAGCAATTCTTCTTATTATTGACATTATAATACTCCGTTATTATACGTTTTGCAGAATGTTTCCAATCAAATTTTCCCGTTTGGCGTAATTTGATATTCCTATTGTAATTTATATCATTTTTTTTAACTTCTGCTTCTATACTTTTAGTAATGTTAGTTACGTTCTCAGGTTCAACATATACAACAGCATCCCCTCCGACTTCAGGTAGAGAGCTGTATTTTGTAGTTATCACCGGGCATCCGCAGGCCATGGCTTCAAGTACTGGCAGGCCGAATCCTTCGTATGAGCTCGGGAATACAAATACTGCTGCATTGTTATAGAATGCTGGCAAATCTTTTTCAGGCACGTAATCAAGAAAAATCACATTTTCTTTAATTTTGTGCTTTTCGATGATTTTTAAGAGCGTATCTCTTCCAGCAGGGTCGTGTGGTTTTCCTATCTTAACAAAGAGTATGGCTGGTAATTTCTTCTTGATTTTTGCTAAAGCAAGCAGTATCTTGTCAACATTCTTCCTTTTCTGCTCAGAGCCCACATATAAGATAAACTCTCTGTCGGACGGAATCTTGTATTTTGCAGGTATCTTGGTCTTTTTCACATTATAGAGTGATCTGTCATAAGCAGGGTAAGCGACAGTTATCTTGGAAGGATCTATTCGAAGAGTATCAGCGATGTCTTTCTTGCTGAATTCTGATATTGTTATTATCTTCTCTGCTTTCTTCATACCTCTTATGCATAGATTGTTGAACATCCTTTGAAGTAAGGGCAATGTCTTGTCTTTAAGATATATTATATCGTAGCACGTGACTATTGGATGTCTAAATGGAAAAAGACACAACACATAAGCGAAATTCTGGTGCCAGAAATGATTCACGTCGCACCCAAAGGACCTAATAACCACTTTCAGCGGAAACGATATCAGCGTGTTGAACATTCCAGAACGGAAATCTGTGCGCCTAAATTTAATCCCTTTCACTCTTTTTAGTATCTCTTCCTGAACACGAAGTGTGCCGTGCTTCTCTTCTTTTGCAGGTTCACAGATTATCTGCACGTTCATTGGTAGACTTCCTCGTACTCTTTAATGACTGTCTTTCCGATATTCTCTATCGAGAATTTGTTCATAACATCTGTTTTTCCATAATTACCGAACTGTTTTCTCAAGGTTTCATCGTAAATAAGTTCTATTATCTTATCTGCAAATGTTTTGTAATCGCCTATCTTAGTCAGATACCCGCTTCTTCCATGTTCAACTATGTCTGCAGGACCTCCGCAGTCAGTGGATATTACAGGAACTCCAAGTGCAAGAGACTCGACAAGCACTATTCCAAAGCCTTCTTGTGTGGATGACAAGCAGAAGATTTTAGCCTGAGAAAGATACTCTATTTTTGTTTTGTCGTCAACGAACCCAACAAAGACAACGTCTCTAGCTATTTCTAGTTTTTTAGATAGTTCAATCAAGCTTTGTTTTTCAGGTCCATCTCCAAGTATTACAAGTTTCAGGTCTCTGAATTTATTTTTCACAAGAGCAAAAGCTCTGAACAATGTTCCGAGGTCCTTTCTTTTGTCAAGACGTCCTACAAATAAAATGTAATTAAAGTCTATTTTTTTCTTTATTTTTATTTTTTTAAAATCGCTGAAATCAGAAGGTGGTGGTATTATCCTTATCTTCGAATCATCGATTCCAAATTCTTTTTTTATCATATCTGCTGTTCGTTGACTTATCGGGTTTATTATGCTAGCATTCTCGTAAACTTTCTTTTCGAGTTTGCGTATTGAGTTTAGGAAATGGTTGTTTGTTTTCCTTATCGCCCAGGACAATAATCTTGTTTTGTCTTCAGGTTTGTAGACGGTTTTCCATTCATCTAGGAAGGTTGTGGCTGTCCAGCATATGTATTTTCTTTTGGCATAAAGGAATGGTGTTGCTTCAAGGCAGTTCCCACCTATTTGGTGGCAGACATTGAATTGCGATGTTTTTTTCTTCATCATTCTTCCATAAAGAGGATAATGCGCATTAAAGAATGGAAGATAAGTTCTTGTCATCAATGCTTTCTTTGTCAAGTCAGGGTGTTTTAGTTTGTCTTTTACAGATTCGTTAAATATGATGTTAGGCAAAGGATTATTCGAATACATCAATTTAAAATCATATTTTTTCTTTATTAGGTAATCAGAGAAATTGTCAACTATTCGGCCTATTCCCCCGCCCATCCCGGGGTGCTGCGTCGATATGCATATCTTCGTATTCTTAGGTATCATGCGCCATAACATTTATTAACTCATTTTAAACCTTTTGGTGTCATGTGCGGCATTACAGGCTTTACCTGGGAAGATAAGGACCGTTTGAGGAAGATGACTGATGTGATCAGCTATCGCGGTCCTGATGATCATGGCTATTATACTGATAGCAATATCTCGCTAGGACATCGCCGTCTCTCAATAATAGACCTGTCAGAAACAGGTCATCAGCCTATGCAGAATGAGGATGGTTCTGTTCAGATTGTTTTCAATGGCGAAATCTACAATTACAAGGAACTGATACCTGCACTTGAAAAAAAGCACAGTTTCAGATCTACATCAGATACGGAAGTCCTTATCCACGGATATGAAGAGTGGGGTCCTGACGGTTTGTTAAAAAGACTTAAGGGCATGTTTGCTTTTGCGATATGGGATTCAAACAAGAAGCGTCTTTTTATCGCGAGGGACAGGATAGGAATAAAGCCATTGTATTACGCAATAACGAACAACAATCTGGTTTTCGCTTCAGAGATGAAGTCTATCCTTGAACTGCCTGATTTCAAGAGACAGATAAATCCAGACTCTTTGAACAGTTACCTCACCTACCGTTTCATAACATCAGATAACACCATTCTTAAGGGCATAAAGAAGCTCTTGCCAGGTAATTATATTCTGTTCAGGAAAGGTAAGCTTGAGATAAAGAAATATTGGGACATTGAGTTCAAGATAGAACAAAAATCCGAGGATTATTTTGTAAAAAAACTAAAGAATATTTTGGAAGGCTGCGTCGAGTCTCATCTTATGTCTGAAGTGCCTTTAGGTGCGTTTTTATCAGGAGGTCTGGACTCTAGTTTAGTGGTTGCAATCAACTCAAAGTTAAGAAAAGATCCTGTCAAGACATTCACAGTAGGCTTTGGGCACGAGACAGATGAGTTCAGGCACGCAAAGAAAGTTGCAGAACATCTAAAAACAGACCACCATGAACTGATTCTTGAATACGATGAGATGACGAAAGCGCTTCCAGACATCATAAGATTCATGGACGAGCCTAATTCAGACATGACGATGGTCCCGTTATACTTCTTGTCGCAGTTTTCAAGGAAAAAAGTGACTGTCGTCAATACTGGAGAGGGTGCTGACGAGCTTTTCTCTGGTTACCAGCATTTTCGTGTAGGGTCGCCAAGCTTCAATCTTGTGCCTGATATGATAAAGCGCAACGTTTATTCATTATATTATTCTCCTTTCAAGAGCTGGGACCGCAAGTCCTTGTTTACAAAGCTTCCTAAAGAAGATAAATCTCTTGACAAATATCTTGTATCAAGTGAGCCTAAAGATTTTCTTAACAGAATACTGCTTTTCGACATAAAAAATGAGCTTCCTAACTGGCAACTGACTAGGGTTGACAGGATGAGCATGGCTCATGCACAAGAAGCAAGAGTTCCGTTCCTAGATAAGGATATTGTCGAGTTCTCAGCTTCTATTCCTGTGAATCTCAAACTGAAGAATCTTGACGGTAAATACATACTGAAAAAAGTCGCAAAAGATTACCTGCCTAAAGATATAATTGAACGTAAAAAGCAGGGTTTCACCACGCCAAGAAACGAGTGGATAAGAAAAGACCTCAAAGATTTTGCTTTTGACCTTTTGTCAAAGGAGAACGTGAACAGCAGGAAACTATTCAACTACAATTACATCGAGAAGCTCAAGAACAAGGTTGATTCTACAGATGACAAGCCTTTTAGGCCTTATTCTTACAGGCTTATGATTCTGGCGTTCTTCGAGATGTGGTGCCAGATGTATCTAGACAAAAACAAACGGTTTGCTTCATGAAAAAGGAAACATTTAATCTAAAACTGGTGCTCGTTTTTCTTGTTTTATCTTTAGTTTTAGCATCGCCTTTCATCTACCGTGCGTTCATGATTCATGAAATCTACATTTACCCTGATGTCAGGCAGCATGTCCTGGATTCAGTATTTTTTCTGAGGGAAGAATATGGTCTGACTATAGGTGATTTGACAATAAATGATGTTGAGCTTGACGGAGAAAAGATTCACATCACGATTCATGAGAAATATCGCGGTTTTCTGGACAAGAATGCTTATGAGGACCTAAATCAGGATTATTTTATCGATTACTCATACAAAACTGATGATTTTAATTTGGTGAATATAGAAAAATGAAGTTCGACTCAAAACATTTCGATAAGCACAAGAAGATTTACCTAGTTTTGATACTATTATTGTGCCTCACAATCCGTTTCAGGTTCATAGATTTATGCGACGTAGGAGACCGTGGTCAGGTTGTATTGGGTATGACTAACAACCTGCCGCCTTTGTTTCATTACATAAGTCTGCCTTTTCTTTACCTGACAGATAATCTTTGGTACTCTCCAGCCTTCGGCAACCTGCTGCTTGCAGTGCTTAGCATTTTTGTATTGTACTTATTAGGCAGGGATGTGAAGGACTCAAGATTCGGTCTATTGTTATCATTTCTGTTTGCAATATTTCCGCCGGCGATACTTGTTGCGAGGTACATATCTCCTGAGCAGACTGAGCTATTTTTCATCTTGCTTATTTCATATCTTTTCATACGGCTTGAAGTTTTAGAGAAGAAAGAGAACCGTTCGATTTTCCTTGTATTATACTTCTTTTCTCTGGTGGTCGGTGCTTTCAGCAAGCAACAGACTGCTTTTATTCTGTTCCCCATATTCATATATGGCCTATACAAATACAGGCTCGGGATTTTCAGGAAAGAAATATATTATATATCTGCATTTGCAGTTCTGCCTTATGTTCTTTTCCTGTTTGCGCATCCTGAAATGCTTGCTGCTGTCGTGATATATTTTATACAGCCAACTGGACAGATGAATATAATTGAGAAGTTTTCAGGTCTTGCTTTGAAGTATTTTTCCGAGGCTCTTCCTTATCTCTTTATTCTTCTGGCATCTTTATTCTTTTTCGTGCGCAATCGTATGAAAAAGAAAGAGGTTTTGTCAGGATTGTCTGTTTTCATGATGATTCTTTTTATATCATATAACCTGTTCATGTTGAAAACTTTGCCAGGGTATTTCTATCTGCTATCTTTACCCATCATTTATTATTGTGCCTCTTTTGTGGCAGATGGCAGTCGCTGTTTGCGTATCTCAATAATTACCTTGTTATTCGCTTACTGCATCTTTGGTTTTTATCTCTTGGTCTCCGGTTTAAGCATAAATACCTGGGACACTTGCGAGCAGAGTGTTTTTGATATGAGGCAGAACTTCATCCTGGAACTTGCAGGACGGCAGAAATCATCAGGATCAGATTTCTTCCAGCTCAACGGGCAAGAGATAACCAACATATTGAAAAACGAGAAATACATAATCATAGGCGGGAATACTGGTCAGGATCTTAAATACAATATCAAGAAGAGGATGTATTACGCAGGAATAATCAATTCCAAGAAATACGAAGAGATAAATTATGTTCTTTTAGTCTATCCGATAGACAAAGCTTACACTGGCGCTCCTGCCTGGGATTATGGCTACCTGAAATTCATCCAGGATCATTCAGAGCAGGTATTCAACAAGTCATATATTGGGACGAATCTAGTGATGCTCAGGATAACAAATCATTCTAAAGAAGGATTGAATGTTTCAGATTTCAGGAAAAGAAGCCTGGAAGGCCTTAAGCTCAACGAGACTATTCTGGCGAACACACAATAAGAGAGTGTAGGTCCATTCCTGACCTGAACACGCGCGTCTTCTTTATCTTTGCGTATTTGCTTACAAGCCTGAGCTGTTCCTTGTATGGTCGTATGAACTTTCCTTGGTCCATGTTGTAGAAGAACTTTCCAATTAAATTATATTTCAGTGGCACAAGGTCGACGATTATTATCTTCTCCCTAGTGATTCTTTTAGCCTCGTTAAGCACCTTGCCTATATCTTTCTCTGGTGTGTGGTGCAGGAAGCTTAGCATGAACGCACAGTCGAAGTGCTTATCAGGGAAACCTGTTTTAGACGCGTCTTTAACAAGGAATTTCTTCTTTTTCGTGCCGTATTTCTTCTGAGCGTATTTTATGTGGCGTGCATCAAGGTCAACGCCAATATAGGAACCATGAGCAAGGCACGAAAATTCGCCAGTTCCGCACGCAATATCTATTATTCGTTTATTAGAAGTATCTCCTGCTTCTTTCCTTATATTGCTCCTTACAGTTATCATGCCTGCTTCTATGACATTACGTATGATATTGCTCAAAAGAGGATTTTTGCAGAGTTTGTGTATTATGTTCTTGCTCATTTTGGCTGCACACTGTCTATGCTGAACTCGAGTTTCAGCCTTAATATTGATAGTATGTAATTCTTGACCGTTTTATATAGTTTTACAGTGCTGCCGGGGTCTTCTATCCACGTGACAGGTATCTCTTTTATCTTGTAGCCCCATCTTTGGCATTTAAACAGTAATTCTGAATCAAAGAACCATTCCTGATCCAGGACGTGCGGCACGACTTCAGTTATGACTTTCCTGTTTACTGCCTTGAATCCACACTGTGCATCTCTGAAAGCTACGCCAAGGAAGTGTTTTAGCAGAAATACGTATCCTCTCGAAAGTATCTCTCTCTTGATTGAGCGTTTTATCTTGGCCCCTTTCATCAGTCTCGAGCCAGTCGCTATATCATATCCCTTCTTCCCTATTGCATCGATGAGTTTAGGGAATGCATCAAGACCTGTTGACAGATCAATATCCATGTAGCTGCATATGTCGGCAGTGCTCTCTGTCCATGCTTTTCTGAGTGCCCTTCCTCTTCCTCTTTGCTCGAGGCGGATGAAATCAACGTCTGGATACTCTTGTTTCAGCTCCTTGCATATCTGGTTTGTCTTGTCTGTAGAACCGTTGTCGACAACGACTATCCTAGAATCATAATCAGGCATCCTCTTTTTGACAAATTCTCGTAATACGACGACGCTTTTCCTAAGCTGTGCTTCTTCATTAAGGACTGGTAGGTTGATTTCGAGTTTGAGCTTGTTCATTTTGTTTCCTCCGGAAATCCGTTCGGGTGCGAAGAGTGCCACTCCCATGCGCTCTTGATTATTGAGTTGAGGTCGTGTTTCGGTTTCCAGCCTAGTTCTTTTTCAATCTTGCTTGAATCCGCGATGAGTATCGATGGGTCTCCAGGCCTTCTCTCCGTCTCGATTGCATTTATCGGATGTCCTGTTATCTTGCGTGCGGCCTCTATTATCTGCTTTACTGAGTATCCTGTCCCGTTTCCGAGGTTGTATTGTGCGCTTTTGTTTGTCTTAAGCAATGAATCGAGCGCCAGTACGTGAGCGTCTGCAAGGTCTGTGACGTGTATATAGTCACGCACGCAAGTTCCGTCCTTAGTAGGATAGTCTGTGCCGAATATTTTTATTTCTTTTCTTTTGCCAAGAGCGGCCTGTAAGACAAGTGGAATTAAATGTGTCTCAGGCTTATGGTCCTCTCCAATCCCAAAATCAGCCCCGGCAGCGTTGAAATATCGTAACGCAATATACTTGAGTCCATAGGCCATCTCGAAGTCAGAAAGCATTTGCTCTATCATAAGTTTTGTCTGCCCGTAGACATTTATGGGGCATTTTTTTGTATCTTCTTTTATTGGGACGAGGTCAGGATAGCCGAAGAGTGCTGCAGTGGATGAGAAAATTATCTTTTTTACACCGTTATTTGTCATTGCTTCTAGCAGATTAAGCGTGTTCACCACATTGTTCCTGTAGAACCTCGCAGGCTCTTTCATCGATTCTCCAGCTTCTATGAATGCTGCGAAGTGTATCACTGCATCGAACTTGTTTTCTTTGAATACGGAATCAAGCTTTTTCGCGTCACACAGGTCTCCTACAATAAGTTTAGCCTCTTTTGGCACACTTGCCTTGTGGCCGTTACAGAGATTATCGTATATGACGACATCATGTTTTTTGGCCAGAAGTCTACGTACTGTATGACTTCCTATGTACCCTGCTCCGCCTGTGACCAGTATCTTAGATATTTTTTCCACCCTGAGCAATCAAAGAGTTATAGAGCGTTATATACTTTTCCGTGATTCTTTCAGTGTTGAATTCGTTTTTGACTTTTTCAATTAGCTCTTTGGATGCAGAATCTCTTTTTTTCTTTTCAAATGACAGAACTGCATCAGCAATCTGTTTCGGATTATCAAAATCTACAAGCTTCCCTGTGTTTTTATTCACTAAATCAAGCGCCACACCCACTCTTGTGCATATCAGTGGAAGTCCTGCAGCTGCGGCTTCAAGTATTGTCTGCCCGAAGTTCTCCCACAGGGATGTATAGACAAAGATGTCTGCTTTGTTATAATAATCAACCAACTCATCACCATATTTTGCGCCGACAAATTCAACTTTATCATTTAAGCCGAGTTCTGAAACAAGATTCTTCAGTTCATAGAGATAATCTCCTTTCTCTGTGTCGCTTCTTTTTACAGCGCCGCCTACAACAGTAAGCAGAACATTCTTTTTCTGAAGTATCTTCAAAGCGTGTATTATTGGTTCTATGTTCCTGTCTTTGCTTATCCTGCCGACAAACAGCAATCTTGTCTCTTGCCAGTCTTTTTGAGCAGGAGCGTATTTCGATGCATCTATCCCGACAGGGATTATGTGTATCTTCTTCTTATCAACGCCGAACTCGATAGCCTCATCAAACTCCTGTTTTGTGTTGACTATCACAGCATCTGCATCAAGTGCTATCTTCTTGTAGAGCAGGTCATAGAATAGGTACGGCAGTTTCATGATGCCTTTTACGAATGATTTGTAACCTAGCAATGAGCCATGATTCTGGAATATGAATGGTTTACCGAGCTTTTTAGCGGTTTTGTAGGCTATTTCTGTCTGGTATCCCCTATAGCTGTGCGCATGCATTATATCAAAATCAGTGAGCATCTTCTTGATTGCTGGCGTGTAGAAATATTTCATGAAACAAAACTTAATTGGAAAACGATAGACTTCTACTCCTTCTATCTTCTCATGCGCAGGCTTATTCTCAACTCCGAAATTAGAAGTAAAAACAGGTGAGCTTATGCCTATTTTCTCAAGTTCTTTGCTTACCCTGAACGCCTGGTTCGCTGGTCCGCTCATTACAGGATAGAATGATTCTATTGTCCGTATTATCTTTATTTTCCGAGCCATATTGTCAAACTGCCTTATAAGCTCTATTAGCTAGGTGTTTTTAATAAACTTAATATATATCTTTATGTTTTTTGACTGTATTCTATTTAAATAGTTGAATAGGTGTTTCACATGGCAAAGAAACTGAAGGTCGTCACTGTTTTGGGAACAAGGCCTGAGATAATTAGGCTCGCGAGCGTTATTAAGAAGCTTGACAAGGAAGTTAATCATATCCTTGTCCATACTGGCCAGAATTATGATTATGAATTGAACGAGGTTTTCTTTAAGGATTTAGGTCTTAAGAAGCCTGATTATTTCTTGGGTTGCAAGGCAGATACTTTGGGCCAGCAGATTGGAAATATCATTGTAAAGAGCGAAGAAGTGTTGAAGAAAGAGAATCCGGACTGCATGCTCATTTTAGGAGACACTAACAGCGCTCTCTCTGTAATAATAGCGAAAAGGATGAAGATTCCAATTTTCCATATGGAGGCAGGAAACCGCTGCTTCAACGAGAATGTTCCTGAGGAAATCAACAGGAGGATTGTCGATCATACTGCAGATTTCAACTTGTGCTATACAGAGCACGCAAAACTGAATCTTATAAGAGAAGGCCTTCCTTCCAACAGGATTTTTGTGACCGGCTCTCCGTTGGCTGAAGTTCTGGAAGAGAACAAGGACAAGATAGAGAAGTCAAATATTCTAAAAGAGTTGAAGCTGTCTCCGAAAAAATACATCGTCGCATCAGCCCACAGGGAAGAGAACATAGACGACGAGCGTAGGTTCAAAGCATTGTTTGAGTCTTTCAATGAAGTTGTGAATGAGTTTGACATGCCGCTTATACTTTCAACGCATCCTAGAACCAAGAAGAAGCTTGATTCAGCGAACATGAAACTCGATAAGAGGATTCAGGTAATGAAGCCTTTTGGTTTCTTTGATTTTGTGAAGCTCCAGAAGAATGCTTTTGTCGTCATAAGTGATTCAGGCACGATAAGTGAGGAGTCTGCTATGCTGAATTTCCCTGCATTGATGACCAGGACTAATTCAGAAAGACCTGAAGCAATAGACAATGGAACGATGATACTGAGCGGTGTTGAAAAGGAGAATATCTTGCCTTGTATTCACGCTATAACTAAATACCGAAAAAGCAATGATGAGATTCCAGCACGGTACAAGAACAAGGACTGCTCTGACCGCGTCTTGAAGATGATTCTCGGCCTATCAAGGCTTGTCGACAGAAGACTAAAGATTGTGGAATACTAGAAAGAACATGAACATTCTCGAAGTCCATGAAGTGAATTACTTCAAGAAGCCTATCTTTGAGTTCATAGAGATACCTGAAGCTCTTTCCCTGAAAGGTCACGACGTGACTATGGTTGACTTCGGTGAAGGGGATAACAAGATTTTTTCTCTGAAAACTCAGACTTTCAAGGCGAATCGCGTATTTAAGAACTCAAAAGCGAAGGTTGTCAGGCCTGGCGCAATCTTTCTAGGCTCTCTCATCGCAAGATTCACCAACATGTTCACAAGTTACTTCGTATTAAGACGACTTTTCAAGGAAAAGAAGTTCGATGCAGTCATCCTTTACTCTGTTCCAACGAACGGTTGGATAACTGTGAAGCTCGCAAAGAAGTTCAATGTTCCAGTATTTTTCAGGACATTAGACGTTCTGTATAAACTCAGGCCTTTTCCTTTTCCTATAAAGCAGATAGTATACGCCCTAGAGAGATACGTCTACAAGAACTCTGATTATATACTCGCTCTTACACCAAGACTCGGCCTTTACTGCGGCAGGAAGGACTTTCTTCCATTATATCCTGCAGTTAACGATAAGATATTCTATCCGTTAGAAAAGAACGATAAGAAGCTTGCATCGCTCAGAAAAAAATACAACATAAAAATAGAAGACAAAGTAATACTCTATCTTGGTACCTTCTATGAATTCGGGGGTCTTGATAATTTCATATCTAATTTAAAGAATATCCAGAAGAAAGTGAAGAACGCAAAGCTATTGCTTGTAGGTGGTGGAGCAACTGAGCAAGTATTGAAAGAACTTGTAAAAAAAGAGGGTTTAGAAGAAGATGTTATCTTCACAGGCTTTGTTCCTTACGACAAAGTCAACGAGTACACCAACCTTTCAGATGTCTGCATAAACCCGTTCAAGGATTGTGAAGCTACAAAGCACATAATCCCGGCAAAATTATTCCAATACCTCGCATGCAAAAAAACAATAGTATCAAGAAAACTAAAAGGCATCCTGGACATAATCCCTGACAAAGGCTTAGGTGTAATCTACGCAGAGTCCGATGATAATCTGATTAAAGAGACAATCCGTGTCCTTTCAGATGAGGAGCTTAATAGGTCTATAGCAGAAAAAGGTTATGTTTTCACAAAGGAGAACCATTCTTGGCCTGTTTTCATAGATAAGCTGGAAACGTATCTTAAGAAATATGGTAAGAAGTAATCATTTCTCAGACATTTTTTTCAGCTTTGGATAGGTTCTGGCTTTGCTTCTTTACAATACTGTCTACCAGGAACTCCTCGAACATGAATGACCTTCCAGTTTGGATGAACAGGAACCTCAGCATCTCCTCTTGAAGTTTTGTGAGCTCGAGTTGACATATATCCATTTTAGTTAACATAAATGAACTTAAGTTTACAAATCTATCTTTTTTGGAGATGCTTCTTATTATTTGTCTGTTGTTTTATGTTTAGAAATTCTTTTTCGTTTCTCTTTTTCAGGCTTATCAAGATAATTATCAGGAGTCGATACTTTTTCACCGCTCCTATGTTCAAGCTCTTTTCTGGCTATGCCTGCCACGGTCCCTCCTTCGGTTGCTGCAGTCTTGTTCTGCTCAAATCCTTGTGCATCTTTGTTTCTTGCTATCCTTGTCGTTGAGGCTTCGCCAAGCATGTTGAATATCAGTTCAAGGTCGTCCATATGGTCGCGTAGATTCTCTTTATTCAGACCTTTGAGTTCTTTGTACTCTTCGACAGTCTTCCCGAATGTTGCCTTGCTTATTTCGTTTGTGAGTATTGCATATTCCCTTCCTTCATCCACTCCGCGTTTCTTCCATTCGTCTGTGAGCTCCTGTCTTACTGCTATACCTCTCACTCTTTTTTCAATCCAATCATCAGAATAGCCTTTCGCCTTGTATAGCTTCTTCATCCTGGCCTGCGCAAGCTCAGGGTTTTGTATCTCTTCAACACGTTCGTAGCCTACCTGGGCAAGCCATTGCTTGAATGGTTCTGCATTTTTTGATGGGATGGATTGTATGATTCTAAATAGGGTTTTAGTGTTAGCGCAGTCAGTATCGTAGAACTTGCCGTCTGCTGCTTGCAATTTCAGTTGGTTACATTTTGTAACCGCCTCGCTTCCTTCTTTATTCAACCTATGTTTGAGGACTTTCCAATAATTGCGTGCATCTTCGCTTTCAGTCAATGCAGCGATTATATCAACTACTGAGAACCACCATTCTCCATTGTGCCAAATCCTTCTGATTTTTTTCCCTTGAAAAACAAGCAGTGCTTTGTCTTTGTCCATATTACCTATGATGTTGTTCTAGCTTATAAACCTCACGTGCATCTGTCCAGTGGACATGCAGAATTAAGCTTAATGGCCTGTATCTGGAATATGGACCTTTTAAATCAGCAATATTTAAATAGTATTCAATTTGACTTTGCCCTGTGATTCATATGGCAAAATCTATTTTTGACAATGCTACAATCCTCATTACAGGGGGTACAGGTTCTTGGGGTCAGGAGCTTACAAAACAGCTCTTAAGAGACCATAATCCTAAGGAGATAAGGATCTATTCCAGGAATGAGCTTAAGCAGGTTGAGATGAAACGCGATTTCAACAACCCTAAACTTAAGTTCCTGATAGGTGATGTACGTGACCTGAAGCGTCTAAATACTGCTTGTCGTGGATGTGACTATCTTTTCCATACTGCTGCATTGAAGCACGTGACTGTATGTGAAGAGAATCCTGATGAGACTGTCAAGACGAACATACTTGGCACTCAGAACGCGATTGAGGCAGCAATAAATAACGGTGTCAAGAAGTTCATCGATGTTTCTACAGATAAGGCAGTAGACCCGCTCAATCTTTATGGTGTCACAAAAGCATGTGGCGAGAGGCTCACGATAGCAGCGAACAATGAGACTGACAAGACTGTCTTTGTATGTGTACGTGGCGGCAATGTTATGGGCTCTAATGGCAGTGTCATACCTCTATTCAGGAAGCAGATTGAATTGACTAACGTCTTGACTATTACAGACAAGCGCATGAACAGGTTCATATTCTCATTGCCTGATGCAATAAAACTCTTGCTTAAGGCAGCAGTAGATTCAGTCGGCGGAGAAGTATTTGTCATGAAGATGCCTGCTTCGTCAATAGTCGAACTTGCAGAGGTAATGAAAGAAGAGCTTGGAGACGCCAAGACAAAGATAGAGTACGTGGGCATAAGGCCTGGCGAGAAGATTGACGAAGTCCTCGTATCAAGACACGAGGTGCTTAACCGTGTCGTCGATGCAGGAGAGTTCTTCATAATATTACCTTTCTTGGAGATAAAGCGCACAGTAGAACACTACAAGAATGTTCCAAGGGTGAAGATGGAAGAATTCAACTCAAGCAACACCAAGATGCTCAATAAGAAAGAGATAAAGGAGCTGCTTGAAAAGAACGGCTTTCTAGACAAGTCTTTCAAGTATGAGAGCCTGTTGTCAAAGCTGACAAAGGACCAGCTTGAGAGGATTACAAAGAAAGAGAAGTATCTGATATAATACTTCAAAATGAATGTCGGAATCACAGGCAATGAAGGTTTTCTCGGTAAATATGTATGGGCTAAGCTAAGTTCCAATAAAGATTTCTCTTTGGAAGGTTTTGACCTGCCAAAAAATGATATCTTCAACGACGAGCAGCTGAAATCATTCGTGAAAGATAAGGATGTGATAGTCCATCTTGCTGCCCAGAACCGTGCAGACGACATAACTCTCTGGAAGGCAAATACTGAAGGTCTTTTGAAGCTTCTTTTAGCGATAAAGCAGCATGGAAAAACAGACTGCAGGTTAATTTTTGCATCATCTTTTCAGGTTTACACACCAACCTACGTAAAGAAGACAATAAAAGAGTCGTTTGAAACAGCGCCCGAAGGGATATATGGAATTTCCAAGCTTGCAGGCGAGACTCTTGTGAAAAATTATTGTAAAAACCATGCGATATTGAGGATTTCCAACATATATGGTCCTGGCGGAAAGCCATTCTATAATTCAGTTATAGCAACATTCGCCCACCTGATAAAAGAAGGTAAAGAATTGATAATCAATGGCGACGGTTCGAGCACAAGAGATTTTGTTTTTGTTGAAGATGTTGCAGAGGCAGTAGAAAAAGCAATTATATCAGAGAAAGTTGGTACGTATAACATCTGCACAGGTGAATCAGTTTCTCTAAACAAAGTAGTCAGCACAATATCAAAGATTCTTAAGAAGAAAGTTGATGTCAAATACAATCCGGCGACCGGAAAAGAGCTTATGACCAAGGGCAGTTCCAAAAAAGCAAATGAAGAGCTTGGCTGGGTTCCAAATTTCGGTTTTAAAGATGGTATGAAAAAAGTATTGGGTGTTTAGAAATGAATGTTGAAATCAAGAAGCTTGACATTAAGAAGGACGAGCGTGGTTGGCTCGCAGAGATTTTAAGGCCAGATGACGTAAAATTAAAAGGGTTCGGACAGGTGCTTGTCACAGTTGCAAATCCTGGTAAGGTCAAGGGCAATCATTATCACAAGAGGAAAGTAGAGTGGTACTCTGTCATCCAGGGAGATATGGAACTGCATCTCTTGGATCTAAATACAAAGAAACGCGAAGTAAAGACAATCGGGGAGTCAAATCCTGTTCTTGTAAAGATAAATCCGGGAGTTGCCCATGCTGTTAAGTGTGTCAGTAAAGTTCCTGCCGTTCTTTTGATATACATCTCAGAGAGCTTCAACCCAGAAGATCCTGATACATTCTCTGAAGAAGTAATTCCGATTAAATGATTTTTCTTTTAATATGATTAGAAATATTTTTAAACATTCCAGATAATCAGCTTATTCAGGTGTTCAATTGACGGAAAAATACGTTTTCAAGAATCCAAAACTCAGCATCCTGATGCCTGCCTATAATGAACAAGCCACAATAGCTAAGATAATAAAGAAGATTGATGCTGTAAATCTTGAAAATATTGGTGTTTCTAGGGAACTGATAATTGTTGATGATGGGTCTAAAGACAAGACGGTTCAGATAGTGAAATCATTGCAGCAGAAGTATCCCTACATACGCTTCATCCAGCATGCCAAGAACAAAGGCAAGGGCGGAGCGATAAAGACAGCGATAAAGAACGCAACAGGTAATATCCTGATTGTCCAGGATGCGGATATGGAATATGACCCTCAGGATTATTTCAGGTGCATACTTCCTATATTGAAAGGCAAGGCTAAAGTTATATACGGTTCTAGAAAGCTGATGAAGCACAAGAAGCAATACTCTAAATTATCTTTCTTCATAGGAGGTCTGGCTATAAATGTTTTCTTTAACATGCTGTTCTTAACAAGACTCACAGATGAGCCTACATGCTACAAGACTTTCCGTGCTGACGTTATAAAAAACATCAGGATAAATGGTGACAAGTTCGACTGGGAGCCGGAAGTGACAGCAAAAGTCATTAAGAGAGGAATAAGAATACACGAAGTTCCTATCCATTACTATCCTAGGTCCATCGAGGAAGGCAAGAAGATAAAATGGAAGGACGGTCTAGATGCCATACTTACAATTCTTAAATACCGTTTTGTCGACTAATCAATAATTCTAGAACAATGTCCTGAATATGACTTTCATGCCGCGCATGTATCTTCTGACTGCAGTTATGTTTCTTATCTGTTTGAGGTGTCTCCAGAAAGTTGATGGCCTGAAATAGAATTCGCGGTACATTCGTTTCCATGAATCCTGCAGCTGCTTCTTGGTCAGTTTTCCTGGCAGGAACACGACTTCCCAGTTGTTGAACTTTGTCCAATCCTGCTCAGCGAGTATCCTTCCATGCTGCTTTGCTTGGTCGTACGCTGGAGTGTTAGGGAATGGTGTGAATATTGTCGTGACGATGTCTGTCAATGGTATGCTTTTTGCGAATTTTATTGTCTGTTCTATGCTTTCCTTTGTGTCTGTCGGGTGTCCTATGATGAAGAATCCTTTCACCCTGTAGCCGAGTTTGTCTGCATATGTGACTATGTCTGCTATCCTTTCAAGAGTCGTTCCTTTCCTTATGTCCTTCAACACTTTTGGACTGCCTGTCTCTATTCCTATCTCGAGATACCAGCATCCTGCTTCTCTCATCTCTTTTAGCATTTCCTTGTTGACAGTATTCTCGCTTATCCTTGCGTTCCAAGGTATCTTTATCTTGTTCTTCTTAAGGAGCCTGCAGAATTCAAATACTCTTTTTTTGTCGACTGTGAATGTGTCATCAACTACAGATATCTCTTTCGCGCCATACTTCTTTATAAGCATCTTTATCTCGTCGACCACCCTTTTTGCGCTGTGGCACCTGAACTTGTGGCCGAAGACGCTGTGGTCGCAGAAAGTGCATTGGTTCGGACAGCCTCTGCTGGTTATCACGCTCAATACTGGCTTCTTTATGTAATTCATCGGCGGAGGGTTGTACAGGTCCTGGTCAGGCAACAATTCTCTTGCAGGATATGGAAGTTCATCAAGGTTCTCTATCAACTTGCGCGGAGCGTTCTTTATCACTTGTCCGTCTTTCCTGAACATAAGCCCGTCTATGTTCTCGAATCCTCTATCTTCTGAAATTGCTTTTACGACATCAAGGAATGTGTACTCTCCTTCTCCGACAACTCCTACATCAAAGCAGTTGAATTTCATAGTCATGTCTGGCAGCGCTGAGACGTGAGGTCCGCCTATAGCTATGAACATATCTTTTTTCGATGCCTTTATCTTTTTCGCGAGGTCAAGCGCCCTGTGGAACGCAACAGTCGTTGAGGCTATTCCAACTATATCTGTGCCGAATTTTTCAAGCCTCTTCCATATCTGTTTGTAATCGAGATTCTCTGCTTCTGCATCTATTATCGAGACAGGTATTCCTTCTTTCTGCAGGACTGCTGCTATGTAGCATATGCCTAGCGGGGCCTGCCTGCCTCCTCCGTCCTTGACGACAGAGCCGTATCTCTCTTCGGCGGTTATCGGAGGGTTGATGAATGTTACTTTTTTTGCGGTTTCGTTTGTTTTCATTTTGTAGCTATGAATGCATTACATCTGTTGTATGCGAGCCAAGTTGGTCCTATGAAAACGCCAGGCATGATGCCGTTCATGAGATCCATCTTCTTACCGAAACTTATGCGTGATACCTGTATGTTTTTAAAACCGACGTTTTTGATAAGCCTCGACATTGTTTTCTTTGAAAAGAAGAAAACCATTGGTTTTTTGAAGAGTTTTAAGAGTGCAGAGTCAAAGAAGTAAAGGAACTCTTCAACTAACTCAACAGGTCTTGCAACTGTTGTTTCAACAACAATTAGTTTTCCATTCTTTTTCAGGAGTTTCATCGCTTGCTCTAGTGCTTTTTGAGTGTTCATCCTCGTTTCTTTGGCGGATTTGCAAGTTATATGATGTAGAACCAGTTGAAACAGGACAATATCGCAAGATTCAGGTTCTATTGATTTTATTTTCCTTGCATCTTCAAGTATGTACTGAACATTATCATATTTTCTAAGAAGGTTATTGTTCTTAAAAGAAACATCTATTGCGTATATTTTTTTTAGTTTTTTTGTGTCATATGTGAATATTCCTCCATTTCCTATGTCTGCGAGAACTCCTTTTAGGTAAGGATTTATTCTTTTATTTATATTATCATAGAATTCTCTGTTTGTTTCAAATACTGATTTAATATACTTATTATGCTGCTTGTTAAAATGTAGTCCAACATTGTCCATTACGCCTCCCAGATTGAATCAGTATAAAAAGCTTGTTGTAACTCCTCTTTTATGTCATTTAAGTGTTTAATTTATGGTCTCTTTATATTAAGATTTTTAAAAAGGTTTTTTTTTAAAATTGACACTGTCTTCTGCAAAGATTTATAAATAATATCTGTTGCAGGTGATTACATGTTACTATCTATACTTTATTTTCTTTTCGTGACGTGGTGTTTTGGCTATTCTGTGACTTTTTTCATAAAGAGAGAGGAGTCCTTTTTAGAACGCTTCGTCCTTGACATCGGTCTTGGGCTTTGTCTTTTCTCTCTGCTTATCGTTTTGTTCAACACTCTTAGGATTAAGCTGTTCTGGCTGTTTTTTTTGATTCTTGCATTGATTATTCCTGTAATATCTGTCTGGAAGAAAAAGCAGCAAATCTCGCATTTTTTCAGTCATTTTTCTTTTTCGCATATCAAAATAAAAAAGTCTGACCTGTATCTTTTAGTCGTTCTTTTGCTGTTCATTGTTTTCATGTCAGTATACCTGAAAGGCGCTTTCGGCTACCCTTATCTTGAGGATGATGATCCCTGGCTCCATGCCCAGAACGCGAGGATGGTCTCGCTGACGCAATCGGCGACACTTCCTGCAGGAATGGAAAAATGGATGTATCTTGAGCCTTATCCTCCTGCATATTCTATAATGATGGGATTGCTGGACCAGATGAACAAGAGTGTTATTGAGACGCTGAAGTTCTTCAACGTGTTAATCATTGCGCTCGGCAACACTTTCTTCTTTTACCTGTTCGCGGGCAGATTCTTCAAGAACAATAAGAAAGCATTTATTGCGACGCTTTTCCTTGTATTGATTCCTTGTTTCCTGAGCCATTTCATCTGGGCTTCATCTCTTGCTTTGGGCATAGTGTTTATCGCATTATACTGTGCAGAGCGCGCTTCAGAGGATAAAAGATGGATTTACCCGTCGATAATCGCAATTGCTGCTTTGTTGGTTTCCCAGCCTTCTAATGCTTATATCTTAGGTATTTTCTTCTTTTTGTACTGGCTTTTAAAGGCAGTCCTGTCAAGAACATTTCAGAAAAATATCTTTATTTCAGGAGCGCTCGGTGTTACTCTTGCATTGATTATCTTTTGGGGTCCGGTCCTTCTAAGATATGGTGTCGCAGGCCTTCCTGCCGGCGGAAGTTTAAGTTATGTTGATACAGGAGCAGGAGACTACAAGGCATATTCGTTCAGCGAGTTCCTTATTGCAAAGACATCTTCACTCATGGACAATCCACAAGGCATAGGTATTTTTCTTTTCATATTATTCTTGATTTCTATTGTGTACCTATTGTTGCTTCTTATCGTCTCCAAGAAGCGTTTCAGTTCAGAGCATTTCCACCATTGGGTTTCGATAGCCTGGTTTTTGGTTGCATTTGTAGGATTGCAGGATGTGTATTTCCACGTCTTCAAGGTTATGCCTCATCGATGGTGGTCTATAATTGCAATCCCTGTGGTGCTTATTGCTGTTGAAGGATTCTTCGCTCTAGGGAAGTTCTCAGAAAAGATCAAGATCCACAGGTTCTTTGTTTACGCTATATTGATTCTGGGTATAGTCTGGACTTCAGGCTATCCGAAATATGTTGTTGAGACATCTATGTGGCCTCCTGGCGTCAGTTGGGGCTCAATGGATGAATTGCAGGGTTATGTAAGCTTCATAAAACCGTTGCCATACAATACTAAAGTGTTCCCAATATGCTCAAAGGATTCTAAGGTTCTGGCTTTCGATAAGTTTGCAGAGCCGTGGGACCCGGAATATGTCAAATTCAAGGCTTCTGCGTTCAACACGACAGCAAAATCCATGAGCCGATGGCTTAAGTCAAGGAATTATGAGTATCTTGTCATAGATTCCTACTGCTTGCGAATATACAACCAGAATTCAACAGGCGATAAGCTTGTTGAGATAGGAAACTCGACTTATTTTAGTTATGTGAATGGAAATAATGGTATGTACCTGTTCAAGGTCGCTTAGAATTACTTGATTTTTCTCTCTATTCTTTCTAGTCTTTCAAGAATCTCGTGGTTTATGGGATTCCTCTTGGCAAGCTCGTGCGTCTCTTCCCTATGGAAACCCGCCTTGTCTTCAAGGTATCCGAAGAATACCATCAGTATGAGAAGCAGTAATAATGCAGGTATGAACCATCTTGTTATTGATACTTTGATACCGTAATCCTGCAGTTTTGCCAAGAAAAGGAATAATATCATCGCTGTGTTTAGTAGCGCTATCCACGACATTGTCCTTTGCGCCCAGACCTTGCTGTAGACAAGGACTTTTCTTACGCTGAAGAAATGCTTTAATGCTTTTTCGTTCATCTTCTCTTCTTTTCCTCTTTCTCTGCGTCTCTTATTGCAAGCTTCCTCACTATAATCTCAAGCTGTTTCTGGTTTTTCTTTGCTGTGTTGTAAACGTAGAACAGCACTACAGAGAAGAAAAGGAATCCGCTTATGTAGAAGAAATCTGCAGTCCTTTCTATGTCAAGGGCGTTCATTAGGCCATAGATTGTTCGCGGGAAAAGCGCAAGTACGATGAAGCCGCCCCATACTGCAAACCAGAATATCAGTCCGCGCTTGTCATAATTCGCTTTCTTGTAGTATAGGAATGTCATGTAAAGCATGAATAGTCCGAACATAAGCCCGATTATCTGGAAACCGAATATCATTGTTTACCACCTTGTGATTTTCCACCAGAGCATATTAAGTACAATCCTTACACCATCTAGGACGGTAGTGCCTTTGTACTTGTCTGAGTAGATAGTGCTTATGAATATCTCTGCATATTTGAGCTTTTCCTTTCCGGTCTTTGCGACCATCTCTGATTCCACACTGTAGCTTGTGGATTTCCATTTTATCTTCTTGTATGCTTCTGCGGTCATCGCCCTGTATCCTGACTGTGTGTCCTTCAGTTTAACGCCAAATAGCAGATTATTGACTTGGTTTATGAACCAGTTGCCGAACCTGAATACGGAGGGCATCTTCTTGTTGAGCGCTCTTGAACCGAAGACTATGTCTGCTCTTTTCAGTGCTTTAAGGAATCTTGGTATGTCTTCTGGCCTGTGTTGGCCATCAGCATCGATGAAGACAAACATCTTCGCACCGTGCCTTATGGCATATTCGCATCCTGTCTTGAGTCCTGCTCCTTTGCCAAGGTTAACGATATGTCTTAATACGACAACATTTTCACTTTTTGCTACAGAATATGTGCCATCTTTAGAGCCATCATCAACCACAAGGATGTTCTTCGCATAATTCTTGACCTTTCTTATAACACCCACTATGCGTTTCTCTTCATTGTGTGCAGGTATTATGACAAAAAAATCTTTGTTCATTGGACGCTGGAGTTTTCATTGACCTGGTCTTTACCGCTTGTGTAGCTTGTCTTTTTCTTTGTTGTAGTATTAGTCTCTGCCTTTGTCTCGTTTTTATCTATGTCTGCTTTACTATAATATACAGCATTACTGTCTTTGCCATCCCAGTCAACTTTCCAGGTTATTATCCTTCCACCAGTTATGCCTCTTTGGTCATTGAATTTGTCAAAATACTGCAGACCATGTCCTTCTAGGTAGAACAGTCTTGTGAATATACTGTTTGCCAGCTGAGGCTGGGAGATTAGTGATGCATATCCTCCGTCTCCTGTCGGTATCAATATTAGTGAGAAAGGATAAGTGTTCTCTCCAAATAATTTCTCTCTTGTACCATCTTCAGTTACATACGTGATAGAATAGGGTTTAACCTTCTCTTTTGCAGGTATCACCACATCCATGTTTGTCAGGTTTATTATAAACGGAATTGCCTGTCCGCTTATTCCCTGTGTGCAGACCATGATTCCATTTGAGTCTGGCTTTTCGCATGGTTGGACTCCCGAGACATAGCTTGGCCAGGGTGTTATCCACTGGTTGTCTTCCTGTGTCTGTATCTCATAATAGTATTGGTCTGCTTCTTCAGATGTGAGGTTGTACTCTTCGTTCATTAGTATCTTCTTGCCTTCTTCAGCTGTTTTGCCTTTCACAAGGCTGTACATCTCTGCCCTGCTGAAATCCCAGCTTCCGAAGTGAGCCCACACTCCTGCTTTTCCGACCATGTCTTCGCTTGTTATGAAAAAGTTCTCAGGTGCATTGCAGTGCGTGTATTTTAGCACTTCATCTGCTTGTGTCTCATCAAGACCGTTATCTATGAGGTATTTTTTCGCGTTCTCAGTATCGATTGTTATTATCTTGTCAAGGATTTTTATAGATTCATGCGCATCGTTTATTATCGGGCTTAGCTTGTCGAATGCGGTATTGCTTCCGCAGTCAAGCATTCTGAGTATTCCTACAGATAGTTTTTCATCATCAGTCACCATGAGTTTTCCGAGCCAGTGCAGTGGCGGTCCTGATTGGCTTGAGCCGTCAAGCGTCACTCTTCTGTCTGCAAGGTACTTGAACCAGTGTCCGAAGTCCCACCAGGAGTTTATTATCGCATCTGGCTGTGAGTTGTCTCTTATGTTGGTCAGTGTAGAGTACCATGCATCGTTGACGTTTGGTATGTAGTTTGTCGCAACGACATATCCTGATTTTATAGGGGATATAAGTATCAATAATAGCAATAGACCGACCACTGTTTTGGTTATCAGTTCATTTATCCTCAGTTCATCAGCAACCCATTTAGTGACTATCCTGTATATTGAGGATATTGTTATTGCGAGAGCGACACCAAATGCAGATACCATCAGTAGAGTGAACCTGACTCCCTTGAGTGCCGCATAGGTTGTTGCTATGAACCATATGACGAGAAGTATTGCCAGCTTCAAGTCTACATCTTCTTTCACCCTAAGCATGATGAGCATGCTTATTATCAATGGCAATGCAAGCAGCGCCATGTATATCTTAGGTGAGAGGTTTACTCCATAATTGCTCACCAGAAGCAGGCATACAAGTAATCCGAATCCTAATATGTATTTCTGTTCTTTCAGCATCTTCTTGTCATTGTATGTTACGACGAATATTATTCCCATGAGTCCCAGGAAGAACAGCAGCTTTCCGCCCATCTGCCCGATTATTGTCGCTATCGAGCCTGGATTGAACTCAGCGACTGTCACGAGTACGTTTGGCCAGTATGTCGCTAAAGCTGCGACCTTTGATTGGCTGAACCACAAAGGTCCTGTTATGAAGCTTGTAAATGTGCTGAAACTCGATGTTATTGTTATGAACAGGGCTGACGATACTATTATCGTGACCAGCATTGTCAATATGTTTTTTGTTTCAGGATTAGTGAACATCGCCTTGAAGTCCTTGTGGTGCAGGAAGTGCTTGAACATGTGGAATCCTGCGTAGATGATCATCCCGACTACGAGGAAGTTGAACATGAACCACCAGCCTTGCCAGGCCAGTGCGAATATCGCTATTGAGAGTCCTGTAAGTGCTCCGAACAGCAGTCTTCTCTTGAGGTCTTTGTAGTGTGATGTGTAAAGAAAGAAAAGCACTATCAGCAGAGGGAATAAGATGTTCTGCGGGTCGTTGTCAGAACCCATTGTCCTAGAAAGATGTATGGGGTTTGTAGATATGAATATTGATGCGATAAGACCGCCTATATTGCCGGCTATTAGTTTGCCTATCAGGAAAGCAAGTATTGCTGATATTACTCCGAATATTGTCGGGACATATAGTGATGCTTGCATTATTGTAATGTCAGAATTGAACAGTTTCAGTGTCTTGTATGTGTATATTATGACTTGTGAGTATGTGCCTGCTTTGGCGCCTTTTAGAGGTGTTGAGCCTTTCAACGGAGCCTGCGTGTAAGTATCTTCATAACATAACTGGTTCTCGAAGTCTATCTCATCACAATCATATCCTTTCTCTATGACTTTCCTTGCCTCGCGAAGCCAGAAGTATGAGTCTATGTCGCTTAGGTAGACATATTTGCTGTTGCCTGACTCGTACATGAGCTGTTCCTTGAAGCTCTGTGACGTGCCATCAACCTGTTGTTTTATGGTGTCCTTATTCTGTTGCAGGAACTTGTTGAATTCAGAGTCTATCAATGCCTGCTTGTTTGCATCAGGCAGGTTCGGATATTGCTGTGTTATCTGAGATGCTACTTGATTCTTATAGTAATTGTATACGGTATTCTGTGCCCACTCATCTGTTATAGGTAGGTACATTGCCTGCGCTCTAAGATATACTGTTATTATGACTGGTATCAATATTAGGAATATAGTTGCGTATCTCTTGAAGAAATTCAGGGTGCCTTTGTAATCAAAGTTAATGTCTTCAGAGCTTTCATCTTTTTTATGATGTTCTTGTTTTTCTTCATGTGTGTGTTGAGCATGATGATGTTCAGTGTGTTTCTTTGCGCTGAACCAGTTCTTTATCTTTGAGAAATCTATTGCTATCTCTTCATCGTCTTTTTTATGTTTTTCAGTCATATTAAATGCCCCCGAATGTGGGATGCGGAAATCCCTCTGTTTATAAACGTTTTGCTCTTAGCAATACCTTCGAGAAAAGAAGCAAGCTTGGCTTATTGATGAATAGTTTAAATAATAGCTCTGTTGGGTGGTCCCTGTCTGTGCTGTCAAGCGTTTTTTGTATTTTTTGTTCATCAAGTATGTTCGTCAATTTATTGTAATCTTCATCAGTGAACTTGTCGAGCATCTTCCTGATAAGAAGGCTCATTTTTAGCTCTCTGTCAATCTTGCTGAGTTCTTTTTTGTAGTCTGTACCTTTTTTTATGGCGTTCGCAAGACATTCCGCTGCAATCATTCCTGGGACTATCCCTCCACCTGTAGTTGCCTTGACATGGGTTGCAGCATCTCCGACAAGGTATAGATTCTTTTTTTGCAAAGTCAATTTAGAATTATATTTTGGTATCAGTCCGCCTTGCATTTCCAGTATCTTGCATTTCTCGAATCTTTTGATGAAATTATCGAACACTTTTCTAGGATTTCTATCTGCAGCAATGCCCACTCTTGCAGTTGTCTCGTTTTCAGGCACGACCCAGCCAAAAAATCCTGGAAATTCATTTCCAAAGTAGACTTCATACGCATTTTTATCGACGGGCATATTAACCACTGCCTGCACTCCTGTCCAGAACTGTGGCTTGCTGTTTTCCATGAACTTTGAGACTGTGGAATTAGGTCCATCCGCACCTACTAATTTGTTTGTGGAAATTGTTTTCTCTGTGTCTCTATTTTTTATTTTCACTAATATGTTCTCTCCTTTGTCTGACAAAGATATTGCTCTGCTTCCAAGGATTATTTTTGCTCCTGCTTTTTCTGCTTCTTTTGCGAGATACAAGTCGAACTTTGATCTGTCTATGACTAAATCATCAATCTTCATCTTTGCATTGCTTCCGTCAGGAGCGTTGACTATTACTTTTTTTAGCCTGTTCACAAGGAATTCTTTTCTTGGTTTCACGATTTGAGCTATGCTTCCTGTCACTATGCCTGTGCATTGTACTGGCAGGCCTATCTCTGCGTGCTCTTCAATCAGGACGACTTCTTTTCCGGCCTCTGCCAATAGCTTTGCAGCATGACTTCCTATTGGCCCTGCGCCGATTATTGTTACCTTCTTTTCGTTCATCATTTTTTGTAAAATCTTCTCTGACTGGTTTTATATTTTTGCCTATTCTTTTGATGCTTTGCAATATATACTGCACAAACTGTTAGTCCTACACAATAACAACAACAGAAAGATTTAAATAGGATTTGTTACTAGATAGTGGAAATTCGTAGGTTTCGAGAGATGGCCTATGAAAGCTTTCCGGGACGTTAAAAGCAATTTAAATCGTTTTAACGGCTTATAATATCTTTCAATTAGAAAAGAGGGGGTAATAGCTTGAAAACCACATTCATACGCATGATTTCGGAGGTATTGAGAAAATGGAGCTCTTAAAAGGCTTGAAAACAGGTTTAAAGGTTGCTACACTAGGCGTAGCAGGATTGGCATTCGGAGCTTGCGCTTCCACTTCTTCAACTGCCAGGACAAGGCCTGCGGTTGTTCACGTTGCTGGTGATGATGTCACAGTTTCACAGAGTTCAAGACCTGATTTGACGGGCTACAGTTACACTCTTAATGAGGTTGAAGGTGTCTGCGGAGAAGGCAATTCGTCTTGCAGCAGGCTTGATGCAGAGAAGAAAGCCCAGAAGTCTCTTGAGACTCTGGCAAATGTAAGGCTTCTTTCATGCGAAGACAGGGCAGGGAACACGATTGTTCCTTACAGGATAGCAACTCTTGATGGTGATTATCAGCCAGGAGCTTCTTACGACCCATTCATTATCAACGGAAAAAGGAACGGAATAAACAGGGACACAAGGAATGTCAGGGCAGAGTTCACTCTTCCAGGCATTTTGGGAGTCGGTTCTTCTGTAGATTTCAGGGAACTTCTCCTTGACAGCGGCGCTCTCGCTAATTACGCTCAGGTGTTCAATGTACTGAACATGCAAAGGAAGAGCAATGGTTATGCTCCTATAAGCAACGAGGAGATTGTGCGTGTTGTTCTCGAGAACTCAGATAGGATTGGTGGTGGCGTACTTGAGCCTAACCTCATAGTTCCTTTGTGGGTTGATGGAGAGCCAGGAGATATTATCAACGCTTCATCCGACGCGGATGCAGGAGACAGGCTCTATGCAATAGGATATCTTTGTCCTGCTCAGGGTGTCTGCAGAGACACAAGAGGAACTGTAATCAGGAATCTCACAAAGGGTTCAAGTAAACAGTTCTCGATGAGCGGAAAGAGATATGTCATGAGAGGCATAAGTCTCGAAGGCACAGCAAAGAAGAATTTCATAAGGTTCGCTGATGTCGAGACAGGCAAGGTTTCAGAATCAAGCGCAGACCTCTGGTTGCCGAGGAGCATATACACAGGCATAGAGACGCCTGAAGGTTCAGATCATGATGTTTCACTCGGATTGTCTGTCGGTTATGAGAGAATGAGTCTTTCTCCGCAGAATAATTTATTGGTGATGCCAGAAGTCGCAGTCGAGCTTTCAAAGGGAGTTTATCTTTTCGCTTCTCCTTTCTATGCATACGGAAGGGATGGTTCGACAAGGGATGAGAGCATAGCAGCGAATCCTGACGACCCTTTCCAGAGGACTGGCAAAAGGACGATAGACACAGTATTGAATTCGCATGCGCTCGGCGGGATTTTGGGCGCTAAGTTAGATGTCAACTCAGTTTTGAGTCTTGTTGCAGGTCTTGGTGGCGCGTATCACTGGTATGACTCTGATGTCACGAGGTCTATCAAGATGTATGACTCAAGCGGGAATGTCATTGACAGCAACAAAGCTCCTGAAAAGGACGCAAGTAACGACGGCAGATTCATGGGTGCAGCGTCATTGGGCGCTGATGTGAGGCTATCCGAGAGAGTCGGCCTGATGCTGAGATTGCTTGGAGAAAGCGACCTTAAGGACAAGTATGGCATCGGCGGAACTGCGGGCATAATATTCTACCTGCCCTAATTTTTCACATTTTTATTTTCATGATTTTATACAGGTGAACTGAAATGAAGAACGCAAGAATGCTCATTTTTGCTGTGCTGCTTTTGCTGCTCAGCAACACTGCTTTCGCAGCCTTAGTCTGGGACCAGCCTGTCTGGTTCAATGCTGACGGAAGCGTAGCTGCAGGAGAGACCAAGATAATCGGTCTTGGAGAGACTGCAAGAGGAGGCTCAGGAGCCTTCACATCTACTGATGAGTTTGTCTATTACCAGGCTGACTTGTTGAAGGCAGATGGGACTTTTGTCAAGACATTGACATCCAGAACAAGGGTAGATGTTTCAACGATGATGGGCTACAAGAGGTTTGAGGTAGCTCAGGCGGATTATGTTTCAAGCGGAAACTATTATGTCAAGATGACATTGTCAGATTCTGATGATACAGAGTATGACAGCCTTTTATTGACTGTTTCCGGTCCTGCTAATGTATGCCCTGTTCTTGCGGCAGTCGGCAATAAGGCAGGTAGGGAAGGTTCACTACTTACATTCACAGTCTCAGCGACAGATGCTGACGGAAACGCATTGAGTTATTCTGCTGAGGGTCTTCCAGAGGGAGCCTCTTTTGATGCAGCTTCTGGAGTCTTCACCTGGACTCCTGGACTTGATCAGGCAGGAAGCTATAGCGTTGCTTTCGCAGTTTCTGACGGCGCATGCGCTGATTCTGAGACGATAACGATAACTGTTGCAGACAATCCAGCTCCTTCAGTCAGGCTTGAGGCGAGCCCGGTATCTGGGCCTGAAGGCACAACTGTCACATTTTCATGCACTGCTTCAGGAGGAGATACTCCTTACGCATTCAGCATCGATTTTGGTGACGGAGAGTCATCTTCAACTTCTGTTGCGACACACAGGTATGTCGAGGAAGGGAATTACGATGCAGTCTGCACTGCTACTGATGCGGATGGCGATGCAGGAACAGCTAGTGTTGCTATATCTATAGCAAGGAATGCTCCTGTCGTAGACCTTGTCGCGACTCCTGCTGATGGACTTGCTCCTTTGGTTGTTGATTTCAGCTGCATAGTTTCAGGAGGCAACTCACCTTATGCTTATGTTATAGATTTTGGTGACGGCACTTTCGGAACAGCAAGTTCGGAATCGCACACATATTCATCTGTCGGCACATATGTCGCTACATGCACGGTCGTAGATTATGATGGCGATGTCGGTTCTGATACTCAAGGAATAACGGTCGGTTCAAATTCCTGCCCTGTCTTGGCTGCAATAGGCGACAAGACTGTAAGAGTCGGAGAAGAACTCAGTTTCACCATTTCAGCAACAGATGCTGACGGAGATGCTTTGGCATACTCTGCAGATGCTCCATTCGGACTTTACATTGATTCAGCAAGCGGCAAGTTCAGCTGGATTCCTGTATCTGTCCAGGTCGGTACAAGGCCTGCGACGTTCAGTGTCTCCGACGGACTTTGCTCTGATTCAGAGACTATAATTATAACTGTCATTCCAGTGACACCAGGAAACAATGCTCCTGATGCAGACTTCACATGGTCTCCTGCCTCTCCAGAGGTCGGTGATACAGTGACTTTCACTTCAACATCAACAGATGCTGATGGCGACTCATTGAGCTGCGCATGGGACTTCAACAACGACGGTGTCTCGGATGCTTCAGCATGCACCGCAAGTTATGTTTTTAGTGAGCCTGGAAACCATCCTGTCAAGTTGACAGTCAGCGACGGAGAGCTTTCAGACTCTGAGACAAAGATAGTTGGTGTCGTAGGCCAGCTTGATGTCGAGAGTATAACCTGCTTTGACAATGTCATCGAGGGAAGCCAGCAGGCATGCACTGTCACGGTCAAATCTAACGCTGTGTCTGTCGGCGGAGTCGATGTAAGGCTGCATTATTCTTCAGGTGCGGAAGTTACTAACTGCATAACTGATGCTCTTACCGGAAGCTGTGTAGTGAACTTCCCTGTCGGTGCAATCGGTACTTACACTGTCTATGCTACTGCGCAGAAGTCTGGTTGGTTGTCTGATATGGATGCGAATCCAACAGAGACATTCAGTGTTCTCGCAAAGAGATATGATATCTCGAACCTGAAGGTTTTCAACGACCCTGTCTTCGTTACTGAGGATTATGATTTCTTCAGGGGAGAGAACATGTATGTGCACTTTGTCGTGCGCGACGTGAACGGAAACCCTGTGGATGACATGATAACTGCTGTAGAGCTTGTAAGCCCTCCAGGAGGACGCGCTGTCTTTACAGAATTCAGCTATCCGAAATCAGCAGGCAACTATTATTATAGCTTGAGGATACCTACAACGCATGAATTCCTTGGCGACTCGCAGGTCTTCACGTTCGCTTTCAATTTCAGCGACGGAAGCGGTGCGCAGAGGATTGTCAACGTCGTGATAAGGAACAACCTTCCTGTCATCGATGAGTCAGTTGTCGGAAGATTCTCGGGCACATTCAGTTCTGCTGCGGTGATAAACCTGACACAGTACGGTTCTGATGTCGAGGATGCTGCTTCATTGCTGGAGTGGTCTGTTCTTGGCGTAGACCCAAGCATAGCTCAGGTCAGTGTAGTCAATAACGTGCTTACTCTGACTCCTGTAGCTTCAGGCAATGACATTTTCACTCTTGTCCTTGCTGATCTCGACGGTGCTACAGATACTGTTGATGTCTCTTTGAGGACATCAGGCAGCACTCAGTTGATGCAGTGCGCTGATGGTCTTGATAATGACGGAGATGGCCTTGTCGACATGCTTGATCCTGGCTGCAGTTCTGTGACTGATAATGATGAAAGGACTCCTGTTGTCGTGCCAGTCGTCCCTGCTCCTGAGAAGTCATTCAGTGACATGGATGACCTTGTCGTGAAGAGGATAAGCATGAACGGGATAGAGGTTGAGGGCGCAATGATTGAGGCTGGAGAGGTCATGAGACTCACTGTAAGCCTGATAAACAATCTTGATATGGACATTGAGAACCTGAAGGTTGAGGCTTCAATATATGAGCTTAATACTAGGTCTTCAGGTATTATAAGGCTGTTAGATGCTGGAGACACGAAAAGCGTCTCATTCAATCTTGATTTGCCTTTTGACGCTGCTCCGGGCCTTTATGACATGCGCTTTGTCATGGACAATCATGATGTCAAGCGTGTCAAGTACAGGACGATAGAAATCATTTAATTTTTCGAATATTTTACAACTTAGGAAAGGTAAACAAAATTAACTACTGCAAAATAACAAAAAAAGCGAAACATTTATATATGGGTATTATTTACAACGTGCAGTAACAATTGTTTTTGTAGTTGGGGTTATCGGCTTTTATATTCCAAAAATCATAAGATTTGGAGGATGGAAAGATGAATAGAGGAAAAATAACGAACTTTGGCATGGTACTGGTTGTTTTACTCAGTATCCTTGCTTTAAGCGGTTCAGTCAGTGCGCTCAACGCCGCAATCGACACAGTAAAGCTCGATGGCGATGAAGTTCTGCCTGGTTTGAACACGCTACAGGACCTTGAAAGGGACAATTCGTTCGAAGTCAAGGTCAAAGTCACCGCTTTCGAGGACATCGACAATGTCGAGATCGAGGCTATGATGTCTGGATATGACCACAATGACAGGGTCTCAGATGTCACAGAAGTTTTTGACATGAAGGCTAACGTCTCATATGTCAAGAAGCTCGAGCTCAAGGTTCCTCCGAGAATGGATGTCGACACATACAAGCTCAGGATCTACGTAAGAGACAGGGCTGGTGACGAGATGCAGAACGATTATATGCTTTATGTTGACACAGTAAGGCACAGCATTCTGATAAAGAGTGTTGATGTCGATCCTGCCTCACAGGTCGAAGCTGGTAGGTCAGTAAGAGTGCTCGCGCACCTTAAGAACTATGGTCAGCTCGATGAGGACGATGTGAAAGTCGAAGTAGCTATACCTGAACTGGGCGTTTCAGCCTTGCCGGATTATCTAAGCATAGAGTCTGGCGAGACAAAGACCAGCGAGGAGCTCTACATGAGAATACCTCTCTGCGCCGAGGAAGGCCAGTATGCAGGAGAAGTCAAGGTCACTTATCACGATGGTGATGAGGTTGAGACCCAGAGCTTCGTCATGAATGTCGCACAGACAGGCGCTTGCGAAGTCGCAAAGCCTGCCGATAAGGAAACTCCTGAAGAGGAGAAGCCAGTAAAGCCTGCCGAGAAGACAATCATAACAGTCGGTGCGCAGAACCAGGATGTCACGAGGGGCGAGGGTGGAGCAATCTTCCCAGTTACCTTCACGAACTCCGGATCTGAGTCTAAGACTTATGTCTTGTCTGTATCTGGCGCTGATGAGTGGGCAACTGTCAAGATGTCCCCGCTGCAGACTGTCACAGTCGCTGGCGGAGAGTCAAAGTCAGTCTATGTCTATGTCTCAGCAAAGGACACAGCAGAGCTTGGTGAGAAGGCCTTTAATGTTGAGGTCAAGGACGCTTCCGGAACTGTCCTCAAGCAGCTTGGCATGACAGCTAATGTCGTCGAGCCTGAGGGAGCGAAGGAGTCTGGCTCAAGCCTGAAGAAGGCTCTTGAGATAGGCTTAATTGTCCTCGTTGTGATACTCATCGTCGTCGCCTTGATTGTGGTTTTCACAAGGAAGAAGGAAGACGAGGAAGAGGAAGCTGAGGACGAGATCAGCGGACAGACCTACTATTAATTAAGGTTTGAAATTTTTTTCTTTTCATCCTCCTTTCTTTTATTTTTTTATTACATTCTAGATTAAGTTCTATTGATAGCAATGCCGTCTAGCGAGCATCAGAAATAACAATTATTACGATTGCAGTTGGGCGAACAACAACTGTTAAATAAGCAGTGTGAGCGCGGCATTGCACAAAACCTTTTTAAACTCCTTTGCCTATTGGGCTTCTATACTCTTCAAATCGTAAAATAGAGGTGTGTACTGATGAGAAAGCTCTTTTGTTCGCTGCTTTTTGTTCTGTTGTTCTTGCCTTTGGTATCTGCATATGGCGTGACGTTCTTCAATCCTGCATGGAATCCGCAGGATGGCAAGGTGTTTGAGACTGTAGAGGCGAATAAGCAGTATGTTTTTGATATCAAGGAAGAGAGCATAGCGATAACAAAGGTGACTTTCGAGATAAACAGGACCGTGTCTAATGGGGGCATAACAGTATACTATCTTAAGACGATACCTAAGGCTGTGCCTTATGTAGAAGAGAATGATTCTTACCAGTTCAATGAGATAAAGTATGCAGGGTTTGTACCGTTCGACACCAAGTATTTACTATATGATTTCAGGGTCTCGAAGGGTTGGCTTCAGAACACGTCCACACCGAGGGATACTGTCGCTTTGCATGCTCTTGACCGTTTTTCTGAAACCTGGGAGACTTTACCCACTAAAATAACAGGAGATGATGCTGATTTCGTCTATTATTCTGCTGCAGGGAAAGGAGTCCATTATCTTTTCATCGGTAAGTCCCAGTCTGGCGCTACAGCATCTTCATTAAAGACTGGCGAGGAGCCGGTTGAAGTGAAAGACACATCTGATGCAGAAGAGATCATGCAAGAGACCAAGTCTTCTGAAGTGGTTCCTGTTGAGCTAGGGAACAAGCAAGAGCCTGTTGTTCAGCAGACAGTAGCCACGCCTGTAGCTCCAAGCGCAAAAGAATTATCAGAATCCTCGTTCCAGGGGAACGTGAAGCTTTATGGAGTGTTCATACTTGTGCTTGTTGCAGTGATTGTTGTATTCATCTACTTGATTTTCAGCAACAGGAAAGGAATTTATAGCGTAGATAAGGAGCTTCACGGTTACATAGCTGAGAGCCTTAAGCGGGGAAGGACAAAAGAAGAGGTCAGGAACAGGCTTCTTGAAGTCGGCTGGCATCATGAGAGAGTTGATAAGGCTCTTTCAAAGCACAAGTAGCTACCTGAATACTATTGCTGCGTATCCTACTGCGTTGTTGTAGTCTTCAAGTATGTCTCCAGAAGTGTAATATTTCAACAGTTTTCCTTTTCTTTCTTTATCAAGATATTTGATTAGCCACAATAGTGCAGATATTCCATATCTTCCGCATATGGTGGCCATTGTTTTCTCAGTATATTGTAAAAATCCTTTAGGGTTCGGCTTTGTTATGAAATTTATGGCGGTTCCATCGAGTTTTTTTAGGTTTTCCTTCACATCTTTTTCAAAAGGTATATATCCGTAGTTCTCGCCATAATGAGTGAAGTCTGATGAGCATATTATTACTGCTTTTTTCTTTGTCTCTTTTAGCGCTTCTTTTATGATCCGTCCCCAATGTTCGAATCTCTGGTCTGCAATCATTATAGGGACTATTTTCAGGTCGGTTATCCTGTCTCGGGAGATGAATTGCAGAAATGGCAGTTGGACCTCTATAGAATGCTCGTGGTGATGCATCTCATTATGTATCTGTATTCCTTTTTTCTCGAGTAGAGTGATTAGTTCTTTATCGCATTTGACATTTCCGAGTGGAGTTTCCCATTCTTCATCACTTGAGCAGGTGTATGGTCCTGAATGATTCACTCCGAGGATGATATACAAATCAGGAAACTGTGTCTCTCCTATCCCTTTGTAGACCCATGCTGCTCCTGCTCCTGAGAAAAAGTATCCTGCGTGCGGAACAATAGCTCCGTATATCTTTTTCTTTCCTCTTGGTTCAGGAAGTTTTCCCGGCCCGAACTTATGCAGGAAACATCTGTTTATCTCTGCAAGCAATTCTTCTTTCTTTTCAGGATAGAACTGTCCTGCGACTATTGGTTTACGTATCATTACCTGTTATGGATGGGTTAAAGAATATAAATATTGTTAGTGCATTGGCTTTGCGTATTGATAAAAAATGCGTGGTCGAGCCTTTTTATAGCCTATTTCTCGTCTCTTCTCGAGGTGTTTTGAGATGTCGTCTCTTGAAGAGCTTATACGGAACAAGGATGTTGTTTTTCATTCTTATGGAAGAGATATAGATACTGACCTGAAGGATTTCGGCGAGTATAACTGGGATCTTGTAAAGCATATCGCTGACCAGTCAGGGAACTGCATTGTCATGTCAGGCAATAGGCTTTATGAGCATCTGAAGGATGTCAGTAACCTTTACAATCTTGCGAGTTTTTTGGTGCAGCTATCATGGGGTGATGGGACTGGAAAGTTCCGTGAAGGGATAAGCGTTCATGTTGATGTTGATATCGACAGGTTCAGTGAGCATTACAAGAAGCCTGCTTCTGAGAAGCTGATAAATGGCCTTGGTCAGAACATATGTGATACTGCAAGATGGGTGCCTGAAATACCTTATTTCGAGAAGATTTGGAACTTCGCCCTCTGCCAGGCAGTGGGCGGTATGGTCGGTTACCCTGGCTATGAGCATCCGAGGGATGATGCATCATTCAGGTACGAGATGGCGAGTCATGCAGAGCATTTCATGATAGGAACCAAGAAGCAGCTTGGCAGGTATAAGAAATACGCCCTCAAGCATCTTCAGAATATATTCAGGATAACCGATGAGATGTGGTACAGCAACAATAAGATGTTCAAAGACCCTTACTCATTACGTTCTTTGGAGATAGAGGCGATGCAGGCAAGGAAGATAGCTGAGAACATACAGAATTTCACGACAGATTACGAGAAGAATGATGAAGAAAAATAATTATTTTTTATTTGCTTCTTCCCACACATACTCGAATTCTTCAAGATACCTCTTCGCGACAGCAGGGTCGTGTATTATTAGCAGGTTCTCGTCGTTCCTCTCATCAGCGTTGCTTGACGGGTTGAAGCTGCCTGTTATGACTGTTGAATTGTCTATTATGAATACTTTGTGATGGAGGTTATACTTGTTGCCGTCCCATCTTACGTCGATTCCTGCATCCTTCAGCGGATAGTATTCTGTGTAGCTATTGTTCTGTGATTTCTCGAACACGCCTTTTATCTCTACTCCTTTGTCATGCAGCGAAATCAGCTGTTTTCCGACTTCGTCGTGCGTGAATGAGAATGTCATGAAATAGACTGATTCCTTTGCATCCTGCAGTTCGTATATTACCTTGTTCGCGCACCAGTCTTCCGGGCAGAAGTATGATGAGATGTTCTTTCCATTTATTGTGACTGTCGGTTCTTCTGTCCTCGCTCCTTTCTCGAATGTTCCGTTCCACATCTCCAAAAATTCATCTTCATAGTTCTTCGCGAGCAGCTGTGACTGGTAGAATATCGCGTTATTGTTGTTCTTGTAGTTGCATCTTTCTGTTGGGTTGAAGCTTCCTGTCCAGACTGCTTTCCCGTCAAGGATGCAGAACTTGTTGTGCATTATTGCGGACTTGTTGTCCTGACGCACGAACGTCAGGTTGATGACTTCTTTCATATTATCTGTGTCTGTGACAAGCTTTACGTCTATTGTCTTGCTTTTCTCGACTAGCTTGTCTTTCAGCTCCTGCAGTTCTGCTTCATAGAGCGCGCAGTGTATGTATTCCTCTGCAGCGTCAAGCCATGCGACCATGTTTCCTATGCAGTCATCACGCGGGCAGAAGTATATTTCAGGTTCAGCTGTTGTCTCTTGCAGTATTATCTTGCCTTCTTCTAGGTATTCAGTGTCCTTCTGGCTTTCTTTTACGTTTTCTTCTATGCTGTTCCAATTTATCGCTATAGTGAATAAGAAAATCACCAGCGCTATTGCAAATTTTGTCCTGAGTCTCATTTTAGTATTTCGTTGAGTCTCTCGTTGCTTCTGAGCAATGCGTTCTTTGTGCCTGCGTATTTTGATTCAAACTTGTCCATCATGTCATTGAGCTCTGTCTTTTCAGGTGAATACGGTATTTTCTTGATAGAGAAATATGTTTTCATGTCATTTTTTGACAGCGGGCAGAACAGTTTTATCTTTTTTAGGTCTTCTTTTGTCTTTATTTTCTTGTTCTCGAGGAATTTCTTTAGGAATTCCTCGTTTTCGTCATCCATTGTCCAGGGTACGACTTCATAATCTCCTTTTTTGTTTGTGATCCTGACAGGCAGGTTGATGACTTTTGTTATTATGTATTCGCTTGCCTTGTCTTTGACAGTCAATCTGCAGTCTTTTTTTAGGTTATACTTCCGCAGGTTGTGTTTTATCTTCTGTTCGACAAGTTCACAGAAGCATTTCCTGCAGTACCATTTGTCAACAAGCTTACTTTCCGCACTTTTGCAGCATTTGTGGCATTTCCTCTCTACCATGATGCTTAAATTCCTCCTGCTTCTATTAAATAGATTTGTTACTACTCTGAAATGCTCAAAAAACGAAAGGTTTAAATATTAGTTCGGACTCAATATACACATCAGTTGGGAGTGGGTGGTTTGGAGCTGAATCTTGTTATTTAGCTTCAAACTTATCATTATCACCTCTTTTTCCCCAGCAGAGCCCCTCACGGGGTTCTGCGAGGGTTTTTAATCATTTATTCACAGATTAAGAGGCGTCAAGAATCCTATTCACCTCTTTTTCCCCGGCAGGCCTGTTTCGACGGGTCTGCTAGGGGTTTTATTTTCGAAGTCTAGATTAAATTGCGATACTTAGTCAATAGTGAGTACTGCTAAATGAATAAACAAAATGTTTATATTCTTTTTATGTCTATTTATTTTAGGTGGTGAGATTATGAGTTTTTCAGATAAATTTGTTTATAGCCCTTTGGTAGAGTATCTCCTTGGTTTGGGTTTCTTGGGAGGGGCGGCTCTTGTAGGCGTTGGTATTACTAAAGTATCTGTTGAACATAACCGTCCAGTCATCGCTGAAGTTCTGGCTGAGAATTACCTTGGCTCTAAGTACTTAATGAAGTTAAGGACTGTTGAGGGAACTGGCCTTAATGTCGAGGTAAAAGATTCTGAGGGTCTTACTGCAGTATCAATAGACTCGCTTGTTCAGCCTGGAATGTGTGTGAGTTTTCCAAGAGGCAATCTTACCGGGCTAAATTACACCCATGATGAAACATATTTCAAAGAAGGAGTAACTATCGGATCCAAGCTTGCGAACAGAATCAAAATTTTGGGCTATGGATGTAATGCTGGTGGCATTAAATCAAAGAAATAGAGTGGATTAATCATTTTTTATTTTATTTAATTAATGCGAGCGCGGCATTGCTAGAAATTCAAAAAGAATTCGTCGCCTTAAGATAAGCTCTCACCGCTTCTATGAACGGCAGTGCGTACTTGTTCATGTGGAGCGAGATGTCATTCTTGAGATCGCGTATGCTGATGAACTTAGTTTCCATAATCTCTGTCTTGTCTGGCTGAACAGTTCCTGCGACAGGGCCTGTGAATATCTCCTGGAAGACCCTGTTTCCACCGTCGTTCAGGCTGAACTTTGTAAGTCTTCTGAGTCTGATGTCAAGCCCTATCTCCTCATGTGCCTGTCGTACAGCTGCGGAATCATAGCTCTCTCCTTTCCTGACAAAACCCATGACTGTGCACCATTGGCCTGGGAATTTTTTCTTGTTTAGCGGTCGTCTGCATATCAATAGCTCGTTGTTGGAGTTGAAAAGGAATATCTGCACGCATCTGTAGTTGAGGCCTCTTCTTCGTATGTCTTCTTTTGCAGAATATCCAATAACTACATCGTTTGTATCGACTACGGTTATTAACTCGTTGTCCATGGAAGAATATGATTGCTTTATTGTATAAATATTTTTACCTTATCCTGAGCCTTGTCTTTGTCTTGACAGTGCTTCTAGGTTTCCAGCTCTCTTTCTTGCCGGTTTTTATTTTTCTGCGTGTGATTATCAATGCAAGCAGGAATCCGAGTATCATTCCCCACAGGAATATCGCTGTCGGCATGTATTCCGAAATTAAATTTTTGGTATCTGTGCCTGTTGACTGTGATGCTTTCTTCTCAAAGTATATGTCTATCTCGCTGAGCTCGAGCGCATATTCTGAATACAGCAGTGCTGCTTCCTTGTTGTCTTCTTGCAGGGAAGTTGCGTATTCATAGTAGCTGTATGCTATTATCGGGAATATTCCTGATTCTATCTGTTTGTTTATCGCGCGTTTAGCTGCCTTGAGCTTCTGCTCGAGTATTCCTTGCACAGACTCGTCTGTTACGCCTATGAGAGTTACTATTATGTTTGATTCTGCCTTTGTCCTGCTGGCGAGATATATGCACAGGCCGTACTCTCCCTTCTGGTAGTGGTCTTCAGCGACAAGCAGGTTGTTCTGCAGGTCTTTGAGGAGTCCCGGGAAAAAAAGGTTAAGGTACTGGAACCTCTCTTCTACGTCGCCGAGTATCTCTGTGCAGGTCTGCTGCAGCGCTCTTTCTTCTATGTTGTATTTTTCTCCTTCATTGCCGAAGAATTTGCTCCAAGCGACTGCGCTGTTCAGCCTTTCATCGACGTATCCGAAATTTTCTGATGTGTTCTTTGAGATTGAGAGGCTCTGTCTTGCTTCAAGAATTCTCTCTTTGACTATCATGTATGTCTGCAGGTCTGTTATTGTCTCTTTTCCTCTTTCTTCAGTCTGCTTGTCGACATTGTCGATTTTCTGTTTGAGTCTCTGAGACTCTTCGCTCACCTGTTCAGGTGTCATGTTCATTATCTTGTTGAGTAGAGTGTGTGCTTTGACGTTCGCGCCGAAGCAGTATGATGCTGCGCTGTATGTGTTGCCTTGTTCGAATGCGTCTCTTCCTTGTCTAGTCAGGTTCTGGGCCTCTTCCTGCAGCCTGACCCATTCGAATACGACTTTCTTCTTGCCTGTCAGGTTGAAGACATTGACTTCTCCGATGAGTTCTTCTGTCCTGTCGCAAAGCTCTTGAGACACAGCAGTCATTACGCTCTTGTAGCTTTGAGGTACGTCTATGTCTTTGTCATCATCTTCAAATCTCTCGCCGGTGAGCTCTTCAACTGCCTCTTCTAATGTGCCTACTGGCACTATTTCGACTCCGAGTTCTGCGCCGTAATCTATTATGCTTACATTATCCTCTTTTATCCCTGCTTGGACTATTGGTATTATTACTGTGGTTATTCCGGCATCACTTGCTGCGTTTATCTTTTCTCTCAGGCTTCCGACAGGTCCTACAAGTCCTCCTGAGTTTATCGTTCCTGTCATCGCTGTGTTCTGGTCCAGTTCAAGCCCTTTTAGCATTGAGAATGTCAGAGCGGATATTGCGCTTCCTGCGCTCGGTCCGCCGACTATCCCTGCAGGGCTCTTTATTGTGTAGAAGAAATCCCTCTTGTTGCAGTCGGTTTCCGCGAACTTGCATGCTATCTCTTTTGCGAATCTTGTCGAGATCTGTGTATCTACTTTTGATAGGGGTATTGTCTCTAAGAACACTCTTCCTGTGCCTTTCTTTATCTCAAGCTGGACATCTGCAGGACTTCCCTTGAAAGTGTCGCCTTCCTGGTAGACTGCAAGCAGTTTTATGTGTCCTGTGTCTGCTGTAGCAGGAGCGCTTGCAAGAAATATGGATGCGATTAGCGCAATTATTGTTATTACAGCCGTAACCCCTTTGGTCATAGGTTTTGATGTTTCTAAGATGTTATAAATAGTTTTCTTTGTCCTGTATTTGGGACAACTTAGAGCCTTTTAAGTGAAGATGCTGCATGACGAGCGACAGATAACTTTCTAGAATCATTGTAGCTGGGCGAACAACAAACAAATAATAATCAATGCGAGCGCAGCATCTTGACAGTGCTTTAGAAATATATGGAATTACTTCTTGCTGTTCGTCGTCCCGTTAAGGTTCTGTGTGTACTTGCACTTCGGATAATTTGTGCATCCGTAGAAACTTCCGTATATGGATCTTCTTAGCGCAAGGTTGTTTCCGCACTGGGGGCATTTCTTCTCTATCTTTCCTGCCTCCATCTTATCTGCTTCTTTCTTGTACTCTGCAGATATCTCTTTTGTCTGGCATTCAGGGTTTATGCATACTTCCTGCGGCCTTTGCTTGCTCCTTATTATCATAATCATAGGTTGTCCGCACTTTTCGCAGACCTTCTTTGCAGGTTTGAATAGCGCGTTGATTGGCAGCTTGTATGTTATGCTGCATTTCGGGTAGTTGTCGCATGCGATGAACCTGCCGTACTTGCCTTTCTTTATCACGAGGTTTCCTTTGCATATGGGGCACTCGCCTATGTGCGCCATCTCTCTTTCTGTCTCTTTTGTCGCTTCAGCGAGTTTCTCTCCTATCTGTTTCTCATTTTTCTTGAAATGGTCAAGAGTTTTTGTAAGGACTGTCCTTGCGTCTCCAAGGACTTCTTCCTCTTTCTTCTGCATCTCTCTTATTTTTTCCATCTCGAGTTCGAAGTTTCTTGTCAGCTCTTCATCAAGTATCTCTGGGCAGTATGTTTCGAGCGTCTCTACTGTCTTTATGCCGAGGTTTGTCGCCTGTATTGCTTTTCCTGTAGAGTATCCTCTCTGGAATAGGTTGTCTACAATAGTTGCTCTTGTAGATTTCGTGCCGAGGCCTTTCTTCTCCAGCTCTTTTATTATCGATGCTTGTGTGTATCTTTTCGGAGGCTGTGTCTCCTTGTCGAGCATATTCAGCTCTGTTATCGTGACATCCTGTCCTATCTCTGTCTTTGGAAGCTCTTCCTCTTTCTGCGTCGAGTATCTTCCGTAGAGCTCGTGCCATCCTTTCTTTGTGGTCCTCGTGCCCTTTGATACGAATGGTTCATCTTTAACAGATACTTCTATAGTGACTGTCTCTCTTGTTGCGGGTTCGCCGAAAGTCGCAAGGAATCTCCTGACTATGAGGTCATATACTTTGAGCTCTTTCCCTCTTAATGTCGGAATCGTTCCTGTAGGGTATATTGCAGGATGCGCAGGGTCTGTCTTTGCTCCATTGTTCGGCTTTAGCTGCGGTTTTGAGAGAAGCTGTGAGCATCCTTCCTTGTATTCATCCTGTTTGGCTAGGTCTTGCATTATCCTCTGGTATCCTATCGCTGGCGGCAGCTGTTGGGAGCTTGTTCTCGGGTAGGATATCGCGCCGTCGAGATAAAGGCTCTGCGCCATCTCAAGTGTTGTGCTGGGATTTATTCCGTGCGTCCTATAAGATTCTGTCTGTAATGTGGTCAAGTCAAATGGTGCCGGCGGCATCTGCGTGAATTCGTTCTTTGATACGTTCGAAACCTTACCTTTCTTCTCTGGTTTTATCTTTTCCAGCACATTGGCTGCTTTTTCCTTGTTCCAGAAAGGGTTCTCTTTGTGCTGTGCTGTTATCTTGCCGTCTTTGAGTTCACCAGTTAGTGTCAATTCCCAGAAAGGCTCTGGCTTGAATGCGATTATATCCCTTTCTTTGTCGACTATTATCTTGAGCGCTGGTCCCTGCACTCTTCCTGAGCTGAGTATCTTGTGCATGCCTGTCGCATTTTTTATGCTTAGTGTCAATGCCCTGCTGAGATTTATTCCGTACATCCAGTCAAGGAAATGCCTCGTCTCTCCTGCAAGCGCCTGTCCCCAGTCCAGATGATTCAGCTTTTCATCATACGCTCTGACAAGGTCTGGCTTTGTGAGTGTTGAGAATTTCATCCTGTTCGCATCTTTCTGCTCGCATGCGAACCTCGTGACGTTTAGTCCTATGACCTCTCCTTCTATATCGTAATCTGTCGCTATGGTGAATTCTTTTGCATTCTTTGATAGACTCTTGAGTGTTGAGAGATATTTTTTTGTGTACGAAGAATCCTTTTTCGTCTTTCCTGTCTCTTCCCACTCTATATCAAATACAGGATAGCTCCATGCTTTCTTCTTGGCCTTCTCTGCTACTGTGTATAGGTGGCCTACAGCACAGCCGACCACTATATCCTTGTTTCCGTGCGTTATTTCGTAGTAAGGAACGCCTTTTTGGTTCTTCTTTATGGGCTTTCCGCTGGCCAATGCCTGGGCAATCTTCAGAGCAGCATTCGGTTTCTCTGTTATTATCAGTTCGTAACCCATGCGTTTGAAAAATCTTGGTTGGTTTAAAAAGGTTTGGGCTAGACAATAACAATGTGCGTGATATTCATCATGTGTCTCTAGAATGTTCTACTCTGGAATTAATATAAAATTATTTAAATACTCTGGTTTTGGGAGCAGGTATGGATACGAATTTATTGATGCTTGTGAAGATACTTCTTGCCGTGGTTCTAGGAGGAATTGTAGGTTATGAGCGTGAGAGGAGCGGCAGTTACGCGGGCATAAGGACGCACATCCTTGTCTGCATGACCAGCACTTTTCTTATCGGGGCGTTCATATCCTATGAAGGTTTCGAGTTTGATTCTGTAGCAAGAGTCTGTGCAGCCATAATGACTGGCATAGGTTTCCTTGGCGCAGGAACTATAATGTCAAGGGGAGGAGAGGTAAAAGGCCTCACTACTGCCGCAAGCGTTTGGGGCGTGGCTGCTCTTGGCATGGTTGTCGCGATAGGTTCGTTCTGGGAGGCGCTTGTTGTTACGATAATAATGGTATTCGTCCTTGAGATGACTTTTTTCACGGTAATCAAGAGGAGAATCTGATTCTTTGTTCTGCTCTTCATATTTTTGTTTTGCTATTTGGATAGATTTGTTATTTGGATAAATATTAAAACCTGCTGTGCTTTTTCTTGACGCATGGGTGCTTTTGATAAAGTTCTGGATGAGGTCAGGAAACTGAAGTTGTCTAAGGCAGACTCTCTTGGCATCGGTGACCCTGAGATATCTGGTTCTGTATTTTCAAAGGAGAACTTCCACACAATAGTTCAACCATCCGGTTCAGGAAAACTTGTTTTCATCGACGGGGGTAACGCCAGCATCATTTCATCGCCGCAATTGTGCGTTGATTTTGTAAGAGTTTTCCATTCTGTGTGGCAGGACGGGAAAAGGGTTTCATGCGGTTCAGATGAGTTTTATGTATTGTCTGTTTCATCATTGATTCAGGGTAAGATATCCTATTCAGCTAAGATGTTCTCTGATAAGCCTGCCTTTCTTGGCTCTTTTCTTGATTCAGTTCTATCTTTCGACCCGCTTGATGATGGTTTGCGTCAGGGGAAGTCAAGGTCCAGCATTTCGAATGTCGCTAATATCGTGAGAAGGCTCGCTGAATTGAAGGTTGCGTCAGAAGCAGTGAAAAAGACAGGATGTTTAGCTGTCCTTGACGGTGATTTTTCTTTTTCAACAGCATATGAGAAGAACGCAATTATGGGTCTTGCTTCTGCAGCATCTTCTTCAGGCTCAGCAGTTCTGGCATTGTCTAAGACATCGGACCTTTTGGCATCGAATGGAGCTTCTGTCTCAACAGTGTTGGCCAGCTCTGCTCCAGGAGGCTGCTGGTATTATTTTCCTGCTGGAACAAAACAGTTTTCTAAGGTATTTTTCGCGAAACTTCACAACAGATCAGATTACATCTTCAAGGTCGAGCTGCTTGATGTGGCTTTAGATGTGGATGTGCCCTCTTTCCTCTCTCTTCTTTCTTCAAACAGCAAGGACCCTGTTTTTCTGGGTTACCCTTACGGTCTGATAGAAGCGGACATGTTCGCGAGAGTTTCGAACAAGGAGCAGGAAACTCTTAAGGTTTCGTTCGCATCAAAAGCAGGGAAAGACTGGAATCTGTTGGATTCTTTGTCGAAGTCTTCAGATGCGCATCATATTCTTGATAGGATAAGATACTGATTTCGCTATAGTCCTAGCTAAATATCAATAGACAAATAGAGTGATTAATATACAAAAACAGTAACATAAAATACATATAAAGTAAAAATACGATTCATATATTATACAAAACAACCATTTTTCAACGTAAAAAGTATTATTTATACAAAAAGAGTTAAAAAATATACAAAAGAAGTAAAAATGGTAACATTTATAAGTAAAAATTCATTGATACATGAGGATGCAGAAGAGGAGGCCTGAAAGTACAAAAGAGGTAACTGAAGCAGGTATAGATGATTCTCGCAGGCTGCTGCGTTCTATTCTTCAGTTTATGAAGTCCAATCAGGAGCTTTCACTTTCAGAGCTGATAGAATTATATTCTTCTGTTTCTTCAGAAGAGTCAGTTCCGCTTTCAATATTTGCGCAGGAACTCAGCCCATCAGAGTCTATCTGTAAGTATCTCAAGGAAAACAAGAATCTTTCTTTCCATCAGATTGCTCTTATGCTTGGCAGGGATGACCGCAGCATATGGACATCTTACACGCGGGCTTCAAGGAAGATGAAGGATGTCTTCAAGGCTTCTGGCGAGGATATATTGATACCGAGTTTCATCTTCACTGACAGGTCGAAATCCATACTTGAGCACATCGTGTTTCATCTGAAGAAGAACTATTCCTACTCGAATTCAAAGATAGCGGGATTGCTTAACAAGCATCCCAGCTCTGTCGCGACAGTTGCGAACAGGGCAAAGAGGAAAGAAGATGAATGATAAGCAGGACTATCTGGTTTTCGTATTGCTGCTCTCTCTAGCATTGGCCATAGCCTCTCAACTCGATACGATAACAGGGCGTTCTGCAACTGTCTTTGGTTCGAACTCGACTCTGAATATCTTCTCCGAAGCGGAAAACAGCACCAAGTCTCAAGGTGAGCACGTATTTTTCTACGCGAATTACACTAACCTGACAGGTTCACCGATAAACAATCAGTCTGACAACGGTGTATGCACTATAATCATCGAAGGATTGTATCCTGTAAACATGTCTTACAACCAGCTGACTTTGATGTATGAGCACGAAGAGATTTTTGCGCTTCCAGGCACATACGAGTGGAACGTCTCATGCATCTCAGACTCATATGATTCACTTTTTGCTTCAGAATCAGCTACAATTAACAACATATACTGCAACAAGACAATCTCAGGCAGCATAATGCTCACAGCAGACCTAACCATGCAGAACGGCTCACTTGTCTGCGGAGGAAACGGAATCACTATCAACGAGAGCGACGTAGTTATTGACTGCGATGATGCGAGCATACATGGGGACGGCACGGGTTATGGTATATCTGCTGCAAGTGTTGATAATTTGACCATCATCAGCTGCGATATTGACGGGTTCCAGAGGGCGGTCTCTTTCACAGCCACGACAGGATCAGTCATAAAGAACAGCTCATTCAGCGGTAATCTGAACGGAGTATACCTGATATCATCTTCAGGAAACAGGGTGTTTTACAATAACTTCTCATCTAACTCGCTCCATGCTTATTCAAATCTGGTTGGCAATGATTTCAACACGACATCAGGAGGCAAACCGATAGGTAACTTCTGGGACAACACAGGAGCTTTAGCGATTTTCGATTCTGACAGTGATGGATATGCTGATTTCGGCCAGCAGTACCCATACAACAGTATGAATGGCGGCAAGGTTTCTGCAAATGTCACCGACTGGGGTCCTGTGTCATCAAGGCTCGACTCTGATTACGACGGCTCTGCTGATGACATAGACTGCGCGGATTTCGACCCGTTATTGTTCACACCTAGAAATGATATACTTGTAGTTAGGAACTCAACGCTCTGCCCAGGTACGCATTACATCAATGATTCGTTGAATCCGGGCGTCATACGTTTCAACAGCAGCAATCTTGTCCTTTCTTGCGCAGGAGCGACAATGGTAGGCAACGACACCGGGTCAGGTATATACGTGAATCTCGACAATAACACAGTTAAGGACTGCAATGTTCGTGATTATTATCATGGCATCCATGTCGCAGACTCAAATTTCACGATAATATCGAACGTGACGTCAAATTACAACAGCTATTCAGGTATAACTGTGCATAACTCAAGCAACAGCACAGTGGCTTCATCTACAACGATAGGCAACTCCAATGTGGGGGTATTCCTGACAAGAGAATCAGATAACAACTCAATCAAAGATATTGTATCACATGACAATTATGTAGGTATATACATTTACTATTCTGACCAGAATAATGTATCGGGAGGGGAATATTTCGATAATACCTGGTACGGCATATTTGTAGAACGTTCTGAACAGAATACTGTCAGAGACATTGATACTTATGGAAACCAGCGTGGTCTTTATACATCATATGCCCATGGCAACACGTTCAGGAACCTGACTATTTATGAAAACTCAGAAGACGGCGTGCTGTTCTGGTTCTCAGACGGCAACACGTTTTTCAACTCTTCATCATACATTAACAATGGTTCAGGCATCACTATCTGGACGGCAAGGGACAATGTGATACTTAACTCCACAGTATCTTCCAACACATTATTTGGTATACATTCATACACCTCATTGTATACAAAACTGTATAACAGCACAGTATTTAACAACACCGGAATCGGATTCTGCGTTAACGAGTCAAATAATAATTCTATTTCAGGAAGCGATCTTATTTCGAACGGAGAGGGAGTAGTCGTTTCTGGATCAGATTATTCAGAGATAAAGCTGAGCAGGCTGGAAGACAATTCAAGGTCAGGCATAAACATCTCTGGAAATCACACGACCACCATATTCAACAACTCTTTGTCGTCGAACAGGTTTGGCGCATGGATAGACAGCTCTTCATTGGCCAACATAACGAACAACACAGCGTGCCTTAATGATGAGTTTGGGTTTTTCTTCATAAATAGCACTCTTGTCCCGTCATATCCTGATATTGTTTCTGTGAACAGTATCTGCACAGATAACCTGATAGGGATGATCAGCGTCAACTGGCGTGTTCAGGTACATAGCTTGGACCGTTTCGGTGCGAACAAGAGCGCGGGCATCAACCTCACTTTTGCAGGAGATTCTGCGCCCCATATAATCTCGTCATCTGATAATTCAAGCCTCACAGGTTATCTTGTGGCTACAGAATACGTCGTGAATAATTCTGCGTTGAAGCAGGACAAGTCCTATGATATTTTTGCCGTCAACGGTGATTTCTACGGAGAGAACCTGACAAATGTTACTAATAACAGGTTGAGATCATATTCGAATGAGATTTTTGTCACGCTCAACAAGGCATTGCCTCCTCATGTTTACCTTCTTTCTCCAGCGTCTAATACATCAACGTCGGTTCACACAGTTAATTTTGTCTGCAACGCATCACATGAAGGCGGGCTAGTGAACATATCCTTGTATCATGACGTCGGAGGAAACTGGACTCTTAACAGGACAAACAATGCTTCTGGTACAGGGAATGAGACATCATTTTCAATATCCCTTCCAGACGCTTCATTGTTATGGAACTGCGAGGCACACACAGCATATAATAGTTCAGGCTTTGCTGCTGAGAATTTCTCTTTGACTCTATTTACGCCTGCTCCCACTGGTGGAGGAGGCGGTGGTGGAGGTGCTTCTGCGCCTGCAGCTCCTGCTGCTCCGGAAGCTCCTGCGGTACCTGTGGCTCCTGCTGCTCCGGAAGCTCCTGCGGTACCTGTGGCTCCTGCTGCTCCGTCTGCACCATCCGCACCATCAGCGCAAGGAGCGGCCCCGATATCTCGCTCAGATACACGTATTACTGAGATAGTCCAGACTACAACATCTGTCAGTTGTGAGGAGAAAATAAGCATTGTGGATGAAAAAATATCCATGGAAGAACTGCTTAAGATGATAACAATACCTGAAGGTTTCACTGTTGTTGCGAAGCCTTTCAAGGCGGGTTGTACTGGCGGTGAGACTTTCACAATGAGTGTCGTGGTGCCTGACAAGTATAAGGAGGTCCAGCTCCTGAGATGTGTCGGAAAAGGTTGCAGTCAGAGGTCTGCGGTAGTCACGACAAAGATGTGTCCTGGCAAGGAGGTTGAGCAGTTCCGCGAGGAGAAGACATTCAACATAAGCGCATCAGCAGTGAACATAACGACTGTAAGGACAAACAGGACTGGTGGAAACATTTCGTTGAAGAGCGGTGATTACTCAATCGACATCGGGAGCAATATGGATGCAACCATGTCTATGGCGTCAGAGAACCAGCCTGAGCCAGAGAACAAGAACCTGAAGATTGTAGGTATGCCTATAGTATTGAAGTTTTCAGATGACTCATCAGTATCTAATCTTATAAATGTCACTATGCCTTATTCTGTTAAGGAAGGTGAGGATGAGTTTAGCGTATCTGTTTATGCCAAACGCACAGATGGGAATGAGACTAAATGGCTTTATACTGGTGGAAAAGTCAACACAGACAAGAAGATAGTGACTGCAACGGTGAATCTCACCAAGTATGCCCAGGACGGCCAGGTGACTCTCGCTCCAATAACCATACTCTGTGATGAGTGTGGTGAACCTGGTCTGATAAACCGTTTCACGCCGACTCCTGATGCGGGCAATGCGATAATACTTCTGCACGGATTGTGGGGCTCAGGCAAGGTATGGGATGCGATGATAAGCGAGTTCAGGATGACTAACCAGCCGTTCCAGGTCTGGACTTACTCTTATCTTGCGACTAACACTGTGAATGAGTCCGCAAAACAGCTTGCGGATTATCTCGAGGCTAACAATGGTCGTTTCAGCATGATATATTTCATAGGTTATTCTCTCGGAGGGATAATAACACAGAACGCATTGAGATATGCTTATGATGAGAATCAGAAGGATGCTTCAAAATACACGTTCATAAATAAAGTCAAGCTGGTCCTCATCGTAGGAACTCCGAATAAAGGATCTCCTATAGCGAACTATCTGGATACTTTCGTGAGCGAGTTCATAAACGCCAATGCAAATGAGGTTGTTCCTGTGAGCGAAGCTGTCAAAGGAGTGCTTACTGCAGGGTCAGAGGTCGAGCAGGTTCCGAATATATCTTACTATGTCATAGCAGGCACGCAGCCGTATAGTTTCATGGAACGTCTTGGCCTTACTAAGATGCTTTTCAAGGAGGAGAGCAATGATGGTCTTGTCTCATTGAGCTCTGCCCAGTCAATAGGAAGTGAAATGCTTAATGAACAGTGCGTAAACTTCTGGTCAAGGCCAGTTATACACACATTGATAATAGACGACAGGCTGGTCCAGAAGATAATGGGACAGATAATATCTGAAGATATGTTCTCACAGCTTGCGAAAGCTAATTCAGAGTCAACACTTTACGGTTATTCTGATTATTTCGAGCTTACTATCGAGGACTGCTCCCCTGACAATCTTTACGTCGTGATAGGTCGTGAGAAAGAAGTTCGGGAGATAGAGAGGCCCGCATATTGCGCATGCGGCAATGGTGTATGCGATGGACTGGAGAATCCAGAGACCTGTCCGCAGGATTGCAGTGTCATAGAGAAGCCGCTCATGAGGCTTATAATAGAGAAGTCATTGTCGATACTTGCATTGCTGATATTCATTTTCATGATGACTGGCTTCGGTTACGCTTTGTATGATTATTACAGGCCGAAGAAAAAGATTCCTGATCTTCCTTCCGGGTTCAACATATCAGAGGATAGCGTTGTCGAGTCTCAGAAGCTGAACTATTTCAGGACAGGCATCTACAATCTTAGGAAGGCTGTTAAGGATATGAAATCTCGCAGGGCTGCAAAGAAGGCAGCGAAAAAGAGGTAGTTTTAAATATGAAAATAAGAATAGTCAATGGCTATAAGGGGTGTTAATCGTGTCAGAAAATATTGGTTTTTCAGGCGTTGTAGTTTTTGCTAGCATACTTTTGTTGCCTATGCTGGCCTTGGCTATGATGGACTATCAGGTCAGGAGAGCTAATGACATAACTGGTTCATTGATAGGTATTGGCGAATCTTCTGAGGGGATTCTCGCAGGCGCTGTTCTTCTTGGCATAATAGTGGCGATGCTTACAGCATTTGTTGTCTTCAAGATAAAGGATGCAAGACTCGTCGCTTCAATGCCTCATTCCAGGATGTCTGAGGAGATAAAGAAGATTGACGAGCATCTGAAGAGGTGAACATTATGCATCACAAGGTAGGCCATTATGCTTTTGTAGGCGGAGTCTTGATATCTGTAATAGCAGGTCTTATGCAGACCACCAGCAATTTCTTCGCGTTCAGCATACTTTTGCTCGGCGTAGTTGTTGGGTTTCTTAACATCAACGCAAAGGAGATAAACCATTTCCTGATTGCCTCGATAGCGCTTCTTGTCGCAGGCACGACTGATTTTCAGGTACTGAATATAATATTCGATCCTCTCGGGACTGTTCTTGGCTCGATGTTCCATTTCATGGGCATTTTCATAGCGCCTATGACATTGGTTGTCGCGTTAAAATCCGTCATTAAATTGGCTGGCGAATGAAGAAATAAAAATCATTCATGGCATCGCTGCTTTCCAGCGGTAATTGTATCCGAATGGCGTTTTTTTCCTCTCAATGAACCCTCTATCGACTAGTTCGTTGAACACCTGATTGTGCAACCTGTCGTGGTACTTGAGCTCTTTCTCGCTGACCCATCTTTCCTTGTAGTTGTGCATGAATGAGTGCAGTATCTCATGCGCGAGCATTGTCCTCTTGCTTGTGTCAGGGTCTTTTTCTTTCATTTTTTTCTTCTTTTATTTTTATTGCTCAGAAGTTTCCAAGTGTCCTTTGGTCTTTGTTGTATCTTTCCTTGTATTTTGGAGGTTCTACAGCGACGAAGGAGAAGCCCCAGTCCTGCGCCATCTGGAGAGCATTGGGAGATATTTTTGGCGCTGCTATTATTCCTTTTATTTTTTCAGTGCCTTTGAGCTTCTTCATCTTTTCGACGTATCTCCTTAGTTGTGTTACTGCGCTGAGGTCTGCGTTGTACCTCTTGCATTCAACAATCACGAGATTCTTCTGCTTGTCGTAGCCGAATACATCTATGAAGCCGTATTTTGTGTGTTCCTCCATAGACAGGGGCTTGAAATCTTTGGATATTACTGCAGGGTTGTTGTATATCATCTCGGACATGTCTTTTTCTGTGCCGATTATCTGTATCTTCTGTCCGTCTTTGAGCTGTTTTGAGCTTATGAAATGTAATTTCTGCATCTTTATGTCAAGATATTCCTTCTGCGGCAGGTTCTGTGACCTGATGTATAGAAAACCATCTTCTAAAGAGACGCTGTGCTTACTCTCTGGCTTCATGTAGTTGATTGGTGCGTTGCCTTCTGGCTGGTGGACCAGGAGAGTCTTATCTGCTTTTATTATTATCAGGCGTTCCCCGAGTGGCAGGAATGCTTCAGCCCTTCCGCTGTACTCTACCTCGCATTCGCATCCTATGACTATCGTCTCGTTGCTCTGCAAGGCTTCCCTTATCTGCACTGCGTAAGAATCCATTTTACCCCCTGATAAGTCTTATCTGCTTCTCGGATTTTTATATTTTCCTATAGAAATTGTAAATAGCAATGCCACCTAGCGAGCTTCAGACCAGTCATAGGAACATTACGCAGTTGGGCAAACAACAACAAAATTCACAGCTTTGCGAGCGTGGCATTGCGCACCGCCACGGCAGCTCGCTCTGATAGCTAATCTGCATATTTATCTGAGTACACCGTTAATTCGATGAGAACTATTTCAGCTCGCTAGTGCGGTGGCGGTCGTTTATACTGCCTTGCTTATTATATCCGCTTTTGTTATTACGCCTGATAGCTCCCCTTTCTTTGCGACGATGAGTATTGGATAATGCTTTATCAGGGAGGTCAGTACAGATAGCTTTGTGTCCTCACTGACTATTGGAGGAGGGTCTATCATTATGTCTTTAGCTTTAAGGACATGCACGTTGTCCTGTCCGAGCTTGTCAAGCAGTTCTTTTTCTGTTACAAGTCCTGTTATGTTCTTCCCGTCGATTATCGGCACCTGTGATATTGCTTTCTTTCTCATGAGATGCACTATCTCGACTATGCTATCATTCGGTTTTGCAGTCAGTATGTTTGTCTGCATTATCTCTGCTGCGCTTATCTCTTTTTTCTTGCTTATCCTGTCTATCGCTTCGAATATCTGCTGTGCCTTGGAGTACGTCGGATCTATCTTTCCTGCCTCTATCTTCGCAATCAGTGACTGTGATACTCCTGCTTCCTTTGAGAATTCTGTCTGCGTGAGTCCAAGCCGTTTTCTTATCTGCTTTATATTGGATAGTTCGTATGGCATATTACTATAGAACTAGTTTATGTTTATAAATATTCCTTATGTAATATGTATCTTACTCGACAACAGGTTCTTCGTCAAGTATTCTCTGGATGCCTTTTTTCTGCAATATGTCTTCAAGTTCCTTCTTGCTGAGGAACATATTGTACGTCTCTTTGTCTATCACTATAGAAGGTGTACCTTTTATATCATAGAGTTTCTTCAACGTCTCAACTGCAGCGTTTTGTATTGTATAATCGAAAGAGTAGATGTACACATCATCGTAATTCCTTCTTATCCATGTGAGTATGAATCCCTGTTCTTTGCAGCTCTTGCAGTCATCTTCATTGGTGTAGAAGAAAAGTATGGGCGCGCTTGTCTGGTTGCATTCCTTGTTTGTCTTCTTCATGAAAAGCCAGTGCCTAATCTCTAATATCGAATAGTATTCTTTTAGTTCGATGACGTTTCTGTCGTCTTCACCCATGTTGTTCTCCATGTAGTCAAGTTTGCTCGCCATCTCATAAAGCTCGTCTGCAAGGGGTGTCGAATTGATATGTTCGCATGGATTGTCAGCAATAAGTTCGTATTGCAGTTCCATAGCGCTCGTATCTGTCTTTAGGTCCTGTCCTATCTGGTCTATCTGCTCAAGTTTCTGTGATGAGAAGTAGTTGCCTGTTATTATCCCTAGCAGGAACACTAGTGTTGTTATCGCGAATACTGTTATGTATTTCCCTATGTTTATCTCGCGTCTTTGGCTCATTTTGCATCAAGAATATTTTATCTCTACGTCTTCCCTTTCCCTTCCTCTCCAGCCGACGTCGCTTTCGCTTGTTTTTGCTTTCACTGCGCTCGCCCACCAGTATGCGTAGAGCGGAAGGTAGAATATCATGAAGAACAGGTAGCAGACAGCAAGTTTCTGTTTTTCGTGTGATAATGTCTTTGCAAGGTATACCATTATTATTCCTATTGCGAGCGATATTATACCTATGAACATGAGCGGGCTTTGGTCTAGGTAGAACGGATCCCAGTCGAATCTTATCAGTTTCATTATATCAAAGTTCACGTTGTACAGGTTGACGAGTCTTTGGTAGTTTATGTCGAATGTTATGTATGCTGAGTAGCAGACCATGACTGCAGCGATTATTACAGAAAGGAAAGCAGTCGGGAGCACGAAAAGGCCAAGATTGCCGTATTTTGGAGAGAACAGCATGTACCTGTATTTCTGTGCATTTTCAAGGAATCCCTTGTACCATCTAACTCTCTGTTTCTTTGTCGACTTGAATGTAGGCATAGGTACTGCGTAAACATTGGCATCTACAGCATTTTCTATGTCATATCCGAGTGATTGTATCCTCAATGCTATCTCAATGTCTTCTGTGCATGTGCTGGTGTCATATCCGCCGTATTTGTCGAACAGCTCTTTCCTGAATATCGTGAATGGTCCTGGCGTCACATGTATGCTTCCCATAAACGAGAATACCTTTCTGAGATATACTCCAAGAAGGAACTCTACGACCTGTATCTTCTGCCAGATTGTCTTGGGTTCAGTGCATTTAAGTGATGGAGTAACGGCCATTACGTTTTTTTTCTTAAAATATCCTACCATCTTCAGTAGAGCATCTGGCTCGACTATTGAGTCTGCGTCAAGGCATCCGACGAACTCTCCAGTGGCATGCTTGAGTCCGAGGTTCAGTGCAGTGCCTTTGCCGCCATTTGTCTTGGTCAGGACGTACACACCTTTTTTCTCGTAGCTTTGTGCTATCTCAAGAGTCCTGTCCTTGCTTCCATCATCTATGACCATTATCTGCAATCTGTCTTTAGGATAATTCAATGCAAGAAGCGAATCGAGTGTCTTTGCGAGGCAGCTCTCTTCATTGCAAGCTGGCACCATAACAGTCACTTTAGGAAGATCCTTAGGTTGCTTAGGATTCTTTATTCTGTGTCTGTTCTCTATTAGTGTTAGTAAGAAGAATACTGCTGTGAATAGGCCGAAATAAGATACTGTATATAGTATTGTTTCCCAAAATTGCATGTTTACCCGCTTTTTAGGTTTTTAACGCTTAAATGAGCTTATCATTACTTCTATTTAATAATTTTTTCATGTTTAAACCCTCTTTTTTAGTGTTTTGAATGCATTAAACAACACAACAATTATTCTTATAGGAATATTTCTTTCACGAGCTTTATTAAACTGATTATGGGGACTTAGCAGCTTATCGAGGTGGTTTTATATGGTTCATAGGAAAGGAAAGTATCTTTTTACATCAGAATCTGTTTCTGAAGGTCATCCTGACAAGGTCTGCGACCAGATATCTGATGCAGTTCTTGATGCATGCTTCAGCCAGGACCCTTATTCAAGGGTAGCTTGCGAGACCGCTGTCAAGGACAATAATGTATTCATACTTGGCGAGATAACTACAAGGGCAGATTTCGATTTTGATACTGTCGCAAGGAATGTGATAAGGAAAATCGGTTACACTGCTGATTGCGGTTTCGACCCTGATAATTGCAAGGTATCGGTGTTTGTCAGCAAGCAGTCACCTGATATCTCGCAGGGAGTTTCTGAAGGTCAAGGGCTTTTCAAGGAGCAAGGAGCTGGAGACCAGGGGCTCATGTTCGGCTTTGCGACGAATGAGACGCCTGAATTGATGCCTCTGCCGATTGTTCTTTCGCATAAGCTCCTGATTGAGCTTGCGAAGATTAGGCGTGCAGGTAACATCCCTTACCTCAGGCCAGATGCAAAGTCACAGGTGACTATAGAGTATGAGGATGGTAAGCCAAAGAGGATTGATACTATTGTCGTTTCCACTCAGCACAAGCCGAACATCCCTCACGAGCGCATAAAGCAGGACATAATTGAGAAGCTGATCAAGCCTGTCTGTAGTAGATGGCTCGACGCGAATACAAAGTACTATGTCAATCCGACAGGAAGCTTCGTAGTCGGCGGTCCGGTGGGTGACGCAGGAGTTACAGGAAGAAAGATCATAGTTGATACGTATGGCGGGCAGGGCGCTCACGGCGGTGGGGCGTTCTCAGGAAAGGACCCGACAAAAGTTGACCGTTCTGCAGCATATGCTGCAAGATACATCGCAAAAAACATAGTCGCTTCAGGTCTTGCTGACCGTTGCGAGGTGCAGCTCGCTTATGCTATCGGTGTCGCACAGCCAGTATCTATTTTGACGCATTGTTTCGGCACGAATAAAGTACCTGAAGAACGTCTTGCAGAGCTTGTCGCAAAACATTTCCCTGTCAAGCCTGCTGACATAATAGATCAACTGAAGCTTAGGAGGCCGATATATGGAAAGACTGCTTCATACGGCCACTTCGGCAGGGACGATCCAGATTTCACGTGGGAGAAGACCGACAAGGTGGACTTGCTTCGAAAAGAAGCAGGGATAGAAACAGTGAAAGTTCTGGCACACTGATTTTTTTTAAATATTTTTTTATTCTTATTCTCCTTTCTTCGGATGGAAAGGCTGTCCTGCATATTCTGGCATCCATGATTCTAGCTGGAAGTATTGTTTCACTGCACTAAGCAGCCTTGCGCAGTCCTTCTGCAGCTCGTCCTCTACGCTGTCTATTCTTTGCTTGTATATCCTGTTGAGGAAGAAGTTCTGTATTGACTCATTCTTGAGTATGAAATTCTTGTTCCATGTTCCTTTCGGGTCTAGTTCCATCTTTGCTGTGACAAATACTTCAACTTCTCCTTTGTTTGTCTTGACCTTTGTGTTGTTGACGACTATTGTCTCTTCACCAAGACCAAGAGCGTGGAAATCAACATCAAGATAGAACTTGAAGAATTCGTTTCCTGGCAAGAAGAATTTTTCTGTCCTCCACCATATCCATATCTGTTTCGCTCCATTTCCTCCTACCCTTTCAAGATAGAGGCGTTCCATCCATTTGTCTCCTCTTGGGCCGGAGCCGTCTTCTGTGTAGCCTTCTTCAATAAGCCATTCATGGACTCTCTTGTAGAGGAATTCCATGCTGAACACATCTTTGTAGTTCAGACTGAACTGCCTTACCGTCCATGGCTTTTTCAACTCAAATGTCATGCGTTTATCTAAACAAGCTGCTTTTATAAACATTTCGTCCCAGAACAGTGCCTAAATGCAAGGGAAAAAGTTTTTATTTGCCCTATTCAAAATGCAGTTGTAAACATAGAGAGGGGATTTTATGCTTTCATTCAGGGAAGAGAGATACGGAAAAATTACCACAATAACCGGGCCAGTCCTTTCAGGAAAGACAACTCATCTTGAGCGTCTTCTTCATTCAGCTTACGGTTCTATATGGAAGAAAGGCAAGAGGACAGAGAACAGCATAGTCCTTGCGAAGCACCCTCTCGATGATGTGAAGAGTAAGGGCAGCATAGCTGGTTATGATGCTTTGCAGACAGAGGACCCTGGTGAGATAGCCAAGCTCATCCAGCCGAATACTGAAGCTGTTGTGATATCAGGAATAAATTTCTTTGAGGACTCAGACAAGGAGAGGCCGAAGATAATAGAGCTCTTGAAGGCGCTTGTCGCGAGCAACAGGAGAGTTTATGCTGTGGGTCATAATCTTGACTGGAACGGCGAGCCTTTCAATTTCATGCCTAAGATAATGGCTCTTTCAGATGATTTTCTAATAACAAAAGCACCTTGCATGGTGCCCGGTTGCAGCCGTGATGCTACAAGAAGCCAGAAAGTCGGCAGCAAGGGAGAGAGGAGATGCATCCATCACCATTTTTTTGATGGAAGGCCTGACCATAAGCATTTTTTGATAGACCAGACAGGAGGGCTTGACCTTTTTGTCGGCAGCATGTTCGCGAGCAAGACCACGACTTGGCTCTGGAAGATGAAAGAGCTTGAGGCAAAAGGCATCGACTATGAGGTCTTCAAGTGGAATCTCGATACAAGATATGACGACAAGATGAAGATATTCAAGAATTGGGACACAGGCACAATAGGTCTCAATAACCGCGCCAAGAAACTCGAGGCGATAACTGTAGAGAACATGTCCAAGCTTCTGGAATATATAGACGGGAGGACTCCGAACAGGAATCTTAATGATGAGCTCAGGCAGAAGAGGATCAGTCACATATTCATTGATGAGGGGCAGTTCATAGACGGGATTTATGATGGCATAAAGAATCGCGTATATCAAGGGTACAGGTTCTACGTCACCGGTTTACTGAGGGATTTCAAGATGGAGCCTTTCAGGAAAGCGCTTCCGGGCGGTAATCCTAAGAATGATGTTGAGCCTTCTGTTGAAGAAATACCTAATCTTATGGCAATAGCTGACAATATTTCTGTCATGCAGGGTTACTGCAAGGTCTGTGGTAGGAATGCGACTGACAGCCAGAGGCTCGTAAAGAAGAATGGTGTGGTGAGGCCTGCGAATTACAGCGACCCTATAGTCATGGTAGATGGTGTTAATTCGTATGAGGCACGGTGCAAGGATTGTATGGAAATCCCTGGAATGCCTGATCTTAAGTACGATTTCTCAATGTATGAGCCTGTAAGGTCTAACCCAAAGAAGTGACTGGTGTGAGTCATCAACAATAATTTTTTAAACCCCCTTCTTTTCCTTCTGTGTTTATGTTCGTTGGAATCGTTGGCAAGCCGAGCTGCGGCAAGAGCACTTTCTTCAAGGCAGCTACGCTTTCGGATGTCGCGATAGCTAATTATCCTTTCACGACAATAAAGCCTAACCATGCGGTCGCTTTTGTCAAGGTAGACTGCGCTGACAAGGATTTCGGCAAGCAGTGCAATCCCAGAGAAGGTTTCTGCACACATGGTTGGAGATTTGTTCCTATTGACCTCATGGATGTAGCGGGGCTTGTGCCTGGCGCTCATGAGGGTCTTGGCATGGGCAACCAGTTCCTTGACGATTTGAGGCAGGCAGATGCATTGGTGCATGTTGTCGATATTTCCGGCAGTGTTAATGAGAAAGGCGAGCCTGTCGAGCCTTTGAGTTATGACCCTGCTAATGATGTCAGTTTCCTGGAAGAGGAGCTTGACCTTTGGTATCTTGGAATAATAAAGCGTGGCTGGGAAAGATTCGTGAGGATGGTCATGCAGGATAAGGGTAATATGGCAAAGGCAATAGGAAAGCAGCTTTCAGGATTGAAAGTCACAGAAGAGATGGCAGAGGAAGTCATAGCAAAGCTTGGGCTTGACCTAGGAAGGCCTGACGCGTGGTCTGACTCTGACCTTAAGCGTATAGCAGTAACTCTGCGCAAGCTTACTAAGCCTATGTTGATTGCGGCAAACAAGGTTGATGTTCCTGGTGCTGAGAAGAATTTTGAGCGCGTGAAGGCAATGTTTCCTGATTACACAATCATACCTTGCTCTGCTGAGTCAGAGCTTGCGTTACGCGAGGCTTCAAGGCACGGGATAATAGATTATGTTCCCGGAGAGAAAAGCTTTAAGGTTCTTAATCCTGAAAAGATGAATGACAAGCAGAAGACAGCGCTTGAATTCATCCAGAAGAACATACTTGACCGTTTCGGTTCTACTGGCGTGCAGCAGGTTCTTGATTACGCGATTTTTGGCATCCTTGGTTATATAGCTATATTCCCTGGCGGAGTTAACAAGCTCGAGGACCAGTATGGTAATGTCATGCCTGACTGTTTCTTGATCCCTGGGGGCTCTACTGCGCTTGACTTCGCTTTCAGGATACACACTGATCTTGGAAAGAAGTTCATACGCGCGATAGATGTCAAGTCAAGACTGACCGTCGGCAAGGAGTATAAGCTAAAGCATAGGGATGTTGTCGAGATAGTTACAGGAAGATAAAGAACACAAAGCAACAGCGCAACTATAACTAAATGCACCGCCACTGCCTAGCGAGCTAACAAAAATTCTATCTGATGAACGTTGTACTCAGACAAATATTCAGATTATCTGTAGAAGCGAGCTGCCGTGGCGGTGTGACTCGCGGCTGTTTTTATAAAATGCTAACGCTATGTTTATCCTATCCCGTCGCCCATTATGTTTCCCGCTATCATGTTGAATGCGAACATGACTCCCAGAGATATTGCACAATATATTACGGTGCTTCGTGTCATGTTTGTGCCTATCTCATATTCTTCTGCCAGTTTGTCGAAGCCATTTTCTATACCGTTGACTAATATTGTGAGTATGTACACTATCTGCACGACGTAGAATCCTACGATTATCTGGAAGAAGAACGTTGGCATGCCATCGCCGAAAAGCTGAGTCAGTCCTGCTGCCGCTCCTCCGGATGCTGCGCTCTCTGCCTGTAGGTTCGAAAGTTGTCCTCCTAGTTTCCCCAGGATTGTCGTGACCATTGATGTTATGCCTATTACTATGCCTGCTATGACTGGTGTCAGGAATTTTATCTGCGATTTCATGGAGGATATAGAGTCTGCCATTAAATCTTGCAGCCTCTCTTCAACTGTGTGCATCTGTTTTATGTATCTTGAGACGTTTATCAGCGCCTGTGCGGCGACGAGAGGACCTTTCTTCGCACTTTCTATCAGCACTTTCATGGATGTCTCGATGAGGTCTGATGGGAATTGCAGTATCGCTCCGTTCTGCCCGTCGAATATAGCTTGTTCTACACTCATCCCTAGTTTGCTTATGTTCATCGATACAAGACCGAAGAATTGTCCTGAGTATGTGTCTGGTATCGCGCTCGCCACTTTTGCGAATGCTATCTCTGCAGGCAGCCCGTCTCCCATCCTGTTTCCTAGCTGGAACAGCGCGGATGCGAACTCTGCCTCGAGTTTCTTTGAATCATCTCGTATCTTTAGGACGTTCTGTGTCCTTAATTTGTAGTATAGTCCTACTGAAAGTCCGACGGATAATGGCATGAATACGCTTAGTAATGCTGCCCCCAGTCCATACGGTCCTATTATTCCCAATTCTGGCTTCGATGATTGCTTGTATTCGCTGAAATAGAACTTGGCATCTTCTACGGTGTAATCTGTGGCTATCTTTATCTCTCCTCCTCTTGTGAGTGCTATATCCCATCCTGGATTGATGAAGTGGAGCATCATCGGTACGAATGCTATCAGGAGGCAGATGACTGCAACGGCTATGCTTAGGTATAGCGGTGGCACTACGATCTCATTCGCTCCCAGTTTCATGACGAAATTCCTGTATTTCTGTAGTTCGGGGTTCTTTGATATGTCGACGTTGCCGTAGCCTGTCGGTCTTTTCGCGAGTATCTGTTTTCCTAGGTAATATACTGATGCAGGCAGCAGTACGTTGTATAGTGCGGAGAGGTGGTACCAGTGCACTCCTTCCATGAAGCTGACCACGAGCGGCAATATTACAAGTCCTAATATGGGTAGGATTATTCCAAGCATGTGGAGCATTGTTATAGGGGATTTTAGGTTCTGCGCATAGTGGAGCATCTTCTCGAATGTCTCTTCGAGTATGACATCTAGTGATTTGTCTAGCATCCCGACTCTTGCAGTCTCGTCCCCCTCAAGCAGGCTTCCTTCTATAAGATGCATGGATTCTATGAATTCCATGTTCCATTTTCGCCAGCTGTCGAGGTATGCATCAAGGCTCTCTTTCACTGACGAGTATTTCTCGGTCTCTATGTTCCATATCACTCTCTTGAAATCAAGGGATAATGGGGGGGAGAGATGTTCTGCTGCGAAGTCTATGGCGAGTTCCAGGTTTGAGGTGTGCCTCATGTACGTGACTACGTAGAATATTGACAGTACCATCTGGTTGGATGCTTTCATCCTCCAGCTGTTTGCGAGGAAGTCAGGCGCGTTCTGGAATGGTATTATCATCATGCCGCCTAGAGCAAGGAAGAATACTGGGAAGAACATGCCCCCGCTTGTAAGTATGTATGTTATGAGCGCGAAGAATACTATGAAAGCCATCGGGAACAGGAACGAGAACGAATATGCGCCTGTAGGCGTCATGTTTAGATGGCAGATGTCGATGGATTCCTGCATGAGTGCAGCTTTCTTAGGGTCAGGGCTTATCTTGAATACTCTTTCTGCCTGGTTGCATGCCTTCTCGTACCAAGACATGTGTCTAGGTAGGTATTCCTGCTTGAACTGTTTGTATTCCCTTGTCCTGATTACTCCTATCTGCTGTACTTCAGCATTGTCTGGCTGCAGCTGTACATTCAGTTGGCTCTTGTACTTTGACAAGAGCGATTCCATCTCATCTTTTGTTATCTCAGGCACAGTTCACCTCTTTTTTTAGCCTGTAAAAATTATACTAACTGATCATGCTCCAAAATTTCTCTGCTCCGTATAGCACTACGCAATCCTTGTAGTAGTGCCTGTTCTTGTTTAGATGCTCTACATTCATCACTGTCCTGTTCCGGAATGATGAAAAATCGACTCCTGTTATCTTTTCAGGGACTATCAGTATGACTTTGTTGTTCTTCAGGAGAACAGAATGCACGCTATCCTTCACTAATTCTATCTTCTCCACGATTTTCTCTGCATGCGGGTTTTTTGATAGCCACTCGCTTGTCTTTTTCGCTTCAATGACTGCTAGATTCGTGAGTGTAAGCTGGTTCTTTAGGTTCAACCTGCATACAGAAACATTGCCTATCTTCTGTATATTCACGATTTTCTCTGCTGCGAGTTTGTTTATGAAAAGGTGCGCGTGGGAATACGCGACAGAAAGCTTTTTTGCTAGGTCAGATATGGAATAGAATGTATCAAGGTCTTTAGACAGGAGTTCTATTATCCTTGCTTTCAGCGTATTTTCCATTATGTGTCTTTCTATATGTTGCTGATGGGGGTTAGGGGCGCCCAGTTACGGGCGCCCGCTTCTTTAGGTAGGTTAGACCTGCTAGCATAAATAGTTATCTAAATAAAAGATATAATTATCTTTTTAATAGTTAATATAATCTTTACATTACTATATATTTATCTAAATAATAGATATATTTAAATCTTGTGTTTTTTAGCCTATAGCTGTCTAAAATGCGTTAAAACTAAGAATAAGCCGTTATTTTTTCTTATCGAAGTAATCCTTTATTTTCTGGCTCGCTTTTGGGGCGGCATTTGGTCCAAGAGAATAGTATATCTTCTCTGCCTCAGTTCCCCATGAATAGTCCCCTTTCTCCTTCTTTATCTCTTTTATCACGAATTCTTGAGTTAAAAGCCCTTTTCTTAGATGATAATACACTGACCTGACGCTGACTTTGGAGAATATGCTAAGGTATACCCTTGATATTTCATAAGCATAACCCTGTCCCATGAAGTATAGGATGTCAACTATGTTCTGTCTTATCGGTGATTTTACTGGCCTGCCTCTGTTCATTTTAACCAGGATTGTTTTTTTCTTTTAAAATCTTGCCTATTTGCATATTATTGATTAAGGCAGTGTCTTGAATCTTGTGCTTAGAAGTGTCCATTCTACAAATAGCAATATCACTCCGATAGCAAGCAGAGGAAGTCTTGTCTCATGCGGCAGGTTCTTTGACGCTATCTTCATTATATCATTGAATGCTGCATTCATCTGGGCATTGTCTTCTGCCCTGAAGAACTGTCCTCCTGTGTTATCTGCTATCCTTCTGAGTGCTTCCTCATCCATGGTGGATAGCAGTTGTGTGAGTTCGAAAGCGCCTCCCTTCTGTGTTGCGATGCCTATTGTGTGTACCATGACATGGTTCTGTACAGCATAATCTATGCCTTCTTCGAGTGGCCCTCCTACTGTGTGCTGTCCGTCTGTAAGAAGTATTATTGACATCGAGCGGTCATATTCATTCTTGAGTGCATTTGTTGCTGTGACTATTGCGCCGGATATGTCTGTGCCTCCTGTGCTGCTTATCTGGACTGATTTTATTGTCTTATCTATCTCTGTCCTATCATTAGTGAGAGGAAGGTCGACTTTTGATAGGCCTGAGAATGAAACTATACCTATCTTCACTTCAGCGTTTAACGCTTTTATGAACGAGTCAGCAGTCTCTTTAGCTGCGGTTATCCTGTTAGGTGTGAAATCATCCGCGAGCATGCTGCTTGAGGCGTCTATAGCTATGACATAATTGTACTCTGAATCAAGACCCTCTGTCCATATAATCATGCCTGCTGCAGAGAGCACGAAAAATAGTATGACCATCACTCTTGTTACCAGCAGGGTTATATTTTTTGATAGGACCATGGACCCTGTGACTCTTTTAAGTGCTTCGAAGTTCGCGAACACTACTGCTCTCCTGCGAGTGTATTTCATGAGGAAGAAGTGCAGAGCTATCATTATAGGTATCATGAAGAGCATCCAGAGGAAGTGCTTGTTGATGAAGGTTATGTCCATCTTGTCTTCAACCTCCCATCTCTCTTTTCTTGAAGAATGAGTAGACTACCTTGGCGAATGGCTGGTTTGTCGTGACAAATACGAAGTCTATCTGCAGATTTTCAAATGTCTTTGCTAGTATCGTATCCTGCTCATGCATATGCCTTTCGTACTGCTCTTTGACTATCTTTGTGTCTATAAGCAGGGTATCGCCGCTGTAAGGGTCCCCGACAAAGATCTGCCCTGTCTCTTCTGGCATCACCATGTCTCGCATGTCTCTTATGACGAATGCGATCACCTCATGTTTTGTCGCAAGCAGTTTAAGCTGGTCATGCCATTCTCCTTTAAGTCCTATGAAATCAGATATTATGATTATTATCGACCTCCTGACAAGGACTATGTTGAGGTCATGTATTGCTTTCTCAAGGTCGAAATTGCCTTCATAAAGCTTCGGATTGCTTATGGTCTGGAGCATTATGTAGTATTGCTTGTTGCCTATGTTTGGCGCTATCTGGGTTATGAGGTGGTCATTGAAAAGCGCGAGCCCTACAGAATCACCGCCTGTAAGGAATGAGTATGACATCGATGCGAACATCTCTATAGCATATTCGTTCTTGAGCTTGTCTATGGAGCCAAAAGACATGCTGGAGCTGACGTCAACAAAGAATATTATGTTGTTGTTCCTCTCTTCGATGAGTTCCTTTACTACTGGCTGCCTTGTCCTCATTGATGCTTTCCAGTCTATGTTCTTTGCGTCATCTTCTGAAGGGTTGTAGTTCCTGTAGCCAAGGAACTCGAGTCCTCTGCCCTTGAATGCTGACCTGAACTCTCCGCTGAGGGTGCCAGAGATGCCTTTCTTGGAGACAATTTCCAGCTTCTTTATCATAGGTGCTACGTTGACCTTGAACTCTTTCATTTTAAGGCACGGGTATACGTTCTAGAATGTCCTTTATTACCTGTATCGTTGTTATGCTCTCTGCCTGTGCTTCGTATGTCAATATCAATCTGTGTCTCAGTACGTCATACGCGACAGTTTTGATATCTTCAGGTATGACATACGTCCTTCCGTTAAGGAGCGCATTCGCCTTTGCAGAGATGAAAAGTCCTATTGATGCTCTTGGTGATGCGCCGAACTCGATATAGTGTGCGCTCTTTAGCTTGTACTTGTCAGGATATCTTGTCGCGTCAATTATTGTCACGAGATATCTTTCTATCTTCTCTGAAAGGTATATCTTCTTTGTCGCTTCCTGCATATCGTTTATTATTTCCGGCGAGAAAACTGGCTGTATGTCGAAATGCTCGAACTTATGGATAGTCATGTTCTTGTTGAGGACAGTCATCTCGTCATCTATTGTCGGGTACTCGACCATTATCTTGAAGAGGAATCGGTCTACCTGGGCTTCTGGAAGAGGATATGTTCCTACCTGCTCGAGCGGATTCTGTGTCGCCATGACGAAGAATGGCAATGGGAGTTGCAGTGTCTCGTGTCCTATTGTCACCTGTTTCTCTGCCATGCACTCTAGAAGCGCTGACTGAACTTTTGGCGGCGCCCTGTTTATCTCGTCTGCTAGGATGAAGTTGGCGAATACTGGTCCTTTTATGATGTAGAATCCTTTCTCTTTCTGGTATGACGTGAGACCAGTTATGTCTGAAGGCAGAAGGTCTGGAGTGAACTGGATTCTTGCGAATGAACAGCCCATGACCTGTGATACTGTCCTGACAAGGAGGGTCTTGGCTATTCCTGGAACTCCCTCAAATAGTGTATGGCCGTTGGCGCATATTGACCTGAACACGCTGTCTACTACTTTGTTTTGTCCTATCACTATTTTTCCTATCTGCGCTTTCGCGTTCAGGAAATGATCATGGAATTCCTTTATTTTTTTCTCTAGTTCCTTTATTTCCTCTTTTGTGAGCTCATTACCGCGTTCACTACTGCCGAAAAGCGCCATTAGCGTATTCACCTCTTTTCGCTTTAAATATTTATATTAGCACTTTAAAATGGTTAATTCCGTTATTGTTTCCTTCTCTGCATCTCTGACCTTCTTGATTTCATGTGCGCCCAACCTATAACTAGCGCAATTGCGACGATTATTGTGACTATTGAGACTGTTGCAAGGAGGAATAATGATTCTGTTGGCATGCCATACACCCTGGTGGGTGTCTCTATCCTTGGCTTCGCTTCTTTTGGGGCGATAAGGTACTTGCAGCTTTCGATGACCTGGTCAAGCATCTTGTTTGCCTGGCTTATGCTGTTCTCTGTCATGAGCGCCTGTGCTTTCTTTAGGAACTCATTGAGTTCAAGGCATTCAGGATTGTTTGTCAGCAGGTCTTCTGCGAATGAAAGCTTGGTGTTTGCCTGCGAATCATTCTTTTCTGCCTTCAAAAGAGAATTTATGAATATCTTCGCGCGTTCCTTGAAATCTGATGTTTTCTCTGTGCCGTCTTCTGCTTCAGAAGTGGCTTCAGCTGTGGCCTCGACAAGTATCTCATATGTGCCATATGTCTTGAATGATTCTGCAGTTAGGGTTATCATCTCTATCCTGTTCGGCTCTATGAGGTCAAAGTACTCTTTTGTGAGTCTTAGTGTCACGCCCGGGTTTGGTGATGATGCCTTTAGCTTGACATTCTTCATGGTGAAGTTGCTGTTGGCTATGTTTATCGGTATGAGCATAGTATTGTTCGAGTAGGTCGTCACAACTTGAGGTGTTATCAGCCTGAAAGATACAGGTGTCGAGACGTATTTAGGAACTTCTTTTGGCACTGGCTGCGCAACAGAGCCTCCTCCTACAGGGATTATTATTGGGGTTACCTGTGGTGGTATCTCAATCACTGTCAGATTTATTATGTTGCTGTCTGTGCTGTTGTACCCGTCAAACATGTGGAATACTAGCTGTACTGTGCCTGGAGAAGATTCCTGTGTGTTTACATATATCTTGTGGCTTGTAGCGTCTATTGTTATGTTGACTGCTGTCACGTTTGTTCCATTGGCATCTGTGACGTTATATGTGATATTATCATCGAGATCAGGTTCGTAGAAGTATGTGTCAAGGTCTATCCATGTCTGGTTTGTTCTCTGCTCTTGCTCCTTGTTTGCTATCTTGTATTTTATTAGCACATAGTTTATCGAGGGGGTGTAGCTCGTGTTGCTTGTGTTGAGGCTTATCTTGTACTGTATGCATCTTTCATCTTCTGATGTTATATCTGAGCCTGAGCTTGTATATGTGTCAGTATAGTTTGAGGTTATGGTTGAGGGGCAGGTTGTCTGAGTCACTCCTTCAGCGGTCTTTGTCTGGAATGATATGTCGAACTGTGTGCCTGATGGTGGTGTGGTGTTCCCTGTCCAGCTTATTGTAGTGAATTCGTGCATGTAGTTTGTCTCTTTGCTGTCCAGGACCTGGGATTCGAATATGCCTGTAGGTCTGTAGTCTGTTCCAGAGCTATACAGAGTTATACCATTTTCTCCTGAGAGCACTGTTATGTTCGACTTTGTCACGCCTGCATTGAAATGTGTGTAGTTGTATTCCCTGATTTCTCCAAACCAGCCTATCCTGTTGACATTTGATACATTGATTGTCCAATTGAAAATGGTTGTTGCGTTAGAAGTATCTATTACATACACGGTTACGTTCTTCCATCCTGCTGAGTAGAAGTCTGTCGTATAATTGTACGATGTCTGGTTTGCCCCTGTCTTGTTTGAGCCGTTGACTGCCCACTGGTATCTTAATATGTCGCCGTAATCTATATCGATAGCATTCACGCTGAACAGCATAGTAGAATTTTCAGTCATGTTCTGGTAATCTTGCGGCTTGGGGTTGTAGTCTGCGATTAAAGGCGCGTCATTGACATTGTACACCTTGAGATATACTTCTGTTGTGTTCTCCCTGCCGGTGGTGTCATCTACGGTTATGTTCACATAGTATTCGCCGACCTGTGAGTTGTTTGCCGTGAAGTTTATCTGGCCTGTGTTTCCGTCATAGTTCATTATGTCGAATAGGGTTATGTTCTCTGTGATTGTGTTGTTCGAGGCGTTTGTGAAATTGATGAATTCTAGATAGAAGTCGAGTGTGTTCTCAGGACCGAACTCATTTGTGTCGTACTCTTCATCAAATGCATCGAGCAATATGTGCGTGTAGTTGTTTTGGTATATTGTCGCATTCCATACTGTCGCATTTGTCTCTATCTCGAATATGTTGGTGCTGTTCCAGTATGTCGTATTCAGTCTCTTTGACCAGTTGATGTGGTAATCGTTCAGTGGAGGTATCCAGATAGGATAGTCGTTGTAGCTTCCTATTGTCAGGTTCATCAGTGTGGATACGTTTACTTCTCCGTCGCTGACGGTTACGTTTATTATGTGCTCTCCTGTGTGGTTTATTGTGGGGGTGAAGTTTATCAGTCCGGAGCTCGTTATGTTGAACATTGTGGTGTTGCTGTAGTATGTTAGAGTGTCCTGTGGGTCTTCATCAGAAGCGTTTATCTGGTATGCAAATGGGCTGTCTTCAGTTCCGTTCTGGTCAGGTATTAGCTCGAGTGTTGGCGGTGTGTTGTATGTTACGTTGAAAAGTACGATCTGCCAGTCATAGTTTTCTGAACTGTCATTTATTGATATGTTTATCCAGTGTTCTCCGAAGTCAGTATCATTTGGTGTGAAGTTTATCAGGCCTGTAGCATTGTATCCGTTTCCGCTTTTTATTATGCTGAATAATGTCGTGTTTGCGTCGAATGCTTGCAGGTTCCCGTCTTCATCACTTGCGAATATGTTGAGTGTAAACGTGAGGTTGATTTTCATCCTTTGATTAGGTATTGTCTGCAGGACAGGTGGATGCTCTACGTCGATAACATGTATTGTGAATGTTGCGGTGTCATAAGAGCCTTTGCTGTCGGTAACATTTATCGTGACGCTCCAGCTTCCTATGTCGCTCTGGTCTGGTGTGAACGCTATATATCCTCTGCCATTTGTTCCGGAGTCGTTAGTTGTGATTATTTCCAGTTCTTCAGGATTGGTCGGCTTGTTCGTGTATGAGTCAAAAGCCAGCGTATCTCCGGGGTCGGCGTCTGTTGCGTTGATTTCGATGTAGGTGTAATTGCCTTCTGTAGTGTAGATATCCTGTAAGGGCTTGCCTCCGATGACTGGCGCAGAGTTGTTTATTATGCTGAGATTGAATATCATTGATGTGTTGAACAGGCCGTCGCTGGCATTAATCTCTATAGAGTAATTGCCTATCTGTGATGTGAGAGAGGTGAAACTGATGAATCCTGTTGTCGGATTTATCGTAAACAGTTCTGTGTGGTTGTTATAGTATGTCAGTGTGTCATAATCTGGGTCTGAAGCGTGTATCTGCAGCGTGTAGCTGCTTTCTGCATAAGCTGTTGCGTTCTCCACCTGCTGGACGACTGGGGGGTCGGGGGTGCCTGTCACGTTTATTGTCACGTTGTTGCTGAGAGTATAGTTATATCCGTCGAATGCCCTGAAATTTATTACTGTTATTCCGAAGAAATTGGTGTCAGGGAATATTGATACATTGTTTGGTACAAGAGGGTCTATTATTATTGTCATGTTGAGCCCTGCTTGGACAACATCATATGTTATAGGGTAATCATCGAGGTCTAGGTCGTAGAATGAGCCGTCCATGTCAACAACATTGAATGAGGGCGTATCCTCTACCATTGTGATGTTTGATATGTTCACGACAAGTATTGGTGCCCTGTTTTCGTTAGTTATGTTGACTTCCCAGGTTATTGATGCGAAAGCGCTCTGGTTGTCGCTTACATTGACTGTTATGTAATGTGTGCCGTTTGACCTGTAATCTGGAGTGTAGTTAGCCATGCTCCACATAGCGCCATATGTATAGTTCAACAGAGTTAGGTTTATCTGTCCGTCTATCATCCATGTGTAGTTCAGCGTGTCGTTGTGCATAAGGTCAGGGTCGTCTGCTGTTATGTTGAACAGAAGCCAGTATCCTTCTTTTTCTGTTATGTTCGTAATGTTCTCAGGGTAGTGCGATGTGATGTTCGGCGCATCGTTTACGTTTATTATATTCCATGTTATCAATGCGAAAGAGCCATTTCCTGTATCTGTTTCCTTGACTATGACCCATGTGTATGGGTATGTGTCAACTTGTTCGTTGTTGGGTGTGAAGTTGAATATGCCCGTATCAGGATTTATGTGCGCTGAGAATGGTGGCGTGTCTATTGTAAAGTTTACAGGGTCGCTTTCATCATCTGTAGCGTTAAAATCATAAAAGCATTCGGAATTCTGGTAACAGGTTATTATTGATGGTGGAGACGGGGTGAAATATGGTTTTGTTCCTGTAGCGTATACTAAGATTGCAGATGCTGCCAGCAGGACTGCTATCAGGATCAATTTCACGTTTTTGTTCTGTCTTATCTCTTTGCTCATCTTTCTACCAGTATCTTCACGTTTTGGTAATAATATCTGCCTTCCATATCCTTGATTATTATCCATGCATTGTGCATGCCAATATCTTCTTCTGAAGGTACAAATTCAACACTGCCTTCTCGGGTTATATCAAAAAGTTCGGTGTCATCCGTGAATATCACGTCTTCTCTGTTCGGTTCAATATCAAATTCAATCCTGTCTCCGACTTTCGCAATAAAATTAGGTACAAATTCAAAGCTGAGTCCATTGCCGCTGCTTCCGCTGACGAAAGATTCAGATTCAAATGTCTGTAGAGTAGCAAGCCCAGTTATCCCTGTATTCCAGAATATCAGTATGGCGATTATTGAGAGTGTGATTAGCACTATCAGTACTGCATCCCTCTTAAGCTTGCCTCTTTCAGCTTTCATCTTTTTAATTTCGTCTTCTATGCCCATTGTAACACATCATTTCTTTGATTTTTTAAGGGCCTCGCTTACTGTCAGCGTGTGCGCTCCTGCGAGTGTCTCGCTTATTTTCGCGATGTCTTTCTCGGATATGTTTATCTTCATCTTCTTCTTGGTCTCTATTTCTGTCACATACCGTTCGGTTATTACCCTGACTTGTTCTATCAGAGTCTTTACATCGTCAGGATTTACATTCTCGCCGCCGTACTTTACCTGCGCGAGCTCTGCGAACAGTATCTCTGTCGCTTTTCTCAGCACTGTAGGTATCTTATGTTTCTCAAGTTCCTTCATCAGTTCATCATCAGTGAATGCGTATCTTATCAGGAATATGCGCTTGAAGAAGACCCTGACAAGGTTGTTCACTGCGTTGATAGAGCGCTCCATGCTCTTCGTATCTGTTACTTCCTCTATTGAATCCAGGTGGCTGTTTGCCCACTGGAGTATCGGAAGCTCTTTGTCCACCGCTTTTTTTGGCTCAAACATTCTCATCGACCTCATATAATAGTTTAATAATCTGGCTTTTAGTCTTATAAACTTTTTCTTTAAAACAGCGAAAAGTAACGCCAATAGCAACAGGAGGAGCAGTAATATGGATGATGCTGCAAGTAGCAGTATATTCCAGTTGAATGCCTTGGCTTCTATCCTGATCTTGCATGGGGGGCATGGTCCTCCGCAGTCTATGTTGGTCTCCCCCTGGTTTCTTACCCTGTCTTTGCATGTTGCGCATGAATCACATGGTCCTCCGCAGTCTATTCCTGTCTCTCCCTGGTTGCGCTTATTATCCTCGCATGTGGGGCAGGGCGGGCATAATGGTCCTCCGCAGTCAGATATGTCATTGCTGTCTGCTGACATTATCTGGTTTATCTTGTCCTCATTGTTGTTCAGTATCTTATCTTTGCATGTTGCGCACGGGGGGCATGGTCCTCCGCAGTCAATGTTCTCTTCACCCTGGTTCTTTATCCTGTCTCTGCATGTCGGCTGGTAGTGGCAGGGTCTTATTATCTCAGGCATCTTGTCTGTGGTGCCACAGCTGTTCCTGTCTCTGCATATCCTTGTCTGGTAGCCTGAAGGCAGGCAGGGTGTCCAGTCCGTGCATACCCAGTCTTCTTCGCAAGGGGGCACTTTTGTCTTGTTCTGTATTCCTCCGCCTCCTCCGCCTCCTCCAGCAGGTATAGACATAGGCGGTGCCTGTGGGGTAAATATGACTTCAAGCGTGACCACGTTTGATGGTGTGGTTGTCGATAGGTCGCTTGCGTAGAATGTTATGTATGCGAATCCGTAGAATGTCTTATCAGGGTCGAACGTTATTAGGTGCGACCTGTCCATCGATACGTTTATCCTGTTTGTGTCTATTGTCCAAGTGAATGTCATCGGATCATTGTCGGGATCCATGAAATAGTCGTCTAGGTCTATGACAGATAACTTGGTATTTCTCGGCCATGTCTGGTTTGGTATGCTCTCTATCAGTACCGGTGCGCGGTTTCCTATTCCATATGCCTCGCATGCATCCCTGCACCTGTACTTGTTTGACGAGTTGTCATAATAGTAGCTGCACAGGTTGAAGTCCTCCACCGGTGTCGTTCCTTTGTTGTCTGATGTGTCATTGACAGACACTGTGAAATAGTAGACTCCTTTAACAGTTTCATTATTTGTGCTGTTGGGGTCTGTTGGGAGTAGCGATAGGTCTGCTTGGCCTGTGCAATGTGCTTCGTCTCCGATTACTGTGAGGTTTATGTATTGTATTGATACTGTTTCTGTTCTGTTGCGCAACTCTACAGTGCATCCTGTGTCGCTTGCGGTAAATCCGGTCCCGCCTTCGAAATTGATTCCTATGTTAAGCATCTCGGTATCATTGAAATGCTTCTTTTCAGGGTAATTCTCGACAGGGTAAGGATTATAGAAATCGCCCTTCTTCACAGGCACTGTAGAGACAGTGAATGTGAAATTCTCCCAATATGTGGCGCTGGGATTTAGCGCACCATCATACGCTATTATGCTTACATTATATGTGCCTGACGTGAGGTTGGTTGTGTAGCTGCAAGTTGATGAGTTCAGAGTGAAGTATCCTTCGAGAGTGATTGTGCAGAACGCTATTCCTGAATTGTATGTAGAATTGTCCGTGGCTGCTGCTGTAAAAGTCACGTTGACCTTATCTGTATCTATTTTTATGTTTCCTATTGTTATATTTATGTCGCTGACTGTCGGAAGCTCTCCTTCTGCTATGTATGTGGTTGTTGTTGTTGTTCCGTATACTCCAGGAACTGATGTTGATATAAAGAAGGTGTATGTGCCGGGGGTTACTGTCTGGCCTGTAGTTGAAATGAGATAGATTGCGAGGTCTCCATTGAACCCGTCAGTGTTTTGGGATTTTAGGCCGTATGTATCATTGACCTTCACGAAGTTTGTTATTGTGCCGGTCATGAATGATGTATTATCATCTATTACAGGAGATATGTTTCTTAACGGGTAGTCTATGTTGCCTGCCTTCAGAACTACTGAACCTACATTCAGTCCTGTTCTTGTGTATCCTGCTGTCAAGTTCATTCCTGCTGGCACGAATCTTGTCCTGCAAACGTTTATCGCGCCGACTGTTCCTATAGATGCGCAGCTGTTGGTGTATGATCCTATCATGCATCGCATTGTGTTGGTGCAGTCTGTGTCTGAGCAGTCTGTGCTGTTGTCCAGGTCGTTATCTAGTCCGTCGCTGCACTGACCTGGCCCGAACTCGTTAGGGTAAACTGTGAATGTTATGCAGTCAGAATCATTCTGGTCGGTCATTCCATCAATATCATTATCTATCAGGTCTGTGCAATTCGCCTCTGTCATGCCGCATATCTCTGTGCCTGGTCCTGCAATTCCGTTGCAGTCTGTGTCAGAGCAGTCTGTCGGTCCATCATAATCATTGTCATCATAGTCCCTGCACGAGTCTACCGATATATTTTCAATGGCTGCGCATGGCCTGCACAATCCGGTTAGATTGAGTTCTATCCCGCTCAATCCTCTGCAGGTGGTATTGTCATAGCAGTCTGTGTAGCCGTCGCCATCATTGTCAAAGTCATCTTCGCATTCTGTCTCGTTGCCCCACTGGCATTTGTCGCTTTCGTTGTTGATTATTATCTGGTCGCAGTCCATATCCTTGCAGTCCCAGCCGCCGTATACTGGTATGCTGAGCCAGCTGTACTCGCCGTTCATCGAGTCAGAATCAAGGTCGTTGTCTATATTGTCTGTGCAGTTGTTTTCTGTTAGTGGGCAGGTGATAAGCAGGTCGTGCCACCTGTCGCAATCCCTTTCATAGCTGTTTCGGTACGCATTTCCTGTGCAATCATAGTATGTGTCAGCATCATTGTCGAACTCGTCATCACAAGTTTTCTCATTGCAGTGTTCGCACAATGTTCCGAGCAGGATATTTCCAATTTGTCCATCGCAGTCTGCATCTAAGCAGTCTTTGAGGCTTATCGTACCTGAATAGCTGGTGTTGGTCTGTCTTGTTTCATATGATATGGATGTCGCATCATCGCACCTGTAACCCCAGTCATGTTCATTGTTTATGCTGTCTGCACAGCTTGTCGTGTTGAAGTTCTCTATAGAATAGCATGGCCCGTTCGTTCCGTTCTTCTTGAAGCAGTCATTATCTTCACAGTCTATGAAACCATCAACATCATTGTCGAATCCATCGTCGCACGTGAGCTCATTCGGCATCTCGCATCTCTCGCTTGCGTTTGAAGGATTGTATGTCAGGTTGCATGATGTATCAAAACAGTCATAATATTCATTTAGGTCATTATCTTCATCGTCGAAGCAGTATGACGCGTCATCGCTTTCGTTGACTATTGCTGTGTGGATTACTTCGAAGAAGACGAGGTTCTGGAATGCTGAGCTTCCTTCTATACTTTTTCCGGCAGCCATTCCAGGATAAGCTGCTTGTGTTGATGAGTTGGATAATAGTATTATCAGTTTTTCGTTGAGTGTTCCAGTGAACCTGTCAGGAAGTCCTGATCCGAATGTGGTACCTGTGAATGACCTGCAGTTTGTTCCTGCTGTGCATCCTCCAAGCTCTTGTCTTGGCAGCTGCTGTATGTATGATGTCGAGTTAGATACCTGGAATGATGGGTCGAGGAAGTTTATAGAGACTCTTACTGACTTGTTGTTTATGTACGGACCTAGGAACTTGGCTTTGAAATCGTATCCTGGCCTGACTCTGTTAAGGTATCTTACATTTACTCCATCGCTAGTGTCGCATATGCCGTCGTTGTTGCTGTCTGCTGCTCCAAGGCACACTCTGCAGACATTGTTGTAGCATGGGTCCCCGAGGAATGCTGAGTCTATTCCTAATTGTCTCCTTATTATGTAGTATATTCCTGCGCAGTCAGTGTCATTCTCGTCTATTTTTCCGTCAAGATCGTTGTCTATTGTGTCAAAGCAGCTGACTTCCACTGTGAACGCATCAACATTGTCTGCGACGTGATTGACATCAGATTCCCAGTCGCATGCGACTTCATCAAAATAGTATCCTTGCTTGAAGTTCCAGCAGTCGAACGCATCATCTATGTCTGATTTTCTCCAGATGTTGTGCAAGTACACGAATATGGAGCCGTTCATGGTCTCCTCGCCGGTTGAATTGTAGGCGTTTATCGTTATGTTGTATTGGCTGTCGTTCCTTGTGTTGGTGCTGCTTATGTTGTAGCTTATGTTGTAGTCTGTGCCGTTGTTCATCACGGTAACATTAGCAGAATCAAAGTTGGAGTCTATCTGTGAGAAATTGGCGTTTATGTCAAGGCCTTCCTCTTCTAGTCTTAGGTATAGGCGTATTTCGTCGCCATCAGAATAATATACCCTGTCCCTGTCAGTATATGTAATCAGGAAAGTTGTGTTTTTGACAGATTGCTGATATCCGACGCTGCAGTTTAACCATAATGTGTGCAGGCCATTGTAGTAATCATGGTGCTGTATGTACGGATAGTGTCCCATGTTTGTTGGTAGGTAAGACCAGTTCTGTTGAGTTATTGTGTGTGAATGGTTGATGCCGCCAGTGTCTTCCATTGGCATGAATGTTAGCGGATTGTAGTCTGTCATGTACTCGCATGTCGCAGGGACAGATACATTCTTTGTCGTTCCTTTCATGTATGTCCTGAACTCTATTGTTGGTGAATTGTCGAATGTCTTATTGTTGAATAGGTACTCTACGCTTAAGTTACCTCCTTCTGCCATGCTGAAGCTTGCTAATCCGCTAACTGATGTGAAGAACGAGCAGTTTCCGCCGTTGCAGGTGAGTGATGAGCAGTAAGTATCGCATGCCTGTCCGTCTCTAAGGACCATGGGCTCTGCGAAATCTGTGACATTGAAGAAAGTTATTTTGTGGTTTATTCCATCGAAGCAGTTGTCTATGGACCATGAGCCTCGTATCGTTATCAGGTTGTCTGATATGTTGAACATCTGGTCAAGGTCTGCCGAGTCATAGTTGTTCGTTCCTGGCTCCACTTGCCCATATGGGGGGACTGTGAGTACTACGTTAGGTATGTTGACCCAGGATGTGTAGTTTGAGAAGTTTGTCGTCATGCTGTTGTTGAACTCTGTCCATATCGGCGGAGAGTCTATATTGTTTACAGTGAATATGGCAGAGCCTCTGTAGTCGGATATTCCGCAGTAGCCGTATGCCCTCGCTATTATCCTGTAGTTGCAGTTACCATCTGGCAGGTTCGATGTGTTCAGTGTAGCGTTGAATACTGTGTCATTATCTGAATCGAAGTCGACGCCAAATCCTGTCTGTGGTATTCCGAAGTAATAATACTCGAATGTAACTTGGTGTGTTTCAAGGGAATTGACTATGGATGTATAAGCGCCGGTGACTATTGTTTCAGTGTTCGGTGTCGGGCTGCCCATGTTAGGTATCGTTCCTATGCATATCGAGGTTCTTCCTTCAGCGACGAACTTTCCTGTTATCATATCTTTTGTTGATATTACAAATGTGTATGAGTTTACAACTAGGAGTATTATGACGAATATGAACAGCACGTTGTTGTTTATTTTTCTTTTTTCCATTTTTCTTCTGTTCTTTTGACTACCTTATCCTCGCAAGTACTGATATGCGCATAGCACTCCTTCTATCTCTTTCTTAGCTTCTCAAAATCAGGGAAGGGTATCTCGGTCTTGTACCTGAACACGGTGTTCCTTATGCCTTCTCTTACTACTTCTGCCTGATTGTTGAAGTAACCGGCATCTATCAGAACTTGCATCTGATCTTTCAGTTTCTTGCTCACTCTTATGTGTAGCAGTAAATCTTCCATATATCGTTTCGATATATAAACGATATTTATAAAACTTTCTGTAAATATTGCGTTTTAAGTTTTTAATAACTATTTTTATTAAATTAATAAGAAATTTTATTATAATTTTTATGTATCATATCGGTATACAATATATATCACTAATATATACAATAGTTATACAAGAAACTATTTAATGCGTGTAATATTATGGATTTGCATGAAATGCATTTTTTTGCTTTCCGGAGAGAACTTGCCTCTTGCAAGAGAGGAGGTACTTGCGCTTGCGAAGAAGCAGGACTACTGGATGTTTGAGAACATAATGGTCTTGGATGCGGATTTCCGTTTTGACAGGCTTGCCCTTACCCGTAAGGTGTATGAGTTTCTTTTCGAGGCAACTCATTCTGAGCTTGACAGCAAGATGGAAAGCTTTGACTGGAAGCGTGTCTATGAGCGGAATTTCTCTCTAAGAATAGTCAACATCGGCCACACTGCTTTCCATGAGAAGGAAGCAGAGCTGGCCAAATATATCTGGCGCAAGGTTCAGGAACCTAGAGTTGACCTTAATCACGCTTTGACAAAGATAGAGGTCATTGTATCAGAGGATAAGATATTCGTAGGCAAGGTGCTGAAAGAGATACCTCAGGATTTTTATGAGAGGCGTCCGAGCGTACGTCCTGAAAAGCATCCGACTACAATCCTTCCTAAGATTGCCCGTGCCTGTGTGAACCTTACAGGCATAACTGTAGGGAAAGTTCTTGTCGACCCGTTCTGCGGAACTGGTGGCATACTGCTTGAGGCAGGCCTGATGAGATTCAACACAGTCGGCTATGACATCAGCGAGAAGATGCTGAAGAGGTGTGAGAAGAACCTTGATTTTTACAAGGTCAAGCGTTTCAGGCTCGAGAACAGGGACTCAACATCTCTTTCCACGCTTGTCGATTATGTTGTGTCTGATCTTCCTTATGGCAAAGGCTCTGAGGTGACTGAGGACATAAACACATTGTACTCTAAGTTCCTGAAGTCTTTGTGGAACGTGCTTCGGCATAAGGCAGTCCTTATCTTCCCTAGCACAGTAGACCATCACGCATTACTGAACCAGACAGAATTCGTTGTCGAGCATGAATTCAACATATATGTGCATAAGAGCCTGAGCAGGAATGTCGTGGTTCTTTCCAAGCCGCAGGATTGATGATGGACCACGTCGCAATACTTGCCAAGAAACGCAGATTACTGGCTAAGATACGTTCTGGCGAGAAGAAAATAGAGTCAAGATGGTATATTTCGCATAAGCCCCCGTTCAGGTCAATAAATAAGGGTGACACCATATATTTCAAGGAATCAGGCGAGCCTGTTTCTGTCATGGCGAAAGTCGAGGAGGTCATGTTTTACGATGCTCTTGACAAGAGCATCTTTGATGAAATAATCTCAAAATATGGTTCACGGATATGCATCGATTCCTCTTTCTGGGATTTAGTCAAGGACAAGAGGCTTGTGACGCTAATATTTCTAAAGGATGTCGTTGATGTCAAGCCGTTTGGGATAGACAAATCCGGTTACGGCATGATGGCTGCGTGGATGACTATAGCTGATATAGAGAAGATAAAGATTCCTTTATAAAAGAAATCCACCAAAATCTTTTTAAATAAGCCGAAAAACTTCGTTTAAAGACGCCTCCGTGGCTTAGTAGCTATAGCGTCTGACTTGTATCAGGCTATGCAACTGCATTGCTGCAAAGCAATCAGAAGGTCGCGAGTGCAACTCTCGCCGGAGGCTTTAATCAGTTTATTGGAATGTCGGGTGTTTTCACGTATATTGATTGTGCGCGAGGTTGTATTTTGACGCAGGAAATTGTTCTAAATGCTGCAGTTTCAGAAAATGAATTCTTGGAGATTAGGGGTTCATCCATACATCGTTGTGGTGCTTTCGCGAGAAAGTTGATTCCTAAAGGTACGCGGATTATAGAATACTTGGGTGTCAAGATAAGCGAAGAAGAGAGCAAGAGGATAGAAGCCGAATCATTTGATAGGCATGATAAAGACAGGAAGAATAATGCGGGAACATATGTGTTTCAGGTAGATGAATCAGTTTATCTTGATGGAGATATTCCTGAAAATACTGCCAAATACATAAATCATTCCTGTAATCCGAACTGTGAAGTGAACATAGTTGAAAGAAGAGTATGGATTGATGCTTTAAGAGATATAAACGAAGGAGAAGAGATAGCATATAATTACGGATTCGATATAGATGAGTCGGATCCTGAAGGTTTCAAGAGGCATCCGTGCTGTTGCGGTTCAGAAAGATGTGTCGGGTATATACTCGCGGAAGATGAATGGCCTAGGATGAAAGAATTGCTTGCTAAAAAGATATAGCTTATTTTCTCATGCTTGTGTTGGAGATACATTAATATACTGATATTATTTGTACGTCTTGGAGGTGTATCTCATCAAAAACAAAGAACTTTTGAAGATGACTGTTCTTTTTGTGATTCTTCTAGTATCTGCTTACCTCCTGTTTGTCAATCACGCAAGCAATTGGGGGATTTTGTTTGGTATCATCTTTGTATTGGCAATCATTCTCATACTGGTAGACGCGTTGGCGATTCCTGTTTTCAAGGAAAAGTTCTTCTCAGGAGTGAAAAGACGCAAAGAGCAAGAAGCCATGTCTGAAGATATGTCTTCTGTTGTACTGAAGCGCGCGAATTACAAATGCCAGAGCTGCGGGGCGCCAGGAAATAAGATATATCATATGGATAGGGAAAAGTCGCACAATAATCCTGAGAATCTGTTATGCCTCTGCGATAAATGTCTTGTCAAGGTGGAGAGCGGTCAGATTTCAGGAGATAAGCTCTACTTCATGAGACTGAGTGAAAAAAATGCCAAGCAAAAACGGGTTTGAAGAGGATAATGACTCATACAGGCCGCTTGAGCCGCATGAGCAGCAGGCCCTTTCTGAAAAGCGGCTTGAGAAGCTGAATTCTAGGATGAACAGGGTGGAAATTATTCTCGAGAGAATATCGATAGCTTTGAAGAAACTCATAGGAAAAGGAGAAGAGTGCAATACTAAAAAGACTCTTAGCGAAGTCAACGCATGTAATATTGATGAGAAGGCGACGGAAGAAAGGCTTGATTATCTTGAGAAAAAGCAAAAAGCGATTTCAGAAGAAACAGATGAATTATCTAGGCAGGAAGTGACAATCGATCATGAAGTCAAGCGTAGGAGAAAACAGGACATCTGGTATGGACTCGTCATGATGGATTGCAGGTTCAAGCTATCTGAAAAGAACAATAAGATAATGTGCACGAAGACAGGCAAAAGGTGCAATTACAAGAACTGCCCTATGAAGGGAGATGTTAAGGAATTGACAGCGTGAAATGTGTTTTCTATTTATATTAAAATTATATTTTCTTGAATTTCAGCATGAGTGAATTGCCAAGCACGCTTACTGAACTCATCGCCATAGCTACCCCTGCTATCATAGGGGACAGCATCCATCCTGTAAACGGATAGAGGACTCCTGCTGCGATAGGTATTCCGAGGACATTGTAGAATAGTGCCCAGAACATGTTCTGTTTTATCTTCCTCATTGTCTGCTTGCTGAGTCTTATTGCTTTAGGCACGTCTGTAACTTTGTTGTTCATAAGCACTATGTTGCCTGATTCCATCGCTACATCTGTGCCTGAACCCATGGCTATTCCTATGTCTGCCTGTGCAAGGGCTATCGCGTCGTTTATTCCATCGCCAACCATTGCGACTTTTCCTCGTGCCTGGAGCATCTTTACGTATCTTGCTTTGTCTTCTGGCATGACTTCTGCGAATACATTTGTTATTCCTGCTTTTCGTGCTATTGCTTCTGCAGTTCTCTTATTGTCTCCGGTTATCATATATACTTTTATCCCTATGGATTTGAGTTTTGATATTGCGACCGGTGCTTCTTCTTTTATTGTGTCTTGCACTGCTATTATTCCTATTATTTTCTTGCCTTCTGAGAGGAGCATCGCGGTCTTACCTTCTTGTTCAAGATTCTGCATCTTTATTGATGTTTTGTCGACATCAGCTCCTATTTTTATCATGAGTTTTGTGTTGCCGAAGTAGTATGTCTTCTTTCCAGTGACTGCGTTGACTCCCATTCCAGGTATTGCCTTGAATGATTTCACCGAATAGAATTTGATGTTCTTCTGATTTGCATCCTTGACTATTGCATCCGCAAGTGAGTGCTCAGAATTCTTCTCAATCGATGCAGCTATTGAGAGTACATCTTTTTCAGTTCCTTTGTACGCGGTTATGTCTGTGACTTCAGGGCTTCCTTTTGTTATTGTGCCTGTCTTGTCAAAAACTATTGAGTGTATTTTCCCTGCAGATTCAAGGGCATCCCCTCCTTTGATGAGTATGCCGTTTCTTGCTCCTTTTCCTGTTCCGACCATTATTGCGGCAGGCGTCGCAAGGCCGAGTGCGCAGGGGCATGCTATGACTAGCACAGCGACGGAAGTTATGAGTGAGAATGATATGGGTCTCCCGATTACAAAATACCAGGATACGAATGTGGCTAATGATATAATCATGACTATCGGCACGAAATATGCGGATATTGTGTCTGCGAATCTTTGTATCGGCGCTTTCTTTCCTTGTGCTTCCTCTATCAGTTTTATTATCCTTGCGAGTGTCGTGTTTGCTCCAACCTTTGTGGCTTTCATCCTGAATGAACCGTGCCTGTTCATTGTCGCTCCGATGACGTTGTCTCCTTTTTTCTTGTCGACAGGTATGCTTTCTCCTGTTATCATGCTTTCATCGATTGAAGAGTTCCCATCTACTATGATTCCGTCTACTGGTATCTTCTCTCCTGGTTTTACAATAAGAATATCTCCTTCTATCACGTCATCTATGCTTATTCTCATCTCCTTACCGTTGCGTATCACTGTCGCGATTTTCGGGCTCAGGTTCATGAGTTTCTTTATCGCTTCGCTTGTCTTCCCTTTCGCTATTGATTCGAGAAGTTTTCCAAGTATGACTACAGTTATGAGGACGCTTGATGCTTCAAAATATGTCTCTTTTGCTCCAGTCATGACTGCGTATACGCTGTAGAAGTATGCTGCGCTTGTGCCGAGCGATACAAGTGTATCCATGCTTGCTGTCTTGTTGCGTAGCGAGCCTATGGCTCCTCTGTAGAACTGCCAACCGACGTAGAACTGTACGGGTGTCGCAAGCGCCCATATTATGTATTCCTGATAGGGTAGCACATCCATCAGGAACATGCTTAGTATCAATGCAGGCAATGAAAGTACTGTGCCAATCAAAAGTTTTAGTATGAGTGACTGCTTTTCCTTGTATCTCTCTGCTTTTTCCGTGTCTTTATTATTCGCTTCGATGAATCTTGCAGAGTATCCTGCATCGCTTATCAACTTCAGTATCTGCTCTTTACCTATCTTGTTCTCGTCATATTTTATGTATGCTTTCTCTGTCGCATAGTTTACGTTTGCATCAACGCCCTTCTTTTTGAGACTTCTCGCTATTATGGCTGCGCAGCTGTTGCAGTGCATTCCGTTTATCTTGAGTTCTTTCTGTTGCATTTTAGCACCTTATCATATCATTGTCATAATATTTGTTATTACCTTGCTCCTCCACAGCCGCATCCTCCGCCTGATGCCATTCTGCATGTTCCGGAAGGCTGTGATGCTGCAACAGGAGTCTCGATGTTTTGTGGGACTGTTCCGTCGTCATCTTCTACGACAATCTTGCCTTGTCCCATGCCCATCGAGCATTGCATCGTGAATGTTCCTGCTTTTGTCGGTGTGAACTCTATAACATTATCGCCTTCGCGGACGAGTTTCCTGACTCCGAATTCAGGTATGACTATTGATCTCATGCAACCGTAGACATTGTCAAGGTCTATTGTCAGCCTGACAGGGACATTCCTCTTCACAATGATAGGGTTTGGTGTATAAGTATATCCTTTCATCGATACAAAGACTTCTTGCGCATCCCCTGAAGCAGTATTCTGTGATGGTCCTGCAAATGTCTGTGCCTTCTGTTGCGTTTGTCCGTAGTTTAGTGCCGGAGTCGTGTCTGTAACTACTGCTCCTATGCCTAGTAGCACGAGAAACACTGCTATCGTTACAGCAGAGTATTTTACTATAGAATCTGTTCTGTTTTGTTTTTTCATTTTTTTCACCTATATTTGGACGAGCAAAGATTTCATGCCGAATATCATTATGCTGCCTATGATTATTGTGGCTAAAAATATGTAAGCGAAGAACGTGCTGAATTCTGCAGGTGCTGCGTGGACTTCCTTGTCCTCGACTATCTCTTCGTATATCATGTATGACATCGAGAGCATTATCGCGACATTTATTGTCATGAATATTGGCATGAACCATGTCACGTGGTCTGCGAGCATCATGACTGTAAGCATAGCGCCCATCGTGCCTCCCATGAGGCCTGACATCATTCCTTGCATGGCGCCCATTATTCCGGAAGTATTTCCCGCATATGTTCCAAGCAGTACACCAGTTAATGTGCCGATAAGGCTTCCGACAAACATTCCGTTTGTTGCACCGACTATCGCTCCGATCATGAATCCTGATTGCATGCCTATTGTCATGCCTAGCATCATCCCTGTCATGCTTGGTACTGCTGCCTTGTATGCTTTGAGGTGCCAGATTCCTGCGGCAGTCGAGACTATTGATATTGTCAGGTAGAGCATCCATTGCCAGTACTTCTGGAAAAATTCTGATGCGTTGCTGAAGAATAGGAAATATAGTATCATTTCTATTGCTATCATTAGCAGGAATGACAAGATTGATATTTCTATCATTCTCCATTCTGTGTTGTATTTTGCCTTGTTCTTGTAGAAGTCTTTTGCTCTTTCCTTGTATGATTTCCTTTGTACAGGAGTATTGTTTGCCCTGTAACCTGTTCTGTTTATTGCGCTTATTATCGCTTCTTCCCTTATCAGCGCAGGATTGAATTCAAGGGTTAGTTTCTCCTTATCAAATGAATATCCATCAATCCCTTGCAGGTGTTTGATGGTCTTTTCTATTAGCCTTGTGCATGCTTCGCATTCTATGTCTTGTATGTATAGTGTGGTTTTCATTTTGCCTTATAACCTTCCTTTTCTATTGCTTTAATCAGGTCTGCTTTTTGTCCAGTATGCTCTGCTGAGACATTACCGGTCTGTGCTTTTTCATCGACCACTATCTTGATATTCTTGGCGCCTATGTCTTCTAGTGCCATTTTAATGAGCGCTGAGCAGCTTTTGCAGTGCATTCCGCTTACTGTTATTGTGTGTTTCATGGTTTGTTTCACCTCACGTAGGATATAGGTAGAACAGGGTTTGATAATATCCTTTCCTGAAGAAAAAATGGTGCATTAACGTTTATAACTGAAGAATTCTCGTTTATTATCGTTTATATCGCATTTCAAACCGCTGAAAATAAAATGCCGCCAAGCGAGCAGCAAGTAACACTTCTATTTGTATTGCAGTTCGGCAACAGAAGACAATAATTTAGTCAATGCGAGCGCGGCATTTACCTCTTAAAATGGCTAATACGCCTTTTTCATGAAGACCTTGTTGGTCTTGCCTTCTTCTTTTCGGCTGATTACGCCTTTTTCCTCAAGTGCTTTGAGTATCAATGATAATGATGCCTTTCCTATGCCTGTCCTGTATCTCAATGTGGATTGGAGTATGCCATCCTGGTCTTTTACAGCCTTCAAGACTTTTTTCTCTTCTTCATTGAATCCTGCAAGGAATGCTTCGAATTTCTCGGTCTGCTTTGATTCTTTTAGGGCTTTACTGACCTCTTTGTGCTGTCTCATCAAAAGCTCCTGTGCCTTGTCGAATAATGCCAGGTATGTTCCGAGTGCGAGTAGGAATACACTTATCACGAGTCCTATCGTGAATGTTGTGCTGCTTCGTTCATGCAGGCAGACTCCTTCCTCTGTGACGCAGACTCCTTTGTTCAGCATAGCATAGTCTGTCGCGGTCTTATCCTGCTGTACTTTGATAAAATAGAATACTCCTGCAAGTAAGATAGAAAATACGAGTATTATGATTCCTATCTGTTTCTGGTTCATGTTATGTCTTGTTTGGCTTATTATTTAAAAAGTTTTGCAAGTCTTTTCATGAGCTTTTGTTTTTTTAAGCATTGATTAAGTTTAAATATGCTCATGTATCCTGAACAGTCATGGAAGAGAAATACAAGGAAATAAGGCTAAAGCATAAGCTTCCTGAGTTCTCTATCATGGACCAGGAGTTCGAGATATCTGACATGGAAGAGTCGCACTTCCTTATGCGCAAGATAAGGGAGCGTGTAGTTGAGAAGATAGAGTTCACGCTTAAGATTTTTGATTCTGTCCTGCATCCTGAAGAGGGTTTCGGCAGCTATCGCGAGTCTGCAATATTTGTCGAGACAGACAAGGATGGGATTTTGCATCTGTACCGAAGGCTCATGTATTTCGCAAGGACAGCAACAGAGCTTTCATTTGCGGATTCTGATGATTTGAATGCTGCTTTCATTAGGGATTTCATGAAGGAGTGGCCTGAACTGAAGAAGTCTGTTCTGGTATATGTCAGGCGTATGAAAGATTCCTGGATGAAGGATTTGACGAAAAAAGATGTTGTGGGGTATCTGGGATGAAAAGGATGATTTTTTTGGGGCCGCCTAATGCTGGCAAGGGGACTTTAGCTACAAGAGTGGTTGAGAAGTTCAAGATTCCGCATATTTCTACAGGTCACATGTTCCGCGAGGCTATAGCAAAGAAGACAAATCTCGGAGCTGAGGCTTTGAAGTTCATCAATCAGGGCATGCTTGTCCCTGACCACCTGACTATAGAGATGGTCGAGGAGCGTTTGGAAGAGGATGATTGCAAGAATGGGTTTATACTTGACGGTTTTCCACGCACCATTCCGCAGGCAGAGGCGCTTGGCAAGAAAGTCAAGATAGATATGGTCGTTCTCATCGAGGCGGATGAGGAGATAATAATCAAGCGCGTGACAGGTAGGCTTCAGTGCAGAAAGTGCGGAGCCATCTATCACAAGATAAACATTCCGCCGAAGAAGCAGGGTATCTGCGACAAGTGCGGCGGAGAGCTTTACACAAGAGCAGATGATGAAGTCGGAGCAGTGAAAGAAAGACTCAGAGTCTATGCGGAGCAGACTGCGCCACTGATATCATACTACGAAAAGAAAGGGATGCTTAAGCGTGTTGACGGAGGGGATCGGCCATTGCAGGATATAATCGACGATACTTTTAAAGCAGTATCCTGAGTTTTTAAAGCTCAAATCGTTTTGAGCAATATTTTATATATTTCACATTTTTCTTTTTTTCTATGAATATTGACCATCCAATACAGAGGAGTATCTTGCTTAAACTTATTCATAAGCCAGAGGCATCTTTCACCGAATTGCTGGGAGATGAGCGTGATTCAAACAAGTTCGCTTATCATCTTGGTGTGCTGGAAACGAAACAGATAATCACAAAGAAAGATGGAAAGTACATTTTGACGCAGGAAGGCAAGAAGCTCTCAGCTTTCATAGAAGGAGACACGGGTGACAAGGCGCTTTTTCCGACTTTCAATCATGTCTCTTTTATCCAGGATGGTGACAAGATTCTTGTCCAGAAGCGGTTGAAAGAACCATTCTACGGATATTGGGGCCTAATATCTGGGAAGATAAACTATGGGTTCAACATAGAAGAGTGTGCGAAGCGCGACATCAAGGAAGAGACTGGTCTTGTCGCTGAAAAGAGCGCGTTCATCGGAGTGAACCAGGTGAAGACATACGAGACAGGCAAGCTCATCCATCATCATATCATGTTCTACGTCAGGCTGACGGGCATATCTGGAAGTTTGAAATCCAAGACGCACAAAGGAGAGAATGAGTGGGTGACTGTTGAGGAGTTCATGAAAAGGGAGCGTTTTCCGGACCCCTGGTTAAAAACTGCCCTGAATACGAATGGTTTTGTAAATTTCGAGACAGAGCGGTTAATGGAGGACGGGAAATTTATCGAATGCAAAGTCACGAATATGAGTGAGTATGATTAGCTCATCATTCTTTTGATGGCCATTGTCGCGTAGCTTCCTTTGCAGAGATAGAATTTTACTTTGTATTCTTTTTCTCCTGTTT
>CAZLYC010000006.1:0-98269 GCA_964563755.1 uncultured Methanosarcinales archaeon
TCATAGGTGTCGAGATGGTCTTTCTTCCGTCGAGAATTTCGATGAGTCTCGGCAGTCCTACTGTGACGTTCATCTCTGCGACTCCTGCGTAATGGAATGTATTGAGAGTCATCTGTGTTCCCTGTTCGCCTATTGATTCTGCGGCAATGAGGCCGACTGACTCTCCTGCCTCTATCCTGGCGTGCTCGTACTCGTCCTTGACTCTTTCAAGTATCTCCTTGACTTTGTTCTTCTCGAGTTTAGGGGGAACGTTCTCCTTGACTGTATTTAGGAGGTTCTCAGGTATCTTGCCTTCATATTCTTTGAATAGGTCTTCCATTTTTTCGTTCCTCCTTACTTCGCGGTCATCTCAGCGATTATACGCTTGATGTTTATAGTGCCGTTCTCTGATTTCGATACATCTATGGAATCATCGCCATAGCTGAACTGGACTATCTTCTTTGACGCGTCCCTGATTGTGCTGTCGTATTCAACCTTTAGGTCCTGCAGGGCATTTGCGAGTCTCCTGTAGAGGTATCCTGATTTAGGTGTTCTTAGGGCAGTATCCATGAGCGAGTCCCTTCCGGTCATTCCCATGAAGAAGAACTCTGCTGGTGTCAGTCCTTTCTTGAAGCTGTTCCTGACGAATCCGTGTGCGTCAGGTGTAAGGTCTCCTGCTTTAAAGCAAGACATGGTCCTTCCCTTGTATCCTGAACTGATTCTTCCGCCTCTCATTGCCTGCTGTCCTACGCAGCCAGCCATCTGAGCAAGGTTAAGTGGTTTTCCTCTTGATCCTGACCTTGACATCATGATAGTGCCTGTCTCCTTTACAGAGTACTGGTCGACTATCTGTCCTGTCTTGTTTCTTGCCTTGTTGAGTATCTCGAGGACTTTAAGTTCGAGCGTCTCTGCCATTGTCTTACCAGGGAATGTCTCGAGCTCTTTCTTATGGAATCCCTCGATAAGCTCATCGACCTTTTTATACGCTTCATCAAGCATCTCTGTTATCTTCTCTCTCGCATCTTTAGGCAAGTCTGTATCTGCTATCGATGTCGTGAATCCATTGTACATGATGGTGAAGATGCCTAGCTTCATCGCCTTTGCTATGAAATCGGATGTCAATGCTGCGCCGTATTTCTTATGCAGGTCCCTTAGCATGAGTCCTGAACCTTTTCCAAGGTTTGCTGTGTCGACCACGCCGGAGATCAGCTTTCCTTTTTTTACAAGGAATTCAGTGCCTGTCTTGTCCTTGCCTATGAATTCGAAGTCCTCAGGAAGCAGCGCGCTGAAAAGCTCTCTGCCTGTGATTACATTCTTCTTTGGCAGGATTGAAAAGTCAGTTATACCAACATTCATCAGTATGTCTATCGCTTTCTCCCTAGGTATCTCCTGCAGGTGCTTTGTCAGTATGTAGTTGCCTGATATGCCGTCCTGTATGCAGCCTATTACGCTCAGTCCGAATCCTGACGATATCAACTGTGTCTGTACTTTCATGAGTACTTCTGCTTCTGCTCTTGCTTCCTCTGTCTGAGGTATGTGCAGGTTCATCTCGTCTCCGTCGAAGTCTGCGTTGTATGGAGCGCATACTGCGGGGTTAAGCCTGAATGTCTTCGCTGGAAGGACTCTTACTTCGTGGCACATCATGCTCATCTTGTGTAGTGATGGCTGTCTGTTGAATATTGCTATGTCTCCGTCCATGAGGTGTCTTTCGACAGTGTAGCCTGGCTGTATCTCTTCGAGAATCTGTTCTTTCATCTCGTCGGTTATCCTCTTCTTCTTTCCGTCTGGCCTGACTACATAATTTGCTCCAGGGTATTGTTTTGGTCCTACCTGGACGAATTTCTTAAGGTATTCCTTGTTCCATTCTGTGACCCTTTCAGGGACAGTGAGCTTCATCGCTATTATCTTCGGCACTCCGACCTCGTTTAGCCTTATCATAGGGTCTGGAGAGATGACTGTTCTTGCTGAGAAGTTTGTCCTCTTTCCTGCGAGGTTGTGCCTGATTCTTCCTTCCTTTGACTTGATTCTTTCAGTTATTGTCTTCAGCGGCTGGCCTGACCTGTGTCTTGCCGGCGGAAGCTGTGCGACGTCATTGTCAAAGAAGGTTGTTACGTGGTACTGCAGCAGATCCCAGAGGTCTTCTATTATTATCTCTGGCGCTCCTGCGTTTATGTTCTCGAACAGTCTCTGGTTTATCCTGACTATGTCACCGAGCTTGTGAGTGAGGTCGTCTTCGCTCCTCTCTCCCGATTCGAGAGTTATTGATGGCCTCATCGTTACTGGCGGTATTGGCATCACTGTGAGTACGAGCCAGTCTGGCCTTACGAATAGTGGATCCATTCCGAAAAGCGGCAGGTCCTCGTCGGGTATCCTTTCGAGCCTGGTCCTTATCTCTATCGGGCTGAACCTCTTGTCGTTCTCGAGGAATGTTGTCGGCTTCTCGACTACTATCTTGTGCTGCCTTGACTTGCAGTGCGGGCATTTTGTCTGTGATATCATCTCCCTTATCACTACATTCTTGACAAAGCTTCTCATCTTGTCAAAGCCCTTCTCGCGCTTTATCCTCTCTATCTCTGCTATGCACTTGTCACGTTTTGGCTTTGCGAGCATCACTTTTCCGCATTCCCTGCATGTGGATTTCAGCAGTATGTGTATTAGATTGACGTATTTTATGTGTATGACTGGCCTTGCGAGCTCTATGTAGCCGAAGTGTCCTACGCATTCCTTGAGCTTTGAACCGCATGTCCTGCATTTAAGACCAGGGTCTATCACTCCAAGCCTTGTATCCATAAGTCCGCCGTCGACAGGATATCCTTCCTTATCATACAGCTCTGGCGTCACGACTTTCGCGGATGCCATCTTCTTTATCATCTTCGGGCTTAGTACGCCGAAGACAAGGCTCTTGACCTTCTTGTAAACATACTGTTGTTCAGGTGTTTCGTCTGTCATTTTGTTTCACCTAGTACTTGCTCTCAAGGACCATCTTCGGATATACTCCGAGTGATTTGAATTCGTCGAGCATAAGCTTGAAGGCGTATGATATCTCGACGTTGTTTATCTCTACGTTCTCCCCGCATATGGGGCAGTAGGACTTGTTCTTGAATTCGTTGTAGACAGCTATTATGCCGCAGCTTTCGCATACAGGAACAGTGGTCTTGTCAGAGTCGAACCTCTCCTTGAGGAGGAGGCTTGCTCCGTGCGCTATGAATGTGTCTTTCTCCATCTCTCCGAGCCTTAGTCCGCCTTCTTTTGCTCGTCCTTCTGTAGGCTGCCTTGTCAGGAGCTGGATTGGTCCTCTTGCTCTGCTGTGTATCTTGTTTGCTACCATGTGCTTGAGCTTGAGGTAGTACATGTTGCCTATGAATATCCTGGCATTCATCTGCTCGCCTGTGATTCCGTTGTACATAGTCTCTGTTCCGGTCTCCCTGAAGCCGAATGTCTTGAGCTCTTTTCTTAGTGCTCCTTCGTCTTCGGCCGCGAAAGTGGTTCCGTCGATGTATCTTCCTGCGAGTGCACCGACCTTAGCTCCTACGAGCTCTATCAGGTGCGAGATTGTCATTCTTGACGGTATTCCGTGCGGGCTGAATATCAGGTCAGGAACTATGCCTGATGCTGTGAATGGCATGTCTGACTGTGGAAGTATGATTCCGACAACGCCTTTCTGCCCGTGCCTTGATGTGAACTTATCTCCAATCTCTGGCACTCTTGAATCTCGAAGTCGTACCTGCACCAGCTTGTTTCCTTCGCCATTCTCTGTTATCATGACAAAATCGACAATGCCTTCTTCGCCGTGCTTGAGAGATACTGAGCTTTCTCTCCTTACGTTCGATGAGAGGTTGTACTCGTCCATCGAGCTTAGGAATCTTGGCGGTGATGACTTTCCTATTATGACATCTCCCTCTCCAACTTTTGCTTCAGGGTATATTATTCCCTCTTCTTCGAGGTATCTGTAGTCAACTTCTGACTTGTATCCCTTGATATCCTTGTCAGGTATGCAGATATCATCTGTCAGTCCTCCTGCGTATCGCAGCTCTTCTGCGACTGCTGGCCTGAAGTATGCTGACCTTCCAAGTCCCCTGTCTACAGAGCCCTTGTTTATGACTATCGCGTCTTCTATATTGTAGCCCATGTAGCTCATTACCGCTAGGACTATGTTTTGTCCCGCAGGGTGCTCCTGGTAATCAGATATGTCATGCATCAGCGTCGATACGATGGGTATCTGCGGCGTGTGGAGAAGATTGACGTCCATATCCATCCTGACCGCGAAGTTCGATGCGTAGAATCCTATCGCCTGCTTCTGGTTCTTTCCACCTATCGCAAGCTTTGTTGAGTGGCAGTAATTGCCGTATGGCACGAGAGCTGTAGTCAGTCCGACGAGTGCAATAGGATGTATTTCCATATGCGTGTGTTCTGGTGTCAGCTCGTTCTCGAAGAATGCGATAAGAGAGTTCTCCTCTTCAGCCGCGTCAAGGAACTCGACGACTCCCTGCTTCAAGAGGTCGTCCCAGGTTATCTCGCCCTTAGAGAGCTGCTGGACATGCTTGTCTGTGAGCATCGACTTGCCGTTCTTTATCACGATAAGAGGCCTTATTACCCTTCCTTTTGTACCGTCAACAAATACTGTGTCCGATTCTTTGTCGTAGGTTATGTTTGCATTGATAGGTACGTTGCCTTTCCTTCTTTCATCTATGAAGGTAGTCATGAATCTCTTAGGGTCGTCTATCTCTCCCTTGTATTTGTTGTTGACGAAGACTTCTGCCATTTCATGCACCCCTCATATTAGCTTGAGGCCAAGGCCTTTGAGCGATTTCATTAGCTCTTCCTCTGGCGTCTCAAGCGATACTTTCGCGAGGACTGCAAGGTTCTTCCTCAGTCCTATGTTGGTTCCTTCAGGAGTTTCCATGCAGCAGAGCCTTCCTGCGTGCGTTGGATGCAGTTCTCTTGCCTCAAAATTCTCCTGTGATGCTGACAATGGCGATACTACTCTTTGCAGGTGCGACATCGTCTCAAGGTAGTTGAGTCTCTGTATTCTCTGAGAGATTCCCTTCCTTCCTCCGACCCACGCGCCTGTGGCCATTGATGAATATATCCTCTGTGTCAATAGCTTGTCCCTGATTATGACTTTTATTGACGGGAACTTGCCTCTCTTGACTATCCTCTGGAAGTTGTATAATAGGTCGTTCACGAGGACTTTGAGGTTCACTGTGAAAAGGTCTGCGAGAAGGTCTCCAGAAAGTTTGAGCCTCTTGTTCGCATAGTGGTCCTTGTCGTCAAGTGGCAGCTCTCCTGCAGAGACCAGTATGTATCTCTTTATGAGCTTACACAGGTTGTATGCCTTGAGTATCCTGTCCTTCGGGTTCATGCCGAGGTGAGGCAGCAGGTATTTGTCGAGTATCTCTTTCATCCTCTCTATCCTTATCTCCTTTGCCTGGGTTATGCCTGTCTTCTTCGCTATGTAGTCCATGGCATCCTCGTCGGTCTTGATATCCGCGAATTCAAACAGGTTGACAAGGACAGAATCGAACTGCCTTTCCTTTGAGATGAAGGTCATTATGTCCTCGTCCTTTGTGAGGCCGAGAGCTTTTATTATGACGATGAGCGGTATCCTCCTTACCCTTGTGAATGTGAGGTAGAATATGCCGTCCTTGAGCTTCTCGAATGTGTGCGGTATCTTGAATGAAGCGCCTTCAGAGAACATCTTGCCGACGTATTCTGATACGCCGATGCTCTCCTTGTCTATTAGGAGCTTGTTCGCTGCCAGGTCCTCGACGCTGATGAGGACTTTCTCTGTGCCGTTGATTATGAAGTATCCGCCAAGGTCCGCGGGGTCTTCACCGTGCGCCGCAAGCTCTTCCTTTGACATCTTGTGGAGATGGCAGTACTTTGACTTGAGCATTATAGGTATCGATCCTATCTGTGTCGTGAATGATTCTCTCTGCACGCCGTTTATGTGTGCGCTCACTTCTATGAAGCATGGCGCAGCGTAGCTTATCCTTCGGAGTCTTGCTTCGACGGGGAACACGTTCCTCTTTGAGCCGTCTGCCTCTGTTATCTCTGGCTTTGTTACCCATATCTTGTCGAATTTTATCTTGAATTCCTCGACATTATGCGGGATTATTGTCGGCTCGACTATCTTGTTCGCATCGACTATCTTCTGCAGCTCCACGTCTATGAAGTTGTTGAATGATGCTATGTCCGATTCGACAAGCGTTGTGCCTTCGAAGAACTTCTGGACAAGGATGTCTGATTTTTTTGTATGTTCACTCATCCGCAACACCTCGGTAGAATATGGCCTTGCCTGCTGTGGGAGAGTCACGTTCTATCTTTATGACGTCTCCTGACTCGACTTCCATGCCTGCGAGCGCTGGGTCATTCTTCTTTATAGAAGGCAGCTCGTTCAATGTCACATGGTATTTTTCTAGAAGTTCATTTTTCTCCTTTTCGGAGAGCTTCTTATGTTTCGGTATGAGTACATGCTGGATTGATGGTTTCGTCATTTTTGACCCTCTCCTGCGCTCTCGCCCTGCTCTTTTAACAGGCTGGACGGGACTTTCGAACCTCTTGTTTGAGGCTATTCGAACCCGTGACCACTCGATTTCCTCCCGTTTAGGGTAAAAGTCGAGTGCTCTATTGCCCGGCTAAAGCATTTTATGCCACCAGACTGAGCTACCAGCCTAAATGAGCTTTATTTTATAGTTCTTGCCAAAAAATACGCCCTGGCCGGGACTTTCAGGTTGGTTGCGATTTTTATATGGTTTCTAGCTTGATTCATAGTATTGTTCAACTCAAGCTGTGCGTAACCAACTTTTTGAACCCGGGTCGGAGCCGTGACAGGGCTCCATGATAGGCCACTACACTACCAGGGCTTGTTTTGTATTTGGCAGTCGTAAATCAGTCTATGGACTAAGAGTCGTACTAATTGGCCCTTGCTCGCCACAGAAAGATTTAATGACCATAATCTGCCCAAATTTTAACAATTTAAAAAGATTTCGTTTATAAACGTAAACAGCGGTTTTTTATTTGTTTTTGATTTATTTCAAAAAGCGCATAATCTGCTTAAACAAGCCATATGCTCGTTTAAACTGTTGTCACCGAAAAGTTTAAATATGTGCTTCGCCATGATTTGGTAGTTCTTAGATTATCGTAGCATTGGTTACCATTAGTCCTAACTATATTATTAGAGGTATTTCAGCGTAAAAATCACGTAGTGCGCGGAAAAGTTCCTCATCCTCACAAAGTGAGGGTTAAACAAGCGGGGGTTTGGAAAAATGTCAGACTGGGAAATGGTAATGAGAGATGATGACGACTTTGACAGCGACTTCGATAACGACGATTCAGACGGCGATGATGACGGCGACGACAAGTGGTAAGTCAAATCTTTTGTTTTTTTAACTGATTATTTTCTTTTTAGCCACCACCGAAATCCAGCTTAAGCTATATGCTATTTTCTTTTTTTAACGCACAAAGAACTGACTAATTATTCAGTCGCTTGATCGCATCTTGTCTGCGCACTCTTTACAATAGAAATAGTCTTTTTCGACGACAGATCTCTTATGGCACAGTCTGCAGGTTATTACTCTCTTGTACCCTGTTATCCTGGGCAATGTGCTTACTGGCCTTCTTGTTGACATTTTATTACTCCTTGAACATGCTCCAGCAAGGATATTTCATGCCGGTGTTCTTTGACCATTTGTGCAGCTCTGATACCTGCTTCTGCTTTACATCAAGCCTTGCGAAAAGCTTGTCATCGCAGTATAATGTGTATGTTCCATCTGACAGGTCTTTCGCTGTCCTTTGGAATGCTGTAACAAACTCTGCAGCAGATGTGACATCCTTGCCACTGAGCTTCATTGAACCCAACTTCTTATTGGTGTCCAATTTCGCGAATGATATGTTTAACGAGTCACATACGGTGGATTTTGGCATCATCTCATCTCCCCCATTGGCCTTTGACCTTGTATTTCTCGTCGGTAAGTATGATTGAATACATGTCGAGCAGCGACTTCTGTTTCCAGTGCGTATATCTTAGGCCGGTGTATACCGCCACTAGCGCCAAAAACATCATTACTGCAAGAACGTTGTCCATGGACAGTAGAAAAACGTCTTGAGTATTTAACTATTGCGGAAAAATACGCTCTATTGGTTGAAACCATGCCTGGTGTTCAGGATAATATAGAAAAAAAGCATACAAAAAGATTATTCTGCTGGGCAAGGCGAGAATTCACAGTTAGGTCCTGTCCTTCCGACAGCGCTTCCGTCAGGGCAAAGCTTTGCCTCTTCTGTGCAGGCCTTCTGTTGTGCAGGGCATTCCCCTCTAAAATAAGCCCATTCATCGCAGACTGTCCCGTCCTTCAACGTGCAGATTCCTCTCTGCCCGCCATCAGTGTCAGTCTCCATGGTCAGTGTTCCGCCGTCATCTATGCACTTGACAGATGCGGGGTTTGCCATCTGCGGAGGGTCATTTGCGGTAGGTGTTTCGCTGCAACCCACAAGCAGGAGTGCTGCAATCAATGTTAATATTGTCATGATTTTCATTTGTATCACAGCTATTGCAAAGCATATCAGATATATAAATTTAGATATGGCTTCAAGGATGTTCAAAGCTATTTGTGTGAATCAGTTCTGAGTATAATCGTGCCTGCACTGAGTGTATCTCTTAGAATTAGTATCTAGGTGCCCAGCATCCCTGCAGGAGTTCATGCAAAGCTGCCTTGTCTTGTTGTCTGTCTCGTTCTTTGCGCAGTCGTTTGTGCAAAAGAAAGTCAGGCATTCTATATCATACGACCTCATTATCATTGCGCGTGTGACAGCAGTTTCGCTTGCGAATCCTTCCTTGATATCATTCTTGTCTGCGAAAAGTTTCTCACAGGTAGGACAGCCTTTCACCATGAACCAATATATCAGCAACAATACTAAAATGATGACTAGAGAGAATGATATCCAGAAAACTAAATCGCTCTTTTTTGGTCGTTTCATGAAAATATCCGCTTGGAATATGATATTTAAATGTTTTGTAGGCAGTGCTGACAGTCTCTATATATGGTATAGGTATTATTTGCCGAATATCAGTCCATACAGCTTCTCTATCCGTTTTCTTGACAGCACATCTTTGTCTTTTTCGCTTCTTTCAAGTCGACGGTACTCTCTGTTTACCGCCCTTACACATTCATCTTTCTTTTCTTTATCTTGTACGCCGTGGCTCTCAAGCTGAGTGTACGCGAGGCAGAGAGTTATGAGTGTCTCTGCGTCTGGCCTTGTTGTCCTTGATGCGCGCTTTTGCGAACAGTCTCTTGCTAAACTATAGTACTCTACTGCTTTGTCTCTTTCTCCGAGATCTTCCAGTTGATACGCGACTCCAAGATAAAGATCAGACTTCCTGTTGGCACAGAGACGGTGCGCTATCTCTGGTTTACCGTTTCTGTTCATTAGGACAAACTGTTTTATGTCAAGCCCAAGCTTGAATGCGTCATCATGTTCAAGTATCTTCTCAACACCCATCTATAAACCCCCTCACGTGTAAAATTTAGTCGATTTTCAAGAGGTGCTTCTTAAATATTTCTTTTTCAAGAAGTAAAAAAGATTTTCATGCTGAATGATATGATAAGATAATAGAATAAAAAAATTAGTCTGAGCCAAGCATCCTTAGTATCTTGTCCAGCTTTGCGTTTATCTGGTCGAGCCTGTCAGGTGATTTATCAGATCTTTCTCGCCTTTCTTCAGGTCGTCTCTCTTCTCTTGTATCAGTTCGTTCGTTTCTCCTGAAGCAGTCACTGCAGTAGACTGGCTTGTCTGTTGTAGGTTTGAATGGTACCTGGCATTCCTTGCCGCACTTGTCGCATGTTACGTCATGCATCCTAAGGTGTTCTCTTTTGAATCCGCCAGAACCTCTGTCACCGAATCTTTTGTTCCTGTCAAATCCCCTGGATCCTCCAGAGCCCCTGTCTCCAAATGTTCTTTTCCCGCGGCTCTCAAAGCTTGGAGAACCTCTGTCATCATCCCTTCTTCTGAAACTTGGTTTTCTCTTGAAATCTCTCATTTTGACCTCGTAAAAACTTAATGATGACAAAAAAGAAACATATCCTATTTATAAACATATGTTTGATTGCAGAATAAGAGTTTATCTTCTGCCGAACCTTCTTCCATGCCTGTGCTGTGGTCTGAATCCTCTATGTGTTTTGGGTGGTGGCTTGGCTGCGCTGCCTACTGCGGTCTTTGCGCGCTCTGAATGGTATACATGGTCCATTACTTCGATGTTCTGACGTATCAGCCTTTCAATGTCTCTAAGGAAATTACGTTCGTCTGCTGCACAGAATGAATATGCTGTGCCTTCTGCTCCTGCCCTTGCAGTGCGTCCTATCCTATGGACATAGTTTTCAGGATCATTTGGGAGTTCAAAATTTATGACGTGAGATATGTTTTCTATGTCGATGCCGCGCGCAGCTATGTCTGTTGCGACAAGGACCTTGGTTCGTCCTGACTTGAAATCAGACAGTGCTTTTGTTCTGTTTGTCTGTGATTTGTTGCCGTGTATGGCGTCAGCACGGATATTGTTATGGTTAAGGAAAGCTGCAAGCTTGTTCGCACGGTGCTTTGTTCTTGTGAATATCAATACGCATGTCAGATGCTTCTGCATGAGCAGGTTGAGCAACAGCTTGTCTTTGAAATTAGCGTCAACGAAGAATACACATTGTTTTACACGGTCTACTGTGGTTGCCTGCGGTGCGACAGCTACATGGACCGGATTCCTAAGAAGCTGCCTGGCAAGATGATCCACTTCAGGCGACATTGTCGCTGAAAAGAAAAGCGATTGGCGCTTCTGCGGCAATCTGGATATTATTTTTCTTATATCATGTATGAATCCCATGTCAAGCATCCTGTCTGCTTCATCCAGGACAAAGAATTCTATATTGTTCAGGTTTATGAATCGTTGATTCATGAGGTCCAGCAGCCTGCCAGGTGTAGCGACGAGTATGTCGACTCCCTTTGATAGATTTTGGACCTGCAAGCCTTGTCCGACTCCCCCGAAAATGACAGTGTGCCTGAATTTTAGGAATGTGCCATATGCTGCAAAACTTTCTCCTATCTGTGCTGCAAGTTCTCTTGTTGGAGCGAGCACAAGCGCACGGATTGTCCTCGGATACTTTTCTTGCATTCTTTGGAGTATCGGCAGTACAAATGCTGCAGTCTTGCCTGTTCCTGTCTGCGCTATGCCTATCAGGTCTCTGCCTTGAAGAAGGTCAGGGATTGATTTTTTCTGGATAGGAGTAGGTTCAGTATACCCTTGTTTAGCCACTGCTCTTTGTAGCGGCTCAATCAGATTTAGTTCTTTGAATGACATCTCTTTGAAATAAACAAAGGCTCCTGTTTTTAAAGGTGCTGTTATTTCTCGTAAAATCCAAAGAAAGGCAGTCTTTTCTTCTTGAGATATGCCAGAAGTTCTTCTCTTGTGTGGAATTCATACTTTACATCCGTAGGAGTTTTATAGTTCTCACATTTTTCCTGCTCATACTCCCTGCAGAGCATGGGCCTTGTGCTGTACTCTTTGCATCTTCCTTTTTTTAGTGGCTTGCATGGCGTGTTGAATCGCACATACCACTTGTGTTGTTTTCCAATCCACACATAGACATTCTTGTGTAGAAGGTACCATAAGATGTTATCGAACTCTTCTTCTGTTGTTGGCATGTCTAGTCGCACATTGATGTATTCGCAGCATTTTGTGCACTTTCCGCACAGTTTCTTGTTTTGTTGGTCTTCGTCAAGCTTTTTCATGGTTTATTGCTTGGTCAATGTCGCAGAACTTGCAGCTATTCCATTGCCGGTTATCATGCCTGAAAGCTCTTTGTCATCTAGTATGCCGATAAATTGCAATTTTGGGAAATAGAGGTCAGGGTCTCCGAAGTCCATGTTGATTATTACAGAGCCGTCATTTCTTGTGTTGCCTGTGATTTTCATCTCAAAATAACCTCCTGTCTGAGGTGTGCACTCCCCAGTGCCTGTCAGGAATATATTATTTACTCCAGATATTGTTCCTGTGCCGGTTATTTTATCTCTGGATTGTAGAAGTTCCATGCTTATAGGTCCTTGGTATCTCATGACTTTCATATTTGTGCATACCGCACCTACATCTACACCGATATCATAGGTGCCTTCCCAATTGCCCATCACCGATATGTTTTTTTGTATTGCTGGCACATCAGATGTTGTATCTGCTGCAGGCATAACTGAGACAGGAATTTTTCGCTCCTTTTCAGCACAACCAATAATGAAGATAGCAACTAGAATCACTAAAATGAGTGCGCTCTTTTTCATCATTCACAAAAACGCATTAGAAGTATAAAAGAGTATCTCCATTTTGTAACTATTTCGTAAGTCGACAGGATACTTTCGGAAGTTCTTTATTTTTCGAAGCGAGATTTAAATAAATTATTTCCAAGCAGTTTTGGATGCTCGCTAAAGGTTTTCGTCGTGCCTATAGGGCACTCTCGCTCTTTGTACTCGGTTCTCTTGCGTGTCATAACTATCTTGCTTACAGGACGCTGTGGAGGGATTACCGGACAGAGCAGGTTAGCATAACATCAGAGTCGAATCTATCGGATGTTGTCAGGACTGCGGAAGGTGATAACATCAAGGAAAGAATAACTGAAGTCATAAATGAAAAGATTCTGTTTCATTATTCTGCTCAGAACGACACTCTGAGGATGCAGCTTCTTGATTTTCTCAGCAATGATAACGAACAGGTATATGGTGAAAAGCTATCTCTTGAAGAGAAAGTCAGACTTGCTTTGAAGTTTAGCACATCGCTACAGTACAACTACAAGGCGAATTTCCTCTATTACGCGGCCCAGAGCAAGAACCCTCTTGAGTTCCCTAAGAAAAGCATAGAAAGCATAGTCGAATTTACAAGACTTGGACTGATGACACCTGAAGATCTGGTCGATTATAAGCAAGTGGTGTGCCTGCAGTATGCAGAAGTCTTCGCTCATGCATTGCATGAAATAAACGCAGTCTCAAAGAATCCTGAAGAGCTGACCGTCGGCACTATTGTTTTTGTTCCAAATGTCAAATCTGATTATGGCGCATTCTATAACATAGCATTATCATTCGTGAACCATACATTGTTTTCCGAATGGAGGGCGAGCGAGCCTCATGCGATAAATATTGTTGCAGCGAAAGATAAGATATACATAGTTGATCCGCAGCTGAAATCTGTCGAGCAAAAAGAGACGCTGGAGATAAACAGGGAATACGCTTCAGAGCTCAACAGGAAATAACCTCAAAGAGATTTTGTTAGTATTTTATATATACCCTGAATTTTCCTAAATAAAATGGTTAAAACAGACAAGCTCTATATGCTTCTTGAAGAGATGTTGGATTGCGCCCTGGAATGCAATGAAAGAAAACTCAAGAAGCTTAACAGGTCTTACGAGTCTTTGATGCAGGGAGAATACTTTGATACACCTACTTCGTTAAATCCTGATTATGACAATTTCAGACAATCGTGTCTTCTTTCCTGCACCATGTTGCATGCGTGTGCAGAGTTTATCTATGACGCGAAGGAGAGGCTCGATAGGATTTCTAGGAATATAAAAAAGAGATATTAGAAAGAAAGTTTAATCCCCGCGGCCGGATTTGAACCAGCAACCTTCCGGTATCCGCTGTCCCGCTGTCCTTCAGTGGCCTTGCCATTGTCTGCGGGGGCTGTAGTAGCTACAGCCGGACGCTCAACCATTAAGCTACGCGGGGATTGTGAAAAGATTTGATGATGAAAATGTGGATTTTCAGTCTGTTTTTAAAGGTTTCTGTAGTTATAGTATAACGTCCCGCTGAGCGAAGCAAAGCGGGACTGGATTGCGCGTGCCAGCTGAGCAAGAACAGCTGTTTTACAGGTTTCTGTTATTATTCGAAATATTATTAAATCAGGCAATCACTTTTTTTGCATGGTTTCCAGAAAAGACAAACAAAGGATGAGCAGTTTCATTACAGGACTCATTGAAGATGCAGGCAGTTTTGATGTGCTATCTGCTAATGTAAGTGATATTCTTTTAAGGCAGAAGGAAGTTGAGGACCCTGCGGATGTCCATATTCTACTGCATAATGCCAAGATGAGCATAGATGACTGCAAGAAGCAGATATATCATAATCAAGGCCAGGGCATCTACACTGCAAATATATTCTATAAAGATGGGGACTCTTTCTTTGTCAGGCTTGCCGGCAAAGGTCATTTCAAGGGTGATGACAGGAGCCTGAAGAATTATGGTCCTGAAGATCTTAACAGGATGGTGCATCTTAGGGGTCTTGAGAAGTTGGTGCTTGATATGCAGGATCCGTGCAACTCTTTAGTATATTACCAGCCTAAGACAGAGAGATTACAGGAATCTCTGAGGGAATTTGATATGGTCGAAGTGATACTTGATTATAGCCATGTAGGTCGTTTCGACCCAGGTTATGGTTTTGCGCATAATGGCCCTTCAAAAGATTACAGGATAGCTAAAGAAGAAAGTTTGATGCAGGATGGAAACTTGGATTTCATGGACTGCAGGAAAAACGGCAGGCTTCTGTATCTTTCAAAGAAAGAGTGATTTTCTTTATTTAACCCGCAGACACAAGAAAAGTTTATATACAACAATAACTTAACGATTGTTAATTTGGAGGTGTTTTGCATGTTTGAAAGACAGAAAGAGAAGGTAGGACCTTACCTTTACTTTTGGTTCAGGGTGCTTGTAGGATTGCTGTTCATGCAGCATGGAGCGCAGAAACTCTTTGGAGTGTTAGGTGCTCAACAGTCTGTGGAACTTATGAGTCTTATGGGACTTGCAGGGATTGTTGAATTTGTTGGAGGATTAGCTATAGCAGTCGGTTTCTTCACAAGGCCTGCAGCGGCATTGTCTGGAATCCAGATGCTTACGGCGTATTTCATGGCACACGCGAGTAAGGCCTGGGCACCCATAGTTAACAATGGTGAGCTGGCATTGCTTTTCTTCGCAACATTCCTTGTATTGTATTGGCACGGAGCTGGAAAGTGGGGCCTTGAGAAAGCTATTCTTGGCAAAGAGCTATGCTGAAAAAATATTTTTTTATTTTATTTTTTCAATCACCTTATTGATCAGATTCACAATCTCTTTTTTCTTCTCGTCGTTGAATGAAAGGCATCTGTCGATATGCCAGACTTTTGTCTTTATCCCGCAGAATTCAAGTGCGAATGATTTTATCATACGTGCAGGAACATTGCCAGTCAACTTGTAATACCATGCCGGACCGCCGCTTGTCATGAATACAAATGCAGTTTTGCCTTTGAGCAGCCCTACCGGTCTGCCGTTGATGTACTCGAACGCGTAGCCTGAGACGAAAACCTTGTCGATGAATCCCTTGAGTATCGCAGGCATCGAGCCCCACCACAAAGGATATATGAATATCAGGAGGTCAGCATTCTTTATCTGCATCTGAATTGTCCTGTTCTGCTTGCTGACACTTCTCTTGCCTGCAGTGTAATGCTCATCTTCATGCAGCACAGGGTCGTATTTCATCTTGTACAGGTCAAGCAACTCGTAATCAATGCCTTGTATCTCAAAGTCAGAAGTAAGCTCTTCAAGTATGAATTTGCAGTGCCCGCCAGTGTTCGGATGGGCGTATATGATTAAAGATTTCATTTTCACACCTCTTTTTATGAAATATTATTTCGTCAGCTCTTTCCAGTTCGCTACATAGTGAGCGTATCGCTTGTCGAATACTTCTTTTGGTGTTATCGCGATACCGAGCGAGTCAAAAGCAGTTTTTATCTCTGATAGCGCTTTATCCTTTTCTTGTTTATCTGTCTTTCGCTCTATTTCCAGTATGTTTCCGTACCCTTTGTTTGAGTCAACGCAGACAGAAAGACCTTTCCAGTCGAATGAGTATCTTTTTCTGAACCATTTTACCTTGACAGGATAACCCAGCATAAGAAACATAGTCTCCAGCTTCTCAAAATCTTGCTTTGGGAAAATAATCTCTATCTCTTCCCTCTGTTCAGCATGCATCTTGCCTTTCTTGAGCCAGATTTTCGAGTATTCGCTGTTCTTCTGTATCCTGACATCTACTGGCGCGTCAAAGTAATACGTGACCTGTTCGTCAGGATTTGATCGGCCGCACTGTTTTGAGAAGAAGTCAATCAATCTAAAATATTCATCATCTGTCAGAAAGCTTCGGACTTCAACCTCTATTTTTTCATTTGCCATTCTTTTTGAGTATCCTCATCCCTTCTTTCTTAAGCCAGTCATGGAATTCGTAAGCGGTCTTTGCGCTGCAGAATACCTGAGATGACTTGTCGAGTCCTTGTATCTTGTAGTCATGTCCTACCAGCCATTGCATGAAATCAAGCCTTGTGTGCGCGCATTCTTCCTGGCATTGGATCTTGAATTCATCATATTCTGGAGTGTCTTTCTGCATCCTGTTGAGTTCAAGCTGGTATGGACATTTTACGTCTTTGCAGTATTCCCGTGATTGATACTCTACAATCCCATCTATGCTCTTACCTGCCATGTCTTACCCCGATTTTATTTTGCCTGCCAGGTTTAAATAACTTACTTGATTGTTTTAAAAGACAAAAAAGAGTTAAAATGCTATTTTTCACCATAAAAGCAGTTTAAAACGAATTCTAGAGCTTTTATTTGGTCACTCACAAGTAACAATAACACAGATAAGCTTATAAATCATGAATGCCTACTTTTTGTTAGGGGGATTGAAATTAAGGCAGAGGAATTGGATAAACTGATTGTTAGGCATTCTGAAGATATTGAATATAGCAACGTGAGTATTGACAGATGTTTAAAAAGCGCTGGCAGCATCGATGACCAGGTTCACAGATTAAATCATCTTATCATAGTTTCAGACTTCGTGGATCTAGATGACTTAGATAATGGCTACATAGCTGTCGCTCAAAAAGCGATGCTTTGCAATAGCAGACCTATTGATATGGCTATCAAGCAGTTGTCTTATCCCGTCTCAATCGAAGCATTCTACAATATCCGCATTTTGAATAACGCTGATGGACTGATTGAAGAACAGGTCAGGGCAGACCTGTCAGGTTCCAGAAGGTATTTGATACGTAATGAAGAAGGAAAACATCTGCTTTTTGATAAGATGGATGGCAATATGCTTTCCAGGTCAGTTTATTCTTTGACAGAGTTGATCCATCTAAAAGAGCAGGGCGCACAAGGAAGATTATTCGTGAAAGAATTCGAGTCATTATACCGTTCTGTCAATCCCTATAACCCGTTCTAAGGTCAGCATATCTTCTAGTATTTATTCTGATTCCTTCATAATATCGCTCAATAGACAGGCAAACATTGACAATATCAGAATCATCAGATACTATCGTAACTCTTTCGTTACGGTGATTCCACACCCACACCAACAAGTTTATGTCTGCTTTCCTAAGATTCTTGAAGTCATCTTCATCTTTATTTACGTCTGCAGACCGCCATATAGAAACCAGTTCTTTGATAATTTTCGGTTCAGGGGGCGGGACAGTCACGATGTGAAAACGGTTAAGCGCATCTATCATGGACTTGTTTCTGTCATATTTTGGTTTTAATTCACTTACGACCTTATCGATTACAATCATGTTTCCGCCGACATCAAAATTGAATGATTTTGCATCAGGATAAGCGTCAATGATATTTATCAAGACACTAGTATCAAATGCAACTTGACCGTTGTTGCCTCTCAATTTCACATCGCACAAAGGTATCTGCAGGTCTTTTTTTGACAATACCGCCAAGATATTATCGATATGTTTTAAGTAATCGTGCATCAGCACATCCATCTGATTGAGCAAAACTGCAACTCTTCTTTCATCTATTTCAGCTCTTGTCATATGGTAAATCTGTTCAACCTGTTTGCTTGATGCAACTATCTTCTTTACTATGTTGCTTATCTGAACGGAATAGGCCTGCTTGATTTCAGGCATCATCTCGTTTAGTTTATCCAATCCGTCAGCTTGTCTTTCAAGCCTTCGCCTCTGTAATGAACCGAGTTTTGTAACAAGCGAATAAATCTCATCTTTTTCTGAATCATCGAGACCATTCTTTTCTTCAGGTCTTGTGCCAGACTCAAGAATCATAAAATCAGTTATTTCCTTGGCTATGTCTAGCTCACGCACAACATATTTTTTTTTAACAAGAAGAAAATTCTTGATTGCTCTTTTAGTTTTCCATCTGAAGCCAAACATCAATATCAACAAAGCACAACCTGTTTTAAATATTTATCGGGCAGAAACACGCAGCTTTCTGGGCAGGATCTGTTAGTTAGTTTTATGCAAGGTAAAGTAAAGACCAAAACAATTATAAACAAACTCCATTTATAAAGAACAAAAGAGGTGAATGAAAGTGAGTTTCGATTATATTGACCTGAAGTATCTTCCTTCTCCTGATGATCTTATTGCAGAATATTACCTTGAGCCTAACAAGGGAGTTAAGTTCGAAAGGGCTGCGAATCATATTGCCGCAGAGTCAAGCATCGGGACATGGACAGACATTTCTACGCTTTCACCGATTACAGCTTCAAGGCTGAAGCCTCATGTATATGATATTAAGAAGGATTTCTGGGGCAAGAGAGGGACGATTAAGGTCGCGTACAGCCCGGAGCTTTTTGAGGCAGGAAACATGCCTGAGATACTGTCGAGCATAGCAGGTAATGTTTTCGGGATGAAGGATGTGCAGAACTTGAGGCTTAATGATATTCGTTTTCCTGAGAAGATAATGAAAAAGTTCAAGGGTCCTAAATTTGGCATTGAAGGCATAAGGAAACTTCTGAAAGTTCCAGAGAGGCCTCTTTGTGGGACAATAATCAAGCCGAAAGTCGGTCTTGATGAGTCTATGCACGCAAAGGTCGCGTATGAGGCCTGGATGGGCGGGCTTGACATAGTGAAGGATGATGAGAATCTCAGCAGCATGTCATTCAACAATTTCCAGAAACGCGTACAGCTCACCCTAAAAGCAAGGGACAAGGCTGAGAAAGAGACAGGGGAGAAGAAGATGTACATGGCGAACATCACTTCAGAGACTGATGAGATGAAGAAGCGTGCTGATTTCATCAGGAGGAATGGCGGTGAGTATTTCATGATTGATATCCTTACAGTCGGATGGGCAGGATTGCAGACTATGAGGAATTACGATGAGAAACTGAAGATGGTCATCCACGCCCACAGGGCGATGCATGGCGCGCTTACAAGGAACCCAAGGCACGGAATCTCGATGCTTTCAATAGCTAAATGCGCAAGGCTGATTGGAGTGGACCAGTTGCACATAGGTACTGCAGCAGTGGGAAAGATGCACGGCTCTGCTACAGAAGAGACTGAGATAGAGACTGAAGTCGAGACATACTGGTTCAAGCCAGGTCAAGGCAGTTCTGCGCTTGAGCAGCAATGGAACGGCATAAAGCCGGTGCTTGCTGTCGCGTCCGGAGGCCTTCATGCTGGCATGACAGAGAAACTGGTTAAGCTCATGGGAAAGAATATCGTCGCGCAGTATGGCGGCGGAGTTCATTGGCATCCCGAAGGGACCAGGAAGGGTGCGATGGGTGTAAGACAGGCAATAGACGCCGTGAATCAGGGAGTCACGCTTGAAGAATACGCTAAGTCACACAAGGAACTGAAAGATGCTTTGGATAAGTTCGGGATGGTTAGATGAGGTGTCAAGATGCAGAATCTAGCAGCCATAAGAGGCGCGATTTTTGAGGCCTTGAAGAGAGGCGAAGAGACTTACTCGATGTATGATCGCTTCAGCAAGGAAGCGAAGGACAAGCTAATAGCTGATTTTTTCAGGGGACTTGCTGATGAAGTCAGGAGCCATATGACACGATTGAAGAACCTGAATATACATTCTATAGCTAAATTCGGCCTGACAATAAGGTTCGAGACTACTCCTTTTTCAATAGATGAGAAGCATATTATGGGACTGATTGACAAGGATGGTTCAAAAGAGCTCTTGAAACTTGCGATAGATGAAATCAATGCAGACATAGAATATTATAATCACATAGCTGAGCATTCAGTATTTCCTGAGACAAAGAGGATGTTTCGGGTAATAGCTGACAAGGAGCTCGACCACAAGAGCAAGATGAAGGCATTGATGGATCTTCTTGAATGATATTTTTATATGTCAAATTTCGGGAAAAGGAATCTTTTCATAAGTTCTGCTGAGATTAGATAGAACAGGACTATTATTCCTATCAGCACAAGTATCTGGGCAGGCATGTGGACGAACCCGAAGAACTTTGCTCCTGCAGCAGTATATGTTATGCCTATCGCAGTCATCGCTGTCAGTATAGAGCCGAAAAATAAGTATTTGCTCGGCTTGCTCCTGAAAAGGTGGCGCTTTGTCCTTATTGCGAAGAGTATGACTACCTCTGAAAGACAGGATTCTACAAACCACGCTGTCCTGAAAAGGTCAGGATTGACTTTAAGGATGAAGAGCATTGGAAGTATCAATGCAAGATCGAATACGACGCTAAGCATTCCAAAGTATATCATGAATTTAGATATCAGGTTGATGTTCCATTTCTTGGGTTTCTTCAGGAATTCATCGTCAACATTGTCAGTGGACACTGCAAGCGCAGGCATGTCGCTCAGGAAATTATTCAAGAGTATCTGGGCAGGCAGCAAAGGTATGAATTTCATGAATAGCGAGGATATTGCGACTGTATACATGTTGCCATAGTTTGCGCTTATGGTATTCAATATGTATTTTGTTATGTTGCCGAATGTTTTTCTTCCTTCCCTTATGCCGTGTGCGAGTATCTTAAGGTTCTTCTCAAGCAGGACAACATCTGCCGCGTCTTTTGCTATGCCTGCTGCGGAATCGACTGATATTCCCACGTCAGCTACACGCAGGGCAGGAGCATCATTGACTCCGTCACCCAGGAATCCGAGTACGTGTCCTTCTTTCTTAAGCGCGGATACTATCTTGTATTTCTGTTCAGGAGTTATACGTGCGAAGACGTTGTAATGTTCGCAGGTCAGTTCAAACTGTGCTTCGTCAAGTTTTTCGAGGTCGTCTCCTGTGATTGCTCTATCTTCTACCATGTATATTCCGACCTGTTTGCAGATGTTGAGTGTTACACGTGGTGAATCTCCGCTTATGACCTTGACCCCGACTCCGAGGTGCTGGTACATTGCAAGGGATTCCCTGACTCCTTTCTTCGGCGGATCTATGAACAGCATGAAGCCAAGGAGGTTCATCTCTTTCTCGTCGCTCCTTTTTGTCTCGCTCTTCGCGACATGTTTTTCTGCGATGGCTATTACACGGTACCCTTCGTTCTCGTATTTCTCGAATTTTGATGTTATTGCGTCATGGAGCTTCCTGTCGAGTTTGACTTTCTTGTTTGCGTATTTTGCTGTTGTGCATGCGGCAAGTATCGATTCTGGAGCTCCTTTCGCTATGAGCGTGTTCCTGTTGCCCTTTCTCGCAACTATGCTCATCCTTCTTCTGTCAAAGTCAAATTCGTTTTCATCTATTATAGTGTATGAACTGGCTATTGAAGACAGGGCATGATGTGCTTTTTCGTGTATTGCTTTTTCATGTATCGCTCTATCGATAGGGCTTGAGAAGACAGATGATGAATTGTTTCCTTCGGTTGTGCTGCATAGGATGCCATAGAGGAGAATAGCATTGTCCTTCTTTCCGTTAAGATCCACGTATTCGTGGAGCGAGAGCTTGCCTTCTGTCAGAGTTCCTGTCTTGTCGCAGCAGAGCGTATCTATATTCCCGAGGTCTTCGACAGACTGGAGCCTTTTGATTATGACCTTCTCCTTTGACATCTTCAAGGCGCCTCTTGACAGCGCCATTGTTATTATTATAGGGAGCGCTTCAGGAGCTATCCCTACAGCGAGCGCGAGCGCGAATATGAATGATGGGAATATCCCTTTTCCCAGGACAGCATTGGCGAAGAAGATGAATGCAGTCATTCCGAGAGTGACTTTGAGGAGGAAGTTGCTGAACTTCTTCATGTTTATCTGGAAATCTGTCTCGGGAGGTTTTTGTTTGAGATATGCTGCTGTCTTGCCGAAGAGAGTATCTTTTCCTGTCGATATGACGACACCATAGCCCAGGCCTGTAGCAACAGATGAACCCATAAATGCTATGTTGCATAGGTATTGGGGCAGTGAGCGCTCCGCGCTTACTGTACTGACCTTCTTTATGACCGGCAGGGATTCTCCGGTGAGGGAAGATTCGTCTGTTGACATCTCTTCCACATGTATAAGACGTATATCTGCAGGTATTATGTCTCCTATGTTGAGATGCACTATATCTCCGGGAACTAGTTCCCGGGCATCTACCTCTATGATTTTTCCGTCGCGCAGCGTCTTTGCTTTCAGGCTTATGTATTGCCTGAGCTCTCTTATCGCATTCTCTGCCTTGTATTCCTGCATGAAACCAAGAATCGCATTTAGCAATACTATTGCCAGTATGACTATGCCATCAATTTTTTCATGCATGAAGAATGAGATTATTGATGCGGCAATCAGCAGGAGTATTAGTGAGTTCTTGAATTGGGACAGCAATATGGAAAGGCCTTGCCTCGTGCCGCCATAGAGTATCTCATTAGGCCCGTGTTCTGAAAAACGTTTCTTTGCTTCTTCATGGCTCAGGCCGTTTATAGAAGTATCAAGATGTGACAGTAGCTCTCTTACTGGCAGCGCCCAGAGAGCTATCCTCCCTCTTTTTTTAAGCATATGACAGAAACAGGCTATTTATTATTTAAATATTGCCTCTGTATACTGTTCAATAAGCGCATATACGAACTAAACAGAAATAAAAATAATTCTCTCTTTGGCAAAAAGAAAATGTTTAATAGCATGACTGCAAATGATATGGTCATGGCAGAGTTGATTGATGGAAAGCTTGTTTCTGATAAGATTCTTGAGAAAGTGAAGTCTGAAGTAGATTCGTTGAAAAGCAGATATGGTGCTGCTCCCTCGCTTCATGCGATTATTGTCGGTGATGACCCTGCTTCTCAGACATATGTAAGGATGAAAAAGAATGCCTGCAAGAAGACAGGCATGGATTCTGAGACGCATGCTCTTCCTGCAGATATTTCACAGAGGAGTCTTGAAGCGCTCATTGGCAGGCTTAATGAGAATGAAGAGGTCAGCGGGATACTTGTCCAGCTTCCGCTCCCAAAGCATATTGATAAGAACAGCATAATGGACTCGATACATCCTGACAAAGATGTGGACGGTTTTAGTAAGACCAATGTAGCGAAGCTTTACAGGGGAGAGGATTGCCTTGAACCTTGCACGCCAAGGGGAGTGCTTGTTCTTCTGGACCATTACAAGATTCCTGTTGAAGGCAGGGAATTGGTAATAATTGGCAGGAGCGATATCGTCGGGAAACCTTTATCGATTATGCTCTCAGGAACAAGAAGGAATGCTACAGTGACTCTTTGTCATTCAAAGACGCACAATCTTCAGTATTATTCTTCATCTGCAGACATACTTATTGCTGCGATAGGCAGGCCAGAGTATGTCAAGAGTGAGATGGTGGAAAAAGGTGCTGTGGTGATTGACGTTGGGGTCAATCGTGTTGATGATATCTGCGCAGATAAAGGATATCGTCTTGTAGGAGATGTTGATTTCAATAATGTTTCAAAGAAAGCTTCTTACATAACACCTGTCCCTGGCGGGGTAGGCCCTATGACCATAGCGTGTCTGATGGAGAACACATTGAAAGCTTACAAGATTCAGAAAGGAATGCTCTCATAAGCAATGCCTCCTAGCGAACAGCTCACTACTCTTCTATTTGAATCGCAGTTGGGCTACCGAAGACAGATATGACATCCATGTGAGCGAGGCATTGCGACAAAAGTTAAAGTTACGCACCGCCATGGCCGCTCGCTCCTATTGCTAATCAAAGTGTTTATCTGAGTACACCGTTAATCAGAAAGAAAAATATGCCAGCTCGCTAGGGCTTTGGCGGTGCTATTTTTTATTCCCATTCCATCGTAGCTGGTGGCTTGTTTGAGATATCATACACCACTCTATTGACTTCAGGTATCTCGTTTGTTATTCTCGTAGACATCTTCTCAAGCAGTTCGTAAGGTACTTTAGAAAAATTTGCAGTCATTGCGTCTTTTGATTCGACAATCCTTATTGCGACAGGGTATTTGTAGCTTCTCGCATCTCCCTGTATTCCGACACTCTTTATCGGCAAGAGCACAGCGAATCCCATCCAGACATCATTGTAAAGTCCAGCGTTCTTTAGTTCATCTTCTACTATATAACTTGCTTTTCTTGTTATCTCTGCTCTTTCTGGCGTCACTTCACCTAGTATTCTTACTCCAAGACCAGGACCGGGAAAGACATGTCGGGTTATTATTTCATTGTCCAATCCTATGTTGCGGGCCAGCTTTCTGACTTCATCTTTGTAGAGTTCGCGTAGTGGTTCGTAAACTTCTAGTTTCATGTTATCAGGCAGCCCACCGACATTATGATGGGATTTTATCTTCGATGAGTGCTTAGTGAGACCGCTCTCTATCCTGTCAGAGTATATCGTGCCCTGCACAAGCACTTCTGCGTTTTCTTTTTGCGCAAGTTCATCGAACACATCGATGAATGTCTTGCCTATCGATTTTCTCTTGAGTTCGGGGTCTTCTACTCCCTTTAGAGCTTCAAAGAATTTGTCTCGTGCGTCAAGCACTCTTAAATCAAGAGCATATTGTGAGAATATCTTCTCTATTGTCTCTGTCTCCTTGTGTCTCATGAGTCCTGTGTCGACGTATGCGGCGACAAGCTGCTTTCCTATGACCTTGCTTAGTATTATCGCTGCTGTCGATGAGTCAACCCCGCCAGATAATCCGAGTATCGCTTTTCTTTTTCCTATCTTCTGTGCTGCCTCTTGTTCTATTATTGATATTATGTTTGTTACATCCCATTCCTTCTTTGCATGGCAGATATTGAGTGCGAAGTTCTCAAGGATCTTGTTTCCATTCGGCGTATGTGTGACCTCAGGGTGGAATTGAACGCCGTAAAGTTTCTTTTGTTTATTTTCAAATGCTGCGATTGGTGAATCTTTTGTTGATGCTGTCGTAACATATCCTGAAGGCAGCGATTCGACTATGTCTTTGTGGTTCATCCAGACTTTTTCTATGCTGAGAATACTATTAAGCAATTTTCCATCTAGGACTTTCAAGGATGTGACGCCATACTCTCCTGAGTCACCAGGACTGACTTTGCCTCCGCTCATCTGGGCTATGAGCTGGTGTCCGTAGCATATGCCAAGTATGGGAACAGAGATATCCAGCAGGTCTTTATCGCACTTGGGTGATTCTTTGTCATATACAGATGATGCTCCACCTGAGAGGATGATACCTTCAAGTCCATCTATCTTCTCTAACTGTTCTTTGCTCGTCGTTGCAGGAAGCACTTCCGAGTACACTCCTATGTCTCTTATCCTCCTAGAAATCAGGTGGGCGTACTGGGAGCCGAAGTCCAGCACTATTATCCTTTCCATGAGGTTTACACTTGTTTTTCGGCTTATTTATACTTTGTGTAGCAATATAAAGGAAACACGGTTTTGCGCCGGTGCTGAGTTAAAAGAAAGGAGAGAAAACGTAATTCTTTCGTATAACATCTCAAAACGAATGATTTTTGCGTTTTGATAAAAAAATTACGAGCTAATTTTATAGTATTTGCGTGCGTTATAGTCTACAAGGAAGTGCATCTTCAAAAGAATTCCAGGTGTTGAGAGATAGAAGAAAGATAGAAGAGCACGATTCAAATTGGGTGAGACCTTGACCAGACCTGCGCTAAAGGGTAATCTGGATATTGACGACACTGTCCGCGGCTACATATGCCCGACTTGCGGCGTATCACATGAGACATATTTCTCGCTTGATGACGGCGTGGAAGAATCTCCATCTAAACCTGTCGCAACGCTTGAGGTATGTTCAGAGCTTGAGGACAAGATAGTTTCTTGCGAAAACGGCTTCATGATGTCAAAGATGAAGCTTGTCGAACACAACATGGAAGTTTCTGATAAGGACCTTATCATGTATCTTCCGGGAGACCATCTGTACTGCCCTGCATGCGACACAAAGCATGAAGGTGACTACATAGAGGTCAGTTATTCTAGCGACCCAGGGAAGAGCATAGTGCAATGCCCTGACGGGAGGATGATGCCTAAGGACGCATTATTGAGCCACAGCCACAGGAAACTGCTTGAGAGGATAGAGAAGAGATCCAATTCAATCATAAGGATAGGCAACGGTTACAAGAGTATCTAGGAGGGATGTTACGATGTCTGACGGGAATGAGAGGAAAAACAGGATTGAAGATTATCTGAAGACACTTACGCCGGAGGAAAGAGAGAGGCACAAGGAGCTTATAGAGGAATGCAGGCAAAGAGAGAAGGATATCAGGGAAAGCTATGATAATGCCCGCGAGTCAATCAAGGAAGTGAAGAAAAATTATGAGATGATAGGTGAAAACCTCAAGAAGATGTGCGAGTTCTACGGGGAGCTTGAGAAGCTTGTCGAAGTCGCTGATAAGATGAACAAGGCGACGGACAGCTTGGAAGGAGTATATGCGGCATATTTCCTGATGAACAGGAAAGACGGCAAGAAATATTCTTAAGGAATCGCCATAAATAGGACCTATTAAAAATTATTTTCAAATCATTTCTGTTTTGGTTCTCCTATGTAGCAAGCATTCTTATCTGGTTTCTTGTATCTTCCTCTTGCCTGCTCCCTGAACTTGACCATTGCTGAATATACCTGGTTGACATAGTTGACTGTCTCACCTATGAAGGGTATGCCATGAGTCCCATTGTTGCCTGCATTCTGCAGCGCAGTCGGGCTTGCATTGTACCCTGCTGCTGCAATCCTGAAGTCTCCATTGTATTTTTTCAGCAGGTCTGCATGATGATGCACAGCAGCGTCAATAGTCATTATCACAGATAATCTCTCGTCAACTTCTGAGAGATATTGGTCTAGCAGTATCTGTTTCTCGCGCTCTTTCTGTTCTTTTGTCTTAATCTGCATCTTCGTCGCTCTTGCTACCCTCTCTTCATATGCCTGTCTCTGCTCTATCTCGCGTATCCTCTGCGGAACCTGTTTTGATGCGAGGTCTATGTAATTTGTATATTCCGCATGTGCTGCGTTGAGGTTTCTTTCGAAAACCTCTGCCTCTGCTATGAGGTAGAAGTATTTTTCTATGTCTGCTGAATTAGATGATATGAAATTTCTTACATCATCTCTTATTTTGTCAGGTGTCGAATCCTGGCCTATCATCCTCTCAAGCTTTGAGAGCAGTGTGCCTCTTATCTCTGACGATGCTTTCCATTTGTCCCTCGCCTTCCAGAGGTTCTGCCTGCCTATTTTCCAGCTGTAAGGCTCGTTCGTCCTAAGACCATATCTCTGTCCTGTAGATTCTATGAACTGTGCATCGCCTAAAGCTCCGGCAGGTGAGACTATGACTTTGCCGAATCTTGATTCCTGCCATATTATTGCTAGTGTGAACATCGGGTCGACCGGCCATATCTCAGCATATCTCTCGACAGATTCGAGTATGTAAGGGAAGTATTTTCTTGCATCCGGGTTTGACCTTAGGAACTGCTCAAAATCATAGCTGCTCTCTGTGCAGAGTGATTCTTTCAGTTTGCTCTGTGCATCGTCTGCCCTGCTCTCGCATTCAATTATGTCTACTGAGTGCCTATTCACTTGATCGTCCAGGCAAGATATATTATGTTTCAATGAAGCGTTCTCCTGCGTAAGCATCTCTATCTCTTGTGCGTGCCGCTTCAAGAGTTCCTGCCTGTCTTTGAACAAATCAGAATTCAAAATACTATGAGTTCCGATGGCTGCTGCGCTTATTCCTGCTACGATGATTGCTTTTTTGATTATATTCATTTCAACACCGATTTTATATCAACACTATGTTAGAACAAGCTGAAGAGGCTTGCCTTCCCTCTGTTTTTTCTGCGTTAAAAAAATGCTCTGCGCAGAATTATAAATGTTTCGGTCAGGCAAAGATTTAAATATATTCAATAAGACCTTAAGCCCATGAAAAAAGAAGTTGATGCTGCTGTCATGAAGATGATGCTGTCTGCAGAGGAGAGTGAGATAACAGAGCATAACATATACAGGAAGCTTTCTGAGTCTATAAAAGACACGCACAACAGCAAGGTACTGAAAAGCATATCTGATGATGAGTTCAGGCATTACAATTTCTGGAAATCGATGACAGGTGTCGATGTCCCGCAGAGCAAGTTAAGATTCTGGAAGTATTATCTTATATCCAAGGTTTTTGGAATTACATTCGGAACAAAGCTGATGGAACGTGGAGAAGGCGCTGCACAGCAGAAGTATGACAAGCTTGCCGAGCATGTGCCTCATGCGAAGCAGATAGAGGCTGATGAGAAGAAGCATGAGAAGCTGCTGCTGGATATGCTTGACGAGGAGAAATTAAAGTATGTCGGTTCTATTGTCCTCGGCCTTAACGATGCTCTTGTTGAACTTACTGGCGCTTTGGCTGGTTTCACTCTTGCTTTCAAGAATTCGAACATAATAGCTATTGCTGGATTGATAACAGGCATCGCAGCTTCATTCTCGATGGGCGCTTCAGAGTATCTCTCGACAAAATCAGAGAAAGGTGATGGTAAGAACCCTTTCAAGGCATCCATATATACAACTCTCGCTTACATTCTGACCGTGTTTTTCCTTGTGTTTCCATTTATGATTATGAGTAACCCTCTTATTGCGCTTGCGATAACTTTGGTCAATGTCATGATTGTAATCACAACGTTCACTTTCTACATATCTGTCGCTCAGGACATAAGTTTCAGGTCGAGATTCACTGAGATGACCCTGATAAGTCTGGGTGTTGCAGCATTCTCTTTCGGAGTGGGATTCATTATTAGAACAGTCTGGGGAATAGAGATATAGTTCATTCTAAATAAATAAGCAGTTCTGCAGCCGCCTAGCGAGCGTCATACAATTATTTTATTTGAATTGCAGTTCTGCAACCGAAAACAGTTATATGATTAATGCGAGCGCGGCTGCAACAGTATAGAAGCACATTAAAAAAAGTTTATTCTTTAAGCACCAGTTCCACAATCGCTTCTGTGTGCGGAGTCTGGGGAAAAAGGTCAAACATTGCTGCGCTCTTTAGCTGATATTCCTTGAATTTTGGTATGTCTTTTCCAAGCTGCTGGATATTGCATGATATATATAGTATTACTTTAGGCTTGAGCATCTTTAACTCAAGTATGGTCTTCGGGTGCATGCCTGATCTCGGCGGGTCTGTTATTACGAAGAGCGGTTCTGGAAGTTCAAGTTTTTTCAGCTGCATCGCGTCAAGAAGCACGGCCTTTGTGTTTGTCGCATTGTTCATTTTTATATTCTCATTTGCTGCATCTATGCATTGCTTCACGCTCTCAACCGTCGTTACTCCTTTAAAAAGCGGCGAATTGTTTATCCCAAAAGTGCCTATCCCGCCATAAAGGTCAAGTAGGTGCGAATTCTTCGTGTCATACTTCTTGAGCAGTTCATTGCAGTAACTGTGCATCGTTTCAGCCATCTCGTGGTTGTTCTGTGAGAATCCCTGCACAGAATAGATAAAATTGTTACCAAGATAGCTCTCTTTCAGCATGTCTTTTCCCTTGACTACAAAGAAATCATCGGATACGCTGATGTCTGTTATTGACGGCGCATAAGTGACGATTATATTATTAGCAGTGGTTTCTTTCGCGAACTTCTTTATCTTCTCTATCGCTTCACCGACTCTTGTTGAGTCGCTGTTGAGAACAAACGAGATTGATGAATCATTCTGGGGTGTCCGTATGACAGCATATCTAAACGTGCCTGATTTCCTGCTCACATCGAAATAATCAGGCTCCCTGAAGAATTCCCTAACCTCTTTCATAAGGATATTTAGCTTCTCATTCGATATTGCGCACGAATCAACAGTCACTGTCTCTTTCCAGTCGCCTTTCTTGCGGAGACCGACCCCGTTCTTTGAGAAGACAAAGTCCATCCTGTTCCTGTAGCCATACTCATTAGCAGAGAATACTTCGATGTCATCCTGTCCTATCAGTGCTGCAAGAAGTTTTTTCTTGTGATCGAGCTGCGCAGGATAGTCTATGTGCTGGGTTGAGCAGCCGCCGCATCTTCCAAAGTAAGGGCATCTTGGTGTCGCCATGTATATTCCAATAGTTGGCGAAAGATTAAAATATCTTCCTAACAGAAGAGTCAATCATGGAGCATTCAATCAAAGTGGGCTTCAGTTTTGGGCTTACCTCAGGCATCATAACTACTCTTGGCCTCATGGTCGGCCTTAATTCAGGCACACACTCGAGAATTGCAGTCATAGGAGGCATACTCACTATCGCGATAGCTGATGCGTTCTCTGATGCTCTTGGCATCCACGTGTCTGAAGAGGCGGAGAATGTTCACACCCAGAAGCAGGTGTGGAAGTCTACTGTTTCAACTTTTGTCACAAAGTTCATCATCGCATTGACTTTTCTTGTGCCTGTTCTTTTGCTCGACCTTTCTGCAGCAGTAATTGCAGCTGTATGCTGGGGTCTTCTTGCTCTCGGTTTTTTCAGCTACAGGATGGCGAGGGAGCAAAAAGAGAAGCCGATGAAGATAATAGGCGAGCACATCGCAATAGCGATACTTGTGGTTATAGCAACTCATGCTGTCGGAAAAGCCATATCTTTGGTTTTAGGCTGATTCATCTTCTTTATAACCTCTGACCTGGTCAGCATTATGGCTTTAAACCGTCGCTTATGACCACCACAACCTTTATATACACCTTATTTTTTCAAAAGGAACATGGGAAAGAAATCTAATGGTATCAAATCAGGCGCAAAATGCGAAAAAAGGCGTCTTCAGTCTAGATGGAATAATAAATGGTTCGTAAGAAGGATTATGGACCTTAAAAGGAAGTCAGACCCGCTTTTGGGCTCATCCCAGGCCAAGGGCATCGTTCTGGAGAAGGTTCAGCTCGAAGCAAAGCAGCCAAACTCAGCTATGAGGAAGTGCGCTCGCGTCCAGCTAATCAAGAACGGAAGGCAGGTCACAGCATTCATGCCAGGTGACGGCGCGCAGAAGCTTATCGACGAGCACGACGAAGTACTGATTGAGTGCATCGGCGGAAAGATGGGCCGATCCAAGGGAGATATTCCTGGAGTCAGATGGCAGGTCATAAAAGTTAATGATCAATCATTAAGAGCGCTTCTCTCTAAAAAAATTGAGAAGGCAAGGAAGTAAAAAAATGGCAATTCTAGCGTTCAACAGATGGAGCACAGACGGGATAACTGTCCAGGATCCAGGACTCAAGGCTTACATGAACCTCAATCCGAGGATTGTGCCAAAATCATCTGGAAGGAACGCAAAATTCAGGTTCTACAAGTCAGCTAACATGTTTGTCATTGAGAGACTTATGAACAGGCTCATGAATTCAGGCCACAAGGCTAAGAAGCACCTGATAACATCATACTCTCACACAGGTAAAGGCAATACTTCATTCAATATAATGGAAGATACCCTGAAGATGATTGAACAGAGGACAAAGCAGAACCCTATAGCTGTCGCGGTAAAAGCGATTGAGAATGCGGCGCCTAGGGAAGAGATATTGACAATAGAGTATGGCGGAGCCAAGTATCCTAAGGCAGTCGAGATGTCTCCTCAGAGGCGTGTCGATTATGCATTGAAGCTGATAATACAGACTGCGAAGCAGAAGTCTTTCAATTCTAAGAAAGGCATAACTGCTGCCCTTGCAGAGGAGCTCGTCGCAGCTTTCCAGAATTCAAATATGTCAGGCGCAATAGCGAAGAAGCTTGAGCTTGAGAGACAGGCAGACAGTTCACGATAAGGATATTACTTTTTTATTGATGGGTGTTGGTGTAAGATGTCAGAAGAATCTATTTTGTGCAACAGTTCTAAGCTGTACAGTAAGATGGATAGCTTCAGCCAGTATGACAAACCCAGCAAGGTCATGAAGGTCTTGTCGAGTATGAGGAATCTGGTCAAAGTGTCGAGGGAAGCATACACATCATTCTCAAATATAGCTGCCTATGCAGGGATAAAAGTAGGCATTGATAGGGATGTTAATGCTATATACGTCAGGAACGAGTTCGGGCCCCTCGCAGCAGTACCCCTATTCAACGGAGTTTCAGCAATAGCCTTCTCATACAACTGCGATGACAAGAAGCAGTTCGAGACCCTGTGCGGCAAGCTGAAAAATGCTGGCTTGGATGTACAGACAATCGATTCCAGGTTCGACTGATTTTTTGCTGTTTTCTCTTAGGATTTCCATAATACCTTCTTTGTTGCACTTTCCAGATTAGTATCGGAAATACTATACTGGAAAAGACCGAGATTTATAAATAATCGAAAGATTTTCTGAAATTTTCAAAACGTTAAAATGAAGTTATGAGTCTTAAAAAATGATTTAAAGAGTATCGGAAATTTCGGAACATGGGGAAAAAACGGAATGTTTATATAACAGTTCTACCTAGGTAAAGTACATTAGGTTAAATGAGAAGAAGTCGATAAAAAATAAGTAAAAAAAGGCGATAAAGAAGACACATTGTGGAAGAAAAAAATCATACTCTTTGGGGGTGGTTTGGACCTGCTTGCGTGCCGATGCCTCTGTGCGCAAGCAGAATCCATTTTTTTATGACAACGACAATCGAAACAAGGATTTCTCGTTTTTTCCTTCTGGAATTCACAAAAGAGATAGCTAAGACCGCAGTTCTATGCGTAGCTCTGTCTATAATATGGCTCGCAGTCATGGGTCTTGTAAACTGGTACAACCCTGCTTTTCACGTCGTAGCTACACTCTCTTCTGTTGTAATGGTCAGGACAGGCAACAGCTGGGGCATACTCGAGAAGTTAATTGATTAGACCGTAAACAAGGCATGGATGATATTCTGACTACGCCGGCAAGGTAAATAAACTTTATAAATGGAGTTCTCTATGGTGCTTACATGAAAATTGCCGAGAAGATAGCTGAGGAAGCCATAGATGAACTTATGATGGCAGGCATAGCGTTTCTGCTTGTAGTGACAGGGATAAACTACTTCAACATGGAGTGGGCATGGACATCGCTTATCGGCAAGACAGGGGCAGCTGCAGGGATCGCAAGCTCTGCCGCAGCGACAGAGTTCTCGACTATGATAACTGCCTTGACAAATGTTTTCCCATTCAAGTATCTTTTCGTGCAATATAATTTCTGGGGTGCGCTTGTCCTCGCGGTCGTCCTGACAGCGATAGGCGTCGCTCTAAAAGCATTCACTGTGAAGACCAAGGGCAAGTTCATAATAGACCTGGGCTCGAATATCTACATGCCTGCTATTTTCAGCTTCATATCCATAATAGCGTTGCAGGTTTGGTCATCATTGAGGATAGATGAGTACCTGACGACACATAAGCTCGCAAGACCAGAGTTCAGCTCAGGATACTTCATCTGGCAGACATACGGCCAGCTGTTTCTCATAGGCGCATCATTGCTTGTCATCGGCGCGATTGTGAAGCTCATTGCTGAGAAGAACAAGTACCGGAAGCTTCTCGTCGTAGGTGACACGATGTTCAACGGCGCTTTCGTCCTGATAATATATTACCTGATAATCAGGATACTTGCGCTCGAGTTCATGCTGAATGCTGAAGTAGGTAAGATACTCGGAGTGTTTATCCTTTCAAACCAATACTCTAATTTCACGCTTCTTGCGTGCGTATTCCTGTTCACAGGAGGCGTCGCGATAAAGAATTATGGTATAGCTGTGCTTAAGCATGAGAAGAATGAGATGCACGCAGCTGCTGCCCAATACCAAAGGGAACACATGCAACGAGAGTATGGCGCGCATCCTATAGGTACTGAGAAATATGAGGAACCGCATCTCAAGGTCACACCGTACCACCTAAGACATCCTGCTTATTCAGACCCGCATCATCCTGTGCACAGGTATGTGCATCCTGATGCTCACTATAAGCGTAAACGTGAATAGACTAATCGATTGCTTTTCCTAAGAAAAAAAGTTAGGGCCTTTTACGGCCCCCAACACGTATTGGTGAATCCTGTATCCTCATTTCCAGATCATGTTTATCACTGGAGCTTCTCTATACAGGATAATCGTTATTTAGCATTACATGTATAAAAATATTACGAAAATTACCACCAAACAGTAGATAAAAAAGCGAAAATTTTATAAATCATCCTTACAGAAAAAGTTGCCATGGACGAAAGAAGATCATTATATGACATTCTCATGGATGATTTGAAATATTGCGATGAAAACAGCCTCAGGGCAAGGAAGTACACAGGATATCATTCGCAAGATTATGATAATTACATGCATATGACCCTGAACGGAAAAGTGATACAGGACAAGGGAAAGATTGCAGGTATAGCTATGACTGTCATAAAAGACGCTTTTGATTGCGGTTATGACATTTCAGATTATGTTTCACAGTTCAAGAATTTCTGTGAAGAGAACAAATTGTGATTAATATCATCCAAGGTCAAAACATGGCTGATGAAAAGACAATAATCGATAATGAACTCAGTGAGAGGACAGTCATAAGCAGGAACACCCTTGAAAGGACAGTACAGGTAAGGATAAGAGATGATTCTGCAGAGGAGTTTAATCTTCATGACAGGTTATGCGCAGAGCTAAGGCTCACTGCAAGGGACAACTACAAAAGTCCTGCTTCAGGACATACTTCTGATGATTGTAACAGGCATTACTGGGGCATCGTCGAATACGCCCATATACCTTCAGAGAAAAAGGCAAAGCTGCTTGAAGGAGTCATAAGGGATGCATTCAACTGCGGCTATGATGTTGGTGATTACTTGAAGCATTTCAAGAGATTCTGCGAAGATAACAAGCTTTAATAAAATAACTGATGCTATTCAAAAGAAATTCTGGAATAGCCTCGTCGTCACACAGACTTCCAGCACTGCTGCCAATAATACAAGAGCTATAGCGATAAGCATCAGGAGCGTCGCGTCTTTAAAGACATTCTTGAACGCTTTTGATCCTTTTTTCTCATGCATTATTGCCTTTGACACCACTCCTCCTGCTATCGCTGCGAGCATGAACCCGCTTATCTCTGGAAGGAGGTGTATCAGGAAGAAACCGAACGCCTGGAAGCCCTGCATAAGATTCTGCGTCAAAGTATTTATGGCGAATACTATGAAGTTGGCGAACACGCTCGCATTGAGTATTATGAGGAATATTGCGCTTGCGCCATAGAAAAAAGAAAGGACGAAACATATCATGAGTACAAGTAGTCCGTGCGCAAAAAGCCCGAGTATCTGCGAGAATGTCGGCTGTATGCTCTCATCGACGAACGCTTTCACAGCATCCTGCGTCACTCCTTGGTCAAGGTTGAGAAATGTCATCTGGAACTCAAAAGCATCGTTGTATAGCGGCTGGTTCGTGTATAGAAGAAGCCCGACAAAGACGAATGCGACAAAGACTCCTAGGAATGAGAACATGTACACTTCATATATGTCCTTGTGATTGCTGAAGAAGTTCTTAAGCCCGAACCTGACCTCTATCTTCTCTTCCATGCGGAGCAGCATTATCAGCGTCGGGGTAAGCAGCAGTGTTGTCAGGAACACTACAGATACTGACATGCTATCCTTGAAGAAGAATAAGGATAGTAGGAATGCTACAAAAGTAAAGAAAAATCCAAAAATAAAGGCAAGGTAAGGCCTGTGCCTTACCTTTGCCGGATTAAAAAGGTCTTCTAAAACCATTGTTTAAATTATTAGAATCTGTCTCTCCTGTTCGCTCTGTCCTTCAGGTAAGACTCGAGTCCCATGCCATCACTGCTCCTGCTTCCTAAAAAGTCTATTGCGGCAGGTCTCTTTCTCTTGTCGCCCTTGCTCCAGCCATACTTGTAAAGCGTTCCCATGACAAGTGCCATGAGCAGCATAGCTATTATGAGCGTCGACCAGTTTATGCTGAGTGCACTCATGAAGCCAGAGGCCTTTCCAATGCCTGCTGCATGTCCTTCGTCTTCACCAGACGTGACAGCCTGCTGTTCTTCTGACTCTGGTAATGGCTGTCTAGCCGCAGATACTGTGTCTGTTCCTGTAGCTGTATCATCCTGTGTCTCCTCCGTTTTTTCCGTTTTTTCAGTGCATGATCTCGTGTCTGTCTTCTTTGCGTCACTGCTGCAGTCGTTTATGTCGACGCATGTCCTTGCCTGTTTACCGTCAGAGCATGTTGTCCATGCTGTGCAGCTCCAATCAGCTGTGCAGCTTCCTGCAGAAGTTGTCGTTGAGCTGGTTCCTCCATGCCCTCCGTGTCCTCCCTGGACTCCGCTCTGCTGTGTCGCTACCGCAAGCGCCTCTGTGCTGCTGTAGGTCTTGCCGTTAGCCAAGCTAGTTACTGAAGCTAATATGCTATATGCACCTTGCTCCGCTGGCGCGTTGAATGCGTGCGTGTATTTTCCGTCGTCAGCGATTGCTACATCCGTGGTCACATTGCCCGGCAAGAGCAATGATATGCTCTCTTCAGGGACGAGTGACCCGTTGTCATAGATGACAAGGCCTGATGCTGTGACTGCTGCTCCTGGTGTCGCCGATGTCGGGTTGAGGTCAAGAGCCACTATGTACTTGTAAGTCACTTCTATCTGGTCTTGTGCTTCATTAGAATTGTTCAATGTGTCAACTGCCTGCACCTTTAGGGTGTATGTTCCAGTTGCTGTGTTCGGCGTAGTCTCGACTGATGCTGTGTACGTGTCGCCCAATTTCTCTAGGGAGATGGGTTGGGTAGTATCGTCAGGAGCGACTAGCTCCGCATTTACCGTCTCAACTCCGCTGATGTCAGTCACATCGAGGCTTAGCTGTAATGTATCGCCTCTTGCGAATGTATCAGGGTTTTCCATCTGTATGTCTGGGCCTGTCAAGTCAACAACAGATATCGTTCTCTCGTCGCTTGTTCCTGCGTTTCCCGCATCGTCGACACATTGAACCTTCCACCTATGCGCTCCTAGCGCGACTATCTTCTGCCATTCTGTCTCACTGTTTCCCTGCGACAATTGCTGTTCCTGTCCAATATCGTCTATGTATACATTGCAATCCATCTCGTTGTCGTAGTTGTCCTGCACCATATACCTGAAGCTGACATGCACGTCGCTTGTTGCTGCGTCTTCTGGCGCTACGAGCTCTACTGTCGGCGGGGTTCTGTCCACAATGATTCGATAGGTCTGCTCAGCCTTGTTGCGGACTGAATCCTCAGCCATCACAGTGAATTCGCTCGGTCCTTCCGGCCATTCTGACACGTCTATGCCAAAGATGCTTTCCACTTCTGTCTTGTTGCCGTCAATTACAAGCCAAACCTTGTGCAGTTGGTAGTTGTCTGTGACTTCAACCTGAAGTGCTGTCGTCGACGCTATGATGGTGTCATTCTCTGCATTCTTCAGCTGTATGCTTGGAGGCGTCTTGTCCAATGTATAGCCCCAAGTCCCGCTGCTGCCTTCGAGGCCTGCAGCGTCTGTGCATCTCATCTTCCACTCATGTTGTCCTTCTGCGACGTCAGCGCTCGGTATGAACACTACGTCCATGTGCGGTGCTGCTATGTCTTCCATGTACTCTGTGCCATCTATGTCCATATCACAAGTCATCTCTGGTGCTAAGTTGTCTGCTGCAAAGAAACTGAAATTCTTTGCGAGGCCGATTATGGCCCCATCCACTGGGGATACTAGAGTTACGCTTGGTGGAACGCCATCTATGGTTATTGTGCCGCTGTACTCTGATTCCTCTCCGCCGTTGTTGTATGCGGAGAAGTCGAAGCATACCTGCTGCTCGTTGTCATAGCTGGAGAGGTCTATCTCTCGTCCATACAGCCCATTTGACTGGGCGAGCTGCAATGTATGGTCCTGCGGTGTTATATTCTCGTCGTAATTGCATCTTACATAATGGAAAGTCACATTCTGTATTCCTGTCTCAGGGTCTGTTGCATTTACGCTTACAAGGTATTCAGAATCTCCTTCCTTAACGAATCCTCCATCGACAGGATGAGTATCCTGTAGCGAAGGGGCTGTGTTGTCATTAAGGATGTCGAACGGGAACGTGTATGTATGAGTCTGTGAATCTGGGTCTGTCATGGTCACGAGGACTTCTTTATGGGTGTCTGCATCGACAAGGTCTGCTTTTCCGAGGAATTCGAATGATGACAGGATGACGTTTGTCGCTATGCTGCCTTCTTTCCATTCTGCTATGCTTCCTGCGAATGATTCAGACCAGCCCTTGTAATCTACAAGTGCAAGTATGCTGAATCCTGCAGGGCTTGCCTGGACCATCTTGACTTCATAGCTTCCCCTAAAGTTGCTTATGTTGAGTTCGAAGCTTACATGGTTGGTCTCATATGCCTGCGCTGGTGCGAGTGTGACTGTTGTCTCGCCCGCGACAAATATAGAATTGAGTAAAACCATTAAAACAAATATTACGCTTACACCTCTTTTCATGTTGAAGACCTCTTAATCCAAGAGGCTACTGCAACTAAGCATCAACAGTACAGTGCATGACACAGCTGTCTGTATAGTTCTGCTTGCTGTTCGCCTCTTTTTTTTTATTAGTCCCTGCAGAAGTAGTACGCTTCCTACACGTCTAGCCCCTGCTGTGACATTATCAATGTGATGGTCAAAAGTAGTCTCTTGGCCCTACCCGTTAGGCCTTGATGTCGCTGATGTAGCCAAAGTATGACTTTCGTATACTAGTATTGAAGAACTTAGAATAAACCAGTATTTAAATCTTTCGTTCGGTGTGTTGATGGAACTGCTAATGCTTCGTAATAGCACGTTAAAAAGAATACCCTGAGGATTCATACAAAATAGTCATACAAAAAAACTGATTTCAAAAGATGAAAATTGATACCATTAAAGAATAGCAAAACTATTTAAGTAACTATGTTTTTGTAAGAAGAAAGGGGGCTTAGCTATTAATAGGACAGATGAAGCGTAGCTTCTTTAAAATTCATGTTCAAAAGTATCGGAGGGTTAGATAAAATGGCAACAAAGATTTGGCTATACTTTGTTTTTGTATTGGTTCTTGCGTTCGGCGTTTCCGCAGTAGGCAACGTCAGCATCGCTGAGAACAGCATATCCTTGTCAGGATATCCGGGGACAATAAACAGCTCTGGGATAATAAACGTCGCGGATATCGGCGCTTCAGCACTATCTGGCATAGTAGTTAACGCCACAGCTCTCAACGGAGTAGGCGGAACGATACCTGCCAGTGCCTTGATGCTTGTGCCTAACACTCTCAACCTGAATGCAGGCGAGAGCAGGCCAGTCGCTGTCGTTTTCACAGTCCCTTCCGATAAGAAAGCAGGCAGTTACACAGGCACTCTTAGTGCTGTGTTCTCTACAGCACATCAGGATACTGCTTCATTGACAGTCACAGTCAACCCTGTTAATGATTTCTCTGCGTCCTCGACAACACCTTCGATTGTACCGGGACTCTCAGGAAAGATCACAGTCACAGTTACAAACGCAGGCAACACAGACCTGAACGGAATGACATACAGCGTGACACAGTTCACCTCCGGAACAAACACGCTCGCTGTCTCAGGCAGTGCCACAGGAAACCTGAATGTCGCGTATGGCGCAAGCCAGACATTTGACCTGAACTTCGCGCCTTCCTCCTCACAGGGAGTCGGCACTTACACAGGCACAGTCACTATAACGCACGGCTCAGTCACAAAGACTATAGGCCTAAGCCTAAGTATAGTCCCTATCAACAGGCAGATTTCAGCGACAACAACAAACGCTGCTGTTGTCATACACAGGACATTGCTGTTTGTAATGGACACAGATTCAGGAGTCCTGAAGCTCAACAACACAGGAAATTATCCTCTGTCTGGAATAACCATAAGTCCATCTAATCTTACAGGGCCTTCAATAATATCTTCTTCATCTGTCTCGATAAGCGAAAACAATTTTGCGCTAAATGTCGGAAGCGGAAAAGATGTTATGATAACCCCTCTGGTTCCTGCGTCAACAACTGCCGGAACATACACAGGCTATCTCACAGTGTCTTTCGGCGGTACAAGCCCATTGACAGTCCCTTTCACAGCAGTGATTAAGGATGCTTCAGCATCTGTATCTCTTGGTACAGTTGAATACGAATCAGCTGAAAGGGGAACTAACGTGAGCAAGTCAGTCACGATAGTCAACAATGGAGATTTTGCTCTAACAAGCGTTACTCTTACTACGAACGCGCCGAATACATGGATAACAGGCACAGTGCCTTCATTCCTTGATGTAGGCGGAAGCTTCCAGGTCACAGTCACTTCGACTGTCCCAACAGGCGTAAGCTCGACTGGCGAGAAGATAGGTTCACTGATATTCAGCTCAATTGAGCTAAGTAAGAGCGTGGACATAAAGGCCAAGGCGCCTTCGATGCTTGAATTCGACAATGTCAAGGTGAGCATAAACGACGGATCATATGACTCTGTCTCTGAAGGAGGCACAGTTGATGATGACGCAAAGCCAGGCCACGTATTCTCAGTCAAGGTCAAGCTCGCCAACTTATTCAGCGATGATGACGATGAGATATCAGACATACAGGTCGATGCGTTGTTCATAGGCGCCGGAGAGGATGGCGATGATATTGACGGAGAGTCTGAAACATTTGATATAGATGGCAGCGATAAGAGCGAAGAGATTGAGCTGGAATTCGACAGCGATATCATAGACTGGGAAGCCGCGACAGGAAAGCTTGCTATGGAGCTCATAGCAGAAGGAGAGGATGACAATGGCGGAATCCACAGGGCCACATTCAACTTCTCGATAAATCTTGAGAGGGAAGACAGCGCTGATTTCCTCTTCACAAGGTTCGATGTGCCTAACACAGTCATGTGCGGAAATACATTCACAATATACGCTGACGTCAAGTCCATCGGCGAGAAGAGCGATGACGAGGTCATCTTCAAGCTCAGCGCACCAGGATTGGGCGTGAACTTCGAGAAGACCTTAGAGATGGGCGCGTATGACGGCGAAGAGTGCGACGCATTGGATGATGAAGACGAGGAAGACTGCACAGATTTCAGCTACTCTGAGACATTCACCGTACCTGCTGATGCTCAGTCAGGCGATGTGAGCGTAATGGCAAAGATATACAGGGACAACGGCAACAAGCAGACTGATGAACAAACAGAGACAGTCAAGATAGACTGCGGGCATTCTGGATCGAGCACAAGCTCAACTTCAAGCCAGAGCACGACATCGTCACAGACAACATCAACTAAACCAAAGACTACAACTTCAGACACTACAAAGACCACAAGCTCTGACGTAGATGTGCTTTACACATCAAGCAGCACGCCTTCAGCAAAGCCAAGCTCAGCTACCGCGTCTGTGTCCACAAGGATAACCGACACAACAGAGAAGAAGAGCTTCACAGACAGTAACGCTTATCTTGCATTGCTTTCTGTGTTGAGCATAGTGGCGATAATAGGGATAATCACCCTGTTGCTGTTCACATTCACAGCACCGAAGGAATAAATATTTTTAATTTAATATTTTTTATATTTCTTATTTTCTATAACACTTAGCAGCGCCGCCAATGCCCTTTCGAGCTAGCATATTTTCTATCGGATTTGCTGTGTACTCAGATTTAGATTTGATTTTGCTATCAGAGCGAGCGGCCGTGGCGGCGCTATAATTATTATTAATATTATTTAGGCAAGTCGTTTAGAACTCTTATCCCATATTTCTTCAAATGATTCTCTGCCTTTGTCGTGAATATGTGATGCTTGTCCCGCGTCAATATGTTGGCGCGTATCCTTAGGCCAAGCACAAGCAGCACCGCGTCACTAGGGTCTTTTACTATCCCAAGAAGTCCTGGGTCGAACTCTGAGACGTATGCCTTCTCCCTGTCTTTCTCGCCAGGAGATACGTTGACAGGTATGTTGGTGATGAGCTTCTCTTTAAGGAAGTTCCTGACGTGGTGGTTTATCTTGCCGTGCATGAGATGATGTTTCAGCACAAGCTCTATGAGGTTGAAGCTGGACATGCCGACTTTTTTTGCCTTGCAGAAATCGGTTAAGTGGTTGTACCTATCCTTCTCGAACATGTGCATGATGAAGCATGTGTCAAGGAGGTATTCTGCCTCTCCTGACTTAGGCAGCGCGTCGATGAGCTCCTGCATTATCACTCGCTCGTTATAGAACCTGTCTTGAACTCGATGACCTTCTTCTTCATCTTGTTCAGGCTCTCAAGATATCCTGTATGTGTCCCGTATCCTTTAAGCCTGGACTTGTCATCCTTAAGCCTGTTGAGGAATGCCTTCATCCTCTCCATAAGCTCTTCGTCGTGCTCTATGACCACGCTTATGAAGCTGTCAAGTATGTCCTGCGCATCAAGCACTCTGTTCTGCGCCTTTTCATAGACCTGTATCTTGGTTATTATATTCTTGACATCCTCTTCAACGTTATCAAGTTTGGTAGAATAGACAAGGCATTTTTTGCCTCCGTCATCGAAGAAAACTTTTATGTCCGCTCCAGACTTCATGGAGAAATTCTCCACTTCCATCTTCTGGACTGTGATTCTGACACATTTCATGGGGTGAACCTCTTGTTATTTATCGTAGGCTTGAAAGCTCAAGCGTCAGGTATCTGCCTGTGCCCTACTTCATCAAGGACGTCCTGTGCAGTCTCATCCTTTTTTATTGAAGACGAGCCGCAGAAAGGGCACCTGTTTGGCAGCCTTTCTGTCTTAGGCGAAAATTTATATCTGCAGTCTAAGCATCGGAACTTCATTGTCATCATCTCTTTTAGGGTTTTGGTTTTTGAAGGGCATTTCAGTATATAAATATTTTTAGAGAAATAGTTATTTACTACTAAGTAACAAAAATCGTAAGATTTATAAACCGTCAACGACATATTGTTTGAAGGGGATACTTTGGAAGTTACACCGCCACCTTTACCTAAGAACCGGACTCAATCAGCAGTAGATGATTCTTCATCAGATGATGATGTGACCAAGAAAAGGAAGTTGGATGAGCTTATGCAGCAGATTGAGATAAGCAAGGCAAAGTCTGCTTATCACGATTCTCCACAGACAAACGAACCTGAGATAGATGCTTCTGCTGTAAGCATGGTTGAGCAGGAAAATCCTGTAGCGTACCCTTCAGAACAGGGTAACGCTCAATTTGTTCCGCAGGAAGAGCCTGTCGAACAGAAACAAGAAGCGCAAGAAGAAGGCCAGTATATTTCAAAGGATGATATAGATTCTATTTTCAGCAATCAGATGCCCAATCCAGGGATTGCCGCGGCGATTCAAGAAGAGGTCGACCCGCAGAAAAGGGACACTGTCAACATGGGACATGTCCAGCAAGATACTACACCAGTAGTTTATCATCAGCCGCCAGCTCCAAGGGATACTGTCAACATGAATCAGGTTCAACAGAAATTGGATAGGTCTGCTGATTATGCAGGGCAGACTCCAAGAGATACAGTGAAGATGGCTTACTCATTTCCGCAGGAAGAATCTTCTGTCAGCGGAGTGTCTCATGCTAACATTCGATTAGCGGATTCTGACTCTCAGGGTTTTAATGCGAACACGCAAGTGGTAGCGCGCACCAGAACACGCAAAGTCGGAAATCTGACTTTGACTGTCGGCGTTCAGAAAGACCAGGGGCAGAGGAAATATGATGAGGACAACCATCTTGTGTCTCTCGAGAATCTCATTTTCGCTGTAGCGGATGGTGTCGGTGGTCATCTGAGGGGAGACGAAGCGAGCAAAGCTGCAGTAGATATCATGAAGAATTTCTATCATGAGAAGGTCATAATCAATGAGAAGAAATCCAAGAAGGAACGCAGAGGGACGATCAGCATACTTGATGATGCTACTGAAACCTGCCACGAAGTAATCCTTGGGAAGAATGGGCTGAAGAAAGGTGAGAAAGTCCAAAGCAGCAGCTATGATATGATGGGGACAACACTGACAACTCTTGCAGTTTCTGGCAATAAGGCATACATAGCTCACGTCGGTGATTCGAGAATCTACAGGTTCAGGAGGAATCCGAAGACCAAGAAACTCGAGGGCGAGCAGCTTACTGAGGATCATGATGCTCTTACACAGAGCCTGAAACTCGCGAAGGATGAGACCGAGAAGCAGGACTCTTTCGCTTACTGGAAGAACAAGAACGTGCTCACCCAGGCAGTCGGCATGCCGCATGACGCTGGCAGGCTCGAGGTCTGCAAGAGGACTGAGAAGATAAAGGACAAGGACATATACCTGCTTTGCAGCGACGGGCTTACAAAACCATTCACAAATCATGATGATATGAAGACAGACACAAAGAAGATTGGTGAGATAATAGATAAGCACATAGATTCTCCACAAAAGTGCTGCGATGCGCTTGTCAGTGCGGCACTTGAAGGCGGAAGCGATGATAACATAACTGCGATGATAGTCTCTTTTGAGAATAAAGGTTTTGATTACACAAAGATACTAAAACCTGTGGCTGCTGCAGCGACACTCACAGCATTCGTGGCGACAGTCGCGACAGGCGGATATTTAACATATGATTGGCTGTCAAACAGGAAGAGCGCAGAGGTTGCAAAACCAACGACTGCTGCTGTGCAGGTTGTCGAGAAGAAAGAAGATATAGAGCTTGCCAGGCTTCCCGCTTATGTGCCTGCACCAGTTCCATTGCCGGAGAAACTTACGCCAGAACCTGTTGTTCCTGCTCCTCAACCAGTTGAAGTGAAGCCAGAACCCGTGGTTCCGACAGCAGTTGCAGAGCAGGTAGTCACTGCTCCAGCACCAGTTCAGCAGCAAGAGAGTTTAGATGCACTTGAGCAGGCATGCAGAGATACTGCTCATGAAAGATTTGTCAAGATAATCAAGGATAGCAAGCCGAGGTCTAAAGTAAGGAAGTACAATCTGCTGCCTGACAGCTCAGGAACTCCTTCAGACCAGTGGGCAATAAACGCTGGAACGTACGAAGCCAACAAGAACGCGAAGCATCCTTGGAAAGGCGGCAAGGCTACAAAAGCGCAGCGTGAGCGTGCGAAAAAGTACATACTCGATCACACAGGAAATCCTGTTATGTTCTTGACCCTGAACAGGGCAAGTGAGTTCACAATACGGGACATAAACCCAAGACGTGTCGATGCAGGTATAGTCCCTGAATGCAGGCCTTATCAGGCTAAGATTACTTCTGAGAAAGGAAGTAACGACCACATTGATGATAGAGTATTGCCTGGTGAACTAAGACAAGGCCCGAACTCTGATGATGACAGAACAAGATATGCTGCTGTAACAGATGATGATTCAATTCTGCCTCAGCAGGAATATTCAGCAGTGCAGCGCACAGTTATAGAGCATCTCTACAAGGAATTCGCTTTCGGGAAGAAGATTAGCGAATCGCAGATGGCAGAAAAAGCAAGTGAATATGGTATACATAAACTGACTGCCTCTTCTGCAAAGGAAGTCTATCTTAATTTGGCGCTTGCGCGCGATGATGTTGATTATGAACCAGAGATACTGCTTACAGAAGTTGTAGATGACAATGAGTTTATGCCTTCTGATGAGTTCGGTCCAGAGCTGCTTTTGGAGGACATCCTCTATGAGCCGGTCAAGGCGATGAGCAGGGATGCAGAAAACTGCTTGAAGAATGGCCAGTGCGAGCTCGCATTGCCGGAGTACACCGGAGACAGCCAAGAGCAGTGGGCCCTTGCGAAGTCAACCATGGATAAGAGAGTTGCTGATTACAAGTCTCAGCAGATGAAGCAGCAGTGGGAAGCATCATGCAAAAACCGAAATCTTGCAGATCAGTGGAAAAATGCGTGCAAGGATAGGGAACAGAGATTTTCTCAGCCGACTGAATACAGGCTTGCGGCTTAAGATTGTTTGACTTGTTTAGATATATTCCAGAAAAACTGGAAATATTTCCTGAATGTTTCTGCGAAAGAAGGGTCAACGATTTCTATCAGCACAATCTCTTTCTGTTTTGAGAAAAGGTAGACTTTATTGGAGAACGTCAGGAAAGCTGTTTCGAAAACAGTGCCTTTGGGCAGGTATCTGATCTCTTTAGGCCTGAATTCTTCGTTTTTGTATTCTTCTGTCTGTATCATCTTCCAGTTTAGCTGGTTGAGTTTTGGTATGTATTGATACTTCGATTCTCCCATCTGGTCTATTAGATATCCTCCTCTGCCCATGAGGAAAAGTTCGCTTTTCTCTCTCAATGCAGAGGTGACTAGATGCTGTATTGCTTTAATGCCGAACAGTATGTTGACTTCGAGCTTGTCTGACTCTTTTCTTTTGAGGTCTGGAACTATCTTCTTGAAATTAAGATACTTATCATAAGCCTCTTTAGCTATCAATGATGCGTCGATTATAGAGTATATCTCGGTGTTCTGAACATGTTTCTTGGATACCCACCCTTTCTTAAAAAGGCTGTTAAGGACGTCATAAACTGTCCTTCTCTCAATGTTAAGCTCGGATGCTATACTTGGAGCTGACAGTTCGCCCCTTTCTGCAAGAAGGGAGTATATTCTGGCTTCTTTATCGGTAAAGCCTATATCCATCATTTCTTTAATCATGTGGTGAATAAATCACCACTTAAATATAAATTTTTCGTTTGCTGAATTTTTGCAATGCGCTTCGAAAGAAGGATAGCGGAACTGTACGATGAAGTTGTGAGGGCAGGATATCATAACAATGCTAAGTACGTCTCTGCACTGCTAAAGATCATTCAACCAGGTTCTTCAGTACTTGAACTTGGATGCGGTACTGGTGAAATACTAATACCTCTTGCTGAAAATGGGATTGCATGCGAAGGAGTGGATAGTTCAAAGGAAATGATTGAGAAACTAAGAAAAAAGAACAAAAAAATACCTGTTTACTTAGAGGATATCAGAACGCACGTCCCGAATAAAGAATATGATTATGTGATTTCCTGTTCTGGACCGTTCTCAATAAAAGAAGAGTATAATGGTAAACTGGAGCTCGAATCATATTTACTAAAGACAGATGAAGTATTAGAATGTCTGAAGAAGTACTCTGACTCGAGTAAAGAAGGCATTCTCGTTAACAAGGGAAACAGTAAAGATGGCACAAAAATCATCCTTCCGGGAGGAAACAGATATGTGCATAGAGAGATAAGGGAAAGAGACCTGATGATAATGGTGCATATTTTATTTGAGAAGAATAACAAAATTTCTGAGATTACACACCTAAAAAGAAGATACGACCTTGATTTAGTAACAGCACATCATCGTTCAGCACATTATCGTTTAGTACATCATCGTTCAGCACATTATCATTCAAAAGAAAACCCATTTTATCTTATGTATAGTTAAAATAATAAATAAAAAAAATTAAGATTTATTTTTAATGCGCGAGCCTTAGGTTAGCACGCTGGCTTGGCCTTATCTTCTCTGCGCCTTTTCCTTTGCGGTAGAGTCCTCTTGATCTCTTTCCAGACGATGTCAGTCCTCTGTTCACTCTGCCTTTCTGGTCTACCATGAAGCTGAGCTGCTTGTCTGCGATTATCTGAGGATGGTCTCTGTCTACCAGTATGACCTCGAACCAGTAATAGATACCGTCTCGTGCCAGCCAGTATGAATTGAGAACTTCGCAATTAGGGTATCCGCTGTTCGCCCTCTGCTCTGCAACTGTCTGGTATGCAAGGTTAAGAATCTTGAGTCGTCTCATGGCCTTGCTTCGTCTTCCGCCTTTGAATTTCTGTCTCAGGCGTCCTCCTCTTTCGACTCTCTGCCTTACGACGAATATGCCGGGCTTCGCCCTGTATCCTAGCGACCTTGCCCTGTCCATTCTTGTAGGTCTTTCAATCTTTACAGTGGCTGGTCCTTGTCTCCATTCGATGAGTCTTGCTCGCCAAATCTCTGGCATCTTATTTGAGGGCTTGTTCCATGCCTCTCTTACGTATTTTAGGTATCCCATCTTAGGCCTCCGTTATTGTTCTCTTGGCCAAATTCAGGCAAGCCATCGCCCACATCTTTGGCACATTGGTGAAAAAAGAGGTTATTTATAAAGGTGTTGGAACAAAGTTTTTAAATCAAAACCATCTCAAACCAGTCATTATGACTTTTAACGAGGGTTTTCTTTGACAGAGAAAAAGAATCTTGCGGTGATAGCCTCTAGGCTGAAATGTGTTGATGCTGTCAGTGTTGAGGCTGAACGCTGGATTGACAAGTATGCGAAGCTGAATTACAATGTACACTTGCTGGCAGGTAAATTTGGTGAACCTGTGTCCATGCCTCACTTCGAGCTGCCTGAGATGAATTATGAGAATCCTGAAGTGAGAGGAATCAAGCGCATAATATTCGGGGCAAAGCTTGATAAGGAAGGCAGGAAAGCAGCAATCATACTTCTTAACAATCTTATTAACAGGATAAAGGGTCCTCTCAAGAATTATCTGGTAAAGAACCACATAAGTGTCCTTAGCATAGAGGATGCCCTTCTATCACAGAAGAATCTTCCTCTTGCGCTCGCAGTTTCGCAGATAGTCAATGAGTTGAGGCTGCCAACGATAAGCAGGTATCATTATCTTCCGTGGGACACGACATATTTCACCAAGTTCGATAACCTGCCAAAAGTACTTTCAGTCATCCCTCCTGTAGGTAAGAATATTGTGCATGTGACGAACAACAGCGCTTCTAAGGCTATGCTTTCTGAGAAGAAGAACATCATATCAAGAGTCATACCTAACACAGTGGACCTTGACAAGGTAAGGAAGTTCGATGATTACAACAGCGATTTCAGGAAGGAGCTTGGCATAAAGGATGACCAGCTGATATTCCTTCAGCCTACAAGGGTCAAGAGGAACAAGTCAGTCGAGCGCTCAATAAAGCTTGTCGCTGAGATAAACGACATAATGAAAAAAGACAATGTCCTGATACTCACCGGCTCTCCTGTGTACTCAAGGGGGAACTATTTTGAGGAGATAGTGAGAAGGATAAACAAGCAGAACGTGAAGGTCATATTCGCGAATGACCGCATATTCCTTGACAGGCACCAGAATCCAAACAAGAAGTTCTATTCCATACATGATGCATATGTCCATGCGGACATCGTTCTCTATCCGAACACAAGCAACGCGTTCGGGAATCCTATAATCGAGGCTGCAGCCTACAAGAAGCCGGTGATAGTCAATAATTTCCCTAACCTCAAGGATTTCATGGACAAGGGGTTCAAGTTCGTCGTAATGGACCAGAAAGTCGATGCCGGGCTTGTCTCTGATACTTACGAGCTTCTTGTGAATAAACAGAAGATGGATGATATGGTAAACAATAATTTTGAGCTTGTCAAGAAGCATTACTCATCAGAGGTGCTTGATGACGCATTGATGCCGATACTGAACGAGATTGATGTCGAAGAGCAGCCAAGACAGAACATATTCACTAAAGTCACCGGGCTTATCTGGCATAAGAGCAGCCATCCCGTGCCTCAGAAGGAAGTGCGTAAGACTGTTCAGGTGAATATCCAGATCAAGCACGTGAAAAAAAGCAGCAAAGGTAACGGCTTGATGAACAAGAAAGGCGGCTACAAGGAGCCTATGAAAGATGAGCAGAAGAAATGATTCGACAGATGAAGAGGATATCGACAGTTCAATCCCTCAGCTGGCTGTCGAGAAGGATGTAATATACGAAGTGCCAAAAGGCTGTCCTATTTGCGCCTCTGATGTGAAAGGCAATGATTTCTACAAGTATTTCTGTGCTCATTGCAATGTATTGTTTGACAGGAAAGACCTGGTGGGGAAGGGAAAGCGCGGAGTCAGGAGGACAAAGCTGTCCCAAGCAGAAAGGGAACTTCTGGCGAGAAAAAGGAAAGAGCTCAGTGAGAAGATAGATGATAAGTTCAGGCAGAAGACAGAAGAGGTCATAGAGAGGATTGAAGAGCCTCCGATAGAAGAGCCTGCTGTTGAACCTGAAGAGGAAGAGATTCCTGAAGGCACAGAAGAACCAGCTGAAGAGACTGAAGCAGAACAGGAAGTTGAAGAGCCTGCCGAGGAAGTGCATGAAGAGAAAAAAGAAGAATATGAACTTGAGTCAGAGGACAGGATAATAGCTTCATCACAATCTACAAAGATGCATGCAGGGAACTGTCATTTTATCAGGAAGATACACCCCAATAACAGGCTCTATCTTAAGTCTATGGAAGACGGTGAAGAGCAGGGCTATGCTGCCTGCGTATGCTTGAGACGTTTAAAGGCTCTTAAAAGGTAAAATACGTATAAACGACCAAAAAGTCAATTTTCTTACGTTTTCTTGAGTAAAATGAAAAAATTACGTGAAATAGTTTATTTATTTGAAAAACAGCATATCCTGTATGCAAAACAATAAGCTAGTCTTGACTCTAGAAGAGCTAAAAAAGGAAGGCAGGCCGCTCTACATATTAGGCCATAAGGGCGTCTGTTATGATTCACTAGGCAGCGCTTTCGGCCTGGCGCATATAGCGAAGCATGTCGGCCTTGAGGCAAAGGTCTGCGGTGAGCATACGCAGGACTGGGGCTATCCGCAGAACAATATACTGTATAACCAGCTTGAGCTGGAGAGCAAGATACATTCTCCGTCAATCATCACTGAAGAAGATTCTGTCGCTTTCGTGGATGTATATCCAAAAGGTACTAACGGTTATGAGACGAATGGGAAGCCAGTCATAGTCATCAATCATCACCCGATAGATGACTGTCCAGTATCCCTGGGTGAAACAAAGACGGTTGACATAAGGGAGACAGGCTCTACAGTTGGCATGATAACTGATTACATGATGGATCCGGAACTGAACATAGTCGAGCCAGACTCCGCTCTTGCGACATTGATGCTTTACGGCATGCGCGTGGACACAAAACGCGGATTGAGGATGACTGAGCTGGACTACAGAGCAGCAGCATACCTTTCTAAGCATGCTGATCTTGATACTGTGCAGAAGATAGAATCCAAGAGTTATCCTCAGGAGATGCTAAACATCATGAAAGGCATGAACGAGAAAGAAGTCGGTAAGTATCGTATCGCTGTCGTTAAAGTTCCTAAGCCAGGTATGGTCCCGCAGCTTGCGGACGTGCTCAATAGCTTTGAAGGATGCGTTGTGAGCATGATTGTAGCAAAGGTGGAAGAGGCAGGTGAGAGGGATTGGTATGTTTCAGGCAGGAGCAAGAAGCCTGCATGCAATGTTGGGGATCTCGTCAAGGAACTATTTGGCTCCGGCGGCGGTCATTGGTACTCCGGCGGGGCTTCATTGACGAGCCGTGATGTGTATTCCCGGTTCAAGGTTGATGAGAACAAGAACTCGTCAGTCCTAAGGCAGGTCATGAACGCGCTTGTCAAGAGACTGAAAGTGCTGTCGAACGAGAAATAAAAAAAGAAAAGCCGCCAAGCGAGCGTCAGATAACCTCTCTGTTTGTATTGCAGTTCAGCAACCGAATACAAGAACATAATCAGCAGCGAGCGCGGCTTTTCTCAATGCAGCGCTGCCACTACAGCTCGCTTCTACAGGGATATAGATTCTTTGTCTAAGTACACAGTTCATTAGAACTGTGTTTCTACAGCTCGCAGTGGTATTGGCAGCGCTGCTATTAGGTGAATTGCCAAAAGAAATAATGATATAAAAAAATATTTTAATAAAAAAATTACTTGTTCATGAAGTTCTCGCGTATGAACGTCGCCATAGTCTCGTTTCCTGCTGAGACATAGATGTCGTACGCTGTCTTGACAAGACCTTGCCTCATGCATTCGTCGCCAAGCTTTGTGAGCCTGTCAGGGTCTCCTGCCAGCTGGTAGGCTTTTGCCGCGTAGTTGAAGAACGGATGCTTGAAGCAGCTGTCTCCTAGCTGTATGAGCTTCTCTTTGCTGTCGAGGAACGAGAATATCTCGAGTGCCGAGTCCCATTTCTCGCGCTTCATGCACTCATCTCCCACTATGATGAGCTTCGACCTTTCGTTAAGTGCCTTGAATGCTTTTATCGCGTCTGAGAATCTGCTTTCTTTTATGCATTTATCGCCTATTCTTGAGAGCTTGCCCTTGTCTTCAGAGAGGACGTACATGTCGACTGCCTCTGCGAACTGGCCGATGTTCTCATAGTTCTCGCCTATCTTCGCGAGCCTTTCCTTGTTGCCTACGAACATGAATGCCTTGACTGCCTGGGCTATCTTTCCTTTCCTGAGGCACTCTTCACCGACTTCGTTCAGAAGTTGTTCGCGTGTCTCCTGGTCGAACATTGAGAGGTTCATCGATTCGATGCCCTTGTCAATCAACGCAGGGACAAGTTTGCCGAAATTCTTTGTGTTAGAAGACGATTTGGAAGTCGTCTGTTTCACGCTGTCAAGCGTGCTTCCTACCACTCTTTTTACGATAGGATCGTATTCCGCCATGTTGCATTACCTCTGTTTTTTCTTTTATTATAATGGATTTTGCCTAAGCATTCCTTGTTTATAAACATATCTTTTTTGTTTTCACTCGAGAGTTTTTAAAATAACTGTGCTTAAAAAATGAGAATTGAAAAAGTAATAAAAAATTATTTAAAAAAAATATTTAGAACTCGACCTCGAGCTCAGGTGCCCTGTTTACATCCTTGACTGTGACAGTCACTTCCTGTGAAACAGTCGATATACCGTCGCTGACTGATACTGTGACTTTATGTTCACCAGAATCAGCGTAGCCTGCTTCCTTTGTGTTGGATGTCATCCAGCCAGAGTATGTGAAGGTAAGCTTGTCGCCATCCTTGTCTGTCGCCCTTGGCGAGAAAACGACTTTCTCTCCTTCATTGACTGTTACGTCTGCAATCTTCTCGAGCTCTGGCTTGTTGTTCTTTGGGTCTACAACTATCTTTATCTGCTTTGTAGTTGTTGCCTTTCCGTCAGTTACTGTTATCTCAGGGTAATATACTCCTGCATCACCGACTCTTGTCTGCCATCTGCCTGCGCTGTCCAGAGGCTCGTCAAAAGTGTATTTGAGTTCGTCTCCGTCGGCATCTGTTGCTTTGACATTGAGCTTAACAAGGTCTCCCTCTGTGACTGAAAGTGTCGGTAGGTTCTCATCGACAACTATTGCCCTGTATGGTGACTGCTTGAGCTCTGTTGTAGTCTTTTCTTCAACAACTTCCTCAGTTACAGCCTCTCCTACTGGCTTGTATGCAGATTTTGTTTCAGTTGCTTCTTCAGCCCCTTCTACATCTTCTTCTGCAGCCTCTTCATCAGCCCAGAAATCCTCACTGTCTTCTGTGTCATCCTCAAGGTCAGACACATCTATCTCAACTTCCTCGACAGCATCTCCTGTCGGAGAGTCTGGTGCCTTGTAACCTTGGCAACCGAGAATTGAGAGCAGCATTAGCGTGACGCCAAGAACTGCGAATACTGATAGATTCCTACTCATCTAAAAACCACCTCGCGATTTTTTCAGCATGATTATGCTTTTTTATCATTCCAGAATAGAGCATTCGTATATAAATTTTATGGTAGTAACAATTTTGCGTAAGTAGTCATCATATAGAGACTATTGGAATATCATTTGTTTCGTCTCAACATTATGGTAAAAAATATATTTATACATCAGAGAGTTTTTGCCATATCATGATTCTGAAATCGCTCCGCCTGAAGAACATACGCAGCTATACTGACCAGAGGATTGAGTTTCCAAAAGGATCCATACTTCTCGCAGGGGATATAGGCAGCGGGAAATCATCCATACTGCAGGCAGTGGAGTTCGCTTTGTTCGGCGCAAGGCGTGACTCTTCAGGAGATGCCCTCTTGAGGAAAGGTGAACGGGAAGGAGAGGTCGAGCTGAGCCTTGAGCTTGATGGCTCCGCTATAATAATACAGAGAAGGCTCAAGAGACAGAAGGATTCTGTAGGCCAGGAGTCTGGATTCATAATGCTGGATGGCAACAAGACAGAAGGGACAGCAATAGAGTTGAAATCAAAAGTTCTCGGGCTTATAGGCTACCCGAAGGAGCTTCTGACAAAGTCAAAATCACTGATATATCGTTTCACAGTATATACTCCACAGGAGGAGATGAAGCAGATCCTCTCAGGCGCGGATGAAGAGAGGATAGATACGCTGAGGAAGGTATTCGGCATAGACCGTTACAAGAACCTTTCAAGAAACGCTGAATTGTATATACGGAGCATAAAGGAGAAGAAGAAGGAGCTTTCAGGTATTATGCTCGGTCTTGATGAGAAAAAGAAAGAGGTTGATATCAGGAAAGCGGATATTGATAGGCTTGAGAGATCAAGGCTCAAGCTGCTTCCGCTGCTTGACAGGGCATCAGCAAATAAGGCAAAAGTAAGAGAGGAGATTGCAGAAACAGAGAAAAAGATGATGATGCTCCACGAGCTAAGGAAAAAAGTCGAGCTACAGGATGCGCGTTTCATGGAGATAATGCGCAACAGGAACAAGAACAAGTCAGACTTGGATGCTGTAGAGGCATCAATATCTTCTATCAAATCGAAGCTCCAGCAGTCAAATGCGGACAGCACAGCATATCCTGCTGTCGATGTTGTTGAGAAGGAAATATCTGCATATGAAAAAGACATAGCTATACTATCACGGACAATCACCGAGCTTTCAGAGAGGAGAAAGCATGTCGACAGGCGTGCGGAAGAGCTGAAGAAGGAAATCGAGGCCAAATCTTCAAGGATCAGCATCTCAAGAGAGAAGGAAATCCTCTATAAGACGCTGCTTGATGAGTTGAAGGACAAGGATATCATATCAAAGGCGATTGAAGAGGTCGGCATGAAACTGAAGGATGCTGAAATGATTATAGTAGAGCTTGACTCGAGAAAGAGGCAGTCAGAGTCCCTTAAGGACAGCATCTCATCGATGGATGTATGCCCGACCTGCCGCCAGGAAGTGAGCCTTGTGCACAAGCAGGCTATACTACAAGAAGAAGAGAGGAAGATAAGCAAGATTTCTTCTGAGATGAAAGCTCTCAATACAGAAAAAGAGCGCATCAAAGCGATGCTAAACTCTCATGATAACCGACTTAAGATACTTAATGAGAAAGAGCGAAGGCTAGCAGCGGTCGATGCCGAGCTTGCCAATGCAAATGCCCTGAAAACAGAGCTTGAAAGCATAAAAAAGTCGCGCGCGACCCTTGACACTGAGAACGCAACCATAATTTCAGCGCTTGCAGGGCTTGATCAGCAGGTGATAGACAGCAAGTCAAAGTCGCTTGAGGAAAAGAAGGCACTGCTGAAAGCAATCAACAGGCACAATATTGAACTTAAGGAGATTCAGCACAACAAAGCGATGCTTGAAGACAAGCAGCGCATGAAGGACGGCCTATTGAAGATCCAGGATCAGATAAAGGAAGAGATCAAGCAGGTGAATATCAAGAAGCTCAAGCTTAATGATGAGATCTGCAGGAACCTTTCTGTCGAAGTTGAGTTCAAGCAGAAGAGGGTTGAATTCGAGAAACTTCTTGACGAGGAGAAGAAACTTGAATTGAGGCTCGGAGAACTCAGCAAGGAGATTGAAGGCATCAGCAGGCACGTATCGAGCCTTGATAATGATATCATGGTGAAAGAGAATGCATTTAGAAGGCACGAATCGCTGACTGCGGTGCAGGAATGGCTTGAGAAGATGTTCCTGAACCTGATGATGACTATGGAGAAGCATATAATGGCCCGCGTCCATACCCAGTTCAGCGAGCTGTTCTCAAAATGGTTCAGCCTGCTGATAGAAGACCAGGGGATATCTGTGCGGATTGATGAAAGTTTCTCTCCTATAATAAATCAGAACGGGCATGATACTAACATGGATCATCTCAGCGGAGGCGAGAAGACATCTATAGCTCTTGCCTACAGGCTTGCATTGAACAAAGTGATTAACGATATGATGAGCAGCATCAAGACTCGAGGCATAATAATGCTTGACGAGCCGACAGACGGCTTTTCCTCAGAGCAGCTCGACAAAGTGAGGACTGTCCTGGAAGAGCTTGATGTCAAGCAGATGATAATAGTTTCGCATGAGTCGAAGATAGAATCTTTTGTTGAACACATAATCCGTGTGCAGAAGGACGAGCATGTTAGTAAGATTATTTCTTGAACAGAATTTTTAAAGAAAAAATAAAAATGGGGCTACGAGGATTCGAACCCCGGTCGGACGCACCCCAAGCGCCAGTGATAGCCAAGCTACACTATAGCCCCGATATGAAACCAAGAAAACAACAAGTCTTATTTAAAGGTTATTTAAGAATATAAAAATCATTGTCTTTTCTTTATGCTCATCTTTCTTGTAACGATAATGAGGAATATCGCAAAGAAAGCGAACACTATGAACAGTATTGAACTCATTCCTGAGAATCTGCTTGATTCTTGTGATGCTGCGTCATAGACAGATAATCCGGTTATTACAGGGTTGTCTATCAATGTCTTGAGGACAGTGAATACCATGAGAACACCTATTATCACTATCATTCCAGTCTTCCAGCTCAGGTATCTCCTACTAAGGCTGCTGAGATGCTGTGGAGGTATGTCTTCCGGTGAAGGCACAAACATGTTCTTTCCAAGAGCTCTTCCTTTCATAAGAATTCCATAAATATTTCCAGTATTTAAACATTTTCTTTAAAAAGAGAAGGCAAGAGCAGAGAATCAATTTGCAGCACTGCCACCGCACTAGCGAGCTATCTACTATGCTGTCAGATTAATGGTGTACTTAGATATCTACCCTGATTTTCTATCGAAGCGAGCTGCCGTGGCGGTGCGAACTTTTATGTTGCAATGCCGCGCTCGCATTGATTGTTGCTCTGTTGTTGTTTGCCCAACTGCGTCATGTTCCGTTGTTGCTACTGCTGCTCGCAAGGCGGCATTGCTCTTTATTCGGGCTCTGCTACCCGCATTTACGGCTATTATAAGAAGTATGAAAGAAAGATTTATAAATAATATTTACTGTGGGATGGCTATTCCCGAAGAGGTGCCCACCATGGAGAAAAGAGTGTTTTTGCTATTGTCTATAGCTATTCTTATATGCAGCGCTTTCGCATATGCAGAAGTCATTCCAGCGCCGCCGTTCTTCATCAGCCTTGAAGCTGTGAACAACAAGATTGCAGACCCTGTGAAGGACTATGCTGAGTTCTATGTTGTTGTCGAGAACAAAGGCGAGATAAAAGATACATTCAAGCTTCTTTATCTTGAGGACCCTAAGTGGTCTTTCCAGGCGTTGCCTGATCCTATAAGCAGGCAGATAACTGTGCTGCCCGGCGAGACAGGCAAAATACACATCCTTGTCAAGGGTAATGTCGGGTATGGGATGCATTGGATAAGGGTTTCTGTAGAATCTGTGAAGACAGGGAAGATATCGGAGGATGTTATGAAGATCCAGGTTGGAAAGAGTGTGCCTTACGTCACTCCAGAGCCTGATTTTGACGTAGATGTTTCTGTTCCTTCTCAGATGGACCCGAAAGGGACTTACACAATACTTGTCAACTTGAAGAATAATAATGCGAGGCTTCTTGAGGATGTTGATATCAAGCTATCAAGCAGCATAGTCAATGAAGAGACAAAAGCGACTGTCAATCCTAACGAGACCAAGAGCGCTTCTTTTGCAGTGCTCCTTATGGACAACATAATGCCCCAGCAAGACCAGCTGCACGTCGTCGTCACATACCAGAACGAGACGTTCTATGAGGGCGACCACAATTTCGAGGTCGTCGAGTACATGCCTCCTTTCAAGACTGATGTGAAGGTCGAGAAGAAGTTCCTGAGGCAGGTCAGGACTATAACAATAACTAATGATGGCAATGTCTTAAAAGATGATGCTGTGAAGATAGAGACGTCTCTTAAGGAGAAGTTCTTCTCAAGAGCAGTGCCTAAATTCAGCACAGTGAAGGAAAACGGGAAGTATTACTTCTCATGGCCTGCTTCTCTTCAGCCGAATGAGTCGATGGAGATAAAGCTGACCACAAGCTACAGGATACTGTTGCTTTTTGCGCTTGCCATACTTGTCTGGCTCGGATACAGGCTCGCGACTTCAAACCCCTTAGTGGTGATGAAGAAGGTGACCGCGGTCAGGAAACATAATGGCGCGATATCTGATTTCTCTGTCGTGATAAAGCTAAAGAACAGGGGGAACGAGAAAGTATCCACAATAAGGGTCATTGAGCGGGTGCCGAGGATGGTCAAGCTCAAGCAGGATTCTTTTGAAGGTTCTATGCATCCTGTGAAGATGCACACGCATGACAGGGAAGGCGCGTTGTTGGAGTACAGGTTCGGTGAGATTTCGCCAGGTGATGAGCGTATAATAAAGTACAAGGTCTATTCTGCCTTGCAGATATTCGGCTTGTTCACAATGAAGCCTACTGTCGCGGAGTTCCTGACAAAGAAGGGGGCCAAGAGGACTTCACGCTCTAACAGCGTGACTGTGGGTTCTGATGAGCCTGCACCCAAGGCTAATATCGTTCTTAATGCGAAGAAGAAATAGATATAAAATAATTTAAAATATTTTTTTATTCTATTTTTATCTGTTTCCGAAGTAGAAGAACTTCTCTATGGATACGTCTTCGGATTTGTAGCTGCCGCTCCTTGCGTGCGCTGTACTGGTCGTTGGCTGCGGCCTTACTGAATGAGAAGGTATCTCGCTTCCTGGCTTGAACTGTGTCTGGCCTTCCTTGGCGTCCTTGTTCTTCAGAGGAGGAGAGACAACAGGGTTCTCCTTCAGGTTCTTGACCTGCTCTTTAAGGTCTGCAAGGTCAGTGAGCATGCTCATGATCTTGAGCGATAGGTCTCTCATCTGTTCGCCGTGGACATTGACTATACTAGTCATCTTGCTAAGAGTCGTCTGCTGCTGTCCGACGAGCTTTTCAAACTCTCTCATAAGTTCGTCTTGCGGCACATTGCTGCTTACAGTGAAACTTTCCTGCACAGGCGGGAGGGATTCTGCCTGCATCGTAACAGCAGGGGATACTAAGTCTGCCGCGCCGGACTCTACCTGCTGTGCAGCTTTTCTCATCGCATCATCCATCGTCGTTGATTGACCGTGCTTCATGAGCTCTCGGGCCAGGTTGCTTATCTTCTGGAATTTAGAAATATCGTCCATTTCCTACACCTCATGTCTGCCTCTCTTGATGTCTAAAAGCCTAATCTCTGGAGCATTTCTAGGTCCCTTAATATATTAATCTTTTCTTTTTCAAAATGCGTGAATACCAAGTGCACTTTGTTGATATCTATCCTCTCGGCGCCTGCTTCAAGCTTGAGTATTTCATGCAGCTGTTTCAGGCTGAGCTTCGCCTTTTTAAGCAGCGCATGGTCTTTCTTGTCGACAAGCTCCCACTTCTGTATGTTCCTGCGTATCTTCTCAAGGTAATCACGAAATATCTGCATGTCCTCTATGTGTATCTGAAGCAGCCTTTTTGCTTTTACATCATGCTTCTTGGTCCTCTCGCTGCGAAGCAGGCTTACTATTTGTGATATATCTTCTATCTCTTTGCGTATCAAATCATCTTCCTGTCTAAGCATATCTGGCGAGAACCGGTGGTGTTGCTTCCTGAATATCTCTTTGAATGTTTTTTCAGAACTTCCGAGAGTATCGGCGATTTCAGGAATGTGCTGCTTGAGTTTTGCTATACTTACATGCCATCCTTTGCCAGGTGTATGCGCAAGCCTGTGCTCTTTCATCTCTTCTATCACGTATCTTACTGCGTGGTCTCTTGTATCATGTGCGTTTCTCATTCGTAAGAAACGTTTCATAATGTCAAGGTATTGGTTCTGGCATTTTATAGAATCATACATGCGAGGATGATTGCTGTTGGCGAAAGCATGATATACATATAGTTCTGCTGCGATGAACAATGCTCTCTGTTTTCGTACATGGTTGTCGCCGAGGCCTCTTGTCACGACAATCACATTCCCGATATTGCCATGCCTCGCCTTGTCTATGCCGCTTGGCTCAAATTCCCACATTTTTGTGGCGCCGAGAGATGCGTGCTTCAGTATTATCTGGGATGTGCTGACATGCGCAGGCTTGAGCTGCTGCTTGCGCTTCATTGTCTTGTATATCTTTGACAGATAAGAATTTATCTCAAGCGCTATAAGCCGCTTGTAACCCTCTTTCTCTTCCTTGCTCATCATTCCGTATATTTGTCTTATCATGTTTTGTCTTATCCTGTTCAGTCTTGTAAAATCATATTGTCGTGCTGAACTTTTCGCTTCCAAGATATATCAGCCGTTTCTTGTCATTGTTATTCTGTTCTTTTATTACCTTGCCGACAAAGAATATGTGGTCTCCGGCATCGAAAGCGTCTATGACTTCGCATTCAAGGAATGCTGATGCTTCTCCTATCCTGCAGCAGTCTATTGTCTCGCATTCTTCTTTTGTGAGTCCTGACTTCATGAATTTGTCGACGTGCATGCCTGAGTTCTTTCCGCAGAATATGACTTTTTCCTTGAGTTCATGCGGGACGAAATTGACGGCGAATACCTTGCTTTCCTGTATCAGTGCGCATGAGAATCTGGACTTGCCTATGGAAATCCCATATAGCTTTGGGTCGAAACTGAGAGGACTGTGCCATGCAACTGTCATGATGTTGTCTTTGGTCATCTCTTTCCCGAACAGGCTGGTCTTTCCTCTTGTGCTTACAATTACCGCCTGTGCAGGGTATGGCGAGTCGAACATGGCAAAACCACCTCAAGAGGTCTAGATTTCTTTACTTAAATCAAGGTATCCTTTCTTGCCTGCCTTGTGTATGTGATGTGTGCCTTCGAAATCACCCATCTTTATCACGCCTATTACCAGGAAAAGGACGAATACAAAATACTGGGCGTAAAATAGTTCGAAGTTCAGAGGCAGGTTTATGATATCTATCAGTATCATCGGTGTCGTAGAGAAGACTGACGCCCTGAATACATTGCCGAAGGTTATCTCGAATTTGGCTATTCTGGCTATTATGAATGCGACGGCTGCCGCAAGCATTATGATGAGCAGTATCTTTATAGCATAGGCAAGATAGAATATGAACAGCAATGACGGCAGCAACAAGAGTAGCAGCAGCACGACAATCCCTTCATTGTTGAGGAGGTTCTTGTATTCCTTAAGAGCATATTTGTCTATGTCTCCCATGACGCCTTTGACATACATATAATCATCAGTTATAAGGAATCTTCCTTCTTCGAGTTTACCTGTAGATTTTCTTGTGTCTACAGTTACGAAAGGGTCATTTTGAGGTATTGACATCTCTTTCTTCATTGTTGTATTGAAACTCACCTCAAGCTTCTCGAAATTCGACATCTGTGTGCTTACAAAGCTGCCTATGACTGGCAGCATGATTATTATTGATATGAAGAATGCCAGGAAAACGAATGAGAAAAGGTAGCCGAATACGCTTCTCATGCTTTTTTCTTTCAGTTCTGCGTATTTCCAAGGGAGCAAGGATAATCCAAGTGTCTTGAAGAAAGGTATTGGCACATATTCCCGGATAGGTTTCATTTTCGCACCTCGTTTTTCTTGGTTGGACCAAAGCAGGCCATGTTTAAAAACTTTGTCATAGCCTCCAATAACTGCTTTTTAGAGGTTTAAATCAGTTTTCATGCATCAGGACGAATAGAAAAAGGTTTATATAATATAGAAACAATATTTTTGCGGGGGTCGAGAGATGGCGAGGGTTTACGCTTCTTTAAGTGCTGTAGCCGACAAAAGCAAGATAGGCAGCAGTCTGGAGATTGCGCTTAAGTCAGGCATCGATGGTGTTCATTTTGACATACTTGATGGCAGCATGATTGGCAGCAAGACTCCATACACTCCTGATTATTTTGCGAAGGTCGCTAATTTCTGCAGGACAAGATCTGACAAGTCTGATTTTGCATTAGAAGCGCACATAATATCAAAGGAACCTGGACTCCTGATTGACTCTTACATCAAGGCCGGCGCGAACAGGATATCTGTCCCGTATGAAGCTTACGAGGCAAATACAAAAGAATTGCTTGACCTGTTAAGGTCATTGAAAGGTCAAGCGAAGGCAGGAGTGTCTTTCTATGTTAATGAGATGTCAAAACCTCTTGATTTCAATATCATGATGACCGCAAACTACATACTCCTCGCAGGCTCTAAGACAGTCACAGATACTGCTCCTATGATGCCCGCAGCGTTAGGGCACGTGCAGAACATATCTTCGATGAAAAAGAGATATAATCCATCGCTTGAACTTGTTGTTGGAGGCGGAGTTACAGAAGGGAACGTAAAAGGGTTAAAAGATGCCGGTTCAGATATTCTTGTATTAGGAAATTTCCTTTGGAGTTCAGAGAAGCAAGTTGAGTTCATCAAGAAGGTGAAGGGTTACTGACCTGCTTACTGGTTTGCGATGCGGATTTGCTCTCAGGAACTGCCTTTTTCTCTGGATGCGCCTTGCATATGAATATGAGGTCTTTATCCTCCTGGACTATTTTCTTAACGCGGAAGTTGATTATTATGAGCTTTGTTATCTCATCTATCTGCTTCGATTTCCGGAGCAATGTTATGACAAACCTGTCCTTACCGACCCTCCTCATCTCCATTATTGCTTTTCTTATGTCTGTGAAATTATGTATTGATGTCACGCTTATGACTACATCAAAAGATTTGTCAGGGAAAGGTATAGCTTCAGCGGCTGCGACAGTGAATTCCTTTCCGGGATGCTTCTTTTTTGCTATGTCTATCAGTTCCTTGCTTGGGTCTATGCCGAAGCATTTCGCACTCCATACAGACGTCGATATACCTGTTCCGCAACCTACATCAAGAAGGCGCTCGTTCTTTTTAGGCACATCCGCCCCAAGTGCAGCCACTATCTCTATCATCTTGTTAAGCTGCTCTTCTGTATGGAGCTCGTCATAGCCCTGCGCTATATTATCATAATACTTGTCCATGCAGATATTTCTGTGCCCGGGCTTTATTAATTTAATCACTTAAGTGACCCTGAAATGCATTTTAAGTATGCCGAAACTTGATATAAATAAACAGGGCAATGACAAAGTTTAAATAACAAAAATCAATCAGCAGGGGCATGTTTGAATTCAAGAAGTACAGGTTGCTGCTGCTCGGCATATTGGCTATATGCGCTGGAGCATTCCTTCTTGCGGAAGCGAGTTCGAAGCAAGCAAGGTGCGAGAGCCTGGGCGGACAGCTTGTCCAGCTGCTCGACATGGATACTAAGGAAGGTTGTGCGCAGGTTAAGGTCATGTTCATCTTCGCTTATTCCGCCATAGCGATAGGCATAGCTCTTATCGTTTCTAATTTTGTCAAGAAACAAGGGAAGCGCTGATGACACCCAGGCTTGAGCTTGAAGACGATATCGATGACAGCGCGAAGAGGAATAAGATAATATCCCTCATTTCAAAGTACACAAGACACAAGTTCGTTAAGCTTGTCCAGCGCGGCAATGCCGCAATATTCTGTGCGCTGAAGATTGCATTGACAGAAAGCAATAGGAAGTTCATTCTCGTGCCTGACCAGGGAGGCTGGATTTCTTTTCTCACTTATCCGCAAATCCTTGGTTTTGATATAAGAAAAGTCAAGACCGACAAGGGCATCATTGACCTTGCACATCTTGAGAAAGAGTCAAAAGACTGCGCTGCATTTCTTGTGACGAGCTTCGCAGGTTATTTTGCAGAGCAGCCTATGGAAGAGATATCAAAAATCTGCAGGAAGAACGGATGCCTGCTGATTGAGGACGCTTCTGGCGCGATAGGCGACAAGACCCTTTGTGACGGAAAGCTCTCGGATATCATAGTCGGAAGCTTCGGCCAGTGGAAGCCAGTGAACAACTGCTACGGCGGGTTCATTAGCGTTAAAGATAAGGGATTTTTTGAAAGGTCAAAAGATATTTTTTCGACAACAAATTTTTTCCCGGATTACGATTTACTGCTTAAGAAACTGGAAGCCGTGCCTGAGAGGTTGAAGAGCATGATCGCTCTCGCAGATGAGACAAAGAAAGAGCTATCAAAAGAGTTTCCTGGTTTGGAGTTGATGCATCCCGGTCGCAGGGGCCTTAATATAGCTATAAAAATAAGAAGCGATAAGGATAAAAAGGACATTGACTCTTACTGCAAGAAGAAATGTTTTAATTACGTTGAATGTCCTGAATACGCAAGGACCAACGAAGATGCTATCGTGATTGAACTGAAACGCATTTAGAGGTGATGTAAGATTCTAAGAGAACCAGAAAGCATGGAAGAAGTCATCTATTTCACGCAGCGTGATGTAGGCAACGGCTTTGCAAAAGCTTGGGTATACAAGGGACCGTGTCCAAAGTGCGGCAAAGGCAAGATGGGTAAGCCTGTCGAGAAGGGCAAGGTTAAGATACGAGCTAAGGAGTATGTCTGCCCTGAATGCAACTATACTGTCGAGAAGAAGGAGTATGAGGATACACTTGAGTGTGAGATAAAGTATACCTGTCCTGGATGCAAGTTCGTAGGTGAGACAAAGGTTCCTTTCAAAAGGAAGACGTTTGAAGGTATGAAAGCAATCGTATTCCTCTGCGAGAAATGCAAGATAAAGATTCCGATAACAAAGAAGATGAAGTCAAAGGGAGATCCGGACGACGACGAATAATTTTTTATATTTATTATTTCTATAACAAGCGCCGCTAATGCCATTGCGAGCTGGCGAAACAATCTTCTGATTAACGGTGTACTCAGATTAACTATGTTTAATCATATCTAAGCGAGCGGCATTTGCGGCGCGAAAACGTTGCAATGCCACGCTCGCAATGACAATAACATCGTCTTCGGCTGCCGAACTGCAATTCAAATAGAAGTATAATCTGAAGCTCGCTAGGTGGCATTGCTTATATTTATTTGAGCACTGTCTTGCAGGTTATACATACCTGCGCGTCCTTCTCATCATCCCACTCAGTGGTTATTCCCCACTCTATCTTGGTCTCGCACTTTGGGCAGCGGGGCTCTAAGTGCTCTACGGAGTTGAAGAAATCGACGCCTTTCATTTTTTTATAGTCAAGTATGCTGTCTTCCGGATTTGTTTTCCAAATAGATATAGGTTATATCTGAAAAGAATACGTGTAAACTGGATTTAAAAAGGTTTTCTTTAAAGATTATATAATTCACTCAAGAAAGTCGGTAGGTATTGCGTCTCTGAGGTATTTGATGTCAAAGTCCTGCTTGCCTTCAAGCACGGTCCTGCAGAGCAAAGCTATGTCGTAGAGATCTTTGTGGACTTTGTAGAAGCATACGTCAGGGTAGTTCTTTGCGAATTCATCTACTGTCATGTTCTCGAACGTCTCGCTCTCTTTTATTATGTGCTGTAGTTTGTATTGTAGGTCCTGGTTGGCAAGAAGGTCGAAGTTCTCATCCTGGAATGTCTCCCATTCTTCCTTGCATCTTCCTCTGATGTGGCCGTCTTTCTCAAACCTTCTCAGTCTCCTTGACTTGTTGGCCATTATGTCCTCTATGCGATGGACAAGTATGTTGTAAGGCAGGCCTTCCTTGGTCATTGTCTTTGCGTTGTCTATCTCTCTTGATTTCCAGTCCTTGTGTTTGCCCAGGTAGGGTTTTGAGAATCTTGCGACGTGGATATAGAATGTTTTCCCGTCCTCTTTTGTAGCGACTTCGTGCGAGCCTCTTCCCTTGGACAGTATTGAAGGGTATCCTTGTGCAGCCATCCTGCAGGCGATATCTTTTCCAAGAGTATCCTTGAATTCTGCCGCAGACATCTGGTGCATGAATAATATGTCAACATCATTTGTTGGGCGATACAGTTTAGGGTCAGTGCAGTACAGCTGGCAGGCTATTCCTCCGACTATGACAAGCTTCCTCTCAGGATTTCTCTCATTTATTTCCGTGAGAGTCTTTATCGAACTCTGCACGACTCTGTCTTCTAGGCTGAATTGCGCCATCTGGAATACATCTCTATTTCAACACCGATTTTCTTTCCTTGCTTTGAAAAAATAATAAGCGCTTGCTTTTAAAGGTTTTGTTGCTCAAGAAAAGAGCTTAAAAAGCCTAAAAACACATTTAAACGAAGAATAAGCGTCTTGTTCAACCGAAGAACTGGCCCAGCTTGCTCTGTTTCTTCTCTCCGACAAGCTCTTCTGAGCTGTAGCCGAATACCTCGAATATCTTCTCTACTGCGGGTATGACCTGGTTAGTTATGTAGTAGTCTGCATCATACTCTCCTTTCTTGACCTCGCCAGGCAGCTTTGCCCTGTCACGTATCTTCTCTTTTCCTGAAGTGACTACATAATCTATTATCATGCCTGGGTATATGTCGACTCCTTTTGCCTTGAGCCGTTTAGCCGCTGCTACATGAGGACCGACTGATCCGTAAGACTCTATGCCTTTCGTGAGTTGTGTTGATATTGTAACATCCTCGGTTGCGCAGTTCTTGTCTTTCAGGTCGTTCACGACTTTCCTGACGTACTCGTATGCTTTCTTGACATTGTTCTCCTTGAGTATTATCCCTATCACTTCTTCCTGCGTCCTCTTTGCGATTGGGCTGACATTCCTCCTTACTGTCTCGAATCCCTTAATCTTTATGTTGTCCTCTTCATCTATCAGTGCGTATTTTTTCTTCGCTCCTGCCTCTGCCTCTTTTATCGATACGAACAATGCTCTTTTGTAGCTGCCCTGGAAATCGAGTTCCATCATTCCCGGAAGCTTCGTGTTTATGTCCTCGCAGAACTTGAGCGCGTCTTCCTTTGTCTTGCCTTTGAGGTGAAGGAATATTGAATCAGTGTCTGAGTACAGCACGTCAAAGCCTTTTTCTTTCGCGCCATCTATCACCTTGTGGATGTAGTGCCTTCCGTATGCTGTGACGCTTCTTGCGCAGTCCTTGTTGTACCATCTGGCCGCGAAGAAACCGAGGTAACCGTAGAATGAATTGGACAATGTTTTCAGTGATTCCTGTCTTGCGTCAAGGAATACTTTCTTCTTCTTGTCCGCGGTCTTCATTATCTCCTTGACCCTCATCCTCCTTGTGATTATGTCTTTTAGGACTGATGAGAAGAATCCTTCTTTCTTCTTGCAGAACCATAGTTCTTTGTCTTCTATCGGGACTTTCTCTTTTCCCTTGCAGCAGTCGCAGTTGAGTGTCTCTATGCTTATGTTATGTGACACAATTATAGACGGGTAAAGGCTCCTGAAGTCGAACACGACAAGATTCTCGTAGAGTCCAGGCTTAGGTTCAAAAACGAATGCTCCTTTTATCCTCTCGCTCATCCTTGTCTCGAGGACGTCATTGTGAGGCCTGTTCGGTATGAACTGGTTGAAGTCATCCGCCCTCCTCATTATATACCATTCGACCAATTGTGAGAATGACATCCTGTACACATCGCGTATCGGCTGTCCTACAAGCTTAACGAGCTCTATCAGGTTGGCGAGGACTTTTTCACAGAGTTCGTAAGTCAGCCTTGAGTCCTTGAGGTTGTATTTTGCGAAACTGTCAAGTTCATCTGAAGCCTTGTCCCATGCGTCAGCGAGCCTGTCGAGTTCCACTTCATCTTTCTTCTCTCCTAGGAGCTCGTTGGATACTTCGTCAAGCGTGAATACATCTGTCTGCATCTTCCTTCCTATTATCCTTTTGATGAATGTCAGTATGTCTACGTGGACTATGCCTGTGGTGTCAACCTCTTTTGTCCTTCCTCTCGGCATCCTTACCTGCTCGTAATCAAGGCTTACGTCTATCTTTATCTTGTACTTCTCGGCACGTTTTATTATGAAAGGGAAATCAAAGCCGTCTGAGTAGTATCCTGTAAGGATGTCTGGCGCGTATTCATTCACGAATTCCTTGAATCTTTCAATGAGCTGGGCTTCACCATCTACAAACTCGACATAGTCAAGCGATGTGTTGAATCTTTTCCAGGTTATCACTTTCTTGAATCCGTCGCCATATAGCGAGACCATGACTATCGGGTGCTTCTCGGGTATTGTCACCTTGCCTTCAGGGTTGTACGTCTCTATGTCAAATGCCAGTATCCTTAGGTCGTCGAGTGATTCGTTGGATGTCTGGGATATCTTGTTTGCCTTGAACATAGGCACTCTTGACCGTTCGCTGCGCTCTGTAAGAGGTTCTGCGTCTACATCTGTGAGAATTAATGGAGTTATCTTCTTGTCCATCAGGTACCTTCTTGTGTAGATGATGTCATACTCGAGTATGTCCTCTACTTCATGCAGTTCTTTTATCTCTTCGCGTAGTGCGGGGACTCCTCTTGGTATGTCCACAAAGACCTTGATTGCCTGCTGCTCCTTGCCATTGATAGTTTTTTTAACGCTTTCAGTCCTTGTGACCTTGAACTCTTCCTTTTCATCTCCTGCCTTTATCTTGGATAGAACTTCCTGAAAGCTTGATATGCTGACTCCTTTCTTTGGAACTACATAGAAATATGGAGCGAAATCCTCATCAGTCACGCATATCTGTTTTTTATCTGCAGTCCTGCCATATATGTAGATTATAGGCTTGCCTGCTATAACCTTGTAAGTGAGGTCTATAGGGTAAAACTGCAAGTTCGCCATGATTGGCCAAAAGTCCGTTTAATATATAAATTTAGAGGTGGTATGGATTATTGCGAAGCGTAAAAGAGATATATGCAGTATATCTAAACCAGGTATATCGAAACCTTTTTAAGCACATTTCTTACATTCTCATATCAGGTGCTTTATGCCGGACAAAATCTATGATACAATAATAATAGGTGCGGGTCCTGCCGGCCTCACTGCAGCAATATATGCTTCAAGATATAGACTTGACTGCGTTGTGCTTGGAGAGAACGTTGGCGGTACAGCCAATCTTGCCCATGATGTAGAGAACTGGCCTGGCTTCAAGGGTTCAGGCATGGAGCTGATGCAGAAGTTCAGGGAGCATGTTGATTCTTTCAAAGTGCCGGTGATTGAAGAGGCAGTAAAAGAGGTCAAGGAAAATAAAGGGATATTCACAGTATCTACAGAAGAAAAAAGGCTCAAATCACATTCTATAATACTTGCCACTGGAACAAAGCACAGGACTTTAGGTGTTCCTGGTGAAGAAGAGTTTCTCGGAAAAGGGGTCAGCTACTGCGCGACGTGTGATGCTGCTTTCTTCAGGGAAAAGACAGTAGGTGTTGTTGGCGGTAGCAATGGAGCGGCTATGTCTGCACAGATACTTGCGCAGCATGCGAAGAAGGTATACATGATCTACAGGAAGAGCGTCATGCCTGCAGAACCTGCAAGGGTTGAAGACTTGAAGAAGAACAAGAAAGTTGAATTTGTACTTAACGCTAATGTCACTGAGATAATCGGCGACAAGACAGTGAATAAAGTCAAGCTTGACACAGGCAAGGAGATAAGCCTTGATGGATTGTTTATAGAGATTGGCGGCATCCCTGTCATAGCTATAGCGAAGAGCCTTGGTGTGAAAGTCACTGAGAATGACAAGGTGATAGTCAATCCTGCGATGGAGACCAATATACCCGGAGTGCTTGCAGCAGGTGACATAACAACTGGCTCGAACGAGTTCAACCAGATCATTACCGCTTCTGCGGAAGGAGCTTTGGCGGCTCTAGGGTCTTTCAATTTTGTAAGGAAAAAGGTGAAGTGATGGCAAAGAAAAAAGCAGTGAAGGTCAAGAAAGAGGACGAAGATGGTGATTTCTGGAGTGATGACGACCTTAAGGATGAATCACTGAATGAAGAAACTGACGATGTTGTTGAAGATCCTAAAAAAGAGCTGAAATTTGTCAAGATAAAAGAACTCAAAGAAGGCATGGAAGACGTGAACGTTGAGGGCACTGTGGATTTCATAGGTGAAGTTCAGGGCAAAGAGTATGGTGAGCAGCCGCGCGCGACAGGTTTCATAAAGGATGAGACTGGTGAAGTCAGGATAACCTTCTGGGGAGATGACATCAAGAAAGCCAAGCAGAAGAAAGCGAAGGTAAGGATAATCAAGGCAGCAGTACGTGCGTTCAGGGGAGACAAGCAGCTCTATCCTAGCAGGAAGAACGGCGTAGAGTTCTTTTGAAGATGGAAAGAAGAGTCCTTGAAAGGATACTGGCTGTTTCTGTCATATTGCTCGCGGTCAGCATTTCAGTTATGATTTATCTATCTAACCTCAAGGCAGTTTCTTTCGATTACGGTTTCTATGAAAAAGAATATGATAAGCTTGGAAGATGGTCAGAGTTCCCTGAAAGCGTCGACCTCAAAAATGAGACGAGATTTCTGATTCTCTATCTTGAGCATGGGGAAGGGACAATAGATACAGATTTCTTCAATGAGAAGGAAAAATCCCACCTGGTGGATGTAAGGCAGCTTTTCAAGACAGCAGAACTTGCGCTGGATATTTCTTTCGTCATATCCGTATTTGCGCTTGCAGGCCTCGCATACCTGATAATGCTTCTCGCTGCGTACATGTCCCACAAAGAGGTCATGTCGAACATCCATCTGTTGTTGGCAAGGATACTCACCATGACAGGTTTCATCACAACAGGAATTGGTGCTTTTTTTATCTTTGTCGCGATGACGTTCAGCACATCGTTCATAAGGTTTCACGAGCTGCTCTTCGACAATGAGAATTGGCTTCTTGACCCTTTGACAGACAACCTGATAAGGATGTTTCCTGAGCAGTTCTTCTTCGACCTGTTCGTGAGGATACTCATATTCAGCATAGGTTCTGCGACAATCCTGCTGATAGTCGGGTTCCTGATTAAGCTAGGAAAGCCCAAGAAAATCTAAAGACTGCCACATCCACAACATCAGGCTCGCTGCAGGAATATTATACTGCTTAGCTTTACAGATATCACGCATCCTGCTTCTTTTTATTAGTGAATATCCACAGGTCTTGCAGCGTGAATGAAACGAACGAGAGTATCAATGAGACGAATATTATTGACATCAGATAATGTATTTTGAGATACGCGACGCTAGAGACTACAATCAACCAATTGATGATTAGGCTGCCTGCTGCAAGTATTGCGAATTTCGCCAGCCTTTTTCCAAAACCGCCTGTTGATTCAAAGGTTAGCTTCATGTTGAAGGTAAAACTGAACAGCCATGTTGTAATCAGCGCAAAGGCATATGACCAATAATATGTTATACGAACTACTTCTGTCAAGAGAAGTGTCAGGAAAACCTGGATTGCAAAACCTGTTGTTCCGACTAGCGAGAACTCTGTGAACTGCAACAGCTTGTTTTTTAGTCTCTTTAGCATAAAATCTATGTGCGGTCAGGTATATTTAAAGTTTATTCGCTTATGTGTCGTGAAAGCGCCAAAAGCTTTAAATAGACAAGAAGCTGGTTCTAGCCTGTTTTGAGGCTTTGGAAATGAGAAAAGAGGTTGCGCGTTACGCGCTTACACCAGTTAGTCTTCTAGCCATAATCATATTGCTTCTTCCGCTTTATTCTGGCACTGAAAAAAACGCGGATAAGCTGACCGGATTTTCTGTTTCAGACGGTGAGCCTGAAGAGCAGGTGAGCATATTGTTGGCATCACCTGAATTGGAAAAAGGATTGAAGATATCATCAACTGCTGCTGATGAGCCTGGCGCATTGGAAGAGAGCGAAGAGAATCTTCTTAAGAATCTTTATGCTGATTTTGATTCTTTCCAGGAATCAAAGAACAAAAACATAAGCGTGATAATTGTTTTGAAAGACCAGCCTTTTCAGCGGATAAGCGAGGATAGCAAGACAGATGCTGAAATAGCAATACAGGGTTACAGTTCTGAGATTGCGTCGATTGATGCGAAGGTTGTATCTGCGATGAGCGAAGAAGAGATACTGTCCAAAGGTCTTGAAGGTTCTGCTTCTATCGCCAGTTCTATATTGAGCACAAGTGACCAGCAGAGAAGGTTCGAGCTTATGGCAAGCATAGACTCGGCAATCAATTCTGCTAACATAAAAAGTCTTGATGATGCAAGGGTAGAGGAATCAGAGGACAAGGAAATGCTAATCGGCCTTGTTGAAGAGTGCGGCGGCACTGTAAGTTCTAATCACACAATAATAAATGCGGTTACCGCCGTGATACCTGAGTCTTGTCTTTATGAGCTGAACAAGAACGGAGAGATAGCAGCAGTTTACGAGAACAAGATATCGACAGCATTGCTTGATATAAGCACACCAAGCATGGGCGGTTCTTACGCGCACAGCATGGGTTACACAGGAGGTGTTTGGGACGCTGCGGTGATTGACACAGGCGTTGATGGTTCTCATCCTAATCTCGTTGTTGATTACGCGAAGACTTTCCATCCTCCATGGTACGAGCAGTATTTCATCGGGTACGATGATAATGATGACACGACTAATGATCTGCAGGGACACGGCACGCATTGCGCAGGAATTGTAGAGAGCAACCATGCTACATACAAAGGTGTCGCTTACGGCCTTGACAAGTTCTCTAACGGAAAGGCAGGATGGAGAACAGATGGCGGCAGCGGAAGCATGTACGATGGAGACATGATGGACGCAGTCGACTGGGCAGTCTACACAGGAGGAGCTGATGTTATAAGCTACAGCTTCGGTAGTTCTCATATCTCTTCTGATGATTGCAGCAGCTGCAGGTTCATGGATTCTGTTGTTGATGGTCTTGGTGTTTCAGTTGTTGTAGCAGCAGGGAATGACGGGCCAGGAGGCAACACAGTGGGCACTCCTGCTATTGCGTATAACATATTTAGCGTAGCAAGCGTATATGACGGAAGCACGACTAACAGGAACAATGATGTAATAAGCAGCTACAGCAGCAGAGGGTATACTTCAAGAGGCAGGATTAAGCCAGATATAGCAGCCCCGGGACAATACATATATTCGACAAATAATAAGTGGGAGTCAGAGTCCGATTTCGTGTCTATGTCAGGGACTAGCATGGCTACTCCTCACATTACTGGAGCAGTAGTTCTTGCAATGGACATGATGGGCACGTACAGCCCGAGGTCAGTCAAGGCGCTTCTTCTAAACACAGCTCAAAGCAACGGGACTTTCTCTGATAAGAGCGCGTACGGCTGGGGTTATGTTGACATGGCGCATGCGTATGCGCACAGGTACAATGTATTCTCTTCTTATGTATATGAGAATGGAGACTACAAGCTCTACAAAGGGCACATGGATGCTGGCGAGAAAGCGACTATGGTCTGGAACAGGCATGCAAGCTATAACGGGGATTATCCTAGCACTTATTACTCACTCAATGATCTTGATATTTATCTATACAACCAAGACACTAATGGTTTGCTTGACTATGCAGTATCATCGATTGAGAACGTCGAGCAGGTCGAGACAGCAGGTAGCTATGAGACTGTCATAAAGGTCAGGGCTTACACCACCAATTTCTACCATAATGCTGACTATGAGTATTATTCACTGGCAGCAGAAGATGGTTTCACACAGACGACAAAGCCGACACTCAGCGGTACGCTGCTGTACAATACGACAGTATATGACAGCCAGATTCCATTCACGATATCTGAACGGATTTCAAATACAGGCGGCACTAAGGCGCACAGCGTATACGGCTATCTTGGAATTCCTGCAGGTCTTTCTTTCACAAGCGGTTCATACTCAAAATATGTTTCACCTGTTGCAGGAGGAAGTACAGGGACAGCTGTCTGGACACTGACGACATCCCAGCTCGGCACTTATTCAGGTATTTACGCGAACTTCTCTCACTCCAGCTATGGGTTCTCTGACAAGGGCAGCACACAGTCAGTATCGATAAACGTTGTAGATGATGATACTGCAGCGCCTGCACTGTCATCAATCTCTTATCCATCATCGATTTACGGCGACCAGGTGTTCAACATAAGCGCGGTTGTTCAGGAATCAAGCGGTGTCGGCCAGGCGCTTCTCTGGTATGATTTTGACGGAAATGGCGTCTTCGAGGGTTCTTACTCGATGAGCATAGCAGGAAACGCAGTAAGCAAGACTCTTCTTTCTGTGCCAAAGAGCAAAGAGACACAGTATGTTTCTTTTATCGTTGATCTTACCGACGGGGACAATGACCGTTCAGGGGATTCGCTAAGGGCTAACATGACAAGAAGATACATATACGTTCTTGATGATGACACGACATATCCTTCTTTCAGCAGCTGGAGCTACACGAACTCAGTTGATATAGCACAGCCGATAGCGGTCTCTGTGAGAATCGCTGATGCAAGCAGCATTTCACAGGCCACTCTATATTATGATTACGGCGGAGATGGAACGATAAATGGCACACTTACGATGACTCAAGCAGGAGATGTCTGGAGCACAATAATACCAGCTTCGAATGATGAGCAATATCTCAATAAGCCGACAAGATTCATAGTTGAAGCGCTGGATAATGACAATGACAGGACTGGCGACTCATTGAAGATCAACTCATCCTGGCAGAATGTGAGTGTCGGTGACGATGATACTGAAGCGCCAGAGTTCATCAGCATTCGCTACACTTCTTACACCAGGCATAACGAGTCTAACCGTGTTAGCGCCAACATAACAGACCAGAGCGGGCTCAAGTACGCCAAGGTGTATTATGATTTAGGTGATGACGGTTCCATAAATGGAAATTCGCTCATGGAGTTCACAGACGGTCTGTTCAATTCCACCCTGCCTCCTGCAGGAGGTTCGTATGAGACACAGACAGTGAGCATCCTTCTTGAAGCAGAGGATAATGACTCTGAGACAGAGACTGACTCTCTGAAAGCGAACTCTACTGAATTCATAATAGATATCATTGATGATGACACGACAAAACCCGCGATAGGAGCTTTGAATTTCACTCCGACCATATATGGCGACGGAAGCGTGACTGTCGCAACAACAGCAAGCGATGACAGCGGGATAAGCTACTCAAAGATATATTACAGTTACAGCGGAGGGCCGCAGAGCATGGCATCCATGGATTGTGTTTCTGGAAATTGTGAAGGAAACATACCTGCGCCAGGCAAGGACAATGAAGAGAGCGAGATAAGCTTCTTCTTAGAGGTTTCTGATGCTGATGATGAAAGGTCAGGCGATTCGTTGGCTACAAATTCATCAATAAACACAGTTTCAGTTATAGATGATGACGAGACGCCTCCCTCATTCGCTCAGATATCCTATCAGGTTACGATAACCGGCGAGGAATCTATAACTGTCAACGCAAGCATAAATGATTCCAGCGGCATAAATTCGAGCAGGATATATTATGATTACGGGGCTGATGGTAGCATTGATGGCACAGCAGTTATGTCCGCATCTGGAGAAAGTTGGATAGGCACAATTCCTGCTCCAGGATTGGACAAAGAGAACACAAATATTTCATTCGTGGTTCAAGCGGATGATAATGACAGGGACAGGCCTGAAGACTTCAGCTCTTCTAACTCCTCAGAGAACAACGTTTCTGTGTCTGACGATGATACTTCTGCTCCTTCATTCAACCAGTGGTATTTCGACACAGTAAATGCCCCGAACTCGCCGATATATGTGAGCGTGAACATAACTGACAAGAGCGAGCTGAAATACGCGAAACTGTATTATGATTACGGAAAGGATAATGTGACAGATGGTACTTTGATGATGACTCAGGCAGGTGACATCTGGAACGCTACAATACCTGCGCCAGGCATGTCTTTCCAGAACGAGACTGTTTCGATGACCATAGAAGCAGAGGATAATGACACAGATGTCCTGAACGACTCCATAATTGTGAATTCATCAGAGCAGTATTTCTTTGTTACAGACCTGCTGCCTGAAGTGACAATCAATGATCCTGAGAATGACATGATTTACACAGGTGTTGTGCCATTGAATGTGAGCGTGAGTGAAAACGTTGTTATCATGAACTTGTCTGTTGACTATAATTATACAGAGACTCTGTGCACTGACTGCAACAACCACACTTCATCAAGGAGTATCCCAGAAGGTCTTCATACTATAAGAGTGAGAGTCATTGACTACTCGCAGAAGATAGGCGAGGCCTCATCCTATTTCACAGTCGACCTATCTGCCCCTGTCATCCATAATTATAATTATGATGATAATTCTCCTGTGAGAGGAGATAGTGTATCACTCAGCGTGAATTATTCTGAAAACTTCATCGAAAGCGTATCCTTGTTCTTCGATGGCGCGAGAAGCAGCACGACTGAATGCTCATCAGGCAGCAGCAAGGTATGTTCGATGACGAAAGACATTTCAGGATATTCGAACGGTTCAATCATAAGTTTCTATTTTGTCGTCAATGACACTTCAGGTAGGAGCGTGAACCTTACAAGGCCAGGAGGTCTTCCTTACCGACTGGTTGTTGACAGGGATGAGGATAAAGATGGTCTGCTTGATGATGTGGACAACTGCATAGGCGGCAAAGACAACATAACGACTAATTTCGGGAATATCAACGTTACAATAAATGGTTCTTCTGATCTTGTGGCTGTTTTCTCAGGCGTCCAAAACGTATCCCTCGGGGATGGGGCCGATAATTTTGTGGAGTTTGAGCATGATTTCAGCGCAGGGACGCTTAACCTGAGCAGCATAGTTGTCAAGCGTGATGAGGTTTCAGGCACTGGTTCAATAATCATAACAGGCATAACTGCAACTAACAAGACAGTCTATGTCAATGATTCAAACGTTGACGTATCGACACTCTGCATCAAGGATGCTCAAGTGAGTTCTATATCTGAGATAACCTCTAGCTGCAGCGGCTCGGATGAATATTATATATCCTGTCCTGGAACTGTCGGAAGGTATTCCTGCTCAGTAGAAGGCAGCAGGTATAAGGTATCAGGGCTTCAGCATTCTGCGGTTGAGGAGTTGTATGTATCTCCTTCGGTCGGAACTGGCGGAGGAGGTGGCGGTGGTGGAGCTGTCACGACAAGAGTTACAACTATAATTCCTACAGCAGATGGTGTTGCTTTCGAACTTTCTGCTAATGTAAGAGGCAACCTTATTGTTGATGGCATCGAGCATTATCTTGAAATCACGAGCACGAGCCTCCTTGATGTCCTGTTCCTCATTGATGAATATTATTATTCGTTGAGCACTCTTGACAGGTCTAAGAACATTGATGTTGACAAGGATGGCAACTTTGACATAACTGTGGAGCTTGAGAAGATATCAAAAGGCACTGCGACAATCATTTTCAGCAATTACCAGAATAAGCCTTCTCCATGGTCGCTCCTTCCTCCTGCTGCAAGGAAAGAGAGGCGAGAAGAAGTCGCTACTGAAACGCATGAACAGCAGCAGGTCGTTCCAGAAGCGCCAGAAGAGGAAAAGCCTGAAATGGCTCCTCGTGAAGAGTCTCCTTCAGTTGCAAAAGTGAGTCCTGAATCGTCTTGGAAATCTTTGATTGCAGTATTCTTGCTCATGATATTCATCGCAGTAGCGCTCACAATTCTTCTAGGCAAGAAGCCAAGACAACCTTCTGCCCTGCACACTTTGCCTCTGGCGCCTCAAGAAACCAAAAAGCAGGTTCCTGTTGAAGAGAAGAAAACTGCTGAATTACAGGTTAAAGTTCAAGCTCCTCAGACTCAAAACAAATTTCCAAAGCATTCAAAACCCGTTTCCCCTCATGGAAAAGAGACGACTGTGCACGATATAAATGAGGAGATCCGTGCGATAAAGGAAGAGATGAAGGGAAACAGGTTTTGATTTTTAATATCAGGTATTTATGTCAAAAAAGAGGTATTTTCCGGCGAAGAAGGCCCAGCTGACGATGTTCATGCTGCTAGGCGTATTTCTTCTAGGCGTATTTGGGTTTGTGTGGTACATTGGCGGGAGGAGCGCTGAACTGCAGCTTGCAGGACCTACTGAGAAATTGATAACTGACCTTATGAAGACCGGCGCTATACCTTATTATGTGACTGCCTGCCTTGAGAACGTATCAAAGGAAGCGGTTTTTCTCGTCGGCCAGCAGGGCGGCGATATATTCCAGTATGAGGGAGGAGTAGCTCCTAATCCTACAAGATACATACCTCTTAGCTATCCTGTGACATATGGCATATCCATGCCTGCGCTGCGGAATGATTCTGATTATCCTTTCCCTCCCGGCTATCCTGGAGGCAGGAAAAGGATGCAACAGGTGCCTTTTCTTAACTTTGGCCAGGAAGGACGTTTTGGTGATGTGAGCCTCAGGAGGCTTTGCGACACTTACGGTCCTAATTCTGCTTTCGCAGAGTATGTTTTCGGCAGGGGCGGAGAGACCATAACTCACACTTTCTGCCAGGCTCCATACATCTATGCTGATGCATTGTCGACGCAGTGGCAGATTACGCAGTACATAAAGAGCAAGGTGATAAACTGCTCAAACTGGACAGCGATAAGGGAAGCCACAGGCTACAATGTGACTCCGACAGGAGAGGTGAATATAACTTTCAGGCTTGGATTGAATGATGTCTGGATTGACGCATATATACCTATAGAGATCAAGGTTGGCGGGCGCGAGCCGATATACACTATAGGAGATTTCCATACGAGACTGAATATCAGGCTTAAGAGGATAATGGAGCTTGCGTCTTATCTCGCTACAAGCGATTCTTTCAAGCTCAATTTTAACCTGAGCGACAACAGCATGCTTGACTATTTTTCAAGTGTCTGGGATACTAATATGCATGTGATGATAGATACTCCTATGAAAGCTGCTGGAGTGTGGGAAGATATTGTCACGATAGAGGATTATGCGTCAGAGCTTTATGGCAAGAGTTATGTTTTCCGTTTTGCGCGTGCTAATCGTTATCCGACGCTTGACTGGCTGCACCACCAGACGAACTGGACAACTTTCGATTTCATATTGATGGAAAATGACACTATTGTTTTGAATCCTAATCCGCCGAATATAACCCTGAACAACAGGGAGGTTTCAGTGATATATGATCCGGATGAGGACAAACTGACTTATTATTACACTGGCTGGAAATCAACCTGTGATGAGAAGTTCGATTTTGATTTTGGCATACCTCGTATTGAATGTTCAAAACCTGAACCGACGCATCCTTCGGCTTATTTTAAGTTTCCAAATCAGGGTGTCAGTTTAATTGATGAATTAATGCAGGTTGACAAAGCCTGGAAGACGCTTCCAATGTGGATTGCATATAATACTAACTCAGCAGGAGACCCGGTGCGGGATGACGATGCTTATCCTCCGACGATGCCTCTTGCGTGGACATCATCTGAAGAGTATCTGTTAACTCAGAGGAACGCGACGTATATTGCTTCGCATGACGATATCGGGCCTCACAATGTTACAATCTGGGTCTGTGATGAAGCAGGGCTTTGTGATTTCCAGGTTGTACGCCTTATGATATTTGATTATCCTCAGCTGCAGCTGAACGGCTCGAATCCCTACAAAGATATACCTTATGACCGTGCCTCGGTCGAGGATTTCTACAGGCTGTCCGCTGAAGGTACTACTGCATATTACTCTCCATTATTAGGCTACATGTTCAAGGATAATGAGGAGCCGTTTGAGATAATAACCGCCCATCCTCTGCAGATTCTTGACCTTCCTCGTGCAGATACAGGCATCGAAAGAGACATCAGGTATATACATGAATACATGTTCAACCGTTCAAGGCTCTGCGAGGATTATCCTTATTGCCAGAGCGGAATCTACAATGTGTCGCTAGTGCACAGAATAAATCTATCAGTCACGATGATTGACGTACCGCCAAAGAGCATGGATGTTACAGTATACCAGTGCCTGCCGCACAGGAACGCAGATTCAAAGTTCCCCTGGCCTTACCAGGAGTCTGGAGTGGATCCTTACCTTTCGACGCATACCTGCTGTTCTCCTGGTTCAATTTTCAACCTGACAGTAAGAGTTCCTGAAGACCTTGAAGACGGCCAAGCATTCCTTCCTGACGAATTCAGAGATAAGACCGAGAAGATAAGAGTATTAGGTCCTGATGGGACAGAGAGATATTCCTATGGACCGCAACTGACAAACGCGGGAACCGCTATAGTTGTAGAAGATGGCATCATAAAGATAACATTCTCCCCGAACGACGCGCCAGGAGAATACCAGGTGGAGCAGTCTGCAAGGATTGATACAGAAGAAGACAATGAGTTCTATATAGATTATCCTTGGGGAACATGGATGCCGGTCTCAAAGACCTGCTATGGAGGCGTGCCTTTCATCGGTGTTAAATCAAGGTTCCTTGCTGAAGATGCTTCGACTGATCCAATAATGGGAGAGACTAGCACTTTTGACACGGCTGTTTCAAGCAATAATGAAATCTATAATGATATTACCATGATGAAGTTCACGCGATTCTGCTCAGGTACAAGAGGTAACATATGTAATGGGATTGCCACAAGAATACTCTCAATAGTTGGCAGCTGTACAGACCTTAATGAAACAAAAGGAGAGATTGAAAGCTGCAAAGGCGCAAGCCCTGCGCTCATAATCAACCAGACGCCAACAGTCAGGCCAGGTCTTACATGCGTTGCGGATGACAGCGCGTGCGGCGAAGACGGCAAGTGCATAGACGGCAAATGCTACGACAGGGAAGATTACATGAACTGCGTGCAGTATCCAATCACATATCAGGGAGTGCCCTACAAGTCATTCGAGCAGGCCTTCAACGTCACAAGACGCGACGGCACAGAGCCTAATGGAACATGCAATGCTATATGGACTTGCAGTGATTCTCGTGAAGCGTATAATGTAGATAACACTGCAGGGCAATTCCTCCTTAAACGCGGCACTTGTGAAGCCAATGGTGGAACCTGCAGCAGGGCAATTACTGCAGAAAGTAAGGATTGCAACGACTACAATGGCTGGTCAGACACCAGTATGACGACAAGGTTCTGCAGAAAGAACGGAGACCATCTTTACACAAGCGAATTCGACTGCAAGGCAGCAGTAATGCCAAGACCTGAAAAGGATGCGCATTGCGAATTGAACCAAAGCTCGCAGCTTGATCCGGATACGGGTTCTGCACTATGTGAAGCCTGCAATCGTGCTCCAGGAACTGAAAAGATAACTTCAGGAGCTACAAATACGTACAGTACAAACAGACCTAATGATAGAAAATGCTGCGGTGATGATTTAGGAGAAGGAGGTTTCCCATATCCAACGATAGGCACTTCTAATATCGCTACAAGCACAACAACAGCCAACGCAGGTAAATACGGCAATGAAATTTGCGATGACTACTACAACAATGACAAGACCAAAGAAATAGATAACGATTGCAACGGACTTCCAAACTGCAGAGACAGTCGTTGCTATACTGTGACTTCTACAAAACCCCGTCCAGATAAAGGACCCCGGGGGAGTTTCTGCTGCCACGCTACAACTGATTGTACAACAGCACTCCAAGAATCAAACACCGCATATCTGGCCTGCAATGCAGAAAAAGAATGTGACTGCAAGAGCATTGGTGCTGGAGCAATAAATGCAGGCAGACAGGATTCAAACAACAATCCATACAGAAGCATAAGTTACACGACGACATTCAAAACTTGCGTGGCTGCTCCTGAGACAAACGATGACTTATACGGAGATAGATTTGTTAACATAACTGGCATAACTTCGGGAAGGACATACTCTTTTAGTCTGACAACTCAAGATATAATTCCAGGATCTAATTGTGTAACAAATATAGAAGCATATGTTTTCAAGTCTTCTACAGGAAGTGCAGATACAGCTAAAGTTAAACAAAATCAACCACAAACGTATACTGCTTCAGGCACATACTTTGTGATAGGGTTCAAAAATGGTCTTAGTGATTTAAGAAAAGACTGTCTGGTAACGCTGACCGTCACCCAACAGTGAAGTTAGTATAAGAAAAAAGATTATGGTGCTTGGCTGTCGTATTTTACCTGTGCGAAGTCGACAGTGCATGACGAATACACATCGCTTACTTTTGTTCCACCATTATAATGTTCGTGCGATGCTTTTTCTGCTGAGGTCAATGCGTTTATTGCTCCCTGAACGCAATCCTTGTTTACGTCGAGAACATAGTCTGCTACTGCAGAGTTGGTTGGTTTCAGGTTCTCGTTGTATCCTGTTCCACAAGTTTGCGCAACAGCATCGATTGAAGTCTCAGGAAGAAGCAGTTCATTATTGCTTCCGCCGCTGCAATGTAGAGTGAGAGTTGACCTGTGTTCATCGACAGGAATTGTAAAAGTATAAGGGTCACTTATGAGAGTTCCATTGCTACACTTGGCAGTGAAGTTATGAAGTCCGACATCGCTTGCCTCCATCGCTCTCAATGCTCCAATTGCACCGTTACTACCTATGCCTGCTCCAGTCAAGTCGCTTGTTAATGTCCAGTTTCCGTATAGGTCTCCGCCTTCAGGGTCTGTCCCATTGCATTGCATTGCAAAATTCGTGCCAACACTTGCAAAATCAACCCAGCAACCAACAACATACGGCTTCTGCTGTACTTGTTCTCCCATCAGTTTTCCCGTCCTCTGTGTCTTTGTCTCGAGTCCGTCTGCGTCTGTTGCTATGTATTCGATTGTGAAGTTGCTTCCTGTTGGGCTTGCTGTTATTCCCGTTGTTGGGAATGAATGTGAATATGTCTGTCCGCCTGTCACGTTTCCGAAGTCGTGTGTAACGACAGTGTCGCCGCTAGAAATTCCAGCAGTGCCGTCATTATCGACAGTCAAAACATAAGTCATCTCTACAGAGTCTCCATCAGGATCGACAGGAGCAGTAGATGAAGCAGCTATGTTATCACCAACATCATAAGAAGTGTTATTCGCAGGTAAAACAGAGCCTTCAGCAAATGCTGAAGGTGGATGATTGACAGGTGTGCAGTCAGTGACGCAATCATTGTCGCCGTCATCGCCGCCGTTTGTCTTTCCAGAACCACAGCCAGAATAAGCAAGTGCAGAAAGGCCAATCATAGCAGCCGAAACGTAAGGCGCGATTGTCTTTCTTATCTTAGTCAAAAGACCATTAGAAGAATCATTTGAAACGATGTTTTCCAGGTTTTTCATTTTGAATATCCTCCTTATAGACAAATAGTATTAAAGGGCATTAAAATAAGCACCGATATTTAAATCTTTCGTTTTGTTGTCATTATAGAGTGGTGATAAAAACAAAAGAAATATTTAAATAGTATATCTGAGACATACTAATATATGGCGAGCCCGAGCAAGGAAGATAGTGTACTGAAATTAATATTAGAAAACAGCCCTTTGAAAGAATGGCATTTTGAGGATATAGTAAAAGAAGCTAACGTCACAAGAGCAGTAGCAAACAAGTGGCTTAGGAAATATGTAAAAGATGGTTTGATAGAAAGGATAAAAGAGGAAGGCAAGTTTCCCTATTTCACAGCAGGAAGCGAGAACCCCGTCTACAGATCAAAAAAGAGAGCATATGCCATTGGACTTCTACATGAAAGCGGTCTGATGCCTAAACTTCTATCGATGAAGGATGCAAAGACAGTCATCCTGTTCGGGAGCATTGCGAGAGGAGACTGGTACAAGGATTCAGATATAGATATTTTTGTTTTCGGAGATATTTCAGATTTTAACAAGAAAGTTTATGAAGCGAAACTGAGTAGACATATAGAGCTGCATATCTTCCGGAGTGAAGAGGATATAAAAGAAGTTAAGACTGGCCTGATGAAAAATGTGATTAATGGTTACGTCGTGAAAGGCCAGATACAAGACATAGCAGAGGTTGCGTGAATGAAAATAGATATTGATGATTTGGATGAAACGTATCAGCTATGTAAGAAGACTGGAAATATCAAAGAGAAAACAACAGACATCGAACTTATAAAATCATTGAAGACCGTTGCTGAAAAAGGCATTGATTTCATCAACAACAGGTCAGAAGGAATTACTAAAGACAGCACTGACTGGACATTTGTATTCAGGGACTATTATGAAGCGTTAAGAGGATTGATAGAAGCATATCTCCTGTTTGACTGCGTATCAGCGGACAATCATCAATGCAAGAATGCGTACATCTGCTTCAAGCATCCGGAGCTTGAGCTTGATTGGGAGTTTCTTGAGACAATAAGACTGAAGCGTAATGCGATAAATTACAGAGGGCAATTGCTGAAGCACGATGACTGGAAAGGGTTTAAGCTTAAGTTCGAATTGCACATTGCTGCGTTGAAGAGAGAGATTGAGAAAAAACTAATTTCTTAAATATTTAACTATTAATAAGTGGTAATAAAACAGAAAATTATTTAAAGAACTTCTAAAAAAGCAAAAAGAATGGAGGAGCTTAAGACTATCTTAGAGATACTCATCCTTGGCAGCGCAGCCTATGCTGGATTCAGATACATCAATGATCGCAGGCAGCGCATGACTCTTGATGATGATGGAGTCAAGTTCCTGAATGACCTTAAAAATGACCTGAAAGCAGAGCGCGACAGGGTCAAAGGAGTCATAGAACATTCTGATAAGCTCGAAGATTTAGAGTACGCGATAAGCAAGATTGAGAAGTGCGACATAAGTCCTGGTTCAAGAGTGCACATGAAGGATTTCAGGGCAGCTTACATCGTCGCTAACAATTACAGGATAGGCTACTTCAAGGATTCTAATCACGAGTTAGAAAGGAAATACATAAGGGAGCTATAAGATGGACCCTATCGATGCTATAACCTTCGGCCTGACTGTTGTTGGCAGCTCTGCGTATGTGGTAAGAGCAGTCAGGGATATTTTCTTCAGGCATGAACTGAATGATAAAGACAGAAAATATCTCAGTGACCTTGAAGGGAAGATCAATTACAGGCTTGAGAGGATGGAACCATTCAACAGCCTAAAGTATTCTGAGAATTACAGGAGGATAAGCCTCGCAAGGCAGCTTCTTAAGGAAGTTATAGAAGAGGAAAAACCTGTAAGCATCGCCAAGATAGAAGATATTCATATGCTATGCGCTGAGTATGGTATAATAAGAAAGAATGAATGATTTACTTCATTATTCCGTAGCCAATCAGCCTGAATCTTGCGCCGAGCCTTCTTGATATCGTGACTCTGCTGCCGACCTCTGCACATATAGGTAATTTCAATGCACACGTGAAGCTGTTTTTATGTAAAGCAGTCACAACTCCGACTGTCGCTGCTGAGTTCACGTTAAGCATGAGTGGTTCTCCCATCTTTATCTGCTCTACAGCAAGGTCGTCTTTCGCTCCGACAACCCTTTCGAGCAGGTGTGTTTCAAGAGTTAGGGTGTGATGTACTCCTGGAAGTTTGCCTTCGAAACCTACGACGTTTCCTGTGAGGTAATCTGATTTGACTACCGCAGGGTCGAGGTCAGTGAGTATGCCTACAGATCCTCCCGGCACTATCTCAGGTACGCTCTCTCCGCCGGTCTTGAGGTCTACGACTTTTGTGAATATGGATTTCCATTGTTTTTTTCCGCCGAACTCAAATTGGTATCCTGGCCTTATCTCAAGCTTGTCTCCGACTTTTAGCTTGCCTTGGAACAAAGCGCCTCCCAAGACTCCGCCATGAAGTTTTTCTATGTCGCTTCCTGGCCTGTTTATGTCGAAGCTTCTTGCTATGAAGAACATAGGGTCTTTTGTAGAGTCTCTCTGAGGTGTCTTTATGTATTCCTCTATAGCCTCGAGGAGCATGTCCATATTGACATTGTGTAATGCTGATATGGGTATGACCGGCGAGTTCTCATAGTCTGTGCCTTTTAGGAATGCCTTTATCTGCTCGTAGTTCTTTAATGCGTCTTCCTCTCTTACGAGGTCTATCTTGTTCTGCACGACTATGACATTCTTGACACCGATTATCTGCAGCGCCATGAGGTGCTCACGTGTCTGTGGCTGCGGGCATGTCTCGTTTGCTGATATTAAAAGCAGTGCGCCATCCATTATGGTTGCTCCGGCAAGCATTGTCGCCATGAGCGATTCGTGTCCGGGTGCGTCGACAAAGCTTACCTTTCTTACAGGCACAGCCTCTCCTCCGCACTTGCATTCTTTCTTGACAGTAAGCATGCTGCACTTTGAGCATTTGTGTATCACAGTATCTGCATAGCCGAGCCTTATCGTGATTCCTCTCTTGACTTCTTCAGAATGAGTGTCTGTCCACTTGCCTGAAAGCCTTTCAGTGAGCGTTGTCTTGCCGTGATCTACGTGACCGACTAGGCCGATGTTTATCTCCGGCTGTACTGCTATAGCAGAAGGCGCTGTCGTAGCAGCTGGCTTCTTCTTTGCTGTTGTTTCTTTTTTCGCTCGTGGCATTTTGAATATGAAAAAAAGATTTTATATCTCTACATCGCTGTTGGACTTCTTGAGCTCGTCCTCAATCTCCTCTATCTCAGCGTCATCTTTCTTGAGCTCCTCTTCGTCCTTCTCGACTTCCTTGTCGATGTCTTCAGCTTCCTTGAGGACTTTCTCCTCTTTATCAGATAAGTCTGAGTCTTCTGCTGCAGGCGCTTCTTTCTTTGGAGCTGCTGCTTTCTTTTCTTTTGCAGGCTTCTCTGGCTTTGCTGCCTGTTCAGGTGTCTCTTCTCCAAATACTGGCTCCTTGCCTTTCTTCGTGCATTTCATGTTGACCTGGGCAGTCTTTGCGTGTATTGTGTTTCCGGCGACAGTCTTCTTCAGCCTCATGCCATCCATCGTTCGCCAGCCCTTCTTCTTAGGATTAGGTTTCCTTAGCTTGTTTGTGACTCCGATGCCTTTCACATCGATTATCTTCTTCCTTCCTACTCCAGTGATATCTACTCTCATGGGGAATCCTGCGTAGTCGCTTCCGCCTGTTATCACGAATTCAAATCCTGGAAGGCCGATGACTTCGCCTTTTATTGCGTCGCCTATCTTCTTTCCGAACAGGACTTTTGTAGAATCTTCTTTTAACTCTCTCTGGACTGATTTGCCCGTTTTAGGGTCAGAAAGCACTAGTTTAAAGTCTGGCATTTTTGTTCCTCCCGAGGCCGATTTCCTTTTTAGGAGTCCCCTTTAACGGGTGCCTCAGCGATAATGTATCAGAAAAACTGGCAGGCGTATATAAAGGTTTTGGGTTATTGTTAAAGAAGTAAAAATAAGTGCTCCCGCCGGGATTCGAACCCGGGTCGAAGCCTCGAGAGGGCTTCATGATTGGCCGGACTACACTACAGGAGCGTATATTGCTTCGAAGACAAAGGAGTTCTTTTTAAAGTTTTTTATTGTCAGAAGAAATTATGCTAAAAAATTAGATGAAATGATTAGTGTCTGTATCTCCTTGTTTCATACTGGATACGTCTTGAAGACCTTTCCATATCATTGAAATACATCTTGACAAGGTCGTGGCCTTCATCATAGTCCTTCTGCCTGTTGTCCACGACATAAGTCCTCGAGCAACCGGCTCCGTTGACTATAGAATCTATCGCGCTGTCTTTCAATCCTCTTTCTAGATATCTCCTTGCTTCGTTATCCATCCCCACACCTCCGGGAAGTATTGTTTAAATAGAGCATCAGAAAAAAGAGGTTTTATAAAAGCTTTATCAATCATATTTATAAACAGGGTATCACCCCTTTTCGTTGATAACAGGCGCCAAAAGCCTGTGAGGATTGGAATATGGGCTTTCAGGAATTGGCAAAGGTCGAGACAGCTGACTGGTACATAGACCTTGCTTTCAGGACAGCTAAGAAGAACGCTTCTGAAATGAAGAAAGGCATGAGAGCTGCGCCTGATACAATTAAGAATGTTGAGCTTGCGAAGCTTGATAATATAAGAAAAGTGCTGAACAAGCATCTGGATAGGATTCTCACTACATTTCCCAAGATCCATGAATTGACTGTTTTCTATCAGGAACTGATGGCCACGACATTGGACATCGGAGAGCTGAAGAAGAGCCTTGGCGCTGTGAAGTGGGCCATGGAAAGGGTGAATCATTTCTCTGATGTATATAGTAATAGGATGAGGCATTCAACTGAGTTCAGGAGGATGCTGCAGTATGCGAGGGAGTATTATGGCAGGATAAGTTCTGTCATGAAGCAGGTAAAGCAACCTCTTCTTTACATAGAGCAGTCAAGGCGCATAATGCGAGAGTATCCGAGCATAAAATCAGGTATGCTGACTGTCACGATAGCAGGTTTCCCGAATGTGGGCAAGACCACTCTTCTGTCGAAGATCACAGGCTCTACGCCCGAGATAGCGAATTATGCTTTCACGACAAGGCGTCTTAACGTGGGCTATGCTAAGTTCGGAGAGACAAAGGTGCAGTTCATAGATACGCCCGGGACATTCGACAGGTTCGAGAAGATGAATATGATAGAGAAGCAGGCATATCTTGCGATGAAGCACTGCGCAGATATCATTGTTTTTGTTTTCGATCAGAGTGACCAGTCTTATGATGCTGACAAGCAGCTGAAACTTCTTGAGAACACAAAAGAATTCGGCAAGGATATCCTGATTTATGTGAGTAAGACAGACCTTGAAGGAAAAGGCGTGCCAAAAAAGATAGGCAAGTTGAAGACATGTTTTAGCGAAATCGGTGCGTTGACTGATAAGATAAAGGAGCATGCAGATAAGCGGCGAATTCTTATAGATTGATTTAGATTAAATCATTATATAATTTATAAATGAAACGTCATAAAGCAATTATAAGCCAGCAATAGAGGTTTTTAATAAAACCGTTTTTTTTTACTCTGCAATAGTGACGTATGGAAATATTTAAATACTAGTATTTAATAATCATTTTGCAAAAGTGAACTTCAAATATAGGTGGATAACTATCATCCGCGTTGGGGGAGCTGCTTAAATGGTCAGCAAGAATGGTCATAAACAGTTAGAAGAGATTCTACCAGGAAACATAATCAACAAATACAAGATTTCAGACAGCTACGCGTGTCCTTATGCTGAAGGCGCTTTCAAGAAAGTCTACGTTGTTGAGAAGCCTTCCATGTTCATGAGTGAGGAAGAGAAGAAAAAGGAAGAGTCAGAGAAACAGCTTCACGTCATGAAGATATTCAAGAAATACGCTGAGATAACAGCTGATTCTGCGAAAAGGGACCTGAATTACATCAACAATGACAGGGTTCAGAAGTTCTCGTCAGAGATAAACCGGTTGCAGAGCGTTGAAGGGCATCCGAACATCGCAAGGATAGTTGACCATGGATGCATCAACATAGGCAAGGGTTCTGAGAATGAAGTGGGAATTCTTTATTTTGTCGAGGATTTCGTGAAAGGGAAGACCTTAAAGGAAGTCATGGACGAAGCGAAGAACACGCCAAAGATGGAAGGCCTGTTGAACCAGCAGTTCTACAATTACACAGTCAAGATATTCCACCAGCTTGCGAAAGCGATAAATTACATGCACAAGGATTGCAAGATGTCGCACCTCGACATAAAGCCTAGCAACATATTGATACGCGAAAAGCCTGAAAACCAGGATAGGCTTGTAGTTATAACTGATTTCGGCAACGCGAGCCTGCTCTCAGAAGACAGCTACTACAATGAAGGCTCATTGCTCTACCGCTCTCCTGAAAGGTTCAAGAAGAAAAAGGTCTCAGGAGACTTCACGATGGCAGAAGATATGTGGTGCTATGGACTTTTGCTTTACGAGTGCATCACAGGGCATTACCCGTTCCAGACATCAAAACCTGACTGGTCAAAGCTGAGCGCTCAGGAGATAGAAGATCAGAAAAATGAGCTCAAGAAGAATATATCTAAGATAAACTGCAGGCCTATGAACGAATTCAATCCTTTTGTGACACCTGCTCTTGAGACGCTCGTGAAGAAGATAATGACCAAGGAACCAGAGCACAGGCTTGGAATAAGAGAGACTCTGAAAAGGATTAGCGGCATTGCAGGGGCGAAGAAGCCGAACGAAAAATAATTCTAGGCATAGCGATAGGAGGCAAAATCATGTCCAGGAAATACCGGGCGGACCTCCACATCCACACCACATTCTCTGACGGTTCAAAGACAGTAGACGAGGTAGTCGCAGACATAGCAGGACTAAAGGACATATCAAGCGAAGAGATACTTGAGAAGATGAATCTTGGTAAAGTCAGGGACTTATTGGTGAAGTCAGAACGGCTCGAGGACCTTGCAGCGCTTGAAGAAAGCGTAAAAAAGAGCGCAGGCATTGCAAAGAGCGCAAGGACTTTCTGCAAGCTGGACCACGATACGCTCTTGGGAACAGAGGAATTCATCGATGCGATGCAGAAATCTAATCCGGAATCCAGGGTTGTTGTCGGCAGTGAGATGACAACAATAGTTGAGTTGCCTTATGTCGGTGACTATGCGATGCACGTCCCAGTATTGTTCTATGACGACAATGGCTTTGACATGATGGCAAGGAGTGATGAGGACAGGCGCAGGTTCTTCAGGGAGATAGAAGATAAGTATCTGGATATACTGAACTGGACTGCTGACGCTAACAATCACAGGAGGCTCGAGGTCATAAGGAAGAAGTGCAACGAGCATTTCTTCGACGGCGAAGAAAAAGTTACCGCGGATCAGGTAGTTGGCATAGCAAAAGAGAGGATTGAAAAGCATATCGGAGAAAGGAGCATCTTCAATCTTGATAATCATCATATTTCTCTTTTCCAGACAGATATAGCAAAAGCGTTGGCCATGCAAGGTGTTGAAGGGACGCCTGAACAGATTGCGCACAGGTATTTCAGGAGGGAAGGCGAGTTGTATGTCCCTCTTTCCAGGAACGAGCACACGATGGGTACAGAGGAGCTGCTTGAGGAGTTCGGCAGGGTGTCTGGCTCAAGCAGTGTGAAAGTGAAAAGAGGCATAGCGCATCCGTCCACATATGTCAGGTTCATTGCGAAGACTTTCCTTTCAGAGATAGGACTTGACAGCGACCAGTTCTATAATGAGTTCCCCGAGAAAGAGGCATCGAAACTCATGTATGATTTTGTCATCAGGCTCGCGAAAAAAGGGCTTGTTGATTTCATTGAATCAGACTACCCAAGATACACCAGGAATCCTCCTGGACCTGACAAGGAGCACCATTTCGGGTATTACATGAATTATCTCAATAAAGAGTCTGATTTTGCAAATAGGCAGATGACATTCTGGAGAAAAGCGGCCGAATGCCTTGGGATAGCCACAAGCGGCGGCAGCGATAGCCATTTCAGGAAAGGCACACCCATGGTAGGATGCGGTTTCGGCGAGATTGATTTCACCGATGATAAGGTGGATTATATCTTCAGTAAGAAATAAAAAAATTACATGTTGAACTCTAGGTTCTCAGTCGCCATCTCGTAGACTTCTGATACTATATTGGCGAGCGAGTGGAGCACGATCCTCTCTTCAGGCTTTGCCTTGAGCAGCTTTTCAAGAAGCCTTGTCCTGAGCGGCTTTGCCTTCTTGAACACAGACTCTATCTTAGTCTTCTCGAATTTGTAGAATGAGTCATAAAGGTCGTTGAACATGATGTTGACGTCTTTTACATCTTCAAGTATGCCTGGCGAGAGCTTGGTCTTCTTGTCCATCATCGCCTCGCAGATGTCCCTGTACTCGTCAGCTATCATCTCAAGGTGCGTTATCATGACGTATATTATAGTGAGCTTATTGTGCTCCTTGTAGCCTCTTACATTGAGCACCCTTTTGCAGAAGTCTGTCAGCTTGTTGTTTGTGACCTCAAGTATCATGACCTCCTTGAGCTTCGGGTACTTGCCTTCCTCGAGCACTTCTAACATGTTGTTGCCCATGGTCATGAGTAGCAGGAAGACTTTTCTTAGCATCTGGTCGAATTCGGTTAGAGAGACTTGTGAGATGCTTTTTATCCTGCAGAAGTTGTCGCCCTGGTTGAGTATCTCATATCCTATGCAATTGGACAGCCTTTCCTGGACTTTCGCGAGGGTGGTTTCATCGTCGTATATGACCTCCACGTCCTCGTATCCCATATGATATGCTGCTGAGAGGAAGTTTGGATGGAACTTTCCAAAACGCTCGTGTGACAATGTTATCGCAGAAGGGGCATTGCTTTTCTCTGTGGATATTATGACTTTGCTGCCTTGCTCTTCTACATCTACCTCTTCTCCCTTCTTGACACCTACTCGCTTCACCCAGTCCTTAGGAAGTGAGACTAGATGTGTTGAACCCGCTATCTGGATGACTTTGCGCTTCAATTCTACCCCCCCTTACATCATTTCAGCGTAGTTGAAAATCTTTATAAAAATACGTGATTTTAACGTAAATGTTAAAACGCTTATAAGTTTTATAAAATATATAGGATAGTTATATATAAATCTTACGACACATAAATTACGGAAATTTTACGGGGTTTTGGTTGCATCATTTTCCGGGGGCGGGAACATGAGATTAACCGTTAAAAGGTCTAATTCGACGTTTTTAGGCGAAGACTTCCCAGAGAACGATTACGACGTATATGCTGAAACTCTTGATGACGAAGAAGCGATTGACATGGGCCTCAAACCAGAGGAAGCGGCGTTCATGCGCGGTTTTAAGATAATAAATATTAAAACGTTTCCAAAATTTTTAAGAGATATCATCTTTACGGGAAGACATCTCTCAACACCTGGATGCAGTGGCCATTAAGCTTCTCCTTGCTCGGCCACCGCATCCGCTATTTTTTATTCAACAATTCTCGTTCTATTCCAATTAATACAATAATGCAAACTCATATGACAGAACTGACACGACGAGAAGCAAGAGTTTTCAATCTTGCAGGACTGCTTCTATCACTCAACAGATAGTAAAAGAAAAACAGAATTACTTCTTCTTGTTATCGACGATCTTTATCTGGCACGAACAAGGTATCTTGCTCGCAGCTCTCCTCAATGCGGATTTTGCAAACGGGATATGCTGCTTGTTGACACCGACCTGGAAAAGCACTTGTCCTTTCCTGACCTGCGCAGCGATGCCTATAGGTTTGCCGAATGACTTCTGCATGCCTGTGCTCATTCTGTCTGCTCCTGCGCCTGAGGCAAGAGGATTCTCTCTTAGAATATGATGTGGATATGTCCTTATCAGTACTGACCAGCCGTTCTTGCCGACAAGCTTTGTGAGGAGCCTGTTTGACGTCTGTCTTGCTGATTCTATTGCAGAATCCCTTATCTGGATAGTTCCTTGGGATATGAGTTGGAGAGTATAGTCGAACTTGACTTTAGTGTCGCCCATGTCGAACCTGACAATCTTGCATACTGGCCTTGCCCTTACGTATGACTTCGTCCTGAACTTGCTGGTCCTAGTGTAAGGTCTCTTGACACTTCTGTAAGAACACCATTTTCTTTGTTTAGCCATATTATATCGAATTTAGCGAAAAAAGAGGTGGTTTATAAAATTATCTGTCAAATCAGTTACAAGCCATTATTCCTGCATGATGCTGATTTTAACCAAAAACTTTATAAAGAATAGTTGTCATTACCCTTTTAAACAAGTCAGGAATAGTCCTTTTGATGGGACTAAGTCATTTTAATGATTTGTCGGGGAAATAAGAGGTGAATAGTATGCATAATAAGAAAGCAAGCTTAAGCCTTTCTATCAATGCAATAGTTATCCTTGTTCTAGCAATTACTATGCTTGGACTAGGACTTGCATTTACAAAGGGCATGTTCGGAAAGCTGTCAAGTAAGCTATCCGTCCCAGAACCAGACATCCCTGCTACGGCGGATGATCCAATAGTTCTTCCTTCTGAGGAAATAACTATAACAAAGAACAAGGAATTCATATTCAGCGTGAATGTGTATAATGATGATTTCGATGGAGATGTAAGTGGAATGCTACATTGCCCAGATAAGGCACCTGCAACCGCTCTTGATATCCCGATAGACCCGCAGAGAATACCTCCGGGAGAAGATAAGGGATTCAAAGTGATAATAGGCAAGGACCAGGTTACGCAGTCAGTGACAAGGGTCTGCACGCTTACATTCACAGGAGCTAGTGGCGGCGAACAGACAAAGCAAGTCGTCGTGGCCATCAAGTAAAGGTGATTCTTATGACAAACAAAATAAAAAAAAGGCTTACGCAGGACCAGGAATTCCAGATAATGAAGCTGGTGCTTGACAAGTTCCTCTGGCTGGGGTTCGTTGTCTTGGGCTACGCGGTCTATATCGGAGTGGTTCAGGAGGACTGGGGTCCATCTATCGCCTGGGGAATCTCAGGAGTGGTCATCCTTGTCTTGTTCATGATGCTTATCGTGAGGGAATACGAAGTCCTCAGATAAGTCAAATCTTTTTTTTCTTAAAATGTTACGCAAAAACAAGAGAGCGATTGAACTTTCGATAAATTTCATAGTTATGCTAGTCCTAGGGATAGCTATGTTCGGCAGCGGGCTGATGTTCGCGTCAAAGTTCTTCTCAAAGGCTGAGCAGATAAAAGGAAACCTTGACTCCCAGACAGAGAAGCAGATAGAGAAGCTGCTTGATTCTGGCAGCAGCACAGTGATACCGATAAGCCAGAAAGAGATATTCAGGAACAAGTTCGACACTTTTGGAATAGGTGTTCTTGCTAAACTTAGCGGAGATTATTCTATGACTGTTTCGCAAGGGGATGCTTTCACGAAGAGTAAGGAAACAATATCGTGGAACATTGCTGATTGGGACCTGCAGCCAGGACTTACCCAGAAGCTGACTCTTGAGAAGAACAAGAAAGGGAAATATATGGTAGGAGTAACTGTCCCAAGGACAGCTGAAAAAGGGACTTACATATTCATCGTCACAATCTCTTATACTGATCCGACAAACACGAATGCGAACCTTCCAGAGTACGACAACCCGATGCAGTTCTTCGTCAAAGTGCCATAAGCAAGATAAAAGCTGCTTCTAAATTTGCCAATACTGCCTAGCGAGCATAGAATAAACTACTCTGAATATGATGCAGTTCAGCAAACAACAACATATCTAGAAGCAATGCGAGCGCAGTATTGGCAACATATCAACTATTTTGAGAAAACTCCGTCCACTTTCGCCTTGCAATATCCGCACTTTCCGGCTTTTACTTTGACAGAATTGACTGTGAAGAAGCTTCCTCTTGATATTATCTTCTTACTGCATTTCGGGCAGAAAGTATCTTCTGTCTCCTCGATAGCTATGTTGCCCACATAGACATACTTAAGTCCTGAATCTTTAGCTATCTTGTAGGCGTTGAGCAGTGTCTCATGAGGTGTGGGTGGTATATGCGTCAGCTTATAGTACGGAAAGAATCTTGAGAAGTGCAAAGGCACTCTTGTTCCGAGTTCTTTTTTTATCCAGTCGCATTGCTTCTTTATTGTTGCCGCATCATCATTCAATGTAGGTATCAATAGCGTAGTGAGTTCTGTCCAGACGCCCATTTTGACAACAGTCTTTATCGTATCTAGGATTGGCTTAAGATGACCTGAGCAGATGTTCCTGTAGAATTCTTCTGTGAATCCTTTAAGGTCTATGTTGCAGGCGTCTATGTATTTATACAATTTCTTTAATGGAGCCTGGTTAAGGTAGCCATTCGTGACCATTATGTTTTTCAGTCCTTTCTCGTGCGCGAGTTTTGCTGTGTCTAGCACATACTCATAGAATATAGCAGGTTCTACATATGTGTAGGATATTGAATCACAGCCGTTCTTCAGGGCGTTCTCGACAACCTGTTCAGGTGACATGCTGAAGCATTCAACTTCGTCAGGCCCTCTTTGTGATATCTGCCAGTTCTGGCAGGATTTGCAGTGCAGGTTGCAGCCAGGTGTAGCGATTGAATATGTCTTGCTGCCTGGAAGGAAGTGGAACAGAGGCTTTTTCTCAACAGGGTCAACGCCAGCAGTGCAAGGCAGCCCATAGACGAGCGAGTATAGTTTTCCTGCGTGGTTCTCCCTGACTCTGCAGCTTCCTCTCTTGCCGTGGAGTATTATGCATTTGTTGGGGCATAGTTGGCACTGCACTTTCATGTGCTCAAGCTTCTTATAGAACATGGCTTCTTTCAACAATGCACCTCTTTATATGCCTTTTAAAGTGCCTTTGTTTTTATTCTTTTGCATTGCAGCATTACCTGTTGAGTATCATTGCCACCTAGCGAGCGTCGTTTGTGTATTCTATTGACCTTGCAGTTGGACAAACAACAACAGAGCAACAATCAAGGCGAGCGTGGCAATGATACATTACGTGACATTGTATTGTTTGCGTATTGTATAAAAAAACCAGAAAAGCATTTAAATAACCCGAAAAGTTTGTGTTTTTGGGTGTTTATATTTGAGAGATGTTGTATACAGTGTAGAAGATTCTAGCTTCAAGAAGAGTATTCTGGAAGGATGTGCTAAGGTGGATGGGCACGTGCATTCGATGTATTCTAAGAATCTTATACAGACACCGATAACAAAGATTATAGGTGTTAAGGAGAGTTATAACAAACCCCGGAAGATGAAGAAGATACTTGAGAAGAGAGGCATGAATTTTTTCACAGTCTCTGATCACGATTCGATACTCGGCGCAATAGAGATGAGACGATATTTCCCTGAGGAGTCTTTCATAAACTGTGAGTACACAGTGAACATTGAGCCTAACCATAACGGGCAGGTTGTCCATGTAGGCTGCTGGGGAATAGATTATGCTGGTTCGAGGTCTCCACGTTCTGACCTTGAGGTCTTCGAGCTGCATGATGAGCTTATGCAGATGAGGCATAAAGGCTGTGCCGCTTTTGCGGGCTATTGCAAGGAGAATGATATCGCTTTCGCGTTGAATCATCCTGCGTGGGAGAGCACGCCGAAAAGTTTCACAGGAAAGCAGCTTGATGAATTGACAGATATATTTCCAGTAATAGAGATAAATGGGGATTTCCAGCTTGAGAATCTTGTCGCCATCGAGATATCTGTCGATAAGAACAAGCCGATATGCGCGGGCACTGATGCTCACACATACAACAGGATGGGCAACCAGTATACCTGCTCGACGGTTCCTGCAAAGACACCTTATGAGTTCATCGATGCGTTCAAGAAAGGTAAGATAGGTATTGGAAGCAGGTTCAGCAGGCAGACGCAGGATACTATCGCAGACAGTTTTGATGCGGTAAAGAAGGAGTTCAACTGCGAAGCGAATGACATGCAGAAGGATATTTACCAGGGCATATTGAATTATTTTGTTCATGAATGGGGCAAGAGGAAGCTTGCGGCAGTTGGAGTGATGCTATCGCTTCCAGTATTGCTAAGCAATGTGATATTTCCTGAAATAGGCATACCTGCTGCAGCATTGTTAGAAGGGAGTTTTTTTGCTACAATACCTGTCGTGATGTCTTGGGCAGAGAAGATAAAGCTGGAACGAAGGACAAGGAAGCTCTTCAATGATTATCATGAGTACAAGTTCATGAAGGCGACTGAGCAGATGAGGGATGAACTTGAGGATATCCAGTCGAAGATAGATACTATGAAGAGAAGGTATTCAGGCAGCCTTCCGTCTGTTGTCATGTATCCTGCGGGCTGGCAGCGTTTTGTCTACAACACGCTGAACAAGTTCAGGCTGTTCCACTCTGATTATGATTTAAGCGACGTGCTGAAGATGCAGCCTGTGAAAGCGGTTGTTGAAAAGCAAAATCCTTAAATAAGGCTGTTTCTCTGATAGGATTATGAGTGTTGCAGTCTGGGCCTATTCGCTTATCAGCGTAATTATAGTAAGTTTGGTATCTCTTGTAGGAGTGTTCACTATAGGCCTGAAGGATATCGCTCTTAACAGGGTTCTTCTTTTCTTTGTGAGTTTTGCTGCGGGAGGCATGTTTGGCGGAGCCTTCTTCCATCTGATTCCTGAGGCTGCTGAGTCACATAGTTTCAGCTTTGTAGGCGCTTGCATACTTTCAGGCTTGCTTGCGTTTTTCGTGCTTGAGAAATTCATACATTGGAGACATTGCCACGTGCCTACTTCAAAGGGTCATCCTCATCCTATGGGTATGATGAATATTGTCGGTGATGGTTTCCATAATTTTATTGATGGCATGGTCATGGGCGGCGCTTACCTTGTTTCGACAGGGCTGGGTGTTACAACCACATTCGCTATACTTATACACGAGGTTCCACAGGAGATTGGTGACTTTGGTGTCCTGCTTCATGCAGGTTACAAGAAGAAGAAGGCTCTTCTGTTAAATTTCCTCTCTGCCTGCACCGCAATACTAGGAGTTGTTGTATCTTTGGTTATCGGCACAAGGGTTGAGTGGTTCACTCCGTTCTTGATTCCTTTTACTGCAGGCGGTTTCATCTACATTGCAGGCTCTGACTTGATTCCTGAACTTCATAAGGAATGCGGCGCATCACGGTCGTTCTTTCAGTTCATAGCTTTGGTTATGGGTATGGCCGCGATGCTTGCGCTAACGCTGCTCGAATAAAGAAGAATATACAGAAATCCTTCTGTTAGATATCAATTCCTCGAGCGCTCTGTTCTTTTCCTTCGCATGCTCACATAGATCTTCAGGGTCTGGTTCATCATCTATCCTGAAATATTCCCTTACAGAAGGAATCTGTCGTAGCGTCCCATGCATCCTCTGTTCTATGCCATCTTCACTTTTATTGCTTGCAGAGCTGATGCGGGATATGGCGACTGTCTGCGCAGCATATTGGTCGGTACGGGCATCATCAGGATGGCTCTCTTCCATAGATAGGTAACCCTTGAAAGCTTCAGGTTCATCCTGGACAGGATTGATTAGCTGTTGAAGCGTCTCCCAGCCATCGC
>CAZLYC010000006.1:98369-99886 GCA_964563755.1 uncultured Methanosarcinales archaeon
TAGTTTAAGCAGGTATTAAAAAGAAAATGTTTAAAAGCTCCTCGTCTTATTAGGCGTAGAAAGAGGTGATTTTTTGGAGCATCTTAAGAGAAGCCTTGGCCTGTTCAGCGCAACGACATATATTCTTGGTGTGATAATTGGCGCAGGTATCTATGTAATACTTGGAAAGGCAGCAGGTATAACCGGCAACTCATTATGGCTCTCATTCATTTTCGCCGCTTTCATAGCAGCATGCACAGGCATGAGTTATGCTGAGCTCGCTTCGACATTCCCGAAGGACTCTGCTGAATACATCTATACTGAACGTGCTTTCAAGGACAGGAGATTCTCTTTTGGAGTGTGCTGGCTTAAGCTGATAACCTTGTTCATAGGTACTGCTGCTGTAGCGCTTGGTTTCGGAGGATACCTCTCCAGGTTGACAGGACTAAATTTTATTGTGTGCGCTTTGCTTCTGCTACTCGTGGTAACTATGCTGAATATTTTTGGCATTAAGCAGGCCATGGTTCTTGATTCGATAATGGTTGTTCTGGCAGTAATAGGTCTCTTTGTCGTGATAGGTTTTGGTCTGCCTCATCTCCATGGTTTTGATTTCTATCTTGATATGCCGAATGGATTTAGTGGTATATTCACTGCTGCTGCATTGATTTTCTTCGCTTACCTCGGGTTTGAGAATGTTGGAAATATAGGTGAGGAAGTTAAGAACCCGAAGAAGACATTGCCTTATGCGCTGATAATATCGATTATAATATCGACAATACTATATGTTCTTGTCGCGGTTATTGCTGTTAGCATAGTGCCTTGGGAACAGCTGGGTCAGTCGAATGCTCCGTTATCAGATGTGATGACAGCGATTCTTGGTTCTAAAGCAGGTATCTTCCTCGCAATAATGGCACTTGGCGCAACAGGCTCGACAGTGTTGGGTCTTTTCATAGCAACATCAAGGACACTATATGGAATGGCAGAAGAGAAATCCATGCCTTCTTTCTTCCTGAAGCTCACAAAGAAAAGGAAGCTGCCTTACATAGCAATCCTGACGACATTCGCTTTGAGTGCAGTATTCATAATCCCCGGCGACATCGCTTGGGCTGCGTTCATAACTGATTTCAGCGCATTGTTCGTCTTCCTTGTCGTGAATCTCTGTGTCATCGTTCTTAGGTATTCTCATGACCACATAATAAGGGGATTTAAGGTACCGCTCAATATAGGAAAGTTCCCTGTGATACCTGCTCTCGGGATTATATCCTGCTCAGCGCTCCTTTTCAGCTTCGAGAAGAAGATGTTCTTCATGGGAATGGCTCTGTTCCTTGTTGGCATGCTTCTCTACTCTGTACTGATTGACAGGAAAAGAAGGGAGATTACCGTGCCTGAACCCGCAATCAGGAAAGGACGCGGCAAAAAAATAAAAAAATATTGATTACAGAGTCGCTTCAAGTAAAACGAGCTGGGGGGTTTTTTTTATCTATGGATGAACTGGTTTCATACAGCTGACAAATTTGTGCCGGTAATCGTGGCCCAAA
>CAZLYC010000007.1:0-75132 GCA_964563755.1 uncultured Methanosarcinales archaeon
CAGGATCCGGCCTCGTGCACTGCGCGCCAGGATGCGGACCTGAAGATTACGAAGTAGGATACGCGAACAATATACCTGCGTTCAACAACCTACGCGAGGACGGGATATTCCCTGAAGGCATGGCAGAGTTTACCGGCCTACGCGCAAAGAAAGACGACAAGAAATTCGTAGAAGCGCTGAAGAACGAAGGAGTCCTAGTCGCAACAACAGAAGTCGAACACGATTACGCCCACTGCCAGAGATGCAGGGAGCCAGTCATATTCAGGACGACAAAACAATGGTTCTTCAAGGTAGAAGACCTAAAAGACAGGATGGTAGAGGCGAACGAGAGCACATACTGGGTGCCTGACGCTGCAAAGAACGCGTTCAAATCATGGCTCGAGAACCTGAGAGACAACTCAATAACAAAACAGAGATACTGGGGAACACCAGTACCGATATGGAAGTGCAACACCTGCGGAAAGTACGAGATAATAGGCAGCGTACTTGAACTAAAAGAAAAAGCAGGCCACTGTCCTGAGAATCTCCACAAGCCATGGATAGATCTTGTCGAGATAAACTGCAGCTGCGGAGACATGATGAAAAGAGTCCCAGATGTCCTTGACGTCTGGATAGACGCAGGAACACTCTCATGGAACATCCTCGACTACCCTCAGAGAAAAGACCTCTACGAGAGATACTACCCTGCTGACTTCATAATAGAAGGAAAAGACCAGATAAGAGGATGGTTCAACCTTCTCATGGTAAGTTCATTCCTTGCCCTTGACAGGCCAGCATTCAAGAACTGCTACATGCACGGTTTCATAACTGATGTCGAAGGACAGAAGATGTCAAAGTCACTGGGAAACATAATCTCACCTTTTGATGTCGTCGACAAATATGGCGCGGACACACTAAGGCTCTACACAACAAACACCAAAGCAGGAGACGACATGAGCTTCAGCTGGGATGAGATACAGCTAAGGCACAGGACACTTTCAGTCCTCTGGAACACACAGTCATACCTCATGGAACTCTCAAGACTCAACGAGATAAGACCTGAAGAGACAAAACGCCTCAACCTCGGACTTGTCGAGAGATACATAATATCAAAAACGCATTCCACAATAAAGAAAGTCACGCAGCTGTTCGAGTGCTATATGCTGCACGAGATACCGACTGTAGTTACAGACATGTTCCTGGAACTCAGCAGGACATACATACAGATGACACGTGACAAAGCGAACTCAGAAAACGAGCAGGACAAGAAAGCAGTCATAGGTACGATATTCCATGCTCTGTTCGAGACAATGAAAGTCATGTCTCCTCTCTGCCCATTCATAACAGAGCAGATGTACCAGAACATGAAAGATGAGTTCGAGCTCGAAAGACAGAGCATACATGATTTCGAATGGCCAAAATATGACGAGAAACTCATAGACACAGACCTTGAGCAGAAATTCGATGCAGCGAAACTTGTCATACAGGCAATACTCTCAGCAAGAGAGAAGGCACAGCAGGGCGTAAGATGGCCGATAGGGGAAGCTGTCGTCGTCACAAAAGACAAGCTCACCGCAGACGCTGTCGACCAATTGAGGGAACTCATAAGAGTCCAGACAAACGTCAAGAACCTGAGCGTAATCGATAAATTCGACAAGGTCAAGCTCTCTGTCAAGGCAGACTACACCAAGATAGGCCCTGACTTCGGAGAGAAGTCACCATTGATAATAGCAAGCATGGCAACAACAAGCCCTGACGCAATATTCGCAAAGATAGAGAAAGAGGGCAAGTTCACTGTCTATGCAGGAGGAGAATCCTTCGAACTGAATGTAGCGCACATAATAACAAAGCGCGAAGTGCCTGACAGCTACGCAGAAGGCGAGTTCAGGAACGGCCTCGTCTATATAGACAAGACCATGAATGAGGAACTCCAGGCAGAAGGATATGCTAGAGAGCTCATGAGAAGGATACAGTCGCTTAGAAAAGACGCGAAACTCTCTAAGCCAGACAGGATATCCCTCTTCATAAACACGAATGAGGACACGGTCACAATGCTTAAGCCATGGAACAACGCGATAAAGGAGAAAGTAGGCGCGAAGACCATGAACATAACGCACAACGAGCCTGCGAAGATGCACCAGCACAAGAAGAAAGAGAAGATAAAAGAATTCGAGTTCATCATAGAGTTCGACGTGCTGTAAATTTTTTAATTCATTTCTTATTTTTTATTCCCGCTGCTGGGTGGTGCTGGCGTAATCAAGCATACCACACGCTGCTGAAATATCTCTTCCTTTAGATTCACGTTTCCTGCACTCATAGCCCGCAATCATTATCATCTTATGCCATTCGTCGATTACTCTGCTCTTCCTGAATTCCTTGTAATCATTTAGTTCAATCAGGTTGAAGCACACATTCTTAGGCCAGTCTAGCGAAAGAAGAAGCTTGAGATCCTTGTCAGAATCATTTACACCGGAAATCATAGAATATTCTATCATCAATCCGCGCTTGTGCTTTGCAGTATACCCCTTGGAGAACAGGACAATATCTGACACTGATACGCAGCCAGGCATCAGCTTCTTTCTTAAATCCTCATCTGCTGAATGAAGAGATACTGCGACGTGAAAAGGCACGTTGAGGAGCTTTTCAAGCATCAGGCCACATGTAGAGAGACTTATCTTCCTGTAAGATATATCCAACTCATCATGCATGATATCTATCGCTTGAGTCACCGCATCAAAATTCAGCATCGGTTCACCCATGCCCATGAACACTACAGATGACGGCTTTGATTTTGCAAGACCCATCGCTGTCTTGAACTGTTCGACTATCTCATCTGCTGAAAGATTCCTCACGAACTTGCCTGCCCTGCAGAACGCGCAATGCATCCCGCATCCAATCTGCGATGAAACACAGATCGTAGTGCGAAAGCCCTGACCAGGAATAAGGACTGTCTTCATTCCGTTGCTGAACTCTACAAGACGCGTTCCATCAGCTGATGCAGTTACACTATGTTCTGTCATGAAAAATATTACGAAGCTCTGTATTTAATATATTTTCTTGAAAAGATTTATATTCTAAACATAGAAACAAAGAACCATGAAACGAAAGAGCGCAAAAAAACTTGAACAGAGCAGAAAAGAACAAAAGGAAACCTGCGAGTGCTGCAAGACCATGCCCCTTCAAGCATTCCTTGTTAAAGGCCTATCAGTATTCCTTTCAGTCCTGCTTGTTATCGCACTCACCCTCTATGTAATCGGCAAGATGCCTGCAAGAGGATTCTGGACATTCGCAGTATTGCTCGCAGTAATAGCTTTCTTTGTCCTGCCTGCAATGAGAAAGAAGTTCTGCTGCAGTTAAGACACATCGCCACTGCCGCTCGCACCTATAGAATTATTTGATAATAAATCTGAGTACACCGTTGATTAGACAGGATATTAGTTAGCTCGCCAGGGCAGTGGCGCTGATTTTAGAACTAGCTAAACCTATTTGTAACGTAATCAGAACTCAGTTGAAGTCGTTAAGTGTCAGCTCCCTGTCTTTCATATCAGGCAGGCTGCCAAATCTCTTTAGATATTGCTGTCTTCGCTCTTCCTCGATTTCCATCTTTAGTCTTTGAAATGCATCTTCCATGGTCAGCATGAAAGGGGTAGATATTCTATAAAGCAGATAGTGTCGCAAAGGCACTGTCAATTCTCACGAAAAATCCACCCCTTATTACGTATAATATACTCTTTCTTTGTTTATAAACATTGTGGTGTCGTTAAAAAGTAAAATAATGCTGAATAAACTTCACTTAAATTTTAAATATAATGAATATGCCCTATTTAACAAAAATAAAACGCTATTTTATTTATTCTGTTTTGTTACCTTAGAGAATATCCATTTTTTTGCTGCAAATATTTATAAGGAAGATAATATGATTCTCCGTATTCTTTTCGATACTGAAAACCGGGTGGTAAGATGGACAAGAAACAGAAAAAGATATTGATGATTGCAGCACCTATCGCTGTTGTTGTACTCCTGATAGGAGGAGGACTGTTCTCGCTTCTAGGAAGCAGCACAACTGTAGCAGCGCTCAACATAGAAGAAGGAAAAGTTCAGGTAGACACGGGCAGCGGATGGGCAGATGCACAGGACGGGATGGAGCTGTCTATAAGCGACAAGGTCAAGACACTTGACGGAACAGCAATACTTGTTCTGTATGAAAGCATCATAGTCCAACTCGAGAAGAACACAGAGATAGCCATAGCAGAGCTCAGCAAGAAGAACGTAAAGCTCAACCAGAACACAGGCTCCACATGGAACAAATTCACGGCCATAATGGGAGTGCAGAACTTTGAAGTCGAGACACCTAACACAGTAGCTACTGTAAGAGGAACAGAATTCTGGGATGACCAAGATAGCATCGGCGTAGTAAACGGCACAGTTGACGCAAGGATGGGAAACAAGATGCTGACGCTCGGCGCAAGAAAGAAAGCGCTTCTGTCTGACGAGTTCGGCCAAGCACATGGCTTCGACGATAGTGACATAACAAGAGCCATCGAAAAGAAGAAAATCATAATAAAAACGCTCAAGAACCTCAGGCAGCAAGAGTTGCAGAAGCATAACATATTATACAGCATGATAAAAAAGACAAAGGGATGGACTGACGCTGATGTCTATAGATATATGGAAAGGCTAGACAATGGCGAGTTCAACGAGGACGACCTCAAAGCACAGGCAAAGCTACCTGCAGAATCCATCGACAGGTTCGTTGCGCTTACAAAAGAGATAAAGAAAGCGATAAAGGAACTCAAGGAGCTTGAGAACTACACACCGACAGAATAAGAACAGCATCAATAATAAGACGAACCTGCTGGTGAAACATTGAAGAAACGGTTTCAGGAAAGACTGAAGAAGATACAGCAGATAAACATAGCTGAACAGTTGAAACAGGTCAAGAGAACAAGATTCAAAACCTGCATAGTAATAGCAGTGATTGCCGCTTTCTTAAGTTCGCTATTATTGACCGCAGGAGTATATTCTAATGTCCAGCTGAAACTTAGCGATTATCTCTATGGTGGAGTTACCCCTCTTAGCAATATCGCGATAGTATCTATAGACGACCAAAGCATACAGGACATAGGAAGATGGCCTTGGGAGAGAGGAAACTTCACTCTGCTTCTTGATAAGATATCTCAAGCGAAGGTAATAGCATTCGACGTAGCTTTCTTCGAACGCTCAACTGAAGAAACAGACAAGAAACTCGCAGAAGCAGTCGCCAAAGCAGGAAACGTCGTGATGCCTGTCGAATACATCAAGTTCTCATACAAAGACGGAACAGTATATGGAGACAAAGTCATAACACCAGTCACTGAGATAACAGAAGCCGCAGCAGCTCTAGGATACATAAATGTCATAACAGACCAGGATGGAACAACAAGAGCGGCAAACCTGAACATACAGGGAGAATATGACCATTTCACAAACGCGATAGTTGACCAGTACTTCAAGAAAAACCCCGAAAAGCAGACAAGATTCCTGATAAACTTCGTCGGAAAACCAGGCAGCTATCCTTACTACTCTTTTTCAGGCATACTTGCCGGAATATACAAGCCAGAAGAGTTCAAAGACAAGATACTCCTAATCGGAGCGACAGCGACAGACCTCCATGACAGCTACTTCGTGCCAACATCATACGGAAAGGCCATGCCCGGAGTGGAAGTTCATGCCAACACTGTCCAGCAGCTGATAACAGGAAATAATCTCAGGATAGCACCAGCATGGATAACAGTAATCACCATGTTCATCATATCTCTTGGAGTTGCGCTTCTCTCACTTTACCTATCAATATGGCTTGCTTCATCAATAGCGATTGCCTTACTTATACTATACATATTCATCACAATATTCACCTTCAATGCAGGAATCATACTCAACATAGTCCATGTCGCATCCGCGACAATCATAACATATGTAGGCACGGTGATATACCTGTACCTCTCTGAGAAGAAATCCAGGAAGAAAGTTCTCGGAGCGTTTGAGAAATATGTATCTAAGGAAGTCATAAAGCACATCATGGAAAATCCTGAAAGATTGAAATTAGGCGGAGACAAGAGAGAGATAACAATATTCTTCTCAGATGTCCGCGGATTCACTTCGATATCAGAGAAACTCACGCCAGAAGAATTGGTGCACCTCTTGAACGAGTACCTATCTGAGATGACCAATCTCATACTGAAAAACAATGGCGTAGTCGACAAATACATGGGAGACGCCATCATGGCATTCTGGAACGCGCCTCTTGACCAGCCTAAACATGCAGAGCTCGCGTGCAAGACCTGCCTTGAGATGGAAAAGAGGCTTAAGCAGCTGCAGAAAAAATGGACTGAAGAAGGAGTTCCACCTATAGAGATAGGAATAGGCCTCAATACCGGAAACGCTGTAGTAGGCAACATGGGAAGCTATGAAAGATTCGACTACACTGCAATGGGAGACACAATAAACACAGGATCAAGGCTTGAAGGACTTAACAAGCAATACGGAACAAGAATACTGATAAGCGAAAGCACAAAGAACAAAATAGACACAAAGAGATTCGTTGTCAGGAAGATTGACAAGGTCGCTGTGAAAGGCAAGAAAGAACCGATTACGATATTCGAACTGGTATCGTTCAAGGAAGACACAAAGCACTGGTACTTTGAAGTCATAAAGCATTTTGAAAAAGGGCTTGAACATTATTTCAATCAGGAATGGGAAGAGGCAAAGAAAGAGTTCGGCAAGGCAGACTCAGTAAGAGAAGGCGGCGACGGAGCATCAAAAGCATTCATCGAACGCTGCGACTACCTTAAAGAGCATGAGCCCGGAAAAGATTGGGACGGCGTGTGGGTCATGAAGACCAAATAGAACTTAACAATAAATTTAAATAACAAGACATCAAAGACTGCCTAATCCCTATGGAGGTGTTTGTTTTGAAGTGCAAGAAATGCGGCGTTGAAATCAAGAAAGGAACAAAGATGATGAGCGGCAACTCACAGTACATGATATGGAAGTGCGAGAAATGCGGCAACGAACAGATGCAGTGCGTAGGCCTGAATGACTGACTAATATTTTTACAGATTTTACTTCTTTATGAAGCAGCCTTCTAGGCAGTAGACACTTAGCGTAGCTTTCTCAGGACACAATGAATACATATCACAAGAGCCGCATAGAGCCTTCATAGAACTCTCATTCAAAGTGCCTCTCTTATAGTGCAATGCGTAAATCAGATTCAGGTATTTGCTTTCCGCGACCTTCGGTATCGTATCCCTGTGATCTATACCATACCACTCATAAAGCCTTTTCTCACCTTTGCTGCTGCTGCAGCTCAGACAGACCCGGATAGTGTTATCACCATTATACGAACCAGACCTTGAAAGAGAGAGAAGTCTGTCATTCTTGAGTATAGTCTTACGTCCGCAGTAGATGCAACGCGCAGGATCCTCAGACTTGCGGATAAATTCACGCACAGAATCAGGCCATGCAATCTCGCCTGACTTAAGCTTGAAAAATCTTTCTTTTACAGCAGGATAATGAGACTTTGTAAGGCCAGCATTGTCTGCAAGAATCTTCGCGAACTGCCAAAAAATCAAGTCTTTTATGGAATGAACATCCGGTGGCGGCATAATTCACCTCATATATACCTCTAGAAACTTTTCACTTATAAATTCTCGGCGATACTTAGTCACTAAAAGTGACTAAAAAACAAGAAATCGACAGCTCACACTGTCCAACGATTCCCCTCAAACTCGACAATGTCTCCCTTCACAAGCTTCTTCTTGTTCCTTGTCTCTACCTGACCATTAACAAGAATCTTCCCTGAGCGTATCAGCACCTTTGCTTGTCCGCCGGTAGGTATGAGAAGCTTGATCTTGATGAAAGCATTTAGCTCGATATATTCTCCAGTCACTTGGACGCCTCCAAGAGCTTCTCCATTATCCATATCATGCCTTCAGTATCGAGCCCGCAATACTCTTCAAGGTTCTTCCTTATCCTTGACTTCTCCTCTTCAGAAACAGTCCCCTGCAGCACGCTTAAGAAAGCGAGCGTCGCATCCCCTCCGTTCGAGATAGGCAATCCTTCATAACTCTTGCCTGTCAATGCAGGCAGTACATACTTAAGAGAATTGCTCCCGTGCTGGAGATTACTGTGATAATTGAAAGACTTGAACGGTACGATGAGGTCGGAAAGCCTGTCGACAACACTCTCTATCCACGGAGCGAATTCAGGATACACAGCAGCAAGCTCTTCTAAGACTCCCTGCTCAAAAGACTGATTGAACACGATAACGCTTCCTTCCGGGCCGATATCTTTCCTCAATGAATCTATGAAACCCTTCCTCGGGTCCCCGTTTCCATCAGCTATAAACGAGAAATGCTCAGGCTTAGAATCTTTGCTCTTCATCATGTGCACAGAATACTGAAATGGAACCTGCTGGTAAGGTCTTGTCCCGTCAAAAAGAGGGACACCTGAAGAGACTGTCTCGAAATCCATGTACCACAAAGGATACTTGAGCCCGAAAAGGAAATTTCTTATACCTTTCTTGTCGACATGGAGCTTCTCATTAAGCACGCAGAGGCGCTGGATGTTCTGCTTGTCATTCAATATGTAATCAGGAGGTATATCTGCTATCTTCTTTATGCCTTTCTTGAAAAGCTCTTCTGCTTTCTCGTTGCCATGATAAAGCTCGAATATGTTGAAGTCAGGCATGTCCTTCCAGCAATGATACTTTAGAGGACACTCGTAAGGCTTGTCGCACTTCAATCCTATATCAATATCAGGACACTTCTTAGCTTCTAAAGCGGTAATCATCTCCTCAACCCGCTGCTGTATGCCCTGCATAGCTTCTTCCACATCATCTGTCACGTCGCTCTTAATGAGCAGCTTTGACGGGTCTATCTCGCCCTGGCGAACATACTCCCTGTTGATGTGCATGACAGAGCAGCGCTTTATGTTCAGACCGCTCATCGAAAGACAATAGTTCTGGAACGCCACATCTTCTATGTGCTCGTCCTTGACAGAAGTCGAACTCTTGACTTCTATTATCTCCCATGCATCCTCTCCAAAAGGCTGAAGAATATCTACGCGGACGTACATCCTGCCATGCTGGATGCCTGCTTCGAAAAGAGGTTTCCTCTGGGAAAGAAATGCCTTTGTCAGCCTCAGGTTAGTGCTATTATCATCATGATGGACATCTATACCTTCAGGGAACAGCTTCCTGGCAAGACCTCCTATCAAGTGGCCCTGGTCAAACCTGTTCTGGGTCTGCCTGTCAGGCGCAGGTATCATCTCGCGCTTGTTATAGACATGCCAGAGGTACTTATGACACTGCAGGCCATTCATGTACTTGGATTTAGTCAGCGAATCTGATTGCATGGTCGAGAAGAATAAAGATTTCTATATAAATATTACCTGAAAGAATATTGCCTGAAATGACCAGAACAGAATCATCTACGATTTGTCCTCGTCACATGTTTCATAGGAAAGACAGCTATATTCTCTGGCAGGCGTCCGCCTTCCATCATCAGCTCTTTACTGAACAATTCCTGCAACCCGCCAAGCTTCTTCAGGAAACTCTCTGCCCTCAAAAGCTGGTAAAGCTCTGCATTATCAAAGAATTGCTTTGAGTTCTCCTTCAAGAGGTCCATCACCAATGATGCTCCTCCTTTCTTGCCGAAATTCATGAACATTCCAGGGTAAATATCCTCAAGCTCCTGCTTGGAGAACCGGTCCATGCTGTTCCTGTATGCTGCAAAAGCAGATTCCTTTGATTTCTCTGCTGTCTCACGGAACTCAGAATACTGTTTTAAAGCATTATCAGTATCTATCATCATCACAGGTATCAAGTCATACATCTTGCTGAGGCATGCTGAAGCGATATTATCATTCTTCCAGGACTCATCTATAGTCTCTACATCTATGCGTTCTGTCTTGTTGAAAGACAGACCTAGAATCTTGAATAAGAAATTAAAATCAGGAGCCTGTTCTTTAGAAACATCCTTGAACTCTGAATGCGTGCTGACATACTGCGCGATGGCCTTGACAGCATTGTCCTGATGTGATACGTACTGCGCAGCATCCTTATGGAGCTCTGCAGCAAAAATCTCTGCGTCAGACAATGCTCTTATGGCAGGCTCCAATGCTTCAGATACACCGGAACCCTCGACTAATTTAGGCTTAAGTGTTGAAATGAACTTAGAATAATCACTGCAAAGACGCTCATGCGTCATCTTCATCCTGTTGACAACCCTATATCCATCTTCATATAATGACACGAGCGAGTCAAGAGCGAAAGGAATCTCATTGACTTCTATAGAAATCTTGCTTATTATTCCCTTGGCTATCCATTCTTCGCTTGATGGAGCTTTAGACCTATAATATTCAACCATTCTCTCAACATAAAAAAATTCAGCGAAAGAAGTTTATAAACGTTTTGTTTTTTACTACGAATCAGTGGTGTTTAAAAAGAATGTCTGCCTTATCCAGAGTATCCACACTGAACATCTTGTATATTCCACAGAAACCAAACAATGCTGTGATGCCTAAAACACCTGTCAGAACATAGAACCAAGGATTATAGAACCAACCCAAAACAGCAAATAACGCTGCAAGAACAAGCCTCAGAATCCTATCATCATTCCCAATATTCTTTTCAAAAAACATGATTCACACCTCATTTCAAAAAATATTAAGACGCCGCCGCCCTTGGCAGAGAGTCAATTCCTGCCCCACAGGCTAATTCTTAATTTTATGAGTGTTATAAGGGTTGGTGGTTTATATGTTTTCTTATTTTTTTGGTTCTTTTGTAGACAGGTCGTATAGTTTGTCTAGTGCTTCCTGTGATACTTTTGTACCTGTTTGTTGTATTTTTTCTAGGAATTCTCCTAAGTCGAAGATTGCTTCATTTCTTCCTAGTTTTACTTGCGTGGCTGCTTCCTGTACTAATGCGTCCCAGTCTATTTTTTGTGTTTCGATTATTCTCTTGGCGTCTTCTAGGTCTTTGGCTCGGTCTGTTGCGCATTTCATAAGTACTATGTCTTGGGGATGAGCTATGCAGAGCTTGAGGTTCTTTCCATATTCATGGATTTGTGTGAACCTTTTTTGCATATCTTCTGAGAATGTGAAGTCAACAACATCATTTACGAACAGATCGAATCTTTCGGTGTCAAGGGAGTACATTTTTGGCTGATTGTTTTTTGCCCCGTAGACTACTGTTGAATTCATGTGTCTATATCCTATCTTTTTTATTGCATCTATGAATACATTCCTGTCTTCTTCTTTGGTGAATACTATGTCTATGTCGAGTGTTGCGTTCTTAAGTCCGTTGAACATCATTGCTGTTCCTCCGATAGCATATGCTGTTATCGGTTTTTCTATCGTTTTTCCTACTGCTAGGAGTAGTTTTTGTTGGTCGTCTATTGTAATCATTTGTAAACCTCTAAATCTGTTTTATTGAATGGAACGTATATCTTCCATCTCTTCTCTATTTCCTGAAAATCTTTGGATTGCAGGCCGGGAACAGCATACTTGTATGAATAATTTTCTTTTGGTAATGCTCCTCTTAGGAACATTTTTGGCATCTTTCTTACTTTTGTCACGCTCAATCGTGCTACGTCGTAAAGTGCGCCCACTTGTCTTTCTATGTGGTTCTCTTTTGCCAAGTGGAAAAGTTCCATCCAATTGTCTATCTTTCTGTATAATGCCATTGCTGCAAGTATTGTCCTTACGCTTTGCGTCTTTATTGCAAATACAAGCGTTTCTTCGTTGCTTGGTTTTCGTCCATATATCTTGTAGACCATTGGTGCTACGATTTGTATTGGAGAGTGCTTATTGATGATGTCGTAATAGCTTATTCCTTTCAATTTGTTCTGGAATGAGATTCTGTAAAGCCGTTGTCCTGTTGTGCTGCTTCTGAGGGTTTTTATGTATCCTGCTTTTCTAAGTCTATACACATAGTATGTTGCTTTTTGTCTGTCTACTTTGAGTAGTTTGACTATGGAGTCTATAGTTTGCACTCCTTCAAGTTTCTTAAGAAGTAGTTCCATCTTCATAAAGTTAAATGTAGACAGGTATAATATATAAATGTTTTGTTTATTTACATAAAAAGTTTAATGTAGATGGTTATAATATATAAACAAAGCAGTTTAATGAGCTATAAAACGATAATACTGTGTTTATAACACCTGCTCGTTTACGTGCCACAACCCCGCTACAACATTTTAATCATTTAAAAATCTAATATTTGGCATGACATTCAAGAAATACTACGCATCACCGCACTCATACCTATTTCTAAAAATAAGAATCCCTGATGAATGGGTCGAGCAGCTTCCGCTTCTGGCTCAAGCGGTAGGGATGAAGGATGTTGAGGAGCTTGTCAAGACACTCCTTGCATGGCAGCTATTGATAGAGCAGGAAGCAATCAATAAGCAGAAGGCAGAGAATATAGACGCACAGAATAGAGCAGATGAGTATTGGGCGTGGAAAGATAAAGAAGATCAATGATATAGGGACAATTTCAAGCTTCGTAAATTATCTTTTATCTCTTATTTCTAACAATCCGCGGTTTAAGAGCGCTTCGTAGTTTGCTTCGTAAAAATCATTGATATAGGGGGAGAATCAAACCGGACAAAATGCCTCTTTTGCCTGCGTTGATGTCATTCGCGGTCAAAACAAACCAGACAGTTAAAGTGACAAGAATATGCTTAGAATAATAGCATATTCAGGTCGAACCAAACACAGAACAAACAAGGAATTCTAGGCATATACTGTCTGGAACGGCGAACAGGACTGAGAACAAAACAATACTTTCTTAGTTCATGACATATTTATCACAGAATTAAAAAAATTCTTGTTATGTGACTGGTCGGTCTTTTAAGGCTCTGTCTGACTTTTCTTTTATAAGCTCTGTTTCTTTTTCAGAACCTAACTGTTTATCTTTTGTGTTTATCATATGAAAAGATGTTTTACATATGCTGAGTTCAATTCTCATGTGACAGTTACATTTGCCGTTTCAAAGTCGCTTAAAGTCATATTTGTAGCAGAACAATTGATGGTGTATGTTCCTGGCGTAGTGTAATTGTACTGGAATATAACAAAGCTGATATCTGTTATTGTCATGTTCTCTGTGCTGTTTATGCTGTTTCCATCATCCATCTCGCATGACCATGCAACATCAGGAATGGTCTCTCCTATATTGTTGTATATGCTGAACGTGAAAGAGTTGGGCGAACCCGAGTATAACCTTACTAGGTCATCTACGCTGATGTTGTTCATTGTCAGAAATATCGATTCAGAGCCTCTTTGGGTTGTGTTTTCTAACGCGGTAGCTGTTACCTGATATGTTCCCGCAGTGCTATAGTTGAATTCCACGAGCACTATCGCGCTTTCATTCACTTCTAAGCTAATAGGCTCTGATGCAAATATTGTCTCTTCACCCGTGTTTACTGTCCAGTTCAAGTCTGCTGGTTCAGTGCCTGTGTTGTTGATAGTGAACTCTACTGTTGCCTGTTTTCCTGAAGTGTGCAGTGCTGTAAGACCTGTAAGGTATGATTGGTTGTTCTCATTTATTGTGAAATGCTTTATCTTGTAGAATCCAGATGAATTAACAGTCAGAACCGCATCGTACACCTGATTATCTGAATAATTGTATGCCAAATACAACACAAAAGTCTCATTAGCAGCCAATAAAATGCTTTCAGTGCTGTTTACCACCCAACCATCACCCGGCTCGAAAGTCCAACTCACATTAGACAAATTATAATTCACAGTGTTATGTATAAAGAACTCAAAAATCCTATAAGTATCATTGACATAGATAACACTTGAATTAGTTATATTCAGGACATTCCCCATGGTAAAGCCAAGAGTCTCATCAGTACCCGTATTAACACCATCAGTAACTAAAACTTTGATAGTGTAATTAGTGCCCGGTGGAAAATCAACAGGGTTGATTTCGTAGAATGTTTGATTTAAGTCGATGTCTAATGTAGCATAATTATGTCCTGTGTTATTTGAGACCATCACGGCATAGTATACGTTGTCACCATCTAAATCGCTTGAGGTCCAGGTGATGTTATATGCTTCTTCGTATATATTGTCCGCGACAGGATTGAATATTGAAACTACCGGGGGATTTTCGCTGACATTAATTCGTTTTAGTTCTTCAGAGTTATTAAATATTTTGACTGTGCTTAGGTTTTCAGGAATTCCGACGATGAACTGAATGGGACTTACATTGAGCTCTATTGTTGTTCCATCGAAGGTGTACATTGAGTAAAATGGGCTGAATGAAAAATTAATGATCGTATTGTTCTGAGAATCAAATCCAATAAATCTATACGTGCTGTTACTTTCCCCCGAGTAATCGTAAACGGTAGCATTAACTAGCGTATACGCAGCATATGATTCTATACTGCCATTCTTGTTCAACCCAAATGTCCATACTAAAGCTTTTTCTGCGAAGTCAGTCTTCCAATTCCGCAGAGGAGGCAAATATGTGCTGTTATGCTCCATCGCTTTTAGAAGATGACTGTATGAATCATTAGCAATCCAAGGATATTTAGGATACGTTGAGAGACCCATAAAATTTGTTAGGTCAATCGCCCACTCGCTCTCGTCACCATAAATGCTGCCTAAAGTGGTTGTACCACACCCTTGGTTGTAGCATTCAGATGAAAGATTGTCACCATCATTAGCATTAGGACAACTGAGTCCATAGAAATACTGAAATAGTGTATTCTGTGTAGACCACTCCGTGTAGCTGTATTCATCACATAACAAGTATGTGTGGCCTAATTCATGTGCAATTAATGAGGTTTTAGGTTGATAAAATTCGACAAGCACAGTATACGTGTTTGGCCAAGCGTATCCAATCGTATTCTGAGGCAGTAAGTTAGGAAACTTGCTTGACAAATATCCGTAGGGAACTATACCTACCGCTCGAGTAATATTTTCAATAGCTGCTGCTTTGAAGACCTTGTTGTAGAGTTTAATGCTTTGAATTACGTCGTCCGCTTTACTTTGACTCTCATAGTCTTCAAACTCATTAAGTACTCCCGAATTCAAAGTCTTCCACCCTGTGAATCCATCGTCAGCAAGCGGGTATGTCTTCTTTATGAATTCTTCATTATAATTAATGAAACTGTTTATGCCTGATTGCATCGCCATGTCAACGTATACAACAGCAATATTATCCGTATCAATTATGGAAATATTAACTGGATATATGTTATTTGATAAATTAGAGTCGGATGTTGCTGAAGCTAAGGACGTGCTGGCAATCATCATTACAAATAATAAAATATGGATGTCGTGTTTCATTTTCGCAGGGTTTTGAAGGTGATTACTTGAGCCAAAGTCCCGATGATGTAAATGGGCGCAACGAAAATCACAGACTCGCAAGTCGTGCTGTATGAACACAGTTTTGAACTTAGACCAAATGTTACTGGATTGAATATTAAACTGATTAATGGATATAAGATGATTGTTCCAATAGCACAAAGGAATCCTGCGGATCCTTTCAGCAGTCTCACAAACCGTCTGTTTCGTTCACGTTCAGACCGTGCATAATAGATTATTAGGAAAAGAACACCTTGGATAACCAAAATGATTAGAGTAACTATACCTGTTTTCGCCGTGTTTCTGATTTGTGCTAGCGCCTTAGAATCATCATTGGCGGATTTTTCTATAATATCTCTTTCCGCTGTTAAATTATTTCGTATGCATTTAGTATATGCGGATTTAATTTCCTCTTGAATACTATGATTAAATGAATAGAATTCGTTTGTGTTATCAATGTCACTTTCTATACTTCCAGATATTTCTCCGTTTGCATTTAATAGGGGTATGAATTTGCAGGTATTAGTCTCACTTAAAAATAAATCGTCATTTTTACTGCACGCATCAGCATAACAATCTTTATCGAAGTAGGGCACAGCAACTGATTTTGCATAAATATTTGAGGTTAATACTACTATAAATATTACGAATAAACATGTCTGCAATAGTATAGTTCTTGGCTTCATCATATCACGCTCACGTTTGCTGTTATTGTTTTTTGGTTTCCTGATATGTTTGGTTTGAAGTGGAAGTCGAATGTTGCGTTGGTATCTGCGTTTATATGTATTGTTGCGTTGGCTGGTTGGTATGGTGTTAATGGGTTGCCTTCGAATGTTACGTTTACTGTTGCGTTGGCGTCCAGGGGTCCGTTGTTCCGGACTATGACGCGTACGTATCCCGATTTGTCCAGAACCATGTCTACGTCAGGTATAACCTGTATAGGTATTACATCGATTATCTCAAGATCTGTGTAGTTTGCGACTATGCACTGTCCGTTGTTACATACTTCTCCTGCATCACAGTCTATGACTGTACCTTCACAGCACGTCACGTATGAGTTATAGTCTGAACATACAACTGCGTCTATGTCCTGACCGTCGCAGGCTGTACGCGCATTGTAGTTATAAAACAAACAGCCGTTGTAGTAATTGCAGGACGCGTAGCATGTATAGAAGTCTTCAGGGCCTGGGTCGTCCCATTTGTTCCTGCATTCTGTCGTGCAGCAGTCAGACGGGCAACTTACGGGTGTCTCATTCAGATGGTTGCATACCGTGTCTCCGCAGTATCCTGTAAATTCGCACGTTCCATCCCAGCAGTCATAGCCTCCATTGTCATCCCAGCAGTCGCTGTTAAGTGAACAGGTCTCATGTACATCCCTTTTGCAGAAATCAGCAGGGTCATTTGTGTTCGTCTGGTCTAGGTCTGAGTCACATACGTAGCCTGTGCCGACTTCTGTAGTGCAGTTAGTTACGTTCAGTGTTGAATTTAATGTGTATCCTGTTCCTCCGCAGGTATTGTTCTTTGTGTAAGCTGTTATGTTGAACCAAATATACCCGTCAACTTCACATAGAGGGTCGTAGGATGTTCCTACTCCGCCGCAGTTGTCTGAAACGCAGTCACTGTTCTGCGTGCATGTATGATTTGCAGTGGAACCATCCTTTATATCGCAGGGGTCTGTTAGGGATGTTGTTCCTGTGTTGTCACTGACCTCGTCATCATCTGTATCGCAACCGTAATATTCGTTGTGTAGTATTGTGCAGTTCTTCGTGAGCATGGTGACCCAATCAGTCTCGGTTGTGTTGCGGTCGTAGTACCTGCCGCGGAGAGTGAATGTTTCGTCCCCATCACTTGCGCAGTAATACTGTCTAGGATAAACCGCATAATATCTTTCTGTTGATGCATCAAATTCCGTATCGTTAATAACGCTGTTAGGACAGTCATCACAGTTATAATAGAGTCTTGCGGTCTGGTAGTCCATGAACCTTGATGATGTATCGAAGTCGCAACCGTCACACACCCTGTCGTTGATTTCATCATCTATGTAGTTCAGGAATCCTACCCAGTCCGGGTGGCTTGTGTTCATCTCATACGGTATATCCCAACAATTTACACAGTCATTCCTGTTCTGCACAGTAGTAGAGTAGCAGTTATCAAAACCTTCAAGTTCAGGACCATCATTTGTTCCTCCGAAATAATCCCAGTTGAAGCACACCATGTCAGGGTCAGTATAATCTATATCACAGGCTTCACTATCAAAGTCATAGTTTACAAACGCTATCTCATCAGAGCCAGTCGTGCCATCATAGCTGTACGTGTCATCTATATCTATACAAAGAGCAACAGCTACTGGCATGACAAGAATGATTAACGCTGTAATTATGATTGTTTGTTTCATCTTTTGTACCACGGCAACCATCCAAAGACCTTGTTAATGATTCCTCGGAAATTCAACCATTCCCTGCTCTCTACCAGAGGTTGCGGTTTTTCTCCTTTCTGCTCATTCAGTATTCTAGATGATTCACCCGGCTCCGCAGAATCTAGCTCCTGTTTGAAATTCTCAAAATCCTCTGACTCATTTCGAAAGTAGCTTTCATTTCTTTTCCTGTCAGGAGGCATCTTGATATTCAACTTGCGCGGTTGCGGTATTATATCATTCTTGCTATTATATATCACCTTCATACCATCCATGTCTTCCCTCAGCTTCTCGTTCAGACTTGCGTATAGCACCTGCAAGTGCGTTTCCGTCCTGTCAGGAAATGAATTCTCGAACTCCTCACGAATAAGGCACTCATCTATAATCCAATCATGGTCAATCCGTGCAACTTTCCCAGCCAGATAATCTTCAAGTAATTCTATACAGTTTATGATGTGCTGCGGGATTGCAGCACCAACTATATTGACATAGTCGTTGTTCTTGCATTGGAGTTCAACCTGAGCAATCTGCTCATCGTCGAACTTCAGAATGTCTCTCAGACGGTCATAATTCCCGGTGCAACTCACAAGCCTATCACGATAATAGTCCGATGTTGTGATGTTCGTTGGCGGGTTACCAAACCAGTTCAAGTCTGATTTGAGAGTATCCGGGTCAGCTTCTTCTGCAGTAACTGAAAAAACAGAAAATATTGCAAAAAGAAGCAAGATTACGGCATTAATGATTTTTATTTGTTTCATAGTCTAACATTCACTCCTTTGTCAAGTTTATCATGTTCTCTACCGCTAGGGTAATCTGACTGCTACTCTTATCATACACTTCAAGCACGTACAAAGTCGGCGTCAAGTTGAACATGTTTGTGAACCCTGCAGAAGTTTCATTGTCATAGTTGAATGCCCATCTTTTGCTGTTGTAAACGACGAACTCGTCAAAGGTTCCCTTGACTTGGCTTGTGTTTGTGTGTCTACCGTAGACCTTTTGGTCTGTGTAGACACTGTATCCGCTGCCTAGGGCGTTTGCTATTCCTGTTTCTATTGCAGCTCTTCCTTCTGTCTCATTAGCTGGCCCTGTTGATTGATTCTCTTCCTGCCCGAACGCAATTGTGGGCTCAGGATACATGTATTTTCGTATCTTAATATTATTGTAGTATACACCATTTCCATCTCCACTGGCCGATACTCCTAGTAAAGAGATACTTTGTATGCTGTGATCGTAGGGATTGTCTGTTCCTGTTATCAACGAAATTTGTTGTGTTCCATTAATCGTTATCGTAAAGTTATGGTTCTGGTCTTTCGTCAGTTGCACGTTGTAAACAACGTTCTTGATTTTATCAGGCATTACCCACGCAACTGAATTACTAGTATTTTCTGATGCGAATACACCGTACGTCTGGTGTCGCCCAGCACCTTCCCAACTGGAATTAAAATTTATGAAACCTGACTTCCAGTCATAGGAATCATCGTTTATCGCTATGTCGTATATGCAGGTCGCGTAATCGCTGAATCCTGATTGGTTTATTGCAAGGCAAAGGCCGCCACCAGCAGCGTCACCAGAAGAGATTTTCTGTTGATAGTTCAGAATGAAACCATTAGTTGTGTTGATTTTTTCCGATTTTACCGTAGCTTTAAACGGAGATTTGACTCCAATCCTGAAGAATTTTGCCCAGATATCACCATTGATTGTTTCAAAGGTTGCGTCGGTGTTGTCCGGATGATTTATAACCCATGATGGATTATTCCAGTTGCTGTCCTCAAATGATTCGTACAAATCAAAAATGTCGGTGTAATTGCTTATATTAGTTGCTTGGTCATTTCCGTAATAAATGTATGCTTGTGTACTGTTCTGTGCATCTATACTATCTATTCGGAACCAGCCGGCAGCCCAACTTCCATTCTGCCATTGTTCTATCCCGTATGGCAGCGATGTATTTTCTTCTTCGTTAAGGAATCTTAGGTCTGTGAAGTTGGCATTCATGCCCCATTCATATGTGACGTTGAAGTAAATCTGGTATTCATAATCATTAGATGAGGCGTTTATTTCGATTGGTTTTTTGTATTCCCACGTGGTGTTCCACCAGTCATACTCGTCGAAGCTGTATCCTGCATAGCTTATCACATTGTCTATCACAATCTTGTTGTCACGATAAGCAGGAGCGTAGGTTCCTTCAATTTTTATATCGTAGCATTCGCTTGAGGCAAAGCTTTTTCCTACAGGATTGAAGTCTACCCACTCTTTCTTAGTCTCTATATATGAGCCTGACTTGACCTGACGGCAATCTGTGATATCCTTGTATTCAGTCTTTCCATCCGTTGTGTTGACCAATTGAGTTTCGGTAGAGCAGCTTTCTCTATACTCATCAACATAATAAGGAACATCTTGAAGTATTGAGAATTTATATGATTTCAACACACCCTTGATGGTGTTGAACTGGATATTGAAATCACCATTGGACGAGATATGATACTGCGCTTGAGTAGGATTACATATCTTGTAGTGCGTGTATGCGCTTGTGATGTCAACTTTAGTTTCAATCTTCTGTAGGAAATCATGTTTTGAGAACTCTGCAGCAGAAGCGCTCATTGCGAAAACTACAAAAAACATAACCACAAATGCAGGTTCACCTAGCTTTTTCATTTTTCCAAACCTCCAACTAACTTGATTATGAAAGCAATTCTTTACTATTAGAAGTAAGTTCGACCTCATTTTTAGATTTCACCCACTCCCCAGTGACTTTTAAAAGATTATCCGCATAAATAATAGGATAGCAAACGTACATGTTAAACTTGAATAAAAACTTTACTATTCTTTCTGGATAATTTTTTCGATTTGGGAATAAACAATGGTGACTTCTGGATAAACTTGGTGACTAATCGATTGATTTTCGAACCGTTTTTCATTGTGACTGAACTCATGCAACAAGATAGGTAATTGAACTATTTATTTCTTATCCGAACATGTCCAGTGCGTGTGAAAAAAGATTCAAGCATTGATAGTATTCTTTTCTCATACGTAAGAATTCCGACCATTTCGTAAATCTTATACTCAGTACCTCGTTCTTCGAAAAGTTTCCGGTTTGTTCGTAAAGTTTCTGACGTGTCCGTAAGAGTTCTAATTTTCTTTGGCTAAAATATATTAATTGCCAAGTCATCACTTTTTGATTAAGAAAAAATTGGTGATTTCTAGAAAAAAAGTTGTGTTTGTGTAAACAGGGTTGGGAGCAATATGGTAAGCAATCATATGGTACGGTTTAGGGTAACTAGAGACCAGCTAGAGCGCATTAGGTTTGACGCTTTGGATAACGGTCATCTTAACATATCTTCTTATGTGCGAAGTGTTGTATTGAAGGATGATCCTGCTGACCTAGAGGTAGCTGTCGGTGGGATTGCTATAGATGTCAAGAAGATCAAGGAGGCGGTTTGTAATGGAAGATGAATCTAAGATACCAGAATGGATAATTGTTCTGCAGGAATTGATAAAGGATTCAAAGAAAAAAGATTCAGACCCTGATTCCCATTCTCCTTAGTTTTTCTGCGAGGAATTCCTGTACCTCCTTGTCTTGGAAGAGCTGAGTCATTGCACTGTCTGAGTTTTCCCTCAGTTTAGTCTCTTTTTCCCTTCTCTCTTCAAGTTCCATCGCATACTTCAAATCCAAAATGCCTCCGCATTTATTGCAATGCTTGGCATCAAAGGCATTTATCGTATCACACCTAGGACAAATGCGAGGCATAAGTTTCTGCTCTTCTTTTTTCTCAAATGCCTTGATACCATTCATCATGTAGATTGCATTGTCCACATCTTTTCCGCTCAAGTGAACATACGTTGACGGCATATCACTGCCTTGCACCCACCCGAAGTACTGATTCATCTGAAACTCAGTCAGATGATTAGCCATGAACGTAGCCCTAGAATGCCTGAAAACATGCGGATTACACCTTTTTTTCAACCCTGCTTTCCTGAACAACAGCTTCAGAAGCTCTTTCATGTTTGAATACTGCATCGCCTTATTATGCTCCCTCGTCCCTATATTTATCCAAAGAGGCGCTTCCGGGTTATCCCTGAACGGATGATTTGACACCCAAGTCACCAGATGCGGTGTGCTTGTTATGAGCCTTATCTTCCTAGAACCAGTCTTTCCTCTGACCGTCAGACAAACCCCCATATCATCAAAACTTATATTCTTCATACATAAGTTGCCTGTCTCCCCTATCCTTGTTCCCGATTCCCACAGGATTGACACGAAAGCCTTGTCCCGCGGATGCTCAGCAGCACTAATCAACTTCTTAACATCATCTTCAGTCAACAGCTCCCCCTCTGACGGCAACCTCTTCTCAGATTTACTGACACGTATCGTTATCCAATCGACTATTTCAGGATAATCCTTGGTACCCAGATGCCATTTGTAGAATTTCTTTATCATTATCTTGTAAATCTGCTTTGTCCAAGGCGAGTAATCCCGCTGCTGTATCTCACTCACCACCATTTTAAGGTCTTCCGCCGTCGCCTCATCCATATCTTTCTTGAGCAGTCTAGCCACACTTCTCATTATTTCAACATACTTTATCAGCCTCGGCTTAGACAGGTTCTCCAGAACCGCATAATCCTTGAACCTAAGAATCAGCTCTTGGTTCCTTGCGGACAACCCGCAACTCGAAAGCCCTGCTATTGCAGCCTTGTACCTTCGGTCGTAATGATGTATATCTGTCATGGTATAGTTCTCCTAAGAATCAGCCATTTATCGATATAAGCCTTGTAGCCACATCGTGGCCCAAGGGCGTCACAATTGAATATGGACGCCGCCGCCCTGATTTGAACAGGGATGGGTTTGACCCCAGCGGTTCTCTATGGATGGCAACGCTTTTCATCTAGGGTGGCTGAGCGACGAAGTCGCGAATGCCGCCCGTTGCGTATCAAATGAGCGTAACCATTTGTTCGAGACCGCCGCAATACCGGGTTATGCGACGGCGGCAAATGAAAAAGATAGAAAAAATGACAGTATAAAAAGATTACCTATGAAAAAAGCAGACACTGCCTTATTCAACAGTCACATTCATCCTCATACTGCCTGAGAAAAGATCCCTTACAAGGAAAGTTCCCTTGTCGTTGAATGTGTAACTCCATACTGCGCCAGATACTATCTGAGGTGACTTCGCATGCCTAACAGTATCAAAACCCTTGCCTGTCTCGACAGCAAGAACATGCGGGAATGTATCCATATTCTTCCACGATACAGTCATCCCTGCAGAAACAGTCATGACATTCAGAGACATGGTCTTGTTGACATAAAGCAAAACTTCTTCTGTTCCTTCAGGAATAGCCTCGTCGACTGGCTCTGCTTCAGTGCCTTCTACCCTGTTGCCTATCGGGGCAGGCTCTTCTTTCTGCGGCTGTTCCTGGACAGGCGGAGAAGCTATAGGCTCTTCCTTCTCTACTGAAGGATTGACCTGTTCCATCTGCGGCACAGGTTGAGTAGCAGGAGCAATAGGGGACTCTGTCTTTTTTGCGCAGCCGACTGCCAGCAAAAGAGAGACCATAGAAAATACCATGAATGCAAAAAGAAGCTTTTTCATCAAATCACCTTTTTTGTTTATGCTTATTACCAGCACGTCCTGATATATAAAGCATACGCTGCAAAATTAAAAAAATTTAATAACAAGCAGTCCTATGAAACAAGCATCTAGAGGGGGTTAAATGTCAGAAATACACCTTGCATTCGCAGGCAACATAGGGGTAGGAAAGACAGAATTCACGCAGCAGGTCCTTAAGGAGCCTAACAGGTCACTCCTACTCAGCTTTCTTAAACAAGGACAAGGCGTAAAGACATTCCAGGAAATACCTGAAAAAAGATTGTTGGGAGAGTTCTACAACGACAAGAAAAGATGGGCATTCGCATCACAGATGTACTATTTCTCGTTAAGACTGAGCACGCTTAAGAGGATTAAGGATTTTTCAGGGCTCGCGATAGAAGACAGGACAATATTCGAAGACAGGAGCGTATTCGGCAAGACAAACTACGAGCTGGGAAACATGCATGAACTAGAATACTATGTCTATGACCAGACATACAAGGAGATATGCAGCAACTTCAATCCTCCGACGCTATTTGTCTATCTAAAGGTGCGGGATGTGAACGTCCTCATGAACAGGATACTCAAACGCGGCAGACCAGAAGAGAAGAACATAACAAAGGAATACCTCCAGAAGCTGAATGATAACTATGATGCCCTGTTCGATGAATATCCCTATCATAAGATAGCAGTCAATGCCGAGACAGACATGTTCGAGCATCCGTCATATCATACAACCGTGGTGTGTGAGATAGCCCAGAAGCTCAGGAAGCTAGGTTTAATGCAGAAGAGCGATGACCTGTCAACTGACCAAAGCGTCCTTATGCGCGGCGAGCAGTTCAACTTTGACTGAAATTTTGCCAAAATCTGATTGAAAAGCTATTTCCTATGTTCTTAGGCAAAAAATAGCATAGTTACCATAATAAGGCAGATGAGCGTTTAAACACTGTTTAAAGGCGATATATACCGAAAGGCTTATATATTAGTTACTACCTTTTGGTGACAATAGTTAGGTGTTGAGAATGTCAGATAATGGAGTAAAGAAAGCTAATAGCATAAGCGATGTAGCCAACAGTACAGGCCAGCCTGATGACTGGCAGGTAGATGAAAGCAAGAAAGTAATCGCATTGCCCAGTCCCAATGTTTCTATGCAGATAAAGACAGAACTTGAGGGAAAGATAAGGACACTAGAATCATCCCTAGAGACAGTCACAAACGCGCTTTCAGTTGCGCAGGAAAGCTCTGCGAATGACAGGCAAGAGAAAGAGCAGTACGTGGCAAAAATCAAGGACCTTGAAAGAACTTTAGAAAGCATGCAGGATGACATCTGCAAGATAAGCAGGGAACATGATAATATCTGCAAGATATACGAGAATGAACAGGCACAAAGGATACTTTCTGAAGAGACCCTTGAAAAAATCAAGGCAGAACACGAGAGGATTGAACTAGAATATTCTGAACTCGAAGTCAAACATGAGAAGATGAAGAACGAGCTTGATTCTGAAAGAGCTGAACACTCAGACACAAAAACTGCGCTTGAAGAATTAAAGTTAAAGCAGACAGATCCAAACATAACTGCAGAACTCGAAAGGTACAAACAAGAGAACGCATCACTAAGGGAAGATAATGAAGACCTCAGATTCTCAGAGATGATTACTCAAGGCGCAGATGATGTAAAAGAAGAGTTCTCCGACCCATTCATACAGAAAGACAAAGAAGCCATCGAATTGACACTTGAAGCAATAATGGAAAGGAAGGTGATCAAAGAAATCAATGCAGACTATTCTACAATCGCTTACATGGATAGGACAACAAATTCCATACAGATCATCTACAAATACTGCCATTGGGTCCCTGATTTTGTAATCAGCAACTTCATAAAGAAGAATGCCTCTCTTTTCGACGGAGGATACCCTGAAGATGAAGAGATAGACTGGCTAAGAAACTACGCATTCGTTGAAGCGACCAACAGGAACATGAAGAAGATTGTCGCAGATGCTTACAGCAGATCTGAAGAGGCGAGCAACTCTGACAGAAGCAGCGCAGAATGGAAAGCTCTGACAGAATATCTAAACAAAATAGATTTTGAGATTAGACCGCATAGTGCAAAACAAGAACACATGATAAAACTCATGACAGAGCAGCTTGACATGCATGCCAACTATGGATCTTCAGATGTCACAATCAAAGGCAAAGGGAAAATAGGCGTCTTTCTATGGGGCCGGCTAAATGACATACCTTTGGGCGTTTCATATGTGGGCGATATAGAGAAAGGAGAGTCCACAGAATCAGAACTGGCCAGAGACCAGCCCATAGATACTCCCAGAATAAGAAAGAAAATCAATGGTGTCCTTGAAAACATGGATGATAAGCTTTTCGATTGGATTCAATCTGTAAAAATAAAGAATTTCGCACACAACCTTGAACAGAAGTTCAGTGAGCTACCTTTACTTGAAGCAATAAATGAAGCTCATGAAAGAACATTTGAGCAGATTGAAGAACTGTCTGACCTTCTGCTCATATGTTATGATGAGGATTCGTTGAAACCGGAGAACCTGAAGAAATACCGTGCAGGAACAAACCCTGCGATGTTTGAGAACACAGATCTCCATAGGCTCATGACTGACAAGAAAGAAGCGGATTACGAAAAAAAGATTAAAGAAGCACTGCCTTTAAAATTAGCTGGAAATTACCTTTTCGTCGACATAACAGCAGGTAACGAACTCGTCGGAAGGGTGTTCGCGTTCAAAGAGAAAAATAAATTCAGATATAGCGAGAGAAGCTCTCTTGAGACTCTCGGCAGGAACCTAAGCAGGATGCTCACCCAACACTACAAAAAGATGAAAGAACTGCGCTTCTCATTCTCAAAACAGTGTTCACAGGAAGTGATAAGACGAGAAATGAACTTTGACGAACTCAAGAGCGAGCATGCGAGCGTGCTCTTCTCTGACGTCTGCGGCTTCACAAAGGCCAGCGAGCAACTCGGTCCTAGAGATATCGGAAAGATAATTAACATACTCTTCGAGAACACAAGAAAGGTCTCTGACAGCCTTTACATAATGCATGACAAAACCATAGGAGATTGCACCATGGATATAGTCGGACCACCCTTCTTTGATGGGACTCCTGAGAGCTATGCAAAAAGAGGAGTGGAATGCCTGTTACAGTATAGAGAGTTATTGCAAGATTTGAACACAGAATATTTCAGAAATCACACCTACTTAAAAGACAATGGTTTTTCAGAGACCGCCATAAATTACCTGCTGGACAATCCTGTAGGGTTATCACTAGGAATAGCCACAACTACAGAAAATGCAAAACTCGACTTTGGCAAGATTGGATCTACAGTATCGCCCGACTTCACAGTACTTGGACGTACAGCGAACCTTGCAGCAAGGATACAATCAAAGGCAGGAAGGAACAGGATACTAGTATGTCCTGAAACATTCAGGCTCCTTACAGGACACGACCCCAAGGAAGGGCTTCCTGAAAAAGAGGAAGAAAATGAAGAGTCTGACTATTTTGCAGTACTCGGACAGGTGCGCAAGAAGAAACAGATAGAGCATAAGAGCTTCATCTCAAGAGACGGAAGATATGTGCTCACTTTCGCAGAAGAAGAACATCTGAAGAACGTAGCAGAGCCTCAGATACTATACCGCGTTGAAAGGAATCCCCATTATTCTCCGCATAAGTAAAATCAGTAAAATCAAAAGATTAATAAACAAAAACACGAAAAAATCACGCTGAAACAAATGGTAGAACTCAAATTCAATGTCCAGAAACAGAACATAAAGGTGTTCAAGGACGCGTATTCTGAAGCAGACTGCGAAAGAAAAGCGCAGCTTGCAAGGGAAAAGGCATTCGGAGTCATGTCAAGGGTCGCGAAACTCTTCGACAAGGTCACAAGGATAGAGTTGACTCACAAGGAGAAGAAATACTATCCGTTCTGGCACATAAATGCAGAGAGCTTCATGGAATACCTCAGGGCGAACAGCTACTCATTCCCTGTCGAACCACAGGTAAGGACAGTCAAGATAGCGGGAAATGTCTTTGAAGTGTCAAAAGACTCTCCTGTATGCAACATAGAAGGCGAGGATTACTGCGTCGAAAACTACACAAAAGAAGAGATAAGGGACGCTACAGAAGCAGCAATGAAAGAGAAGAAGCTTACACAATACCTCAAGTTCGAGACAAAGACAATCAAACAGACAGAAGAGCTCATGGGAAGGAATGTCGTCGTGTTCCCTGCATCAGTCAGAGGAGCGTATATAATCAGGGAGATGATGAAAGACCTCCTAAAACCAGTCCATGCCGATAAGATACTCACAGAGAAGATAGAAGTCACAGAGATGTGCCTTTATTTCAGGCCAGCATACGCATTTGAATTCACGAAGAGGCCGAGCGGAAAGACAGGCGTCCTCGAAGTCGATGCCATAACCGGAGAGATGTACAGGAGCAATGTCGTGAAGAGCGAACTAAGAGAGATGATACCTGAAGACACATTATTTGAACTCGGAGCAGAAGTCGCATCGATGGTCATACCAGGAGTCTCAACCGCAGCAGTGATAGGCAAGCAGATACACGCTTTTGCCAAGAAAAAAAGCGCCATAAAACAGATGAAAGTGAGCCAGGCTGCGATGGCATCAAAATCAGTCCATTCGACGGTAAAGAAGAAGTCAATAAGACTTCACTGAAAATATTTTCGGTTTTTCTTGCGTTATTTTCGATGAATGCTCATTTTAAAAAAAATCATGATGTTGCACGAAATAAATTGCGTTCTGATAAAAAAAATCGCTAGAAGTATTATAATTCCTGCGGACATAGATATAATCCATGTCGCTAAAGGATAAAGTTCTAACTACAATAAGAAGGGGTGTAACTCTTGTCGCGGTCGGCACAGCACTGACCCTAGCTGCACCTACAGACAACGAGTATGTATCTATGCCGTCAGCATATGCAAAGGCGGATACAAGAGAATGCACACCACACTACCTCTCAGGCATACGAAGCCCGAAAGACCCTCTAGAGAACATGCTAGAGAAAGACAGGGTATACCGTTCAACGATATACAAATACCCTGAAGAGCCAACAGTCACTGTCATAAACGGCTCGATGGAAACAGAAAGAGAGATACATGGAGTGAAGGTCAAGCTCATATTTCCTAATTATATCAAGACAGAAAAGGGAGTCACGCATTACCATGCGGCTGGAATTGACACCTACACGCAGAAAGAATTTGAATGTATGGTCGAAGACAATGCCAGATATGTAAAAACTGCCGCAGAGCTTGCTATGCAGGACTATGAAAAGACCCTCGAGGTCGTTCTTGCTGCGCAGGAAAAAGAACTGAAAAAATCAGGCAAGCTTGGTGAGAAAGAAAAACTCAAAGATCTTCTTGACAAGGATGTTCCAGGCTATCCCGGACTTAAAGTGAGAGATGTCCTTTTCACACCAGACATAAAGACAAAAGATTTTGTCCCGACAAAATATTATTTCGGCGAGATAGCTGCCCTCGGAGTCACGTACATCAACTCAGGCATAATCGATATTGACCCGAAGGCAAGGATGCTAGACCACATCAACGGCTGGCCTGCAATACTGATACACGAGATGACTCACAGGAACCCAAAGCTCCAGAGCTATCCGTTGCTCAGCAAATTCGACCCTGAGATATGGGCATCATTCCCGATGCTTGCGCACGACGACATGGACCGGCTCCTCAAGCATTCTTACCTAAAAGACCTCCGAAAGATATCGAGGATACTATTCAACTTCGACAGCCAACTCGCATACGCAGACATGATGTCACTGGACCTAATGATGGGGAGAGAAATCGAGAAAGAGAACGGCTACCGCAAGGTCAAGGACTACATGGCGAAAGTCGCTACAATAAGCCAGGCAGTGAGGGATGTCGCGTTCAACCAGTACATACCAGAATTCTACACGCATCCGCTCTACTACATGACGCTCAATGAGTTCCTGAAGGATGACAACGCGACATTCAAGATAATAATGTACAAGAACTTCGAACCGACTCTTCTCGGGGGGCCTAACAAGACAAGAGACTTCCTTGAAGAGCACAGCGATATGATAAGAGGCGCCGCGTCAAGCGCAATGCGAGAGATGAAAAGCGAGAGGACTAAGACCCTTACTGAAGAAGAGCTCTCGAAAATAAAGAGTGAACTGGCAGGAAGGCTGAGCAGCATGACCCCTGCACAGAGGAAAACACTCCTTTCGACCGCAGAGATGCTTGGGATGCCAAGGACAGAAGACACGCAACAGCTGGTAAATTTCGCATTGAGACTGCATAGGTTGGGGATAGTAGACCTCCAATACGACGAAGAGGAGGTGCTATCAAGATGAAAAGATTCCTCAAGAACATAGCTGTGACTGTGAGCATGGCAGCCCTCGCTATCACAAGCTGCGACAACTTCGAGACAAAAGTTGAAAAGAGCCTTTCAGCGAAAGGCATGACAAAAGAGCAGGCAGAAGTCGCAGCAGCAGAAGCATTAAGAGGCATGTTCACACGCAAGGTCGAGAAGGAAGACGGAACAGTGACATATGAGATGAACTATTCCGGAATAACTGATGAAGATATACTTTACACTGTCGAGAGGATGCACCAAGACCTATCTGATGCCCTAAAGCCCGATGGAGATATACTTTTCCAGAAATACCTAAAGAACACAGGGATGGGAGACCATCTCGCACTACAGGAGAAGGTGTTCAAGTACCACACAGACATGCTACGCAAGAAGGTGCTGCACCAGAAATTCGAGAAACTCGTCAATGGCGAGAGCGCACAAGGATACTTCGACCCGTACAGCATACCTGAAGACAGGAGATATTCTCTAGCGACAACATTCCCCTTGAATCAGGAGGAGCAGGAATTCGACGCAGGATATGTCAAGACAGCGAGGAACGCAGGAAAACTAAAAGACAAATCCGCGGTTGTAGAGGAGATAACACAGCAGATAATGTTCCTTGAAAAAATGCCTAATCCAAAATATTCCTTTGACAAAGGAGAGAGCGAATGGATTTATGTGCCGCGCAAGATGGGCATACGCGCCATATCTTACAACCTTGACAATGACGACGAGAAAGAAGCGGACTATGTTGAGATATATAGGATAAAAGAAGATGGCAAAACTGAGACAAAGCCCGCAATAAAAGTTTTCAAGCCCAATGGGGTTGGGTCATTGGAATTAATCCTTGCCGACCAGGACAATGAAGGCCAGCCAGGATACGGAATACCTGACCATGTCGGGAACATCAAGGATGTAGCCAGCGGATGGGATGTTTTCTCGTTACAGAACATCATAGACTTAGTATTCAAGAGACCAGACAGCACTTCAAGAGAATCTGACATGACCGGGATTAACAAGCTATACGTGACACGAGCAGGCACTATCCCTATGGGAGAATATGAGCTGAAACCTGACGGGTGGGAAAGTGATGTACCTGACTACAAGCCAGGACAGCTGCAGCGCAAAGGAAGCTTCACAGTGCATCTGAAAACTGCGAAAAAGGCCAGCAAGGAGAGTCCACCAGGGGACCTTGAATGGATAGCTGTAGAATATTCAGGCGGTTCAAGAGTAGTAGAGTTCTACAGGCCGAACAGCAAGTTCACTGGCAAGAATTACACGTTCACAGCAAACGGAAGGAAAATATCTGTCACAAAAGAGGACGGAAGGATAGAGCAATACGACCTACAGGCAATAGTCGAGGACATGCCTTACAGGATAGACTTTGACAGGAACAAACAGAAGAGATGGGAGATACGCGACAAGGACAACGACAAGATACACTACGAAGCAAAACGGGAAAGGGCAGCGACAGGCAAGCTAATACCGACTGAATGAAATTCATATGAACGAACTCGCTAAGGTGTCGTTCTTTAACATAACTGCTGGGAAAATTTGGTGTTGATATGGGAATCAGAGAGATAGCGCTCGCAGGTATAGCAGCACTTGGTATCAATGCTTGTGTGACCTGCGAAGACACTAATCTTAAGGTTCAGCAAACCATCATTGAACAGCCTAAGTCTCCAGAATATCCTCTTGAGGAACTGGCGAAATCAGTAGTATGCGTAAGATTAACCGTCCAATATGAAGCAGCAAGACCTAATGCAAAAGGCACTGCTGAAACCAAGATGAGCGGCACTGGTTTCGTATTTGATTACGACGGCAGATATTCTTACATAATAACTGCAGAACACGTAGTGGACATATCCCATACACTTAAAGGCATGGCGAAGTGCGGCAAGAAAGGGACTCCGTGCACCTCCATGTTCCTGCCTGTCGCGGCGGAATACTCTGTAGTCGACAACAGGGAGGACAATGACTCATCTAATGATATCTCTCTTGAACTGATTGCAGCTGATGTTGAACATGACATCGCAATACTAAGAACAGAAACAGAACTGCCAGTCGCACACAGTTATTACGTCGGAAACGCTGAAAGCCTGCACATAGGAGAGGATGCGTATTCAATAGGTTATCCTGCAGGAGAGATGAGACTTGTTGTCTCAGGGATAGTCAGCAATACAGACAATAATATAAACGGACTCAAGGACAGGAAAGTCCTTAACCTGTCCATGGATTCTGGGCAGAGCGGCAGTCCCTACTTTGTCAAAAGAGGCGACAAGTATTACCTAATGGGAATATGCCAGGCAACATTCAGGGTGCAGGGCAGAAGTTTTGCAGCAGGAATATGCACAGACATAGAAGACATAATTGTATTCATGAACAATGCCAAGTACGTCAAGTAACCCATTTCGCTAAAAATTTAAATACTGATTTCTTATCAACACTTCTGATGGACCAGAAGATACTCCAGGGCGTGCTGTACTTCGCATTCTTCGTAGTTCTTCTTACTGTGCTTCTTTACGTACTGAAAAGCTGCGCAGTCACATCATTCCTGTCAGAAAATACAACTTACCAAGAGAAGATGATGACTGAAACAGTGAAGACAAGGGCAGAGATACTCAAGACATTCGACCACGACTGCCTGATCTACATGTGCGCAAACGAATGCCTGCAACAATATGTTGCTAAAAGCGATAGCGAAAGAGAGATATGCAATTCAGAATGTATAGTAGCTGACGATGTCGTCAATTATTCTTCAGAATACCCTCAGTGCAGATATGCGGACAAGAAAAACATGCACAACCTTGACAACACGTAATCCTTTCGTCTCATCCTAACAAAATATTAAAATACCTGACTTGTTTACGTTTTAACATGGAAACAACAAACCTCCTGCAACTCATAGTACTATTCCTCGTAATCATCGACCCTCTCGCAAGCTTCACAGTCTTCCTTGTCGCAACATCTTCCATGACACCTGCAAAGAGAAGAAAGATAGCACTCCTTGCCATGACTGTCGCCATCGCACTATCAGCAGCAGTGCTTATTCTAGGAGATAATCTTCTAAAACTTTTCAGCACAGACATAGATGAGTTCAGGATAGCAGGAGGGATAATCCTAGGGATACTTGGAGTCAAGATGACACTAGGACTTCCATTGGCGAGCGTTGACAAAGCAAAAGGCAACTCGGCAACAGCAATCGCTTCAATAATAGGAACACCTTTCATAACTGGTCCCGCAACAATAACTGCAATAATAATCACATCAAACGATTACGGAAGGATGATGACAGGACTTGCCGCAGCGATTGTCCTTGCGTTCACAGGCATCATATTCCTGCTAGCTCACAGGATAAAGAAAATGATAGGAATGACCACAGTACAGGTGCTCTCAACAATACTGGGCCTTATAACTGTGGCATGGGGAGTGAGCTTCATCAAGGTCGGTATACAGAACATATTCTTAGGTTAAAAGACATTAAAACGACCATTTTTAAATCCTCCAAAAGGATTATTAACCCCTAAACAACAAAAATTCACAGGGGGTTGAGACTGATGGAAAAACACGATTTTATCGATAATCTTCTTGAAGACGTAGACGAACAGAGCTACCCGAAGATACTTGCACTGAGTCTATATGCTGAGTATTATGAACAGAACTCAGAATACCCTATCGACAGCATCCAAGAAAAATACATCCTAGACAAAAAGATAGAGATGAACATAGGTCTCCTAAAAGAAGGCGGAATACCTATGGATTACCGCGATGTTGAGAAAAAGGTCAGGGAGAACTACTGGCGTATAAAAAAAGAGCATAAAAGAAGGTAATATGCCAGCACAGCCTCTTTTTAACGGTTCATCTGCTTTGGTGACCAGTATACCTAACTAGAAACCTATTTAAATATCTAAAACATATGTATACTGTCTCATGCGAACTGATTACTTCTTAGATGACAGGCTGAAAGAACTTTTCCTAGATGATGTTACCAATCTAAAGCAAAGAAAATACCATACCGCGCTAAAAGAAAGACAAGAAGCACAAGAACCAGGAAACAGAAGCATGACCTACATCATGCTCATAATGAAGACAGAACCTACTAAAGAACTTGATAATGTGCTGCTCAGAGAATATGACCGGATAGAACGCACAAAAGAATCCAGATACACAGTATTTGCCATAAGCATGAGCCATCTTAGATACCTCGGCATAACTGAGCTAAAAGACACACTGATAAACAAAAGACTAGGACTTGGAAAACTCGAGGAGAAACTATTTGCCTGCGTCATATACCAGTTCAACAATCCATGTGATGCTCATCCAGCGCATGCTCTGGATATATCAAGCTACGCAGAAGAAGTCAATGGGACATGGCTGTATCTTGGCAACAGCATGAGAAAATTATAATCCTGACGTAAAGTCCCAAGCACCAGATTTGATGTCTGAAAGTATCTCTGAAACCTTCTCCTTAGAGAACTGCGCTCCCTTCTGAGCAACGATATGAGACGCAAGATAAGAAGCGAAGATGCCTGAATCACGAAGCGACATTCCCTTGCAGAGACCATAAAGGAAACCTGAAGCGAATATATCCCCTGCACCAGTAGTGTCGACTGCCTTGACTTTCCTTGACGGGATGAACAAAGAACCGGAATCTTTCTTCTTAACAAAAGCTCCGTGCTCACCCACCTTGACTATCGCGATGCTGCAAAGCGAAGATAGTCTTGACACCGCAGACTCTGCATCATCCACATCGAAAAGCAGTTTCGCTTCTGCCTCATTCGCGAACACTATATCCGCATGGTCTTCTATCAACCTGAGGAACTCCTGCCTGTAACGCTTGACAGCAAAAGGATCAGCGACATCAAAAACAACCTTCGTGCCGTGCTTCTCAGCAAGAGATACTGCGTGCAATATCGCCTCTTTTTGTGACTCCGTATCCCAGAGATAACCAGTGAAATACATGAATCTCGCGGAACTTATCATGTCTTCATCCACATCCTCTTTTGTGAAATTCCTGCACATCCCAAGATGCGTGTTCATGGTACGCTCAGAATCAGGAGTTATCAGTATTACGCTCGAACCAGTGTGCCCAGAACCTTTCTTGAGCCTTGATATCACTTTGTGAGACAGGATCTGCTCATCATACATCGCGCCGAAATCATCGGCACCTATCTTACCTGCAATAGCAGCCTTGACTCCGAGATTCGAAAGCGCTATCATCGTATTCGGGCAGTCACCGCCGCACATCACTTTCTTAGGCTTACTCTCTATGTGAGATATTATCCTGTTGCGCTTCTCATCCTCGACAAGATGCATCACTCCCTTGTCAACTCCCAGAATAGAAAGCTCGCTATCAGCAACATCGACAAGTATGTCAATCAATGGGTTACCTATGCCATAGACATCCAGAGTCTTCATACAAAACTCGGAGCAATCAACGCTTATAAACTTTGCCAAGAGGATAAAATTTATATCCTGATTATGTTAAAAAGCTCTCAAGGTGATACTATGAAGAAAATAATGATTATGATATTATCAATACTGCTTCTTACAGCAATCATAGCAGGATGCGCAAAGCAGGAAGAACCAAAAGAGATACCTGCTCCAGCACCAGCTCCTACAAAGACAGTGACTGCAGCGCCAGAACCTAAACCTGTCACAACGACCACTACAAAGACAACAACAGCGACAACACCTGCAGCGACAGATACTATGACACTTGAAGAGGAAGAAGTGAAAGCGGAAGACACCGCAAAACTTTTCGTCAAAAGCCTCGACGGCTACAAGAACCAGAACGGACGAGAGCTGCAGATACAATCTTCAGTAAAATCAGGTTGCACAGGCTGCTGGATAGTCGAGCTGAAATTCTCAAGAGACATGCAATACTTCCCTGAAAAGGAAGAGATAATAAAAGTCAGGGTACAGCTCAAGAACTGGAAGATGGACAGCTACACGTTCGGTTAATAGAAATACTTTTAATCTTTTAACTTATTTCTTCGACATCTTCCATAGCATGTTGAAATGCTGCATATACATGTGAGCAACAATCTTAGAGCGTATCACTATGCTTAGGAAGATAGGTTCCCAGATGTTTATGTTCACATTGTCGCCGTATATCATGACTGAAGAAGGATTGCTGTATTCGGGCGGTAGATATCTCATCTCTGTAAAATGCGAAGGCTCAATATTCCTTTTTGTGTAAATGCCCACATACTTAAGACCACGCTTCTTCAATGTAGAAAGCCAATACTCAGCAAAAACAGGAAAATTCTTCCTCAACAGTCCTTCGCCGCCAATCCTGTAAACATCAGAGTTCTTCCTCAATACGTCGCGGAACGCAGCCTTCATGCCCTCATAACCCTTATACACCTCTACATTCACCTGATCCTTGGTCTGCTTGGAGAGTTCCAGTATCTGCGGAAACACATCATCTAGATAACGACGCTTCTCATCAATGAAATTGTAAAGATCCTTAGGGTCAGAGACCTGGAACTCCATGCTCCTTCCTTCCTTTGTGAAAGTTATGATTCCTTTTTCTTTCAGCTGCTCAAGAATATCATAGATGTTCGTCCTGTGCATGCCAGAATGCTTAGCGATGTCACCGACAGAACATTTACCCAAAGAAAGCACGCTATTGTAGACAACAGATTCTGATTCAGAAAGACCAATGTTCTTAAGATTGACCCGCACCATGTACGATAAATATTTATAGCAGAACAGATATATAATACTTTTGAGCTTGAACGAGAAAAGTTATGCGAAAGCATAAGCTCAGAGTGTTGTCTGGTAAAATACAACAAATCGCAAAAAGGCGTATAAGCGCTTTATAATTGATTTCTAAGGCATGAAATTAACACGAATCATGTGTTGAATGTCGTCTAATAGTAGACAATTTAATTTTATATACTCCGCAGGTCTAACTATTCTATGGAGAGCATAAACGCAGAACCTAGCGGGAGCTATTTTTGGCTCTACGAAAAAAAGCATGAAGATAACCAGTATAATTACACCAAGATACACACTCCTAACCCTCTCGCAGAAAGACTGGTCAGGCAAAAAATAGTAAGCGCAGGAAAGACAGTCCTTGAACTCGGATGCGGGTCAGGAAGAGACATGATAAGCTTCGTCAGCGCTGGCGCGAGAGGAATAGGAGTCGACATGAGCATAACCGCACTCATAAAGCTGCTACAGAGCAAGAAAGAGAGATGCATCTGCAGTCCGCTTGAAATACATAACACTGATTTTTCAGAAGTCCTAGAGAACACATTCGGATGCGATGTCATATACTCATACTCCACATTACATTACTATACTGATGATGACCTATCCAGGCTGCTCCGACTGATCCATGACGCGCTGAAGCACGACGGAGTATTCGCCTTCGCAGTAAAAAGCCAAAAAGACGGATTCTTCAGCGCAAAAAATGACGAAACACTTCAAACATGTGCAGACGGCGTAAGACGAAGATTCTTCACAGAAGATGAGCTTTTCCTACTGCTTGAAGAAGCAAGGTTCGATGTAATCGACCACAGGAAAACCATCATAAAAGGATATGATTTTCCGGGCAACGTATCTGAATTCCACGAAATAATAGCGATGAAGGCACACTGAAAGATTTTTAGAAACTGCAGAAAACACAACCATCAGGTGCAAAAACCAACAATTAACGAGCCACCCAGTATAAAAACCAAAACGCCACAAACAAACATTAGAATAAACCATTCGGAGGGGCGAACACATGACAAAGAAACCTGACCTAGAGCAAGTGCTGAACGCAGTCAATCTTGCGAAAAATCTTGATGACGGAGAGAAAATTGAAATAAAGAATGATGACGGTTGGTTCACTGAGCCAGAACAGACGATAAAAAGAGACGGTGACGAGATACATGTCTACAAAGGATACGACGGAATCTTCAGCACACCAGAATACACGATAAAAAAAGACGGAGACGGCCTAGAAGTGCATGAAGGATACGCAGGATGGTTCAGCACACCAGTACTGAAAGTAGAGAAAAAATAATCATTGATTCAAATAACAGATAATAAATCCGGGGGAGACGAAAAATGGGACTAGATAGCAGAATACAGACAATGGAATGCAGACATCTAAATGACGTCTACATACTTCTGACTGAAAAAGAAGGAAAAATATATGGAATCTGCACACTGGCAAGAGAAGCACAGTCTTCAAGCCGCTTTTTACAGACAACAGAAGAAAGACTAAAAGAGCTAGGATGCCCTAGCTCACAAAACGGCATCTTTTCAAAAGGATGCCCGTACAACAGCGGGGGTTACACTGAGCTTTAAAACAGAAACACATATGAAAACCACAGATATAAATACCCGAAATTACATACTTTTTGGCATGGGTGGCATGGACAAAGATCCTTGGACAAGCATAACCTGCTACGATGACCTGTACCAGCAGTGCTCTAGAGACAGGGCGCTCGACACCATAGTCAGGGCTGTGCACAAATGCGAATTCCTTAAGACAAAAGAGCAGTATTGCAAGTTCTGCACCATAGAAAGACCGGACGAAGACCAGCCAGTATCCCCAAAGAGCAGCCTTGTAAACCATATACGAAAAGAAGAGCAACTGCCGTTGTACTGCTATCACGAAAACAAGTGCAGCTTGTATCATGAGAAAATCGAAGCAATAAAAAAAGAAGACGAAGAGCTTCTTGAGAAGGCCTGCCGCGAGAGCGAAGTAGAATACATCTCTCCAGGAGAAAAAACCACCAATTATGTCCAGGAATTCTGCGAAAACTATTTCCGCATAAGAGGAAGGAACTACCCTGTCAAGGAATTCGATGACAAGGGCGAGAAGAAAAAGATGCCGTATCTCATAAAGCACGGAATAGAAGTCCCAATCATATGCTCAGCGACACTCATAGTAAAAGAAGACACAAAAGATGAATCCGGCAATATAGTTCCAGCATACCTCCTCATGCAGGAGGCGAAGAAAGGCTCTGGGACAAAAAGATTCGACGCAGGAAAATTCGACCTTCCCGGCGGAGCGCTTGAATGGGGAGAGACATTCGAAGAATGCGCAATAAGAGAGTTCAAGGAAGAGACTGGCGCAGAACAGCTGACAATAACCGGAGCAGTAGGACTTGCCGAGAGGATAAACAAGAACGGAAGGCTCATCTGGAAAGCAGTCTACACAGGCAGCGTCGGCACAGAGACAAGGCAGGCAATACGCGCAGAGGACTCTAAAGGTTTCGCGTTCTTCGAGGCAGGTTCACTACGACAGATATGCAGGCTCGGCCTCATAAAGACACTAGACATAATGCTCATGGTCAACAGGATAGAGAAAGGAATGATAATTGACAAAGAGAAGATAGGCACAAAAGAGAGCATAATAAGACTAGGATGGGATTAGAGTTCTAGAAGCATTGCCACCTAGCGAGCGTCATATATTGGTTCCATAACTCCTGCAGTTGGGCGAAAAGAAGCAGATACTTAATCAATGCGAGCGTGGCAATGCTGCTGACTTAAAAGAAATTATAATTCGAGCTTATCGGAGTGCTGCAGTTGGGGCAGTTCCTTGGGTAGCCTCGCTCATTGTCAAACATGAATGAGTAACCGCACTTCCTGCACTTCTGCTTTGTCTTAGAACCTTCAGAAACAAGTTTAGTGGATGTAGGTTTAGGAGCAGCCTTAACAGGAGCTGCCTTCACAGGATTTGATTGTACAGCAGTTATCGTAGAAGGTTTCAACGCAGGAGACGGTGCTCTTACTGGATTGGCCTTGAGCCTTCGCTCCTCGACACACTTCCTGCAGACCATCATGCCGTAGACAGGATCAAGAGTGAACTCATTAGAACCCGCGGGCTTGCCGCAACGCTTGCACTTTACCTGAACTCCGCCTTGTAACGCTGGTGACATAAGATGATTCAATGCTAAACTATTATTTAAACCTGATGCTGTTTCAAACACCAAAAGTATTTAAATATTAATAAATATGAAGAAACAATGGCATTCTTGGACAGATTGACCAAAAAAGGACGTGAACGCATAAGCCTTGGCAATTGGCTAGATAAGACAAAGACAATCTTCCAGCAGGAAATAATATCACTGCAACACCTAAAAGACGTAAGCGAACAGAAATTCGAATTCTTACACAAGATAAACGAACTATGGACTGGCAAGTGGGAAGGCGCGGAACAGCTATACTCCAAGATACCAGAACTAATAACAAAAGAAATCAACTATCTTAAAGACCTCCAGGTACAGCTAAATGATGAAGACAAGCTACTAAAACTGCTCCTGAAAGAAGAGAGCCACATAGGGTTCTCGAAGGATTGGCGCAAGAAAGAACAGGAATCGCTGAAATCCCTGAAAAAAGAGATTGACAAAGATGAATCCCTGCAAGGTTATGGATTAGAAAAAGAATACAAAAGACTCAACACGATACTATCGACTGCGAAAGACCTTCAAGCACAAGACAAATTCCTGCTCGAGAACCTCAAAGGACAAAAAGAAATCTTCTCAAAAAAAGGAGACTGGAGATTCTTGTCTGACAAGGACACAAGAACAAGCTTCATGAATGCATTGGCATTAGAGAAGAAATATGTTGAAAACATAAAAACAATCCTCGAAACCTCTTCAGAAACTTTAAAAAAACTATTGACCTTTGAAATGCACAGCAGAACTTCAGAAAAGATACTCTTCAGCGAGGATTTCACAATCATTGCAGAAAGAAACCAGAACTCTCATGAAAATAATGACTTTGTACTGAAACTCTGCCCCAAAAGCTCACCAAACATATTCACCACTGTGAACCCTCACACTTCTTTTTTCAGAGTAAATATCAAGACAAACTCTGACACACTTGAAGTCCTATCGCTGGAACGAGAAGAGCATGATACTGGAGGCACGTATCCTCTTGATACAAGAATAATATCCTCTTTTGAAAACAAAGGAGAAGACTCCGCGCACCACATAAAATTAAAGGTACGCGACACAAGAAAACTGCTGCACCAGAACCAAGAGTTAAGCGTAACATTGACAGTTGAGACCGACCACAACAAAGCAGAGAGAACATACTATCTTAAAGACATACAGCAGATAAGGAACTCTATAAATGAACAGAGAAAACCAGAAGACTTATTCTATGATGATCTGATACTAGTAAGAGCATTCAATGAAAAATATCTAGAAAAAGAAAGGCTCACAAAAAATAAAGTTCTATACGCATCTCCTATGCGTGAAACAATACATTTCTCGCTCAACCACTTTGTACTAAGTCACGGCCAAGGCTCATGGGACGACACAGATACGGTCATACTCATACCATTCAACAAGGCTTACGAACTGAACAAGAATAATCTGTATGGCGGAGTCGCTTCAGACGTCTTCTTCGTAGGATTCATCAGGGTCCCAGCAGCAGACTCTGTAATACTGACTAAAGAACGCCTTGAGACAAAAGAAGGATTCATGAACAGAGTAAATACAGAGATAAAAAAACTAGGCTACCCTGTTACAGCAGGCGGACGCCTGACGGATTATAACGTCGACAAAGACCCGTTGCTCGATCCTGTCTGGTACAAGTTCTGCGAGGAACATAAACTCTCAATAGGAAACCATACATTCACAGAATTCGGACCACCCTCAAGCGGAGACGCCCAATGGCTGATAGACAATTCAAAAAGAGACAGAAAATTAGATGCTCTCTTAAAGAAAAAATTATTAGAACTCCTTGAAAAACATGAGATTGAAACCAAAAATCTGGGTGAGGAAGGCATAAGACAGCTCGTAGACAAACTAGACTCAAGATTATTTGCTCTCCACATAAGAAAACTCGCATTAGAACTGTTACAGCCTGAAACATACACCAAATACAATAAGTTCATCAATGCATGGCTATCATACTGGAATAACAAAGCCAAAAAAACAAAGCTTGAAACCGGCGGCATGAAAGAAAGGTATGACAAGGAAGACCTGACAAGACTGCTCAACAAGCTAGTCCTTGAAGAAAAGAGAAAAACACAAGACTTTCGTCCAGAGGAACGGAATCACATTTAAAATAATTTATGCAAATAACGCATTCTAGAGAACAGGATGAACCCTGAGGGCAGTTTCGTTTATTGAACTTTACGTCAATTCCCTTTTTAGCATCTTATGTGCTCTATTTATCTCTTTAAATTTTTCTGCGTCACCTGTTTCTGTATCCGGGTGATGTTTTTTCGCAAGATTCTTGTAAGCCTTGTCGATTACATTCAAGTCATTGACATCATGATCAAGACCGAGAGCAACTCTTGCTTCTTTACGTTTTTTCGCTATATCAATATCCTCAGAGAATTCCTTTAGAAAATCATCAATAGTCATCCTTCCTTCAATCAACGCAGTTATGTTAAAATCAACCACTTTAAAGACAACATAGAGATTCTCAACGTATTTATTTCTAGAGTTGTGGCTATAATGCAGATGCCATCCATCAAAAAACCAGGAAACAGAAGCAGGCGCTTTCTTTATTCCATTCGGTTCAAGCTCAATATCAACATCATCAACCGTAAGACCAAGCCTGCTTATGCTTGTGATTATCTTATTCTTGAACTGCATCGCCCGTCTATTGAACGAATCAGTAATAGACACTGCTTCGAATTCATACCCTTTAACTGTTATTTTAGCAATAGTTCTCACACACCAAAAAAGAATAAACGCCGCCGTCCAGCAAATGGTTACGCCCATTTGATAGTCAACATCCGGTGCGATTTCACTAGCGTTCAATCGCACGTCATAAAAGATTACGACGCCGCCGCCCAGATTTGAACTGGAATATCCTTTCGGAAACAGGTTGTCTAGGTACCGTTTACACGGCGGTCGATTCAAGACCTGCGCAGTACCAGGTTGTGCCACGGCGGCAAAAGATGATTCTGAGTTTATGACAATGATTTAAAAAAGTATTGATTAGTGTGACCCCTCACAAAAGATGCTTCGAGGATGTAAATCCTGAAAGAAGATAGCTAAATTTTGGTGTCTATATAGTGACAGATGAAAAATCGAATGTTTTTCTGATATCAAAATTTATTGTTCTATTAACCTGAATAGACCAGAACATTCCCCTAATTATTTCTTCTTTGGAGGTAAAATGATAGGTATTCCATTCTCTACAGGGTATTTTATCCTGCATTGGCTGCATTCAACATGTTTATTGTCTGAAGAAGGTATAATCTTACCCTTGCACACCGGGCAAGTCAATAAATCAAGCAATTCTTTAGATAAAGCCTCTGTAGTCATTATTTAACCTCATTTCTTGAAACGGAAAAGATTTATAAAGCTTTCTTAAAACCGGAAGATTTATATATGGACTACGCTCACAAATATTTAAATCTATTGTAGTAACTAGAATAATACTATAGTGATGATTTAAATCTTTTTCGCAAAAGTTGGGGTGGGAATGAAATGATTTCCTATTAGCCTTGAGGCTTAGGAATTCAAGATTCATAATTACAGGTGGAACCATGACTCAGGAATATATCAAGAAATGCCCGGAATGCGGTGGAATAAACCTCTTTGTCAATAAGGACAAGGGCGAAGTCATCTGCAAGGATTGCGGACTTGTCGTCGAAGAGAAGATGGTAGATTTCACGCAGGAATGGAGAGACTTCGATAGCGAGGAGTCTGAGAGCAAGAGACGTACAGGAGCTCCTATGACATACACGCAGTATGACCAGGGACTCGGAACAGAAGTCGGCCAGAAAGCAGACCTATACAAGCTCGGTTCAAAAGACAAGAACAAGTTCTTCAGGCTAAGAAAATGGCAATACAGGATATCAACTGCCATAGAAAGGAACCTGAAACTAGCGCTCGCTGAACTCAAGAGAGTCAGTTCATACTTAAAACTGCCAAAATCCGTCGAGGAAGAGGCAGCAAGGATCTATACTCTCGCAGTACAGAGAGGCCTCGTAAGAGGAAGAAGCATGGAATCTGTCGTTGCAGGAAGCCTATACGCAGCCTGCAGAAGGCATGAAGTCCCAAGAACACTTGATGAATTGTCAGAAGCTTCCAACATAGAGAAGAAGGAAGTCGGAAGGACATACAGGTTCGTCACAAGAGAGCTTGGAATAACAATACTGCCATCAAACCCTGCAGACTACATCGCAAGATTCTCATCTTCGCTAAGACTCAGCGCAGAGACACAGTCAAAAGCTGTCGAGATACTGGAAAAAGCCCAGGGCGCAGAACTCACTTCAGGAAGAGGACCTACAGGAATAGCCGCAGCTGCACTCTACGTATCAGCACTGATACACGGAGAGAAAAGGACACAGAGAGAAGTCGCAGATGTAGCTGGTGTCACTGAAGTCACAATCCGAAACAGGTACAAGGAACTTCTTGAGAAGCTTGACCTCGAGAAAGAGATTAAGAAGACCAAGAAGAAGAAAGGCAAGAAGGAGTAATTCCCTAAATATTTTTTTATTTTAGTCTTATACCATATTTCTTCATATCGATTTTGTTTCTACTTAATTTCACACCCTCTTTTTCAAGAAGAGATACCTTCTTTTTCACACCGCCCGCAAAGCCGCCAATCCTTCCATCGCTATTGACAACACGATGACAAGGAACAACTGGAGCGTATGGATTTCTGTTCAATGCATTGCCCACAGCACGATAAGCTTTCGTCTTAAGCGCTTTTGCTATCTCCTTGTATGTTGATACTTTGCCTTTCGGTATTCTCTTGCAGACTTTCCAAACTCTTTCATCAAAACTCATTTCAGAAGCTCTATTAGAGTATCAAAATTCTCCCTTGTCCTGTGGTCAGAATATTTCTTTGCTGCTTTAAGCCATTCAGACTTATCCAGCTTTATATCATGCAGTTCAAGCAAAGGAGCAGTTTTCATAGAAACGACAAACTGGACAAACTGAGTGACATTCTTCACATGCCCGCGCTGCTTGCAGCGTTCAAAATCAAGAAGTACAACTTTGTTATTTTTTGTTACCAGCACATGTTTATACGGATGATTCATCTCCATCTTATTTACTTTAAGATGGTCCAGTATGAACATCTGCTCAAAAACGTCTTTAAGCACAGCAAAGACATCTTTACGAGTAGTTGTTTTGAGACCAAAGTAATCCCTTATGAAAATGCCATCAACGAACTGATAGACAAAGAAATCATTGCCAAAGAAAAGAAGCTTAGGCCCTATGTTGTGCCTGTTAAGCAAAGAAAGCTGCTTTACCTCGTTATTGATTGTGTCTTTTGCTGCTATATCCTTGCGCTGTATCTTAATCGTCACTTTATTCCCTTTCCACTTCCCGGTAAATATCATCCCACGGTGGCCTTTAGTCAAGGTGATGATATCCAAAACTCCTTTTTTCTCAAGCGCTTTCCTGATAACTGTCTTCTTGATGAGATAAACATACAGCTGCTCAAAAGCGATTTCCTGTCTGCTGAGCTCCTCAAACTCAAGAAGATGCTCTGCAATCATAGACTCTACTTTCTCTTTTCCGGTAAGAGTAGAAAAAAGCAGCAGAACCTGACCATCCTCTGCGAGAAAATCATTCACTCTTGACAGGAAACGCTCGACTACCTCATAGCCTTTCTTTCCGCCAGCTACAGCTAGCGCGGTTTCAGAATCTTCTCCTTCCTGTTCTGGAAGATAAGGCGGATTGAAAATTATCGTATCGAACTTCTTTTTCAGTACTTTTGAGAATAAGTCGGAAACGATGAAGCTGCACTTCTTGCAGGCCGCGAACTTCCTGCAATGCATAACTGCAGCAGGGTCGATATCAACTCCAAGCACAGACTTGACGCGCTTTGAAGCGCATGCCGCTTTTGCCTGTATGCCCGAACCAGTGCCTATATCCAGAACATCGCCTCGTGCTAACTTCTCGACCTCTTTCCTTACAAGAAATGAATCCTCTGCAGGCTCGTAGACCATGAACAGGGGAATACAATGAGAGTTTATAAAATTAGTCATATGAACGCCACGCTCGCACTGAGAGAATACTAGATGTTGTTCGCCCAACTGCATCATGCTTGTATGTTTAATTTGACGCTCGCTAGGTGGCGTTCTTTACAGTGCTATTATCAGTAATCGCTTCCCTTGTCGGCAAGACGTTCCTGCTTCAACAAGTTTATCTTTTCCTGTGAAATCCCTGTCGGATAATTTCCGCTGAAACACGCATCACACATGGTCGAACCGTTTTCGCCTCTTACCTTATCAAGCACCTTGCTCAAAGTCCCATTCCTGTTATACAGAAGGTCATCAACTCCGATGTATTTCCTTACACCATCAATGCTTCCTTCCTTCGCGTATATCATCTCCTTGTCCACAGGCATGTCAATGCCATAAACACAAGGGTACGCGTTCGGCGGGGCCAATACTCCAAAACCAACTTTCTTCAAAGGAAGCTCGCGTTTAGCGCACTCTGCCCTCAACCTTTCTATTATTATCTTAGAAGTGTCGCCTCGCACTATGGAATCATCTATTAAGACAACATAATCCGCATCCTCAAGCACACTGAAGTCTATAGGAAGCTTCAAAGCAGCATTGTACTCTCTCTCGCTCCTGTTAGGAAGGATGAAGCCTCTCCTCAGATAATTATTCCTGACAAAAACATCGCGCAATGCTATCCCTGTCACATCAGCAAAACCTACAGCGCCCCTTCTGCTTGCAGAAGGAACTGCAGCACAGATGACATTATCGCCTGAAGGCAGATTATTCGAAAGCCATTCATTGCCCAATTCTTTACCGAGCTGGTAACGATACTCAGATACGCTAGCGGAATTTATCGAAGAGCACTGAGAAGCGAAGTAAATCAGCTCAAATATGCAAGAACGCGGAGAACGTTCCTTATCAACAAGCTTTCTCTCGATTACTCTTCCATCTTCCATAGCAATGAACAGGCTGCCTGGCTCAACCTCTTTTATGAAATCGTAATTTAGCGGCATCTGGAAAACAACATCCTCTGACGCAAAAGCAAAAGCTTTGCCTTTACCTGCGTCTTTCTTTGCTACAGAAAGAGGCTTTATCCCGTAAGGATCCTTAAAGCCAATCATCCCAAAACCCTGTATATTACCTATCGCAGAGAAACTGCCCTCACATTCTTCCATGACTTTCCTTACAGAATCCACTATGAGGTCTATCGATACATCTGAAGCAGTGTCTATCCTTGCGGGCAATCTGACCATGCTCGTCCCTGACATCTGAGAACTGACCGCGTGTGTCTGGAAAACCTTGAGTATCGCCTCAACATCACATCCTGAAGCGATTGTGCCGTATCTTCTCTTGAGCTCTGAGAAATTAGTCAGGTTTCCGTTGTGAGCCATAGATGCAAAGAAGAAAAGAGATTCATAGAAAGGCTGGATATCATCCTCATCATTGCATCCTACAGTAGCATAGCGGACATGACCTATGCCTGAACTCCCTTTCAGCCTCTGCATATTCTTCCTGCTGAACACTTCCTGCACAAGACCTTTACCTTTCTTCACATTCACTTTGCCGTCAAAAGTATGTATGCCGCAGGCATCCTGCCCCCTATGCTGGAGAGCGATTAGCCCTGCGTATAATTCCTCGACGACGTTATCAACTCCTGTTATACCTATTATTCCGCACAAACTGACTCACCTCTAGGATATATTCGAACATATCTAAAAAATATAAAAATATTAAAAAAGATGATGGCTCTCCATCATGTTGTTGCAATAATAGCACTTGACCAGATTTGTCTTCTCCTTTCCAAGCCTTACTGCCTTTGGGGCTACGTACTCGTGATGCTCTGGACGAGTTATGCATGCTCCATTAGTGCACTTCATGCCTGGAAGACCTTCTATCATATCAGGCAACCTGACATCGCGCTTCCTCACTACATTGGATGATTCTATGTTGTTCACTGTCGCTCCCGGAGCGATTGTCGCCACAAGCCTAACTTCATCCTCTGTCAGGTAACGGTCTTTTATCATCATCACGCCTTTCTTAAGACCTGGCCTATCAAGAGGCTCTACAACACCCAGCCTATAGATGTTCCCTTTCTTCTTGAGTTCAAGAAGCTGGGCAAGCCTGTCGATGACATAAGGGTCATTCTCAACGTGGTCAATCGCAGTGCCGTTCTCTATTGGACGGATCTGAGTCGCGCTCCTTTCCTTCTTTACTCCCGCAGACCTCTCTTCATAAAACGTTTCAGAAACACTATAAGGCCTGAAGAGTTCTCCTTTGAAATCCTCACCAACAAGTCCTAGTGACAATGCCAGTTCTGCCATCCTTGTCGGAACACCATTTCCGGCCTGCCTCTTAGGCCAGTACTTAGGGTGCTGTTTCACAGAAGGATGTATCGATGGGTTTTCCTTGTTCTCAGGCAAGGGATGGCCTATGCCAAAACTATCTTTGGTCCTGTCCATCATATCAAGAGTGAAGATGAACATCTCCTTTGCCTTGTAATATTCAGACTCATCGTAGAATCTCTCTTTCTGGAGCCTTGTCATGTAAAGGAAATCCAGTTCAGGAAGCATATCCTTCAGCTGTTCCCCGCTCTGAAAGTACTCCTTATATTCGATTCCTTTAGAGTCCAGGAATTTCAGCACTCCAGGAGGCATCCTTAGAAGCTCGTGGGTGAATATGTGGAACTTGTTGTTCGGAAACAGGCTCATGATGACTGGCAGGCTGTGCGTTGTCCGTCCATATTTCGCGTCCACTGCAATCCCTATATTCAGATTATCCAGTCTTCCACAGCATTCCTTAATTGTGAATACGTCGAGAATCGCCTGTGTCGGGTGCTCATTCTTGCCATCACCACCATTGCAGCAAGGCATAATCCTATCCTTAGAAAGCTTAAGATGGTCAGCAACTGCCTTCGCAGCACCATCAAGAGGGTGCCTCAATATTATCGCATCCAGATCATACGCATCATACATGTCAACCGTATCATTTAGCGACTCTCCTTTCTTCACAGATGTCGCTTCTGTCCCTGCAAAACCAGTGGTATCGATACCGAGCCTTTTCGCAGCTATCTCGAAGCTGGTCCTCGTCCTCGTCGAAGGCTCGTAGAAAAGAAGCGCAGCGTAAAGGTCGAGGTCTTTTGCAAGCTTGTACTCGCTGACCCGCTCATCCTTCAATGCACGCTTGAACCTATCTGCTATGCTGAGAACATATTCCAGCTCTGACCTGTTCATCAGATGAACATCTATCCAGTCCCTGCCGAAAAATGGTTTATCTTTCCTAGCCACGCAAATCACCTCAATAATTCTTTTTTATTTAAGTCTGATTTAAGAGGAACGCCTCTCACAATAGTATCATGAGCATAAAGAGAATAATCATCCCCAAGAAAAGCACCATCAAAGGGTGACCATGCGCATCTTGTCCGGACATCTGCTGATGAAATAGGAGCAGGGTCTTTCTTGCCTAAAACTGTGAAAGAACCGATATATCCTTTCTTTATCTTACCGAAATTCTCACCCAAGTATCTTCCGACGAAAAGTCCCGGATTTTCGCAGCACATTGAACACACAATCTTATCACTCACACCCGTTTGCATCAGCCAACCGACAAAAGCAGTGTAGTGATCGATAAGAGGGATGCCAAAAGCACCTTTCTTCTTGTCTTCCAAAGTGTGAGGCGCATGGTCTGTCGCAAGATAGTCAATCTCGCCATCCATAACTCCTTCGAGAAGCCTCTGCCTGTCGTACTCCGTCCTTATCGGCGGCTTCATAGTCAAAAGTTTCCTGTTCCTGAACTGGTCCTTGTTCTCCTTGGAGAAGAAAAGATATGTTGGAGTGGTCTCGCATGTGACCTTGACTCCGCTCTGCTTTGCGCTGACAATCATATCTAGACTCTTAGCAGCAGAGACATGAGCGATATGCACGCTGAGCTTGAACTTTGAAGCGAGGTCCAGTATGTATTCCACATCTTTTATTTCGGCTGATGCTGGCCTCAGATGATGCCTCTTGACCTCAGCATTATTCTCGCAGTGGACTGCTATAACCGGGTCATACTCTATACCTGCAAAATGATTCAATAATGTGCGGATCTCACTCTTGCTGAAATCGTGAGTGTACAATTTGTAAGGAACGTCCGCGAAAGGTCTCGATGCAGGCGTCAAAAGAGAATATATCACGCTGTCAACAGAGCATTTATGGCCTGCCAACATCCTCTTATCTACATATGACTCTGAATCCTTCGGGGGAAACGGATTGTTCGGCATGTCTGCAAAAGCAACAACACCTCCGTTTATCGCTGCTCTAGATACAGAAACATAATCTTCCTTCCTTGTATGAGAATCATATGCCTCTTCAAGTTCATGCCTGCTTCCTTTAGGCACAAAGAAATCTCTCGCGTGCACGTGTATGTCTATAAAACCCGGAAATATCAAATATTCATCTGAATACGAGATGTCTGCATCTCCCAGAGATTCTCCTACATCAGATATCTTTCCATCAACCACTTTTATCTGGCCTTGCTTAAAAGAAAAATCCTGATCCAGATATTTCCCCTCTATCATGCAACTACCTGCTTCAACCATAATCTTGACACCTCAACACCCTTAATAATCTTGGACCTTTGAAAATGAACGGCGTGTACACCTGTATTCCAGAAGCGCCAAGCGATAGACGCTCCTTGACCTTATCTGCAGAATCTATGCCTCCGCACGCGATTATCTTGAATTTCTTATCTGCAAAATTATCTAAGAATATCTTTTGCACATCCAATGACCGTGAATATAGCGCATTGCCGCTTGCACCGCCTTTCCTTGGAGAATCACGAATGTAACTTGCATCATGATGTGTGGTGGTGTTTGATACTGTGAACCCTGAAACAGAATGTATTCCTGACACGCCAATTATCGTGCTCACTGTGATTTCATCTATGTCAGGTGAGACCTTTATGTACAAAGGCTGTCTCGGCAGAACCACTTTGTCCACAGCATCAAGCATCTCATCAAGCTTGATCTCATAATCTTTCCTTGAATCAGAACCGCCAAGCTCCCTATAAGCGTTAGGACAGGAAATATTAAGCTCGAACCTGTCGACAAAAGGCACATGCCTAAGCGCAAGCACAGTCGACTCCAAGTCCCTCAAGCAACCATCACCTCGCTTGTCAGGCGTCGGAGCAAAATTGACAGTGATAGGAACTCCATGATTGCCGTATCTACCTATACGTTCAGCGACAGCTTCAGCGCCTTCACCAGGAAGACCTAGCCAATTAAGCATCGAACCGGTCTCAGGATACCTAAGCACCCTTGGGCGCGGGTTACCTTTCCACGCATCTTTGGTCACAGTCCCTACTACAACCCAGTCAAATCCCAGATATTTCATGACAGAAGGGTGAATCTCGCCATTCTTGTTGAACCCCGCAGCATTAGAGAGCTCAAACGGAAGCTTCGACCTGTTGGCAGAGTTATCGAGGACAAAACGCTCAAGACCGGCCTTATGAAGATAGTCACAGAAATCCACGAAAAGTGAATGCGCTGTTTCAGGGTCGTAACGTGTAAGATGAAAAACAAAAGGCCTGACAGTAGAATAAAATAAGTCAAAGCCTCTGCGCAAAATATCCATCTTATCCTCGCCTTAAAAATAATATATCCGACAGGTTCACTTGTCCATCCTGTCTGCGCCGTACATCTCCATGTAAGGATAGAAATTATCCTCCAGGAAACTCTCTGTCACTTTTATCCGCTTGAAAGAGCCATCCTCATTCTTGAAAGGGACCGTCCTCTTAGATTCAAGCAAGTGAGCCATCACATCATTTATCCCTATGACAGAATATACAGGAATTTTTGTCTGGTTTGTGAACTTAGCTATTGAATCCTCTCCTCTTGCTCCTTCAACAACCCAATTCTCATTCTCCTTTGAATGAATCTTCGGGTCGTAACCTTCCTTATACACGGGCCCAACCTGCTCACGGTCAACCCCTATCAGAACTGCGTTTATGTTCACTATTATCTCAAGACCCGATGCCTCTCTTTGTATCTTGTCAATGAACTCAACCTTAGTCTGCATAGACGTGCCGACATCATCAACAATCAAGACATTACAGTCGTTGAAGAACTTGGCTCCAACAAACATCGTGCCTTTGCCTGACGCTTCACCATGCGCCTTCGCTTCCTTGCGGTCATAATTGAAACCGAGATCTGCTGCGTAATCATCATAAAGACTCATCACTGCAGACTGAGCTATTGCGCTAGCCTTGTAAGAAGGTCCGGAAACAATGTCAAAAGGGCCAGCTATATTCCATATCTTGTCCATCATGCCAGAATACCATCTTCCTATAGCAGTTATGCCGCTCGCGGTCTCGAAGAATCCGCCAATATTCACGAAGTAAGGAGTCTGCCTGCCATCCTTAAGCCTCAGCCCTTTCCCAAAAAAAAGAGGATTGCCCTTTGAATCAGCCAGCCTCTCAGCAAACTCTATCTGAAACTTCTCCATCCACACCACCCGTTTTTGTTGTTAGTTAACTAGGTCAATTCCTGCCCGCACTATCATTATAAGCATTTATCTTTCAAAAAGTGTATTTTACCATATCCATGTCGTCTCACTGCTGAGACAAAAACAGACTGAAAACTAGATGTTAAACAAAGATGCCTACAAAAGACCACAGAAAACAAACGTCTTACTTCTTGATGTAAAATGATGATTCGTATGATAATGAGTCAGAGAAGTGCAACAGGCTCAGAGCGTCGAGCATAGTCTTGCCATAGAAATGATCGTTCATGCGCTGCTGCTGCGTGAACTTGACAAGAATGTTGTATTTTGCCCCTCCCATGTGCTACAAAAAACGAAAGGAGCTATTTAAAGTTTGTGCTGTCACTACCATAAAGATAAAACGAAAGAAACCGGTGTATGCAACCGTCATGAGACTACAAAAAGGTATTAAATAAGCATGATAAAACCTCTATAAAATGATGTCCGACAAACTTCTAGAAGCGATAGACCGCAAGAAGAACCCTTGCGTCGTAGGCCTTGACCCAACTATAGACAAGATACCTGCAGACCTAGTGAGGACAGATACAATTTCAGGAGCGGCGAATGCTATAAAAGAGTTCAACCTAAGACTGATAGATGCTATAGCTGACCTTGTGCCTGCAGTCAAGCCGCAGATAGCATTCTACGAACAATACGGAAGCGAAGGATTCAGGGCATTCGAAGACACTGTGCGATTCGCAAGGTCGAAAGGCCTCATAGTGATATCTGACAGCAAACGAGGAGATATAGGCAGCACATCAGAAGCGTATGCAAGAGGACAGCTTGGAAAGGTCAGGACCAAAAGGACAGATATGTATTCAATCAATGCATCATATCTGACAGTCAACCCTTATCTCGGAAGCGATGGCCTGAAGCCATTCATAGATGTGTGCAAAGAATATGACAAAGGGATATTCATACTTGTAAAGACAAGCAACCCAAGCTCAGGAGAGCTGCAGGACAGGCTGGTCGAGATAAATGATGATGAAAGAAAGACACTTGAGAATCTTGGCGTGATGCTTGATTCCAACAAGACAGAATTGTACAACCTTGTCGCTCTTCAAGTCAACAAACAAGCACAAGGACTCAGAGGAAACAGAGGATACTCACCAATCGGAGCAGTAGTCGGAGCAACTTATCCCTCACAGGCAGAGACACTAAGAAAGATAATGCCTAACTCAATATTCTTAGTCCCAGGCTACGGAGCGCAGGGAGCGACAGCAAAAGACATAACAAACTGCTTCAACAATGACGGATACGGAGCAGTTGTCAATTCATCAAGAGGAATCATCTTCGCATACGAAAAGATCGGAAAGCCTGAGAAGTTTGCAGACGCTGCAAGAGACGCAACAGTAGCGATGATAAAAGACATCAACAAGGCGCTTAGTGACGCTGGAAAATTACCTAATGCTTGGAAGTAATCAAGAGAATTCCTCATCGACCTTCCTGCAATAATCCCTTATCCTATCTATTACTGACGCAAGCAAGTACTGCTCTATCTTCTCGTTGAATATGACTGACAGGTTGTCGAACTCAGTTATCCTGTAGCTGTTTCTGACTTTTTCTACAAGGAAAATATCCCTAAGTCTCTTTATCTGCCTGCGCACATTAGATGACGCGACACCTACAAGAGAAAGATTGTGCTGCTTCCTTGAAGCTATGACTGCATCACGTATCTTGTCAGAGCTAAGAAAAACGTTTTCCTTCTTAGCACTCAACAGCACAAACAGTATGTCAACTATTATGTCCCTTGAATCACCAGGCTGGAGAAGTCCTGAAGAAAGGCATAATTTGCGGACTAGCTCACGCCTCTCAAGTTCGTAAGGCTTCTCATAACGCCTAAGCGTAATCTCCGATATGGGAGTATCTCTACTTATCTTCAATAGATTCATTTTGTCACCCAATATTTGGCTTCATCAGCCACAACATAACATATACTATGTCCTGCATCGTTTAAATAGCTCATCACGTCAAGTCCAGTGTCCAGTGAGTAGCCTAAACCTGTGAAAAATGGTCGCATAGAAGCCATAACGTATAAATTGAACTGTCCAGTGAATGACAGGAAGTTTTGAGAGAAAATCATTAAACAATGAATAAAACACGAACTTATGATATTATTCAGTTACGCCACGCTCGCACCGAATGTCTTTTGTGTTGTTGTTTGCCGAACTGCAATGGTTCTAGAAAATTTGTCTGCTGCTCGCTAGGTGGCGTAACTGGCGATTTATTGTTTAGGAATCCACTCGAACAGAGTAAGATTGAAAGTATCTGAATCTAGCTTTGACTTCTGCTCATCAGAAATAGACTCGAAAGTGTGCTCAACATAATAATTGGTCGGCTTTATTGAGCCAGGCACGTGTTCAACATTAAGACTCGTTTGTTTTTGTGCAGAAACATCGCCTAACAGTCCATTAAGATGTCTCATCGTCTGGTAATCATAGAATGCGCAATTCAATGAAAGCCAATCCTGAAGAGAGTCATAGCCAAGCCAGCTCCCTTTTGCAGGCAATGCAGAAAAGAACTTCCTGAAATATGATTCGGATGTCTCTCTCACAACATCATTTCCTGAACGATACCTGACAATCCTATCCTTTGGAGCGACAAAAATACCTTTCGATATCTCTATCTTAAGAGGCAACCCTTGCGAGCCACTGAAAACATGAAGCTTGTCGCTACCATCAGAACTGATAAAAAACCTGCTTCCTTCCAACACTTTAGACGCAGGAAATATGAAACCCACATCGCCATCTTTTATCTCTGCACCCATGCTAAACACCAGATTGTTGTAGTTCTTTCCTGAGAACTTATGGAACACAGAATCCTCTGAAGAGATGAAACCTCTCTCAATTATCCTATACACCTCATCAACTGGCGCAAAATAACTCACAAAACCATTGCTCAGAAAATCCTCAAAGCGATCTTTTGATTCTATCCTTGATTTAGCATCATGATTCACCCTGTGGAGTGAAAGTATCTTCTCAAATAACGCAGATTCGACACACTTATCTGAATTTACAGAAGCGAGCTGCTCTTTTAGAGCAAAATAATCCCCTATCACATCCAAAGCGTCCCGCCCCACAAGACCATGCTCTGTATAGAACCCAGTGAAACGCCCAAGCGCCTCCTGTATCTCAATCATCTCAACAGAAGAAGGCACGTTCTTCAGCCTTTCAAGAGGAGCGATAAAATGATCCTCATCAAAGAACAGCACAGGAAGCCCTGCTCCTGAACAATCCCCTGACCAGCACCTATTCTTCGAGTCGATGTTAAGATACGATGAAGAATACCAATCCAATATCGGCATGACTTCTGACTCAACCTGCTCCAATGCACGCGACTTCTTTGCCAACTCAACATCATCAGCGATAGACTTGTGCTCCTTCATCAGCAAGGAATGCTTCTTAGCTATCGTGAAAGCAAGATTGCGCATGCTCTTGACAAGACCATCCCTCATACCTGGCGGAAGATAGTCACCGCGGTCTATCTTCCATCTTCTGTAGAAAGCACGCAGCATCCTGAACACAGACAATGCCTCATCAAGTTTCTTCCTGTCACGCTCAAAATCAGATATTGATTCGGGGTCGCCTACAAGACGCATTATCTTCTGAGACATGGACCTGAATCTTGATACTATGCCGTCAGAAAGGTTTGACTTGAACACATTCAGCTTCTGTGAATAAATGTCAGGATTAAACCCGAGAGAAGCATTAATTTTTTTAAACCCTGAAAGTTCATAATAGCGCTCAAGCTTCCTTATCTCGCAATCCATCTCCTCAAGATCGCCAGGCGATATCCGCATTATCCGCTGAATCGTCCTGTCCCAACCTCTTTGGAAAGTCGAGCCGTACAGCCTCTCAAGTGGAGAGGCCAGAGTTATATTTCCAAGCAAACTTAACTACCCCGTTTTTGAACATCAACAGCGATAGCCTGTTTAAAAATGTTAGCGACGAAAATCAGAAAATCAGAAAAAATCACATAACAACAATCAAATCATCGCAAAAATAAAAAATAAATCAGCAGAAAATGCGCAAAGCTTTTTATATCACCTATGCTACAAAAAATATATGGAAACAGAAACCAATAATGATGCAAAAAATGATACGCAGCACAAAGAAAAAGCTGCAGATAAGAATGGGAATGGCAACGGAAATACTGTGACTGCCCCACCTAAAAAGTTCCTTTTCGTATCATGGGAAAGCCTCAGCGGAGACCTCGCATGGCAGATAAAGAAAGAAGGCCACGAGGTCAAGGTATACATAAAATCAGAGGATGACAAGGATGTCTATGATGGAATACTCGAAAAAGTAGATGACTGGACAAAACACACCGACTGGGCAGATGTCATTGTCTTTGACGATATAGGTTTTGGTGAAGCAGCAGATAAACTCAGGGCAGCAGGAAAACTTGTAGTCGGAGGCAGCAAATACACAGACCAGCTCGAGGAAGACCGCGAGTTCGGACAGAACGAGATGAAAAGAGTAGGTATGCTTGTCTTGCCGCACTGGGATTTCTCAGAATTCAATGCAGGTATAGACTTCATAAAACAGAACCCTGGCAGGTACGTGTTCAAGCCATCAGGCAATACCTCCTCAGAACAGAAAGGGATACTATTCCTAGGACAAGAAGAAGACGGTAGGGACATAATAGAGATACTTGAACAGAACAAGAAATCCTGGGCCAAGAAGATAAAGAAATTCCAGCTGCAGAAAATGGCAGTAGGTGTCGAGATAGCGGTCGGGGCGTTCTTCAACGGAAAAGAGTTCATAACGCCGATAAATGTCAATTTCGAACACAAGAAATTATTCCCGGGAGACATAGGCCCATACACAGGAGAGATGGGAACACTCATGTTCTGGTCAAACACCAATGCAATATTTGATAGCACGCTAGCGAAGATAAAAGAAGACCTCGCGAAATCCGGCTATGTTGGATACATAGACATAAACTGCATAGTCAATGCAAAGGGAATATACCCTCTTGAATTCACTTCAAGATTCGGCTATCCGACAATAAGCATACAGATGGAAGGAGTCACAAGCCCGTGGTCAGATTTCCTCTACGGAATAGCGAAAGGAGATAAGTTTGAACTCAAGACAAAGAAAGGATTCCAGGTGGGAGTCGTCATTGCAGTCCCTCCATTCCCATTCGATGACAAGAAAGAGTTCTTCATATACAAGGACCTGTCCATAATCTTCAAGAAACCAAGCCTTGAAGGGATGCACATAGGTGACGTGAAGATAATAAATGATGTGTGGGTCCTTGCAGGAGAGACAGGATACGCGCTCATCGTCACAGGTTCAGGGATGACTGTCGGTGAAGCGAGAAAGCAGGCATACTCAAGAATAAAGAGCATAATACTGCAGAACATGTACTACCGCACAGACATAGGCGAGAAATGGCCTTCTGATTCTGATAAGCTTCTGACCTGGGGATACATGCACTAGAAAGGGGAAACAGTTATAATGACTTCTCTTGTGTTCAAGGCAGTAGACGACCTCGAACAATGCCACGAGCTTTGGGAAAGATTCAGCCCGAAAAAGACTGTCTGGGACTTCTGGGACATAGCGAAATCATTCAACCTAGGATATAGTCATAAGCCATATTTCATCGTCGGAAACAAAGGCGGAAAAGACATAGGGATACTTCCTCTTGAAAAATACGTCGATGAAGACGGCAAAGACGCTGCTGATTTCTTCGGCTCAGACTACCCTGAGAGAAGGACATTCTACATAAACGACAAGAGTCTCGTAAATGATTTTCTAAAACAAGCACCTCCAAACACGACACTCATGAACATAGCTCCTTCTGAGAAAGAATTCGCGGATATCGAGCCTGACTCAGAATCATATTCTCTTAACCTGGCAAAACACAGTTATGACATAGAGAAATATTTCCAAACATTCAGCGGAAAGCATAAGAAGAACATGAAACATGACCTTAAACAGCTGGAACAGATGGATTTCAGGACAGAGATCAACAACATCGATGACCTTCCAAGACTCGCGAAGCTCAGCATCAAACGTTTCGGTGCGGAATCAGACTTCAACTCGCCACAATTCAATAAAAGCATACAGATACTTGTCGAGAATGCCGCAAAACTCAAACTGCTGCAGCTGCTAAGTATAAAACTTGACGGCAAGACTGTCGCATCAGAGATAGCATTCAACCATAACGGAATATATACTGTACTTATCGGCGGCTCAGACCCTGAAATAAACAATCTCGGAAAGCTGCTCAATGTAGAGCACATCAAGAACGCCGCAAGACTTAAAGTCCCGATGATAGATTTCATGACGTGCGAGAGCGGATGGAAGAAACTATGGAACCTGGACCAGACAATTCTGTACATATTCACGAACTGAACATACATCCTTGCGTCAGATGCAAAGAACACTGCTGCATAGGCTGCTACGGAACATTCATAACCCTTGGCGACCTCAAGAGGATAGCAAAAGCTACAGGAAAGAAGCCCCAGGAATTCGCCACATATGCAGACATCTCATCCGACCCTGAAGAACAGGAAGAAGTGATAAAAGAGAGGACGCACAGCTATTTCGAATACTCTAAAGATGGAAAGATACTTCAGCTAAAAAGCAAACCCAACGGCGAATGCATATTCCTAAAAGACCTGAAATGCTCAATCTACAACTCACGTCCGCTGATATGCAAAATATTCCCCATAGGATTCAGGAAGACAAAAGAAGGAGTGAAACTCTTGATAGAAGAAGAGGATGAGCATTGCCCTGCGACTGCAGGAAAATCCATACCAGACATACTCAAGTTCCTAGGCTTCAGCGAGAAAGAGGCAATGCAACTGATTACACAATTTCTAGAAGAAATAGAAGAATACAAATTAAAAATCAGTTCAGTCTCAAACGAAAACCTCAATCAATACGCTTGACAGAACAAAAAGATAAAAACAGAACATAATACTGACAATAGCAACAATACAAAAACTTATTCTATAATCCAGCCATCATACTGCTCAAGATAATCCTTCGCGTATGCAAGCTTCTGCTTATTCTCAGCGTATATCGTGAACAGCTTATCCCCTTTCTTGACCTTGTCGCCCACATGATAATAAAGGAAGATGCCTGCTCCCTTGTCAAAAGGTGCGCCCGCAACCCTCGCAATCCTAGATATGCTTATGTTATCTATGTGAGATATCTTACCGTCACGGCATGCCTTGAAATCAAAAGTGTACTTGCCGAAACTTATCTTCCTGTAATCAGTTATCCTGGCACCCTGCGCCTGGATTATATTCATCATCGCCTGCCATGCCTTCCCTGACTCGAGAATCTGCTTGGCATGATTGTAACCGTGACGTGATTTCCATCCTGGAAGAGGATATGCTTCCATTATCTCAGCAGCCATAAGAAGACCTTTCTGCTTGAGGTCTCTTGGAGCATTCGGATGATTCCCAAGGACCCACAGGACATCACGCGCCTCAAGCGCAGGACCTATACCATTGCCGATGGGCTGTGAACCGTCTGTAATTATGACCTTAATCTCCATATTCAGCTTCCTTCCCACTTTCATGAAAAGCTCCTTCAGGCGCTTCGCCTTGTCGATACGCTCGACCTTCGCACCTCTGCCGACAGGTATGTCTATCAGTATATGCGTCGCTGATACGCTTCCTTTCTTAGCAAGGATGGACGCAAGAAGCTGACCTTCAGCATCGACGCTCAACGGATGCTCGACAGTTATTATCTTATCATCAGCAGGCGCCAGGTTCACTGCGCCTCCCCATGTTATGCAGCCGCCGACACGATCGACCACCTGCTTTATCTGCTCCATGCTCAGGTTCACATTGCAGAGCACTTCCATAGTGTCTGCAGTCCCTGCAGGAGATGTTATTGAACGTGAAGATGTCTTAGGCATACAGTATCCTGCTGCCACAAGTATCGGAACAACAAGCATGGTCGTCCTGTTACCCGCAACACCTCCTATGCAGTGCTTGTCCACAACAGGAAAACGGTCAACCTTCAGTATCTTTCCTGTATTTATCATCGCCTTAGTCAGCGCAACAGTCTCGTCCAGGTCTATGCCCTTAGTGTAGCCACCTGCAACAAAGTAAGTTATCTCAACACTTGTGAGCTTGTTATGTACAATGTCCTGTATTATAGCGTTGATTTCCTCTGACGAAAGCTTATGACCATCAAGCTTCTTCTTTATGTATGTGATTGACTTGGGCTTCTCCTCAAGAGATATACTCACAACAGAACCCTGCTTCACACCAATCTTGACAAGAACCTCTTCCATGAGCCCTATATGCCCCTGCTTTACAAGCTTTTCAGACATGGCTATATCAAGAACCACGACTGTCGACTGGTTGCCCCTGCTGACCCTAAGCCTGTCACCTGTGTGCAGGTCAAGCATCAGAGCATCCTTCTTGTTCAATATGCCGACCAGCGTTCCGCCAGTCATTATATCGACGTCCTTGACCTTGAACTTCATTTTTGAGCACCTAGAGAGCGAGATTATCCTTCTCAGTCTCGTATATCTTTATAACAGCGACGAAAAGAGTCAGCAGAATCGGCCCTACAATCACTCCCACAACACCGAACAAAGCTATTCCCCCGAAAACACCCAGCAGTATGAGCAAAGGATGAACCTTAGCATGCGATGCTATTATCTTCGGCTTGAGAATATTATCTATGGTCGATATCAAGAGAGCTCCGTATGCCGCAAGACCTAAAGCCCGCCACATCAACGATGAATCAGCTATGATCATGCCGTTAAAAAGCATGGAACCCGCAACAAAGAGCCACACGAGAGAAGCACCTATGAATGGTATGAACGCTGCGAGGACAGTGAGCAACCCAAAAAGTATAGGAGAAGAGACTTTGAAAAAATAAAAGCCTATTCCCGCGACAATGCCCTGGACAATCGCAAGGACTATCGCACCATATATTGTCGCATATATTATATCATTGAAATGCTGGAATACCCTGTCACTGTGAGATTGCTTCATGGGAAGCATCCTCTTGACATAATCGACCATGCCTGCCCCCTCGACAAGCATATAGTAAAGCGCAAACATGGTTATGAAAATGTGAAGCACTAAACCAGGTATGTTAAGTATGAAATCTGACAGCTTCGTGAACACTGCCGCGGATATGAACGTGAATATCTTCACAAAATCAAGATTCATGAGGAACGGGAACTCAGAAATCAAAGTGCTCCATAGACTATGAGCGCTGCATACCACTCCTTCGCCCTCTGCGCAGAAACTATCAACAGATTCCTTGTCTATGAAGACCTGCTTGACCTTGCCATAGCTGTCGACAGACTCTTTTGTTAGGACTCCTCCTATGATAACTACAGGAACAAGGAATAATATGAGAAGCAATAATATCATGATAAACGCTGAAACCTTAGGAAAAGATATCCGTGATGAAAGCCGCTTATGAAGAGGATGAAGTATGTATGCAAGCATAGCACTTAGCAGCAGAGTCGCTATGAACGGCCTCACAATAAGCACCGCTATCGCCAATGTGCACAAAAAGAACAATATGAAAAAAAGCTTGTGATTCTTCTCCCCTTTTTCCTGCTTCTTTGATTTCACAAAACACCTCTCTATCTTATCGCCTGCTGAGGCTGCTGCATCGGCTGCTGTACCTGACGTTGAACAGGCGCCTGCTGTTGTTGCGACCTGTATTGCTGCTGCATGTAGACATAATACTTGACAAGCTGCTCAAGATAACCCTTCATCTGCGTCACATTAGAGATAGGACCTATAGAGAACTCCTTGTCCAGCCTTATCCAACCAGTATCGAACATCTTGTCGAACAGGTTCTGCTTAAGCTCCGCAGTCTGGAAACTTGTGAATAAGAAAGTCGCGGGCTTCTTCCCGTTGTATTCTATCCTGTTCGTGAAGAACTGGTAAGTGTACTTACCGAACTTTATGTTATAGATTATCACCTGGGTTATGATAAGAACAACAAGGAATGCGAAGATGAACATGTTGATTATCGGAGGTATGCTGCTGTTCATGGCGAACTTGACGTTCAAGTAAATACCTCCATAAAAAAGCACAGAAAGCCCAAGAAGCTTAAGAATCCACGGAGCAACCATCCTGTTCGTATTAGGCCTTAAAGTATACTGTGGAATTTCCATGATTACCTCTTTTTAAGACTGATAAAAAGATTAAATGGGCCCGCTCGGAAATTCGTCTTAAGACGAAAGCAACCGTAGACTCCGTCTCCAAGCATTCGAACCGAGGGCCTTCCCGACGTCAACGGGACGTTATAGCCGCTAAACTACGAGCCCAAGCCATTTTAGGCATAATAGTGCCAAAAGAGAGAATAATTGTTTATAAATGTTACGGTAGTTTAGAACAAAGAAAACAGCAGATAAAAAAAGTTTTTAAGCCCTATAAAAAGGGCAAAATAAAAAGATTTGAAATGATTAGAATCTCTTCCTTGTCATAAGATGGAAAAGCCCAAGTCCGACCAATATAACAAACAATGAAACCCCTGCTCCTGCCCAGATCGGAACTGAACTCCTGACATTAGTAGATTCTATTACATCAAGCCTGCCTTCAGAGAAAAGTTCCTCTTCAGGTTCGACTTCCTGAGGCTCAGACTCAAGTTCTGCGCTCACGTCCTGAGGCGTGACTATCGGCTTCTTCTTAGCGATAGGCAGAAGGTCTATCTTCTGCTTTGTCGGAAGCTTAGTCAATTCGAACCTGAAATCACCTGAACCCAGATTAAGGTCGTTAGGCGTTATTGCTATATCTGCCTCTGTCTCATTATTGAGATTCAGCTTGTATTTCTTGCCTTCATCAAGCGTGTACTCCTTATAGCTTGTGGACTGCGAGACACCCATCTTGGCCTTGTCAGAATAGACATACCTGAAGATGAATGAATAGTCCTTGCCTTCATAAGTGTACCTGACAGTGTCTCCTCCTCTGAGGTGCATAGTCACTGCGGGTGCATCAGGAGTCAATATGAGGATGTAAGTCTTTCCGACTCCACCACCGCCTCCTCCGCCACCGCCACCGCTGCCGCCGCCAGAACTGCATGAACCGCAGTCAGCAGAGCATGAAGAGCAACTCTCTGCTCCATTGCAAGTGCCATCGCCGCAGAACGGTCCTGGGGACGTGCCTGTAACAGTAAAAGTTGTGCTAACCTCATTGTTGACAGATGAGCACTCATAAGCAGATGTGACCCTGAAAGTCACTGTATGCGTTCCTGCTGTGAGGCTTCCTGTGCCGTATGCATAAGACTGGGAAGACGAAGCATTGATATTCAATGCGCCGACAGACACTGTACCGACAGCACTGCCATCGACAAGTATCTGCACCTGGACAGTATTAGTGTCCATGCTTCCTATATTCTTCACAGTGAAGTTGAATGTGGCCGAATCCCCCATTGCTACAGGGCTTGTGGCCCCGATTGTCGTAAAAGCCACATCACTTCCTGTGACTGTGAAAGCGTCATTAACGCTTACAGGAGCTACATCGTATCCGTTCGCATCATGGATATTCTGCACATACGCAGTTATGACATCAGCGCCGCAGTATGCGGGCGTGAAGCTGTGCGTAGAAGATGCAGAGCTCGAGTTAGCTATCGAAGCATGCGAGAATGAAGCAGGAGATACTGCTCCTCCGCTGTTCGCGCTGACATATCCGCTTACGCTGTTCGCTGTTCCGCCAGTGTTTGACAAAGTGACAGTAAGGCTTGCCGGCTGGTTTATTGTCAATATGCCAAGATTGGTTATCGTCGGAGATATGACTGGCGCTGGAACATTGTTTATTATGTTCGTGTTGAATGACTTTGCGCAGTTTGTGGCTCCGGCCAGTGTCACGTTGAACGTGTAAGGACCAGGCACAGTTCCCCTGACAGTCCACCTGTAGACGTTCCATGGCGCTGCAGGCGAAACAGGATTTGTTCCGCTGACAAGCGATAGGCCTGCTGGCAGGTTCAATGTCAGAGTGTCTCCTGTTGAGTTTGACTCTGCGTTGAAGAACGAGACAGTGAAATCCGTGTTCACGTATACTTGCTCGTTCGGTGCACTCAGCGTACCCTGGCAGACCTGAGCTGAAGCAAAAGCGCTCAACGCTACCAAGAGGAGTGCAAAAATTCCGAGTTCAATTATTTTCGATTTCATTTTTGGCAAACCTTTTGTTTTTTATTGTTTTATTATGAATCAGGCGTAAGCCTTCATGATTATAAAAAAATATTGAAAAAAAAATATTTACACTACAGTTATCATCTTCGACACTATCATGGTGTTGTCTATCTCGTTGTTACCGAGTGACGCTCCCATGAAATACGTGCCTGGAGTGTTCGCTGTTATGCTCCACTGGACAAGCTCCATCTCACCGCCAGCAAGATCAATAAGCTGGACTGGGGACGCAACACTGAAAGCGCCTATGTTGCTTGACCAAATCTCTGCACGCAAGTCATCAAATGCCTGCACGCCATAGTCATTCTGCAAAGGCAGGTACTCAGTAAAAGAGCCGCCAGCGATTATGACTGTAGTTGTGAGGAAGACTTCCCTTGTGCTTGTGCTGATCGCATCCGCAACAGACCAGACTCTTATGCTTGTCTGCTGTGACTGGTCAGCGAGATCAGTCTCGCCTGCTACCGGCACTGCACGGACTACAACATTGTTGTATCCTGTAGTCGTCGCATTGTATGACAAGACGACAGGCACTGTCGCGCCTGAAGCTACCGAGATGACATCTGTATCGACTACAACACCATCGACTTCCAGCTGGACCGTGACGGTCTCTGCCAAAGCGCCCTGGTTCTGTATGTTCGATGTCACTGCTATCACATCCCAGAGATATGCTGTAGAGCCCACCTTTGAGTCTGTTATAGATGTCACCGCGACATCATGCGAAGCAGAGCTCACAACAATAGCTTCTGTGTCTGTATCGACATCACCATCAGCATCAGTCACTGTGACTGTCGCTGTGTAGCCGCCTGCAAGATTGTAGATGAACAACGGGTTCTGAGCTGTCGAATCGACAGTTCCATCACTCTCAAAGTCCCACGCGAATGTGAACGGAGCATTGCCGCTCGCGACTGTCGCGTTGAACTGGACAATCAAAGGCAGGTTACCGCTTGTCGGGCTAGCTGAAGCAGTAACTGTAGGCAACAGGTCAGATACGACTGTTGTTGCGGTGTCAGTAACGCCAGGAGCATTCCTGTTTCCGACATTGTCGACTGTTATAACCTCAATCTGATAAGCCACAGCCGGTGAAAGGCCGGTGACATTATATGAAGAGGCTGAAGTGTTAGCTAGGAATGACCCGTTTAGCCAAAGCTCGACATGATTGAAATCGATGTCTGCAGGGTTTGTCCAAGACCAGGCAAGCCAGTCAGCACCTACACCAGATTCGTTCAAACCAGTGACTGCGGCAGGAGCTGTGACGTCTGCGCCAACAGCAGTTGTCGCTATGTCAGTAACACCAGGAGCATTCCTGTTGTTACTTGTGTCCACAGTTATTACCTCAATCTGATAAGTCGTGTTAGGAACAAGTCCTGTCACATTGTAAGTCAAAGCTGACGTGTTTGCCAGGAATGAACCATTGACCCAAAGTTCGACATGGCTGAAATCTGCATCGGCTGGATTTGTCCAAGACCAGGCAAGCCAATCAACACCGACTCCTGTCTCTCCGAGGCCAGTGACTGGCGCTGGAGCGGTCAGGTCGACACTTGATGTCGTGGTGAAATTGAAAGGTCCTGATTCTGAGCAGACAAACAGGGTATTGCATGAAGTCACATTGTAATAATACGTTGTGCTAGGCAAAAGACCTGAAAGCAGCATATTGTGGCTTGTGACAAGCGCAGCATTTCCTGCTGTTGAACCCATCGCGACAGTTGTGCCATACTCAACAAGAGAATCTGTGAGCTGGTCAGTCGTCCATGTTATGTTCGCAGACACGTTTGTTGCGCCGACTGCTGTAACTCCTGATATTATAGGAGCTCCAAGAGTGACGTTCACTGTCTGGACATCAGTTCCGACATCCGCATCAACATCAGTCACTTCGCATACAACAGGGTAGACCCCATTCGTAGTGAACGTGTGCACTGAGCTTGCGCTTGTGCTTGACTGTCCGTCACCATACAGCACGCTGTATGTGAATGGTGCGTTTCCGCCTGATGTCACTGCGCAATCCACTGCGACTGTCAAAGGAGCAACTCCTGCTATAGGAGTCACTATCACGTCAACAACAGGCACATTATTGCCTACGCTGACTGACAAGACCTTCGATGTCTGTGAACCGTCGCCATCCGTGACTGTCATGACAACTATGTAGCTGCCTGAAGCAGGATATGTGTGCGTTGGGTTCTGCAGTGTTGATGTGTTTCCATCGCCAAAGTCCCAAGCCCAGCCGACAACACCATCATAAGCGGTCGAAAGGTCCTGGAACTGAACCATATTTCCTTCGAGCGGGCTCGCTGGTGTGAAGCTGAAATTCGCGACAGGCTCTGTGTCAAACACAGTTATCGTCTGCAAGTCAGAATTGACATCTCCGTCAACATCTGTTACTGTGCATGAAGCATCTATTGTCCTGTTTGATGCGTAACTATGCGAAGCAGTAGCGCTTGCTGAAGTTGTGCCGTCCCCGAAATCAATCAGGTAGTTGAAAGGCAAATTGCCAGCTCCAACTGTGCAGTTGAATAAGACGTCAAGCTGCTCGACACCGCTTGTCACATTAGTTACAAGATTGACAACAGGCGCGTTGTTCGCTATTGTTATCAACTCGCTATCGACAGATACATCGCCGTCTGCATCAGTGACTGTGCATGTTGAGTTGAATATTCCCTCAAGCAAGTACTGGTGAGAGCCGTTTGTCGCGGCAATAGATGTACCATCGCCGAATTCGATGACTGTAGTGAAAGGTGCGTTTCCGCCACCTATCGCGCAATCAAAGTCGACTGTATCACCTTCCAGACCAGAGGTCGGAGAGGCTGTCAAGACAGCCAGAGGCGCGTTGTTGTTCACGCTTATTATCACGAAGTCTGAATCGACATCGCCATCAGTGTCTGTGACTGTGCATGTAGCGACATAATTTCCAGGCAAAGTATAGATGTGATCCGATACGCTTGAACTGCCTGAAGTTCCGTCACCGAAATCCATCAGGAAATTCAGAGGAGCATTGCCTCCTGCAGTTGTGCAGTTGAATGAGACATTGAGTCCTTCAAGACCTGACATAGGACTTGCTATCAGATTAAGCACCGGCGCGTTGTTTGAAACGCTGACAACACTCCAAGCGACTGCTGAAGAGCCGTCCGAATCAGTTACAGTCAGAGTGACGTTGTAGTCACCTTCTATAGCATATGTGTGCGTATCATTGCCGTCTGTTGAGCTTGTGCCGTCACCGAAATCCCAGTTATATGTAACTGGAACATCATAAGCAGATACTGTGCTCGTGAAAGTCACAGTGTCTCCTTCTGTCGGGCTCGCAGGAGCGAACACGAAAGATACTGTAGGCACGCTGTCCTGCACATCTATCGCGACTGTGCTTGTGCTCAAGTCACCGTCAATATCAGTGACTGTGCATGTTACAGAATACAATCCAGACTGGTTGTATGTGTGACTGACTGTCGGCGTAGTCACAACAGTTCCGTCACCCAAGTCAATGCTGAATGCATATGGCAAGTCTCCACCGACAACAGAGCATCCGAAGTTCACGCTCAAAGGCTCGAGGCCTGATGTGACATTCGAAAGCAATGTAGCGTTAGGGGCGTTCATTGCTACAACAATATCCTGTGAAACCACTGTGACTGAGCCATCAGCGTCTGTCACTGTCAATATCACAGTGTATGTTCCATCATTATCATACATGTGGATAGGATCCTCAACATTCAATGCTGTATCACCATCGCCGAAATCCCACTCTACTGTTGCAGGTATATCATGCGAATCGATTGTCGCATCGAAGTTGACGTCGACTTTCTCGATTGGCGCTATTGGCGTGTAGTTGAAGCTCACTATCGGTACAGAATCGTCAACGACAACAATCATAGACTCCTGTGCAGAGTCCCTGTTGGTGTTGGTGACATTGCAGGTCACGTTGTAAGTTCCGTTCTGCATATAAGCATGCAAAGCAGACTCTGTCGTGCCATGCGCAGTACCGTCGCCGAAATCGATATCATATGTGAAGGGAGTGAATATCCCTGTCGCTGAGCAGTTCACGTTAACAACCAGAGGCTCTATGCCTGTTGCAGGAGTGACTGACATATCGATTGTTGGCGGGAAAGCGCTTATGTGGACTATCTTAGTAACTGAAACCTCTGACCCATCAGAATCAGTGACTATCAGTGTAATGACATAGTCTCCACCGAGCGTGTAAGTGTGTGTCGTATCTTCAAGAGTGTCTGTAGTTCCGTCTCCGAACTCCCATTCGACAGTGTATGTCTCGTAGGATGTTATATTAGAGTAGAACGCAACAGGGTTGCTTGTAACAGGCGCAAGAGGCGACCAGTAGAAGTCAACAACAGGAATACTGTCTGATACTGTGACAGATACTGTGCTGTTAACTGCATCCCCATCAACATCAGTGACTGTGCAGATGACAGCATATGTGCCGTTCTGTACAAACTGGTGTGCTGACTCAAATCCTGAAACAATGTTTCCGTCTCCGAAGTCTATCGAAGCAGACAGAGGAGCATTGCCTCCAAGCCCTGTGCAGTTAGCGTATACATCGAGCGGTTCAACTCCGCTTGTCGCATTAAGCTCAAGCGAATTTGTCGGAGGATTGTTGCTGACAGTTATCTCCTGGCAGAAATCATCAGAGTCTCCATCCGCAGACGAAACTGTTACGCAAGCATCATATGTTCCCTCAAGGCCGTATGCCCATGTAGGGTTCTGTGTGTTATCATCGACAAGACCATCTCCATCAAAATCCCATGCATATCCTGTGATAGGGTCATAAGAAGATGAAGTGTCTGTGAAACTCACTGTATCCCCTTCTGTAGGGGTCGCTGGCGAGAATGTGAAGCCTGCTGTAGGCTCGGTGTCCTCGACGGTTACAATCAGTGTGTCTGATGTGCAGCTTCCGTCATCATCGCAGACAGTCAATGTAGCGGTGTATGTGCCGTCAGCTGTATAATTGTGTGTAGTGTCTATGTTTCCTGACTCTGTGCTGCCGTCTCCGAAGTCCCAATCTATCGTGGTTATCGAATCAAGCTCGCAAGGCATGGATGCTGTCGCGTCAAAAGCGGCAAGCGTGCCTTCAGTTATTGTTACATCTGCACCTGCATCGACTGTAGGAGAGACATCTGTAACATCAACAAATATTGTCTGTGATGCAGTGTCACCATCAGAATCTGCAACTGCTATCGTAACAGTGTATGCACCCTGCTCAGGGAACTGGTGGGTCAATACTGCTTCTATTCCAGTGACCTGGGCGCTGCCGTCACCGAAATCTATGCTGTACTGATATGCATCGTAAGAATCTACAACTATATTGAATGTGAAATCATCGCACTCGGTCAATCCAGTATCGCTAGTCATGCTGACAACAGGAACAAGGTCTGTAACGACTACCTGCCAAGCCTGGACAGCGACTCCGCCTTTTCCATCCTTGACATATACTGTCACGGTGAAAGTCTGGCTAGTTCCACTGACATCTCTCTGGAAATCAAACGATGTGGAGCCTGAAGAGACTGAGCTTCCATCAACTTTCCATTCATAGGTCAGAGCGTCTCCGTCCGGATCCTGGGCAGCGATCTGGAAATTGACTGTCTGGTCTTCATTTATCGCAACTGGGTTCGCTGGGCTTGCGCTTGTTATAATAGGGGCTCTGTTCAGTCCGGCAAAAGTTACTGAAACTGTGTTGGAGCGTGTCTCCTGACCTGCCTTATCTCGGCAGACAGCATGATAGCTCCTTGCGCCTCCGCCAGTGTGCACTACAGTCTTAGTAGAGACACAAGTCGTGGTCGCGCCGCAGTTCTTATCCTCTATCTGCTGATTGTCCTCGAACAGCTTTATAGAGACGACGCCTGGATTAGACAACGTATCCACAGATACTGTCGTCAAAACAGCAGCACTTTCAGTGCTCTGCACGTTGGAAGATAAACTACATGTCGGCGGATTGTCAGGCAACGCGTAAGCATTGACTGCAAAGAGTGCTGCTAAGAGCACTGCCAACACAAAAATTGAGTTCATTTTGTTTTTGCCCATGTTCTTTAAACCCCGTGATATCATGATTATAAAATCAAAAATTGAAAAGATTACTTCTTGTAGATGAGCTCGAGCATCGCTCTCACATCCCTACCGTTGGTTAGCTCACTGCGATCTTCGTAAGAAACACCGCCTGAAATATGGAATCCATTGCCTACCGGTATTATCAGCTGGCCTTTTTGTTCCTGGCTGTGCTTTCTTATCTCACCATCATACAGCAATCCAAGGAAGCCCGCGCTTGTCTGGTAACCGACGCCAGCGCTAACATCAAAAGCTCCTTCCTTTCCTTCAGCGACCCTGAGTCCACCGTCTACAAGGAACCTGAAGCTTGGCCCTTCGCCTGAGACCAGGAAAGCATCAAGAAGAGCTCCCTTGTATCTCTCTTTGAGCTTTGAATCTATCAAGCTCTCGACATTCAGCTGGTTTCCCCTACTGATGTAGTCGACCAAGTCGTTGAAGTTATAGTTTGAGACGACCAAGTGCAGATTTGCATAGTTGCCGTCAGTCACTATATTTCCACCAAAGTCAAGGCCTGCTGCATTGAACAATGCCGTCGCGTTACCCTGTACAGGCATGTCACTGAACTGCATCTTATGCTTGTTCAAGACATACAATGATGGGCCGCCCCTCAACTGAAGGAACATACCGTTACCATCGACGTCGTGCACATCATAAGTGACATTTCCTAGCAAGACCAATGAACCCTGCTTGTCCTTGTCCTTTGTCTTGGACTCTGTATGGACTGCTGGTCCAGAAGATCCTGGTGTCACGTCCGAAGGATTGCACACACCATCTACACATACGTCAACCACTGTATCGTGCGGGTTGACTGCTGTATCTATAGTTGTCCTGGTCTTTGCCCTTGTGTTGGAATACGAACCAAGAACAGTCGCTCCGCCTGAGAAGATTCCTCCTTCAGAGGGACCGAACTGTGCGCCAGCTTTAAAGACAATTGTATCACTGACAACATCAGCTATTGTCCTTGTATTGACTGCAGTATCCGCGCCTGCCTGCGTGTTTACGCTGACAACTGGCGGACCAGCCTGGTCAAGAACAACTGTCTGTGAAGTCGAGCTGTTAGTATCTGTATCTATAGTCTCATGGTGCTCAGACCTTTCGTAGCTTAAGCCTCCAATAACATCGACACCGTTGAACTTCTTATGAACTGCTATGCTTCCAGAAGCATTCTCAGGTGTGTTGACTCTGTCAGTCCTTGACATTTCATGTGCAGACTCTGAAGTTCTCTCTGTCGTTATGCTTCCGTCAGCACCAACGATAGGTTCAGGATTCACTGCACTATTCCTTGTTGATTCGGATCTCTGCTTGTGCCATTCTCCTGCAGCTGAGGCTTCGAAACCATAATCCTTGCCTTCCATTGAAATGACAGCTCCTCCGTGAGGCCTTTCTATCATTCTTGAAACAGCACCATCTCTGTCCTGGACAAAGTCACCTACATTCAAGTAAGCATCAAGTGCTTTCGGATTTGTTGCGTCTTTCGCTGTAGCGAGTCTTGCAAGAACATCGACATCGCCTGAAGGAGCGCCTATCGCGTCGCTATCAGTGATTGACCTTATGCTGTGCTCTGCACCCACAACAACTGTTGCTCTTGAAGTGAGCTTGTTGTTCTGGTCTATATCATATTGAACATGGTCTATGTTGAGCTTGCTCCTTGCTTCCTCAATCTGAGTTACCGCCTGAGTAGCGCCCTCTGCAAGTATGCCCTGGCACTTTGATTTCAATGAATCATATTGTGTGCCTGTAGCAGTGACTGCTGCATCTACTTCAGACAATGGAGCTTCCTGGGACATAAGCGAATCAGCATTTGACCTTATTCCCTTTGCGTCTCTTGTCAACTGCGCAGGACTGCACTCATACTTCTTGAGTTTAGCTAGCTGCTCATTCTTTGAAGCAGTAACAGCTGCAGCGCTGAGACTTCCGCATCTCCTTGTCATATCAGAATATGCTGCCTCTGCATTGCCGCTCAAAATCGCAACATCCTCGCCAGAAGCAATTCCAGCTTCTGTTGCAGCGACTATCGCTGCGATGTCATCATTGAATGGCTTTCCTTCGCATTCATAAGTGTGCATCTTTGCTTTAAGAGCATTCTTTCTCGCATCAAGCTCTGTCTGCAAAGCCTTGCCGAAATCCCTCACGCTTTTTGCTATGAGCGGTTTCTTCTGGCCTTTTACGACTGGCTCGTATCCTGCAAGCTCTGAACTAAGCTCAGAGTATCTCTGGTCGACAAAAGCAGTTATCTCCTGCAGGGACATCTCACCCTGTATCATCTCTGATGCTGAGCGATCAAAATCATCGAGCTTCTTTGTAAAGTATGACTTTAGGTCAGACTCAAGAGCAGCTCTCTCTGCTGACAGTGTCTCTGCAGCAGCTGTGTTGGATATGCATCTCTCTTCGAGCGATGCTATAGCCTCGAGGCCTGCGCTGTGGATTGAAGGAGTAGCGTCTCCAGAATCCTTCATGTTCTTTAATTCAGCCTTGTACTGACTGACTTTTCCAGAAAGCAGGTCTGTGCAGACATATCCTGTCAGCTGGCTGTTGAAATCACGCATTCCAAGCTCTGCTTCGGCAGGACAATCTGCCTCAATACCTGCAAAGCTCTCTTCTGCAAAATAAGCCACATCTTCCTCATCGCGCTTATTCTTCATCATCTTAGTATAAGTTTTCTTGATTTTCCCTACGGCATCCTCGCAGGAAGGCATCTCATAATCAGCTGAAGCGAGAGTGACGTCTGAATCTTCTGAATCTTCAGCTCTTTCGACTCTTGACTTCTTGCCTTTCTTCTGTTTCTTGCCTTTCTTGTGCTTTGCCTTTACTTTCCTATCTCTGGAATCATCTTCTGAAACAGTTTCATCAGAATCTGAGTCGTCGTATGAATCTGAAACTCTTGAAGATGTCCTTGAAGGCCTATAACTTCCTGTTCCAGGTGCACTTCCGCTTATGATCTCGAATCCTCTTACCAGACCGCTCTGAGGGATTACGACATCAACATCCTTCTTCTGCTTTCCATGGACAAGGTCATCGAGAGAACCGGATTCCTGTTCCATAGAATCGATTATGACTGCTGTTATCGCTCTCTTCGCATCCTTTGACGCGTGCTCGAATGCAGGGAACCCTTTGACGATGTTCATTATTGCATTCTCAAGCTTCTGACCGCGATAGACAGTTGTAGTGACTGGCTCTTCCCTGCTCGCGAAATAGGCAGATTGGGCATCGAGTGAAGGGAATCTTTGTTTGAGAGAGACTACATCCTGGAGCTCCTGGTCATCAAGGCCGATAAGCGTATCTGAAGGGTGGTTTTTCCTGTATTCCACTGTCCTTTCCTGCCTTTGGGCATAGGACTGCACAAGGTCTACAAACTCCCTTCCCCTTGCTACAGCGGTATCCGGTACAGCAAGCGCAGTATAGCCTAAAGCGCCAATAAATAACGCTTTTTTAAGCCAAGAACCCACAGAAAGACGCTTTACAGTGTCCTTAACTGTGTTTGATACGTTTTTCTGCGTATCCAAAGATTTTTCTGCCATTTTAGAGCCCTTAGTCATGTTTTTCAATCCTCTCAAGTGATTGTAATGTATTTTTAGCTAAATCTGTCCTAAAACCGCTATTTTTACGGTATTATCACCCACCTAAAACTTTTAACCACTCAGTAGTGCTCATATTTAAATGTTTCTAGTTTTCAGTATCGTTGCGTAGTGAATTTAGTGATTTTTTCGCGGAAACCGCAAAAACCTGTTTTATCCATGAAACAACCTAATTTAAAAAAATTGAAATCCATTACAAAACAAAAAGTATTAAAGCGATGAACTCCGAAAAAACTACGTCCGAATAATCCAAAAAAATACCATATTTTTCTCTGCAAAAGATTATTCTAAAAAAAATGTGACAGCAGCACTAACTTTCCAAAAAAACAATCGAAACACACGATAAGCGATATGTGTGAAAATAGTCATAACATTTTGTTATGATGTTTTGCCTGCCAAATAAAACCCCAAAAAGCAGCATACAAAACAACAGTGCACAACACAATCAGGCAGCAAAAATGCAGCAAAACACTTTGCTTGAAAACATTGCAAGAACACGCTCACTCAAGCAGGTCCACTTAAGCAGATGCAAATCAGTCAATCAAAAGCATAGCATAAACAAAATGATGATCTGCCAATCCAAACAACCGTTAAAGGTGACTATCTGCTAAACATCTGCCAAACAATATTAGTTTTATGTCTGTTTTTATGTGAGCATGAACAGCAATACCTGTTGCGATGACTGTCGAGTCATCTTAAACACACATCCTTCACGACATCTACACGAAGTTTATTTGATATAACACATATGACGCGGAACGATAAATAACCTGCTGATGAAACACCTAACCAGAAACGTTCACAAACTCTTACGACGACAAATAACCGTTCCATCTTGTTCCACAAGCCACTTGTGCAAATAAAAAGTCAGAAAACTCTTTTTTAAGTCAAAATAAGACTTAAAACTGCTTTTGGAACGGTTAATCGCTCATTTTTGGCATTAACAATACAAGAATTATAAGAATCAATATAAAAGAAAATATCAAAAAATATTGAAAAGATTAGTAAAGAGGTCAGAACGAAAATTTATCTTAGCGTATTTCCCCTGTATCTCTGTCTTGGACTCCTGTCTTCAACAGAACCTACAGAGCCACCGCCGACCTGACTATCGATGTAAGCACCTTCAGGCCTGTCCCTGCACGCACCGCCTTTCCTGCAAGGCTTGTCTGTTCGGACATCCTGCAAATCTTCTTCGCCATCATCCTCTTCCTCGCCATCATCAACAACACGCGGTCTTGAATGAGGTTTTGGACCGATTGGAGGTATAGGCAACAGGTCGCCGCATGATGTCTGTG
>CAZLYC010000008.1:0-24477 GCA_964563755.1 uncultured Methanosarcinales archaeon
CACGTCCCGAAGAACACATCGTTATACAAAACGCGGGAGTGCGAACTGAACTCAATAGAGGCTGTGATGAAGGAATTACTTCGCTACGACTCACATTACAGCATAAAGGATTGCGCTCTATTCGCGAGCGAAGATGCTGACACGGAAGGGCTCGTGCGAAAAAGAGATGAGAAGCCATATATCGTAGCAGGATACTTGCCTTGTCACTATTTCACATACCAATATAAGGATATTGAGGACAACACCATCTACAACTATGTGAATGTTTGGGAAGCATACATCTGCGAAAAAAAAGATATCGAAGATGCTGTCAGACGGCTTATCCGAACTGGCGCCAAGCCGACAGAGATATACGCAGGGATAGAATACGACGTGATGCCTCTGCTTAAAAAAGCGAAGCAAGACATCGAAGACGACAAAGTAAAGGAAGTGCTTGGAAGACTGAATAAAGCAGGCACTTGATGGCGTGTTAACAGGCAAGACAGTTAATGAGGCTGCGAGGATTTGAACCCCGGCCAGGCGGCCCCGAACCGCCGATCATACCAAGCTAGACTACAGCCCCTTTGATAAAAATATTTCATCTATGACATTCGGGAACATAATCATTTAATCTTTTAACAATTTGTGGAGGTCTGATTTCTCCATAGGACAGCTGTTGATATCTATGCTCCCATCAGCTGTTATTGATATGCCTTTGCATCCGTCAGGGCAGTTATCTTTGCACAGGCGTTCTATATCTGACACGTTGCTGGCATAACTCTCATTGAACCTTTCAGCGTGCTTGTCCATCCAGTCCAAAGTTGCCTCTTCCCAGTCAACTTTTTTATGTCTTTTCTGGCTTAAGTAATACTTGTGTTCGTCTATCTCCTTGAATTGCAAGGTCATGTATGCTATTGCTACTCTTGCCATGTCAATTTACCTCCCAACACCTAAATATAGTTTTTTCGTTTTAATGGACGCTGCGGGAGTCGCACCCGCGGCCTTTCCCGCGCTCGATGGAATGCATCCGATTTAACGACCATCGGAAGGCTTTGCGAAGCAAATGCCTTCCTTATGCTTGCGTATCAAATGCGCGTAACCATTTGCGAGGGGAACGCTCTACTACTGAGCTAAGCGCCCGTATACTGCCTATTAGTTGACATGAAAATTCAGAAGGTATATTTAAATTTAGTCACTTGTGGTGATGTTTTACAGGTTGCTTATAGTTGCCTTTTGCCTGCTTTACAGCCAGTGTGGCGAAGAATGCGAACATCGCAGCAATCAATATTATCATGAAGAATAAGACTGCTGCGGCGATTATGAACACTTTCCTTTCGGTAAGGATTCCAAGGACTCCTATTATTATAAGGAAGAAACCAAGTATCTCTGCAGTTATCAGTGTGTGTCTTGCTTTTTCTCTCATTTTATTTCAGTCCAAGGACTTTGAGTTTCCTGTGAAGTGTCTCATATCTTAGCCCTATTTTCTTTGCTGTTACAGTGACGTTTCCATCGTTCTCTGCAAGGACTTTCTTAAGGTATTCTTTCTCAAATTCCTCTTCTGCGTCTTTAAGCGTGATTGTTTTTTCAGGCAGGTCATCAAGTATGCCTTTTGATACTGAGTCTACGTTCTTGTAGACTTCTGCCATCCTGTCAGGGTGTATTACTCTTTTGTAATGCTCAAGGACATCCTCTATCACGTTACCGACAGCTTTCTGTTTTATCTGGTATGGCTTTATCATCTCTTCTCTTATCTTTGCGACGTCTATGCCTGCGTCTTTCACATGTCGGTGTATGCTTCTCCTGTCGACGCCTGCCCTTTTTGCGACCTCAGAGATGTTGCCATAAGTAACTCTTAGGAGCCTTGACAGGAACTGGTGCTTGAACCTCTTCTTTGCCTGCTTGAAATTCAGCTTTGTGTCGATGTTTATCTGTAAGAGAGGGCTCTTCTCGAGCTTTTCAGAAATATCTTTGTTCAGTTCATCTATGCTGACGCCAAGTATCGGCTTTATGGCATCATCGACTATCTGTTCAACGCTCTTTTTCTTGCCTTCTTCTTGCATGTAGAAACAGTACTTTTTATGGTTTATAAAGGTTTTGTGGGTTCTACCTTGCGAAGTTGATGAACACGAAAGTGAATCCTAGAACTATGACTATGAATATCATTCCAAGCGCCTGGCTTGTGAAGAGAGGAGCAAAGTTTATCTCGACCGGCTCCTGCGCAGGAGTCATCGCGTCAGCTATTGAGACGCTCTTGTCATCCAATAGTTTATCTCCGTAGACAGTGCTGACAGCAAAAGCGATTATGCAGAATACTGCTATTACTAGCGCTGTCCTTAGTGGGCCGACTTTCTTCATTGCAGGCCATATTGCTTTCTCAGGCATCCCGAAACAGTATAGTGCTGTGCCTAGCAGCACAAGGAAAAGTACAAGTACTGCGAGGAAAGGTATTGCTATGCTCAGTATCTTTAGCAGCGAAGTGTATGCTACAAGGAAAACCGCTATCGCGATGAGTATCGGCGTTATGTATGTCGATCTGTCTCCTTCTTTGAACCAGTTCCTTTTTTCAAATACTGTTTTTAGTACAACTAGGACTACAACGAGCGCAAGGAAAAGCGCTATCGGGTTGTTGCTGAAAAAAAATGTTGGCATAGTGAAAAAGTTTGGTTTTTCTGATATTTATAGCTATCGACATGTAACTACCTAAAAGTGACTAAAAAACGAAACATTTATATATGGTTAAATATATAAGTCAGCCGGATGAGTTCTTGTTCATGACCTTTGACCACGACAAGAAGGTGTTTCTAGGTAAGGCAGACAAGTCTACAAAAGGCAGCATAGATGATGAGATAAAGCCTCTTTGCGACATGATAAATTCTCTTGATGATTATTACACTACCTCTTCATGCGCAGGAAGGGCTATGCTGATTAAGATGCCTGCTTCAGGCAAGAAGAATGAGGCAGAGTGGCTATTCGTGTCGCATGACAAGACTGATTCCAAACAGCTTATTTCAGCTCTTTCCTCCGTTCCAGAAGATTCTGTCTGGTTCCGTTATGAGCCGTTCATACTTCATGTCGCTGCAAGGACTGTAGAGCATGCAGTGAAGCTCTTGAATCTTGTGCACGACCTAGGCATAAAGCGAGCAGGAATAATTTCAATATCCAACAAGATTGTGCTTGAGATAATCGGAAATGAACACATAGATGCGATAGTATCCAAGCAAGGAAAGATGCTGGTGGACGATAATTACATCAATATCCTTGTCGATGATGCTAACAAGAAGAGGGATAGGAATTTAGAGAACATGAACAGGTTATGCGAAGCGATAAAGAAACTGTAATCATCTTTTCTTTAGCTTTTTCTTATTGATTTGTTTTTTGCTGCTCTTTTGACTGGACTTTTTTGGTTTTTTAATTTTCTTTTTTAGTGCAGGCGCTATTTTTTTGACAGGTTCATTGATTTTAGTCTTTTTTTCATGCACTTCCTTGCCTATGAATGCTCCGACCCCTTCAACGACGCTGTCCGGGTCATATCCTCCTTCAAGCACGGCGAAGTAAGGTATCTCTTTTATCAGGTTTTTCAGCTCATGGACTGTTTTCTTTGTGAGATTGAGGCCGCAGCCTATTGTGCTCTCATGTTTCTCTTTGTCTTTTGCAAAAGAGTCGAAGCCAGCAGATATTGCAATCACATTCGGCTTAAAGAAACCTATTATTTTTGTCAGTTCATTTTTCATGAGCGAGATGTATTCTTCCTCACTAGTCCCTTTCAGAACATATACGTTACGCACATTGCCTTCATCTATGCATGCGCCGGGGAACAGTCCTTCTTGGTTTATTGAGAAATAGAACAGCTTGTTTCCAAATTCCTTGTTGAACTTTGTCACGCAGTCGCCTGTGCCGTCTCCCCTGTGTATGTCCATGTCAAATATCAGGACTCTGTTGCCTTTCTCCGCCAGGTGAACTGCGGCGATAGCTATGTTGTTGAACACGCAGAACCCATTTGTCCATGAAGGATGCGCATGGTGCCCTGGAGGCCTGACAAGCGCGAAAGTGTTTTTCTTCTTTTTCGCGTTCTCTGCAGCAGTGATTGTCGCTCCGACAGCATAGCATGCTGCTTCATATGTCTCGCTGCAGGCATAGGTCTCTCCGGAATCGAGGAACACGGTTTTTTTCTCACCTGCTTTCTTCGATGCTTCCTTTACTTTGTGTATGTATTCAGGAGTGTGGACTTTTTTCAGATACTCTTCTCCGTTCTTCGCTTTCTCGAACTTGAAGAGCTTCATCGCTTTTCTTATTCGTTCAGGATTCTCAGGATGTCCTTCTAGGTCATGCTCGAGAAATATCTTATGGGATATTAGTATCATCTGTCGCCCTCTTTTGGATAATATTTAAATAGATATATTCATTTTTAAACTTTATGGACGCAATAGCTGCTCTGGCAAGCATTTTCGCATCTTTCATATTTGTCAGAGGATTACATTTCATATTCTTTCCTAAGAATTCAAGGAAGCTTAACAAGGATATATTGAACAGGCCGAAGCTGCATTACCGGATCATTGCTGTTCCTGCGATACTGCTTTCGCTGGTTGTTTTCTTCTTCATACTCCAGAAGGTCGCGTTCATCGATATTTTTGTCATCCTTTTCGGATTGCTTTTCTTCACAGTCGGATGGGCATTGCTTGTTGCCCCAGAAGCATGCAAGACAATGTGGCTTGCCTACCTGTCAAAGTCTGATCGTTTTGTTTTCTGGATGGGCGTCTTCCACATCTTCGCGGCGGCTGTAATAATCGCTGCGACCATACTGAACTGACTGCTGTTCAATCAAGAAGGTCTTCTATGTTAAGCACGTTTATGTCTTCCATTATCCGGGGGCACATCGTGTTCACCCAGCACTCGACAAATGGAAAGTTTTCCAATTCTGAGAAATTCAGCGTGTCGCAGATGAAATGATAGAATCTCTTGTCAGGGTATCTTTTCTCGAGCTTCTTTATCCTGCTCGTCTCTGACTGCACGTTAAGCTGTCCTTTCTTTGTGCTTATCAGTACGCCTATGTTTTCTGCCGTGTGGAACTTAAGGAGCATCCCTTTCTTTTTCTTGCGTATCTTTTCTATGTCTGCTTCATCTATCTTTTTAAGGTTCATGCCAATAGGATGTAGAGTGAAGACTGGTTTTGCTGTCTTTAATGCGACTTCTATAGGATGGAATTCACCTGTGCCGACATAGAGGTAAGCGTCAACATCACTTTTTATCTTCTCTGCGTTGCTCGCATCGCATCCGAGTATCTGTCCAGCGACAATCGCTTTTATCTCCTTCTTCCAGAGGAAATCCACCATCTTCTTCATTTCGCCCAGGTATTGCACTGTCGTGACTATGCCTAGCTTTTTAGGTAACTGCTTTGTATCAAAGTCGATTTTCTTTATCTTGAGCTTGGCTTCGATGAAGAATTTTCTCATATAGAAAAATAGCGAAGAAGGATTAATAAAACTTTTCTTTACAGAGATAATTGTGAACGCCACCTAGCGAGCATCAGATAATCTTTCTAAAACAATCGCAGTTGAGCAAACAATAATAGTTATATAAGCAATGCGAGCGTGGCGTTCATGCGGCGTTATTTTATTCACTTATGATATTCCATCCCTGCGTTTATCATGAACGCTCGGTATATCTGTTCTATGAGTATCAGCCTTACCATCTGGTTCGTAAAAGTCATGCGTGAAAGGGAAAGCTTCATCCTGCATCTCTGAAGAACTTCGTCAGAAAGACCTAGCGCTCCTCCGCATATGAATGTCAGTTTCTTGTTCTGCATGACGAGACTTTTCATGTTCTCTGCGAACTCTTCAGAGCTCAATGTCTTGCCGCGTATCTCAAGCGCTACAGTGAAATCATCATCCACAATGCTAAGTATCCTCTCGCCTTCTTTTCTTTTTACAGACTCGGTGTCAGTGCCTGTTATCTTTTCGTCTTTGACTTCTATTATCTCGAGCTTCGTGAACCTATCAAGCCGCTTTATGTATTCTGCCATCGCTGAATTCAGCCATTCCTCTTTGGCCTTGCCTACGAATATTATGCGTATCATAGAATCAGTCACTTGTTGAGGAAATTCTGCTTTATGAACTCTGCAATCTCAGGGTCGCCGCATTTCATGAGAAGTGCATAAGCCTCTTCATGCTTTCCAAGGAGCATCTTGCTTTCAGCGACTTTCTTTATCTGTTCAATCGGTAGAGGTCTTCCTGCTTTCTCCATGAATTCTATGGCTTTATCGTATTTCTGGTGGCGCATGAATATGTCTGCGACTTGTGAGTATATCTCTTTCTGTTGGAGTTCTGGGAACATTGAAAGATCAGGGTTTGCTCCCATCTCGGTTATCATCTTGGCTATTGGGTGTATTTCCATATCACTATGCAATGGTATATGGTTTATTTATAGTTTTCCGCGCCTTTAAGGAAACCTTTTTAAATGAAAACGCCTTAGGCGAAGCAATTAAGAGGTGAATTATATCGTTAAGACAAAGATTGTCTGCACAATAGGTCCAGGTACAGAGTCTGTTTCTGCTATAAATGACATGTTCAATGCAGGCATGAGTGTCGCAAGGATAAACTGTTCGCATGGTGACCATCTCCAGTACAGGCGTTTCATAAACAACATAAAATCAGTCTCAAAAGACATAGCGATAATGTTGGACACGCAAGGTCCTGAGATAAGGACGGGGATGGTTGAGCAGGGTACATTCCTCAAGAACGGTTGCGTATTCACGCTCACTACAAAGAAACTGTTGGGCAATGATAAGCAGGTGCACGTCACTTATTCCGGCCTTGTTGAGGATGTCAAGATTGGCGACAGCATACTGATAGATTCAGGGTTTATTGAGCTCAGGGTCGATAAGAAGACCAAGACAGAAATAATCTGCACAGTCATTACAGGCGGTCCGTTGGGTAACCAGAAAGGTGTTAATCATCCAGGCGCTCTTGCGAGGATTCCTGTATTCACGAAGAAAGACAGGTGTGACCTGGAATTTGGTCTCTGCCATGGCATGGATTTTGTAGCAGCATCATTCATACGAGAGGCCAAGGATGTCGTATCAATAAAATCATTCTTCAAGAACCATCCTCATGTCAAGGTCATAGCTAAGATAGAGAATTCAAGAGCAGTCGAGAATATCGATTCTATAATCGAGGCTGCCGACGGTATAATGGTTGCGAGAGGCGACTTGGGTGTAGAGCTTCCGCAGGAAAAAGTTCCGCTTATACAGAAGGACATAATAAAGAAGTGCAACCTCGCGGGAAAGCCAGTCATAACCGCGACTCAGATGTTCGAATCGATGGTCTCTAATCCTAGGCCGACAAGGGCAGAGGCAAGTGATGTTGCTAACGCAATCCTTGACGGTACTGACGCAGTCATGCTTTCAGAGGAGACAGCAATAGGAAAATATCCTGTTAAAGCTGTGCAGATGATGGTGAAGATTGCAGCAAACACAGAACCTTCGCTTGAGCTTCACAGGAAAAGGCACATATCGACAGCGGATGATGCAATAGCTAATGCTGTCAATCATATAGTTGAGGAGATAGGCATTGACAAGATTGTGGTAGCTACATGTTCAGGATATTCTGCAAGGCTAATATCTAAGTATAGGCCTCATGCTGATATAATAGCAGTGACGCCGACAGAGCAGGTCGTAAGGCAGATGTCCCTCTGTTGGGGGATAACTCCTGTGCTCATACATAACAATGGTGTCTCTTCTACAAGGGACTTGATTTACTCGTCTATACATACTGCTTCAGTTCATGGACTGGTGAAGAAGACAGACAAGGTCATCGTCACTGCAGCGCATCCTTTCAATATAAGAGGAAGGACGAATCTTATCGAGCTCCACACTGTTGGTGAGATACTCCACAGGGGACCGTCGGCAAAATAGGTGAAACAAATGGTTTTCAAGAGAAAGCTTTACCCTGAAGAGGTAATAATAATAGAACGTATAGTTGATTTTGTGAAGGATAAGCACCAGAGGGCTGAAGGTCATGACTACTCGCACGTGCTTGAGGTTTGCAGGCTTTCGATAGAGATAGCGAAGGAGATAAAAGATCCTGTCGACCCATTTGTCATGATATGCGGCGCCCTGCTTCATGATATAGGAAGGATAAATGCTCCGAATGGGCTGTTCCACGGGATTGATGGTGCTGCGCGTGCAGAGGAGATACTTGAATCATATTCTGTTGATGAGAATGTTAACAACAAGGTGCAGCGCATAATCGTGCGTCACTCTCCAGAATCTATGATATCTCCGGAGAGTCCTGAAGAGAAGGTTGTATTTGATGCTGATACCATAGAACGTCTCGGCTTCATGGGAATGATACGCGGAATCATGGGAAAGTCAGGCACTATGGAATACATAATTGAGGACAGGGTACACAAGCGCCTTGCGGATTATGAGAAACTTTTCTATTCTACTAGCAAGAGGATGGCGAGTAAGGCTTACAAGGAGACAATAGCAGTGTCGAAGACGCTTAAGGAGGATCTCAAGAAGAGGACAAAGGAGATACATGAGATAACTTCTTACAAGCTGATTAAGGATGAGAGATAGAGGTGTCCATATGAAACTTCCGCTTACCAGGAACGGTCTTTTGAAACGCGCTGAGAAACACATATTCTCTACTGGTCTAGGAGACGGTACTTCACGCATATGTCTTGAAAATATGAAGTATGGGCTTGCTAAGATGCATTATGTCCAGAACAAGTATGGCCTGGAGCCAGATGCGACGTTCATAACGACGCCTGACGAGACAGTAAGCAGGAACGCTGGTAGATGGGAGCAAGGCATATCTTACGGTGGAAGATTGTGCTGGGGTTCTGGAAGAGAGAAACTTATGATACTTGATGTGAAGCCTAACTGTTGCGGTATGCTTGTGGGAGGGTTGAATGAGCTGCCAAAACCAAAAAAGATTCTCAGGCGGGTTTTTGACCTTGAGCAGGAATCAACATACATAAACGACGTGAAGGTCAAGTGGGATTTTTACAAGGGCAATCATTTCATAGATGTTTTCAGGGTTGACCCAAAAGAGAGCGGTCTTAGGCTTCCGAAATACGCAGTTATAATGCATGCGGGTTGCCCTGAGTTTAAGAAAGAGAATGATGCTGGTCCTGGACTTTATTTCGACGAGAGCAATAAGATAAAGGAGATGTGCAAGGCAGTTAAGACGCCATTTGGCCCGATGTACATATTAAGAGATAGTAATGCGGTAGAATATTACAATCACTACCTTGTAGCAGAAGATTTCGCAAAGAAAAGGAGAGAGCTTGCTTTCAAAAGGGTATTTGATGACGCTAAGATGATATGCAACCACACGCATCAGGGATTGCTAAGCCTTAACGAGATAGGTCTTGGCTGTCAGGTGTTCAATTCAAGCAACCAGCTCCTGCCGATTTCAATAAGGGCAGACCTTCCTTCTTATCTTGTGAGAGGCAAACACAATTTCACGCCTCATCAGATGGACATGCTTGGCTTCACATCGAGAGCTGATGAACTAGGAGTCTATCATAGGCTCAACAAGGCGAATGTCCTTCCTCATGGAGGCGGCTACAAGTTCTTCGACACGCTCAGCGTCGATAAGGTGTTTGAGATAAAGGATAAGCGTTATTTCAAGATAGACCTTGTGGATAGCATAGGTAAGAAGATAATATCAAACATGAAAGAGATGGAGTTCGACTATCGCGGAAGGGAAGTTGTGCAGAAGACATTGGATCTTGGCATGTGCGAGATATCTGCTGTGCTCAACCCGGTTTACACGATAAAGGTATAAAAATTTTTTAATTCTGTTTTTCTAATTTTTAGTATATTGAAAAATAAAAAGATTTTACGCTGCATTCAACAGGACTTCCATGCTTGAAAATAGTTCCTGTTCATCCTTTCTTGTCTTCTGTGCCTGGTCGTTGTGCATGTAATGCTGGATGAGCAATCCTTCTTTTAGATAGTCTTGCAGGTCGGTTCTCGGTAGCCTTATGTCTGCTTTGGCAGTGTTTTCGCTCGTCAGGATGGTCATTATCCCTCGGTATTCTGGATGGTTTTCTATGTGCTCAACAAGAGGTTCATAACCTTCACCGACGACAAGTGCGTCGACGCAGTGGCTCTTTAGGCAGTTTATGCCTGATTCCAGGTCGTGCCTGACATAGACTCCGACTCCCTGCTGGTTCATCATGCCTGCAAGCTGTCTTGCGTATGTTGCTTCTCCTTGCTCGACTATGAGCAGTACGTTCCTTGGTCTGTATGTCTTTTCCGCTAAATTATTTGCATTCTCCATTTTGACATCTCTCTCCTTGTGCGCATTTTTGCGCGTTTTATTACGGGAATATGATTAGCATGTTGTTTGTCTAAGAACACCATTTTTTTTAAAAATTAAATCCTGGAAGCGGACTATTCTAGTTGTGGTCAGCTTTGACGAGAGCTTTGGAGGAATTTGGATATTCCTTGCTTCCAGGCGGTCGATGTCAATATTCACGGGTTTTAGATTAATAAATACTTCTAAGTTGTATTTTACTTTTTACGTTTAAAAGTATATAAAATACAGATTAAGCAAATTAAAATAATGCTTTTTACAGGATTCAATCACTGCAAGCGTCTTGAAAACTTATTTATTCTAAGAGGTCATATCTATTTCTATGGAGATGGAGCAGATAAAACGGGTAGCGTACTGGTTATTTTTCTTCATACTCGCATTATTTCTTGCTCTGTTCATGACTTCTGATAGGATATCATTGCTTTTCAGGGTGATATTAGTTCTCCTGCTCGCATTCCTCTCATCCATGTTCCGTCTTGAGGACAGATTTTCTTTTCTTCAGATACTTCTTGTTGTGCTTAGCGGCCTTGTAATCAGCGTAGTTCTTTCGAACAATGCTGCACAGTTCTGGCCGATGTCTTTGCTGTACATGATGGTTTTCTATCTCGGCTGCGAGGTTTTTGAAAGAAACCTTCTTGGAGTTTGATTGATTAGCAGGATGTAATCGCAGAATGTACACCTTAGTATATTGTGTTTTACTGCTTTTCAGTGTCTGCAGTGTCTGGCAAAATATATAAATGGTCGAAGCTGATTCTGCATTATGTCAATAAAAGAGTCAAAAGAGGGGGTAGTGTTATCTCGCGACAGGAAGATGCCTTCCACTACAGCGACCCAGTTCGCGGATAATTCTGAGAAGCCTTTCTGGTCTTTTAAGGATTCGGTCTCTGCGTCTGATGATTTCTTTGACTGCTATGTCGCGTTCAAGGAACTTTCTTTCCACGAGTATTTCTGGGACTGGCAGGGAAGGAAGCTTGACGAGCTTCTCATACAGAAGCTGATGCAGTCATACAAGCCGTTCTTCATGGAGAACCAGATAGGCAAGAACCATTTCATAACTTTCAGGGTGGGCCAGTCTATAGGACTGGAGGAACTCGGCAAGGTATACATGTCGATAATCAGTTCCAATCATTTTGCTTCGTCGCAGAAGATGTTCTCGCCCCCCTTGTTCGAGATGGTCCATTCATCGACATCTCCTGATGCTCTGATGAGATTCGCGAAGCTCTACAAGGAGACTGTGAGCATGGCTTCTGACCAGTTTAGGCAGGACTGCAAGCCTAAAGTCGTTTCGCTCATGCCTGAGCATGATGTAGATGGCAAGGTCAACTGGTATTCTTCTCTTAGCAAATATCTTGAAGGTTTCCAGAGCGCTTTTCGTTGCAAGCTCGATTATGTTCGGCCTTTGATACCCCGTTCTTCGATGGCAGACAGTCTTGGTTTTGTCGGAGCTGTGCTGGAGACAAAGAGGGCTTTGGCAAGCTATGCTGCATTCTCGAGGATAACTGGAGTTGACGCTTATCCGGTCATAGATTCAGGCACATTGATGTTTCGGGGAGGTCTCACTCCGAGTTCTGTAAAGGGATTTGTATCGACGTATCATGGCGCGAGGACTGTTGCTATAAGCTCTGCTTTCCGTTATGATTATAATCTCAGGACAGTGAAGGAAGCGATTTTATCGCTTAATGATGCCATGCCGAGGAACTCTCCTGATGACTATTCAAAGGAAGACCTGTCTAAGCTTCTTGTGCTGATAAACATATTCGCCAAGAATTATTCTAAAGCGATGAAAGCCTTGCCTTCTCTCGATGATGTCGCAAAATCAATTTTATGTGTGAACAAGAATGCTGCGAAGTCTATAACAAAATCATTCTCGCTCTATTCGCTCGGAGTCCCTCCTGAGATGGTCGGGACAGGCAGGGCTCTTGTAGAGTGCATAAAGTCAGGCCATGTAAAGGATCTTGAGCGTTTCTATCCGAATATCAAGAAGGATCTTGTCACTGCGGGAAAGCTTCTTAATAAGGAGAATCTTAAGCTTCTTTCTCAGTCAGGGAAAGGCTGGAAGGGCATACTCGATGATGTGCATCTCATAGAGGATTTCACTGATTCAGTTCTTGGGCCGGATTCTGCGGACACTTTCATGCACAGGAATTACACGTCTAACGTGTTCCACCTGAGGACGATAAAAAAAGAGTTCGGCGGCAGCATAGCTATGGCTGCCAAGCTGAGGCGCGCCCTGGGATAAGATGGTCAAGGCAATAATATTCGACCTTGGCGGAGTTCTTGTGAGCGATGTGTTCACTATCCTTGATAAGACATTGGCAAAGGAAGCAGGAGTCACTCCTAAGGATGTCTATTCTATCAGGAGAAATCACTGGACTGAGTACGAGCTTGGAAAGATAAGCGGCGTCGAGTTCATGTCTCGTGTTCTTCGTGCTTTAGACTTATCATCAGACCCTGATAAGATACTTGCAAAGACTTTTCCGCTGATAAAAGCAGATAGGGAGATGATAGGAGTAGTCAAGAGACTCAGATTATCTGGAAAATTCAAGCTGGGCGTATTATCAAACAATTCCAAGGAATGGTCTCAATACTCAAAAGATGTCCTCGGGCTCGGCAAATATTTTGACAGCTGGATAGTTTCATGTGACTTAGGCATGAAGAAGAATCAGAAGGAGATATACATAGCAGCTTCGAAGAGCCTCGGTCTTGCACCGGAAGAATGCCTCTTCATAGACAACAAGGAGGTCAATGTCGAAGGCGCGAAGTCAGTCGGTATGGAAGCATTGCATTTCTCAGGAAAAGATAAATTGGTCAAGCAGCTGAAAGATATAGGAATAGATGTTTGAATTTTCTAGATAAAAAGATTTTATTCTTGGCATCAGCCAAGTGTGTGGGTGTGTGGTCCAAGACCGTCTGCTTCTGCAAGATTCGCTTTCTCGTTGAGCTTATGCTTGTGGCAAGCTTCACCTGCGCAATACTGTTCGGTCATCTCCTGTCCTGTGCACCACCTGTGAGTATGGTCTGGCGCTTCAGGTGACGTGCCTGTTGTCACATAGCACATGCTCTCTGATGAGCAGCCGATGATGAAGATAGCTAGTATTGAGAACGCGATTGTCATAATCAAAGATTTATTCATCATTTCACCTCTTTTGTGCTTGATTGCTTCTTTGTTTAAATAATTTACCGTCAATCGAGCTTTTTCTCAAATTCGTATTTCGGCATTGATTTGACTATTTTCCTGTAAAAATCAAGTCCTGCAGGGGTCTTTTTCATTATCTCGTCGCTTATCTGCATATATGTGTGATCGTAAGGCGCGAAAGGTCTGACAGACCATAGTGCTTGTCCTCTTTCTTCTGCTTTCTCTTCCATTGTGTAGCACCAGTCTCGCACTACTGCCATGTCGATTGTTTCATATGGTACTTTCTGAAGCATTTCATTCTCCTCCTAGTATTTTTCTATTTTTTTATCACGAGCATGCTGACTTCGTAAAGCAATATCATGGGGACAGCGACAATAAGCATTGTAATTGCATCCGGTGTCGGAGTTATCGCAGCAGCAGCGACAAATATCAGTATATAAGCGTATCTTCTTTTTGATGAGAGCATGCTTTTCCTGAGCAGGCCTATCCTCGAGAGTGTGAATGCTAGGAGTGGCATCTCAAATACTGCTCCGATCATCACGCAACTCACTATTATCGTCGTGATAAGTTCGCTTATTCTCCACAGGTTCTCGATACCATAATTTACTGCCAATCCTGCAAGGAATGATAAGGCAAATCTCAGGAATACAAAATATGCGAAAGCGAAACCTGCGATGAAAAGCAAGAGTGCGACAGGCAGCAGTGTGTAGATGTATCTTCTCTCTTTTTTGTCTAGCGCTGGCCTGAGGAATTTTATTGTATGATACAGGACGATTGGCATGGCAAGAATTATGCCTATAGCGATTCCTATCTTTATCTGCGTGGTTATGAACTCAAAAGGGCTTGTCGTTATGAACTTGACAGGTATGTTTGTAGTGAGATTATCGACCAGGATGCGTATGAACCATCCTGAGAAATATATTCCGACTGCTGAGAATGCTGCTGCAAAAGCAGCTGCTATAATCAGTCTTTTCCTGAGTTCATCTAGATGGCTGAGCAATGTCTGCTTCATGAAAGAAAAGTTTATCCTGCAAGGTTCTTCTTGCTCTTCTTGGGCTGCTCGGACATGGCTGTCTTGTATTCCTTTACTGATTGGCCTACTGCTCTTGCGAGCTCAGGTAGCTTCTTTGGGCCGAACAGTATGAGGACTATCACAAGGATAAGTATTATCTCCCCTGTTCCTATCATCAGATCACCTTTTGTCGTTTTTTGTCACTAATCCTGCTTTGTTTAAATTTTTTGTGAAAAGTGAAAAACCTCCATTTATTAACTAAAAACCAGCAAAAAGCTTTTAAAGATGAACATATAAAATATATGCAGGCATATTTTAGGTGTATGAGCTGATGAACGCACTTGTCATTTTTGCGAAGTTTCCTGAAGCCGGTAAGGTAAAGAAGAAGATAGGCCAAGTCATAGGTATGGATACATCAGCAAAGCTTTGCGAGTGCTTCATAAACGACCTGATAAGCGCGCATAATGTCCAGGATTACGATCTGTATCTGAGCTTCATAGGGCACGAGTACAAGGAGAAATACAGGACAATGTTCTCGAATGTCATCCTGTATGTCCAGCGCGGCAGCAATCTTGGAGAGAATCTCTTTTTCTCTTTTGAGGACCTTCTTGATGATTATGATAAAGTCGTGATAATAGGTTGTGACGCGCCTACTGTCGGGCCTGACCTTGCGACAAAGGCATTCAATGCTCTTGATTCGTATGATGTCGTGCTTGGCCCGGTCAGTGACGGAGGGTATTATCTTATCGGGATGAAGCAGCCAAGGAACATATTTGAGGGATTGCCTTTCGGAACAGATAAGCTGATACAGAGGCAGGTCGAGTTGCTGAAGACAAAAGGCCTCACATTCGTGATGCTCGAAGAGCTTGATGATATAGACACCATAGACGAACTTAAGAAGGTCAAGTCTTGTCTCAAGAGAGAGCGTGCGCCAAAGACTTATGATTTCATGCAGAAGATAGATGTTTAATTTTTTTGATTAAACTTGTTCTTTTCTCTGGACTTTAGGATATGTTCCCGGTTCCATGAATACTTTTCTCGTCTTGACAGCTATTCCTCTGTCTTTTAGTATCATCTCTTGAGAATCCATCCTCGCTTCTCCGAGCGCGATAAGCTCTCCTTTCAATGTCATTATTGCGATATCATTTCCGAGTTCGATTCCGCTTTCAAGCTTCGATACTCCCGGAACTGCGAGATCTGCGCCGTGGCATATGGTGTTGACGGTAGTATCAAAAACCCACACTTTAGGTAGATGCGCTACTGCCTCTTCGACATTCAGGACTACGCTCTTGAGATATTTATCATTTTTCTCGTTCGTGTAATACCACATGGCGTCAGTCAGGTCCTGCATGCTTACTATTGTCTTTTCATTGAAAGGTCCTGCCTTCGTCCTCCTCAGCTCTGCCATGTGCGCTCCAACCTCTAATGATGTGCCCATGTCATGGCATATCTTCCTGATGTATGTTCCTGCCTGGCAGCCTATCCTAAAAAGCACATCTTGTCCGGATATGTCTAGGAGTTCGATGTAGTATACGCTCCTCTCTCTCCACTGTCTTTTGACAGCAGACTTTATCGGCGGGAGCTGTGTTATCTTGCCTGTGAAATCAGTGAGAACTTTTCTTATCTTATCTTCAGGGACTTCCTTGTGGATGTGCATCAGGCAGATGTATTCTTTTCCTGCGATGAGCAGTGCCTGCACTATCCTTGTCGCTTTTCCTATCGCGACAGGCAGAACGCCTGTGACTTTTGGGTCCAGTGTCCCGCTGTGACCTCCTTTGTCAGCTCCGACTATCTTCTGTACATACGCTGATACTTGATGGGATGTCGGTCCTTTCGGCTTGTCTATGTTTATGACTCCGAAGTCCAGCCTTTGCGCTACGCTCCTGTTCTTTGGTTCACAGCCGTATTTATCAGAAGTCTCTGCATCTTTCTTGATGAGTATCTTTCGTTTTGTCTTTTCGAAAGGGAATAAGTATTCTTCTTTGCTTTCCATTATTTATACGCCGTTCTTCAGGGAAACACGTACAATTTAAAAAGCTATTCTTACAGATTCAATCTTAATTCCAGCGCCAATGCCGCCTAGCGAGCATCTGGTGCTTATTCAGGAATGATTGCAGTTGGGCAAAGATAAGCAGATAAACGCACTATGCGAGCGCGGCATTGGCGGGTGTTATTCTGGCTCTTTTAATTCAAGGAAAATCTTTATATACGCAGACCGCAATATTTTTGTAGACATTGCGGGGGGCGTACTGTGAGTTTTAAGGATATTCTGGAGACTCATTTTGGAGTCAGCATAGACAGGCCTAAGTCTTTAAAGGATCTAAAGGAGGGTGATTCCCTCTACGGAGCTTACTTCCCTCCTTATCTTGGCGAGATGATAAACGCGCATAAGGAAATGCTTGCCCATGCCAAGATGCACTGGACTTTTTCTATGGGAGAACTTATGGAGAGCGCTTCGCTTCAGGAAAATATAGGTGTGAAATTTGATTGGGAAGAGTTCACTATAGGCGAATCATTCTTGAATATAATCCGCAAGTACAAGGAGACTGACAGGATAAGCGGGCTTGCGATGGCGCTTGACAGGCGTTCTGACTATGTCAACATAAAGATGTTTATACCAAAGGGTTTCAGCGACGATGAAGAGAAGGTCAAGGCTCTGCATCGGGCATACCAGGAAGTCTACATACTGACACAGTTCGAGTGCGATTACATAGTCGAGCCGACAGGTTTTGTCTTTTATCCTGTGCCTGGTCTTGTCACAGAATACCTGAGGAATTCTGATGATTCTATAACTTTGGAAGATGTGCTTTCTGTTGAGAGGAAGTTTTCTATAGAAGAGGCAGTATCATTGCTTCAGCCGCTTTCAAGGGTCTTGAGGCTTGCGCATAATGATTTTAGGGATCCTGATTGCTACAGCCCTGAGAGGACATCTCTTGTCCATAGGGATTTCTGCCCTTCGAACGTCATGCTTCTTAACGATGGTGGTCTCAAGGTTTTTGATTGGGGCTATTCAAAGTTTCTTGAGTCTTCAAGTTCTGTTAGTTTCGGTGGAGCGATAACGAAAGTAGGAATAAGGATAGGCAAACCGAATTATCTCTCGCCTGAGCAGGCAGATGGAGTAGCGTCAGACAAGCTGCTTCCTCAGACGGATATATACTCGTTATGCGTCCTGGCTTATGAGCTCATGGCAGGCAGGAGCCCTTACAAAGGATTGCTTCCTATCAAGATTTATCCGCAGGTAAGCAGCGGTCATTTCACCGATATATTGAAGGTCCCTGTTAACAAGGATTGGTCGCGTTATGTCGTTGAGACTGTGTATGAAGGAATGGCAAGAGACCCGATGGAAAGGATGCCTCTACAGATAATGCCTGACGGAAGGAAGCTTAGAGGGGCTGCGCGACTTGAGGAGACATTAAAGCAGTTTGTTGAGGACGCAAAGATAAAATGCCTGATGTCAGATGATTGTTATTCTGAAGATGCTGCAAAGCAGGTCAGGAGGAATCTGCATGCGAGGGTCATTAAGAAGCTCAAGAAAAAAGAGGTTGGAAAGCATTTCTGATGGTTTTGTTGTTTTTTGCTATTTCCTGCGTTATTCTGGTTTTAGACGCTACTAAGCAGTAACAAAAACAGAAAGATTTATATATGGATTGAGCGTAAAATTTTCATTTTTGCTATATAATTAGTCATTATGCTATAACTGAGTGTGGGGGATATCATGGCAGAAGATAATGCTAACATAAGCTTTAACGAGTGGGTTGAAGCGCTGAAGAATGTTCCTGCTGAATACGCTGAGGAACAGAAGAAGGAAGTACCTAAACCTATTGAGACTCAGCCTTCTCAAGATGCTTCAAAGCCTCAGAAAGCAGGCCCGAAATATCTTGGCGATTTCAAGAAAGGTTCAGAGATAGTTACCGTTATGTTCGAAGACAACGATGAGGAGCTTGAGAAGAAGATAGCCCGGTTCTCGGACATAATGATGAAGCATGGCATAGAGTTCAGGATGGATGATATCTTCTACCGTCCTAAGATAAGGGAAGCTGTAGGAATAAATCTAAAGAAGACAAAATATGTCCTGCAGGAAAGCCTCTCTGATAAGGTGGAGGAAGCAGGAGCTACTGATATAACGACATTCCTGCTTTCAGCGAAGGATGCTGAGACAGGTAAGATGATGCACGCGATGCTTCCTGCTCCTGTGAGCATGTCTCTTGGAGCAAAAGGTATGAAGAAGATGACTGCGAGGTTCAGGCAGGCCTGCTATCTCCTTGCGAGGACAAGGAACGAGAACATGGTCTCCATGAACGGCGTTGTTTCTCTGGAGACTCCTGGAGGAGTAATACCTGTTTTTGGAATTGCTGTAGAATGGCTGCAGAGCTATTACACTCTAAGGCAGGTCATCGACAAGGCTGCCGAGACAGGATACAGGTTGAGGCCGGATGAAGTCGTTGCGATAGGACAGCCAATAGCGAATGCTTTGCGTGACATGCACAATGACAAGAATGATGCTGCTTTCTTCAAGGAAGGAAAGGAAAGGCTCCTTCACAGGGGTGTAAATCCTTCTGCGATGGTGCTTATCCCGGGTGATGCGCATCAGAAAGTAGGAATGCTTAAGCTTTATGATTTCGGTCTTGCGAAGATGTTCCTCGATGAGACTCCTAAGGAGAAGAGGACTGAGGAGACTGAAGTCGGTCTTGTAGAAGTGAAGAACAGATACATATCATGGGAGCAGGCGAATGCTGTCGCTTCAAAGGATCTCGACGGCAAATGCGATGCGTACTCATTGGGTGTCATTCTTTACGAGCTTGTAACAGGCGAGAGCCCGTATTTGAACAAGGATAACATGCATAAGCTCATGGATGACATAAAGTCTGGCAACATAAAGGACATAGACAAGATTGTCGACCAGAAGATATGGGGAGCGAAGAAGAAGGACTCAATCAGCATGACTGATATGATAAAATCCTCTCTTGTAAAGTTCCCGATAAAGAGGCTTGAGCCTGTCCAGGTCAGGGGCGGCATGTATTCTTCTGTCGCAAGGATAGAGGAGACATTGAAAGCATACGCTGAACAGAGCAAGCTTTTCAGCCTGCTCGACGACAAAGGACAGTACTCGAAGGAAAGGGCGAGCTATGTCAGGCTTGAGCTGCTACAGAGGCTTTTCCCGGACTGCATGTAGAGAGGTATGCTCAAAAACAGGTGAAAATCGCAATCAACTTTTAGAAAGGAGATAAACATGGCAAGGATATGGCGTTTGGATGTCAGGCTTCTGGACAAGAAGCAGATTGAGAATGAGAAGAAGAAGGACCACGGCGCAGATGAGATTGCGCACGGCATGCACGGCCTGAATGAGAATTCATGGTCGACAAGCACAGTGCTTCCTGACAAGAGCATTGTCAGGCATGAGAGCTGGCGTGAAATCCCTGAGCTTAGGCTTGGAGAGATAATCATGGTGCCTGTTAATGATGCGGATTTCTTCAGGAACTACATAATCTCGCAGGGCAACAAGAATCAGGATGATTACAACGTGATGAAGAGCGCATTCGAGAGCCTTATGTCTTCAGTGGACAGGCGTGACCCATTCGAGGACCTTTTTGCTAAAGAGAAAGGGCACACTTTCAGCCTTAAGCAGAATGCTGAATACAGCCAGCGTTCACCGGTGAAGCTTGAGTCCGATGCGATAGCAAATTTCAAGGGAGAGCTACAGCAGGCGATAAGGACGTACAAGGACTTCGACTCATTCATGGAGCATTTCAAGTTCCTCGTAGACCTTAACAAGCAGACACTTCCGTATAAGCTGAAGACGGTGTTCTTCGATAACACCAAATACGCTCCTAACTTCCCTCACCAGATCGAGGCCAAGTTCGGCGCAGACAATGAGAGGATGATAGCGTCATACGTTGAAGAGAACGCAAACAACCGCGCATATGAAGGGCTCAGGTTAGTTACGCTGGATTATGACGGCAAGATGATAGACACTTGCTTCAGTTCATCTGTCTCTGAGTTCTACTCGATACCATATCTTGCAGCTTCAGGATACTATGAAAAGAAGCACGCTGATAAGCCGAAGAAAGCGGCCAAAGAGCAGGCAAGCCTCGAGAGAAGGATAATCGATTCATCTTTCAAGAACAGCGATGTTACGCTTGGCGTAGGTAACTTCATAGACGAGGCGCTCGCTGACAGGGCTTACAGGGTCAATGTCGCGGTACAGGACACTCCTGAGGGCAAGAAGTATGTCCTGAATAAGACAGGAGATGGCAAAGATATACTTGCTACTGTCATTGCAGTGCACAAGCGTTTCGCTGGCTTCTTCAAGGAGCTCACTGAGCATTACAAGAAGGGAGGGCAGCCTGTAACCTTCTACGAGCCTTTTGTTTTCAAAGGCAGTTAAGCGAAGCAAGATGTCAAGGCAGAATCAGGCGGATGTTGAATTCATATCAGATGTATTTAGCACACTGCATGAAAGCCTTGGTTCTGACCACTATGTTTCATTGCCTGACTATCAGGGGACTGCAGAGGAAGGCACGCTCTTAAGGAGACTTTCTAAGGAGGATACTGCTCTTCTTGTCTGCTACAGGTCAGAGCCTGAGCAGGTCGCTGCACCTTTCATCGTTGAGGTATTCCCTAAGAAGGATGTCTCGCACGAGTTCTTCAGCAGCATGTCTCCGGATGTGCTAGGCAGGCTTGTACTAAGCCATGCTGCAAGGCATACTGAAGAAACCACACTGCGTTCATCTATAGATTCGCTGCTTGATTCAGACAGCGCATTGAACGATAAAGTGGGCAGGTCTGTTGAAGCTGCGTTGGAAAAAGCAGGAAGGCTTTCTGATGATAAGTTCATGTCATGCCTGAGAGGTTCGGTTGGGTCTGCAGTATTGAATTATATCTCTGAATCATATGAGATTGCGCTTGGAAAGACATTGTTTGACGGGCTGCTTAAGTTATTCTCTAAGAAGAGAAACAGGCCTGCGACAATCAAGGCGATGGATGCGTTGAGGAAAGAATACGGAGCATCTGCACTTGTCTCTGACATTCTTAAGGCAAAGCAGCTCAAAGAGAGCAAGCATTATCAGGAATCCAAGGAACTTAAGGCAAAATCACTCTCTTCGATATTGTCTCAGAACAAGGATCCGGTAGAGAAGATAGTCAACGAGCTGAGGCTCGGCGGCGATTTGGATGACCTGAGCAAGGAAGAGCAGGATCAGCTGTCGCAGCAGAATGAAGCGCTCAGGAATTCTGTCAGGACGACCATACTAGAATGGTATGACTTCCGCTCAGACGAGCTCAATGCAGATATATCTGATGTGATATCAAAAATAGGGCTCGAGAAGAGATGGGCGACATCTTCAAACATAATAGATAAGGTTGATGAGATAATACGCAAATATTCTGAAAAGGCAGCATCTGTCAAGGACAAGAAAGTGAATATAGAGATGGGCGGAGGGTATCTTTCAAAGATATTCACCGAGGATAATATAGCTGCTGACTTTCCTGCTATAATAAACGAAGTATCCTCCTCTTTATCTTCAGTAAAACCTGTAGATGGAAAAGCGCTTTCAGGTTCTGTCGGTTCAGGTGACCTGTACCGTACCATGATGTCAATATTCTCGAAGACTTCCGCGCCAGATGCGCTCACAGAGGCATTCGTTGCGGAATCTTTCTCGTCAGCTTTGGCGAAGATGCTGTCAAGACCGGTAGCGTCAGAAGTGCTGAAGTCATCGTTAGCGTCGAAGAAAGAGGATTTGAAGTCATTGGTAGATGACTATGTGCGTTTCAAGGCAAGGAATAGTTTTTCCTTGCGGGATGGTCTTTTTTCAGCGGCCAAGGATGTGATTTTCAGTGACAAGTATGATTTTATTATGCATTCAGCGACAGGGGCTTTCCTGAATCCTGGCAAGGTGCGTGATGCGGACGGCAATGAGGTTGAAGGTGACAGGAAATTCTCGCTTGTGCGCCTGTCAGATGCGATGGTTGCTGTCGCCCCGTCAATACCTGCGTCAATTGATTTGTCTTACAAGCTCTGCGATGCGGTAGGCCATCTCCATAAGCGAGGGCTTTCGCACAGGGGTATAAATCTGGACAACATATTTGTATCAGAGGATGTGGATGACCTACACATATTCGGCTACAATCCTGAGAAGAAATATGTCCCTTCATGTTATTCTATCGATTCAATCAAGTGCCACGATGTATTCTCGATAGCGTCGGTTCTTTACACTATGATTGAGGGAGATGTGCCTTTCACATCAAAGGACAATTCGATGATATTGAACGAGATAACTTCAGGCAAGTTCAGGAAGAAAGCTAAGAAGATGCCTGCAAAAATCATGAAAGTCATATCGAAAGCTTTCAGGAATGCTGTCGCGGAGGCAGATTACAGCGTAGAAGATTTCAAGGCAGACCTTGTCAAAGCTTCAAAGAGGTATCCTGGAATGTCTTACTATGCGTTTAAGGATTTTGTGATAGAAGTCAGTGCTGCGCACAAGGCGCAGCTAGAGTATGACCTTGAGAGAATGGTCGACACACCATCTTTGGTCTCTCAAAGGAAGAAAGATGTTCCTGTCGCTCATGAGGAAGACAGCCTATCTCTTACAGAGATAAAGGTGGGCAATCATCTCTACACAGGTCTTAGGAGGCTTGGTGTGGGCGGAACTGCTGTCGTGTACAAAGGCGAGCTCGACGGCTTCGGCTATCCTGTCGTGGTAAAGAAGCTGAGGTCCATAAGCACGACATCAGAAGATGAGAGACAGAGGAAAGAGTATGTCGATTCTAAGTTCAGGCTTGAGGCAGAGATAAGCTGCAGATTGCAGAGTCCGTATGTAGTGAAGACAGTCAACTTCGATCCGTCGATGGGTGTCATAGTCTTTGAGTACATCTCAGGTCTTGACCTGAGGGACATATTCCACCTGAACGGCAGGATGAGCGAGAAGGAAGTTCTGGTCGCGACGAAGTGGATATGCAATCCTCTAGAGGAAGCTCATGATAAGGGAATCGTGCATAGGGATATCTCCCCCGGCAATATACTTGTTCAGAAAGGTTTCAACAGGTCTAAGCTTGCTGATTTCGGTGTCGCTGCGATAGTTGAGGAGTACAAGAAGCTAGGGTCAGGCAAGACTGATTATCGCGTCGGTGTGCGCGAGTACATGTCGCCTGAGCAGTTCGACGGTCTCCCTGTCAGTGGCAAGACAGATATATTCAGCATGGGCCGTGTGATACTTAAGCTGTTGACTGGCAGGAGTCCTGAGAATCTTGATTTAGAGCAGAAAGAGCTGCCTGTGGACAGCGAGATATTGAAGCTATGCAGGACAGCGACAGCAAATTCACCGCATGAACGTTTTCCGTCGATAGGAAAGATGCGTGAGAGCATAAATTCATATCTTTGGAGGGTCGGCGTACGCACGATTGAGGATGCGGAGTCTGTCCTTGATAAGATGCTCATCAATGCTTATTCAACAGAGTCCAGGAATTCTCTTCGTGACAGGATGGACCAGGCATGGATGGACGTTAAGTATCTCTCTGAGAAGCTTGATGACAGCACGACTACGAATGATGCTTTAAGAGGGCTTGCAGAGCAGAGGCGTGACCTCGCAGAGATAATATTCGAGGATGATATAGTGCGTGCCATTGGAGGCAGTCCGAAGACGCTTTACTCTTCACTGAGAAAATTGCGCAAGATACCTGATTCGAAGTTCGAGCAGGTGTACACAGATGTATACAAGTCACGCAACAAGGCAGAAGAGGATGTCGTCAAGTTCAGGGAGCAGGTCAACACTCATCTCAGCAGGAGGCTCAATGAGCTGAAGGGTTACATCTCGACTCTCATAAAGATAGATAGGACAGGATATTCACATATAGTCAGCGAGATAGAGCGAAAGGTCGTTGATATAGACGGAATGTATGATATGGAGCAGGTCGTAAAATACGAAGATAGGGTGAGAAGGCAGATACAGCAGAGCATTGACAGGGCATACAGGCTCACCGACCTGATACTTCTACAGCTTGATCCTGAGAACATAGCATACAACCGCATG
>CAZLYC010000008.1:24487-72671 GCA_964563755.1 uncultured Methanosarcinales archaeon
CGGGTCTCTCCGACACCTCCGCCTTCGAGGCCTACAACCGCATGGCCGAGAAGTTCTGGTCGAGGATAGAGCATCTTGGTTCAAGCATGAAGAACGGGATTAAGAAGAAATCAGGCTCTGGTCCAGAGAAGATATGAGTCTAATACGTCATTGATTAATAATAGAATAAGATAAAAATAACTTTATAAAAAATTATTTTGAAGGCGCTTTCTTGTCTTCTTTCTTCGCAGGAGCTTCCTTTTTCGGAGCATCTTTCTTCTCTTTGTGCTCTTTCTTAGGCTCTTCTTTCTTATCTTCCTTGCTCTCCTTCTTTTCCTCGGGAGCGAGTTTCTCCTGTATCTTCCCTGCGAGTCCTTTAGGGACTTCCTTCTTCTCTTTCTTTTCCTTCTTCTTGAATTCAAAGCCGAAAAGCTCTGCCCTCACGACGTCGTCTTTCTCATCCCTGACAACTGTTACCTTGACATGGTGCGGCGGGTTCTGTATCCCGTTCTCCCATAGTTTCGTGTTAAGCATCGGGCCTATTAGGACGTTCTTTGTCTTCATGTGCCTTTCTAGGAAGCTTCTCAATGCATTGACTGCCCTCTTCGTCCTCCTGTATTTAGGTGACTTGAGGTAGTGTTTCCTCAGCGGGATTATGTATGTTCTTTCGTCAGCCATTTTGTGATCACGCCTTTGTCTTTATTCTCTTCCAGTGTCTCTTGACTTTTGTGTGTCGTCCTGGGTGGACCCTTCTGCCTTTGCCGTATTTCTTAGGCACTGTCCAGAATGGAGCCCACTTTGTCTGCCTGCCCAGTTTTGCAAGCCTGAGTTTCCTTGACTTGTGAATGTACTTTGCCATTTTGTGTTCACTCTGCTGGGGCTGGCTCTGCTGTTTTCTTCTTGAGCTCTGGCCCTTTGTAGATTTTCGCTGCTGCCTTGTCGAGCATTGAGATGCCTTTAGGAGTTATTATCCTTCCTTTGTGCACTCCTTTCTCACCTTTCTTGATGAGGCCTGCGGATTCTAGCTGTTGCAGCGCTTTTCTGAGTATGTTTCCTGACCCCTTGTAAGTGTGTTCCTTTTGGTGTCCTCGTCCTTTCCTTCCGCCGTATTTTGTCCTTAGCTTCTGGACTCCTACCGGACCGAGTCTTGCCACGCTTCTGAGGACAGCTGCGCATCTTACATGCCACCAGTCCTGCCTCACAGGAGGTCTCTCTTTGTGTGTGCCAGTCTTGACGAACTGCGCCCATGATGGGGGAGTTATCTGGCTCACTTGCTGCAGGTCTTTTGCCACCTGCTCTATAAGCTCATTTGCTGGAACGTCGTACATTGTCGGCATTCTTATCCACCTTGTATTTTCCGCCTTTTCAGGCTACATTGGCAACTTAGTTGCCAGAAACCCGTTAAACGGGTCATTCTTCTAAAGAAAAAACAGGTTGTTTATAAAAGTTACGTGCATGATGCGTTTAAATACAAATGCTGCCTAGCGAGCATCAAAAGCAAGTTCTAAGAAAATAATCTCTATTCAATATTTCCTTATCAATCCGTTCCCTATTGTCCTGCCTGTCATGAGATCTATCTGAGGTATGATTTTCGGGTGTAGGTTGAACATCCTGGAGAATTCATTGAGCCGTCTTATCAGATGGTCTGCATCTATCCTTTCGTCAGGGTCTTCTCTTGTCATGTCTTCTATTATCCTGTTGAACATGTAAGGGAGATTGTTGTTGTATGCGGATTCTATCGCCTTTTTTGCGGTCTTGCCTGGCTCCCTGAAAAGTCCGCTTAGGTCATCAGGCTTCATGATGCCTGTCAAAGCGACTCTTGCGTAGCAGAGTCCTAGTGAGTATATGTCTGACTTGTGGGAGAATACTTTTTCGTATTTCTTGAGTTCTTTCTCTGTCGGGACGTTGTGCTTTTCCTGCCGTGCAGCAAGTATCTCGGGAGCTGCGTAGCTCGGCGTGTAAGACCTCAGGCATTTCTTCTTTATTGCAGGATGCGTCGCGCCGGCGAAGTCTATCAGTTTTATCGAGGAATATCTCATGTCTTCAGGGTCTGTCGTGCCCATGAAATGTGATACTTTTATGTCGCCGTGCACAACTCCTTCTTGCTTCATGTACTGCAGTGCTTTGGCAGATTCGAGCGCAAAGAAGATTATGCCTTCGATGTTTGGCTTTCTGCTTATTATCTCGTGCACTTGGTACGGCAGGTATTCAAAAGCTGCGAAAAGCGTGTTTTTTCTGCGGAATGCAGGGTAAGACTTCACAATGTTTGGATGGTCAAGTTTTGCAGTTATGTTCGCTTCGTGTCTAAGTATCTTTTCAAGGTCAGTTTTCAGATTAGGATATGTTGGGTTGGAGTATTTCAGCACGCGGTCATCATTTTCCTGCATGTAGATTGCGTCTCTTACTAGGAATAGTGGCTGTATGCTGTCCTTGTCGTTCCTTTGCATCCTTTCTGCAGAAGCTCTTGAGAAGCCGAATACTATGTAGTCTCCTATCTCATCTCCTTCTCTGATAGGATTGCTTATAGGATTAACTCTTGATTTATCTCCCATTTCCTTGCCCGGACTATTATTCAAAGTTTCCCCTTTATAAGCTTTTCTCTTTTTAATTACTTTTTAGTGGTTAATATTCTGTTGTATTGTTAACCATATGTAAAAATTGCCACTTTTAAGTAATGAAAATCGTAATATTTTTATACTACTTTGATAAAAAAGTATCTGTTTCAATAATTTTTCAATTCAGCACATCTTAATCTAATCAGGGGCGATAAAATGGTAATACAATTGAAATTAGAACAGATAACTCAGGTCATACCTCCGGATGAGAAACACTGGAATGAAAATTATAAGTTTGAGGTTGAGATAGCTGGTGAGAAAATAAAATACGTTTTCTGCCCACAAACCTTCCTTGACAGGCATGGTAATGGTTCTAAGCTAGGTTACTCAACTGACGGAAGGGATGGCGAAAGGATGATATTCGTAGCGAAGAACCTGCATTACGCGCAGGTGCCTTTTGTAGCGCTTTACTTGTTCTACCAAGGTCTTGAGAATGGTGAGCTTAACAAACGGTTCGGCGATCAGGTCAATAAGTTTAGGTCTATAGAATTAAATGAAATACTTCTAGGCACAGCGCTAGGACATGCAACTGAATTCCTGCGCGTAGAGGAGATGTCTGGTCTCATAAACAGATTCAAGGAAGAACCTTCATATAACTTGAGCATAAGAGAGATCATGCTTAAAGACATAATTGAGAGCTATATTTCTGGTCAAGAAGTTAAATCCATTGTAATATCTGATGATGCCGGAAGGAAACTATATACTGAAAGAGCTGCAGAATATGCGATATCTCATCATTTCAACAAGTACACAAGACGATCCAGAAACCTGAGTAAACTTGTGCAAAATACTAGTTTTGGTGAACGTGAGTTCGGCGCTTATGTTGTTCATTGCGAGTATGCTTATACAACAATAAAGGAAGATAAGAGTTTACGTGACAATCTTCCAGCAGTTATAAAATTTCTTGATGCGCTGCGTGAGTTGGAACCAGGTACGGAGGTAGAGATAGGTCCTCAGGAGAGCAAGATACTCTACGCGGTTGTCGAGGGCAGAGAGAAATCAAGGACTGTCCCAGTACTATTCAGACCTTCATCAGAAGTTGGCAAGAATTTAATTGTAATCAGAAATGCTGCTAAGAGGGATTTGACTGCACTAACTAATAGGCTTAGGTATGACCTAGAACAGGATCGAAAAGATGTGTGCAGGATGTTAGAAGGTATAGATACTATCGTAAAGAGAGTTGGCGAAGGCGATACTGATGCAAGAACAAAACTGCAGACAGTTATTGAAACGTATTTCAGCGGTACTGAAGCTCTTGTTCCTGTGTCACATCAGGCGCAGGCAGTTGAATCTATGACTGCTAACCTTCAAACAAGGAAGACAGACCTTGAGCAGATATTGACAAGAGCTCCTGATGATGTCGTAGATTTAACGAATGCTCTGCACGCTAAGAAATATCTTGAACGGCTTGGTATGGATACTGAAAAGGTGAATGCGCTCATATCATCCCTTGTCAAGAATAGGACAGAAACATTTAAACAGAATGTGGATACTAACCTAAAACTCGCTTGAAAATATTTTTCTTTTCACTTTTTGATAATCGTCAAGATGTGTATATCAAGAGGAGGCGGTCCACATCTGCGCTGCTCATCTTGGCCTGTGGAATTTTTTCTTCTTTTCTTCCTCTTCTTATCTCTTCTAAGAAATGGTATGCTTCTTTCTGCTTGTAGCTAAGTCCGGTCTCATCGGCAGGTTTTCTTTGTCTGTGCCTGAAGATGTTGCTCTTCCTGTATCCTTGCAGGAATTGCTCCAGACCTGTTATGTTCATTTCTACAATCTCTTTCCCTGCATAAGCAGCATATTTCACGGGAAGTTTTATTATTCCGGGGTATGTCTCGACTTCCTCGTTTCTGCCTATCTTGAGTTGATTTAGTGCCTCCATTGCCTTTCTGAATGCGTCTCGGTTGTCGATATAAAATTGCAAGTAATCGTTGAATGTATTTAGCCATTCCTCTTCAGGTTTACCATATTCGCTGCTTATGTAGCCAACGCACCCCGCAGCTATATCTTCTGAAAACTCACATGCCTTTTTGAGAGATGCTTTAGGTACTGTTGCAGCTATGCCTTCAAGGAAACAAGTATACGCTTTCAAAGTCCTGAGTGTGCCAAATCTGGTGCTGCGATTAAGGCTTATGCTGTCTAGTATATTCATTAATGACAGCACATCTTCGGTATCATAACCTGTCTTTTTCTTAAAATCGTCTATGTGGTCGATGAATTCGCAGTATCTTTCCTTAAAACCGTGGTTTATCACTTTCAGGAATGAAGATTTTATTGCGAGTATAGGCATACTTAACATCTCTTCTGAAGTAGACGGAGTGTACCTTTCTAGAAGTGGGGGGATTATTTGTGAAATTATGTCGCATTGTTCGGTGAACGATATGGTGGGGACAGAATTCTTAAATACGATATTTGCAATATTCATCAAAGCAGGGATGTTGTTCTTTGTTGTATGAGGAACCAGAGCCCTGTACAGTTCAGAGAAACCCTCTCTGTCATCAGCAAGTATTGCTCTTGTGAAAGCTGCTGCAACAAGCATTTGCTCTTGTGTCTTTGCTTCAGAAAGGATTTCTGCTATATCTAGCGTATCGGTCTTACTCCATTGGTTGTTCTTTTGTAGGAGCTGGGCGTATACGATTGACTCAGCAAACCTTTCTATAGTGATTTTTTCAGTGATTGTCCTTGCGCGGTCAATATGTTCTGAATTTATTTTTGAATATGTTTTTCGTAAAATATCTTCAATACCATATTTATTGCCGAACAAAGAAGATATTGTGTGCATTCTCTTGACGCTTTCATAATATGCTATGTTTATTTTAGTCTCTATTGTTGAGCCCACTCCTGATTTAGTTCCGGATAATAGCACTTCAAGAAGAGGGACAACTGGTTCATTGATGTTGACAGAATCATATGTTTTGTAGGAGGGTACATGAATTTTATTTATCTCTGACATGCGTTCAGCCATCTCTTCGAAACGATCTTTTACTGTTCTTTTTCTTATTGGTTCGTGGTTTACGAAGGTTGGAGTGCTGTCCTCTTTCATTGCATTTTGTATTGTTCTAAAAGCAGTATCTACGTTCTTGAACCTCTCAGTAAACTCTTCGCGTGTTTTTTTATCTTCAAGTTCATGTTTATCTGGATGGTATAGAAGTGCTAATTTCCTATATCTTGCCTTGACTACATCAAAAGGTGAATCTGGGTCGAGTCCTAGAATCTCAAAGTACGCATTTAATTCAGGTCTATCTAAATTCATTTTATTAATTTATCATCGTTTCCATTTATAAACATTTCGTTTTGTAATCACTGAAAAGTAACTAAAACATTTATAAACAAGATATTCCTTTTTCAGGTCATTTTTCAGTCGTTTAGCCTGCACCCACCCTACTGGACAGTCCTGGATAAACTATTTAAAGAGTCTTCCGGGAATGAATAATGGAGCTTTTGAAGTATTGCGATGGCCAAGATAGAATTAAAGGAAAAACCAGAATCAAAGGATACTATAGTGAATACTCTTTCTCCGCTTGTGAGAAGATGGTTCTTTTCAAAATTCAGTGATTTCTCTCTTCCGCAGCTATATGGTGTGTATGATATACACTGCAGGCAGAACATACTTGTGTCAGCTCCTACTGGAGCGACAAAAACGCTTACTGGTTTTCTTTCGATCCTTAATGAGCTTGTTGACCTATCTGAAAAGAACGCGCTTGAAGATAGGGTTTATTGCGTCTATGTCTCACCGCTGAAAGCGCTCAACTATGATATCCAGCACAACCTCAAGAATCCTCTCGCTGAAATGGAATCCATGTCAGATAAGATGCTCGGCATACGTGTGGCTGTCAGGACAGGAGATACTTCTGCAAAAGAGCGCTCGGATATGATGAAGATTCCTCCGCACATATTGATAACGACGCCAGAGTCCCTTGCCATATTGATGCAGTCTGTGAATTTCCGTGACCATCTTAGGGGTGTTGAGTGGGTGATAATAGATGAGATCCATGCACTCGCAGAGAACAAGCGCGGTGTACACCTCTCGCTAAGTATTGAGATGCTCGAGCGTCTTTCTCCTGGCATCTGCCGGGTGGGTCTATCAGCCACGATAGCGCCTCTTGAGGAAATCGCGAAGTTTCTCGTCGGGACGAACAGGGACTGCAAGATAGTTGATGTCCAGTTCTTAAAGCAGCTTGACCTGAAAGTGATATCTCCTGTACCTAATCTGATAGAGACGACTCATGAAGGGATGCATAAGAGGATGTATGATATAATTGACGAGCTTGTGCAGCAGCACAAGACGACGTTGATTTTCACGAATACAAGGGCAGCTACGGAGAGGGTTGTACATCATCTTAAGGAACTTTTTCCGAAGAATTATACGGATGTATTGAGCCCGGCGGATGATGTTGATTTCAAGACAGATGACGAAGTCTTGTCGTCGTCGAAAGAGCAGTTGATTGCAGAAAACAAACAGGTAGACAATCACGTGACTGGTATCGGTGCGCATCATGGTTCTTTGTCAAAGACTCATAGGCACAGGATAGAAGAGAGCCTGAGGAAAGGATTGCTGAAATGTGTTGTATGTTCAACATCGTTAGAGCTTGGGATTGATATCGGTTACATAGACCTGGTCATACTTCTTGGTTCACCAAAGTCGGTTGCAAGAGCACTCCAGCGTGTAGGAAGGTCGGGCCACCAGCTTCACTCGACGACAAAGGGGCGGATAATCGTGACAGATCGTGATGATCTTATTGAATGTTCAGTCCTCTTGAAGAGCGCGATGGAGAGGAAGATAGATAGGATACACATCCCTCATAATTGCCTTGATGTTCTTGCGCAGCAGATTTATGGTTTCTGCATCGCAGAGAAATTTCATGTCTCTGAATTGCTCGGGCTTGTCAAGAGCAGTTATTGCTACGGCTCTCTTTCTGACGAGGATTTCTATTCTTCGCTTAGATATCTTTCAGGTGAACACGTATCTCTTGAGGATAGGCATGTCTATGCCAAGATATGGTATGACAAAGAGACAGGGACTGTAGGGAGGAAAGGCAAGCTAGCTCGTGTAATATACATGACAAACATAGGCACGATTCCCGACGAGACTGGTGTCATGGTTAAGGTCGGCAGCGAGATGATAGGGATGATTGACGAGGCTTTCCTTGAGCGTCTGAAAAGAGGGGATGTGTTTGTCCTTGGCGGCTCTACATATGAATTTCTTTTTTCAAGAGGCATGGTCGCGCAGGTGCGTGCTGCAGTCGGTAAGAAGCCTACTGTTCCATCTTGGTTCTCTGAGATGCTTCCGCTAAGTTATGACCTTGCGCAGGAGATAGCGAAGTTCAGGCGGCTGATGCGAGAGAAATTCCAGTCAAAGATGTTGAAGAAGGATGTTATTGATTTCATTAATTCATATCTGTATCTTGATGGTAATGCTGCGAATGCAATCTATGAGTACATGCGCGAGCAGTATGATTTTGCAGTAATACCGACTGACAGGGAGATAGTGATAGAGCATTATTTCGACGAGGAGAAGAAGTATGCTGTGTTCCACACCATGTATGGCAGGAGAGTGAATGACTGCCTGTCTCGCGCTGTGGGTTATGTTGTTTCAAAGACGCAGAAGCGCGATGTAGAGATAGGAGTTACTGACACAGGTTTTTACATGGCAGCAAAGAAGAACATCCCTGCAGCGAGGGCGCTTTCAATGCTTGAATCAAAGCGTCTTCCTGAACTTATGAATCTTGCAATAGACAAGACGCAGGTCCTGAGCAGGCGTTTCCGTCATTGCGCGGGAAGGGCATTGATGATACTGAGGAGTTACAAGGGAGAGCATAAGAGAGTAGGGAAGCAGCAGGTATCGTCGATGATTCTTATGTCTGCTGTAAAGCGCATCTCAAAGGATTTTCCGATACTTAAGGAGTCGAGGAGGGAAGTGCTTGAGGATTTTATGGATGTAGGCGCTGCGCAGAATATAATTAAGCTCATCGAGGACAAGAGGATTGCTGTCACAAGCATAGAGACGATGATACCAAGCCCTTTCGCTTTCAACCTTGTTCTTCAGGGGCATCTTGATGTTATAAGGATGGAGGATAGGATAGAGTTCCTGAAAAGGATGCATAAGCTTGTTCTCGCTAAAATCTCGCTTGACAAAGGGAAAGAGGGTCTTGTAGAAGAGGATATGAGAAAGGTATACGCAGAGGTCTGGAGCGGCGTAGAAGTAGATACAGACCGTAACTCAGTAAGGGAACGATTGGTCAGGCAGGTGTGGAATCTTAAGAAAGTGCCTGTCTTTGTAAAGCAGGATATTGTCAGGATGCTTGAAGGAGAGCGTACCGGAATAAGGGAAGATGTTTTAAGAGACCTCCATGCGCAAAGGAAGCAGATTGATGAAGAATGGCCTAGAGACCTGGTTATAGCGGTTTTTAACGCAGTTAAAGAGATTGAAGATGAAGAGGCAACAACGTAAAAATCCCGTTTTGTTTATAAATCGACAAAATTACAGCTGAAACTTCCGTTTATTCCTTTGTTACCAAAAGATTTATAAACGGCCGATATTTCTTTTTGTTAAAAAATACGTTTCGGGTATAAAAATGTTTTTTGTGACTATCCGTCACTGGTTTACGTAAATATTATAAATATGAAAGTCACAGTGTCCCAAAAGGGGTAGGTTATGAAAAGAGGTTTGTTAGACTCAGCAATATCTGCATTATTACTTATCTACATAACAGTATTATCTCCTATTTCTTACGCAGTCTCAACGACCCTAATCATGCCTTGGGAAGGGCAGAGTTTCGGCGGTACGAATAACATCAATTTTGAGGTCAATGCGAGCGACGATACAGGACTTGTCAACTGCACTCTTTGGACCAATATTTCAAGCAACTGGCAGAGCGGCGATACTCAATCAGCAAACGGCACTTTCTCACACTTGTCATGGGTAATATTTGGTGTGCAGAACGGTAGCTATCTGTGGAATGCACAGTGCTGCAACGCATCTTACTGTGCTTTCGATGACGCTAATATTTCTTTCAGTGTTGCATATGAAGGTGGAATGGGTGGAGGTCCTTCAGGTAACGTCACGATAGATGTCGGTTTGATGAATCCTGCTGCAGGTTTCAATACGAGTCCTATGGCTGAGAATACTTTCATCTTCAATGTCACATCAGACGCGATGGGTCCTTTCGAAGTCAATTGCTCTTTTTTCTGGAATGTCAGCGGTTCGTTTGTCGAGAATGGAACGTGGAACGGGCTTACTGCAAATATGTCTTATGTTTCAGTGTTTGATTTTAACAGGACAACGAATTCTCCAGGACAGTTCATCTGGAATGTCAAATGTGTTGATGCTATGAACTCATCAAACATAGCATGGGCTCCTGAGAACAGGACTTTTTCAGCTATCGGTGGAGGTGAACCTTCAGGTCCGGTTCTTGTGGATCTGGTCAATCCTCCTGATGGTGCGTCCCCGCCTCCGGGTTCGTTTTCATTCTCTTATAAGGTCAGCAGGCTAGATGGTCCGTCAAGTTTCAATGCGACATGCGCCCTTTTCATAAACAATACTTTCAGCGCTATTGACGCTGTGAATCCGATTAACATAAACTCTACAAGTAATTACACAGGAATGATAAGCGCGAATTTAACTGAACTTGACTATGTATGGACAGTGGTCTGCTCTAACTATAGTATGACCCCTCCTTCTTTTTTGGTCTGGGCCACTGAGAACAGGACTCTTGAGGTCACGTCATCATCTCCGCAGCCAGAGTTAGGCGTGAACCTGGTGTATCCTTCAAATAACGCGACTCTGACTTCAGTCCCTTTCACTTTCAATTTCAGCGTTAACATGTCTGCTAACTGCACGCATTGGTGGAATGCTTCAGGTGTTTGGGCGCAGAATGTCAATATCACCGGAACGCAGGGCATGAACAGTTTCGCAGTCAGCAACATGTCTGATGGGGTCTATTTGTGGAATGTTTACTGCAGAGCGTCTTCAAATGCGTCTAATACTGATTGGGGCAATGCGAACTGGACTTTTGTTGTGGATGCGAGTGAAGAGCCGCCTGCAGGTTCTCCTCCTGTCATGACTTCAGTCATACTGAACGCCACATCACTGTTGAATCTCACTACTGATAATCTCACCTGCTACGCTAGCGCTTCTGATTCAGATGGTAATAATGTGACTTACAGCGGCGCGTGGTTAAGGAACAGTAGTTTGTTTGTTCCTGAAATATGGAATGCTACTTTCGGTACTGATTATGCTGACCAGGCTAACAAGGTCGCTTATGATATGCAGGGCAATGTTTATGTTGCAGGATACATCAACAACGGAGCGGATGATGACTTTGTTCTGCTGAAGTACTCTTCTAACGGAAATCTGGTGTGGAACAGGAATTACAGCATAAGCGGAATTGAAAGGGCTTATGATGTTGCAGTAGACTACAACGGATATATCTACGCAGTAGGCAGTATCAATAGTAGTTTCTCTGTTGTAAAATTTGATTCTGGTGGAACAGAACTGTGGCGCAGGAGCTTGTCTTATCTTGTCTCTGGTTATGCTAATTCAGTGGCAATCGACAGCCAGGGTTACGTGTATGCTGTCGGTCCTGGTGGAAGCAGCACGCCTTTTGATTATTTCATCGTAAAATATGATTCAAGCGGGAACCAGGTCTGGAACATACCTTTTGATACTGGTATAAGCGGAATTCCACGTGCTGTTGCGGTTGATTCACAAGATAATGTGCTGGTCACAGGTGTTTTGGGCAACAATGATGCCCGTCTCACGTTGAAGTTTTATTCAAATAGTTCTTTGATGTGGGGTTCGTTGGTTAATGCGAGCTCATCAGATACTGCGGTTGGAGTAGGGACTGACTCGAATGATGACGTTTATACCGCTGGCGCACTGAACGGAAATTATGTTCTGATGAAACATGATGGCGCGACAGGAAATCAGATTTGGAATTCAACATATGATAGCGGTTCAACAGATGAAGTTAGAGATATTTACATAGATTATGAGGATACTATCTACGTTGCAGGATACGCATCGGTATCAGGCAGTTCAGCATTTTTGACTATCAAATATAACAGTTCAGGAAGCGTCATAGGAAACTTGACATATAACACAGGAAGCACTGAGGTGCAGAACGGTATAGCTTTAGACATGCAAGGCAATGTTTACATGACTGGTTACAGGACAACAGCAACTAATGATTTCTTCACAGTAAAACTGAAGCAAGGGTTTGCTTTGCAGAGTCAGGTACCAAATCAATTGGTTCTTGTGGATAGCTTGAGCGGCAATCGTACTTCTGTCGGAGACAGTTTCACATGCCGTGTTAAGGCGATGGACGGCTCAGGTCAATCCAGTTATCTTTCAAGCGGAGCATTATTGGTCAGGCCTGATGATCAGGAATATCCTGATGTGAACCTGACACTTCCCGCAGACGGGCAGTATTTCTATGGTACAAAGAATGTCACGCTTAATGTTTCTGTTTCAGACAATATCGGACTTTCAAGCTGCACAGCATACACGAATATTTCAGGAAGCTGGCTATCTAATGGCACAAGGACAGTGAATGGAACATATGATTCAGAATCCTGGAGCTTTTTCAACCTGAACAACGGGACGTATATCTGGAATGCGGAGTGCTGCGATACAAGCAGCAACTGCGCGTGGAACAGCAACAACTTCACATTTGTCGTCGCATACAGTCCTCCTGATGTCACAGCTCCGGTAGTTACTCTCACATACCCGTTGGACGGCAAGGCATTCGCAAGGACGAATATAACTCTTAACATAAGCGTGACAGATGATAGAAATCTGTCTAACTGCACAATATATACCAACATATCTGGAGGATGGCAGCCGAACGGTACAAAATCATTCACAGGAAATTCAGATTCTGATTCATGGTACCTGGAGGGGTTGGCGAACGGCACATACAGCTGGAACGCTTACTGTTGTGATATGGCTTCCAACTGCGATTCCGCTGCATCAGATTCTTCTTTCAGGATTGCGTATTCACCGTCTACGCTGATAATAGATTCCTGCATGGTGCTGGATGAGCCAGGCATAAGATATGTTCTTGATACAACTGTGGCATCGACAGGCACTTGCTTCAACGTGACTGCGAATGGTGTTACTCTGGACTGTCTGGATTATAGCAACAAAGTGTTCTTCGGTAACATTTCAAGCACTGAGACGCACTACGGTCTCTATTCTGAGATGAATGGGACAAAAATTTCCAATTGCATGTTCAGGAGAGGAACTCTTTCAGGCTCGACCCAGAGCAGAGTGGGTATCATGTTCCGCAATGGTTCAGGCGGAAACATAACATATACAGATACTAGCGATATGTATCATGGAATAGTCTTGAACGGAAGCTCATGGAACTATATATCTGATGTTGTCTCATCGTTAAATTACAAGCAGGGGATTTTCCTAGATTCATTCTCGGATAACAACAGGATACAGGCAAGCACGCTTCAGTCGAATTATCAGAAAGGAGTCTATATTTTCGAGAGTTCTGGGAACGATGTCTTGGACAGCGAGATAAACTTCAATTCTGTCGCTGGCATCCATGCTTTCATGAGGTCAGATGAGAATTTCTTCGCTTTCAACAACTTGACGTCTGATAATGTTGGTGTCCAGGTGGACTATGACTCCGCAGGCAACCAATTGTATGCTAACACGATCGCCCTGAATCTGTATGGTGTGTCGATAGTATCAAGCTCGGATAATGCTGTATCAAACAACACGATAATTAACAGTTCATCCCGTGGAATATCCATGTCAGGTACTGATTTCAATTCTTCAGGCAATAACATATCCTCTAATATTATAGTGAATAGTCCTGTAGGAATAAGGCTTGAGGCTTTTGCATCAAATGTGTCAGGCAATTTTATCTTGAATAATTACTTCAACAACACACTTAACGTCCAGTCTGGCGGCTCTTCGACCGCGAATTATTGGAACTCTACGAAGACTGCAGGTACAAACATAATCAGCGGTGGATTCTTGGGAGGCAACTTCTGGGCAACCATCAGCGGAACAGGATTCTCTGAGAACTGCATAGACTTTGATAAGGATGGGATATGCGATTCGGGTTATCTTGTCCTCACAGGGGAGATAGATTATCTTCCTTTGACGAAAATAAGCGACCTTCCTATCGTGACAAATTTCAGCTATGAATATGGCACGACTAATTTCAGTGCGGTGCCGGATATAACTAATGTCTCTAATGCGACATTGGCATCTTCTGCTGGTTTGTTGATTTGGCAGGGCCTGATAAATGCCAGTGGTGCGGATTTCAATTCGAATGTTATGATTGGGGCGGGTTTCATATCGATCAATACATCTGGCCTTGACCAGTCTATGAATTCATCAGCGCTTATCAGCATGAATGTCTCTTCATGCCCTGTTGATGCGATAACTATGGCTTTTGGCGCGTACACATCACGCGATGAAATACTCTCTAATGGCGTGAATTGTTTATTTTCAGGAGAGTGCGTAATACAATCTTGTTCAGGGAATGTCCTTAACTTCACTGTACAGCATTTCACAGGCTATGCTTATGGCGCGAATTCTAATCTCACTATAGATAATGATGGGCCGAAAGATGAAGGCGTCGGTGTTAACTTCACGGCAAGGTACCTCAACAGTACAGACGGGGCATGGATAAGCACAGGAACATGCAACATGACTGTGAGTGATGGCTGGTCAGGTGATATGGATTGCTCTTCTGACCCTTGTTGGGTGACGCACAGCATCGCTTCATCAGGAGTGTATGAATATAATGTCACGTGTGATGCGCCTTCATTCACCCAGCTTACAGCAGATGATAATGTGACGATTAATGAAGGCATCAATTTGATAATCATAGACTCTTGTCAGGGATTATCTTCAAGCGGCAGCATGTACCGGCTTAACAAGAGCTTGACGACTCTTGCAGACTGGGGCGGGGATTATAGCACTGATTGTTTCTGGGCAGCGTATAACGTGACCCTTGATTGTGATGGTTACACTGTTTCAGGAGATGGTTCAGGTCGTGCATTGGATGTTTCTGGCAGCGACTTGGTAAGCGTACAGAACTGCATATTCCAGGATGTTAGCATGGCAATCCACGTAGCAGGAGTTAATTACTTAGATATCTACAACAATACTTTTAGGGATTACAATTCAGATTATGCTGTTGAGTTGGATAATGTAAACAACAGCTACTTTAACTATAATACTATAGACCTTGTCGGGTTGTCTGCTAAGAACGGCATGGTCCTGCATTCATCGTATGTCAATTCCATAGACCATAATCGTTTCATGAATATGAATGAGAGCGGTCAGGCGGCGCTCTGGCTCGGTTGGACAGGTCCTGACCAGCCAGCAAACGGCAACCAGATATTCAGCAACAATTTCACTAATGTATCACGCGGAATCATGCTTGAGATAGGCCAGTACAACAACTTTACTGATAATTATTTCACTCCTCCGAATGGTGGAATAGGAATGTTTGTATCAGGAATAAGTTCATATAACAGCATAAGTAGAAACACTTTTGTAGGATACAATCCAGCAGAGGATAATAACGGCAGCAATATCTGGAATTCTTCAGCAGGCGGAAACCATTGGTATGAGTTTGATGAGCCTGGCGAAGGATGCGATGATGTCAATTCAGATGGTTTCTGTGACAGCGCTTACACGATATATGGTGCTGGAGGAGCAAGCGATTTTATGCCGATAGCTCTAGACATTTCTGTACCTGTTAATGTCACCTTGTTATCTCCTTCTGATGGTGCGACTGTGACTGACCTGCCTTTCAATCTTAATTATAATGTGAATGTTCAGTCCAACTGCACGCAGTATTGGAATGTTTCAGGAAGCTGGGCAGTCAACGCAGGAGCTAACAACTCCCAGGGTAACCTCAATGTGAATGTTCCAAATATTGCGGATGGAATGTATAAATGGAACGTCTACTGCGTAGATTCATCTAACTCATCGAATTATGATTGGGGCAATGCGAACTGGACATTTAACATGTCATATGTTCCTCCGGAAACATTTGATTTCTACGGATTCGCTCATTATGTCAATGGCACTAACATGAGCGATGTCAATGTGACTGTAGAAGTCTATAACTTCACCGAAACAGGGCCTGAACTGATAGATTCTGCAATAGGCGTGACATCCTCATCAGGTTTCTTTAACTTAAGTGTGCTTGAAGCAGAAGGCAGTGATGAATATCTATACAAGCCCACTCTAGTCAAGTACCATCTTAACAATAGGGATGCTCAGTACGTCAATAAGCCTTTGCCTGAGTTAGACCAACAGACTCTCCAGAGTCTCGGCGCTATAGATTTCTATCTCGGTCCTGCAGCGACACTCAATCTTACTGCTTTCAACGAGACAGGAGGCGTAGAGCCTTTCGAATATATGGTGAAGGATTCTTCACTGAACTACGCTGTTGCGCAGAGGTTCGGCGATTATGTACAGAATGCGATAGTGCATGTGCCTGCAGACAGGAATTACTCGCTCATATTGTATTTCAACGAGACTATGCCTGCGCAGCATGCAGTCACGAACATATCTTCATATTCTGAACCTAAGCATGTCGATGTGTCTTTTGATGTGGATGACCAGTTTGTATGGGTTTCAGGCATGGTCTCTCTTAAGGGAGGAGCTCCTGGCCTTACAAAGCTTGAACTTGTCGGGTTCATAATCGAGCCAGGAAACACAATATCCACATACACGCAGCTACCGCGTGACATGTCCTCTTGGAGGCCTGGAGGGTTCAGCGATTACATCAACTCAACGACAGGTTTCTACAATATAACATTAGTCCATCCTGGAAAAAATCTTGCGATCATGCTGATGTTCGTCGGTTACAACGCATCTAATAATAAGTATTATCTGGGATATCAGAATATAACTATCGGGCCTGGAAGCGGCCAGTCTGTCTCAGGATTCGGTTTGGATTTGTACAATGCGACAGGCAGTTCTGGTGCGATATTTGAGTTTGACGGTGGCGCGTATAATGTCACGTCACAGGCGGTAAATTTCACGTTCATCAATGCTTCTTCTGCGCCAGTTGAGGCAGGATTTGTCCTTGCGACGTTCGATTACTCCTCGCTTATAGGCATGGACCTTACATGGTCTGCACAGATTGACGAGATGACTCCGGGTTTCATAAGTATACCTGTTATAGAAGGGCACAATCTGAAGAAGCTGCAGGTGTTCTCAAGTGATTATGCGCCTAGGAAGCTCTCTGCAGATGCGTCATCTTTGGTTTCTGCAATCGTGGTTAACCTCACCGAGTTCGACCCGAGGCCAGTAGAGGGCGCTGAGTTCGATGATTCTGATGTGTTCATAGATATAATAAAGAATAGTCCTGCGTGCAACAAGCCGGATTATGATTCTAATTGCTCGCTCCTTGAAGGACGGGCTAACCTTACTCAGTTCGACATGATGTCTGTAGTCATAGGAGGAGGGGACATAAGCTTTGTAATAGGAAGGAAGAGCAATAATATAACAGTCATATACTCAGGCACTGATCTTCTTGCATCAGGCCCGCCTGACGTCATGTTTGACGGAAGCGCTGACGCATCTTCTTTAGGCAACTCGCTTGAGGAGGCATGGAGATTCGGCAGCCAAGGCCCTGATATATATGAGCAGGTGATAATAGGAATCCCGTTCAATGGTTCTTTTGTCCCATCATCGATGAACATAAGCATGCCTTACTTGTATGATGAGGATTGGAATCTGATATGGAACATGAGCGCGAACGACAACCTCACTCAGCTTAGGATGCAGTATCCGGATTATGAGGCGTTCAACGATTCATGGTTCACAGGAATGGATTGCGACGAGTCTGACGAGGATGCTGACTGCTATGTCGATGACGCTGAAGACATGGTCTGGATGCATGTGCCTCACTTCTCAGGTTTCAACTCAAATATAAACGGACAGATACAGGATTCGACAGCGCCAGTGGTCAATCTTATTGCGCCGACAAATGGTCAGGAATTGCCTGTCAGCAGCTTTGATATAAATGTCTCCGCTTCAGATGATGGTAATCTTGCTAACTGCACTCTTTGGCACAATGTTTCTGGTTCCTGGCAGCCTAACTCTACAAAGATATTTACAGGAATGTCTGACAGTGAATTGTGGCATGTTTCAGGCATAGGGAACGGGACTTACAAGTGGAACGCGAACTGCTGCGACACTGCAGGCAACTGCGCTTGGAACGCGACAAACTTCACGTTCTCAGTGGCTTATGTTCCCCCATCCTACTTCCCATTCAGAGGATACGTCAAGAATGAGGTGGGCCAGAACTTGAGTGGTGTGAACGTGTCGATGTATCTGTACAATCTTACTCCTAACGAGCCTCCTTCAGAACAGATGTTGAATTCAACCACGACAGATGGGAATGGTCACTTCGAACTCATAGTGCATCGCGTAAGCGATGATGCTCTTTACAGGCTTAAGATGGTCTATCCTGCGGCATCGATTGCGACTAAGGTCGGGCCATTGCTTCCGCCCTTGCCATCAGAAATGTTCGAGCAGGAGTCTCTCATAAGTCTCTACAACAGCACATTTGTCATGGAGCCTGCGCTGACGCTGAACATCACAGCTCTTAATGCTACAGGAAATACTCTGCACAAGTTCGGCTTCGAAGTCTTTGACGCAGAGACAGGATATCCAGTAGAAAGCAATGTATATGGCACAGCCAAGGAATATCAGGTGGTCGTGCCGACAAGCAGGCAATACGTTGCGATGGTCAACAGGAATCCTAGATTATTCTTACCTGTAATGGGCTGTTCAGGTCCAACACCTCCATGCTCAGCATTCAACAGTGATGCGACTAAATGCACTCAGGCAGGATGCACTTACGGACCCCCCGGCACTTGTGCAGGCACAGCCAATCCATGTTCATCATACACAGATATACCTTCTTGCGGTCAGAGAAGTTTCTATTGCTCATGGGGAAATGCATGTAGCGGAAATTTCTTCAATGATACTTCATGTCCTATGCCTCCGAAAGCGAATGCATCTTTAGGCCCTCTTACTACAGGCACTATAAAACAAGTCGAGTTTAGATTGTCAACAGAGGATAGGACTCTCACCGGTTGCATCAAGGTCGAGGGCAATACTACGCCGATAACTAATGTGAGCCTTGTCACGAGAATAGTTCCATATCTGGGTTTTGTCCCGTCAAGCAATGCTGACACAGGTAAGAATAATATGTCGAACAGCAGCGTGCTGAACTTCGGCGATGCCAGATGCCCTGGAACAGGAAGGTTCGCATGGTATAATCTAACCTTGATGAATACGAATTATATGCTTATGTTCTATGGCAGGAACGCCGCAGGGACAGAGTCTTTTGCTAATTTCCTAAACATAAACCTTGAGAGTGCAGGGACATACCAGCAGAACTTCACACTAAGGCCTCTCCAAGGAATATTCACGCAAGGGATATCACCTGACGAGCCTGCTGCGAATAGGGTCAAGATAAATCTGTTCAATTCAACAGGTCATCAGTACAATAATTTCTATGGCCACATCGACCTGGTCACAAGGACTGACAGGAATGGTAAGGTAATTTATGTCGTATCGACGAGCAACGCGTCATTCAGCGTTCCTTTGACTAATGATACTTTGTGGGCAAAGCTGAACATACTGGGCATGGGTCCGCCGATAGAGAAGAATATTCCTCTAACACCCGCCACAACAGAGTTGAATATAACTATAGATGATGGCGATGATTTTGGATTCAGGACAATGACTTCGAACAGCGCTTATCAGGCTGCAGACCTGAGCGCAAAGAACATCACGATTAGGATAATCGACGGCCAGGAGATGTGCGATGTCATCAACCCGCCGGAACAGTGTATACTAAAGGCGATGCCTGATGAGCAGTTTAATCCATTCAGCATACTGGTCTCAGGGAAGATAAATCTCGAGATGACATTGCATGACTCGAATGTCACGCTGACGTATAGAGACTATGATATGTTCGCGGCAAGGCCGCCGTCAAACTCGGTCTTCGATGAGGCGCCAAGCACATCAGGACCTAACTCTACATGGCAGTTCGGAAGCTTCGCTCCTGCAGGTTCTTATGATGATGTGATAATAACCTTGCCTTATGATGAGTCATCGATAAATGAAGCGTATCCTATCAATATGAGCATACCTTATCTCTATGACGAGAGCATGAATACTGTCTGGAATAAGTCAGCAGGTGATACTGTCTCAACTTTAGGCTATGATTACAAGGAGAAACAAGAAGGAGACTATAATACTACGTACAGCGCATACTTGGGCCAGAACGGAGTCACCTGCAACGAGACTGATAATAACATGAGCAGCACTTTGTGCTTCGTCAACAAGAGCAGCAACATGGTACACATGAGAGTTCCGCATTTCTCATTCATCGCGCCAGAGCTAACAGGATATCCTTCAGGGGATTTCTTCCCTCCGAACATAACTTTTGTTCAGCAGGTACCTAACGATATAAGCACAGTGAACCTGTTCGGAAGGTCTCTAAACATATCATACAACATAACTGATAATGTTGCTGTCAACAGTTCTTCAGTCGATTTGTATTACTGGACAAATAAGAGCTCTGGTTGTTATGTCATAACAAACGGCACTCCTTCAGGATGCAGCTACGCGACCGCTAACCTTAAGTCTAACCTGTCTAGTGAATGGCTGTTCCGTCTTTTTGACAATAATGTCTATCCAGGAACGTATAACTTCGACGAGAGGTCTATGGAGACCACGAGCAAGAGCTTCTTCACTATAACTAATGGAAACCAGCAGATGGCATTGCTGCTGTTCAACGTGTCTAACACATCGAGATATAATATGTTCGAAGTGTACGCTAATTCGACTTCTGGAGCGGCAACTCTTGGAGTGTTTTATTGCAATACTTCATACAACAGGGCTCAGCAGCTGACAAGCTCTAACTGCAACCAGTTCGGAACAATATCCAGCACTCAGCAATACAATCACACGCACGGTCCTAATTCATATCACCATGTACTTAGCATGGCGATAAACACGACAACAGGTATGCTCGGAAGCGTAAAAGTAACTTCACTGGGTTTCTTCGCAGTCAGGATGATTAGCGGTACTGGTAGCTGGAACATAGCGTACATAACGAATAAAACAAGAGTTAACGGTACGATGACAAGGACTTACCCGACTGCATTCGCTGATTTCAGCGGAAGCATGGACGCGCACCTGCATCAGTTCACAGGCACAGAGCAATTGCAGTATTTTGTCTGCGCGAATGACACTTCAGGCAACCAGGCATACTCTTCGACAAGAAACGACTTACTAAACCTTTCAGGATTGCCTCCGACTTCAGCAGGAGTATATAGCCCAGGAAATGGGACATTTAGAGGTGATGTTGCCATAAATTACACCGCTGCAGAGTCTCCTAACAATTATGCCCTGCAATATTATAATATCACGCTGATTCATCAGAACGGAACATTCGCTCAGGTAATAAATGGAAACAACAGTCTCAACCTGAGTTATCTGTGGAACAGCAATTCAGCTGCAGACGGCAATTACTCTATAAGGGTACAGGCTTGCGACATAAACAACCTCTGCTCATATGGTTTCTCCGAGACATTCCTGATTGACAACACTGCTCCGACAGTCACTCAGAACTCTCCTGCAGACGCTGCGATGCAGAATAAGGCGTTTATAATCAACACTACTTTCAACTGTTCAGCAACTGATGCTGTTGAGCTCGGAAATATTACTTTGTATATAACAAACAGCACTAACAGTTCTTTTGCGTCAAATAGCACTTACATGCTCACAGGAACAGGCATGAGTGTCGCATGGAGCCTTGACCTTCCGCTCGGCAATTATACTTGGAACTGCCTCGCGTATGATTATTCAGGAAACCTTGACTGGGGAGACAACAGGTCATTGAGCGTCATTTACATGGCTTCGCCGAACATGACTGTCTCGAAATCAGTTAATGCTTCGACTGTCAAGATAGGAGGTTCTCTAGGTTACACCATCAGTTACAACAATACAGGTGGAGACGCGACAAACGCGACAATAATAGAATACTATTCTTCAAACGTAACGTATGTATCCGCATCACCTGCTCCGACATCTGGCAATAATACCTGGCTTTTCCCGACAGTAGGTGCTGGCCAGTCAGGCACAGTGAATGTCACTGTTCGTGTCAACTATCCTCTCGGTAACGGAACACCAATCTTGAATAATGTATCTCTTGATTATAAGAATGCTTCAAACGGGTCAATGCCGACAGTATATGCAGTATCAACATCGACCGCGATTGGAGACATATACGAGCTTGACGACAATTACACTCTTGCAAGCTCGATAAATGTTTATGGTGTTCATCAGAATCACACATTCGAGCCTGCAGGGGACATTGACTGGTTCAAGTTCAGTGCTGTTGCGGGAGCGAAGTATGTATTGCGTACATATTCCCTGCCAGGCGGTTCAGGCATTGTGGGTTATAGCGACACTGCAATCACACTCTATGGTCAGAATGGAGTCACTCAGTTAGATTATAACGATGATATAGTTCCATATTCAATAATAAGTTCAGAGATAACATGGATTGCCACGTCCACAGGAACTTATTATTTCAAGGTCGAAGAACTTGCGGGCGCGACAGGGTTTTATGAGGTTGCAGTCACCGAACTTCCTGCAATCAACGTATCTTTGGTCTATCCTACATCTGATATTTCTGTGCAGAAGAACAGCATGTTCAACTTCACTGTGAATGTTTCTTGCGGAGGCGTAGCTTGCGATAATATTTCAGTCTATCTCGATCCTGAGAAACAGCAGGAGCCAAAGAAGGCACTTGTGGCTGATGACTTACGTAACAATCTTGATTCTTTGGAAGATGGAGAGTATTATGATGTCATCATAAACTTAAAAGACGCTCCAGAGAGTGTTGCTCAGCAGGGCAAGGTCCAATCAGGAGGAGTAGGAATTTCTGCTTCAGCCAAACCGATTGTTGCGGATAATATGGAAAGCAGGAGGCAGGCAGTGAAGGAGAAGCAAGACAATTTGCTTGGCGGCCTCGGTTTCTCGACAGGAATGTCGACAATGGGAACTAAGAATTCAAATTTCGAGCTTGGAAGGAAATACTCTGTGATTTCAGCATTATCTGGAAAGATAACAAAAGAAGGTCTTGAGCTGCTTAAGAACAATCCTGATATTGAAAGCGTCCAGTTGAGCAAAAAGTATAGCATAGCGCTTGACAGTTCAACTAAAGTTATACGCGCGAATGATACTTGGGCAAGGCAGTACAATGGATTCAATATGACTGGTGCAGGTCAGACTGTCTGCATAATAGACAGTGGTATCAATTATAGTCATTCTGATTTCGGTGGATACAGCACGTTCCCCAACAGCAAGGTTGTCGGCGGTTGGAATTTCTTCTACGACACAGCAGTACCTTCTGATGAGGGTGGAGTATGTAACGGTCACGGCTCACATGTCGCAGGCATAGTCGCTTCAGAGGACAGCACTTACAAGGGAGTTGCGCCTGATGCCAAGATAGTTATGATAAAATCTCTGGGAATATACGGCGGTGACTGCGTGGGAAGTGATATGGATATCATCGCAGGCATAGACTGGTGCATCAATCACGCGCAGGAGTTGAACATAAGTATCATAAGCATGAGTATTGGAGACGGTACGCAGCATAATGCTGCATGTGACACTGAGTCAATGGCTCTGGCGGTCAATTACGCAAATTCATTAGGGATGACTGTCACAGTTGCTGCTGGAAATGAGGCTTACACTGCAGGAGTTTCAAGCCCTGCATGCGCGAGTGGCGTATTGGCTGTAGGAAATTCTGATGATTCGGATGTCCCTCACTCAAGCTCGAACAACGGAAACACTCTTAGTCTTTGGGCGCCAGGTACAGACATAACTGCGACATTGCGCACTGGAGGGCATATAAGTAAGTCAGGCACATCGATGGCAACACCTCATGTCGCGGGTGCTGCTGCAATCCTGAACCAATATTATACTATGCACGATAATCTTGTCCTGCACAGCGCTCATATCAAGGAAGCATTGATATCTACAGGTCCTACAATAACGCATGACAGCGTGACGCGTCACAGGCTTGATGTATTGGATGCTTTAGACTATCCGCTGTATAAGGGAACAGTGTCGAACACTACCGGAGCTGTGCCGTTCTACACGATAAACAACAATCCATATGTTGTTTCAATATCAGCCAACGGCTCGATGCAGTTTGTCTGGATGGTCAACGCGACAGGCAACTATTCGACCTACAGGTTCTTCGCATTTGTCAATGAGTCAGGAACTGCGTATGGCTCAGAGGTAAGATCCGCAAACATCAATGTCACGATATCAGACAGTTCATATCCTGTGCTGACTCTACTGAGCCCAACAGTCACGCTTACTAACAATTCTCTTGTTAACTTCACTTTTGTCGTTGGAGATATGGTAGATACCACTCTGAACTGCTCACTGTATATTGACAGCGTGCTTAACCAGACCAATGCCTCTGTTGAAAGAGGTGTTGACACGACCATGATGAAGACCATGGCAAACGGTGCTCATCCATACAACATAACTTGCAGGGATGCTTACGGAAACCAGAACAGCACAGCAGGAAGCATAACTATAGATATGCTGCCCCCGAACACGACAAACGGCGGAGTCGTAAATGGTGATGTATATTCTGGGCAGGTCAATGTCACTTTCAACGCAACAGATGTCGGCCTTGCAGGTGTAAATTATACTAGTTATAGTGTTAATGCGGGAGCTTGGCAGAACGGAAGCTGGGTTGTTGTATCTGGAGAAGGTAATAATACAGTATCATTCTATTCAGTTGATAATGCAGGCAACTTTGAGGCAGTCAAGAACGTATCTTTCAGTATAGACCTGACTGCTCCGCAGTATACTAATTTCGGTTCATCAACATTGACAATTAACAGTAATGAGACTCTCTATGTGTGGGCTAACTGGTCAGAGTCGCATCCTGATTACTCTGTGCTTAAGCTAAATGGAAGCACAATCAACACGACAGCATACACTGACTTTGTAAACTTCAGCTGGTCTCCGAATCCGTCTCAGGCAGAGAAGAATTTCACGTTCTCGATATGGGCGAATGATTCAGTCGGAAGATATAACGAGACGTATAACATTTCAGTGCGTGTCAACGATGTATCTGCTCCAGCGATATATCTCTTGAGCCCGTCTAATGATACGCCAATCGGCACAAATTCAATAACTTTCAGCTACAATGCTTCTGATACTAGCATATCAAACTGCAGCTTGTATATCGATGGCGCTTTCAACAGGTCGAACACAACAGTCACGCCTGACGCGTTATCAGCATTCGGTCCATTGGCTTTCAGCGATGGACAGCATAATTGGAGTGTCAGCTGTTATGACGGTTCAGCGAACTTAGGTAGCTCATCAACTTATGTTTTCAGCATAGACACGTCAAATCCATTGGTCGCATTCTATGCGCCGACAGAGCTTTCTGGTTCTGTCATTGGTAGGGATTACCTGCTTGCAAATGTTAGCGCATCAGATCCTAATTTCGCAAACATGACTGCCTTTGTATACGGTGAATCTGGTCTCATAAACTCTTCGACAAGCACCTTCGCGACATCATTGTTCAATTTCACAGGGCTTGGAAGCGGAATGTATTACATCAACGCGACAGCGTATGACTCTTTTGGTCACAGCAATCGTACTGAGACAAGGAACATATTGATAGACAGGACTGCTCCAGTGCTTTCGATAGTCAGCCCTGCGAACCAGACAGTTGTTAGCTCTCTTCTGGTAGACGTATCGATAGATGAGCCTCGTTTCGACAGTTTCGTGTTCGACCTTAACGGAACAAATTCTGTAATCTACGACTCTTCCTTAATATCAGCATTTAATTTCAACAATAACTCGCAGATAGGTGAGTCAGGAACCAATGCTGTTGATATATCTAAATTCGGCATGAATGGCACTTGCACAGGTATGGATGCAAGCTGCACCTACACTTCTTCGGGTGTGTATGGTGGTTCGATGTTGTTCGACGGCATAAATGACTATGTCCAGCTGCCTTTTGATACTAGTGCATTTACCAACAAATTCGCTCTTGAGGCTTGGGTCAATTCTAACAAGACTAACTCAGTATCTTATTATCAGGGAATAATAAGCAGCTGGCCTGGTGGAAGTGCTGGCGTTGTAGCGCTTATGGTTGGATCAGTGAGGTCTGAGATAATCTGCGGAGTAAAGACAACTGTATCACAATATACTGTTACTTATCCAAGGAATCTGAACGTATGGGAGCATTATGTGTGCACATACAACAGCACAGACATTCTGCTTTACGTGAACAGTGTCCTGCGCAACTCTACTGCTGCTTCAGGCACTGTGACAGACAGCAACGCGAACTTCCAGATAGGACACGACTTCAATGACGCGAACATGGAGAGGTTCTTCAAGGGAATGATAGACGAGCCAAGGATATACAATAGGAGCCTTTCTGCTGAAGAGGTCGCTCTGCATTACCGCTCTGCATTCTCCAAGTACAACGCTACAAGATTCATTTTCAATGCCAATCTGACTGGGTTGACAAATTCTGATTACTCATATTATGGCTGGGCAAACGATACTTTAGGCAACTATGCCCAGACAGGCACGTATTTCATAACTTTAGATACAATAGCTCCGCAATATGTTGATTTCAACACCTCGACACTAGAGGTCAACGTCTCAAGCCCGCTCTACATATTCGCGAACTGGACAGATGTGAATCCTGCAAAAGCAGTCCTGAAATTGAACGGAACACCTATAAACACAACAGACCTGTCCGGCTTTGTCAACTTCACTTGGATACCTTCTGTATCTGCTGGAGAGAAGAACTTCACGTTCTCGATATGGGCGAATGACAGCGCAGGAAGCTATAATGAGACGTATAATATCTCTGTTTTCGTCAGGGATGTCACGCCGCCGTCAGTTTACCTTATCAGCCCTGTCAACGAGACTATGACTAATAATAATGTAGTCACGTTCAGCTATAATGTTTCTGATGTAAGCGTCAAGAACTGCAGCCTGTTCTTGAACGGCTCTATCAACCAGACAAATTATTCTCTTGCTCCTGATGTGATTCTATCCTTCCTCCCTGTTTCTTTCATTGACGGCACTTATATGTGGAATATCCAGTGCTATGATGGTTCTGACAATCTTGGAGTTGGCTCTGCAAGAGTGCTTTATGTAGACTCAACACCTCCGCAGTACCTATCTAATCTCACTAACGGGACACAGGTCAACAGAGGAACACAGCTTAACATCAGCGCATCATGGTTCGAGGTAAATACTGATGGCGCATTTGTAGTGCTGTACGTCAATGGTGTTTACAACTCATCACAGCCAGCATCGGCGCAGACAGACTTTATCTGGACAGCTCCGTCAGCTCTTGCTGAACAGAGTTTCAACTTCAGTCTATGGATGAACGACTCGGCAACGAACAGCAACTCGACTATGAATATGACTGTTCTTGTTATTGACCAGCCGCCGAACATTAGCGGAGTCGCTATAGCGCCTACTACTGCATACACAAATAACACACTTAATTGCACAGGAACATACTCTGACCCTGAATCTGACCCTGAATCTGGCAGCATTTGGAGATGGTTCAGGAATAATGACCTGATAAGTGGTCAAACTGCCCAGACTCTTGCGAGTACGTTCTTCAACAAGACTCAGAACATCACGTGCGAATACACGCCGAGTGACGGACTCAAGAACGGAAGCGCGGTAAATGCTAGCATAATCATACAGAACTCATTGACTTCATTCGACCATGCTCTTGTCAACTCAACAGTGCCTGAGAACTCAACATTCTTGTATGATATCAACTGTTCTGATACGGATGCGCTGGAAGGAGTAGACACTATATATTATTATGACAACTCGACGCAGTGGAACATAAGCAGCAATGGACTGATAAACTGGAGCATGGGCTTCTTTGATTCTGGATATTATGTCTTCAACGTGACTTGCGGCGATGACACGGTCAATGTAAGCAGCTATTTCGCATTGAACGTCACGAACGTGAACAGGCTGCCGACTGTGACTGATGTGGCAATCGTGCCTTCTATAGCATATACGAATGATACTCTTAACTGCACAGGCAATTACTCTGACCTTGATTTAGAGAGTGAAAACAGCTCTTGGGCATGGTTCAGGAACAACAACCTGATAAGCGGCCAGGTTGCCCAGACTCTCGCAAGCGAGTATTTCAACAAGACGCAGAATATAACCTGCCAGTACACGCCTAATGATGGACTTGTCAATGGCCTGCCTGTCAACGCGAGCATAATCATACAGAACTCTCTGCCTTATTTCAATCACGCATTAGTCAATCAGACTCTGCCAGAGAACACCACTTTGTATTATGACTTCAACTGTTCTGATGCTGATGAAGGCCAAGGCGACACAATAACATATTCAATTAATGATTCGACCAAGTTCAGCATAAACAGCTCAACTGGCGTTGTGACCTGGACTCCTACAATAGATGATTCTGGTTTCTATTATTATAATGTGAGCTGCGGAGACGGTTCATATTCTGATTCAAGAGTGTGGACAGTCAACGTTACAAACGTGCCTGTGCTGTTCTTCTCTGTCTCCAAGTCATTGATGACATCTGCAGTGGCATTGCCTGAATCCATTGTGTCTTTCAATATAACTATAGGTTTCAACAGAGATGGCAACCTTACGAATGTAAGTGTCAACGACATATATGATGATGAGTATCTGACTTTTAACGGGTCTTCTATACCTCCTATAGACCCGACTGATGACGGTAATATAGAATTCGGCCACATCGGCGGAATTGTTGCTGGAAGTTCTAGGACAATACTAATCAATTTCACTGCGAAGAACATAACATCACAGACAAATAACACTGCAGCATTCTATATTGAATCCACAGAAGGCCTGAATGCGACAGCAAGCGATGTAGAGTCCGTAAGCATCCAGGATGCAGAGCTGACAGTAACTAAGATTGGATCCAAGCCGAGCGCAAAAGTTGGAGAGACGGTCATTTATACGTTGAACGTGACGAATACTGGCGGGCTTGAACTGCATAATATCACTGTGCGTGATGTTCTGCCGGATGGGTTGACTTATGTTTCTGGAAGCGCGTCCCCTTCAGCGACGCAATCTGGTCAGAACCTGACATGGACATTTGTTGAATTGAACCTGAGCCAACCTACTAAGTTGATGACGTTCAACGCTACAGTAGATGGTGACGCAAGGTCAGTTTGCTCTGGTTTCATGTGTAACAACACAGTTAGCACGTCAGGAATGACTCCTCAGAACGTTACGATAACAGATTCACACATGTTTACTCTCCTTATGAATAACACTGCGCCGGTTATTAGTCCAATATCCATAAGACAGGTGACAGAAGAGGTACAAGGCACTTTCAACGCCACAGCATTTGTTACAGATGCGGACTCTGGCGATACTAAAACGCTTTATGTAGCAGATTACACAACAAGTCAGGTTGTCTGCGCTGTCGCGGGTTCGAATATAACGATGACTCCTGCAGGTAACTTCACAGGAATAGCGAACTGCACAATACGCGCTTCAGATTCTTATGATAACTCTTCGGATAGGTTGTTCTACATCAATGTAACTAATGTGAATGATGCTCCTACTATAGATAGTACACAGGTCACTGCAGCAACAGAAGATAGTGTGTATACTTATGATGTGGACGCTTCAGATATAGACCCCACTTCAGATGTGTTGGCATATAGCCTCACAGTCTATCCGACAAACATGGTGATAAACAGCTCTACTGGTGTCATAACTTGGACTCCATTGAACAATCAGGTGGGTTCAGCTCTTGTGAACGTGACTGTTTCAGATGGCAATGGTGGATTCGCATACCAGAATTTCACGATAAACGTAGCGAACAATCCGCCGACATTCAACTCGACTGATGTGGCGAGCGCAACAGAAGACAGCTTGTATTCTTATGATGTCAATTCGACAGATGAAGGACAGGGAGGCACGTATTACTCATTGATAACATTCCCTGCTAACATGACAATCAACGCGACCAGCGGACTTATCAGATGGACACCTGAGAATTTCCAGGTAGGCTCTAACGCGGTCAACCTGTCTGTCAATGATACTAATGGAGCGGTTGTTTTCAAGAACTTCACGATAATCGTTGCGAACACGAATGACGCGCCATTGCTTAACCTTTCAAATCCTGTTCCGAACATAACATTCGCAGAAGATACTTACAATGATTCAGTCGTGCTACTGGAGCATTTCTATGATGTTGATGTAGGGGATGACTTGAATTTCACAGCTTCTCCTGCTTCAAATCTAACTATTACGATAAACAACCTGACTGGAAGGGTCAACGTGACCGCTTCTGGAAATTTCACGGGCAACAGGACAGTCAATTTCACTGCTTGGGATTCATATGGGGCAAGCGTCTCAGCAAATGCTGTGATTATAGTAACAAATACCAATGACGCGCCGACCATAAACTCGACGCCAGTAACCTCTGCGTATGCAGGTGTGCTTTACAGTTATGATGTGAATGCTGTGGATATCGACCCTACAGCAGATGTCTTGACATTTGCATTGCAGATGAGTCCGTCAGGAATGACAATTAACAGTTCTACTGGAGTTATACAGTGGACGCCTATAGAGTCTCAGTACGGTCCGCGCAACGTCTCTGTCAATGTCTCTGATGGCCTTGGCGGAAGGGCTGAGCAGAACTTCACGATAATAGTGAATGAGAGCATATCACCTGTGACGTCAGATAATTACAGCTATGTCGGCTGGCTTGATTTCGTGCCTTGGATAAACATAAGTTGCACTGATGGCGGCAGCGGCTGCGCTAACATATACTTCAAGGTCAATGCTGGCTCTTATGTGCTGTACTCTGCTCCTGGGTTCAATATATCTACAGAAGGAAACAACACTCTGATGTATTATGGAGTGGACAACGCTAACAATAATGAGTCCGCTCACACAAGATATGTTCCTGTCGACCTGACTGCTCCGACAACATTGAATAATTATGATAACTTGTGGCATACTAGCGATTTCACGATAACGTTGAACTCATCAGATGCGCTAAGCGGAGTATATGCTATCTATTATAACATAAACGGAACTGGTTTGAGGAATACAACTGCAAACGGTCAGCCGAACATAACTCTTGAGGGCGCAAACATAACTCTTGCTTATTACTCTGTTGACCTTGCAGGTAATGTGGAGTCTACAAACACATTGACTGGCATAAAGCTAGACAAGACAAATCCTGTGGCCAACATGTCTGCTATCACTGCTCCTGAGGATTCTCTCGTGCTGTTCAATGCCTCGAACTCTTCAGACAATATAGGAATAACAAATTATAGTTGGAACTTCAATGATACTACAAATAATACTGCTTCAGGCATGATTGCAACTCACACTTATGCAACCCCTGGCGCATATACAGCAACGCTAACTGTATCTGATGCTTCAGGCAGGACAAACTCAACCACAATATCAGTCACGATAACAGACATCACATCACCAGCAGCAGACTTTACAGCAATTCCAAATCCGTCAAATGAAGATAGCAACGTGACTTTCAATGCATCATACTCAACTGATAATGGAATCATCTCAAGCTATGTCTGGGATTTCGATGCAAGCAATGGCATAGGCTCTGATGCGACAGGAATTGTTACGACGCACAACTTCACTGCTCCTGGTATCTATAATGTGACATTGAACGTGACAGACAGTTACGGCAACTTTGATACTCAAGTCATTTCAGTCACTGTTAATGACGTAACAGCACCTCTCGCTGATGCAGGTTCTGACCTGATAGTGAATCTGACAGACATTGCAGGCATCATTGTCTCTTTCAATGGTTCAGGTTCAACTGACAATTCAGGAAGCATATCCTCATACAGGTGGGATTTCGACTTAGGCAATGGAATAACAACAGATGCTACCGGAGCAATGGCAAACCACACATATACTATTCCGGGAACGTATACTGTAACTCTTAATGTGTCTGACGCTGCAAATAATATTGATACTGACACAATGAACGTTACTGTTATGGATAGGATAGTGCCTACTGCTTTGATTTCAGGTGCTTCATCAATAAATATAGATGAAGATGTGCAGCACGTGTTCAATGGCTCAGGCTCGACTGATAATGTAGGAGTGACTAATTACACTTGGTATTTCAGCGACGGCCCAATCATGTATGGTTCTGTTGTCAACAGGACTTTTGCAACCCCTGGAAGCTATAATGTCACTCTTAATGTGTCTGACGCAGTGAACAATACCGCTGTAGCTGTGCAGCAGATAACAGTATCTGATATAACGCCTCCTGTCGCGAACATAACTGGAAGCACAAACATAAATGAGGACACAAACGCGACTTTGAATGGCTCAGTATCTTATGATAATGTCGCAATCATAAGCTATGACTGGGATTTTGATTCCAGCGACGGATTGACTGTCCAGGCAACAGGAGCTGTTGTCACTCATAATTACACAGAACCTGGAATTTATACTGTAACTCTCACTGTTGATGACGCGGCAGGTAATGGTCCTGTCAGCGCAACATGGAACATAACTGTGAATGATATAACTCCGCCGATAGCAGATGCAGGAAACAATATAACTGCTGGCGTGAATACCCTTGTCAACTTTGATGGTTCAGGCTCAACTGACAACTCAGGAAACATAACATATTACTTCTGGCTCTTCGGAGATGGAAGTAATGCCTCTGGTGTCTCTGCAAGCCACAATTATACTTCAACAGGTCTGTTCAACGTCACGTTGTACGTCAATGACTCTGCAGGTAACGGTCCTACGAATGACACAATAGAAGTGAACATAACAGCTGGCGCTGATACGACTTCTCCTGTCGCAGATATAGGATTTGTCACACTGAACATGAATGAGGATGTTTCTTACCAGTTCAACGGCTCCGCATCCACTGATAATTACGGTATCGTGCAGTATGTCTGGAATTTCAGCGATGGAACCGCTACAGTTGGTGGAGCTATGCCCTCGCACACATTCGCTGTTCCAGGTACATATAATGTGACTTTGACTGTCTATGACGCTGCAGGCAACAACAATTCTGATTCGGGTATCGTGACTGTAAATGACACGACTGTTCCTGTTGCTCAGGCAGGTCTTGCATCTATAATAATAGATGAGGATACTCAGACGACTTTCAACGCATCAGCGTCAACTGATAATGTAGGCATAACAAACTATGCTTGGATATTCAGCGACGGTACCAACATGACCGGAGTCATGGTCAATAAGAGTTTCTCGGCTCCTGGAAGTTATAATGTTACCCTAAACGTCTCTGATGCTGCAGGCAATTCTGCTACTGATTTCATGACAATAACTGTGTCTGACATAACAAATCCTGTTGCGGCGATAGTCGCAAATGATACATCTCTAAGCATAGGTCAATCTGTATTGCTTAACGGATCAGGCTCTTCAGATAATGTCGCAGTGACAAGCTACAGCTGGGACTTTGATTCAAGCAATGGCATAACATCTGATGCAGTCGGTGCTACTACAACGACCAGTTACGCTTCTCAAGGCACATATACTGTTACCTTGACGGTTCATGATGCTGCAGGACATTCGAATTCAACAACTATCCAGCTAACTGTAGCCGATTCGACGCCGCCAGTAATAACTATAGACCAGCCAGTATCCCCATTATCTACCAGTTACCTGTTCGCGATACAGTCTTCAACAAATGAGGACGCTAACTGCACTTACTCGTTGGATGGAGGAAGCTACTCTGCTTTCTCGACGACAGGCGCGATGTCTCACACTGCAATGTATAGCCTGTATGTTAATGGCGCGCATAATGTATCAGTGAACTGCAGCGATTCTTCTGGCAACTCAGCATTGTCTGCTAAGAGCTTCACATTGAATGATGCGACTGTGCCAAGCATATCATCTTCAGGCCCTTCAGGCACGCAGACTTCGACATCAGTAACACTCACTATAACTACAGACGAACCTGCCCTTTGCAGTTATTCTTTGAACGATACAGTCTATTCATCGATGACAGCATTCACTACTACTAACGCCACATCAAGTTCAGTTGCAGTCACAGCGGTCGAGGGCTCCAATACATATTATGTCAGGTGCCAGGACAGGCTCGGCAATATTATGTTATCTTCAACAGTGATAAGTTTCACAGTCTCAACTAGCAGCGGCGTCAGTGGAGGCGGTGGTGGAGGCGGTGGTGGCTCTGTAGCGTCGAAGACACCGATAGTTGTGACTCCGTCAAGCTCAGCATCTATTGTTCAGGCTCCTCTCCAGCAGGTGATAAGCATAGTCTATGGAGATGCATCTTACGGTTATAAGGTCACAGACTTTTCAACGACGTTCGTCACATTGAATTCGCTTTCAGGCTTGGGTACTTTGACTATCGTATCAGGTATGAGCAGGAAAGTTGATCTTGACAATGATGGACGGGCAGATATTCAGGCAAGCTATTCAGGAATATACAACCAGAAAGCTCTTATGATATTTTATGAATTGGTAAAACCAGTATCAATACCTTTGTTGCCTCCTGCGCCAAGGAAGCCGAAGGTGCCTGTAGCAGAGCCTGTCGCGCCGCCTGTGGTTGAAGAAGGCGCCGCCGAGCAGGAAGTCGCTGTAGAGCAGCAGGCTGTCTCTCCAGAGCAGGTCGTGCAGGCCCAGCAGCAGGCTCCACCTACTGCGACAGTCGAGACAAAGGAGAGAATCTCTTGGTACTGGTATGCGTTCGCGGCATTGGTCGCACTGGTTGCTTTAGTATTCGCAGGCCTGTTCTTCTACGAGAAGAGGCGCAAGAAGGAAGACCAAGGCGGCTTCCAGTACTAATATTGTCTAGCATTGACGCTGCCTTGGCGAGCTGAATTTTTTTCTATCAGGCTAATGGTGTACTCAGATGACTGTGCAGATTAGCTGTCAGAGCGAGCCGTAGCGGCAATGCTCTTTCTTATAATTATTGTAACTATATAGTGACAACAGAACGAAAAATTTATAAACTGAAACCTGTGCTGTGCTAAATATGTCAAAAACTGATTTCAGACAGACATTGGATGTTGTGTTAAAAGAAATTAGTGAAAACTATTCTTTTCTCTATTTCAAGCAAAAAGAATTTCTAAACTTCAGAGAGTTTATGGAAGAGAATACAACAGAAAAAACGGATTTCAAAGAGTTTTTTAAAAATGCCTCTTTTGCGATGGGTAAATTTTCAGACATACATCTTGATTTTTTAGGGTTGCCATATGACCTTTGTAAGATGAAAAAGTCAGAGAAAAAGAATATTGATTCAGAAATTACAAGAAGGTATATGTCGGATATGCTTAACAAAGGGAAAATATTTGTAGGAAAAATAGAAGATAAGACATACGTAAGAATAGATAGCTATTCTACACATATTTCAGAGGATCATGATTGGTTAATGAATACACTTCCAGAAGATTGTTCTAAATTTATAATAGACTTAAGAAATAATAGTGGCGGCTTAGGACGGTTTAGTAAATCGCTCACATTACATCTTTTAGGTGGGGGTGGTGTTGTCACTTTTTATCATAGAAGAAGATTAGATCAGCAAGATCCATCACGTCTGTCAGATTTTGAACCCGAATATCTGGAATCAGGTAGTGCTTCAAAAAATAAAGTCGTTATTCTGACAAGCAAGAATACTTGTAGTGCTGCTGAACTTGCAGCTTTACGTTTCAAGGCAATCCCTGGTGCAAAAATAGTGGGAGAATCAACTTACGGTGCACTAAGTGGTAGTTCTAAATTTTATGCATTTGATGAATCATTTTCTAGATTAACTGTTTATGACCACAAACAGCTTTCTGTAGGATTAAGGATACCTACAGGACTAATCTATAATCCATCGAGACTGCTGGTCCAGAATGCAGGGCTGCTGCCAGATTATGAAATATGTCAAGACTTTTTAGTTGAACCTGACAGGGATTCTGCTTTAGAAAAAGCTTTAGACTTGCTTTATTGAAATCTTCTTTATTGTGATTTTTGTAACTAACAAGTGACAACAAAACGAAAAGTTTAAATATAGCTTATTTTCTCCAGCTGAAAAGTATTGCAGGGTGGTTAAATGAAAATCATAAACGCGATGAAAAAACTCGCATCATTCCGATTGTCATGGAAAGACGAAGAGGAAGAAGAAGAGGAAGAGGAATGCGAGGACTTTTCAGGTCAGATTTGCGATACTGATTATGATCCTTCTGAATTCTTCGATACAGAAGACGAAGAGGAAGAATTTAGGTCGGGTTTCGCGGTTGCGGAATACGCTGATTCTGACTGAATTTTTTGTTTTTTTCTCATTTTTTCATGTTTGCTGCTTGTTTTGTCGCCAGCAAGTAGTCAAAAAACGAAAGGTTTAAATACTAACGTATTTACCACTACTAGATAATAACAATCGTTGTTGTGGTTAATTACAAGGAGGGTCTTAAAATGGATGAATGCAAAAGAACAGCAAATACTGTCATTGCACTAGTATTTACTTTTATTTTGGCATCAAGCGGAATTGCAATGCCTATAGGTTCGGATGGTTCAACAGATGTTGTTGGTGAATCTGTTCCTGTAGAGAATCAAGCTCCAGTAGCTTCATTCACTTTTTCGCCTTCAAACGGAACCGCTCCTTTGAGCGTGATTTTCCAGGGCTCTGCAAGCTATGATGATGGAAGCATTGCAAGGCACACCTGGCACATATCAGGTCCTGAAGGTTTTGCATTCAACCTGCTGGATGTTTCAGGAGCTCCTGGAAGTGTTTCTGTTCTGTTGCCTTATGGAGGTCAGTACACAGTCATGCTTATTGTCCAGGACAATGAAGGAATAGCTCAGTTCGAGACAAAAAATCTTGTCTTGTCAGCTGGAGCGACAAGTTCCACAAATCAGACGCCCTCGGGGACTAACACGACGCAGAACACCACACAAAGTACAACTCAGAATACCACGCAGAATAATCAGACACAGTTGCCTACTCCGGTAATAAAAGATAGGACAGTTAAAGATCTAGAATCATCTTCAGCGATAATAGTCTGGAAGACAGATATCGAATCAAACTCCAAGGTGCTTTACGGCACTGATAGGGATGACCTCGATGAATCTGAGAAGGAGAGCAGGTACAGGACGTCTCACTCTGTAGACCTGACTGATCTAGAGCCTCAGACAAAGTATTATTACAAGATAATATCTTGCACTGAGGAGGACAGGTGTGATGAGGAAGGTGCTTCTTCTTTCATAACGCTGAAAGAGAGCACGACCACAAGCACTGTTGTTGATGACACTGACAGCTCAAGCTCCAGTTTCAGTTCAGCTGCTGCTTTGGAAGCATTGCTTGCGAAGCAGAAGTCTGCAAATAAGCAGGCTTCAGCAGGACAGCAGTCTGGGCAGGAGCAGGAAAGTCAGATAGTAGAGGAAGCCTCATCTGAAGCTGCTTCGGATGATGTTGAAGTCATCTACGCAGAAGGCCAGTTCATAGAGGTAGAGGAGGAAGTCTGCGGTTTCAGGTTCTTCTGGTTCTGCCTTTGGAAGGATACTATAGTGAAGAAGATACCCATACCGATACTTACTGGCGGTGTCCAATTTTTAATATAATTTTTTTTATTATGTTTATTTAGCTTTTTTCTTCTCTTTTTTGACCAGAAAGCTTTATAAATTGCTTTTATTTGTGATTTAAATATGTCGGACATAATACCAGAGGCCAATGCCCATCCTGCATTCAGGCTTAAGTATAAAGGGATATTTGATTATGATAAGCTTACGACTTTCATCATACAATGGATGAAGGATAGGCATTTTGAGATAAATGAGAAGGTGCATAAGCACAAGATGTCCTGCCCTCATGGTTTTGAGATTGAGCGCGAGATACATGGGGAGAGGAAAATCAATGATTATTATCAGTATAAGGTCGAGGCCAAGATGCATCTTTGGGATGCGTTCGAGGTCGAGGCGATAAAGAACGGGAAGAAAGTGAGGCTCTGGAACGCGCGGATAGAGATTCAGCTCGGGTTTGATGTTGTTTGTGATTACTCTAACAAATGGTCAGAAACGGAGTTCAAGGAGAAACTCCTGAAGTTTTATAATAGGTATATAATAAAAAAGGAAATAATAATAAAGCACGGCGATGGACTGTATTATAAGCTGCTCAGCCTGAATACCCAGATAAAGAAGTTCCTTGAGATGGAGACCGGAGCGGAGTACTGAAGATGGTAGAGAGAAAGATTCTTGTGGATGAGGAGGGCCTGGATTATGAGGGCCTGTTCAACCTGCTTGAGCTCTACTCGGTCATAGACGACTTCATAAAGATAAAGGGCTATGATAAGTTCGAGCCTCTGAATGAGGAGAATGTCCATCCTACAGGAAAGGAAATACACATTGTTGTCAGGCCGATGAAGTGGCATACTGATTATGTCAGGAAGGTCCTTAAGATAGACGTGCAGTTCAGCGAGGTCAAGGAAGTCGAGACAGAGGTCGACGGCGTCAAGGTTAAGCTGAACCAGGGCAAGATAAAGATCCTTTACTCGTGCTATCTTGAGACTGACTGGGAAGGAAGATGGGAGCAGAAGCCCGTATACTATTTCATACGCACGCTATTTGAGAAGTATTTCATGAGGATGCATATGAGGGATTTTGAGTCAGAGACAAGGTCAGACTTGAATGAGATTAAGGATAAGATGGGTTCTTTTTTGAATCTTTACAGGTTCAGGAAGGCGATATAGCTTGTTCTTACGGGATGATTTTTAATGGATTTTGGAGTGAATTTTTATGGGATTTGAAGGATTTAATTTGAATGAGAATATTTTGAAAGCTGTAGCTGGTCTTGGTTTCAAGGAACCGACGCCTATACAGGAAAAGTGTATTCCTTTGATAAATGAAGGCAAGGATGTTGTCGGTCAGTCATTGACCGGCTCAGGCAAGACTGCCGCATTCGGGCTTCCTATACTTAACAGGATACAGAAAGGAAAGGGTCTTCAGGCCCTGGTCCTGACACCTACAAGAGAGCTTTGCGTGCAGGTGAGGGATGCTATTTCAGAGTTCGGATATCACATGCAGATGAATGTCTCTGCTGTTTACGGCGGCGTCGGCATCGAGCCCCAGATAAGCGCGATAAGGACGTCTGAGATTGTGGTCGGTACTCCTGGCAGGATACTGGACCATCTGCAGAGAAGGACGATAGACTTGAGGGGAATAAGGTTCCTTGTCATCGATGAGGCTGACAAGATGTTCGAGATGGGTTTTATTGAGGATGTCGAGAAGATAATCGGCCAGACGCAGAAGGGAAGGCAGACTCTTCTTTTCAGCGCAACAATGTATTCTTCTGTTCTTGATCTTGTGAAGAAGCATCTGAGAGACCCTGTTGTTGTTAGGGAGCAGGTGTATGTTGACAGGAGTCTCTTGAGGCAGATATATTATGAAGTGCCTTTGCATGACAAGTTTTCGCTTCTGGTCCATCTGCTGAAGAACAAGACGCCAGGTCTTGCTATAGTCTTCTGCGGAACAAGGAGAGAAGTCGATATAATATCAAGGAACATCGCATTGCAGGGCATAAAGACATTGGCAGTCCATGGAGGGCTTAGCCAGAATAAGAGGTCATTCGCAGTCAACTCCCTTAAGGAAGGCGAGATTCCTGTCCTTGTCGCGACAGATGTCGCTGCGCGAGGGTTGGATATAAGCAACATCTCTCACATCTATAATTATGATGTGCCTAAGAGTTCCCAGGACTACGTTCATAGGATAGGCAGGACAGCAAGAGCAGGCCACAAGGGTGACGCAGTAACTCTTCTGACTGAGAGGGATCATGATAATTTCAGGAGAGTCCTGTCAGACAGCACAATACAGATTGCGAAGTTGCAATTGCCTGATTTTGATAAGATCAAGTTCAATACTGGCAGGGATAGGCGTGGAAGTTTCAGGCCGCATAGCGATGGTGGATTCCGTGGCAGGCCGCGTTTCGGAAGAGCAAGACAGACGGGTTCTGGAGAACGGGTCTACAGTAGAGAGAGGAGCGATAACGATTCCTTCAGGCGTGAGCGTCCGGAATTCAAGCCGCCCAGGTTCGGCAACGCAGGATGATTGTGTTGCATAATCTTATTTTTATTTTATTATCTGTATTCTAAGCAGGCTTATCTTATTTAGTGACGCCACCTAGCGAGCGTCGATTAAAACATCAAATCATGTTGTAGCTGGGCAAACAACCTTTTGTTTCAGAAGCAGTGCGAGCGCAGCGTCACGATACTGGAAATGTTTATAAACAGCCATATTTTGTGTTCAACTACCATTCACATGTGGGGGTGGCAGAGTCTGGTCAAATGCGCAGGACTTAAGCCCATCGGGGATACTTGCCTCGAAGCAAGACATCCTGTCCCTTAGTGGGTTCGAGACAGACTTGACTTAGCGCAGGTCTGCGAAAAGGTTCAAATCCCTTCCCCCACATTTTTTTTTAAATAAGACCCTCGGGATTAAACGTGCAGAGGGTCTTGTTTTTCTTATTCGGAATGATTCCGGTTTTTGTCTCTAAACTTTTTTAAATCTCAAAAACATTTTTTTATTGTGAAAAAAAGAGAAATGCTGTGTCGTGAAGATTTCCTAAGCAGTTATGAGAATTCTTCCGCTGTTTCTAAGAACAATTTCGTAATGAATTTCTTTCCGATTCTGTATGATGATGTCCTTGCTGAAGATTATGCTTATCTTGTAGGTAAGATTATGGGTGATGGAAACTTAGACAGAGTATTCACTATGCGTTTCATCGGTAACGAGGAGGACATGCAGGTTTTAAAGGAATTTATCACAAGCAAGTTCAAGATAAGTCCGCTTCGTTTTTCAATAAGACGAAGAGTCAATAAAGAAGTTTCATATTTGTTGCAGGTTAACTGTGCTTTCTTAGGCAGGATATTGTTTTTATTAGGTGCGCCAAGGGGAAATAAGACTCTAACAGATTTTTCAGTCCCGTCTTGGATTCTGAAACGAAAAAGATGCACAAGGAGATTCCTTCAGGCCATATTGGAAGATGAGTTATCCACAATCAAGATAGAGAAGTGTAACTATGCGGTAAGTCCTATTTTAAAGATGAATAAGAAAGAGGAGTTAATTGTCAATCATAAAAAATTTATGGAACAAGTCAAAAATGCAATAGAGTCGTTCGGCGTGACTTGTGGTGGTATTTCAAAGCCAATAAAGTGCGAATATTCTGTGGCTTTGTACTTTCATATAGACCGCAATAAGAGCAATATAATAAGATTCAAAGAGAAGATAGGGTTTAGGTTGAACAAGGATAAGATAAGAAATCTTGAAGATTGTTATGCTGTCCTTATTCAGAGCAATCGTTGAAATTCAGCACTATTTTTCCGGTATTGCTTACCAGCAGGTTATTTTTAGCATATCCTGGCAATGTTCGGTGAGGCAAACGTAGTTTATTTCTCATTAGTAGTTAAAAAAGAAAGGTTTATATTTCGTGTGGCTTGTTTTTTTCATCATGTATCGCGAAACTATAGAAGGGATTGACGCAATCATATCGAGAATAAACACGCATCCTGATTATTCATGCAGGAGGAAGGCTCACGCTTTCAATGCGGTAAGAGTCGAAGCTTCAAAGCACTCAGTGAGCATTGAGTTTGCTGCGGGCAGTGTGGAAGGTAAGCTTTCTAGGAAGAGGCGTTCGGATGCGATAGAGAATATTGAGAAGGCTCGTGAATACCTTGCAAGAGAAGGTTTGTCGCTCGGTTCCCTATCAGGTCTGGGAAACATAATTGAGCCTGAAGGTCAGCCTTTCAAGAATTTCAGGAATACTGACGTCATGTTCGGCGGTTTTGCTCCTCCCTCTCCGGGCGAAGTGATATATCGTATGAAAAACCTTGTTGATATACTCAACAGTTGGGAATCTCATCCAGTCATCCGTGCTTCTGAGGCTCACTTGAGTTTTGTGATGATTCATCCGTATAAAGATGGCAATGGCCGCGCTGCAAGACTGATACAGAATTTCTGTCTTGAACAGAGAGGATATCCTCCTGCATTGATGCATGAGGGTGAGCGTGCGGTTTACCTTAAGATATTGGGCAGGGCATTGAGTGATAGGTATGCAGGCCATTCAAGCATGTACAGCCAGTCTGTTGCTGAACAGAGATTTCACGAATTCATAGCTGCAAAGGTATTGGATTCTGCAGTCAAGATTGAGAGTGAACTTAAGAGAAGGAATAGGTACATGGTGGATTTTGATACTTCTGTCGATAAGCCTGCACTTTATAATGTTGCTACAAGGATCAGGAACAAGGCGCGGCGTGATACTCGTGAGGGTGTCAGTGTGAGCCTGAAGAAGGATGGCAACAAGCATTGGATGGAGATAACGGGTGAGATTGACCTGCGTGAGATAAGGAAGACTCTTGAATCCTCAGGCGAGCGTCTGGGTGCAGGGTTCAGGATTAAGAAAGGATGATTGATCATGCGGGATGACACGAGAGAGGATTATGTGACCTTGTATGGTAACGGATTATACTATCCGAAAAAGGATAAAGGCATTCTTCTTGTAGGCTCGACGAATGCAGGCAAGAGCACAATCGCATATGAGTTAGTGATGAATTACTGCTTTCTTTTTGTAGGGGATGATTTTGTATCTCTTCACAAGAAGTCGAATACCTTTTCATGGGGCTCCATGCAGATGGGTTCGGACCGTGTTGCGCTGTGTGTATCCGGAGAAGTCAGGGATATAGAGATTCCTCATGACAGGATAAAGTCTGAGGCGCATCTTGACCTCGCAGTTTTCATAGAGAAGATTTCCTACGATGTTAATTCTTTTGATTGTAATATGAGGGCAGGCGCAACTCTGTCCTATCTGGATGATGCAAAAATACCTGTCAAGAGATTCAGAATAAAGGAAAACGATTTGAAAGGCACAATAGAAGATATATTAAAAATAATTTGAATGATTTTTTTATTGGACTAGTCCAAGAAGTTTCTTCTTTTTTTCCCTAAGCTCAGCGAGCTTGTTTCTCCAGACTTCTTTCTGTTTCCTGTTCTCTTGGAGTTCCAGGTATAGCTGCTTGTTCTTCTCTATTGACTGTTTGTAGTTAGCATTTACGTCTCTTATCTCCTGCTTGACCTGGTCGACTTCGTTGACATTTATAGTCCTGACCGGGTGCAATTTCCTGTGCTCTTCTATATCTGCAGGATTGAGCTTTCCATCTTTAACAAGCTGCTTCTCCTCTTCTGTAAGAACGATTCCCATTGTAAAATCACCTTTGGTTTATCTCCTTTTAGGCTAATGATTTTATTGGTTTATTATAAAGGTTATTATTGGTGTATATTTTGCATTTTTGATAAAAAAAGCCTTGAAAATGGTTATATAGGCGCTTAATCTGTGTTTTTCTTGATTTTATCTGTATCTGGGTGTTGAGAGATAGAAGGGTGGGAACAGTGTCTTCCGAGAAAAAGCTAGAAAGCAAGGTATCTTCTTTAAACAGGCTGAGTTCTGAAGAGAGGAAAGTGCTTGATAAGAAGATCATACCATCTTACATTGATTTTCTTTCAAAAGCCAACACTCCTGAGAGATGTGTGAATGAGGTCTGCAAGCTGGCTGAAGAAGCAGGACTTGTGGAATATGAAGAAGGCATGAAAAAAGCAGAAGGTTGTGCTGGTTTTTACATGCGTGATGCATCAAGGAGGCAGTTCTCGATTGTCCTTTATGGAGAGCGTAGAGCAACAGATGGCATTTCATTTCTTGTTTCGCATGATGACACGCCTTGCCTGAATCTTCGCGAGCATCCGTTGAAGATAGGACCTGAAGGCGTTGTACTTATGGCAAAGCCTTACGGAGGGATATGGAATCATCAGTGGCTGGATTCCAAGGTTGATGTTGTCACGACTTTCTTTGACGGACAGGATTACAAGGATTTTTCTCTCCATGGATTGCTTTCTGACAGGAGCATACATATATCTCCGCCAGATCTGACTGACAAGGATTGGGAAGAGCTTTTCCCTCATAAGATGTATCAGGTAATGACAGGGATAGGTTCGAAGAGAAAATTCTTGGACTTGCTAAGAAAAGCAGGTGCTGATGAGCTCTCTTTTTTCAAGGATGCATGGTATGTCGTGCCGTCAGAGAAAGGAACAAGGATAGGAGATATGATTGCGGCTTATGGGCATGATGACAGGGCTTGCGTCTACTCGACTGTCGTTTCGGCTTTGGGTTCGACTGGCAGGACATTCCCCTGCATAATATACGGTGAATCAAAAGAGGAGATAGGCAGCACTGGAATCGATGGTTCACTCGGCCCTTTTTTTAATTCTTCAGTCGATGCGCTTCTGAAAGCGGAAGGCGTGCCTGAGAAGGATATCTCTGCTGCGCTGGAACGTCGTGTGTTCTCTGGTTCGAGGGCTCTTTCATGTGATTGCGATGTCGCTCTGACAAATCTTGATATAGATGTCTATGAGGAGACTGACGATGAGGATGTTGCGGTTCGATTCGGTAAAGGAGTGTCCCTTGTCAATTGCCGCGGAGGAGGTTACGGCGGGAACGCGAATCTTGTGACTTCAGAGATGGCCTCTTACATAATGGATCTGTTCAAGAAATCAAGAGTGTTATACCAGACTTCAGAATCCCCTCCGCTGATATCTGATGTTGGCGGGACTGTGGCTGTTTTCTTCTCGCAGAGAGGAATTCCTGTCATTGATGTTGGGCCTCCTGTCGGGAACATGCACGGAAAGAATCCGTTCATGCATGCAGGAGATTTCGCCCAGGCACTGAAAGCGTACAGCGTTTTTATACAGAGGAAGAGATGATTATTCTTCGATGACTATTACTTTTTCCCTTTTTTCTTTCTTCTTTTTCCTGTATCCTATCCATAGGGAATAATAGAATCTCAGTGATGGCCATATTGTAAACATGTAAGATGTAAGTATTCTTTTGATTACGCTTCTCTCCTTGCTTTTTCTTGCCATGCTGTCAAGTCCGTTTCACTGCTTTTTAAAGTTTATTGATGGGTTTTATATTTTAGAAGCAAATTTTAAATATAGTGGAATAATCTGGTCATATAGGGGTGTTTTATGGCTTCAAAGAGGAAAAAGAGAGTACTGATAATAGAGGATGAAGTGAACATAGCTAATGCTCAGAAGCTGATTCTAGAGGATGATTATGACGTATCGGTAGCATATGATGGTGAGTCCGGACTTGAGAGGGTAAGAGAACTGAAGCCAGACCTGATAGTCCTTGACCTTATGCTTCCTAATAGGGGAGGCTATGATGTGTGCTTCACGATGAGGCAGGATCCTGTACTTAGGAGCATCAAGATTCTTATGGTCACTGCGCTGAACCAGGCAGTTGACAAGAATAAAGGGGTGATGGTGGGCACAGACGCTTATCTTACGAAGCCGTTTGAGCCAGAGCAGTTATTGTCCGCCGTGAGGAACCTCTTGTCATGAGTTTCGAACAGCTTCTGCACGGATTCTTCAATTTCCTCGGAGAGACAGAGGGAGAGCTGCTGAAATCAGTGATAGAGCTGATATTCTTCACGATAGTAGATTACATGATAGTTTCTGAGTGGACGAGGAACAGGAAGAAGGAGCTGAAGTTCCTGATCATAGCTTTTTCCGCGCTCGTGATTGACAAGCTTTTTTCAGTTTATTTTCTTGCGAATTTTGTATTCACTAAGGCGCAGCCCCACATGTGGGCATTGAGGACAGCAGATAATTTCCTGGAGATATTTGCGTTGTTCCTCGTAGCTAACGCATTCATCTATCCTGTCCTGAAGCGTAAAGGCATACACGCAAAGATGTTCATGGCAGGAAGGTTCGCATCGCTGATATCTGTAAGTTTTGTCCTGTCATTGTGTGTGCTGTCGATAATCGACCTGAGGGGAGGATCGTTCCAGGATTTCTGGACGGCGACTAGTGTCGACGTGGCAGAGGTAGTTATACTTCTTTATTATGCGAGCTATCTGCTTGTTAACCAAGAGCATCCTGTGAAGTACAGGAGAAATATAATTGTAGCATTTGTCATCTATACTATAACTCCAGTCATAAACCTGTACAACATAATACTTTTCGATAGCATGAACCGTTCTCTTAGTGTCGCTGCGCAGCCTTTCCCGTTCATAGCGATAATGATATTCACGCAGGTGGTATATCTTAAGCTGGTGGATAAAGCTACGCTTAAGCACAGGCTACATAAATCTGAGATGCTCTATGAGCACGAGAAAGAAGTCTCTAAGATCAAGGATGAGTTCATATCGACAGTCTCGCACGAACTCAAGACGCCATTGACTTCGATGAAGCTTTATGCGGGTCTGCTGCGGGACGGAAAACTCGGGCCTGTCAAGAGGAAACAGCAGGATGCGTTGTTCGTCGTGAACAGCGAGATTGACCGTCTGAACGGATTGATAACTGACTTGCTTGACCTCTCAAGGCTTGAGTCCAAGAAAGCGAATCTTGACCTTGCCGAATTTGACCTGCGTGACATTGTCAGCGACGGGCTTTATGTGAATATGGCCAAGAAATCCAAGATAACTCCTGTAATTGATGTTCCTAAGAGTTTTATTGTCGTGGCTGACAAGAACAAGATGAAGCAGGTATTCATCAATATTTTCAACAACGCGATGAAGTTCACTCCTGAAGGCGGCAGGATAATTGTATCTGCCAAGAGGAATGAAAGCGACTGGGAGTTCTCTGTATCTGACACTGGAAAAGGAGTCTCAAAAGACAAGCTTCCGAAATTGTTTGACAAATTTTATCAGGCTGATGATTATATGACTCGTTCGAAGGGAGGCATAGGCCTGGGCCTTGCAATAGTAAAAGGCATTGTAGAACTTCATAAAGGGACTGTTTCTATAGAGTCTGAGCTTGGAAAAGGAACAAAAGTTACTGTTAAGATACCTAAGCTTTCGCAGTATTAATAGCCAGCACCACCGCTTCTGCGTCCATCGGATTATTGTTTAGATTGCACGCATTTTTCGTGCATGTTGATTATTTGTTTGATTTTAATCTGCGTGCTGGCAGTTCAGCAGCGTGGCGCTGGCAAGCTCAGTTTGACCGAAAGGTTTAAATATAAGTTAGTCACTTAGTAGTGGTAACATTAATTCGGGGTGGTGTCTGTGAAGTCTTCCCTTGAGAATATATTTTCATGGAAAATACAAAGCATAAGGATTCCTTCTGATGTGCCAGATATAACTCCGGCGATAATAGACAAGATAAACAGGGAAAAGCAGAAGAAAGAAGAGGACGACAGGCCAAGGATAAGGCTGCCGATAGAAGACGAATATTATAGGATACCTGAGGACAAGGGAAAGAATCCATACAGTCCGAATGTTGATTACACTGTTGTGAAGATAGAGTTCTGATAAATTCTCTAGCATGAAACCTGCTCTGTGATATTTAGAATAAAAGCCTCTCGCGAGAGTTGCACTCGCGACCTCGTGCTTACCAAGCACGCGCTATAGCTGCTAAGCCAGAGAGGCACTTAAATGATTTTTATTGTGTTATTGCAAATTTCCATTCTATATTTAAAGGTTTTCCTAGCGGGTTTAAGTCATTGCCACGCTCGCTCTGAGAGTTTTACCGACTGGTTTACTGAGTCTGATGTTTCTTGACATCGCGCTCGTCAGCTCGCTAGGTGGCAATGTCCTATGCAAAAATTCTGCAAACAACCTTTTTAAGCGACCTGAATATTATTTATACCTGTTCTGTTTGTGGAAGGTGCAATATGGGGCGTGTAGAGTGTTTGTTGAGTTCAGTCATATTCCTGCTAGTTTCATCAGCGATAGTTCTTGCCGTCGACAACAGCGGCAGCATAAATGTTGAGGTCAGGAAGATAGAGGGCGGAGTCCCGTTATTCTTCTTGGTAATTCTGACGATAGTACTGGTAGCGGCATTAGGTCTTGCGTTGTTTTTCTTGCTTAAGAACGAATCGCCTGCAGATCAAAAAGAGAATGGCATAATACTCAAGCCAGAGGGTGCTGCGATAAGCCCTGAGAGCTATTACGACAAGATATTCCAGGAACCTGTCAATGAGATTGTCGACGAGAAAGCGGATGTGCATGAACCGATAGGGTCTATGGGTGCGGATAAGGTCGCATCATTCCTTAAAGAGGATGAGCGCATAGTGCTGAATGTGCTCAAGATGAAGAATGGCTCGTGCTCGCAGGCTACCTTAAGGGTAGTCACTGATTTCTCAAAGGCACGGCTTTCCAGGATAATATCTGAGCTTGTGCAGCGCGGGATAGTGTATAAGGAGCAGCAGGGTAACACAAATATAGTAACCTTAAAAATATGAATTGTAACTACTGTGTAATGCTAAAAAAAGAAATATTTATATACGGAAGGTCATATTTCTCGAAAAGGAATGGTGTGCCATTACGAAAGGCATTGCAGGTTTTTGTATAGATTTTAAACCTGTACAGGGGTGTTTTTACAGTCAAAAAAGGGTTTTAACATTTATCTAGCAACAGCTAGAAATAATAGGTTTATAGCGCCTTAATGAGCATTAAAATTGCCATAGAATCAGGAAAAAAGCACTCATTGGAACAGATTCTGTTACTGG
>CAZLYC010000008.1:72681-73566 GCA_964563755.1 uncultured Methanosarcinales archaeon
GCTAAACAGCTTGAAAACAGCCTTGATGTTGTCTTTTCAAAAATTGGAAGAAAAATCCCGATAACGACATGGGTGACTCCTGAGGATTTCTATAATTCTATTGATGGTCTAAGCAAGCAGAACGTGGAAGACCAGGTGTTGGTCATATCCCCCTTGACATATCAGGTCCCAGGAGACGGCGTTACAGAGATATATTCTCATATCAGGAAAGAGATGGTGTCTGTTGTCATAGTCGGGGACAAGATACGCAACAAGTCTCTCTGTGAAAAAGTCGGCAGGAAGCTTGACATGTACATGGGTTCTGATAATTCTGAGGGTCAGAGGAAAAGGCTGATTCTTGCAAAGGATTATTCTTCAGTCGGCAATGCAGTTCTAGATTCAGGCCTGCTGAACGATGAGATTCAGGAAAGACTGATGCAAGGCAGGACGATGACTCTGAACATTTCAGATAAGAAGGCCATTGTATGCGGCTTCGCCTCAGATGATGAAGAGAGGAATTTCAGGAAAATAGCAGAACAGAATGGCATCCTCGCAGGATACTCTGTTTATTTCACAGATATAGATTTAGGAAAGGCAATATCATCTAGTGCTGTTCGCGATTATATCGAGGATGTATCTAAGGGCGTTGGCGGTTTTGATATTCTGATATTTGAGCCGTCAGTAAAGTCTCAAGATGGAAGCATAATCCAGAGCAGGAACATCACAGATGCAATCAGGTTCTTTGATAAATACAAGAGACAGAATTCACGCATAGCTGTCTGTAACCTCGAGGATATAGATGAGATATCCAAGATTTTTGAGATGGACACGTCCATAATCGCAAACACTGACATCTATTCTCCGGAAGATTCTGTCATTAAGTTTTTCCCTAAGCTCCACAAGGAG
>CAZLYC010000009.1:0-15084 GCA_964563755.1 uncultured Methanosarcinales archaeon
TAACAGTACCGACAGTGCTCCTAGGATTCTTGCTTGTCGACTTCTGCTCAATAGAGATTGCAGGACTCAGGCCATCAATGCTATCCACATCAGGCTTGCTCATAAGACCCAAGAATTGCCTGGCGTATGCTGACAAAGACTCAACATAACGCCTATGACCCTCAGCGTAAATAGTGTCAAACGCAAGAGTTGACTTTCCAGAACCAGAAAGACCAGTAATCACAATGAACTTATCTCTGGGCAACTCTAGGCTGATGTTTTTTAGATTGTGTTCCCTTGCCCCCTTAATCACTATGTTTTTCATGAGCCAAAAAAAGTTTTAGTGCTTTATAAGTATTGCGAAAACTTTCCGACTAGAACATTTAAGCGAAACTGTAACAAAATAAGTATCGGAACGACGCTCAATCCATATCTTTATATACCTCCTGAAAGGGTCAAAGGCCTTCCACGGAGGTGGATTTGATGAAAACGTTGAGAGAAATATTGAACACAGACATAAACGAACTTTTTGTGACCGTGAAAAGAAGAGTAAGCCCTTCTGACGATATATACAAAGATCTGACATTCAGCGAGAAAGAGGCAGTCAGAAACATACAATCAAGGCCAAATTCTGAATACGCAATAAGGTACACACCAAAAGAGACATGCAAAGAACAGCAGCCATGCATCTGCGGAATATATGACAAGAAAGGATGCAAACCTCTGGACAAAGTCTACCTGTTCTAAAAAACTTTTTTTTATCTTAATTTTTTTCTAGAAATAAAAAAATAAAAAATTAAAAAAATTCTATTCACTTACTTGTTCTTACCCTTAGATTCCTTGACCTCTTTCGCCTTGGTCTCAGTCTTCACTTCCTTTGTCTCTTTTGATTTCTCTTCAGACTTGACCTTAACTTCTTTGGTCTCCTTGGCGTTCTTGGTCTTGATTTCCTTAGTCTTTTTCTCTTTTGCCTCAAGCTTTGTCTTGACTTCTTTTGCCTTGACTTTCGCTTCAGTCAATCCTGCTTCTGAATCTATTGTCTCGATTTCCAGTTCGACTTCTGCATCAGTCTTCTTTGAAAGGGCCTTGTACTTGGTCTTAACCTTTACCTTCTTGGCATCTGCTGTTACTTCCAGACCGGCGGCCTTTGCCTTTATCTTCTCGAAGACTGCAGTCATGTGCGCAAGCTGTTCAGGGCTCTTCCTTTCGGCCATTCTCGCAAGGATAGTATCCTTGACTTCTGCGACTTTTGCCGCGTGTGCTGTCAAAGCAGCCTGAACCTCTGCGACTTCCGCAAGGGCTTCCTGTGCCTCTTCAACATCACCATCGCTCTCTATCTCCTCAACAGCCTCTTCAGCTGTGGCGATAGCTTCGTCATGGTTCTCCTGCGCTTCAGCAGCGGCTTCCTCATCGCCTTCCTCAGCCATCACTGCGGCTTCGGCAAGCCTCTCATCCGCAATCTCAATCGCGAGCTCTGCCTCGGCAGCTTCGTCTGTTGTCAATGCGAGAGCGATATCATCCATCGCAGTCTCGATAGGATAGAGTATAGAGTCAGGTGTTATGCCCGCATCTTCCTCTGCTGTGTCCAGGACTGCCTGGTCTTCTGGAGTTGTCTCAGCAACAGGCTCTTCTGCAGCTACAACCTCTTCAGTTGTCTCAACAGGAGCTTCCTCTGCAACAACCTCTTCTGTGCCCTCAGCTGATGTCAGCATAGGTTCAGCTTCAACTGCTTCTTCAGCAGGAGCCTCTTCTACAACTACTGTCTCTTCTGCTACGGGTTCTACTGTCTCCTCAACAACCGGGACGTCTTCAGTGGCTTCAGCACCTGCATCTGCTTCTTGACCAAATGCTATAGGTAGGCTGAGCACCATGATGACGACCATCAATAATGCTAGAATCTTTTTCATCTTAAGTACCTCCGGGTATCGCCCCAGAGTATGTATGTCTAATGGTGTATATAATACATCCATGAAACAAGATGAAACAACCAGAAATAAGCGTTTAAACCTGCTTTAAACGTATCTTGTTGGTATTGCCAAAAGGCACTCTCTCAATAATCCCCTTATACTCAAGAGAACGCAGCTTCCTGGAAAGCTTTACTTTAGAAATCCCTAACTCGAACAACAGCTCCTTCTGCCATAACTCATTGTCCTTAGCCTTCAGAAGAGTCTCAACAATAGCCTTCTCCTCTTCAAACAGATTTCGGGTCATACCTGAGTCAGGCTCTTTAACATCATCCTTTGACTCAACAGGTTCTTTAGCATCAAGAGAAATATCTTCCTTCCTCATGCCTCTTGTGATGAACAAGATTATCAGCACAGCAGCCAGCAATGAAACAAGTACCAGCATCAACCAATAACCCCCGCTTATCTTTTTAGCTTCATTGTATATGACGAGCAAAGAGTTCGCATCATCCAAATCATCCGTATCCCAATGCAAAAGCATATGCTTGCCATCAGTCCTCAAATCATCTGTTGCTGGTATCAAAGAGCTCTTAGCAGAACCGAGAGCATGCTTTAGCGAAGCAGACTCAGGCAAGATGACAGTAATATCTTTGCTTCCGGAGATGTTCGCTAGATTTATCGCAAAGAACCTGTCCTTGGTTTTCTCTATAAGACTGTCTGTTATGTATTTTACCGTTGTCTCTTTGACTTTGTCTATAGATATTATCTTGTAATCCTCATGCTCAATAATCTCAAAATTTCCATCAATCACTTCTATAGCTTCAGAATCCAAAGGCACAACAACCTGCACAACAGGTTGGACATCTGAAAAACTGAGTTTATGCTCAACAATCGTGCTGCCCTTAACAAGAGTATAAGTAATGACATTATCCTCCTCTGCGCCAAAGACAGTTGTGGCTAGCAAAATCAAAATCAGAATATTGACATAAAATAATCTAACGCCCATTCTACAAAAAACAGCATCCGGAAATATTTAAAGCTATTGTGTCTTTTAGACGTTTTAAACGGTTTAGATTGAAAAACAGTAGAAATAAAATAAAATTAAGCTTACTTTTCAAGCTTCATCTCCATCTTCATCTCGTACTCGTTTCTTTTTTTCTTCTCTGACTCTGTCCTTACAAGTTCAACCAACTCATCCATGATTTCTTCTGTACTGTAGTGCTTATGTTCAGAGTATTTCTGCATATAATTAGGAATATCCCCTGCGTAAAGCTCGAATGTGTATGTTGCATGGTTCTCGAAGAACCTGAATGTGCCGTGGTACAAGTCAGTATCATTAAGTACAATAGCTTGTTCTACAAGCAATTCAAGTACATCCTTCCTGAGCCAAGGTTTACCTAACCTTGTTTCACTGGCCCGTCTCTTTATTGTCAGGTTCATTCCGTTTCCAAATTCTAGGGCAGTTGTCCAGCCCTCATGCTGACCATACCTAAACTCAGGTAGCTTGAATCCTGCATCAGCAAGTTTCTTCACTAGACGCTCTGTTTGAAATAGATATATTTCTTCTTTTGTCATCGTTCACACCTTCCAGATACAAATAGAAAAATTAAACTTGATCATCAAGCTTCATCTCCATCTTGCACTTTTTGTTGTTTTTCTTCTCGGACTCTGTCTTTACAAGTTCAACTAATTCAGTTATCACATCAGATATTTTGTAATGCTCTCTTTCAGAGTATTTTTGTAGCGGTTTTGGGATAGTTCCATAATTACGTTCTATTTTATACGTCACATAATTATCGAAAAACCTGAATGTGCCAGAATACTCAGCATTCAGCACTGTTGCTTCTTCTACAAGCAATTCAAGCAGATCATTCCTAATTCCACTTCTGTTCAAGTTGTCACTACAGGTATACTTTTCTATCGTTAGATTCATACCTTCTCCGAAATCTCTATTGCATTCCCATCTTTGGTAATCCCTGTCAGGATATTCCCAATCAGGCATTTTGAAGCCAATCTTTTCAAGTTCATCCAATAGCTGGTTTGTCCTAAATGAATATATATCTTCTTTAGTCATTGTTCACACTCCTCCTAAATATGAATTATTTACTAAAAAGTAGTAGTAAATATTTATATCTTGTTGCCCCCCTGAGAGGTAACAATGAACCAAGCACAGATACTAAAGGCCATAGGCTTCTCAGAAGGCGAAGAAAAGGCATACCTTGCTCTACTTAAGATTGGATCTGCAAGGATAGTTAGTATATCAAAAGAGGCAGGCATATCCCGTTCAAAGATGTATGAAGTACTTGAGAGGCTATCAAGAAGAGGCGTGGTGAGCCATTATAGAAAAAATAATGTACTGTACTACCGGGCCGCAGAGCCGGAAAGGATACTAGAATACCTAGATGAAAAAACCAAGGAAATAAACCGACAAAAAGAGGATTTCAGAAAACAACTTCCACTATTCAACCAAATCATAACAGAGCAGTCAATAGCTAAAGAAGCAGAAGTCTACGAAGGGATGGAAGGAATAAAGATAGTAAGAGAAGAAGCACTATCAAGGATGAATCCTGGCGATGTAATGCTATACTTCGGCAACCCTGCATCCGCGCATGAGAACGCTCTGCCTTACTGGGACAACTGGAACAATAGGAGAGTAGAAAAGAAAATATCCGCATGGATAATCTACAACCAAGATGCATACCAATACGGAGAACGAAGAAAGAAACTGCCATTGACAAAAGTAAAATACTTACCAAAAGCAGGAAACTCACACGCATGGATAGAAATATACGGTGACGTGCTTGTCATAGGAATAAAATACAAAACACCCATGTCAATAGTCGTAAGAAACAAACTTGTCGCAGAAAGCTTCAAGACTTATTTCAACATACTTTGGGATGTCTCAAAAACAGAACTAAAGAAATAAAATAAAAAAATTAAAAAGAAAAGAGGCTTTACTTTATCTTGTACACTATGCTTATAGTCGCAGAAACCCTGACAGTCTCTGGCGAGATTGACGGAGCAGAAACTGCAGATTTCTCTGACATTCCAGCATCCATTGCATAGTAATACGGCCTTGGATAATTGTCATAGCCGACATTGGATTCAGAAACACTCGCGATTCCGCCGAGAGTAACTCCAAGTCCCTGCGCGATAGACTCTGCCTTGTCCTTAGCATTTGAACTCGCCTGCGCCAAAGCCTCGCTATTCACATCCAGCTTCTTCTTGTCAGATATGCTGAACTCAACCCTGTCAAGACCATTCGCGCCAGACCTGACAGCGACATCAAGCAGGTCACCGACCTCAGTCACGTCAGTTGTCGTGACTTTCAGCAAATGCTGGACCATGTAACCATCCTCGATAGATTCCTGTGTCTTAGGATCCCACTTCTGCTGAGGCCACATGTTGTACTGGGTAGTCTCCATCTCATCATCCTTGACACCAGTAGTCTTCAAAGCTGCCTTGACATCATTCATGAGCCTGGAATTCTCTTCCTGAGCACGCTTCGCAGTAGGCTCTTTTGTCTGCACCCTGATATATACTTCAGCCTTGTCAGGATCGACATCGAACTGTGCTTGGCCAGCAACAGCGATAGTGCTCTTTTGTTCTATCGGGCTACCGCTGCCTGACAAGTTAATGTCCTGCCTCGGAGCAAAGAGTATGGCAAGAGCGACAACAATGAAGCCCAAAGCCAACACGACTAAAAATCCTTTATTGTCTTGCATAAGATATCACCCGTTAATCCTTATGTCAATACTAATAATAAGTATATATAAATATGTTGGGAAGGGTTTGAATACGCTTGAAGTCATGACTCCGTCAAGACAGAATCTGTCTTCTAGAAAAGAAAATTATCTATCTCTTCCTCTTATCCATGATGTGCGCGACAACACGTCCCGCAAGACCCTCTATGAAGTCCTTATCCTCAACAAGACCTGAGACATCCTCAAACTTGAAGGTCATGTGCGCCTTCGCAGATGTATACGCAAACGCAAGACCAGAATATACTTCCGGAGCAGGCTGCTCGCCTTTAGCAACACTCAACGAAACATGATTTACATAGTTGCCTATAGCCTCATTAAGGTTCTTAAGAAGCTTTATGCCTTCATCTGACTTGCTCAACGAGCTGCAGATACGTGAATACACCTGGTCAAACATCAATTTATTCTCTGACAAATCTCCCACCTGTTGTAAAAAAGAAAGCCTCAGAAGTATATAAAAGTTGTCATTACACAGTCATTACTCTTTTGTAGGCTTACGCTGCCCATAAAGCCCTAAAACAAGGTATCCTGCCCAGTCACCGACAGCCTTCCTGTCGAATGCGGTTAGTGTGTCAGGCGGAAGCGAGTAGATGCCTCCTATGGGAATTTCCTCCCCTGCCTCATAGTTCTTGAAAAGATACCTGTTAAGAATCGTAAGCTGAGAAATCAAAGCATCGTGGCTTATCCTCCTGCTCCTGTCAAGCGCAGTCATCTTCTCCTGCAATTCCCAAGTCTCCATGCTTGCGAGTTGGCGTGGCGGTATTGCGACTTTCACGACGCTGGAAACATAATTGTTCGCCTTTTCGACAAGCTCCTCGAGAAGCTTCATGCCTTTCTCGTCCTCATTCAGCTTAAGGACTTCCCTGACATGTTCGAAACGCTTGTACGCAGACCTGCACTTAGAATCATAGCCTGAGCTAACCTCTCCATTCATCTTCTTGAACTTCTCTTCAACAACACCTTCAAGGTCGCTCATAGGGGTATAGAATACGTCCCATTATATAAACTTTTCGCTTTTTTGTCACTATTGAGTGACAATTCTAAAATATGTTATTGCGTCTTTTAAACAAGTTATACCTAAGAATCAGCCTTCAGTAACCATGAAGCCGGAACTGACTGAATCTATGCCGCACCTGCAGCTGTCATCATACATCTTATTGCAGAACTCGAAACTGCCCTCGCAGCTGATCATGATACCATCTCCCTTGTCACAGGTATTCACTTTCTTAGTGCACTCGCCATCATCAAAATTAGGATTCCTCGTATCATTGACACGGCCGACATACTTCACGCCAAAATCAGTAAGGCTTGAGTTGCCGCACACGCAGTTCCCATACAGCCTTGCGCATTCCTCAAAGCCGCTCTTGCAAGTCACTTTCGAATCAGCAATGCTGCCATCCATCGCGATTACCTGACGTTCGCAGACAAAGACATTAGTATCGCACGTCCCATTGAACACTGTCATCGAGTCAGGCGCAGCGACATCTGCATCGCACTCCTCCTCAACAATACCGCATGTGCAGTTCTTGAAAGAATTTGAACAATCACTGAAACTGCCCTTGCAGGTGACTTCTTCAGACCCATCAAAGCAATCATGGTAGACTGCTGTGCAGTTGCTGACAGTCGTCGGCCTCTTCACAGGCTTCTTAGCTTTGACCTCTACAGGTTCTTTCTCACACTCGATTACCCTGCATGAACTATACTTTCTCTTGCACTCATCAAGATTATCAGGGCAATATACCTCTGCTTTTTTCGCGGTCATGCAAATGTTCGCAGCACAAGGCTTCACTTCACCTTTAACCACATTCTTGACAACATTGCCTATAGTATTATCATCATCACCGAAAAAGAAATTTACTAACCTGTTCCACAAGCTGCCGCAGCCCTTGAATTCATCCTTGTCAGAATCATCACAGTCATACTGATAATCAGCGCCACAATCCGCGTCCTTGTTCATCACATAATCCTTGTCCTTGTCAAAATCAGCATCATACTTGCAGAAAGCTTCTTTAGCCAAAGAAGCTATGCTGAGGACAACAAGCAAAAGCAGGAACAATGAAGATATAATCACGACTTTTCTCATAGGGACCGGACTGGCCAAGCAAGACAGCGGTTTAAATAAGTTTTGATTTGATTTTTATATTATATATAGATGACCTAAGATATCTTTTTAAATAAAAAAACAATTTCGTATCAAAAGAGGTGACTCGAATGAAAAATTGGATATTTTTTCTAGCAATCATCATGCTGCTGTCAGGCTGCGCAAGCCAGGCACCGACACAAGCTGAGCAGCCACAACAGGCGCCAGCCCAGATACCTGCGACTGCACCAGAGCAGGCAGCACCAGCTCCGATAGCACCAACAGCACCTGCAGAAGCACCACAAGAAGTGTACGCAGAGCCAGAATCATCTGATCCAGTACCGCCAATCCTGCCGGAAGAACCAGCGGAACAACCTGTGCCTGCTCCAGTAGCATCCCCTCTCGGATGCATATTGCTGACATCAGCAGACATAACATCCGTCACAGGCAGACCTCTCATCAGCCAGGACGGTCCGACAATCTCCCCTACTGATTGCTCGATAAAGTGGATCATCGGAGAATCAGCAGCATTCTCAGGAATGATATCGCTCAGCATAAAAATTGAGAGCAACGCAAAAACACAGCTTGACTATGTCTGCAAAGAAGACCTCGGCATCGGAGACTACAAGTCATGCAAGACAGCAGGAGGAGTCATGTTCGGAAAAGGCGACTATCTTGCAACAGTCGCATGCTTCCCGGGCGTCAAAACTTCTTGCACACAAGACAATGCGATAGAACTTGCAAAGACAGCAGCGGGAAGATTCCAAGTTTAATCCTTTTCAATAATTCTTTTTCATATTTTTCTTATCTTCTAAGATACTTTTTTAAATAAGACGCTGCTATCTAACCAACATGGAAGAAAGAGTCCAAAAAATAATAGCCAATGCAGGCTACTGCTCAAGAAGAGACGCAGAAGAACTTATAATAAAAGGCAAAGTCAAGGTAAACGGCAAAGCAATCAAGATAGGCGACAAGGCTGACTCTGAGAAAGACGAAGTTACCGTAGACGGCAAAGCGATAACGAAAACAAAGAAACTCTATCTCGCGTTCAACAAACCACCGGACTGCCTGACAACACTAGATGACCCTGAAGGACGAAAAACCATTCTTGCTTACATCAAATTACCACAACGAGTCATACCAATAGGCCGCCTGGATTTCAAGACAGAAGGGCTACTCTTACTTACAAGTGATGGAGAATTCGCAAACAAAGTCATGCACCCGCGCTATGAAGTCAGGAAGACATACAATGTCTATCTGGATAAAGAATTCCTAGAAAAAGACGCAGAACAAGTAAGACGCGGAATAAAACTGGAAGACTTCACAACAAACACAGCAGAAGTACGACACATATCACCAAAGAAAGATGTAATAGAAATAATAATCCACGAAGGACAGAATCGAGTCATACGACGAATGATGGAAGCGCTTGGCTACAGGGTGCGACAACTAAGACGAATAAAAGTAGGAACAATAGAACTTGGCGACCTTCCACTAGGCAAATGGAGAGAACTGACGCCACAAGAAGTCGAACAGTTCATGAAGAAATGAGTCTATATGGTTAAAATTCATATAATCGGCGGTCCTGGAAGCGGAAAGTCATATGCTTCCAAGAAATTATCTGAATCGCTGAAAATACCTTGTTTCGACCTTGATGACCTCTTCTGGGACAACAAAGCAAAAAGTTACGGAAAGAAAACTCCTGAAAAAATACGTGATACAAAACTAAAAAACATCCTTAAACTAAAGTCTTGGATAATAGAAGGGGTCTATTTCAAATGGGTGACACCTAGTTTTTCTGAAGCTGACCACATAATCATCTTAACTCCTCACGCACTAATACGAGATTTTAGGATAACAAAGCGATTTATTAAAAGAAGACTGTGCCTCATAAAATCAAAAAAAGAATCAATAAAAGATTTCTTCAACTTAATCAAATGGAACCATGCATATGAAGCAGACGATATGCTACGTCTAAAAGAACACATAAAAAGATTTGATAAAAAAATCAGGTATTTCAAAAAAGCAGATCAGGCAATAAACTATATCATGAACAAAAGTACAAAACCCCGTAATGATTCAAATACGTAAGAAAATTCTAGCTTAGCTCACAGGAAGTATGACAGTTCATGAAGAAATAATTCTAGCGCGTTATATTTTCATATGCTTCCGACAACCAAGCCTGCTATTGTCGAGTAGATTATCACCAGCGAGACATATGTTATCGTCATCTTTGTCCCTAAAATCTTTCTTATGACAAGCATGCTAGGAAGGCTCAGGCTCGGGCCAGCAAGAAGCAAAGCGAGAGCAGGACCATCCGCCATTCCTTTAGCCATCAAAGCCTGGACAATCGGAATCTCAGTCAATGTCGAGAAATACATGAATGCGCCAAAAACAGAAGCTATGAGATTTCCTATTATTGTATTAGAACCGACCAGACCTTCAATAAGTGACTGGGGAAGCAAAGGCATCAGGAAACCTGCGATAAATACGCCTACAAAAAGCAGAGGAAGTATAAGCTTAGCAAAGCTCCATGTTTCATCAAGCCACCTGCTTGTCACGTGATCCCTGAACTTCCAAAGCACCAAACCGACAATGCCGCCTGTGAATGCAGCCATAAGTGAATATTTCAAAGTCTTATCAATTCCAAGACCATTTATGACAAGCACAGAAACCATAAGACCAAAGAAAAGCAGGATGATAAAGTTAGACAGCTCATGCTCTTCGCTTTTCTCAATCAAAAGACCGGGCTTCTCGACTTTTTCCTTGTAAATCCACGCCATAGTGAGGCCGACAAGAATGGACAACACAACAGATGATACTATCCTTCCAAGACCTATCTTAAGGCCAAGAACAGAGACTGTCAGGAACATCGCAGCGATGTTGACTGCTGGGCCGGCAAAAAGAAAAGTTATAGCAGGGCCAAGACCAGCGCCACGTTTCCTTATCCCTGCAAACAAAGGCAGAATTGTGCACGAACACACAGCAAGAATAGCGCCAGAAACAGAGGCGATGCTATATGATATGTACTTCTTCGCATCGTGACCGAAATACTTCAAGACCTTCTCCTTCTTGACAAAGACAGAAATAGCTCCGGCGATAAACAACGCAGGAACAAGGCACGTCAATACATGCTTCTTCGCATAATCATTCAGCAGGTTAAAACCACTCACAACAGAACCATTGAACCAATCGCTGTCATAAGGGACAAAGTAGAATAGCGCGAATATCCCGATGATAACTGACAACAGAATCCAATCATTCTTTTCCATCAAAACCACCTGCTGAACACAATATTTAAAGTATAATACGCGCCTACAAGAATAAATATGATCGCGACAGACTTACGAGACCACTTCTCAAAAACCTGCACCTTATTCATCAACGAAGCCATCTTTGAAACAGAATAGACAAGCAAAAAAGAGAACACTATCACTGGTAAACCCGTTGCGAAAGCGAAAACAGAAGGTATCAGCAATCCATCGCCTGCTTTCAACGCAATGGGTATCAGCATTCCAAAAAAAAGCACAGCACTGAAAGGACAGAAAGCCAAAGCAAAAATGACTCCAAGCAGGAATGCGCCTAAAAATCCTTTGTTCGAAAGCTTCTCTTTCAGATTGCTGAGAGTCTTGCTCTCTTTCATGAAATTGAAACGTATGATATCAAGCATAACAATGCCTATTAGCAATAAAAGAGGGCCAAGGAGCTTATCACCATACTTCTGCAGGAATAACGCAATCGACTGAGTATTCAATCCAAACCAGACAATCAATGCAGCTATCAAAACATACGTGAACATCCTTCCAAGAGTATAAACGAGCCCTACAAGAATCGTGTGCCTGCTGTTGCTTATCCTTTTAGAGGCGTATGCTACAGCGGTGATGTTCGTCGCCAAAGGACAAGGGCTAATAGCAGTCATCAGACCTATGAAGAACGCTGCGAGCAACGGGATGTTACTCATACCCATCGCTTCCATAAAAGCCATGAAACCCATCTTAATTCAAGTCTCCTGCAAGACGCTTCTCGATTATGCCTTTCAAGTAATTCATGTAATCGTCTTTGTCGCTTATCTTGTACCATACATTGTTATTCACTTCTTTGTGGAATCCGTCCTTATCATAGACACCAATCCACAATGACGACCCTGTGACACCATACTTCGTTGCAAGCTCGCTGTTCTCAAGCAATTCCGCATTGATATGGCCGAAAACTATCTTTCCGGAATTCAATTCATCAGCAAAATACGTTTTTACAGTCTCTTCAGCATATGCGCCCACAGTCTTGCATGAGTAACACTGGTTCGTGCCATGGAAATGATACACTTCCACCTTATCAACGACGTTTCTAGATATTTCATCCTGCGCAGAAATCACCGCAGCGCCAGAACTGGAAACCTGTTCTTCTGTCGAGCAACCTGCCAGCGCTGTAAGCACTAACGAGACTATCAATAGTATGAGAAGCATTCTTGTTTTCATTTCAGCCACTTCTTTATCTCTTCTGCAGTCGGTATCCTGCCTGAAGATTTCACTTTACCATCAATAACTATGGCTGGAGTCGACATGACACCATATTCTACTATCTTGTCAATCTCGGTGACCTTCGATATGTTCGCTTTAACGCCTGCTTCTGCTACCGCTTTCTTTGCGTTCGCTTCAAGCAGTTTGCATTTTGGGCAGCCAGTACCAAGTATCTCAACTTTCACAATCAATCACCTTTAATTACAACCGTTCTTCATGCAGCACGACTTCTTCCGTATCTTTCCTCTAGGATTTCCCAACGCCTTGAACAAATCCAATACCCTGTCATCACTTATGCTGTAGAATATCTTCTTCCCATCCCTTCTAGATTTTAGGATTCCCCACTCCTCGAGCTTGCCGAGCTGGATAGAGACTGTAGACTGAGTCCTTCTGATATGCGGCTGGATCTCACAGACACACTTCTCGCCATCAAGAAGAAACTCAACTATCTTAAGACGTGTCTCATCAGACAATGCCTTCAAGACCTTGAGAGAATCATTCATATTGACAAGCATCAATATGTTTATTATTTAAATGTTTTGATTGCCCTATTCTTTTAGAGATTATCACATAGACATGACAATCTTCTTCAGCTTATCAACCTGAGGTCTTCCGATCTTTCTTGCAGAAATAAGACTCATCTTGTTAAAATTCCAATCCAACCGACCCAGAATCTTATCTTTAGGCCCTGACTTTCGGCTTGTCTCTTGCCATTCCTCATCAAACAAAGTGCCTAAAGAATCAGCGCACTGGACGACCTTGACCTCGAGCTCATCATCCCGGTCAGGCATCTTTTTTCCATGCTTCCTTATGCACTTCAGGATAAGCTCCTGCTTGTATTTAGGTATCTTCAACGTCTTAAGGAACTCTTTTGACAATTCATAACTGCGCTCAGCATGCTCTTCCTTGCCATAGTACTTGCCTATATCATGCAGAAGAGCAGCAACTTCAACAACAAACGCATCGCATTTCTCAAGCTCAGCAAGCTTCAACGCGTACTCTCTCACAAGCCTAACGTGATTGCTCCAAAGCTTAGCATCAACACGGTCATTAGAGCAGAACTTCTCAGCGAAAGCTTCAACCTCTTTTATGATTGCTTGAGACATGATACAACATAAAAATAGCAGGAGTTTAATAAAGATTACTCTGGAATGCCTACACCTGCAATAAGCGCACATAACGCCTTCTTTAACCCATAAAACCCTTTTTATACGCTCTAATTTAACTGTCCCTTTTAAGTAGTAACAAAAACGAAAGATTTATAAACCACCTGTCGAGAGGCAGTGTTGAGATGTCTTACCTGAAAAAGCGCTATCTATGCTGAAATAGGGTCAAAAACACAAAAAAATGGTCAACAACATGAAACACGACAAAACAAACATGCAGTACCGCGACGCGATGAACAACATGTACAAAAGCAACAGACTGCTTCTGGAACTAAAGCAAAAGTCAGACAAGAAAGAAATAGCAAAAGACTCAAACAACAGAAGCATAGACTTCATAATAAACCAGCAAGAGGAGACAGAACTCCTTATGCCGATAAAGCGCGAAGATATAGCATTCAACGGTGGAATCATAGGAAAAATATACGACTCCTGCAGGGAAACACTGCGTGAATACGGCAATGTACACGAATACACGACAGAAGGATACCTGACAATCAAGCTCGAAAAAAGAATCGACAACACTGAACTCGCTAAAAGCCTGAAAGACAGGATAAACAACATTCTCGAGAAAGAAAAAGCCAAGACCAGCGTATCGATAGGTTACTCATTCAAGAACCCACAAGCACTGATTCCTGTGAAGAGCGTACAGATCAAAGTAGCGCCAATATTCGTCGAATTCGACGACGAAGATGAATACGAAGAAATATATGAGAACTGAATGACAAAATGGCGACAAACAGAGCAAGAAACACCGAGACTGCGACAGACATAGAGCACGCATTGTTCCTTGTGAAGCACATAATCAACCCCTGCGAGGATATGAATGGCAACAATATCAGGGATTTCTACATCAGGGAAGCAGAGCGCTCGATAGAAACATACACTGATGAAAACGCCAAGGAATACTTAAGGCTACTAATAGAACAGCACGATCCAGAATTCAAACAACTAAGAAAAGAATACTAACAAGATGGCAAGAAAAAAACGCGACCTCGAACTCATAATCGAACGCACAAAGGTAGAAGGACCTAGCTGCATCAAAGACATGCATACGATGTTACATTTAGATGAAGCTGAAGAAATATGCAGCATACTACAAAGACAAGGAATGCAGATAGAACCATACGACTTTCCAGGAACATTCTACGTCTGGCAGGCAGTACACCCACAAGGATTGCACTACAGCCAACACGCGACAAAACAGCTAATCAAAAAAATATCTGAAAAAGTTGACTGCACAGCAATTGATGGTTTTAGGGAAATACTTCCAAAGCTAGTGTTTGATACATTTAAAAAAGAACCTATCAATTACTGGGGCACAACACTCTGCGGAATGATATCTGCCGTTTATGGTAATTCTCCTTCAGCAGCAGTACTTGACTTAATAAGCTGTGATAACTCATTTGCAAAAATCAAGGAACAAGGACTGCAACCATACGATTTCCTCCAAAGCCCGCTTAACACATGGATAGACAAACAAGGTAAACCAAGACAGACTGCAAGAGATGCAACAAAACAACTAATCAAGCACTTTGCAAAAAAAGAACAAGTAGACTACAAAACAATAGAAGGATTCAGTAAACTACTTCTAAAACTTACAGCAGACGCTTTTGAAAAAGAACCCATAAACTTCTGGGGCACAACAATAAGAGGAGTAATGAGTGTATATGCTGGATC
>CAZLYC010000009.1:15184-66623 GCA_964563755.1 uncultured Methanosarcinales archaeon
TAATACAACATGATGCTGAATTCGATGCAATAAAAAAACAAGGACTGCAACCATACGATTTCCTGCAAAGCCCGCGTAACACCTGGAAAGACGAACAAGGAAAACCGACACAAACGGCAAGGGAGGCGACAAGATTACTGATAAGATATATGGCGAAAAAAGAAAATGTTGATTATAGAACGACTGATGGTTTCAGAAAAATACTTCCGAAACTAACAGCAGACGTTTTTAAAAAAGAATCCATAAACTTCTGGGGCACAACAATAAGAGGAGTAATGAGTGTATATGCTGGATCTCCTTCAGAAGCAGTTCTAGATTTAATACAACATGATGCTGAATTCGATGCAATAAAAAAACAAGGACTGCAACCATATGACTTTGTTAGCAGTCCTAAGAATACATGGATAGACAAACAAGGAAAACCAACACAAATAGCAAGGGAGGCGACAGGATTACTGATAAGACATATAGCGAAAAAAGAAAATGTTGATTATAGAACGACTGATGGTTTCAGAAAAATACTACCACAACTAACAAAGTACAACTTCAATAAAGAATCAATCAACTATTGGGGCACAACACTCTGCGGAATGATACAATACGCATATACTAATTCCACTTCAGCAGCAATAATAGACCTCATAGAACACGATAACGAATTCATAGAACTAAGACTTGAATACTAATCTATCTATCTTCACTTTCTTTTATCGCATCCCTAAGCTTCTTTGGAAAACGTTTCTCTTGGAACTCCTTCCAGTCTCCCCTTAGCTTTTCCGGAAGATGCATAGTCTGCCACTTGAATTCATCAGCAAATTTACTCTTATCAGCAGATAACGCAAAGAGCTTAAGACTATAATACGCAGGGCCAAAAGCATGCTCAGGAACATGTGCTGTAGCGACAGATTGTCCAGCAGCACGGGCAGCAAAACAAGCAGCAAGATTATCCTTTGCTTTTCCAGCCGCAGCATGAGCATCAAGAGAAATCTTACGGATGACCTTCATCTTAAAGACGCCAGTACGAGCCCACTTCCTGCACTCTTCAATAGCTTTTCTCGGCCTATCATCATCTGGGAATGCTTTTTCAAAGAAAGGAAGCACGCGCTCAGCGCAGTCCGCAGCCCAGACCGCAAGAGCTTTCTGTTCATCCTTGCTGAATTTCTTCATGAAAACAAATAACTATCTAGGTATTATAAACGTATCTAAACATGAAAAATTTATAAACCGCACAACCCATTATCCAACAAATGAAAAATCTGGTGCCAACAACAATTTTAGGCAAAATATCAGCAGCACTGCACGCATTCTTCCTGCTGACAACAATAACATCACTGGTGCTGGTCGCATCCAGGTTGCTCTCATTTGACGAAGGACACTGGTGGGACATAACAGTTGCAATACTGGCACCAACAAGCCTTATCGCGCTGATAACCGGAATAATAGCGCTAAAGAAAAGCAAAGACCGTTCAAAACTGGTAAAGGCATCAATCATACTAGGAATACTTGTCGTAATATTCGCCCTGACGCATAGCTTATACATAAACGACTGAAACAGCCAAGAATCCGATTGAACATAATCTATAATTCTAGTTTTCCATCAATATAATCTTTGCAGAACTCTTTTACATTCGGAGCGATGGAATACTCTTTATACTGCATCATAGGTAACCAGAAAATATCTCTAAATAATTCTGGTTCCATGATCCTTGGAACCTGCCCTTTTGGGATTTGCGCCAAATATTTATGGCTCCTGAAATCCCTGTCATCAATGTGAAACTCAGTATATCCCAGATATTTGATTATCTTAACATCGCAACCAATCTCTTCTCTTGTTTCACGAAGGGCAGTCTGTTCAAGAGTCTCACCGCTTTCTACTTTTCCCCCTGGAAACTCATAATGATTATGCTTCTTCTTCCAGATGAGCAAAAGCTTGGCATCATCGATTATTGCACATCCCGACAATTGAATCGTATCCATATCCAATATCAGATTATCATGAGGCTAAAAATATTTCGTAAACGCTACCGATAGAATTCCAACTAATTCTTGATAAGTTATCTGTCCCGAGCCGCAAGCTCTACAAGCCTTTCAACACCATCAGAGAACTTACGGCTAATTCCCGGCAGCTTCAACTGAGGGCTCTCATAATCAGCACATAAAACCTTCCTCTCAGAAACACGATAAAACTTATCCTGCGTTGGAACAGAAACGGCAACAAAACGCTCAGACCAATAAGGATAATCATTACCCATCGCCAGTCTAAGCTCGTAATTCATCCCGCAATCAGAGTTTTTAGCGCAACGACAGCAATAACCTAAAATCTCATTCCCTTCCTTAAACCCTACACAAGGCAACTCTGCCTTCTCAAAGCCTTCCGGAAGCGAAATCCTGTCATTTCCTTTCATATTCAACATCTCACAATAAATAAAAAAAATATTTAGCGCGGCATGTAACTATAAATCGCATCCCAGTCAAAATGCACGCCGCCGATATGGCCTGGCTCAGGATTCTTCTTAAGATTGTCATTCCAGCCAGGAAGTATGCCAACATACTTATCGTTAATCACTGCGACAAACCCGACATATCTCTTGTCAGAAGGCTTGTTCGTGTCATTGTCCGGCGCATGGTACGCAGGCACGGTAGAAGTCTGGATGTTGAACTTCGCACCTGATTTAAGGGTAATCTCCACAAGATCACCTATATCAAAATCTTCTTTCTTTACAGCGTCAAAAACCTTATCTGTCATGTTACCAACCCCCTAACACAGAAAATTACTGAAGGGATTTAATAAAGATTTATAGTCTAGAAAATAAGAATACTTTTGATTATGCTCCTTTCTTTTAAGTAAACAAAATCAGCTTCGCAAGGATGTCCTTCAATTCTCCCTCGCAGAATTCAGAGCCGAATATTAGGGAATTTACCAACCTGTCATCGAACTTCCCTTTCTCGTAGACGCAAGTCATGCTCTTACCAGTAAGAAGCGTCTTCATGTCCTGCATCTCACTATCAGAAAGACTCAAAACTGTCTTTGTCAAAACACAACCCTTAGAAGAGTACGAGAACGTGCCGTAAGTCTCATTAACAACCAACGACGAATCGCTGCACGCATTAGCAGCTGAAATAAAACATTCCTTGGTCGCGCAAGGCACAACAACAGAACTAACGGCTGGCGCTTCCTCAACTTTTTCTGAAGCGCAGCCTACAATAAGCAAAAAAGCAATACACGCACCGAATAAAACAAAACTGCGTTTATCCATATTCAGTTCCCCGTATCATACGCTGCCTTGTTCAGAAGCGCATCCGACGCCTTGTCGAATATTGACCAGAACAAGGACTTGACATCTTCAAAACCATAATCCTTCTTCGAAAAATCAACATTGTAAATGCGGCCGCCCTGCCAGTTCTTGAGCTCATCCATCTCAAACCTCAAGATAGGGCTTGTAGCGCGCGTAGGAAACCTAGAAAGATGCAGACTCTCAGCAGCATTCTGCTTCAACTCCTCACGCACCTCCTTGACATTATCCAGACTCGCAGCCTTGCCGACATAATCAAGATACTCGTTATACCTCTTCTCCTTCTTCATAAGTTCAGCCATATCCCAATTGGCCCAGAAATTATCAGGATCCTTGCTCAATATTTCCTTGTACTTAGCTTCCTTTCCAGCCATCGCAGCTCTCGCGGCAGCGATTTCCTCACGCTGTACTTTAATAGCAGGACAGCCTGGTTCTTCCAGACTCCTCGTACCTTCTATCTGCGTAGTACCGCCGCAATTCTGGTAACGACTAGTATAAACCCAACCATACTTGCCTGAGAAATGCCTGCAGTCAGGACTGAAAACAATATCTGCAGCATCAAGCTTAGACTTGCCGCCACTATCATCAATAGTCCTACCAATAAGATGCAAAGTGTTACCAGTAATTGTACCCCTCACATAGCCATGACCAAGTTCACTCGCGTCAATAATCTCACGGTTATGAGTCAAAACAACATCATAATAAGACTTTAAGAAAACCCTTCCGCCGCAGCCACGCTCGTCATCAGTCTTGTCAACAGTCCAGTGTGTCGTGCCAACAAAATCCTCCCAAGTCCAGCCAGTCGCAGCAAACACGCTGCCTGCAAATAAACAGAATACAAGAACACACAAAAAAAACATTCCTCTTTTCATACAATGGCGAGAACAAATGATATTTATAAAATCTTCTGAAGCAGAAAAACTATTTAAACCACTGTAACAATAGGCACATCATGGACGTAAAGAGGTTTATACTGGCAATATTCGTCATAATTCTCATCTCATGCCTAACTTACGCAAAATGCCCGACAATCTCAGACGTCACTGACGAACAGCAGAGATGCGGCGCAGTATGCATGAAAATGCAAGACCTGATTGCTGCAAATAACTGCGTCAACGACTGCAACGCAAAATGGTTCCGCGACATGGAGGCCTTGGGCAACTGCACAGATGGACTGACAGAACAGACACAGCATGACAAGGAAGTCGATTTTGGAAAAGACCAGCCTAAACCCGAACCAGTAAATGAAGAACAGCCTAAAATAGAATACACAATCGAACAATACAAAGAACAATTCGGTACACTAGGACAATTGAACGGCAATATAGAATACAGAAGAAATAAGATGTTCCTGCCTGTCCCTGAAGGATTCATAATAAACCCCGGAGACACGCTGCTTACAGGAGATGACGGAGCAGCACAGATAGACTACGCAAACAAACAGATAAATCTTGGAGCAAACACCCGTGTAGGATTTGGAATAGTCAACACAAACCCTCCAAGCGTCGAGACACCAGGACTTGACTGGGACCTAGACCCTAACTACAAGCATGAACTCGATGAGATGAGCTTCTGGAAAGAACTCTTCTGGTCAATGGTCGAATTCCACCATGACAACCCGCCAAAATACCTCTACACCTGCGCGAAAGCGATAGGAGGAGATATAGGATCAACACTTGACTGCCCATTCCAGGCAGTGATGTTCGTATACAACGGATTCGCATGGTTCAACAAGAAACTCGGAGGAGAAGACTACTCCTCAGAACTTGACATAACGCCATCAATAGGGGTATGGACAGACGGAACAGAATATACTATACAAGTAGATGATGACGGAACGACGACTGTCACAACAATAGAAGGCAAGGTATACGTTATAGACCTGAAAAGCCTGCAAGCAGTGCAAGTGCTGCCTGACAACAAGATAACAGTGCCGGTAACACAGGACGGCTTTTCACAAGAAGAACTGCAGCAGATGATAATACTAACAGATTCTGGCGCAATCGACAAATGGTGGGAAGACTACACAGCAAAAACAATACAGAAAAGAAAACAGATATTCCTGGTACTCGTGTTCATAGTAGTGATGATATCAGCACTGATATCAACGCTCATCAAGAGACGCATGCAACGACAGAATAAGAAATAGAACGCTTTTTCTCACGGGTTAAATGAAAATCAGCTACTTTCCATCATACTTCTTAGAATTATTCCAAAGCCAATCACAATAAGCCCTAAACCCATCGGCAATCTCCTGATTAACAATCTCAACCGCAAGAGGCGTAGCACCCTGCGACAAAGCAATAACAGTAACATCCTTGTAAACAAAATAATATGTAGGAGGTGTCTCAAACTTTATGTGCATGCGTCTTGCATCAACACCATTATGCGCGTTCCTGGCTTTAAGTGTTGCATCATCAACAGCAGGATTATACAATTGACGACCAAGAATACCTCTCTTAGACCTTATGCGCTGGAACTTCTCCCACATCGCATGATGATAACTAGGTTGCGCTGCAGGAATGTGCACCATGTAATAATGCTCACCCTTCTTAAGCCTGTCAAGAATATTAAACGTCGCAGTCAAAATACCAGAAAAACCAGAATAGATAGTAGCATTAGCCCTTTTCCCAGATGCCTGAAGCTGAGCAATCAAAGGAAACAATTCAACAAGCTTCTTCTTCTTAACTTCAAGCTCATTCTGCTCCTCCTCAACAAAATGTAAGAGCATACTGGGAGGCGCTGCTTGATATACTTTAGAATTACTATCAATAATACAGCTCACAATTCCTTTCTCAATAAGCTTCTCAAGAATCTGATAAATAATACTACGATGAACCTTAGAAATATCACAGATAGGTCCGACAGTGCTCGCGCCATTCTCGCAAAGCGCCTTATACACCCTTGCTTCGCCATTTGTAAGGCCTATTGCTTCTAATTGCTCTATCATGTCTACTACTAGTGGTAGGCTAACATATATAAGTTTTTAGTTATCACCTAGTAGTAATTAAAATGAGTTCAGCAAGCAGATAGCTTGCAAGAGCAAAAACTGAGAGGTATTACAAATGAAACCACGGACAAAGAACAAGCTGCTAAACAGGCTCAACATAGCTGACCTTAGCTTGATACTGCAAGAAGGCAACAGGCACGGTCCTCACTATACTGGAAATATAGATGCACTGATAAAAAAAGCAGAGTTCAACGGCCTTCTTTACATAGCGAGAAGATTGCCTGAAGGCAAACACCTCGAATTACTGCCTGAAGAATCTGACCGGCGAAAAGACCTGGATGGAGATAGGATGTACATAACCTCTGGGTGTTCATGCGGAGGCTGTAATTTGGGATCAATAACCACTCCTGCTGTTCCAACTGTTCTCAAAAATAAAATCATGTATTCTGCTTTGAAGATTGGGGCCACAATATTTGAAATGTATCAAGTTGGTGAAACCGCATGCGGTAGTTACGGAGGCGAAGCCATAGCAAAACACGTAGGCATGGATTATGAGGATTTCATGAGTTTGCCAATGGCGGAAAAAGCAAGCATAGCAAGAAGCATAGTCGACACTCTTGTTTACAAGCCAAAAAATAATTTTTTTGACACTAAAAATGAAGAAGCTAAACCAGAAGAGATAACCCTTGAAATGCGGCAAAGGTATCACTTGATTCCAGTCGGATTACCTCGATCAATATCAGACTCCGCATCAAAAAAATAAATTCATGAAAACACGGAGGACGAACAAAATGACTAAACAAATCCAAAAACCAAACGACTTATACGAACTGTTGAAATGCTGCCATCCAGAAAAGCAAGATGAAGAAAAGAAGATAGAGCTAGAAGAAGGAGAATTGATGCAAGTCGGAGGACATAGAATACTCACAAGAGAATACGACGCACTAACAGAACTCTGCGCACAATACAACAGCACACCAGAAGAACTGCTGGCAGAAGAAAGACTGAATCGGTTATCAACAGAAAACGGCCTAATCACAAAAATAAGGCTAAATGCTCTCATCCAAACACTAGACAAAAAACTCAAAATACCAAGCACGCTAACACAACTAACAGAAATCTACTGTGCCGGAAACGAACTGACAGAACTAATCATACCAAGCACGCTAACAAAACTAACAGAAATCTACTGCGGCGATGAAAAACTAGAAGAACTCAACATACCAAGCACACTGACTCAACTAACAACACTCTACTGCCATGGCAACAAACTAACAGAGCTATACATACCAAACACACTGATACAACTAGAACGCATCAACTGCTGCTACAACAAACTAACAGAGCTACAGATACCGAGCACACTAACAAAATTAACAGAACTCTCCTGCGATGTTAATCGACTGACAGAACTCAACATACCAGACACACTAACACACCTACTAATGCTCAATTGCAACCAAAACGAACTGACAGAACTGATCATACCAAGCACACTTACACAACTAGTCCGAATAGGCTGTGTTAAAAACAAACTAGAAGAACTCAACATACCAGACACACTGACTCAACTAACAACACTCTATCATGATACCGATGTAGTCATAACACGAAAATAACAACCACTTAAATCTTTATTTTTTATATAATTTTTATATCTTTCTTTTAAGCTTTTTAGAACTCTCGTCGAGGGAATGGTCCACCTCTTTTTGCGAAGAATACTTAAGAGGATAGAAACTTAATAAGCATTTGGCTGTTTCGGAATATATCTTCTGAAAGATATTCCCAAAAGATATCTGAGTTATTAACTGCATTGGGACTAAAACCGAAGATTTATCGCCGAGAAAAAGTTTAAATACGCCCCATGTTCAGCAAGCATTGAAATGAACGACTGCTGCAAAACAAAAAACAGGTCAAGAGGACAATTAGGCATCCTGTGCTGCACATCAGGAGAGCCATTCGGCAAACGTATACATGCCTCCTTGAAATCACGCTTCGAAGAAGAGAAATGCACAAGCGAACTTCCACTGTTGGTAGAAACAAAAGAGACTCATTTCCCTAACACAGAAGTCAAAGTAGAGATAATGGAAAGCATACGCGGCCTTGACATGTATATTGTACAGGATGCAGAGAACAAGGAATACGATAAGTCCACATTTATGGAACACCTGCCGCTGAAATACCTCAACCTACCATTTCCCCTGCCAGAAGACATAGACCAGAACATGCTGGTAGAAGTCAGACGCCCTTATTCTGTAGACGAGAACATGAGAGCCATGTTCACAGCAATAGACGCGGCCAAAAGAGCAGACGCATCATACGTCTCAGTTGTCCTTCCAGTCTTCCCATACGCGAGGCAGGACAAGGCGATATCCAGGGAATGCATAACAGCATCAAGGATGGCCCAGGCAATAGAGAATTACAGCGTAAACAAGGTACTGACACTCGACCTGCACAATACAGCAATAGCAGGATTCTTCCGAGATACGATATGCGAAAACCTACACTCATCAAAGATAATAATGGAATACGTCAAGCAAAACCTGCAGATGGACAACCTTGTCGTGGTCTCGCCTGACGAAGGAGGAATAGCAAGAGCGAACTACTACGCGAAGAGACTCGGAAGCAAGCTCGCCATGGGACACAAAAGACGCGACTACTCAAAAGCGAGTCATGTAGAAGAACTGAGAATACTCGGACCAGTAGTCCGCAGGCACAACACTCTCGAAGAACAAGTAAAGACAATAGATGAAGTCATAAGCGCAGAAGGGGTAAACCCAATAGACGCATTACGAAGAATATCCGAAATAATAAAACAGAAAGCAGAAGGGCTTGATGTCCTTTTTGTCGATGATATGATAGCAACAGGCGGATCCCTTGAAAAGGGAGTCAAGAAAGTCCACGAACTAGGAGCAAAGTCTGTCTGGTTCGCATGCGCTCTGCCATTATTCACTTACCCAGCAACGCAGAAGATAGACGACCTATATATCAAAGGATTACTCAAAGGAGTTATAGGAACGAATGCAGTATATCATAGCACAGAAGAATTCAAGAAAGCGCACCCTTGGTACCACGAAGTGCATGTGGAAAAATACTTTGCCGACGCGATGTTTAACGTAAACCATTTCAGGTCAATAAGCGAACTGCTATTGTGAGGGCGAAAAAATGATAGACAAAAACCTTGAAACAAAATACTCTGCAGGTTATGCCGACGTACCTAAACGCGAAGATGATGACCCAAGAACGTACCAGGCGATAGATATCCTGCTTCCACTGATGCGCCCGGGAATGAAAGTCATAGACGCAGGGATAGGAGACGGCCACAAGACGCTGCCGCTCGCTTCATTATGCCATACTTTCTACGGAATAGATACGAGTGTAGAACTACTTGAAAAGGCACGAGACAATGCTTCAGAACTAGGACTAGGTAATGTCCTCTTGGCAGAGTGCAAGGCACAAAAGCTGCCGCACATGAATGACTCAATAGATATGGTAATCTCGCTCTTAGCACCGCACGATGTATACGAAGCATACAGAGTACTAAGACCTGGCGGAATGATTTACATTGAAAAGGTTGGAGAACAAGACAAAAGAGAACTAAAAATGCTCTTCGGCTCTGACAAAGAAGGACCACGCGGCTACCTGTGCAATATGGGAATGGGAGAAAGACTGACAATAATAGAAAAAGAGCTCAAAGCCGCAGGATTCGATAAAATCCGAACAGCAAGCACGCACTTCAACTGCTATTACCCGACAATCGACGACTTGACATTCATGCTAAAAGAAGTAAGCCACACAGTAAGAGACTTCGATCAAGAGAAAGACAAAGAAGCGCTCTATGAAGCACAAAAGAAATTCAGCACGCCAAGAGGGATAAGAGTAAGGAAGCACGAGATCATGCTTGCAGCAGAGAAGCCGGAAGAATAGTTATTGCGTTGTCTCTTTTTCTATTTTTTTATGCTTATCTTGTACCAGTACAAACAAAAGATATTTATATGATTACATGTTTGTATGAGTATGCAAATGAAAAACGCAGATGATTATGCATTATTCTTCAAGGCACTTGGTGACGAGACCCGACTGAACATAGTCAGCATCCTTTCAAAAGGCGACAGTTACTGCATACAAGATATCGCTAAGAACGTAGGCAAAGAACAAAGCACTGTTTTCCGCCACGTGCAAGTATTGAAACGTGCAGGCATTGTTAAGACTGCCAAGAAAGATAAATGCCTGATGTGCATACTTGTCAATCCTACAAAGATGATTAACTTTCTAGATTACGTTTCCAAGTGCAAAAAAGCGTGTGGTGGCGGAAGATGATAAAAGTTAATCCAGACAAATGTCCTCAGGACCATCCTTGCCCATTAGTCAGGCTGTGTCCCAGTGGCGCAATCAAACAGAAAGGTTTCGCAGCGCCAACAATAGACAAAAACATCTGCACAGAGTGCGGACTTTGCGTCAGAAAATGCGCATATCATACTTTTGAGGTGCAAAAATGAAAGATAAATCATCAAAGCGGAACATCCTGCTAAGATACGGAATACTATTCGCTTTTTTACTTTTTTTCAGCTTCCTCGCACTGGAGCACCAGTTCTTTGAGCGCAGCAACCCATCAGTTGACGCATTATGTCCATTCGGCGGTATCGAGACTTTTTTCACATTCATAACTTCAGGCGGCTTTGTACCAAGGATACTGATCAGCAGTCTTATCCTTTCAGTCGGAGTACTACTGACTGTGTTAGTATTGCGAAGAGGCTTTTGCGGTTACATATGCCCTTTTGGAACAATCCAGGAATTACTAGGCAAGATAACAAAGAAGAAAATCACTGTCCCGCCTAAGCTAGATAAATACGCAAGATACCTCAAGTACGCAGTGCTTGTCGCCATACTTGTAGGCACAGCATACACCGGTACTCTAGTATTCCGAAGCGTCGACCCGTTCATAACATTCTTCCATTTCGGCAAAGGCCTGTTATGGGGCGAAGCAGATGAATCAGTCTGGCTCCCTCTAGCAATAACTTTCATAGTACTTTCACTAGCTGTCTTCATCGAACGATTCTGGTGCAGATACCTCTGCCCACTTGGGGCCACGATGGCCATCTTCTCAAAAATCGGACTATCAAAGATTACCCGTGACAAGAAGACATGCATAGACTGCAAGCTCTGCGACAAGAACTGTCCTGTCAAAGTCGACATCTCAACAGTTCACGAAGTCAAATCTGCTGAATGCATAAATTGCAACACCTGCGTGAACAAGTGCCCTGTCGGAGCACTTTCAATAAAGATCGCAAAGAAGAAGATAAGCGTCACAACTTATACTATATTATTGGTCGCTATTTTCTTCGCAGTCATCGGCTTTAGCATGCTATTTAGCATCTGGGAAAGCACGCCAGGACAGGCAACCGGCAAGTTAGGTTCCGCTGACATCCGAGGCTGGATGAACCTAGAAGACGTGTCCAACGGCACAGGAATTCCAGTCGAACAACTTATAGCTGACCTAAACTTAACCGGTGTAGACACCAAGACTCCACTCAACAAGATAGCTTCAACATACAACCTGCCGTTTGACACTGAAACAGTCAGGAATTACCTCGCAAACAAAAACAAGTGAAACAACAAGAGACAATAAACGCAGAGAAGCCGGAAGAATAAAATTCAGAACTAGAAGCTGCCTGTGTATGTTCTCTGTTCTTCCTCTTCAATTTCTTTTTTCTTAATGTAGAACTCTCCTACAAGCTTTCGCTCCTGCAACTCCTTTCTGTTCATACGTTCAAAGCCAAAAGAAGCAGGTTTATACAACGACGACCTGATAAATTTCTCTGGCAGGCAAGCCGTATCAACAATATCATCGACAGTCATTGGAGTGTTGGCTGCTGCTTTTCTTAATTCTTCACGCAGCCTGTTCTTCAATGCACGTTTAATCTCACATTCTTTCATGCTCGAATGTTCCTCATCATATTGCCAAAATAGATTTTGATTCTCCATGACCCACAACAACTCATTATTATTTATAGAATCAATCAACTCTTCATCAGTCTTTTCAGGCTTCCACCTGTCGACCGCTTTCGCAGCAGTTCTTGTGTACTCAGGCATCTTGGTTAGCTCGCTCGTCAAAGCATCAAGATCCACGAGCCTTATGACATACTCGACCCCAATAAGCCTGGTGTATGTGCTTCCATGGACTATGCCTTGCTTTCCTTTCTCTTTTGCGCCAAGCTTTTCAAGAAATACCGTTCCACCTGCAGGATTGACAAACTTATTCGTCTCTGCAAGCATATCCTCCAGGTCAGCCTCATATTCCGCCCTTCGCATGCCTCCAAAAGGATTTTTAGATTCAATAATCTCTTTAGAGTGTCCTGACTTGTAATGCCTTATCTCATGCTGCAGGACGAAATCAAGCTCCTCTGTGTAATCACAGAAGCTCAACAACCTATCACTAAGAATTATTGTACCATTAGGCATGGAAACAGCATTTATCTCAGGCCAACCTTTCGCTATCCTAACATTTACATCCTTGTTCGCCTTGACAATAGGCCTGGACTTAACGAACTGCACCTTAAGATTATCTTCAGAATAAAAATCATACCTGGCCCTAAAAACATCTTCAAGAATCTTGCAATCCCGCTCAACACGCGCAGTAAAAAGATCATTAGCTGATTCGTTACCGTACAACACAAGTGCTGATATGGTTGACATACTGCCTGATTTTTTTACTTATTTATAAATCTTTCGTAAAATTTACTATTGTTAAGTGACGAATTCTTTCCTGTTTTGTTTATAAACCTATTTAAATAAACCTCCTAAAAACACAAAAATAACACCTAAACGCCCCTTCAAGCAAAATAGAACCTGCACTGACACAAAACAGAAAACCCCCTCATTCAACTAATGAACTTTTCCACGCAACACATTAATAAACAAACAATTGCATCGATTAAAAAATGCTAGAAATAGCCTACTACTTAATCGCTGCTTTAGGGATAAACATAATCATGTTCATCCCAGGTTATTTATTCAAAACAGACAAGCTAACAGACCTAAGCTATTCCTTGACTTTCATCGCATTAATCAGTATCTCAGCCCTATTGAACGAATTCTCAAAAACAAAAATCATCCTTTTATCAATGATACTCATCTGGGCATTAAGACTGGGAATATTCCTATTCATCAGAATACAAAAGATGAAATACGACAAGCGTTTTGATGGCATCCGAGAATCATTCCTAAAATTCCTCAAATTCTGGACCTTACAGGGTCTCGCTGTATGGGTCATACTCCTACCTGCACTATTTTTCATGCTTGGAAACCCCAACAAGATATTTTGGGCAGGACTGATTATCTGGGCAACAGGTCTAATCCTAGAATCCATCGCAGACCTGCAAAAATACAAATTCAACCAGAACAATAAGGACGCATTTATCAACACTGGTCTTTGGAAGTACTCAAGACACCCCAACTACTTCGGAGAAATACTCTGCTGGATAGGAATCTACACATTCACCTTCACATCTTTAAACCTTACCCAAAAACTAATAGGCCTAGCAAGCCCACTCTTCATCATGTTCTTACTTCTCTTCATAACAGGCCTGCCACCACTAGAAAAAGCAGCAGATGCCAAATGGGGCAAACAAAAAACCTACAAAGAATACAAAAGAAAAACAAGCATCCTGATACCATGGATACCAAAAAAATAAAAAAATACTTCTTAGCGCTGGCAATAGTCCTAGTCATAGACTTAACCTGGGTACTAGTCATCATGAAACCCTTCTATGACAAACAACTAGCAGGATTCGCAAGACCAGAAAACGTACCCTTACTGTCTGCGGTGCTCGCTTGGGCATTAATACCCCTAGGAATAGTCCTATTCGTCGACCAAATAGCAAAAAACAACAAACAAAGCATAACCTACGGAGCACTATACGGCCTAATAATTTACGGAGTATACGACTTCACAAACCTAGCATCTTTAGCAAACTGGACACTAACCATGACAATAGTCGATATAGCATGGGGAATGACGATGTGCGCAGCAGCATCATTATTACTCAGACTGACAAGCACTATTTCTAACAAAAGCAAACTTTCTTCGAAAAGACGTATCTGAATTCAGCAAGAAAATCGCTTGTCTTTTCCGGCAAAAGGTTTACGGATGCGAATCGTGATAGATAGAATGCATTCGCTATCTGCTCTGCGGGTTATACAAAATAATCGGAAAGTTTCTAATTATGTTTCCATAACGTTTAAATAAGAAGTTCACATTAGCTCTAACTCATGAACCCGTTTGAAACAGTCAAGAAATTCCTAACTGATGTGAATATTGACCAGATAAAATTCAAGAAACATTTCTATGATAGGATTCTTGAGCGGCCTATTTCAGAAAGCATGATAAAAAAACAGTTGAAAAAAACAGATAACCTGCTGAAAGCGGAGGAACAACCTGCCAGAAACGAAGACGAGAAAAAGTATAAGCTCTGGATCAAGCTCAGCAATAGGTATAGCTTGGTCATAATAGCCGTAATCTCAAAGAAAGATTTATATATTGTATCTGGCTGGAATACTGATAGAAAATGGCAAAGAACAATGCAAAAATGAATTATGATAATGAAGAGGATATCCTATCATTATCGAAAGGCAGACCTGTAAAGGCATCCATAGACATAGGGGATTTTGTCATTGACGTAGACCATAAAGGATTCATTACTGGTGTGGAAATATTGAACGCATCACAGAACCTGCACCTGACGGAAAAGCAATTATGCACACTGAAACAGGCATCGATGTCAGTCACGTACAAACCTAACTATGTTGTAATATTCTTAGTGATGGAATTTGACAACAAAGAAAAAGAGAAACTGTCCATTCCGCTTACAGTAGACCTCGGACACAGCTCTGTTACGACAGAGAAAGCAAGATTTGCTGTGGCTTAAAATATTTTTCATCCAATCTGAAATATCTTCAGAAAGACTAACATTTCATCTAATCTTCATGCACTGTACCGTAACATCTCCGGATATGACATAATTTTGTTGCAAATACATGCATAGCGGTCTTTAATCACATCTGATTATACTTTCTTGTGGCTCATCCTATGGCGACTGACTACGAAAAGTTTAAATATGTGTTATCACATATTTATGTGTATATGGGAAACATGACACTTTCAATACCTGATGACATCCAGGCTGAGATGAGACAGTTCTCAGAAGTAAGATGGAGCGAAGTCGCACGTAAAGCCATAATAGAGAAGCTTGAGACGCTAGCACTTGCAGAGAAACTTGCGAAGAAAAGCAAGCTTTCTTCGAAAGACGTATCTGAGTTCAGCAAGAAAATCGCATCTCTCGCAGGCAAAAGGTTTACGGATGCGAATCGTGATAGATAGCAATATACTATTCTCTGCTCTTATTAAGGATTCATACACACGCAGGACAATACTAGAATACAAAGACAAATTTCTCTTCCCAAGCTATATCTTTGATGAATTCGATAAACACAGGCACGAACTGCTGAGAAAATCAGGGATGGACGCAGCAGACTTCGGGCTGCTTCTTTCGATACTTCTTCTAAAAGTAGAAATTGTCCCAAAATCACAGCTTGACGCCCATTATGCTAATGCTATATTTATTGTTAAAGATATAGACCCTGATGATGTACCATTCATCGCCTGCGCACTGGCCCACCCTGGCAGTATAATATGGTCAGACGACAAGAAACTCTCCAAACAGGCTGCGGTAAAAGTCATAGGAACTGATAAAATCAGCACATACCTTTCAGCAAACTATAATAACTTCTGAATTACACCTGTTCTTATGAAAGTCTACAAAGGAGTCGGAGCGCTTGTTGTTCGAAATGGACAGGTCTTACTTCTTAGGCGTAAATCAGACGGACTCTGGACACGACCAGGCGGAATGGTAGAAGAAGGAGAGACACTAGAAGAAGGGTTAATACGAGAAATACTTGAAGAGACAGGCATCACTGTACGCATTGAACGATTACTCGACACTTACGAGACAACCGAGAAAGGCAAGAACTGGATGGCATACGGATACCTTGCAAGCTATGTTTCTGGAGAAGCTACGAATAAAGAACCAGACAAGCACACAGAACTCAAATGGTTCAAACTCGACGAACTGCCGGAGACGATGAATGAGTATACGAAGAGATCAATAAGAAAACTGAAAGGAGAAAAGAAAGATTTTTAATGAGAATAAACAGGGAGTTAATGAATTAATCTTTTTCTATATCTGCTCCCAAAAAGTTTATAAATAAAGTCATATTAAAAACGATTAAAAATTTAACTTTGAGTAAATTGAGATGGCTTTTCATTAAAACGGAGGTAGCCTTAACGAAAATGGTATCTAAGTGGCCTGAACATATAAAAGATAACGATTTTGTTAGAAATCTTATACTACTTGGTCTAACCATATTTATTATTGTAGGAATAGTTGCACTTTATTGCAGGGGCGATCTTAAAGTAGATCATTTTTACACCGCTTTAGACGTCGCTATTGGAATAGTTATAGGAACCGGCATATTGAAAGTCTTAAAAAAATCAAAATGAACCCAAAAAATGCCAAAGAAGACGAATTAGTTATTGGTACTGCTGCGTTAGGTTCGATAATAGGAGCTGTATCTAGTGGTACTGTTGGCGCGGTTGTAGGAGGCGTTATCGGGTATCTTATTGGTAAGGCATCAAAAGATGAGAACAAAAAATGAAGCGTTCCAAATCTCCCAAATACTTAAATCTGATAATCTTATTAGTATACTCTGTTGGAGTTTTTTTCATAATATTAAACAAAAATATTATAATACAAAAAATAGGAAAAAATTTTCTTTATTTAATTCTCTATTTTTTTGTTTTATTTATTCTGGCTTTAGCAGTAATTACTTATGTTGAATCAGGCAAAAAATGAGTTATTCTTTCTTTCATTTGCGTTGTATTGTTGTTTTAGTATAATGAACATAAATATAACCAGTATTTCTGATTAGAAAAATGTTATCTTAACTTTATATCCATTTCAGAGTTCCAATCTGTTTTATTATTTTTGATAACATTAGTGAAATAATCATCATACTCTTTAGGAGAGAGAAAATTAAGAACATATTTTATCTTTGTGTGTTTATTTAAATTTTTAATAAACTTGTCAGCACCTTTTCTCTTTGCTTTGTTAATATCTGAAATATCTCCACCAAATTTTATTTCTACAATACTAACTAAGTTATCTGTTTTTATTATAAAATCAGGATTAAAATTAAGATTTTTACTGTGTGTACCTTCTCTAAAATCATAAGGAATAGAGTAAAAGTTAGAATACGCGTTATTTTTTACCCAAGAAATAATTTTTTCATTTTTGTTTATTCTCCTAGAAATATTCTGCCTTTTCACTCGAAATAATCTTCTTCGGTGAACTTCTGGTTGCCGTCGTTTGCTCTGCTGCCGTTGCCGCCGCCGTTGCCACTTCCACCGCCGCCGCTACTACTGCTGCCCCAGCTGTTGCCTTTATACGTGCATGAGCCTGTCTTCTCTATTACGTCTGAGTCGTATTCGCGGTATAGTCGTATGAGTTTACTGCAGTCACTGCAACGTGTGAAGCATGTTCCGATTTCTATTCTGAATTCATGGTCAGTGTCCTTAATGAGCTTTGAAGGCACTTCGTAGGACTCGTTCCAGCGCCTGAAGATGACTTCTATAAAACCATTGTCTGTTATGCTATCAGAAAGCGTAATGTTCAGGCAGCAGGATTTAGGAGGCTTGGCACTGACGACTTCCTTACGTATCATGACACAGCGGCCTTTCATCTTAGAACTGTCAGCTTCTCTTAAAGCAGCAAGACGGCCAGGTATCTTTATGGAACCGTCAGGATTGAATTCGATCATGAAAGAAGAAGCTAAGCAAGTAGTTTAAAAAAGTATCTACGACCATTAATTGCAGTCACCTGACCAAATGCGGAATAAAAAAACTCTTATTGTATAAATATTCATACATTTGTATAAAAAATAAAACATTAACCGCAAGATTTAAATAGTATAACTGATTATACACTTGTATAATAAAATGGACAATCAATCAAGGATAACAAATGCGCTCTTCGAGAAGCCTGCCAAGGAGTTCCACATACGCCTCCTTGCAAGAGAGACAGGACTCAACCCTAACACAATAATAAACATAACGAAACGACTCGAAAAAGAAGGCCTTCTGGAAATAAGGAAGGACCGCGAGAGGAACCTCGTCATAATCAAGGCAAATACGCAAAACAAGCTGTTCAAGCTCAGAAAAAAGGCGCATAACCTCGAAAAGATATACGCAAGCGGACTCGTCGACTATCTTGAGAATGAGCTGGCGTACCCTACAATAATCCTCTTCGGCTCTTATGCAAAGGCAGAGAACCACGAGAAGAGCGACATAGACATATTCATAATCTCTACAGAGAAGAAGACATTGGACCTGGCGAAATACGAGAGATCATTGGGTGCAGAGATACAGATGTTCATACACACAAAAAAAGAGTTCGAGAAGCTGAAGACAACAAGCCCCGAACTCCTCAACAATGTGATAAATGGGACGGTCCTTTCCGGATTCATAAAGGCTTTCTGAAAATGACATTCGAAGATTTCGTGAAGGAAGGCAAGGCAATCAAGGGACAAAAAGACACAGAGAAGTCAAAAGCCCTCATAAAGATGTCAGATAACAACATAAGGACAGCCTCAAGCATAGAAGTCACCGAAGTCACATCCTCAACTGTCTTTGTCATATCCTACGAAGCATTGAGAGAGATGATTGAAGCAATATGCCTTTTAGAAGGCTGGAAAGTATATTCCCACGAAGCATTCACAGAATACCTCATCAGATTAGGGGAAGACGAGATATCAGCAAGATTTGACAGGCTAAGGAAGCTGCGTAACGGAGCCAACTATTATGGAAAAGAGGTAACTATAGCAACAACCAATGATGCAAAAAAAGAGATAGCAAAGATGTGTGAATATCTTAAAAATAAATATCTTAACAGAACATGACTCTTTTTATGTAACTGTCCTCAGTTCCGGAAGGCCAAGCTTCTTCTTGGCATCAAGCAGCTCTATACCTATGATCTTCTTATCCTTGTCAAGGTCCACAAGGAAGCCCTCACTTAGCTCCACAGTCTTCTCAACCTTTGCAGACTCGTTAAGATAGATATATGCTGCATCTGCCTGCTCATCATACGTTGTCTTTAGTTTCATTTCCATTCACCCAGTATAGCGTGATAATGATTATAAAGTTTTCTTTTAACTCACAAAAGAGGAAAGCGGAAAAGTTACGACGATAAAACCGGAAAGATCTTGGGCTATTAAGCAGTGTTGACAAAATAATAAATACTATGCTGACTTTTTCTAAACAGGCGATGCGCAGAAATAATTGCTAAAAGCCAAGCCCTGACCGAAAGGTTTAAATAATGATTTGTTATATTTTATAATGATTTATAATAAAACATAAGGTGGGGCTGAATGACACAAGCAATAGTTAACCTGGGCGATAATGAGGATAGAGTGCTTAACATAGTAAAAGGCAAATACGGCTTTCGGAACAAATCCGATGCAGTAAATTTTGTAATCGCTAAGTTTGAGGAACAGATGCTCGAACCTGAATTAAGGCCGGAATACAATGAAAAACTAGGCAGGATACTCAAACAGAAAGGCACCAAGTTCAAAAGCATCGAAGCGCTGAGGAAGCACATAGAAAATGCGTGAATACGAAATCAAGCCAGACCTGAAAAAGACGCTAGAGAAACTATACAAGAAAGACAGGAACACTTACGAAGCGGTCATCGAAAAGATGACAGAAGTCGCAGAGTCCCCTGACCCAGAACACTATAAAAACCTCAAATACGAACTAAAAGAGCTAAAAAGAGTCCATATAGGACATTTTGTACTTACATTCAGCTACAATAAACATAAAGACTTCCTGATATTCGTGGACTACGAACACCATGACAATGTATACAAACGCTAAAGCCGGAAAGAATGCAATTCCGAAAAGAATAGAGTATTTATTATTCTGCCTGCTTGTCCTAGCTTCTTTTGTTTCTGCTCTGGACCTTTCAGGCAAGAGCATTGAAGAACTCAATGCATTACACATCGAACTGAATAACCAACTAGCTGACAAAGATCCTGACATGACGGGTTATGACAGAACTGTTTTTGAGCGCGATTTCACTGCAGTAATGGACATGCGAACAAAAGAACTGGATGCTTCATGGAAAAGGACTGACCCTTGTTATGCAGCGTGCAGCGGCGAAAAATTCCAAAGAGGCGGCGGCGGCCAAGCATGCGTCCAGCCGTGTCTTGACAGGGCAGATGCTGAAGGCAAACGTATACTTGCTGAGATTGACCGTGCAGAACGCCAAGCTTACATCAAGGATATCAATGCATTAGAAGCAGCACTCAACAAAGCAGGCACAAAGGTAATCGTTGAACCTGAACCTGTCGGACCTAAGTTCAATACCTACAGTGGAAGAGGAAGGACTGAGTTTGACGCAATAGCCCCAAGCTTTAGCGGTTACCGTGGCGATGCTTACGTCACACGTTCTGATGGCACAAGAGTAATCCCTGGTAAAGAACTCTACTTACGCGTCGATGACAAAGTCGTAACAGGCAAAGAAAGCAAAGTAAACATAATGTTTGGCAATGCTGGCAGCATGAACCTCGGCCCAAACACTGAATTAAGGGTCGGCACTGCTTTACTTGACCAGTATTATCTGGCGAAGGGTTCATTAAAGACGTCACTTAGTTTTCCTGCGCACCCTGTCTTTAAGATAGACACCCCAAATGCTGCCGTTTCAATGCGCGGCACAGAGTTCGTCGTAGACTACAACAGTTCAACAAACATAACTTCAGTATATCTTTATTCAGGTTTGCTCGAAGTAACATCCTCTTCACAAATCCTGAACCTAACTGAAGGCAACTCCTGCACAATAGACTCTTTGGGTGAAATCATTTCCTACAGAATGAAACCTTCAGTATGGAACAGCATGGACGACAGGTTCCTTGCAGATTCTTCAACTCATCCCCTGACAGCATACGCATGGGCGACGTTCTTATCAATAATAATATCCTCTTTATTGTCTAACCTGTTTTTCTATATTGCCAAGAAAAAACACAAGAATAGCGACTATGGCATCCGCAGCATTGTCTTTGGCACCCTTGGAATAATCACCTGCATGTTCCCAATAATAGGTTTTCCCCTATCTGCTGCCGGCACGACACTAGCAAGAATACAAAAAATACGCAAAAGCACAACATCTGCCAAAATCGGCTACTGGATAAGCCTACTAGGAGTCATGATAAACGGGTTCGTTGGAATTATATTCTTTTTCTATGTTATTGCAATGTAAATTTGTTACCCCTACATTTCACAAAAAATAAAGAATTCAAACAATTTGTAGAGGTAAATCACCTATGCCCTGAGAAGCATCTTTCAACTTCATTCGTTCCAGGAACTGGACGAGTGCAGACAGCTGCTACGTTATACTTATTCCAGACTTCAATCGTCTCCTTGTCTTTTTCAGAACCTAAAGGATAGACAATAGCTTTCATCCCGGCTTTAGCAAGCATCTCTGGCCCGTCTGGGAAAGGAAAGAAAGCGTCTGACGCGCCAACACTTCCGGAAGACTTGTTAAAACCACCTTTACCAAACACTTCGTTAGCATTATAGATTGCAATCCTTGCTGACGCAACACGGCTCATCTGACCAGTACCAATGCCGTAGACTTGGTTAGCGCTGCCGAGCACTATAGAATTTGATTTGACACGAGAACACAAGCGCCACATGGTAAGCAAAGCCTTGTATTCATCTGACGTTGGCTTTCTTTCTGACACCGATTCGAGGTTCGCTTCAGAATTTATCCTGCTGTAAAAAGGCTGCTGAACAACAAAACCGCCGATGACTGGAATAATTTCCATATCCATCTGAGCTATGTTTTCAAGCGAACCAGTCTCAAGAAGACGGATATTCTTTTTCTTAGAAACAATATACTCCTTGGCATCCGCATCAAAGGACGGAGCAACAAGGCACTCAAGAAGCAAATCAGAGATTTCTGACGCAAAACGCATATCAACAGGCCTACTAACTGCCATAGTGCAGCCAAAAATAGCCAAAGGATCACCTTCTTTAGCAAGACGATAAGCATCAGTCAAATCCGAACCAATACCAACACCAGACGGAGTAGAATGCTTCACAGGAACACACACAGCAGCGCTTTTGCCGTGAATATCAAGCATGTCAGAAACAATAAGCAAGGCAGAATTCGCATCAAGAATGTTTATTGCAGAGACCTTCTTTCCGCCCTCGTGAACTAATTTAGCATTAGCGATGCTTGCACCAACAGTATTAGTATCCTTGTAAAAGGCAGAAGTCTGATGAGGATTCTCACCATAACGCAAATCCATAGCCTTCTCAAGTTTCACTGAGCCAAAACTCATCTCATTAGGATAATTTCCCAGGTTAGGTTGAATATAATTCGATTTGTTTGACTTTAATGCGCGTTCATCTGCCATTTTTACACCTCAATCACGAAAATTCCTGATATACGCTGAAACAGCACAGTCCGAAGGAGAAACAACCAAAGCAGCAACACTCACACGGAACTCCTCACGCAACAAATCACTAATCTCATTGCAAATCCCTTCAGAAGTATTCTCTTTAAAACTCATCTTCAAAGGAGAGTTGCCAAAACACGACAATGGATTCTTATTCTCACCATTATAAGTAGTAATCAAACGACCTTCACCAGGCTCACAACTGACCTTGTAATCAGTCCTCACAGGAACCACTTCCTTGCTACGACGGACAATGACAAGCTCCATCAAGTGCTCTTTCCGGCTGCCTGTATCCACCATGATACGACCACCGATACGAGGAGTATAATTCGGAGCATCAGGCTCATAACTCCACTGCTTAACACACTCATCAAGAGGAGTATAAGACATCCTAAAACCATCATGCCTGCCATCACACAAAGTCTGGGCAAACATAGAATCAGTATGCTTGCCATTACTCACAACAACACAGTTATCACGCCACAACAACGCATTATAAATCAACAAATCAGGATTGCCTTTCATCAAGAGCTGCATGTCAGTCGGCTCAGTATAGATGACCTTACCGCTCTTGCAGAGTCGTCTAGCACGGCTAGAATCAGAACGACCAGTTATGAAGTACGAACAAAAAGGCGACTCATCCTTAGTAAGACCTAAAATTATCCCTCTGCCAGGATATTCCATATCTTTTAACGCATTTGCCATCTCTCACACCCTCTTATCAGTTATCACGTCATGCACCCCGCCCTCAATGCGCGAAGCGTCTGAAATAAGTTCAACAACAGCATCATGACGAAGCTCCTTAAGATTAGAAGCTCCTAAACTTACCATTGTCGCAGAAATCTTAGCGAAAGTCTCATTCAAATTATCAGCAACACGGCCAGTATAAGGAACAACAGCGACAACGCCCTCGTCAAAATCATTCTGACCATAACGCTTGCCAGACCAGGCTTTTGCTCGAGTTGAACCCTCGCCCCAATACTCCTTATACATCTTGCCATCACGTTCAATTATCTTTGTCGGAGACTCATGACAGCCAGCAAAATAACGACCCATCATCACACTATCAGCGCCGAAAGCAAGAGCCATAGCAACATCCTTTGCAGTACCTATGCCGCCATCACTAATAATCGGAATATACTCACCAATCTTACGGGCATACTCATCACGAGCCTTAGCAACCTCAAGAGTAGCTGTTGCCTGGCCACGGCCAGTGCCCTTTTGTTCTTGAGTAATGCAGATAGAGCCACCGCCCATGCCAACTTTCACACCGTCGATGCCGCACAAAGCAAGATACTCAAAAGCCTCCCTACTAATGATGTTACCAGCAATGACTGGAGTCTTGAAATTCGACTTGACAAATTCAACGCACTTGCGCTGATACTCGCTAAAACCGTCAGAAGAATCAATCACAAGCACATCAACACCAGCATCAACCAACGCAGGAACACGCTCAGCATAATCATGCGTGTTTATTGAGCCTGCTACGACGTACCTTTTGTTGTCGTCTACAACTGCACGAGGAAAACTAGTATGGGCCTGAAGGTCCTTGCCAAACACCATGAACTTCAAAGTCCCGTCAAGATTGACAATCGAAAGATACTTCCTCCTGCTCTCAGTCATGAGCTTATTTGCTTCTGGCAATGTCATGTCAGGACTGCCAAAGAAAATATAATCATTCACAACCTTAATCACATCTTCAGCATGACTTTCAGACTTCATCTTGTCAACAATAGCTTCAAGAGACTCCTGACGGAAAGGCAGCATCCAATTCTTAACAGGGTCAGTACGCGGCATATTGGTTGACACTGGCCCTTCAAATATTCCAAGGAACCTGCCATAATCCGACTTGCTGCCTTCAACAACAGGAATAGTATTGTAACCCGTCTTCTTGATAAGCCAGTCGAGCTTTTCTATAGTGTCATCAGGATTAATGACTTCCAACTGACTCACAAAACCAGCTCTGGCGCGTTTAACAGCCTTAATCATATCTGCCTCAGAATCAATAGGCTGGGAACAAAAAACAGTACCGATACCACCATGCTGCGCAAGAGCAACAGCCATCTCAGGACCAGTAACAGACTGCATTGCAGCACTCAAGACAGGAGCATTAAGACGCAGACCGCCCTTAGTTAAGGGAGTAGAGAGGTCAACCTTATCCTTTGTCAAGCTTTCCTTAGTCAGACGGGGAATAAAACGATACTCTGCAAATGTCCTTGAAATCTGGTCAGTAATCTCCATGCAAAAATCACCTTCTAAGCACGCCTAATTCCTCAAGATGCTTGTAAACGCGCTCTTTTACAGGTCTTGTATCCGGGACAAAAGGCTTTCCTGTAATCCTCTGGCAAAGCAGGATGTAACGGACAGCACATTCAACTCTGTCTTTATCGTCGAGCATAGGAACCTTAGCACTGCTGTTAGGGTCATAACCCTTAGCGATGACTGCATCACGCGCAAACTGCTTAGAGAGCTGCTTAGGATCCTTACCCTTGCTAAAACTCTCAGGATAGCTGTCTTTTTCCCAGAACCTCGACGAATCAGGAGTGTGGATCTCATCAATCAACAAAACCCTGCCATCCTTTGCTATGCCGAACTCATACTTAGTATCAACCAAAATAAGGCCAATCTTATCAGCAAGCAAAGCGCCTTTGCCGAAAAGCACAAGAGCATGACTTGAGAGCTGCTGCATCAGGCTCTTCTGCTCCAAAGGATTGCCAGGCAAAACTTTCATATCAAGGATATCATCAGCAGAGACAGACAAATCATGCCCGCCATAATCAGCCTTAGTCGAAGGAGTGATCATGACATAAGGAAGTTTTTGGTTTTTCTTCATGCCATCATCCAGGCAATTGCCGCAAAACACCCTGCTGCCCTTCTCATAAGCAGTCCAGATAGAAGTAGATGATGTACCGGTAAGATAAGCACGGACAACCATCTCAACTTTCAGCGGCGTGCATTGCTCAGCTATTGTTATTACCGGCGAAGGCCTTGCTAAAACATGATTCTGAACTAAAAATCCTGTCTCGCCAAACCACCAATGAGCCAAATCATCAAGAACCTGCCCCTTAAACGGAATGCTACCCACGACGCTATCAAACACGCTGACACGGTCAGATGTCACAAGAACCCTCTTTTTATTTCCCAGCTTGTCTGTCATGACAAAGTTCTCTCTCACTTTCCCTTTCTCATACTTCACACCATCAGCCAATTTCGACGTGTCAAGCACAGCCAAGACATTATTCAGGTTATCTTCAGCTAATTTCCTCGCTTCATCCTCTGTCAAGAAATGACTGACATCATTTTTCATGAACAAATCATCAGAAATAGCAATCTTTTCGCCATACTTCAATTCAGTATCAGTCCTTTGCAATTCCTTATACTCCAAAAGCTTAGCGCGCAAGGAAGCGTCACCAAGAGCAAGAATCCTCACCAAAAACAGCGCAGCATTTGTCGAACTGCCGAAATACAAAGTGTTCTTAGTCCTTCCCAAGACTTTCAAGGTATCAATAAAACTGTCCTGGTCATCGACCTTATCCGCAGAAGGCACACGGCACTGCAAAGCAATATGAGAGACACGGTCACACTCACCAATACCAAGGCTGCTTGACGCGACGTGAACACTAATCATAGCTTTGTCTTTGCAACCCTTCCTGTGCTCATGCGGAACACCAAAAATACCGGGAGACGTGTTATGGCTGCAGCCTTTTTCAGAGTTTAAAATCAAGTCAATCTTGGACAGATCCTTGGAATTCTCAGAGCAGACGACAGAAACATCATCAGAATCCAAATCCAAAATCTTCTCAGCAATAAGAATCGCCTTGTCAAGACTAGGATTATCCTTGTAATGCACAGGGACGCCGGCAACGACAGTGCCCGGAGGAATGTTATACACAGCAGTCGCAGCATCAAGCCCGCCGCCATGAACGCCCGCAGCAGCAGGAACACCAATGATGGGCAACGTGACACTTTCAGCACTAAAAATACCAGGCAACGCAAGACTCATGCCGCCAAAAAGCACAACAACAACCTTCCTGTCTTCATCTGCAGCAGCATGAAGCTCGCTCTCAAGCGCATAAGACACAACACGCTTCAAAGTCCTGTGACACGAAACAACAAGAGGCCTCGGAAGATGCAAAATCCCTTTTGATGAAAGATAATCACTTATGTTCATGCCTCCGAGAGAATCATATTTTTGACCAAACGACTCCAAATCACTAGGAGAACCGACTCCAGCTATAATGTAACGCTTCATTCCAGGCACACCCCCTTATACGACAACTTCTCGCCTTTATAGAACACAGAAACATTATCGAGCTCAAAACTGCCCTTCGCAATCTCCTCTAGAGCAAAACAATAAGCAGGAAAATCACACACATGTTTCTGAAGCTCCTGATGCTTCTTCACAAACAGCTCTGAGAAGATGTACTTGAAAAAAATATCATCAGATATCTCTCTTTTGTCCTCGGGAACATTATTCCTTGCGTATTCCTTATCAAGAACATACTTCTTAGTGTAATCATCAACATATCTGCACAGGATGCGAGCCATATCGACAGAATAACGCTCGACAGGCAGAGGCTTTGACATGACGAGTATCTCGCCAGCATCAACCTTATCACGAACCATGTGAATTGACGTCCTTGTCTCATTTTCTCCGCCAAGAATAGCATCAAGAACAGCATTGTCACCAGTATACTTCCGTTTACCATCCTCTTTTAGTATAGAAAGGTCTGCAGGATGGCTGTTAATCATCCTGTCACTGAACTCAGAAAGCAGTGGAGAATATAACCTCAGCATGTATCCAGCAAGAGCGACCAAATCAATGCTGAAATTATGCTTATCAGACGCATCAAGCAACAGATCCCTGCTTCTCTCGTCGAACTCTTTTCTCATATCCTTATCCTTACGCTCTTTTTTGTTTTCGTAATCCATTCCCTTTTCTTTCATGAAATCATCAAGATGGTTGTACACGACAGGAATATTCTCCCTGATTCCAATCTTATGCGCCCTAGAATAACGATTGTCAGTAAAGAGCGCGACAACCCTGAAAAAATGGATGCCTGTCAACTTCTGACGTTCAATCAAAGCATCTATAGTGCTGCAGCTGCCAGAACCGAAAGCCACAACCTGCATCGGCAGCTCACCATTGAAAATCTTCTTCATCAAAGCACCCTGTAACCTATATCATTACGGAAAGATTTATTCTTGAAATAGACATGCTTCTCAGCCTCGTAAGCACGGTCTATCGCATCTTTGTGACTCTTATCGCTTACCGACGTAACTCCCATTATCCGTCCACCGTCAGTCACCAGTCTGCTACCAATAAGCTTAGTTCCCGCATGAAACAACACGACATCCTTCATGCTTTTCAGCTTGCGGCCAAAAGAAATCTCCTCACCTTTACTTTTGCCAGAAGGGTAAGAACCCTCAACAAGGACAACACAGCAAGAATACGCGTCCTTGAGCTTAAAATCAGACTCACTAAGCCTTCCACTCAAACAATCATTGAACAACTTATACGGGTCCGCGTCCACAAGAGGCACGATAGCCTGCGTCTCAGGGTCACCAAACCTGCAGTTGTATTCTATAAGATAAGGCCTGCCATCCTGCATCATGACAGCAAAATACAGCACTCCCTTGTAATCAAGACTCTCTTTCTTCATACCCTCAATCGTAGGCACAATAATCTCATCAGTTATCCTCTTCTCAAGAACAGCATCGACAAGTCTCGTCGGAGCATAAGCACCCATGCCTCCAGTATTAGGACCAGTATCCTTCTCATAACGCCTCTTATGATCCTGAGAATGGGAAAACAGCCTGTAAGAATTACCGTCTGTAACAGCAATGATTGACGCTTCCTCACCAGAAAGACGCTCCTCAAGAAGCAGCTTCTTACCAGCATTGCCGAAGTTCTCCACTGAATCAATAGCCGCCAATGTCTCCTTGATATTATCATTAACAATAACGCCTTTTCCGCCGCAGATGCCGTCAGCCTTCACGACAAGAAGCGGCTTCCTGCCATCAGCAGTAGACCTCTCAAGATAACTCTTCGCAGCACGAATATTCGACTCAACATTCTCATTCTCAAAAGGAGCAAAATCAGGAACAGGAATATTATGCCTCTTGGCAAACTTACGTGCAAAAATCTTGCTGCCCTCAAGCTCAGCACAACTCTTCGACGGACAAAAAAGCCTTACACCTTTATCCAAAAATTCCCTTTCCCTCCAATAATCAGCCAACCCATCAACAATCTGCCTTTCAGGACCGACAACAACAAGGCTTGCGTAATTCTTCACTGCCTCATGCGCGACAGCGTCAAAATCATCGATGTCAATATCGATATTCTTCCCAATAGACGCAGTGCCTCCATTACCCGGAGCAGCCAAGACCTCGTGATTGTACTGCTTAAACCACCATGCCAACGCGTGTTCACGTCCACCATTGCCTAAAATCATCACTTTAGCCATTTTTTTTCTTCTCTTTCTTCCTCCTTACCTGAAATAATCAACAGCATTATTGAAAATCATCATGCAGTCTGTCTCGTCGGGAAGCTCCCTCTCATCCCTTGATGCAATCTCCCTCTTCAACGTGTACAGAGCATCCTGCACAGACAAAATCGACCTTTCCGGATGCGGCATGAGGCCAAAAAACCTGCCAGTCGGGTCACAGATGCCAGCAATATCCTCAACAGACCCATTAGGATTATCATCATACCTCAAAACAACCTGACTATTCTCGTTCAGACGCGAAAGAACATCATCATTCGCGTAAAAACGTCCTTCACCATGAGCAATAGGCATGAAAAGCCTCTTGATACCTTTTGTCCAGACGCAATTGTTACCCTCAACAACACTAATATCCGTCCACAAATCCCTGTAACGTGCAGAACTATTGAAAGTCAGAGCAGAATCAGCACGACCATACCTGCCAATATCCGAAGGGAAAAAACCAAGCTGAGACATAATCTGAAAACCATTGCAGATACCGATAGACAAAGTATCCCGCTCAATGAAACGGGTAAGAGCATCGCTTAATCTGTCGCGCGCATAGTTTGCGTAAGCAAGACCAGAGCCAGTATCGTCTCCCATGCTAAAACCGCCAGGCCAGACAAGAATCCTGCAGTCATCAAGCACTTTTACATCTGACACTACATCATTTATATGCATAATCTTCGGACTAGAACCAGCACGCTCGAAAGCATAAGCTGTCTCCTTCTCACAATTGATTCCATAACCGCTAAGTATCAAAGTTTTGGGCCCCATTCAATAACCTCGCAACCTCTTCTTGTAATTTTCAGCGAGATTAGCCACTCTCGCATCAATCACCTTCTCATCCTTGCCAAGGAAAACCCTAAAATCCCTGTCATCGGTCACTTTCCCTACATAGCAGAACGGAACATCGTAGAGCATGCTCTCAAAATCATCACACTTACGCGGGTCAACAGTCACAACAAACCTGCCCTGCGACTCACTGAACAAAATCTCATCAGCATACTCAGTCCCGACAACAGACTTCTGCGCAATCAAGTTATCAAGGTCCAATTCCATCCCAAGACCACCGCCAATAGCAGTCTTTGCAAGCGCAACACCCAATCCACCTGACGAAACACTGCAGCACGATGCGACAAGACCTCTTTCGATGGCACGCTCCATAGCCTTGTATGTGTCAAGGAAGCTATCTGGAACAACTTCAGGGACAGAATGCCCTAGGAAACCGGCACCATCAATCTTCTCGCCGACCATATCATAATACTCAGAACCGCCAAGATCAGGATAAGTGATGCCTACAACATAGACAATATCACCTGCGCACTTAGCATCCAAGGTCTGGCACTTACGGACATCATCAACAATGCTCAAGCCAGAAACAAGCAGCGTCGGAAGAGCATCAATGACTATCTTATTCCCATTCTCATCAAAACCCTTGAAAGTATTGAACATGCTGTCCTTCCCAGAGATGAAAGGAGCAAGATAAGCTGTCGACAGATCATAACACGCCTTGACAGCACGCTTAAGCTGACCGAGCCGCTCAGGCTCATCAGAAGAACACCAGCAGAAATTGTCAAGCAACGCAATCCTGTCAAGCCTGCCGCCGACCGCAATAAGATTCCTGACAACAGTATCAATCGCGCACGCAGCCATGTTATATGTATCAATCAAGCCGTACCTCGGATACAAAGACTGCGTGGCAGCAACCCCCTTCCATGACTCCAGGACAGGCCTGTTAACAGTAGCATCAGAATCAACCTTGCCTTTTCCGACCAGGGGCTTAACAACAGAACCCCCTTGAACTTCATGGTCGAACTGCTCAAAAACAAACTCTTTGCTGCAGATATTAAGACGAGAAAGCATATCTTCCAGACTGCCTGTGAGGTCATCAGGCTCATCAAAATCAGGCTCAACAGCACCATAACTATCCTGTTCATAATCAGATTCAAGAACCCTTTGAGGAAGACCATCATGCAGGAAATTGATATCGATATCAAGCACATTCTTACCATTGAAATTCGCCCTGCACCTGCCTGAATCATCAAAACGACCAATAACAGTCGCTTCAACATCATGCTTCCTCATGATATCCATGAATCCAGAAATATTATCTTCAGGGATAGCGAGAGTCATCCTCTCCTGCGATTCAGAAATCAATATCTGGTCAGGCCGCATACCATGATACTTCAGAGGCACTTTGTCAAGCTCAATAGTCGCGCCACCGCACTCACGAGCCATCTCATAGACAGAACAAGACAAGCCACCAGCACCATTATCAGTAATAGAATCATACAGCTTCAAATCCCTGACCTCTTTTAGCAGCGCATCGCTCATCTTCTTCTGCGTAATTGGGTCACCAATCTGCACAGCGCTGTTTGGAGAACCAGAATCCATAGATTCAGACGAGAAAGTTGCGCCATGGATACCGTCTAGACCCACACGGCCGCCGACCATCACGACCAAATCACCAGGCCTTGCCTTCTTCTCATAAATCCTGTCCCCTTCCTTCTCAAGAGGGATAAGACCCTGCACACCGACAAAAACAAGAGGCTTGCCGCCATAACTATCATGGAAAAAAGCACCACCCTGAGATGTAGGGATGCCTGACTTGTTCCCGCCATCCTTCACCCCAGAGACAACGCCATCCATGATGCTCCTGGGACTAAGAATCCTCCCTTCAAGCGTACCATCCAATCTTTTATCCCTGAAAAGCTTCCTCTTGCTCTTAGGATCAGCAAAGCAGAAATAAAATCTGTGATTAAATGGAATCGCGCCCATGCCAGCACCAATAGCATCACGGTCAACACCGACGATACCAGTGATTGCGCCGCCATAAGGGTCAAGAGCTGACGGAGAATTATGCGTCTCAACCTTCTCAGTTATCGCCCAGTACTTATCGAACTTTATTATGCCAGAATTATCACTAAAAACAGAAAGAAGGAAATCTTCCTTGCCAAGAGCCTTCCATCGTCTCCTGATTTCCTCAGTCGCGCCCCTTATGTACTTCTTGAAAAGACCTTCCTTGATATCATCATCTAAAGCCGCGGCAAAAATAGTATGCTTGCAATGCTCAGACCAGGTCTGCGCGAGGCACTCAAGCTCTACATCAGTAGGGTCCCTGCCGACCTTGTTGAAATAATCCACAATCACCCTCATCGGAGCAGCATCGTCGATATCCAAAGCAAGAGGACCACGATGACAACCAGTCATAGGGTCAATTATCCCCTTCTTCGCAATCAACCTGAGCTCATCTTGGTCCATAATTCTTATCGGAACAACAATGGAACCCTGTTCACAACCAAGAACAACCTTAGGAACATACGCTTCAAGCATGCTTCTCTTGAAATCATGCGCTGAAGTGCAGACTATATTCTGTATAAGAGGATTCGCAAGCATCTCACCGATATCCCTGCACAGCTTCTCATCAACCTCACCCTTAATTATCAGAAGCTCTGACGAATGCACGCCTTCATTATCAGCAAAAGGCTCATTGAGCTTTGCTTCAATGCCTTTCCTCACAGTATTGCCGACATTATCAGTGACACCTGGCTTAAAACCAATCTCCAACACATAATCAGCATCGCCGATATCAAAACAATTATCCAATCTCGCTTCCTGGACAACATTATTATGAAGCATGCCTATTATGTGGACCAGTTCACCAATAGAGAACTCCTTATTTATCGAATAAGAATCAATGACATCTATTCTATCTATCTTCGCCTGCCTCAAAGCGCCCTCTTCCATAAGGCAACGGACCTTATCAGCGACGACCTTGCCTCTTGAATCAATACTCCCTTTGTATTTTACATCAATCCTTGCCATAACACTCAACCGTATCCCTCAAAAGAGTAATCCCCATCAGGAGCATAATCTTTTCCCCTAAGGTTAAGCAGGACGCTTGGCCCGTCAGCTTTTCCCTCGACAACCTTGCCGACAATCTTCGCATCATGCCCTTCCTCATTCGCGATAGTGCATGCCACACGCGCCTCTTCCATATCCTCAACTATGACTGCAAAGCCCATGCCCATATTCATCTTGGTCCAGGCATGCTCAACATCGTACTTGCCTTCATTCATAACAAGACGATGTATCGGAAGAGGGTCCATAGGGTCATCAATCAGATACACGATGCCTTTCCCGAACCTGTTGAAATTCTTAAGACCATAACCGGTTATGTTCACACCGTACGTGGAGCAGGTTATTCCGCAGATTCTCGACATAGTCTTAAGATAGAGCTTTGTAGGAGCAAGCAACGCATCCCCGACAGTAGTCTTAGTGCCTTCTATCAAGTCATCAAGCCTGAACTTCCCTGTGTAGAGCTCCTTATACTCATCTCTTTGCTCAACAACCTTGTCAAGCAGCACGTGCCTCGCGAAAGTATACCCGTTGCTGTGCAGCCCGGACGAACCAATGCCGACGATGATATCACCTGGCTCCGGAGCAAAAGAAGGAAGATGCTTCTTCTCAATAAAAGCAGTGACGGTCGCTGCGATATCATAGCCATAACCCGGAACAGGGCCTGTCACCATCTCCTCGACGCTTGCAGTCTCATGCTTGCCGTAATTTATGTTCCACTTGGAGCTCTTAATCACGCACTGCTTCAACGCAGAATCAATGCCCCTGACAATATCACCCATCTTTTCCTCTTCAACCTTCTGCTGCACCGCAAAATAGACGTTCATCACGTCAGGAATCACCTGGCCAAAAGTCGCCAAGTCATTAATGTTCATAGCAACAAGGTCAAAACCTACAGTATCATACCTATCCATCAACTGGCTCAAGAAAAGCTTTGTGCCGACGCCATCATTCGCAAGAAGCATGTAATGATTCGGATAGACAGCATCATTCTGCCTGATTTCAGCAAAAAGACCGCCCTTTCCAGTCCTTCTTGAAAGGAACTCTCTGCTCATAGCATTCTTACCAGCAGAAACAGCTTTTGCCTCTATCTTTTCATAATCATCTGACATGAACTACACCTCTGACATGATATCCTGACGAAAAACAAGACAACGGTATGCATGAGAACGAGTTTAAAACAGTGATTGCCTCTATTTTTAAGGCCATCCTCCACCCGCGCCCTAAAATCCGGCGCTTAACTTCCCACGCCCAACTCTATATAAAAAGATTTGTAGTCCTAACACTGTAATAAAAAATCAGGACACTATCTCACTCAACAATTCCAGGTCAGGCAGCATCTTTTCCTTACTAAGTCCTGCTGCCTCGAAATCCTTCTTTGTCGTCGAACCAGTAAGCACGGCAGCAAAATCAAGCCCTGCTGCTTTTGATGCTAAAAAATCATCAGTGTGGTCACCGACACTCAAGATCTCTTCCTTCCTTATGCCTCTAGATTCAAGAGTCAACAATGCTGTCTTGAACGCTTCAGGACTTGGCTTCCTCTGTTCCTTACTGTCAGGAGAGAAGATGAAATAATTCTCAGGATAACCTGCCTGCTTAAGTCTCTCCTGCGCCATATTGCTCCTGTTAGTGACTATCATCTGCACAACTCCCTTGTTCTCTAGAGTCTTGAATGTCGCAATCCCATTAGGAGTCGCGCTGTAGCCGATATTCTTCGCAGCTTCCCTGTACTTGCTAAGTATGAGCTTTGCCAAAGGCTCGCTGCCAAGATAATTATCAGGAGTGGGGAACAGCAAGTCAAACATCTCCTCAAAAGGCAGATTCTTCTTCTGCACCTCAATTATCTCAGCGTCTGACGGAACCCTGAAACGTATGAAACGAGCGACAAGCTCAGCAGTCCTCTTCAAGAGCAGCCTGACATACGCATCAGTCGCAAGAAGAGTATTATCCAAATCATAAATCACAGCACGATACTTCCTGTTCTGCTGTCTTTTCTCAACAAACACCTTTTTTTCAGGAACAACCGCGACTGTCTTGGCCTGATGACTGTCATCCATATTCCACAATCCAGGAACTTTTATCGTCTGGTCACGCTCAGGACCTACACTGACAAGCGCAATCTCAACATTACCAAGCTTCTCAATGAGTTTTAGATAATCCCTGCAACTATTAGGGAGCTCATCAAGATCCTTCATCATGGTGATATCTTCAGACCAACCATCAACCTCAATCCAGTCATGAGGCACACAGTGCTCAAGAACGCTTGAATCATTAGGGAAATCACGGATTATCTTACCAGGGAAATACAGCTCACCATTGAATAATCTCTTTTGGCCATTATACATGTACGAATCGCATATCTTTATCTTTTCAATACCTGTCAGCACGTCAAGTTTAGTGATTATGACACTCTTACCATTTATTTTAGCGGCGTGCCTTGTAAGAACAGCATCATGCCAACCGCATCTTCTGGGTCTTCCTGTTGTCGCACCATACTCCTGACCCTTCTCCCTTATTTTTTCACCTAATTCACCAAGAAGTTCAGTAGGGAAAGGACCAGAACCTACCCTTGTAACATACGCCTTCAAAATACTGTATGTCTCATCAATCCTTGAAATCCCAAGACCTGTCTTAAGGCCTCCCACAGAAGGATTTGACGACGTGACAAAAGGATACGTGCCGTGGTCGATATCGAGCAGCAGCCCTTGAGCGCCCTCAAGAAGAATGCTCTTACCTGAAACAAGCGCATCATTCAAAGCACAGCTGGAATCAATCACATGATTCCCTATCCTCTTGCCTATAGAAACATAAATATCTGCAAGCGCTTCACTTATAGACCTGACATCATGCGCGTCACCCATGCCAAGGATGCGCTCACGATACTCATCAAAAATAGAATCCTCAGGAATCGCACTCAAGATATCCTTCATCACCTGCTCTTCTTCTGCCCTGTACAGATAAGTGAACATGCCCAGCTTCTCATTGACATTATACTGCAACTTCTCAAGAATTATGCTCCTGTCAAAAAGATCATTAATCCTAATACCAGTACGGTGCTTCTTATCAGCATAAGCAGGACCGATACCCCTCTTAGTCGTACCAAGTTCCTTGCCCTTGCCTTTTTCCTTCTCCTGATAGCCATCATGCATTTTATGATAAGGCATAATCACGTGAGCGCCGCCGGAAATGAACAGCCTATCTGTGCTAAAACCCTTTTCTTTTAAGGTTTTCATCTCTTTTAGAAGAACAAAAAGGTCAATGACCATGCCATTGCCAAGAATGCAATCAACATCAGGCCAGGTCATGGCTGAAGGAATCAAGTGAAAAACGTGCTTCTTGCCATTTATGTAGATAGTATGGCCCGCATTATTGCCGCCAGTTGCTCTCGCGACGACAGAAAAACAGCCACCAGCGTAATCGATAATCTTTCCCTTGCCTTCATCGCCCCACTGACCACCAAGTATCGCAACGACCTTAGGTCCACTCATTCTCAAAAACACCCATTTTTTTCTTTTTTTTCAATAATTGATTCATCTGTTAAGAGCATCAATCAACTGCACAAGCTCAGACAGCCTCAGTATGTTAAACTCTGACTTCTTCCTGCTCACTTCCTCAAGATTGACACAAGTCATGCCTTTCTGTTTAGCCTCATTGAAACGGGCGCCAATCACGCCGACAAAAACAGCTTCCCTGTCAGCACCCATCTCTTCAGGCCTTATCATCTTCGAAAATGATGAAGCTATACCTGAACCCGCATTTATGCCAACAATACTTATCCCTTTCTTTGAAAGCAATGAACTCACTGCCGGAAGCTCAAGTTCAAGCGCAGGATTAAGCGCATCACAATCCATCACGACTTTCCTCTTTTTTGAGACAGGAGCTTCATAATTCCCCCTGAACGAGCGCCACCTCTGCACAGACTTCTCAGCAAGCTTTACCGCATAGCCGATGTAAGTCTCCGGCCTCAGCGACTTGATCTTCTCTTTTGAATCATAATCTATACTCATCTCGTCAACAAAACTGTACAGTTCCTCAGGAGAGAAATTCTGTCCCCTTGAGAAATCCTTCATTACCTCGTAAGGCTTCTCATTGCCCTTCCTTCGTAAAAGAGTCTGCACTGCTTCAGAGAGTATGGCCCCTATAGGCGTGAGGTCTGAGAGCATCTTCTCCCTATTGACCTCTACCCTGCCAAGCTCTTCAGAAACATGAAGCACAGCAAGATAAGAATGCGCAATACCCACTCCTATTGCCCTCTGTGCTTCGTGGTCTGATAGATCTCTCTGCAGCCTGGACGCCTGAAGCTTCCAGATAAAACCAGTAAGTTTAGCATTAGCCTCGACAGCGCTTCCTTCAGCGACTTCCATCCTCCAAGGATTTATTTTATGAGGCATAGTAGAAGAACCAACTTCATGCGACAACTTCTGCTGCACAAGATAACCCTGCGAGATGTAAAGCCAGAAATCAACAGACAAATCCCTCAAGATATTATTCACGCTTACAAGCACGCTGAACATCCTGCAAAGACCGTCATGAGGCTCAATCTGCGTAGTCATAAGGTTAGGCTCAAACCCGAGCTTCCTGATGAACTCTTCAGAAAAATGGATCCAGTCAATCTCTGGAGCCGCAAAAGCATGAGCATTATAATTCCCGACAGCGCCATTCAGCTTCGCAGGAAGCTTCATCTTAGCAAGAGTCGTGACTTCATTCTTCAATCTCTCAACATAATTCGCCATCTCCTTGCCGAACGTTGTGGGAGTAGCAGGCTGGCCATGAGTCTTCGAAAGCATAGGCGAAGACTTCTCTGATTCAGCAAGATGAGCGAGCTTATCGACAAGACCAACCAGCGCAGGAATGTAATTGAGTTCCATGCCGCCCCTGACCATGCAATCAATCGCGATGTTATTTATGTCTTCAGACGTCAATGCAAAATGAACCATCTCAGAAACATCATCCAAAGACGTCCCCTTAAGCTTCATCTTTATGAAATACTCAACACTCTTGACATCATGATTAGTAGGCTTCTGGCCATTGTAGCCGAAACGGTCAATATCCTGTATGACTTTCGCATCAGCAAGACTAAAACCACTAGCGATGCTCCTCAGGAAATCTTTCTCATCCCTTGTTAGGTCGCGTATAGCATCGAAATCATCAAGCTCAGAAAGCGAAATCAGGTACTCAACCTCAACAAAAACACGATACTTATGCAAAGCATACTCAGAAAACCAGTCAGCCAAGGGCTCGGTCATTATACGGTGCCTGCCGTCAATTGGCGAGATGGCCCTAAGAGAATGAAATGAAAGGTCCTCTGACTTAACCAACAAAACCACCGCCTTTTAAACCTTTAAAAATATACTTTCAAGACATCTTGCAGTTTTATATTTATTATGATAGTGTAAACTATAGAACTCAGAAATGCTCAAGAGTGTGTTGTCTCTTATCAGGCTCGACACATACTTCTTCCCCTACCTGCTTCTTGATGTCTGCCGCAACAGCCTTGCCAATAAGCTGAGTGAGAGTAGTCATGTCAGCCTTCTTCACATCGCCCAAATCCTTGATGCCTGCATTGAACAATTTCCTGGCTCTCACTCTTCCTATTCCACTAAGCTTCAGCAGCGCGATAAGCTCTTCCCTTACACCATACTTCAGCCTGAACCTTAGCTTAATTATGCTCTTGATTATATCATGGAAACTCATGAGCTTTGCTAATTCTTCCGCAGAATACAAAAGCCAATCAGCCTTGTCTATCTTGACACGAGTCTCGCCAGGACGGATATCAAACTCCTCATACAAAAACTCCTCATCCTTCTCATCAATCCATTCCATCAAGAAAAAAGAAGTCTTCACAGACGCAAGGAAATCATCATACTCGGGCTCATAGATGCTTGGTTCTTTTTGCAGAAGCTCTGACTCGAAAGCGATGAACTTCTCAGTGAACTTATCGAACTCCTTTGTCTTGACTTTAAGTAAAGGCCGCATCTCAAGAGTGTTGCAGACCGTCTGGAGAAGAGCGAAAGGACTCGCCACCCTATCAGTAGACCTCCTTATGCACTTGATTATGTGATGAGCAGTTATAGGATCAATATACAACTGAGCGACCCTGCGGCCAAGAAGAGTGGGCCTGATCTTTCCATCAGAATCCTCAGCAATCTCTGACGCGCTGACAAAACCATCCTTCTTCTTCATTATTATAAACTCATAATTCTCAAGAAGGTCAAGCATCTTGTCGATTATAGACGTGAGCTTCTTCATGTCCTTGAACTGATATGCCCAGAATGTCCCAGAGAAAAAATCAATTATCTTCTTCCTGGAATCAACAAACTCAGTAGCGATGAGCGAAAGCAGGTAAGTCCTCAACACTGGCTCGACAGCCAGCTTCGAGTATATATCCTCTGGCTCTCCCTTAAGATAACGCTCACGTATCTTCTCCTTATCCTCCTCACTACCTGCGATGCAGATAGCTTCCCCGAACTTATCAAACTTAGGACGTCCAGCTCTCCCAGCCATCTGCAAATACTCAAGAACAGGGATGTACTGCATACCGCCCCAGCCAGTATCAGAGAAACGCTTAAGCTCCTTGATTATCGCGCGGAAAGCCGGCAAGTCTACTCCTGCGGCAAGAGTAGGGGTGCAACAGATTATAGATATCTTTCCCTTCCTGAAACCCTCCTCAACAATATCGCGCTGCTTATGCGTAAGACCTGAATGATGGAACGCGACACCCTTCTTTACACACCTTGACAAGCGCTCACACTGCTTAGTGGGTTTAGGGATAGCAGAGATTATATCATCAGAAAGCAAATCAAGCTCATCGCTTTTCGTCTCCATCTTGTGGGAAATATCTTCCGCGGATTTCTCAGCGCTTTTCTTGCTGCTGACAAAAACAAGAGCCTGCTTACCTAGTTTCACAGTGTCAAGAGCAAGATTCACAGTATCACTAGGAGAAGGCTGCGAGACACCGACTGACTTTTCATGCTCCATACCAGACAAAAAGTGAAGGTAGTTTAAAAATGTTTTTTAAATACGTGAAAAACACGCTAATACTCTCTTTCTATCATATCTTTCAAAAATACAAAACTTTAAAATGAAACAACATTTTCGCAGCATAAACAAAAACAGCAGTATTCGCAAAAAATACGTAATAGGGGTGGCAAAAAGTGGCAGAACTGTTAACAGGAAGAGACATTCATTTCGGCATCGGCGGAAACATCGGCGCAGGAAAGACAGAATTCATCCAACAGGCACTAAAAGAGCCTAACATGTCAATACTTCTCGCATCACTAGGCGAAGGCTACGCAGGCCTCTTGCCAAACCACAAGAAAGATTACGTCACACTAATAGAAGAAATACCCGACGGAGAAGTCTTAAGCGCATACTACAGCGACCCTAAAAGATACTCCTTCATGGCACAGACATACTTCTTCGAGCTAAGAGTCGGGAACCAGCAGAAGTTGGAAGCGACGAAGGGAATAGTGTTCGAAGACAGGACACTCCTAGAAGACAAAGAAGTCTTCGGCAAGACACAGCACGACATGGGCTATATGTCAGACGTCGAATGGAAAGTCTACTCAGAATACGTCTACCCAAGATTCGCAAAAAGGATAGTGCAGCCACACCTCTGGGTATACCTCGAAGTCGAGGATGTGAACGTCCTCATGAACAGGATAAAGAAGAGGGGGCGCGAAGTAGAGCAGAACATACCGCAAGACTACATCCAGAAACTCAATGACAACTACAAATCATTCTGCCAGAACTACACAGCACCGCACCTCGTCATAAATTTCTCAGAAGACAGGGACGCAAGACCAGACAAGTTCTACACAGAAAAATTCGAAGCGATGGCAGAGAAGATAAAAGAGATAAGACGCGGCTGGAGATTCGACGGCAACGGAAAGAAGTGAAAACATGAGCGAGCTTGTAGAAAAGGTACAAAAATTCGAATCGATGAGCTCAAACGAGCTCGCGCAGAAAAGATACGACCTCGAGAAAGACTTCAGGAACTTCCTTCTTGAGAAAAAACTCATCATCGCATCCGAAGGAAACATAGGCCTAGGCAAGTCAATGATAATAAAAGTCCTTGAGAACTATGGCATAGACCCATTCTACGAACTTGACAACAAGGGACTCGAGACACTAGACCAGCAATACAATATACCTATAGATACGCTTCTTGCAAAGTACTATTCTGACAAGAAGATGTACTCACACCAGCTGCAAAAAGTATTCTTCGAAAGACGAGCATGCCAGCTAAGGACAGCATACTCAATGCTCAACGCAGGAAAACTACTCGAAAAGATGGGCAAGCTGCACTCCGAAAGGATGGGCTCTGTCGGCTTTGACAGGATAATCTACGCAGACAGGCTTGTCTTTACAGAAGTCCTGCATGACCAGGGAAACTTCGATGACTGGTACTACAATGAATACCTGCGATACTTCGATTCAGAAGTCAAGAACCTACCACAACCAGACCTATTAGTATTGCTAAAGGGAACACCTGAGTTCGCAATGAAGATGATACAATGCAGGAACAGGGATTTCGAGAAGATAGAAGAAGAGGAGAAAGGCACAGGGATAACACTAGAATTCCTGACACAATTGGGCGGCAAATTCGACACATTCGAAGCAGACATGAGAAAGAACAACTACTACCACGGCCCAATCCTGGTAGTAGACAGGGAAAAGGTCAATCCAGTGACGAAGATACCGGACGCGCTGGCATTCCTGGAATGCATCATGGAGAAGCTCGGAAAGTCATATTCTTGATAATAAGCACTATAAACCCATCCTGACCTATTTTAACGCTTGATGGAATAGTGCGAAAGTTTTATAAATGCCCTGAATCCGCACATTAGCAGGTATATCAATTGCCCCTATAGCTTAGCGGTTGGAGCGTGCGGCTGTTAACCGCAAGGTCACCAGTTCGAATCTGGTTAGGGGCGCTTATACTTCCAAAGCTTTAACGAAAGCTTTGATGCAAAAGGTGCGGCGTTCGCTCGCTGTTGCTTGCTCAGCCACACTATACTAATTTTTTTACATGAGCCCGTAGCTTAGTCTGGAGGGCAAACACGCCCGGGCAACTGGAGTGCTCGACTGATAATCGAGAGGTCCCGAGTTCAAATCTCGGCGGGCTCACTTATTATTCTAGAATCACATATTGATGATATACAAAGCGATAAGATTTGTCATCATCGCGACAATGACAAAGAAACCGAAGTTCAGGAGTATATCGGTAAGCACCATCTTCCTGCTGCGCTTGAGCCTCCTTCCGACATATGTGCTTCCCAACGGAAGACCATAGATGAAAATCAGCGAAGCTATTATTATGAAAAGATCCATGTTCTTCGCAGCGAAGAAATACGCGACACCCATCAGGAAATACGCGAGCTGGTTGATTGGCGTAGTCTCAGAAGTGAAATAGAGCGAGACACTGGCGACAACACCTAAAAGTATAAGCACGAAAAGATTCGCGCCATAACTGTAAAGTAGGATAAGCGCCATGAAAACCATAAGCGTGTTCATCAATGCCTTGAAGTACTGCTTGCCTGGCTTAAGCTCTTCTGGAGCGATGAACGCAAGAAGAGCGCCGACATAGACGCCTGAGAATGTGAAAAGCAATGTCACAAGATACGTAATCATGTATGACAATCCTGAAGTAAAGACCAAACCATTCCACCTCTTTATTGAGGTGTTTATAAGCTAAGGGTATTTAAATATTTTGATTGGAAATAGACTTTCAATCAGTTGCAGTTAAGCGGTATAGGGTCCATAAATACGCCTTCAGCATACAACCTGTAATTCTTAGCGTCATGCTCCATAACTGAAGTGGGAATCCTTGTGCCTATAATCTTTCCTACATATGTCCAGTTAGTATCATACGGCACTTTTTTATCAAGACCCATTTCTCGCTGGCAGTGCTTGTATCCATAAGCTCGGGTAACTGTCGGCCAGTCATCGCATTCAATCGTCTGCTCAGTGCCTGGAAACACACCTGGCCCGGTTATTATCTCAAATCTGCTTGTATGTCCTGGATTAACAGATACTGTGCCTGATGCCAGGACTTCCATCTCTACCTCATCAGGCAAATCATAAATTCCTTTTTCAATGACTCTCTTAATCACACATGATGCGCTAGTGACTGTTGCATGAGGCAGCAAGACGCGAAGCTTAGTCTGTTTGCAGGTCGTCTTAGGTTTTGAAGAACTATCAGAAGCGCAGATAGTTATATCATAATATCCTGGAACTGTATTATTAGGTACGGAACCATATTCTTCTGTTCCTCTAAGAACGCCAACAGGATCCATAATAATTCCATTCGGTAAACCGCTTGCAGTGAATGTGTATGGGGGCACTCCTCCGACAGGAATCCTAAGAGGTCTATCAATAGAACTCCACTTTGCTCTATTTTCATTAATCTCTTCAATCGTGCAAGGCTTTATTTCCAACGTCGACGGATCCTGGCATTCCCCTGGATGACATCCATATATTGTGTAGTCAGGAGGCATAGAAATCTGTTCGGTGCAGACAGGGTAATAATATGCGTCGTAGACAACAGCAACCTCGATTTCAGAATTAAGATAAAAATCAATATCAGATGATTGGACAGGCAGCAACTGCTTCTTACCCTCGACCTGCTGCAGTGTCTTGTCCTCTTCAGAAACTTCCTGCTCCTCTACCTTTTTAGTCTCAAACATAGCAATAGTAGCATAATCCTTCCCAGAGCTTAGGACGCAGCTTCCTGTACCTGCGCAGTTGAGTTTCCATCCCTTGAAGACATTGCCTTTCCCAGGTTTTGCAGTAAGAGTCACACTACGAACGCTTCCTGGATAAATCTCTGTGCAGTCACCTTTGCAGCGGATGCCTGCAGGGTCAGACATTATCCTGCCTTCGCCTTCAACACCGACAAACACTGCCCAGTCAGGAGTTGGGCTGGTTGTCTCAAGCTTTGTAGGGCAAACATCACATATTATCATGTCAAGTCCTGTCTGGTCAGGAGTCCTGCCCTCATCACGAGTAGGGACTCTTAGCATCCTATCGACTGTCTCTGGAGTCATTAGAATTCCGTTGAACTGAACATCAGGTGTTCCTATGACAAGAGTCTGCAATGAACCCAATAGCGTTCCGCTGAATGGGACAAATATATCCATGGCAGAATAACCTGCCCTTGTTACGTGGTAGAATAGGAATGGAACAATCATATCGCGGGGGTCTTTACCTGTCCTCATCGCTGTAATCTCTATGTCTTTTATGAGTGCTTGTGTTGTCAGCGGTGCGACGTAGCCTACCCAATTGATGAGTCCGACGGTTGTCAAAGCCCTTCCTAAAGTAGCGCTTCCAGACCTGCCAGCTGCTCTATTTCCAACGTCAACGGAACCCGCAATTGCTTCGTCGAAGCCCATCCTTTTTGCCCCGCAGCTGAATATGTCACTCACACGAGAAAACTCCCTTCCGCAAGGATCATAATACGATCTAAACTCGTCTTCTACGGCATCCCCTGTGACATCAATTATTGAAGAACCAGATATTGGTGCTGGCTGCTGGTCGCCATACATCAGCGCTCCAAGAAGCTTATCAGCGTCTGCAAGCATTTCTTTGTCGTAAGACAGAGTAACTCCGTTCATTTCCATGAAAGGAACGCTTTTGACAGTGCCTCTTACAACTGATGCGACATCCTTGCGGAAGTCGGCGTATGCCTTGATTCGAGCATCAACTGCACTGAACAGCGCAGGGTCTACCGAACCAGGGCTTTCATTCTCTGCCATGCTTGCATGATTTTTTAGGTTCTTGAGTATTCTCACTGAGGAATCTATGAATTCAAGAGTTACCGCGCCAGGTTTTGATGAATAAGCAGGAATCTCATTTACATTGAACCCTTCGATTAAATTGGAGGATATTTCGCCTGCTGATTTCTTCTGCCTTACAGATATGCTCAACACAGCAGCAGAGACTTCCCAACTTTCTGTATTAAAATATGGAGGGACACCAACATCAACAGAATCTTCCTTAACCAGGACAGGTCTTACTGACACATAGTATCCTTTCCCGTCGGAAAAATCGACGAACTGCTCTGCTTCAAGGTCGAACTTACCATAAATAGTGATGACTGAAGCAGGCAAGGCAGACATCGTGCTGAGCCTTTCAATATTCGCCTGCTGCATATCTGCCGAAGGATTCGCCAGCTTCGGAATGAACAGAATTGCCGGCCCCGCCACGAAAACCATCATCAGGACAAAAAGTATGCTCGCATCAACCAGCTTTGAGGTTATATTGAATTTCCTCTTTATTAGTGCAGTGATTATTCCCATGAGCGCAAAACCTACGCTGAAAAAAAGCATGGATCCCAAGAATATCTTAACAAGCCGGTCAATATCTATAGATATGACAAAAACAAATAATACGCTGAAAACTATCAGCATGCCAACAAGAGCACGCATGTTGGTCAAAAGAGTGCCAGGTGCTTTAGAATCATGATGCGCTACTGGTTTTCCGCAGTGGTCGCAGAACTTAGCGCTTTCACCAATTTTTTTGCCGCAATGTGAGCAATCCATTCCTGCACGTGCAGTCGTTCACGTACTTAATAAGCATTTCTATCTATCAATAGAAGATCTATCCCCTCTTCCAGGAGTTATGGCCCCATTGGATGAGGATATCAAAATCATTCGGCAGAGCGGGAGTATCGCACGCGCCAAAGCATGAACCAGCCCAGACAAAAATGTCTGCCTTGGTCTTTCTCTTAAGAAAATTAACAATCTCTTTTGCCTTTGGCTTCAGGCCGTCCGGCAGCTGGATGCATACCTTCTTCGCCTTCTCGCTGCTGATCAGGCCAGCAGCACGCTCCAACTCCAGGTCGTATTCCATAATAGATAAAAAAGCAATCCAGTTTAAAAAACTTGTTCTGGTTTTCCATACGAACGCCACGCTCGCATGGCTAATACATCCGTTTATGTTCGCCCAACTGCGAGGTCAATAGACAGAGTTCTCTGACGCTCGCCAGGTGGCGTTCGTATTGGATGAATTGCTGAACTGTTCTGACTTCTTTTCAGTTCAATTCCAGGAATACGTCATCCAAATCGTGTCGTGAGAGGTGCTTCTTGTTGAGGACGCTCTCGAATGAGCTCCTAGACCGTCTCATCTTCTCCTTAATCTCGAATAAAACTTCATCGTCTTTCTCCATTCTCATTCACCCTCGATATGTTGTTATTATAATGATGATAATTATTATTGCTCATTTGAGCCTTATCAGGCTCATCCTGTCAAAGTCCTTCGTATCTATGGTAAGCTCAACAAGGAACTTGCCGCCTTCCTCGTCGTTGCATCTCGCAAGGAACTCCTCCTGCATCTGGCCAGAATACTTCGCGACCATCTTGCCGAACACGACCTCTCCCTTATCGGTCAGCTCGACTCCCAGTTTCGGTTCGTCCACAAAAAATTCGTTCGCCGCAGGATGATTGGATGACCTCATGTTATCATACATCGCCCTAAGTATTATCTTTCTCCTAGACCACCTGTAGTATATCACATTCTTCATGTCAGAACGGCTCTTCTGCGGATTAATCGCTATCTGCTTGTCAATAGCGCCTGAGAATCTGGGCACCTCTGTAACTATCTGCTTGATTTCAGGCGAGAAAATTTCACATTCAGGTATAAGAGAAGTGAACGAGTCATCGTCCCCCAGGGCATAGCTGAAACGCAGCCTGTGACCTAGAAGATGATATGTATCTGCCCCTCTGCATTCTTCACTCAAGAAATTCCTCTTGTGCAGCGCAGCCAGGCAGACCTTTTTTGAAAGATCCTCGACCAACCCGCCGAGATTCATCACTCCTTCTTCAGTCATGACAAGATGCCCTAGTCTTTTATCATCTTCTATGAAATACCTGCCAAAATCAGGATGATTATCATTCTTCATGTGCCTTGCGACTATATTCTCCGCGACAGAATCAACAATGCCTTTTGTCAAAGACCTGATGTACTCTGCAGTCATCCTGCCTTCCGGCACAGGAGCGATATCAATCCTAAAATTCCTAAGGTACGGATTGCTTGAATCAAGATACAATTTTTTCGCGGACTCGACTGAAAATCCCTGCTCAGACTTTGTCTTTGCCTCGCACTCAGGTTTTATCTTTAGGTAGAAAGGAGCAGGACCTGTCTCATTCATCGACATTATAGATTCAAGTATGATGCTTGTGAGCTTGTCGTACTGCCTCTCAAGCTTAGTCTCGCCTTCCTCTGTGAACGTGAACATCACTCTTTCTTCATTCCCTTTGCGCTGCGTAACTCTGCGCATGTATCTCTCAAAAAATGGATGATTGGAATCACTCATCTGGTGCCCGAGTGCATTAAGCGCGGCCTTTCTCGCGAAGGCATCATAAGCATCGAGCCTCTCTTCATCATCAAGCCCTTCTGTATCAGGCAGATAATCCCTTATGACAATCTTCGTCTCAGGATTCAGCATCAGATGCTTGATATTTATGCTTGAAACTTCCGTCTTTGCAGGGTTAAGATTTGTCTTTATCCATACAACCCCTCCTTCATCTATCCCGGGCATGGTAAGAAGCCGCGGCATGAAATCTTTTGTGACCATCTCTGAAAAACCAAGAAAATCAATCCTTGACCTGTCTGCAACGTACTCTTTACCTTCAAGCTTTAAGAACTTGTACAGCTCAGGATGCTTGGAATCAGAAAGATTCTTCAAGATGACGTCGCGTTCCAGCGCCGAGGATATCTGTTCCTGTATCACTGAAGACTTGTCTTTTACGCTCATATGAGGAAGATTTAGCACGAATGTGTGCGTTATATCCGAATCAAAATATTTCCTCTTGAATGTCTGTATCGAAAGACCGTCTGCGTTCATGTTGCCAGCGACACGGAACCTCGCGCCATTCATCACTCCATCCGCCTTCGATACATATTCCATCAGCATGTCAGCGTACTTCTCGACAATGCTTCCTATGTCAGATGCATGCTCGTTTTTTGGCGTCCTTGTCTCAATGAACTCGGTATTGAGCATATTGCCTTCGTTATCATGTATGGGTGTCGTGCTCATGTCGAAATACTGAAGATACCAATCTGCATTTTCCTTGACGCTCGGGTCGATTATCCTGTCCATCAGGAAATCCCTGACAGCCTGTCTTATCTCGAAATCAGGATTTTCAGAACCTAAGACTTTCGGGATGTCCATTATTGCGTTGAACATTATGTTAGGGTAGACTCGACCTCCAGCAATGACCTGAAGCGCTTCTACTTCGTAACCGGTCAACCTGTTGTAGACTGAGAATTCCTTGTTCTGTTTGCATGACTCTTTGAGTCACTTAAGATAATCAATCTGCGCAGCAGTGCAACTCTCAATGATACTTTCAATAGATGGTCCGCTACCTTCTCCTTTGTCAGTACGTCCTTGCAACGTCACGTCCCTTGCTCCTTTTTGCTGCGATTTTTACTATCTAGCCTTTTTTCTAGCAGTATAGGTATCGCTAGCGTTTAACATCTCAACAACACCTTATTGTTACTTCTAAGTGACTACTACGAGCACTTATATTTAAATGTTCCTGTTTTATTTATAAATGATTTTAAATAATTTTTCCTTTAGAAGATAGAAAAAGGCAGGTTTAATCCTGCTTTAAACCAATAAAAATCCTTATTAGTATGCCAAGAACGAAGCACACGACCGCGGTAACCGCAAGAGAGTCTGTGACGCCTGTCATGCCTGAAAAGAAAAATACTATTGCAGATATCAATATGACAAATGCTGCTCCAATAAGGATATTTGAAAAAATCCTGCTCTTCCTGAAAGGCACCTTCGCCTTATCGGATTTCCCAGATTTTTTCGTATTCTCTTCCTTCTCAATAGCACGCATCTCTTCCTCTTCATATCTCGCTAGCTTCTTCTCAGCCTTCTTCGCTGCCTTGAGCTCCTTTGCGTATGCCTTCATCTCACGCCTCTTCTCACCAAGTAGCGCGCTCTGCACGTCGACCTGGTCCTGAAGCGATGAGACCGCTGACACGAGCTTGTCGAACTGCTTCCTGCCGACAAAATTAGATTTGATATCCTCTGCAACGAATCTCAGTCTCTTGTTCAAATCCTCAATATCAGAGCCTTCAGCCATGCTGTCCTGCAGCCCCAGCATCTTCTCATTGAGCTTCTCAAGATCATTGCTTATGGAATCGAAAGCATCTTCAAGGTCGCTCACATCAGCAAGCGTTTTCATGTCCTTCCTGATTTTCTTCTCGACAGTGCCAAGGTCCTCTGCATTCGCCTTTATCTTGAGATCAGATATGCCTGACTCGCGCCTGACCAGCTTCACAAGATCGTCGAACTTGTTCTTTATCGCCCTGTTCGTCTCTGAAAGACGTTCCATCAGGTCTGAGAATATGCTTTGAGTCTCTTCCCTTGGAGTCGCAACTTTCTTCAGCAACGCAAGGTCTTTAGCAAGAGTCTCGACTGCCTTGTTGGTCCTCGCCATCTCTGACTCCAGCTCTTTCTTCGTCGAGTATTCCTTGCCTATCATCGATATGTCATTTGACGCTGTCTTTATGTCCTTTTTCAGGTTGTCGAATTCCTTGTTCAGGTCCTCGACCAGATTCTCTGCCTGCGCCTTCTTCAGCATGAGTGACATCTCGCCCCTGACAGACGCGAGTTCCTTGCCCATAAGAGCCTTAACTTCAGATATCCTTTCTGAAAGCTTGTCACTTGCCTTGTCTGTCTGTTTTGACAATGAAACATGCTTGTTCTCGTTCGCCTTGACAAAATCCTTAAAAGCAGTCTCTATGCCTTTTGAAAACTCATCAAGCGATACAGCATTGAGCTTCGAGAACTCCTCGAATTTCTTCTCGAGCTTCGCTGCCTTCTTCTCTAAATCCGTCACGAGAGCGAATCTCCTCTCGCCATCGTTAACATCCGCAATCATGCCCTTGATCCTGTCGAACTCTGAGTTCACGTCACCGAGAAGCGAATCTATCTGCTCATCGCTGACCTTGCCTTTGAGCTCTGACCTTACCTCTGACTTGAGCCTCTCGAAATCCTCGCGGACCTCCTCAGATCTTCTGTTGAGGTCATTGCTCCTCTTCTCAAGCTCGTTCTTGGTGATTGTGTCTTTTATCGACCTGAGCTCTTCTATGCTCTTCTTGACCTTGTCGAATTCCTCGTTGATATCCTTTGCCAGGCCCTTGGTCTGGTCTTCAGTAGCGGCAGATTTTGAGAGATCATTGAGATCATCCCTGAGCTTCTCTATCTCCTTTGCAATATCTTTAGAATGGCTTTCGAACTCTGTCTCAGTGACTGTCTTGCTGTCCATCTCATCGAGCTTCTTCTCGACTTCCCAGACCTTCTTCAGCCCTTCGTTCAGCTCTCCTATCTTTATCTTGAGAATGTTGAACTTGTCTACTGTGACAAAATCAGACTTGCTTTCCTTTAGTCCCTGCTCAATCTGCGAGAGCATTATGCCCTGCTGGTGCTGGCTCTCCCTAAGAGCATTCATGTCGCTCTTTATGTTGCTAAAAGAACCTTTCAATGCTCCATCCAATTCCCTGAAGCTGTGGGACCTAGAAAATTCGCTGTCTGCATTAGCCATTATAGTGACACCTTTAATCCGCTTTTAGATATACCTAAACCCCCTATAACTGAAACGTATTATAACTACTGAAGAAAAGCAAAAATATATTTAAACCTTTCGGTAGTGAAACTATTTAAATGGTTTTCTTGTTATCGTCGTGAAGCCCTTTTTTCCCAAGGGGTTTTCTCCAGAACTTCTTACACGTAAGGCAGTAATAAATGAGCCTGCCCTCATGCACCCTGACCCTTAGGTTCTTTCCAGGAAGAAGAAACACATGACAGTGCTGGCAGAACATCCTTTTATACCTTGAAGGAAGCCTCAGCCTGAACTTCATCGCGACTTTCCTTGCAATCGCGACATAATCAGAAGCAATCTTGATATCTTTTTTTGCGACTTCTTCCGCAAGACCAAAAAGACTCTCTATGTGGAACCTCGCAATCCTGACATTCTCATCAGACTTCCTCTTGTACGCCTTTTTCATGCGTTTAAAAAAGGTGGCAAAACTTTATAAACATATTGAAATTCGTAAAATCACATGGGATGGTGGCAAAAGTTATCTAATCTATTCTCTGGGAATGAAGAGGTTGCTCTTCAAGAATCCGAAGCAGAGAAAGTGCCTGTCACGCAACTTGCAGGCTGGATAGAGAAGAAACTCAACTCTGAATTCGCTCAGGTCAAGCCTGAAATAGATTCGCAGTTCTCAACCATACTTGAGCAGAAACGCAACCTGCTCTCTAA
>CAZLYC010000010.1:0-60475 GCA_964563755.1 uncultured Methanosarcinales archaeon
CTGGCTCTATAGCTACCTCGAAGTTCCTGCCTGCCTTTTTCAGCCTGGCCAGGTTGAACTGCACTCTTTCCTTATCCATGCTCATCAGTCTTCCCATCGCCATTTTTGAAGCACCCGGTCTCTTTTTTTATGTGAATTTTATCTGAATCTTTGAAATCTCTAATCTTAAAAATATTGAAATTATTTGGCCTGCTTGAGTATCTTGTCAAGCTCTTTCCTGTCGACCTTTGAGAATTTCCTGTCAGCGGTCTTTATGTATGCAGCATCAAGCCTGTCGACATTGAACTTCTCGTCAAGCACCTGCTTCAGCGCCTCGACGCATAGCTTGAGTCCTTCCTGAAGGTCTATTGTCGGCTTGTATTTCTTATGGAGTATGTCCTCTATGCCTTCGTCGCCTTCCCCGATGACTACTGCCCTGTATTGGAAGAATATTCCTGTAGGGTCTGTCTCGAAGAGCTTTGGGCCATCTGTGTCTATTCCTGCGACGAGTAGTGATACGCCAAATGGTCTTAGTCCGCCTGACTGCGTGCATAGCTGCTTGAGGTCGCACATGTTTTTCACTATGCTTAGCGTGTCTATCGGTGAATCATAAGTTACTCTGTGCTGCTGTGCTTTTACCTGTGCCCTTTCGATGAGCACTCTTGCGTCAGAGATTATGCCTGATGCTGTGGCTCCGATGTGGTCGTCTATCTGGAATATCTTCTCGATAGCTTCAGTCACAACGAGAGGATCGATTATCCTTTTGTCAGTCACTAGAAGTACGCCGTCAGAGCAGACCATGCCTATCGCTGTCGAGCCCTGCTTGACTGTCTTCTTGGCATATTCTACCTGCAAGAGTCTTCCGTCTGGGCTGAACATGGTGATTGCCCTGTCGTAACCCATCATTTGGTGGTTTATTGAGTCCATTTGGATTTACCTCCTTTAGTTAACAATGTGTGTGTTTGTTTGTAATATTAACAATGTAATAATGACATATTCATGATGCGATGTAATTGTTCTTGGCTTTCTTGAGTATTCCGCTTACGCCGACTGAGCGGACAATGACATTCTTGTCTTCTATCTTCTCTATCATCATCAGTGATGCACGAAGCTTGTCCACTGAAGTGTGGCTTACTCTTATGAGTCCTCTCTGATTTTCTGGATTGTATTTGTCATTGAGTACCATTATCCCTGCCTCAGCGCAGCCAAGTATGCCTAAAAATTCAAGTGATTTGTCCTGTATTGCGCGTTCTACAGCCTTAAAGTCCAGTATTGGGCTTTCTGAGATGATTTCAAACGCCAAATAACGTTTCCTTTCCCTTAAAGAGGGCAATAACGGTTTTATTTTCTTTTTAATCATTTTCCACCTATATTCTGATATTAATCAACCGAGAAATAACATAGGTGCTTATTTCTCTTCTCTCTCGTTCAGCCTGATTAACTATCTGTCTTTTATAAAGGTTTAGGTTCAGTTTAGTTCCTTGCCTAGCTTTCAATATTCTTATGAGAAAAAGACTTTTAGGAGCTTATTGCCTGAAATTGCCCTGCGGCCTTCTTCTGCCGCGCATGCCTTCCATAGGCTCTTCTTCCATCCTTCTTCGCGGTCTTGGAGTCAGGTCATCTCCTCTCTTCTTGAGTCTGACTGCGTATCCTGCTATGACATTTCTGAGTTTCTTTGATCTTATCTCTGCAAGTCCTTTCAAGGCTTCCTTGTTCTTGTCGAAAGTCTTCGCGAACTTTTCAGGATGAGATTCAATCATCTCGAATGTCGTCCTTTTTACCGCGTCGGTCTTTATTCTTCCCATGGATTTTTATGAACTTGTCACTTATATATAAAGTTAACCCAAACACGACAAAGAAATGAAGTTCATCGACGCCAATGCCGCCTAGCGAGCATCGAAAAATACCTCCAAAATAATTGCAGTCGGGCGAACAACAACTAGTACAGTGGCGGTGCGAGCGTGGCAGTGGCTAAAGCAACAAAAAGGTATTAAAGCGGGAAAAGAACATAAAAAAAATCAATTATTTCTTGACTAGTGACACATAACCTTTTTATATTAGTTAATCCATCCCCCCTAGTATACTAAAAGGTATACTACAACACCACCCCGGTGTTATAAGAGAGTTGTCAGTGATGTATTCAGAAGGAAATTACGAAATTAATACGGATTATCAGAGGCTTACTGATATAGTCAAGTCTAGGATTTCTGAAAAGAAAAAATCTGATTCTTCATTCTCAACAGAGAAGCTCAGCAACATAGATGAGCTAGTAAGCCACGATGTTCTTGATGAGTTCAGCCATGACACAATAGTCAGGGTAGCGGCAGACCAGGGAATGATATACTCTATCTGCACAGGTTACACACTGAGTACAAAAGAAGACGGAAGCAGGGTGCTTGCGCATGAGTCTCCAAGATATAGAGTCAATGGGAAGTTCGCGGAAGTGAAGAAGGATATCGCGGATTATCTTAGGGTAAATCATCTTCATCAGGAAAGTTCTACCATGTGCCCTGAATGCGCGAATCATTTCAGGAAAGAATGGCGTGATAAGAGAGAAAGCAAGTACGCAAACTAATCATTCAAGATATTTCTAAAATACAATCACTGCCGCCTAGCGAGCAGCAAACTGAACATCTGAATATGATGCAGTTCGGCAAACAACCACCGTATGAATTTCGGTGCGAGCGCGGCAGTGGTATGGCAACTTTTATATAATACTGAAAGTTCTTTTGATATTGCTTTTCGTGGATTTACATGCCAAAAAGAGTCCAGTCCCCCAGCTCGATAAACACTTTCAAGCAGTGTCCGAGAAAGTACTTCTACCAATACATAATAAAGTATCCTACTAAAGAAAACATTCATACAATCCGCGGTAATATTGTGCACGATGCGCTTGAGCAGTTCTACAGCATATCTATCGATAAGATAAATGGAGAGAGCTACAAGAAGGAGATGTCGCTTCACCTGAAGAACAGGTTTGATTCATGCTGGCGCTCAGCTGCTGCGAGGATACAGAAGACAGGGATGGGTGATGAGTATATCTCGACGTGTTACCAGGAGAGCACGCATATGCTTGCGAACTGGCTGAACAGGTTCTTTGAGGATATTGAAGCAGAGATGAAGAAGAGCAACCTGTCAATGATTGATGCGTTCCAGAAGCTAAAGCCGATAGCGCTGGAGAAAGAGTATAAGGATACTGACCTCATGGTCAGGGGTTTCATCGATGTAATACAGAAGGACGGAGAGGACATCATCCTGATGGATTACAAGACATCGAAATCAAGCGAGCTTAAGAAAGAGTATCTTCTCCAGCTCGGAATATATTCTGTTCTTTATGAGAAAGAACATGGCAAATATCCTAGCAAGGTAGGATTATGGTTTCTTAAAGACAAGCCTGTGACTATAAAAGTCACGCCTCAACTTGTCAAGGATGCTTTGTTCGAGATTGAGCAGATACATTTCGCGACAGAGTCTGACAAGATAAAGGATTATCCTAAATATGAATCAGGGCTCTGCAAGTGGTCGACGGGAAAATGTGATTTCTTTGACATCTGCATGAAGGAGAGGACGATATGAATATTCAGGAAAGCTTCGACACAATAAAGTCAGAAGCGCAGAAGCTTCTTTCAAGCGCGAAAGGAAGCCATGACTGGGATCATACCGAACGGGTCTATAATCTTTGCATGCATATCGGTAAGAAAGAAGATGCGGATATGGAAATTCTTTCTCTCGCTGCAGTTCTTCATGACATCGGAAGGGAGTGCGAGGACAGGTCCAATGGGAAGGTCTGCCATGCAGAGGAAGGCGCGGAGATGGCAGGCAAACTGCTCAAGAAGCACGGCTTTGATGATGGAAAGATAATGAAGATTGCGCACTGCATAAGGTCGCACAGGTTCCGCGGCAAGAACGTGCCTGAATCCAAGGAAGCGAAGGTTTTGTTTGATGCTGACAAGCTTGACGCGATCGGAGCTGTGGGTATAGGGAGAGCATTCCTTTTTGCAGGAGAAGTCGGAGCAAGACTGCATAACCACAAGGTTGACATAGATTCAACTCATGCTTATTCAAAAGAAGATACAGCTTACCGTGAGTTCATGGTTAAGCTTAGGAAAATAAAGGACAGGATGCTTACTGCAGAGGGGAAGAGGATTGCTAAAGAGAGGCATGAATTCATGTGCGTTTTTTTCGAAAGGTTAAATAAGGAAGTTGACGGCGACATCTAAGAGATAAATTGCATAGGAGGTGTTTTTGCATGGTGAGATGCGAGAGTTGTGGAGCAGAAAGTTATGATAAGGATATCTATTGCAGGCAGTGCGGTGAGGAGCTACCTGATGAAGAGGTCTTCAAGTGCGAGTGCGGAGCTGAAGTGCTTCCGAATGATAATTTCTGCCACAAGTGCGGTGCTGCATTCACAGAGACTGTCGAGGATGAGAATGATGACGGAGAGGCTGATGAGACAGAGGCAGTGGATGATGATTCAGAAGAAGATGCAGATGAAGAGCAGGAGACTTCTGAAGAAGATAAGGGTTGATTATTTTTTCTTTTCCCAATCCTCAATTTTTCCTTTTATCATCCTGAATGACGGATGAGGTTCTGGTTCTTCTATATTTCTTATCTGTTTGTAGAATTTGACAGATCTTTCTTTCAGTTTTCTGTTAAGGTGCTTGAGTTCGTAGAGAAGCTGCCCTTTTGTGACTTTGATTTCAGCTGTTTTTGTCTTGCGGAATTTTGATGCGTCAAAAGAGTATCCTCTTTTCTGCGCCTCAGACCATACATGCATGAGATAGTTGTTTATTGCTGCGACAGGGTCTTTCTGTCTCTTGAAACGGAGAAGTTGAGGATGGTTGGTGTATCCTTTTGTCTTTCCTTGCAGGACTTTTTTTGCAAGGAGAGATTCACGCCACAAGGCAACTAGTCCTGTAGGGTCCAGGTATTTTGGGTGTATGCTCCAGAGCCTCATTTTATCTCAACTGCCTCAAGATGATGTGTTGATGTCTTTTTGATCCTTACCTTGATTGCCTGTCCGATTGAATATTTTCCTTTCACAGCGACAGGTTTGTATGCAAAGTTCCTCCCTATGTAGCTTTCCTCCTCTCCTATCTTGCCTGTCTCATCGATTATTATCTCGCCTTGCCATCCGAGCCACATCTTGTTCTGTTCTGCAACGAGTTCCTCGAAGATTTTTCTCATCTCTCTGCTTCTTGGATTTGTCTCGCGTCCAATGAGCTGTCCTTCCATCTTCGCCGCGTCAGTCCCGGGTCTTGCCCAGAATCTTGAGATGTTGACCACGTCGGGCTTTGTCCTGCTGAGCAGATTGAGCGATTCCTGAAACTCCTCTTTTGTCTCTGTGGGAAAACCGCATATGAAATCTGTAGCGATGGTGATTTGCGGCAGTTCCTTCCTGAGTCTTGCGACTGCGTTTTCGAAATCTGACACAGAATATTTCCTTCGCATGAGTTTAAGTATCCTGTCGTTGCCTGATTGTACTGGCAGGTGTATGAACCAGAACAGTTTTCCCTTATTATGCTTGAAGATATCTATCAGGTCATCAAGGTACTCGACGACAAAGTTAGGATTGGTCATACCAATCCGTACCATGAATTTTCCGTCAATTTCAAGCACTGCGCGCAATAGCTCGACTATGCTCGTGCCTATGTCTTTTCCGTATGCTCCGCAATCCTGTGATGTCAGCCATATTTCTTTACAGCCCTGTTTAACATCAAGTATTGTCTGTTTGATTATTGCCTGCGGTGCGTAGCTTACGAGTTTTCCTCTTGCGAATCTTGCCTTGCAGTAGCTGCAATTCCCGAGGCATCCTTCTGCTATTGGTATTATCCCTATCGCGCTGTTCCTGCGTATTTTCGGCAGCTCATGCCTCTGGTTCTTACCATCTCCGAGAAGATGCACTTTGTTCCCCTGCAATGTCTCTTCGACGACATGAACTATCCTGTTGAGCTGTTTTGTCCCTATCACAGAAAAGTCCAAGAGTTTTGTATCAAGGTATGCTGGCTCTGCCTGGGCGACGCATCCTGCGACGATTATCTTTTTCTCTTTTTTCTTTGCGTCTCGTATAGCCCTGAAGAATTTTGTCTCTGCGAGGCTCTTCACGCTGCAGCCATTCACCACAACAAGATCCGCTTTGTCAGCGCTGTCTACTATTTTGTATCCTGCTTTAGCAAGAAGGCCCATCATGAGTTCAGTGTCCGCGAAGTTCAGTGTGCATCCGAACGTGATAAATGCGATATTTGTCATGAAAGTGAGAGATAGAGAAGGGTTTAAAAAAGTTAGCACAGTTTGAAAAAGTGAGAGTTGTGTTTCAAGAAAAAAATGTCTTTGCCACCTAGCGAGCAGCAAATGAATATTCTAGAATGATTGCAGTTGAGCAAACACAAGTTTAGAAAAAATCAGTGCGAGCGTGGCAAATACACTGCTGACAAACTGATAATCAAAACTTACAGGATAGTAAACTTAAAACAGCATTGAATCTGCAAGATATTAGTAATAAGTAGTCACCAAAAATTTATATACTTCCAAAAGATATATTCACGTAATATCATCGTTGAGTGTGAGGTGTTTAGGCCATGGCAGAGTCAGAAAACATAGTGTTGGGTGGCAATATAGAGCTTGTCGGCTTCAAAGATGTCGATGGTGGCTCAATGGTTATTCTGAAGAAGATGATCGGCAACCATGTCAGGAAAATGACTGAGTCAGCGGAAGGGTTCGAGAAGCTCATAGTGACCATGAAGAAAGTGGGCTCAGGGAACCACAAGTTCGAGGTCAACGCAAAGATGCTTGACAAGGGCAAGCCGTACAACAGTGAAGTGACTGATTTCAACCTGTTCTTCACAGTGGATAAGGCTCTTTCGAGCATTCAGAAGCAGGTCCAGAAACAGGTAGATTAGGATTTTGCTAATTTTTTACGGTTTCTTTTTCTTATATTTTCATGTTAAGAAATAAGTAGGAATGGTACGCCCCCGGTGTCATCACTCAACGCGCTTTTAGACTTCGTTTTGGCGTAGCCGTTAGGCGTTCAGGTTATTGATTCGGGATTTTTATTGAGCAACCATTCCCACTAAAAAAAGTGAGCGTATTGGCTGTTCTAGCGGTTTAAAGAAGTTAACTCTGGCGTCTCCTGGCCCTGTGAAGCACTACTCAGATTTGGGGGGTAGTTACTCTCATTTGGGGTCTTCTGATGCATAGTAGTCTGATATCCACGTCTAGAACTCAAATCACTATGTTTTTTCTACTATTTAAACATTTCGTTCGCTTATAAAAAACAGTTTATATTTTTTATAATTTTAGCAGGATTTCAGTTGAAGAAAATACAAAAAATAGATGCTGAAAAACACTAAAAAAATAGAATCGTAAAATAGCTTGGAAAATCACTTAAGAAACCATCACCTGACAGCCTGAAACGCCCTTTTTCTTAAACCCTAAAAATGCATTTAAACACAGATATGAAGTCTATAAACCCCTTTTACAAACAGAAAACTATTTATAGTAGCTTGCGCTTTTCAAGCCCAGTTTCTGATGATTTTTTAGCGTCGGAAAAACATAGTGATTTAGTGGGGATTTAAAAAAAATGGTGGACAACGCGCCTGAATCAAAAGCAGAGGATTACAAGGCATCATCTATAACAGTCCTTGGGGGATTGGATGCAGTAAGGAAAAGGCCTGGCATGTATATAGGTTCTACTGGTCTGCCAGGGCTACATCATATGGTCTATGAGGTAGTTGACAACTCTATAGACGAAGCCATGGCTGGATTCTGCAAGAGCATATCAGTTACTATACACCAGGATAATTCTGTCTCTGTCCTTGATGATGGAAGAGGTATCCCTGTTGATAATCATCCTAAGTTCAACGTGCCTGCATTGCAGATAGTGATGACAAAGCTCCACGCAGGAGGCAAGTTCGACAAGCAGTCTTACAAGGTATCCGGAGGCCTCCACGGTGTAGGCGTATCCGTAGTGAATGCGCTATCTAAGCATATTTATGTTGAAGTCCACAGGGACGGTAAGTCATACAGCCATGATTTCTTCTGTGGCGACCCGGGTGAATTCAAGGTCATTGGTCCAAGTGATAAGCGCGGGACCATGGTCAGGTTCTGGCCTGATTTTACCATAATGGAACAGAATGATTTTCATTATGAGACGCTCTCCGCAAGGATGCGAGAGCTTGCTTTCCTGAACAGGGGATTAAGGATACAGATACTTGATGAAAGGACCGGCAAGAGCCATGATTTCAAGTACGAAGGAGGCATAGTCTCTTTTGTTGAGTTCGTTAACCAGAACAAAAATCCAATACATAATCCTATTTATTTTGAGAAAGAGAAAGAAGGGATTCATCTCGAGATATCTTTACAATATAATGATGGGTATCAGGAAGCAGTATTCAGTTTTGTCAACAACATAAACACGATAGAGGGCGGAACCCATCTTATGGGTTTTAAAGCTGCATTGACAAAGAGCCTGAACAAGTATGCTGAGTCGAACAACCTTGACAAGGAAGCGAAGCTTTCAAGCGAGGACGTAAGAGAAGGCCTTGTTGCAGTAATCGCATTGAAGATTGCAGAACCCCAGTTCGAGGGACAGACAAAGACTAAGCTGGGGAACTCGAATGTTAAGGGGATTGTTGAAAGCTTGGTTGGCACTGGGCTGGGAGCATTCTTAGAGGAGAATCCTGCTATCGCTAAGATGATTGTCATGAAGTCAATACAGGCAGCTAAAGCAAGGGAAGCTGCAAGGAAAGCGCGTGACCTCGCGAGAAGGAAAGGTGTTTTCAATGGCGGAGGGCTTCCAGGCAAGCTTGCTGATTGCTCTGAATCTGATCCTGCGAAATCCGAGATTTTTGTTGTCGAAGGAGATTCGGCAGGGGGGAGCGCGAAGCAAGGCAGGAACAGGGAGTTCCAGGCAATTCTTCCGCTGAGAGGAAAGATTCTCAACGTCGAGAAGGCAAGGATTGACAAGATTTTCGAGAACAATGAGATTTCTACTCTGCTGACCGCGATAGGCTGCGGTATAAGCGATGAGTTCGACATCACAAAGACAAGGTATCATAAGGTAATAATCATGACAGACGCGGATGTCGATGGTTCGCACATCTCCACTTTACTGCTTACATTCTTCTTCAGGTACACAAAGGAACTGATAGAGAAAGGATACATTTACATCGCTATGCCGCCTCTATACAGGGTTGCGAAAGGCAAGTCATTCAAGTATGTCTATTCTGATGCTGAAAAAGATGCGGCCGTGCGTGAGTTTGGTGAAGGCGTCAATATCCAGCGCTACAAAGGTCTTGGTGAGATGAACCCTGACCAGCTCTGGGAGACGACGATGGACCCCGGCACAAGGACTCTCAAGAAAATTACGATAGAAGACGCTGTCAAGGCAGACAGGATATTCACTCTTCTGATGGGTGAGGAAGTCGAGCCAAGGCGTGAGTTCATCATGAAACATGCCAAGGATGTAGTAAATTTAGATATATAATTTAATTTCTCACAGAGAACGGATTGAAATCAGTATGATAATCATAATAATCCTCATTCTCATGTTTCTTCAGCCATCCGACTACATGATATGTCACAGGCGTGAATAAAACTTCTATCGCAACCTTGAATACATAATTAGAAAGTATGACTGATATCAAAAGTCCTGTCGGCAGAACTCCAATGAAAGCAATCAGGACGAAAAGCAGCGTATCGACACCCTCACCAACAAACGTCGAGCCGATTGTCCTTGTCCAGAGATGTTTTCCTTTAGTCAGTATCTTCATCTTTGCCAGGATGTATGAGTTTGAGAACTCTCCTGCGAAATATGCGATGAGGCTTGCGATTGCTATCCTCGGCACGATGCCGAGTATCTGCTGGTATGCTTCTTGTCCTGTCCATTCTGCTGCAGCAGGCAGCAATCCTACAACAAAATAGGTCAGTGTGGCAAGGAAAAGGCAAGCGAATCCTGTCCATATCACCTTGCGCGAGTTCTTGTAACCGTAGACTTCTGTCAGTATGTCGCCGAATATGTACGCAAGAGGGAAAAGTATTGTCCCGCCGTCAAAAGTGAATGGTCCAAGTTGGAGTATCTTTGTGCTTGCTGTATTTGATACTATGAGCACCGCGACAAATATTCCGACGACAAGGTAAAAGTACTTGTAAGCTCGCATCATGTGCTTATCGTGACTCCCTTGCTGACCTTTGCGTCAAGCATCGCCTTGCCTATGCCTTCTCCGACATGGAAAGATTGGTCGCTGAACAGGCTTGCGAGAGCATCCATGAGTGTCTTCGGCTTCTCATAATCAGCTATTTCTGCGGTTATGTTGAGCTTCTTCTCTATCCACTTGACTGCTTCCTCTTTTCCGCCAAGCTCGTCAACGAGGCCGTTCTCTTTTGCCTGTTTACCAAGGTAGAATCTTCCGTCAGCAAGTTTCTCTACATCTTCAAGAGGCAGTTTCCTGTTCTCCGAAACTTTTCTCACGAAGAAATCCCTTAATTCATCAAGGTTTTCCTGCATTATCTCCTCTTCATCCTGACTCATCTTTTTCAATGGGTTTGCCATATCCTTGTATTTGCCTGCGACCAGTCTCTGGTAACTTGCGTTGTATCTTGTGAGCGTGCCTGATATCTCAATGTATGATGCTATGACTCCTATGCTTCCTGTTATCGACAATGGGTTCGCAACTATGTAGTCTGATGAGCTTGCGACCCAGTATGCTCCGCTCGCTCCTGCTTCGCGTATCCATGCTACTGTCGTCTTGTTTGACTTGGATACAGCATCCGCGAGCTCATAGCTTGCAACAGCAGTTCCACCAGGAGAGTTTATCTCAAGAAGTATGGCCTTGACTTCTTCGTTCTTGTTGGCTTTCTCTATCAGCTTGACTATCTCTGTACTTTCAGCGACAGACCCTGAGAGCATGCCGTCCCCTCCTTCAGAGAGTATCGGACCAGCTATCTTTATGTGCGCGACGTTTCCGGTAGGTTGTTCTGTGTCTGAGACAGAGAGGAATATACCTATTATGAATGAAGCGATGAAGCTTATCATTGAAAGCACAATGAGTATTATGATGACTGCGACCCATCTTCCCGCATTTGTTGGCTGGTTTGCCTGTTCTTTTTTCATTTTTCTTTCACCTTCACATGTAGAATTGTTCAACGACTTTTGTTCCTGAAATCCATTCTGTGAGCCTTTGCCCGTTGCGTGCGAAAACAAGGTATAATGGGTCGATGACCCAGAGGAATATGAATGGCACTGATGGGATTATGAATATGTTGCGCAGCAGGCATTTCCACAATCCAGGATTTTCTTCCATATCACTTACAACTTTTATGTTAAAGAGCATCTGCCCTGCTGTCTGTCCGATCATGTACTGGGATAATACAAAATACGCAAGTGCCAGTGTTGCGAAAAGCAGGAATATTGTCGTAAGAATCTCAAGCTGTGCAGTGTTTCCCTCTAGCATCCTGTAGATTGAAAATGCATCCTCCTGTTGACCGACCAGAGAGAGTATCAGGTCCCTGAAGTAAGTTAGCATGAAGAAATCGATTATGAAGATGTCAAACATGAATGATAACGCACGTTTCCAGATTGTTGCAGGGCCTGTGAACATCCGTCTTGCTGGCAAGTCAAGTTCCATAGTCCGCCGGAGATTTTGTACGTATTTAAGTTTTTTGAAGACGCTTTTTTCATGTTCACCACAATCTTTATAAACGGACACCGATTAATTCAGGACATGAGTCCAGAACGTCGTCCGCAACATCCACCGCTCTCTCCTCAGGAAGAGATGGAAGCGCTTATGAGGACTCCTGTTCCCAAGGGAAAGGAGATTTTCGGCATAGTTGAGCAGAGGGTAGGAGGCAGCAGGATGATTGTGCGCTGCATGGACGGCAAGACAAGGAACTGCCGCATCCCTGGAAGGCTGAAGAAGAAGCTTTGGGTCAGGGAAGGTGACTTGGTGATTGTCGAGCCATGGGAGTTCACAGGCGACGAAAAAGGCGATGTCATCCTCAAGTACAGGAGGAACCAGGTAGAGTACCTGAAGCAGAAAGGCTATCTTAAGAACCTGGACGAATTCGCAGCTTTCTAAGCAGTATTTCTCTAATAACAGTACAACAATTTGCAGCTATAGCACTGCCACGCAGCTCGCTTCGATAATAAATTAGTATATTTCTCAGAGTACACAGTTGATCAGATAAACTATTGGCCAGCTCGCTAGTACGGTGGCAGTGCTGTTAAAACTTAATACGGCATGTACTTTATCTCTCGGGGTTCTTCGTTGTGCCAGAAATGCATGTAGATTATCAGGAGCACAGCTCCGATGACAAGTGACATGTCAGAGAAGTTGAATGTGGGCCAGAATGCTATGTCTATGAAGTCTATCACATGTCCGAAGAAAATCCTGTCCATCATGTTGCCGACTGTTCCTGCAAGTATGAATGAAGATGAGATGACCAGAAGAGTGTCATATATTATCTGGTTGTAGAAGTATACTATGAGTGACAGTACTGCAAGCGCAGCTATTATGAAAAGCCAGTTCTGTCCTTGCATTATGCCAAAACCAGCTCCTAAGTTCTCTGAACGCGTTATCATGAAGAAGTTTCCAAAAACAGACACTGATTCGCCGTTCCTGAGGTTCTGTGTTATGTAGAACTTGACTATCCTCTCGACTATGATTATGCTTACTGATATCAGCGCCAAGGCTAGGTTGTTCCTTATGAATTTCATAATCCTGTACTGATGCGGAGAAGTCATTTTACCATTGATACCTTGTTCTTGTGTTGTCTCCTGAAGCTATCCTCTCGAGAGTCGCGAGCCTCTGGTTTATTGAGTCAAGCGAAGATTTTATCGAGTCCAGCTTTGCGTGTATTATCTCTATGTCCTTGGCGAACTCGCCGATGTCTGATACCTGCTGGCGCTGTGGGAATATTGGAGCGTATTGTTGCTGAGACTGAAACTGCTGCTGTTGCTGAGGTGCTGGCGCAGCCTGGAATGTTTGTTGCTGCGCAGGCTGCTGCGGCCTTATGCCGAGTTGGTCGCGCATCTGGCTTGACGCCTGCGTAGGCCTGACTTCTTCAGTCTGCAAAGAAGGTGATGCTGGCGCTGGAGACCTCATAGGCTCGTCAAGGGAAGGCATTGTGCCTAGGTCTCCCATGTCTCCGATGTCTCCGAAACCGCCCATAGTATCATGTTTTGGTTCATCTGTCTTGGTGCCGAGGCCGAAGTCTCCCAAGTCGCTGAAATCGAGATTCTCCTCTTCTGGTTTTTTCCAGAATTTTGCCTTGTCTAAAAGTCCCATATTGACACCTTCACTTATTTACTTCTTCTCTTGCTCCATGAACATGGAAGTTCCTGGCTTGCTTTTCCTTGAACTGATATATATGAGTATGACACCTGCTACGACGCCAGCTATTATGAGTATCATCAAGAGTTTCTTCATCTGCGCCTGGTCTGTTCCTTTGATTGATGCGAAGTATTCCTCAAATGACATCTCTTCCTTCTCAGGCTCTTCTGTCTCTTTTGCCTCTGCTTCCTGCGTAGCTTCTTCTATCGCAGCAGCAGGTCCCTCTAGCAACATCACTTTCAACTCTGCGCCCTTGCCTATTGTGTATGCGTCCATGCCCTGCATGCTGAAGCGTGCGTAAGTCTCAGGTATCGTGTAATTGCCGACCTGTTCGTATCTGAGATTGTAGGATATGGTCGAACTTGACATCTTGTCGACGCTTATGTTCCAGGCACGGTCACCCTGTGTGACAGTCAAATCTGCTGGAGAGTTTCCTTTATTTTCAACAATTATCTTTACCTCTGCATCTGCTGACTTGTTCACTGCGGAAGGGACTTGTGTATTGAGGAATATCGCAGGACCGTTTATGTTGGCATCCTCGACATCGATGCTTTCCTCTGAGCTGTTCTCATCGAATAGGTTGCCGTAGTCATCCTTGTACTCCACTCTTGTTATGTTGAGGCTCATGGCGTCCTTGACGAGTTTAGGCCTTATCTTCACAAGGTTAGTTATAGTTACTGATTCTGCAGGGTCAAGCTTGTCTATGAAGAAAGTCATCGGTCCTATCAGGTCAAAATCTTCTGATAATGGGAAGTGCACAGTCAGCTCTCTTGCCCTTTCTTTTTCCTCGTCATTCGTGACTACATATTCGACAGGTATCAATGTTCCAGGGTATATATCATCTGGCTTGTCATATGTGACGTCTATAGAGACGTCTGGCTTGAGCGGCTCGATGAGGAGCTCAGTCACTTTTGAGAAATTGACTTGTGTCCTTGAGTCAGGGTCGAAGAAACTTACATGCGTAGTTATGTTGTAGTGCTTGTTCTTGTGCACTATCGGCATCTTTATCCTGTACTTATACAGGTCAGTGTCTGATTCCTTGTTGAGTTTTAATCGTCGTGCATGCAATCCTTCTACATGTATCTCTTCAGGTATTATATCTTTTACATCTACATCTTTTATGTCAATCAGCCTGTCGTTGGTTATAGAGACAACCATCTCTGTCTCTTCTCCACCCTCAAGCGTCTCGCCTTCTGACGAGTCGACGTTTATCGTCAGCTCTTTCTGTTCCTGGACATTTATCTTGAACTCTGTGCTGTTTTCAAACGTCTCGCCGAACTCGCTTAAGTATGTGAATGAGACATTTATAGGGAATTCTTTTGAACCAGTCAAATAAGGAGGTATGAGGACAAGCCTATACGGTATCTTCTGTCCTTCTTCATCTATCTGCGGATAGTATACTGGGCTAAAGCCAGCTATGTCTGTTATTATCTTGATGTTGACGTTCTTTAGTATTGAGTACTTGTTGAGATTCTGAGCGTATATCGTGATGTCGTAAGGATGCAGCGATTCAAGGTCTATCGTATCTTCTTCATCATCAAGCCTTTCAGGCGCAGAGAAGCGTCTGCTCTTGTCTGTCACAGTCATCCTTATCCCTATGCTTGGGTCTGCGACGTCAAATGTCTCTTGGGTAGTATCAGAGAAGGCCATGTTGTCATAGTTGTATTTTGTGTTGATTATGATGTTCTGTCGGCCGGTCTCTTTTGCGAGTATCTTCAGTATGAACAGTTTTGATGTCTTGTTGTCGAGCCTGTATGACCAGGTGAGTTTTTGAGGGCTTACCTTGGTTATGCTGCTTGAACTCCATACCGCGCCTGAGCGATTGCCTCCAGTGAGGAAATTGAACCTTAAGCTGCCTATTGTCTGGTATTCAAGGTAAGGAGGCAGGTTTATCTCGAGCTTATCGACCTTTATGTCGTCATCGTATTCGTTGGTTATGTTGACTATAAGCCTAAATACCTCTCCTGCATATATTCCCGGGTTCTCATCTTCCATGTCGAGCGTGGTGCCGTCCACTTCATAGTCTTCCCTTACTATCCTCGAGTATATCTCTACGACAGGGTTTATGTCAAGAGTCATCGTTGTTGAGAATTTCTCGACCCATTTGAACCCGTCCCAGTATTTTAGTTGCGCGACGAATGACTGGTGCAGCTCTTTTGTGCCTTTGATTATGAATGTGCATTCCTTGCTCTTGCCTTCATCAAGATGCCCTTTCCAGTACACTTGGTTCTCGTGTATTGAGCATCCGCCTTCCATGTCATATATCTGTACGCTCGCTGGATAGTCGTCGTTCATCTCTATCTGCGATGCCGTGTCTGCGGTGTTCTGTATCTTTAGCGTGACCTTGGCTTCCTTTCCTACGAACATCTCAGAAGTGTTTATTGTCCTGCTTATCGAGACATCTGGCTGGTAGCGGTACATCCTGAATAGGATGTAAAGTTCGTTATCTTCCTCGTTGTAAGTCGTATTGTCGAAGCAGACCTCGAAATGATCCATATTCTGGCATGTCTCAATAGGCACGGTCTGGTAAAGGCCTCCACCGCTCACGAATACTGCGTTGGCGTACTTGTTCATGGTTATTATGAACGTGAAATCATCTACGTCTATACTCTCCCCTGAAAGTAGCTGGTCGCTGAATACCTGCGTCTTGGCTGATGCAGGATAGGATAAGATAGAGATTGATAGGAGGGATATTGCTGTTAGAAGCAGCGCTGCTAATATCCACCTCTTTTCTTTTTTCATTTTATACCTGTCTTCTAGCTCTTTAGCATCTCTTTGAATCCGTGCCTGAATGCTATTGATTCCTTGTGGACCTCGATGTCCCCTTCTTTCTCTGCTGTTATCAGGTTATCCGCATAGTCTCCTTCAAGTATGTTGTTATCGACATAGTTCCTGAATAGGCCTGTCTGCTCTTCTGGCTCGACTTCGTCGATAAGCAAGGATATTTTCTCAGGCAGCGCTTCTTTTTTGACTATGAATACCTTGTAGTATGAATCGTAGAGTTCTGAACTTGGGTCGTTGACCTCTTCTTGGACTTCCACAAGGTCTGGCTCAGGCAGTCCTTCCTTTGTCGCAAATCCGGTTATCATGCTTCCTTCATCTTCAAGGACGAACAGGCTGTTTGAGCTTGACATCTTGTCCCTGATGTTCTTCTCATCAAGGTACTGCAGACCGATTATGACAAGCCACACTACTGCGGCTATGCCTACAAATGTGAATATCATGGAAACTACTTTTCCTATGAGTTTAAGGACTAGAACTGCTGCTATTATTACCAATATGCCAATGACTACTGTTGATAGCAAGGTTATGCCTCACATCTACGTTGTTTAAGCACCTTAAACAACCGTTCTTAACACTATAGACTATTTAAATATTGGTGTTTTTAAATGTTGCTGGGAATCTCCCCTTAAAATAACACCCGATGCCATCTAGCGAGCATAAGATTGAACATCAGAATATGATGCAGCTGGGCGACTGATGACCGTGAAAGAATCGATGCGAGCATGGCATCGGATGAATGAAAATTTCAGACTCTCTTCTCACACAAATTAGAAACAGGACACCCCTCACAATCCGGTTTCGTCCTGCAGTGCTGCTTTGCCAGTTCTACAAGAAGCGCATGGTATTCTTTGTAAGTCGCAACATCTTTTTTTATGTTGTCAACAAACATCTTCTGCAGTTCGTGATAATCAACATCCTGCTTGCATAATCCGACTCTAGACATTATTCGTTTAGTATAAGTATCTATTACAAAGCTTGGCTTCTCGAATGCGTAAAGCACTATCGAGTCTGCTGTCTCTGGTCCTATTCCGTTGACAAAGAGAAGAAGTTCACGCAGCTGCAGAGCATCTTTTCTCATCAGCTCTTTCATTGTGTGCTGCTTCACGAATTTAGCTATTGTCAGCAATCGTTCTGCTTTCTGGTTGTAATAGCCCGCACTACGGATGAGCTGTGCAAGCTTTTCTTTTTTTGTCTTGAGTATATTTTCATAATGCACTTTCTTGTTCTTATGCAGCTGCTCAAGGGCTTTTTCGACATTTGTCCACGCAGTGTTCTGTGTGAGTATTGCGCCGAGCATTATCTCGAACCTATGCTGTTCATTTTTCGGCCTGCCGGAATGGTGTCTTGTCCTTGTCTCTCCGTCAGGCGTCAGCGGCCACCAGCCTTGAGAACAGTACTTTTTGTATAGAATCAAGTATATCCTGCTGAATTTATTCATAGAAAGGACAATTATTATCCTGTTTTAAAAGTTTTTGCTGATCGATTCAGGGTATTTAGAACAACGACAGCTGTCCTGAATATTTTGGCAGCTTATTTGCGCAGGTTATTCTTGGTTCATGCATGCGCTCAAGTATCTCCTGCTCGTGGGGTACGTATTCTATCTTATTTTTATAGTTGCCTTTGCTCGCCTCTCTATTATGGATATATTTTATCCTATCAATTCCCACAATTATAATATCACGCGCTATCTGGTATAACGTCTGTGTCTGGAGTTTCATCCTGTTGAATTTATGTGGGGCGTAATCTGTTGATTTCTTCGACCAGATCCCAGCGTATGCGTAGAGCGCTTCCCACGGAGTAAGTTCTTTCACTATTTCAGAAGGGAGTTTCACGTTAAGCAGGCCATATCCTACTTGTTTAAGAGGCATCTTGTTTATTGATTTGTATAAAGTCGTGCTGAAATCATAAGATGATGTGCCTAATGCCACACCGTCTTTCTCGAGTCGCTCTGTTATTCTTGGAGCGGCTTCATCTTTAAGGTAATATACTCCCTCGGAATATGCATCAGGGATTATCTTGTCTTTCAGCAGGTCTTCTATGAACACCTGCGCGACCTTTTGATGATTTTTGTTTATCCTGTCTTCTATATCCATTTTCAGTTTTTCAAAAAAAGCAGAAGTATATAAAATTTTCGTTCTTTCTCACCAAAGAGTAACGAAAATGCTTGAGAAAACTATTTATACCGCCCCGTAAACGATTCCAGAATAGCTACTGCAAAATAGAAAAACACACAACATCATAATAACGGGGGTCCCATAAAATGGCCAATAATAAAAAAGATGAAGGTGAATTTTTAGAGGATTATTCTAATGAGGAGGAGGCTGAAATGAAACCTAAGAAAAGAAATACGAAGAGGAAAAGCAAGACAAAAGTGATTGCTTGGATAATTGCGTTCATAGTGATTCTAGGAGTGCTTCTCCTGATAAGGTTCAAATACGCTGCTCCTGAAGCAGCAGTAGAAGTCCCTGAAGAAGAGGCTCCTGCTGAAGAGACTGAGGAGCAATACGTGACTGCTCCAGAGACAGAAGACGCAGCTGATGAAGAAGCTCCAGCAGAAGCTCAGGAAGCAGGACCTGCGGTCGTTCCAAAAGAAGACCTTCCAAAGATAGAGAGCAACATAGACACGACGATAAAACCTGAATTGTTCTCGAACATAAGATGCGAATTCGATGATGACAGCCAGCTGCTCTACATAAAGCTCAGAATCAACAACATACTCGGTGAGGACGTGAAGATAAGCCCAAGAGGAGTCATGAAGGGATACAATACCTACTTCATCATAAGAGGCATTGTCGACACTGACCCGGGCTGTAATACAGAGCTTGTCAAGCCAGGCGAGTGGACTGAATGCAAGAAGATAGGATTCGATGCAGAGAGGTACGCGAACATACCAGGAATAAACAGGATAAGCGTCCAGGTTCCAGGCAAGACAGAAGCATTGCTGGTCGAATGTCCTGCGTTGCCACAAGAAGCAGCAGAGGCTTCTCTGTAATTATTTTAATTTAATATTTTATTCTTTTTTCTTCAGTTGTTCCATAACCTTTTTATAATACCATTCTCGAGGTAATCGCACCCGACTTAGCTATTGGTCAAGCAGTGTGGCTGAGCGCAGAGAAACCGCACGATTTGCATCAAAGCCATCAAAATCGCTTTGGCGATTTTGGGGTGCCAAAGCCGCAGCTTTGAGCACTTTGTTAAACTTTGTGGGGGTGCCGGAGTGGTCAATCACGTGAAAAACGTGGACTAGACGGGCAGGGCTTAGGAAAGAAGATAGGGTGTGATGAGCTTCACGCTGTGACTTTAAGACACCCTGTGGCTTAGTGCCTACGAGGGTTCAAACCCCTTCCCCCACATTTTTTATTAAAAAATGTGATAAAACAGGTTAGTATTATGGGATTTCGCGCAATGCTCAATCCCAATAACTCCACTCGACCAAAACCATTATAAAGGGGTCGTTTCTCCAAGAGGATTGATTCAAAATGGCAATATCACAACGCAAGGCAAGACAGAGCCCAAGCGGCTCAAAATACAAGCATTGTAGGAAGAAGAAGCTCCATGAGCTTGGAAGCAATCCTACTTTGACTAAGCTCGGTGAAAGCAAGAGCAACAAGGCAAAGATGACCGGCGGGATAAAGACAAGGCTTTTGATGGCGAACAAGGCGAATGTCCTCAACCCGAAGACAAAGAAGTGTGTCATGGCAAAGATAACGAACGTAGTCGGAAATCCTGCTAACCGCTATTTTGTCAGGCGAAACATAATCACAAGAGGCAGCGTAATAGATACTGATAAGGGAAGGGCAAGAGTCACATCAAGGCCCGGCCAGGAAGGTACTGTCAATGCAGTTCTTATAACAGAATAAATTTTTTATTTTTTACATAATTCTCATAAGAGCAATGCCGCCTAGCGAGCGTCAATTATATATTCTGAATATGATGCAGTTGGGCAAACAATATAGGTTTTAGAAACAGTGCGAGCGCGGCATTGCGGTAACAATGAACTTTCGCACCGCCACAGCCGCTCGCTCTGACTGAAGATCAGATTATTTCTCTGAGTACACCATTAATCTGATATAAAATCTGGCTAGCTCGCAAGGGCTATGGCGGTGCTAATTATAGAATTTATTTTCCTATCTTTTTCTTAAGAAGTTCGTAGTTCTTTAGTACCAGTTTATTCTTCGGGTCTTTTGAAAGCGCCTCGTCAAGAAGTTTCTTCGCGACATCATTCTTTCCGAGGTTCAGGTATATGAAAGCCAGGTTGTTCATCGACGCGACATCGTGCTTGTTCTTCATTATCGCGGCGTTCAGGAACTTTATCGCTTCCTTGTATCTTGAGAGCTCTATGAATGTCTTGCCGATGTCAGCGAAGATGCCCGGATAGTTTGGGTTGAACTTGAGTGTCCTCAGATAGTATTTCAGCGCAAGTTCCGCCTTTCCGCCTGAGAAGAACATGTCTGCTATCTGCTTGTTCTGCGCAGGGTTCTCCGGCTCTTTCTCAAGTTTCTTCCAAGCATCATCTGATGTGTTATCTGCAGATGCATCTGCTTTAGAAGATTTGATTTGGATTGATGATGGGATCAACTCTCCCTTGTTCTGGACAATAGATTTCTCGACAGAGCTTGCCGTGAATTTAATCTTGGGGTGATTCTTGAATATCCTGATTTCATCCTGATTCTTGCCTGCAGATTTTTCTATCTGGACCTTGAATCCGCAGATTGATTTGAGACAGTTCTCCCTGTCGTTTACAAGCTTGAGAAGTTCTGCCTTGGCTTGAGTATCGAGAGCCTCACCCTGCTCCATGAAGAAAACCCAGTTGGATGACGCTTTGCTTAGAGCGAGATTCTTGAGGAAATCCTGGTCCTTGCTGTCATGCAGAAAGACATTTTCAGTCAGTGTCCTTGCGCTCTGCGCTGCGTCCTCATCCGAGCTTCCGCAGACTATAACTATCTCATCAACGATGTCCTTCACGCTGGACACAGAACTATTCAGGGATACTCCTCCTTCTTTAGCTACTAAACATAGACTTAGAGTTACCATGCCTTCCCCCTCAAAAAGATTTTAAAAAAAAATATTTGCAGTTGAACAGGATTATTTCCTCTTCTTGCCGGCCCTCTTTGTCTGCCAGGAATAGCTGCGTTTCTTTGTCGATACACCGTATCCACAGCTTGCGCACTTCTTCTTTCTCTTGTGGTAGGTGTGCCTTCCGCATCTCCTGCAGTAGACATGTGTCTTCTTGCCTGACCTTTTTCCGAATGATGATGTTCCTTTTGTCATCTAGAAAACCCTTTTGTTGCTTTTGCCGGATTATTGTGCTGGCGAGAGCAGTATTATAGTATCTCCCCTGAGGAATACCATACCGAGCTTTCTCTTGATCTCTCCATCCTTTCTCTCTTCAGCGTCTTCGAGCACGACATTTATGTGTATGTCGAATGCCTTGAGCGTGCCTATGACTTGTGTGCCGTTCTTCAGCTCAACTATGACTCGCTTGTTCCTAGAAACATTTAATGCGTCTAATGGTCTTGAAGCATCCATTTTAAAACCTCCAAAAAAAACAATGATTCGTTGGATTTACGGCCTCTATTTAAATGTTATGCTGGTCAATTAAAGCCATTAATACCCCTGCCACCTGGCGAGTTCTAGACGCTCTCTAAAAAAATCATTGCAGCTGGCAAACCAGAACCAAAAAAATAATCAACACGAGCGCAGCATTGGTGCGGCATTGGCAGTAACCAGTACCATCGGAAAAACCCCATTTATAAACCAATTACCGGTTGACTATTATATTATATATGCAACAGGAATAGCACAAAATCAGGATTTATTTATAAACAAGTGCCTGTGGTGCAAATCTAATGAATTTTTAGCCATTTTAAAGCGAGGAACTAACGGAAATGATTTCGGATTTTCTGATAAAAATCAATTGTTTATTGGACAATAGTGAAAGTCTATAAATATCTTAAAATAGCATTAAAGAGGCTAAAGTAATTATTACGGTTTTTGCTCTGGAAGGCATTGCGAAACCTTTATAATGCAGATTTGTAACCGGTCATCTCAATTAGTTTCGACTAACAAACACAAAGACTACGTCTTAAGCGATGACAAGAACGACAAAAACGACTGTCCAATACCACAACGTGTAAAGGGGCGAAATACCTTCTTTGCATACGGACAACCTAACAGCTCGGATAGCATATACGTAAACACTGGAGGTGTTTAGGTAATGAATATAAAGAAAGCAGTTAAGAAGGTTGTTGCCATGGGTGTAGGCGTTTCTATGTTGGGAGCCACACTACTCGGTGCAACAGCAAACCCATACGACTTGAGCGAATATCCAGTCCCTTTTGTTAAGGACGGAATGTTCAATGGCTTGATGGTCGTTGGTGACGACGCAGCTCCTGCGGATATCATCGGTGTCACAGACATCGCAATGAGCCTGCAGTACAGCTCGACAGTAAAGGAGATAGTCAAGGTCTCTGGCGACGCTGGAGTCTCCCTCAGTGGTGACTCAGTGAAGATACAGAGGTCAGGCGACGCTCTTGAAGTTGGCGAATGGCTCGGCGACGTAACTGAGACACTCGACAATGCAGATGCCGAAGCGCTCAAGACTTTCACAGTCTCGAACGACAAGGGCACAACCGACGTGAACCAGTACTTGAGATTCAAGTGGGACACGCCTGCAGCCGTAACAGGAGCTGCTCAGGTGCTCTACACAGAAGACGACGATGACAATGTCGGCGACTTCTTGAAGTTCGACGATGGTGAAGAAGTCTTCAAATACGAGCTTGAGTTCGTAGAAGGCTTTGAGTCAGACCTAGACGATGAAGACAACCTCGATGATCTCGAAGACGAGACACTCCACATATTGGGCGAGGACTTCGCAGTTGTTGACGCCACATTTGACGGCACACTCGAATTGTCTCTGATGGGCGGCGCTATCCACGACACAATCGAGGAAGGCGAGACCAAGACATACACCTTGAAAGGCAAGGAGTATGAAGTCACAGCACTGATCATATCAGACTGGGCTGGAGCCAACGGCGATGCCAAGGTAAAGCTCAAGGTCAACGGCGAAGTGACAAAGGAGATGACAGAAGGGTCAACAGAGATCCTCAACGACGGAACGACAATCGGCATAAGGGAAGTCTTGCCTAACGAAGCAGGAGAGACTGCAGGCGGAGATATCCTGGAATTCTATCTTGGAGCATTCAAGATAAAGTTCTCAGACTCCACAGGCACCTCAGCAACCTTTGACGGAAATGTCGAAGTCAACGAGGAGAACATAGAGGACGCTGACCTATCAATGGTCTTCACAAACACGTCGAATTCATTGAAGATCAGCAAGATAGCGTACATCCTCACGACAGACGGTGTCGGTGGAAATGAGCCATTCGCAGCACCAGGCCAGGGCTTGAGAGAGAAAATCGACGAGCCTGAAGCAATGCTCGCGGACAATTGGGACATAAAGTACGAAGGACTTTCTGACCCAGGATTCGCCATGATAGATGTCAAGCCAAGCGGCGATGACGAATACAGGCTCAGCTTCACGAACACACAGGGTGTCGAGTACAGCAACGTCAGGTTGTTCTACGGAAACGCAACAGGACTGTACTATGGTGACGAAGACGATTCATTCGTATTCGGCATGAGCTTCAACGATACAGACGCAAACCAGTATTTAATAGTCAAGAATGACTATTTCCTCGTAAGCCACAATGGCCTGCAGGACACTGGCGTATCAAGGATTTTGAGACTTGACTCACTTGACACAGCGAACGAGCTCGTACAGCTAACTGATGTCGGCACAGGAAGCACACTGAACGTGCAGTACACTTCAGCATGCAACCTAGGCACAGCAGGAAACTGCGATGGTGACTTGAACGTTGGAGGTTATACCTTCGGTGTTTCAATTATGAACGACTCTGTCAACCAGGTGAAGTTGGTTGTTGACTTGAACGACTCGAACGGAGCGACAGCAGCTGTTGAAGCACAGGTTGTTGCCAAGGGCGGAGCAATCCTCGACTTGGGAATAGCACCTACAATTGCACGCAGAGGTGCAGTTACATCGCCAGCCCAGCTGACGTTGACAACACTTGCGGAGAACTTCGACGAGAGTCTGGCAAATGAAGTGATAACTATCAACGTGTCAAATTCTGCAGGCACACTCGATTTGAGCGCCTTACAGGATGCAACACTTGATCTGTTCACACCTCAGGACAACGACGAAATCTCAACAGGAATGACTAAGTACGGCGTGCTCGTAACAGAGCAGGACGAGGACAACGATCCAGACAGCATTGAGATAAAGTATCCACTTGCTCAGGTACTGCCTCAGGTCTTCGTGACATTCGACAAGACTGTCACAATGGAAGGCGGAGCAGGCACCATAACAGTGGAGAAGCCTCAGAGGATCGAGATCGGGTCAGCAGTACTTGCCAGCCAGGTTTCAGACCCAACAGCAGTCAGCCTCATCTCAGTAGGCGGATCATGCATCAATTCAGTAACTGCAGAAGTTATGGGATTGACATATCCAGCATGCGGAGAAGCTTCAGGCCTTGCTGAAGGCGAAGGATTGATCAAGCTCTACGAGAGTGGAGACAAGGTCGCCATCGTCGTCGCAGGATGGGAAGCTGAGGACACGACAAGGGCAACAAGAGTCCTTGCTGACTTCAAGACTTACCAGGAAGCTGGTCAGCTTGTAGGGTCCGAAGTCAAGGTTACTGGAACCTCTGCAACAGAGTTCACAGTAACTCCTGTCTCGAAGACTGAATAAACAGAGGATTTAATCCTCTAATTTTTTCTTTTTTGTTTTTTCTTCTATTTCTTCCAAATGGTTACGCTCATTTGATACGCAAAGTACTGCATTCGCTACGCTCAGCAGCACGAGCACCGCCACCCAGCTCGCTCCGACAATTGATTCGAATAGATGTCTGAGTACACCATTCATCAGAATAAGAAACTGCTAGCTCGCTAGGGCAGTAGCGGTGCTTGTTTTACTTATGCTTCTTCCGCCACAAACACATTATCCTTATCTTTGAGTATGCGTATCTTGACTTCTCCTTTCTCTTTATTGCAGTTGAGGACTGATATCACTCGTCCTTTTGCTGCTGCAAGGGTCTCGTTGTTCATCCTGCCGACAGATATTACCTGTGCCCTTACAATCTCTCCTTTCCTGAAAGGTTCAGGCAGGGTCTTTGTTTTAAAGATATGATGCCCTTTGAACTTGAGGTCTGCTCCTGTCTGCTTTTCCCAGTCTTCTAATCGTGAATAGAACTCTTCCCAGTCTGTCTGCTTGGCCATCTTCATACCGAGCTTGTGCACCATATAGTTCTGTATGCCTATCTCTGCTCCTATCTCTTTGGCGAATGCTATTATATTTGGGATTTCCTCATCATTGGTGCCTTTTATCCAGACTGGTGCGATGACTGTCTTTATCTTCTTTGATATGTGTCTTGCGGATTCAAGCACATCTTTTATAGAATACCCTTCGTAGCCTGCCAGCTGTTTCGCTTTCTGTGGGTCGATTGCGTTTATTGAGATGTTTACCTGACTTAGGCCAGCGTCTACCAGTTCGTCAGCTAGTTTCTTTGTCAGAAGCGTTCCATTTGTTATTATAGAAATAGTATTGACTTGAGGTATTTCACGTAGCCCTTTCACAAGCCGCGCTATGCTTGAATAAAGCAGAGGCTCTCCGTGCGTATTGATGAATAGGTCTATTTTTGTCTCTTTATCCTGCTGCTTGAACGTAACAATCCTTCTTGTCTCTTCTATAAGATACTCATCTTCAACTACAAAGTCGACTGTCTTGGATTCTTTTGCCTCTCCTACTGAACAGAATAGGCAGCTTATGTTGCATCCTGTTATCGGCTTGAGTTCCAGTATGTTAGTTCCCCTGTCGACTATGCCAAAGTATAGTGTACCTATCAAGGGTATGCCTGAATTTCTATGTACATAGACTGTTTTCCTGCCAGTGAGCTTGCTTCTAAGCCCCCTAAATGCGTTGTCAAGCGCAGGCATGAGCTTCTTCATGACAGCGTCCTTGCTTGCCGTCTCAAAATCTATGCCGCCATCCTTGACTTTGAATTTTCCTATCCTTTCAAGCATAGCAAGGTCTAGCTGAGAAGAGAATATTTTCAGGAAGTCTATCCTTACATTGTTTTTCTCGGCGGAAAACTTTATATCCGAAAACTCTATGTGCGTCATGGGATATTGTTTTTTCTGCATTATTTATAAAGAATTTGTTCGGTGCCTTAATATACAAGAGGAAACTATAAAAACACAGGTTTTTTCCAATGCTTTGGGGGTAAGTAATAGATGAGTGAAAAAGATGTGGTCATCACTTACGAGACCTTGTTTGAGCTTCTTAGGATAGAGAAGAACAGGGAGGATATCCAGAAGCTTGAGGATTCATTCTTCGACGATGTTATAGGATATATTAAGAACAAGAGAGAAAGCGCTGTCCCTGATGATGGTCAGACTTCGCTTTTCACTCCGAGCGACAAGGACAAGACCCGCCTTGAGCTTGATAATATAAAGAAGATATTGAAGGACATATATGATAGGCGTGAGCGTAAGATACTGAACACAGCTCTTACCAAGGCGCGTACAGGTGCGACAGTTGTTAACACATCCAACATGCTTACTTCTGAGAAGCTTCTTTTTGATTATATGAGCAGCATACTCTGCGATTTCAGGAACACCATATTGGTCAAGCTGGCCTGTGGGGAAATGCCTGATGTCAGCTCGCTTTCAGGCAAGGTTCCTGCTTTCTGCATGAGGCAGGAAGTGGTATGTGCAGAGCCAAGCGGCATAAATGAGCTAAAACCCGCTATTGACGTCCAAAAATCATTTGAAACCGAACCAAAAGACTTAAAAATAAGCCCCAATTTTTCAGATTCCGGAGCAAGTATACGCAAGGTACGTCTTTTGGCCTCTGTCGGTGAGATAGTCGGCCCGGACCTGCAGATATACGGCCCGTTTGAGGAAGGCTCGCTTGTTGAGCTGCCCAATGAGTTGGTCCGTGTCTTGGTTGAAAAGAACCAGGCTGAATTCACCAACTGAAAAGAAGGAGTGTTTCAAATGAAGATCCCAAAATCAGTCAAGAGATATTGTCCTAAGTGCAAGAAGCATACTGAACAGAAAGTCAGCACTTCAAAAAAAAGGACTCCCGGCTCAGCAAGGCCTATGGGCAAGTACGCAAAGAGCAGATGGGGATTCGGAAAAGGATTTGGTAACCTCGGAAGAAGAGGGTCAAAGCCTCCGATTGGAAGCTGGAAGATGACAGGAAAGAAGTCCAGCAAGAAGACTGACCTGAGGTATGAGTGCAAGGAATGCAAGAAGATCTGGGTCCAGAGGAAGGGATTCAGGACCAAAAGAGTAGAGTTCGTATAAAGGTGCAAAAATGAAGAAAGTTTTCCGCGAACCGACAAGCAAGTTCATAAAAATCCGCTGTCCAAAGTGCAAGAACGAGCAGATAATGTTCGGCAAGACATCCTCGACGGTCAAGTGCCTGGTATGCGACAAGCCTTTGGCTGAAGCAACAGGCGGAAAAGCCAAGGTCAAGGCGAGGATTCTCGAGGTTCTCGAATAAGAATGGCGCTTCCAAAGAAGGAATTGCCTGATGAGACTGAGCTTGTACTCTGTACTGTAACTAAGATATATCCTCATTCTGTTTTCGTAACTATAGACGATTATGATAACAAGCAGGGTATGATTCATATTTCTGAGATTGCTCCTGGAAGAATCAGGAACATCCATGATTATGTCAAGATGGGCAAGAAGATTGTCTGCAAGGTATTGCAGATAAATCGCGAGAGAGGCCACATCGATCTTTCTCTAAGGAGGGTCAGCGAGGGCCAGAAGAGAGAGAAAGCTGAACAGATAAAGAAAGAGCAGAAGGCACAGAAGATAGTCGAGTTCGTCGCTGATAAGCTCAAGATAGACAAGGTCGCTCTGTATGAGGATATGCAAAAGAAGCTGCCAGAGATATATGGGACTTTGCATGATGTTTTTGAGGAATTCATAACTGATGAGACTACTCTTAGAGGGTTCAACCTGCAAAAGAACATCTATGACCTTCTTGCAGAGACGATAAGGCAGAGGATAAAGCCGCCTGAAGTGATGATTGAAGGAGAGATTAAGCTCAAGAGCTATGCTCCGAACGGTCTTGATGTCATAAAGAAGATACTTGCCGGTGCTGCTAAGACAAGCGACACGATGAAGCTAAGGTACAAGGGCGGCGGCAGCTACTCTATGGACATAAAGGACAGCAACTTCAAGGATGCTGAGAAGACCATGGCAAATGCTTCTGAATTCATCGAGAAAGAGGCGAAGAAGCTGGATTGTGAATTCTCGTTCCAGAGACTAGAAAAGAAGCAGGCCAAGAAGGCTGATGCGTAAAGATGACAAGTCATATTCTTAGATGCCAGGACTGCAAGAGATACACGATTAAAGACAAGTGCCCTTCATGCGGCGGTGCTGTCTTGCCGACCATTCCAGCGAAGTATTCTCCAGAGGACCACTACGGAAAGTATAGGCGTGAAGTGAAGAAGACGCAGCTGAAAGAGAAAGGGCTAATCTAAAAAATTCTGATATAAGCGTCACTGCTGCCTAGCGAGTTAGCGATAAAAACTTCTTGAAAAACTAAACTCTGCAAAATATTCTATTTGAACAGCGGAACGAGCGCAGCAGTGATGCTAAATGCAAAATAGAAACTCCACGTTAGCTTCGTTAATTCTATATCACTTCTTCTTTTTAGAAACTTCAATCCACTTAGCAGATTTCTTAAATTTGCAAGAGTCTTGATAGAATGGCAATACTTTAGATTCAATCATAGCATATATGATTTTGACGCCTCTTTTGAATAGAGTATCAGAAACAGTCATTACTAATTTAGTTCCAATACATTTTCTGCGATGACCTGTATGCACTCTTGTCTCATGCAGTAATGCTTCTGTCCTTTTGGTTGGCACGATGAAACCTAATGAATACCCAATTATCTTGTTATTTTCCTCTGCTACAAAGAACTCAACATCCTTATTTTTCACGCAATTATTGAAATCTTCCTCTAGCCAGTACTTATCGCCTTCCTGTCCAGACAATTTGATGAATTGCTTGATGTCTGCCAAACGAGCTTTTCTGATATTCATACTGATTCAGAACAAGATTCACTTTATAAACATTACTTCAACAAAAAGAACCACTCCTACACTTGCTAGGCGGGCTTCTTATTAAAAAGAGCCACCATAACATTTATAACTTCTAGAAGCATCATTTTTTACAGGTGGTTGGGATGATGGAAGAAGATAAAGTACAGTCTGCATTGGAAAGCGCTGCTAAAAGCATCAATGTGGGTTTTTTCTATGATTTTGATGATACTTTAACTGAGGAGTTCCAGCAGTATCCTATTTTTAGGCATTTTTTCAAGAAGTTGAAGAAAAAGCACAAGTTGGAGAAGATTGAAGATTATTGGAAGCTCTGCGAGCAGTGCGACAAGGGAGTCGGATACATGCAGCAGATGTTAAAAGACACTCCAAGAGTATTCTCCGGACTGACAAACAAGATGATGGAGGATGTTTTTGCTAAAGATATCAAGCTTTCGCCAGGCATACCTGACTGGTTCCCGAGAATAAATGAGTTCTGCAAAGGTACAGGAATAAATCCTGAGCATCATGTGATTAGCGTGGGCATCCTGCCTTTGATTAAGGGCTCTGCAATATATTCTTACTTGAATTCTGTGCACAGCGGTGAATTTCATGAGGATGAGAATAACATAACCAAGATAAAGACAATTATCGAACCGTTCAGGAAGTTCGAGTATCTGAAGAGGATATGCAAAGGTGCTGACCTCTACACAGACCTTTCTCTTGACCAATACCACATCAATTATTTCAGGACGCTGACTTTGGGTGATGGTTTCACTGACAGAGACATCCTAAGGTTTGCACACGAGCGCGGAGGGATTGCGATAGGTGTTTTTGAGAAAGGCAACCGTGCCGCATTCGAGAGGGCGCAGAACAATCTTGGAAAATCAGTCAATTTCATAGTTCCCAGGGATTACACGCAAGGCTCTGTCCTTGAGAGAGTCACGCAGGAATCTTTGTACGATATCGTTCACAATGGCTGTGACATGGATTATATCCTTGTGCATAACTTCACGAAGAATCAGATAAGGAACAAAGAGGTAGGAGAAGTCGTGAAGAGACACTTAGACAGCTGCGGAAAGTGCAAGAAGAAATTAGAGCCTAAGTTCTATTTCAGTTAATACAATAACAAACGCCACCTAGCGAGCAGCAGTTATATTTTCTATAGACCTTGCAGTTGGGCAAACAACAACAGAAAAAAGACGCAATGCAAGCGTGGCGTTTACATCCTAATTCAGGTATTTGTTATTATCTTCTTTTGATGGCTCAGAACTGCGCACATACTTCTTATCATCTTCTTTTGGAGTCTCAGCGGTATTGTCGCACCGCATGACTTTTTTCTCTAGAATAGACATTCCGGGCTTGGACTGCTCTGCTGTAGCTGGCGGACCCTTGTAAGTCAGTCCTTTATACATAGCGTAACCAAGAAATGTCACCATTCCTCCAGTTGTAACCATACCGAGTATTTCTGGCCATTCCATTTTGAATCAAGCAATTTTTGTTGAGAGGATAGCTATAAAGTTTTTGACCGTATTTGCCTTAACCATTGAAAAGCTTTATAAACCTTAAAAACAAAATATTTTGCATGACCTGGAAATTTGAGCTTCTTGCGAAATCAGTGCCTAAATTGAAGAATCCTGTACTTATAGTTGGATTGCCCGGAATCGGGAATGTTGGCAAGATTGCAGCGGATTTTATCATTGATGAGATTAAGGCCAAGAAGCTCTACAACATATTCTCTTATGACATGCCTAATTCAGTTTTCGTAAATGATCAGAGCCTTGTTGAGCTACCTGCAATCGAGATGTATTATAAGACCAGAGGCTCAAGTGACTTGCTCATCCTGACGGGTGATGTACAGCCTGCTGATGAACGAAGCTCTTATGAGTTCTGTGAGGACGTGCTTGACATCGCAGAGAAGCTTGGAGTGAGGCTGGTCATAACTCTTGGCGGAATCGGCCTTGCTGAAGTGCCTAAGAAGCCGCAGATTTTCTCTACAGGCAGCTCAAAGCAGGTGATAAAGGATTTCGCAAAAGGCATGAAGCTGAATGATAAGCTGTATGGCATTGTCGGTCCTATTATCGGAGTGAGCGGCCTTATAATAGGTCTTTCTGTCAGACGCAAGATGCCTGCGATATGCCTTCTTGCTGAGACACTGGGACATCCCGCATATCTTGGAATAAACGGCGCAAGGGAGACCGTACATGTCCTTAACAAGAAGCTTTCTCTTAAGATAAACATAGCATCGCTAGACAAGGAGATTAACGAGATAGAGACTGAGATATCTTCAAGGAGCAAGGAAGTGTCAAAGCTCTCAAAGAAATCTGTACTCAAGAAGATCCAGAGCAGGATGCAGAAGGATACCAATTATATCGGATGACTTGTTTTGTCTTGTATGTGTTCTAGAAGATCACAATAATCTTATTTGATGTTGCATAATGATAAATTTCTTCTGGCTTAGTTTAATAAAGCGACCGGAGAGCAGCCGAAAGCTATGAGTTTTTTGATGAAGCTTGTTCCGGACTGTGTTGTGAGGAACAGATATCTTGCTGCAAGCCATAGGATAGGTGACGTGTTGAGCCAAATAGTGTTCGGACTGGACGCAGAGATTGGTTACGCTGAGATAGAGACCTGGGAGCTATGGGAGTCAGAGCATGCGAGAAGGGGTTATCGCACGTTAAACCCGAGGCAGCTTATCTGCTTTAGCGGATACGGTCATAGCAACGAGGAAATTATAAAACAGAAGAGGGATTTTGAGGAAGATGCAACTATTTATTCCTCAAAACTGAAAGAGACCATAATAAGAAGCGACAAAGAAGGCCTTGAGAGGATAATTCTTTGCAGGCGTGATGAATGTAAAATTTATAAATAAGGAATTTGGTGTGAAAGATAAGATGAATTTGGAAGACCTGCTCGAAATGAGCCTAAAATCGGTGGCTTTGGCTACCTATCTTACTGTTAGCGGAATTTGTTGCTATCGTTCTGTAGAATTTGCGTCGACAGGGGATTATAAGAGGGCCGCAGCAGCAGGGGTGCTTTCAGCTTTGACTGCTTATTGTACATACAGAAGGGCGCTTCTCTGAAGTAGATAAATTTCTTGATATGCCTGCGGCTAACCTGAACGCACAGAAAGCTTTATAAATTAAAGTTACTTTAAGTTACAATAATTTACATTTTGTTACAAAATGGGCGTTGTAAGGATTGATGACGGACTGGAAGAGGAGATAAATAATCTCATAGCCAAGGGCGAGAATAGATTCAGGTATCCGTCGAAGACAGCGTTCCTGAATATATTAATCCATGAGCATTTTGTCTCATTGTCCAAGAAAAAGAAGTAAAAAAGAGGTGTATTATGGCTTCGGATTTTGTCATAAGGAAGGTTTTGGCTAGGGAGATCCTTGATTCAAGAGGCAACCCTACTGTCGAGGTTGATCTGTTCTCAAAGACGCACATGGCAAGGGCTGCTGTGCCTTCTGGCGCGTCGACGGGTGTCCATGAGGCTTTAGAACTCAGGGATGGCGGGCCGAGATATAATGGCCAAGGAGTCCTTAGGGCAGTGAACAATGTAATGACGAAGATATCAAAAGTTGTCGTAGGCATGGATTGCAGGCAGCAGAAGTCTGTAGATAACGCGATGATTGACTTTGATAACACTCCTAACAAGAGCAATCTTGGTGCTAACGCAATACTCGGTGTCAGTCTTGCAGCAGCGAGGCTTTCTGCATTGACGCAGGACAAGCCTCTTTATTCAGTGCTTGGGAGCAAGACCATCATGCCTGTACCATGCATGAATATAATTAATGGCGGCAAGCATGCGGACAACAAACTGCAGTTCCAGGAGTTCATGATATGTCCTTGCGGAAGGACTTTCGCTGATTCTTTGAGGATAGGTTCTGAGACTTATCATGTCTTAAAACAGGAGATAGGCAAGGTATACGGAAAATCTTCTACGAATGTCGGTGATGAAGGAGGTTTTGCGCCTAACATAAAGAACGTAGAGGATGCATTGACCATACTTGACAGGGCCATAAAGAAGGCAGGATATGATGGCATGGTGAAGATTGCTATTGACGCTGCATCTTCAGAATTCTATGATAAGGACAGGAAGCAGTATTTTGTTGACAGCAAGTGGTGGAATTCAGACAAGCTTACAGGACTTTATGAGGAGATTATGGACAGGTATCCTGTGTTCTCAATAGAGGATCCGTTTGAGCAGGATGATTTTAATCCTTATCCTCAGCTGACAAGGATTGCGAAGAAGAAAGGAGTCCAGATAGTCGGGGATGACCTGCTTGTGACAAATCCAAAAAGGATAGAGATGGCGCTTGATAAAAGCCTGTGCTCAGCATTGCTGCTGAAGGTGAATCAGATCGGCTCTCTTACAGAGGCCACTAAGGCTGCCAAGCTTTCGATGGATAATGGCTGGAAAGTGATGGTAAGCCACAGGAGCGGCGAGACAGAAGATCCATTCATCGCGGACCTTGTTGTCGGACTCGGCACTGGACAGATCAAGACAGGAGCTCCATGCAGGAGCGAACGTCTTGCAAAGTACAACCAGCTGTTGAGGATTGAAGAGGGATTAGGGCAGAAAGCCAAGATGTCAAAGATATGATTGAAAAAGAGGTATGAATTTGCAAAAAGAGGTCGAGGATTACATCAAGGTCCAGCGGAGCCTTGGTGTTCCGGACAGCGAAATAAGGAAGTCTTTAGTTAATGCGGGCTACCGTGAGGAGCAGTTCTCTCATATGATGAACCCACACCATCATAAGGAACAGACTAAAGAGTTCTCTCCAAGCAACAAGAACCTTTTTGCGATGAACATGTTCATCCTCGTGGCTTTCACGCTGATGGTATTGTATATAGCATCTGATTATAATTCGAAGATAACCAATATAGCAAGCGAGCAGAAGAAGAATGCAGAAAATGTAAACACCCAGCTCAGCACAGAGCTGGGAAGCATGAGGAGCCAGCTTGCAGGGATGGAGAGTTCGCTGAAGAATGAGCTGACATCTACTAATGCCAAGATTGATTCGACAAGCACCCTGCTTGAGCAGAGGATTGCAGAGACCAGCTATGAGTCTTTGACAAGGGATTCGAAGCTCTCGGATTCTATACAGAGAGCGACTAACATGAGTCTTACAGAGCTTACTGGTTTCCAGGCAGAGCTTGAGGGTTTCAAGGAATCTTCTGTTGATTTCAGCAAGGTAATCCCGAAAGCACTGAGTTCTGTAGTTACGATAGGCAAGAAAGGCAACGGCTATTTCAGCACAGCTGGAAGCGGCGTCCTGATAAACAATATAGGCCACATCGTGACTAATTATCATGTCATTGATGACCTGTCAAAGATAGCAGTAAGGACGAATGATAAAAATGAGTATACTGCTACAGTGGTCGGAAAGAACGAGGCTTGGGACATAGCAGTCATAAAGCTCACCACTGAGAAGAAGACGTTCGAGTATCTTGAATTTGGTGACTCAAGCAAAGTCAAGGTGGGCGAGCCGATAATCGCGGTAGGAAACCCTGTAGGTCTTGAAGCAACAGTTACTCAAGGTATAATCAGTAACACAAGAAGACTGATAAATGACGACAAGATATACTATTTCCAGACTGATGTCGCGATAAATGCAGGCAATTCAGGCGGGCCTCTGATAAATACAGGTGGAAAGATAATAGGTATAGCGACGTTGAAATATGCGAAGACTGGCTTTGAAGGCCTTAGTTTCGCGCTCAGGTCTAATGATATCCAGGGATTTGTATTTGATATACTTAAGACCGCATAGATGAAAAATAAAGGAGTGATACTGTGGTTCCGAAGGAAAAAGTGCTGTTGATGATCCTCGACGGATGGGGAATCCGGGCATCTAGTGATGCTAATGCGATTAAGCTCGCGCATCCGAATAATTTTGATAGGATTTGGGATGCTAATCCTCACACCACTCTTTTTGCTGCTGAAGAGCATGTCGGTCTGCCTAAGACATTCATAGGGAATTCTGAAGTGGGCCATACCCATCTAGGAGCTGGCAGGATTGTTCCTCAGGAATTGATAAGGATAGACAAAGCGATAAAGGATAAGAGCATTTTCAGGAACAAGGTTCTGCTTTCTGCGATGGATAATGCCAAGAATAACCATTCTGTGCTTCACTTGATGGGTCTGCTGAGTGATGGCGGAGTCCATTCCCATATAAATCATCTTTTTGCTCTTCTGAAGATGGCGAAGGAGAACAAGGTCAAGGAAGTGTACATACATTGTTTCCTTGACGGCAGGGATGTCCCTCCGAAAAGCGCCTTGAAGTATATTGACATGCTTGAGAAGGAGTGCAAGAGGCTTAAGATAGGCCAGATTGCAAATGTCATCGGTCGTTTCTATGCTATGGACAGGGATAATCGTTGGAACAGGGAGCACAAGGCATATGATTCTATGGTGAATGGCAGGGGGTTCGTGTTCAACTCCGCAAAAGCAGCTGTGCTTGCCGCGTATAGACGTGGAGAGACAGATGAATTCGTGAAGCCCTCGATAATAATTCCTAAAGACAGGTCTAAGCGGGAGTATGTGAAAGAGGATGATTCCATCATATTCTTCAATTTCCGCGAGGACAGGGCAAGGGAGATAACAAGAGCGTTCGTGCAGGGCGAGTTCAGGAAGTTCAAGCGCAATAGGATAATCAACCTGCATTTCGTGTGCCTGACGCAGTACGACTCTAAGATTAGGGCAGCTGTGGCTTTCCCTCCATTTGTTCCTGAAAACATGCTTGCTGAAGTGATTTCAAGGAATAATATCCGTCAGTTCAGGATCGCTGAGACAGAGAAGTATGCTCACGTGACTTATTTCTTCAATGGAGGAAGAGAATATCCTTTCCCGCGCGAGGACAGGGCATTGATACCTAGTCCGCACGTGTCTACTTATGACAAGACTCCTACTATGTCTGCTCCTAAGATAAAGGATGAAGTAATTAAGCGCATAGAGTCAGGCAAATATTCTCTTATTGTAATGAATTTCGCGAATCCTGACATGGTCGGCCATACAGGTGACCTCGACGCTACTGTCTCTGCGATTAAAGCAGTTGATTATCTCATGAACAAGGTTGTTGAGTGTGCCAGGCGTAATAAGTACAATGTCATAATAACAGCAGACCATGGTAATGCAGAGGAGATGAAAGGGTATCATAGCACATCTCACACGACCAACAAGGTGCCTGTCATACTGCTGACTAATAAGAAGTACAAGATTGTTGAGAGAAAGAATAACGGGATAGCGAACATCGCGCCTACAATACTGAAGATAATGGGACTTAAGAGACCTAAGGTCTACGCAGAACCTTTGATTTGATTATCCGAATAGTATCATTCGCGGGTCTCTTTTTGTGTCGTCTATCTTTTCGAATGCTTCTTTCACTATCTGCTCGTTGACTTTCAACGGACCCTTTCTAGGGTCCATTATCTTGAAGATTCCGTTCTCGTATCCATATACTGGCACATAGTGCGGGTTTCTCTTGTTCTCTTTTGACTGCCTGACTATGCCTATCAGTAATCTTAGTATGAGTATCTTTCCTTGCTTGAGGTGCTCTTTCACCTCTTCAAAATCAAAATCTCTTTCCTCTATCTGTATGCCTGCTTCTTTCGCCTTGTTGAATGTTATCTCTGCTGCGAACTTGGCTATCTCAACTTCGGTCTTTGTGTATGACCTGAACTTGTATCCTGGGAATTTGTATTCATGCTCTCCTACAACCACCTTAAGAGGTATGCCTTTCTCATGCGCATACATTGCTAAAGAGAATATCGAGCTTCCGCGTGTGGGTAGTATTGCTGTCTGGTGCCAGATATCGAACTCATTTAGGATGCTTAGCTTAAAGTCAGGCTTGAAATGGTTTATGACCATGGCTAGAGAAGATGCTGCACATGTGTAATGCGTAGTCTGCTTGTAAAACTGCACTTACTCACCCCTAGATTAAGCATAACTAACCAGTGTTTAAAAAGGTTATGCAAGTTGCGGCACTGTACCTGAAGTGGCAGGCACCACCTAGCGAGCCTACTGATAAAGCAGAATATTGCTAAAAACTCGACAGGATATTCTAATCTCAAAATCTATGCGAGCGTGGTGCCTGCATCACAAAGTAAAATGCGGTACAGAGACTCAGGTTGGAAATGTTTATATATCTATATTCGGTGTTTGAGATGACCTGTATGGCTGAAGAAAAAGAAGGTGAACAGAAAGTCGCATGGGCAATCCGTTGTTGGATTGCGGCCGCAGTAATAGTTCTTGTTCTCGCTTACTCTTGGCTGGCGTTCCATGAAGTGTCGCATGCTGTTGTGTGCAAATCTCTTGGCGGAAATGCTTATCTTAAGCAGATAGGGCCATATCCTATCATATCCTGTGAGGTCGTGGCTGAGAGAGGGAAACCTTTGGTCCTTCCTTCTGAATATTTTGTATTCACAATGATACCTTACCTGCTCGCATTATTGATACTGCTGATAATCTGGGTTTTCCAGAGGCACAAGAGCGCTCTTGTTTTCGCTTTTGCAGCGATAATATTCATGGATAACTTCGTGAACTACGCAGCAGCAATAAAGTATAATTCTGATTTCAGGATAATAGCTGCAGTAGACCCTTATCTGTTTGTGCCAAGCGCAGCGCTGACTTTAGCGGTTCTTTTCTTCAGCTATCTTGTTATGGAGCACAACAGCCCGGCATTCGAAGACAGATGCAACATACTCCTAGCACTTTCAGCCAATGACCAAAAACAGCATACAAGCACAGAAAGACATAAGCATAGATAATAAGTGAGTTCAAGGCCTGATTACCGCAACCTTTAAAAACCACCAAGTGTTCTTTTTTGTTCATGAAGTATATGGCTGTTTCACGACCGTAAAACCATTGTTTTCTTTAGTTTAAGCCATAATCTTTCATTGTACATAACATTCAAAGGTGATTTTTCATGACAAAACAATCTACAACAGGATATATGCCTACAAAGACAGCAGATCTAAGCAGGCTGCCGAAGATCAAGGGTTACGATTTCAACAAGAAGTTTGACTTTCAGGAATTCTTGGACTCGTACTGCACGACAGGTATCCAGGCCGCGAAATTAGGCGCAGCGATTGAGATAACAAAGAAGATGTTGGATGACAAGGCAGTTATCTTCCTAAGTTACACTTCTAATATGGTAAGTTCTGGCATAAGGGATGTGATCAGATATCTTGTCCAGCATAAATTAGTCCATGTCCTGATTACCAGTGCAGGCGGGATTGAAGAGGATTTCATTAAGTGCTTTGACCATTTCAGGTTAGGCGACTTCAATGCGAGCGGGAAGTTCCTGAACGACCAAGGTGTGAACAGGATAGGTAACATTTTCGTGACAAATGATCTTTATGCTAAGTTCGAGATGGAGATGCATAAGATTTTTGATATCTGCTACAAGAAGCAGAAAGATGAAAATAGGCCATTATGCTCTTCTGAAATAATAAAAGAGATGGGCGCGTACATGGAGCAGAGCAAGATGACTGACAGGGAACAAAGCATCATCTATTGGGCTTACAAGAATGACATCCCTGTTTTCTCACCTGCTTTCACAGACGGTTCTATTGGTGACATGGTTTTCTTCCACAGGCAGGGAAAGAAAGATTTCTATGTTGACATAGGGCAGGACATGGATAAGATAGTGAAAATATCTCTTAACGCAGAAAAGACAGGAGTGATTGCATTAGGCGGAGGAAGCGCAAAGCATTATGCATTGAACGCTCAGATATTCCGTGAAGGTACAGAATACGCTGTCTTCATCAATACGCACACAGGTGACGATGCTTCTGATTCAGGCGCAGACATCTCTGAAGCTGTGACGTGGAGCAAGGTCAAGCATGATGCGCTGCAAGTAAAAGTAGTTTCAGACGCGTCGATAGCGTTCCCATTGATTGTTGCAGGTGTGTTAAAGAAGAGGTAATAGTCAATGCCACCTAACGAACATACAGAAAATAATAGAAAATCATTGTAGTTGGACAAACAACAACAGACTAACTGTCAATGTGAGCGTGGCATTGACAAGTATGAGTTGAGAGAAACATATTTAACCACCAATAACTTTTCCAGAACCATGGAGCATCTCGACCATCTTAAGGACAGCATAAACGAAAAGCTATTCACAGTATTAGAAAAGGAAGGCATAAAAGACCTAAGACCAGCTCAGTCAAAGGCTTTGAAGGCAGGTCTTCTTGGTGGCAACTCCCTTCTTGTATGCACTCCAACCGCCTCAGGCAAAACTTTGGTCGCAGAGATCGCTTTTATGAATTCTATCCTTAACCGGAAAGGAAAAGCAGTCTACATCGTTCCGCTAAAAGCATTGGCGAGCGAGAAATACAAGGAATTCACAAGGAAGTACGGTCACCTTATAAAAATCGGAATCTCGATAGGTGATATGGATTCTGCAGACATTCATCTCAGCAGTTTTGACCTTATACTCTGCACTTCAGAGAAGCTAGACTCGCTCATACGACATCATGCACCTTGGCTGAGGGACGTCGGAGTTGTCATCGTGGATGAGATTCATCTTCTTGATGACCCTGGTAGAGGTCCAACCTTGGAAATACTCATAACTATGCTTAAGCAGCTATTGAAGAATGTCCAGTTCATTGGTCTTAGCGCCACAATCGGCAATGAGAAAGAGCTTGCTGAGTGGTTGAACGCAAAATTAGTCAAGGACACCTGGCGCCCGGTTGAACTCCATAAAGGTGTTTATTACGACGGTAAAATAGAGTTTGATTGAAGCATATTTAAGTCTTATAAACCAGCCGCATAGCTTTTTAAATGGGTGCCTTTTTCTGCTGGTTTGATGCTGAACGCAAAAGAATTTTACAGGGATACTGATGTCATACGAAGAGTTCTGGAATACTGTGGAGTCAGGCCTCAGGATTCAGAAAAGTTCCATTATGAACATGACCTTGATAAGCTGACAAATTCTAAAAATCTCAGGGACTTGGCTTCGCTAAGCACCGTGGAATATGTGTCTGGTTGGGGAGAGCATTTCCTTCATACAAAAGGCAAGAAGCAATCTTCAGACAAAGTACCAAGATATCTTGGGATGCTCCTTGATGAAGGGCTCGATATTTTCCGTTCTTTGTGGGATAAAAAGAAGGTGACATTCCTTCTTGATGTCGAATACATAAGTAAAGTATCTCCGAGGGAAGTCTACATAAATCCTGTCGGTACTTTCAACAAGCTTGAACCTGCGTATTGGTGCATCTGGGACATATTCAAGGAGTATGGCATAAAGCCCATGACTCTTGTTACAGGTCAAGGTTATCATTTTGTATTTGATGTTGAATCGTACGAAAGCTCTCAAAACTCTAAAGATTTGCAGGTGACTAAGACTGCAAAAAGACTTACTGAGCTCGGGCATCTGGAATGGACGACCCAGGCGAAATATGAGAATCTGAATCCGTCGATAAAACGGGACAGGATAGTTGATGTTAATCTTGGACGGGCATTCGACACGGTTGGAAAGCTAATGGAATTCATTGTACACAAGGCAATAGTGAGGCTCCCAGGTTACGGCTGCAGAATCCCTACGACAATCGGCGATGTTACTACCGGCAATCATATGAGGGAATCTGTGAATCTTGATTTGAGCACGTATGTATCTCCGCTTTATACAAGAGTGATGCGCTCTGCATTCTCAATACACTCCAAGCATCATGATTCAAAAAAAGACATCGGCGCAAGGCACATACCTACGCAGATATGCATCCCACGTTACACTCCGTGCAACGGAAACATGTTAAGCCTTGATGAAATGCATAACAATAGGAGGCATTTCATGAACAGCGCGTATTATGCGAAAGCTATAACTATGAATATACCGACATTCTCTGATGGGGTAGATAAGCTCATTGAAGATTATGTGAGGTCTGACCTGTTCAAGTTCCATAGTGATATGGATAATACGAGAGTTGATGAGTATTACAGCTGGCATGATAATTATGATAAATTTGATTTGAAGCAACTTCCCATATGCGTCGCTAAGGCTCTGAAAAGTCCTAATCCGAGATTATTGGAACCTTCGCACATACAGACGCTTGTAAGAGTGCTTACTGGAAAGAAATGGTGGCATCCTAAGCATGTGGCAGGGCTTATCAGGAGCAAGTATGAACGGGATTTTGATTGGGAGTATAACTGGGATAAGTATGATGCATTCATGCACGCAAATAATTGGGTGAGGTTCTATGCAGGGCTTCTCGCTACAGGGATTGATCAGCGCACTGACCAGAATTGCATATCTCATCAGGAGAAAGGCCTGTGCTTAAGGCCATCATGTGGTTTTAATTTGGGTGATTACAGATGAATATACAAGAATATTATGCTCATCCTGAGACAAGGGAAAGGCTGAAGAACTTCTTTGAAGGCTGCAGCTGGTTTCTAGTCGCAGGCAGCCATTATGCAAGAGACCCTAACTGGGGAAAAGCTCCTGCAGTCAGGGTGTTCAAAATAGATGAATTGCAGTCAAGATTGGGTCAGGGACCTGATATTTTCAGTCCACTTACAAGCAGGAATGGAGTTCTTGGTGTTCTTGATATAGAATATTACAACTGGGACAAGAAGGTATTGTTCCTTGATTCTACCGACGGAAGAAGGTTCGGTGTCCATGATGATATATTCAAGTCCGAGCTTGAGCAAGTATACAAATCCATATCTGATATGCTTGGAGAGGACATAATTTCAGACACGACATGGAGCGGGTATCACTTCATAACTAACGTCGACAGGGGAAGTCCTGTCTATGACAGGCTTCTTGAATTAGGTATGCGGAACAAGAAAGATGAGATGCCGAGATGTCTTGAGGATACGCTAATCAGGGCTTATCTGAGTACAGACAGCTCCGACCCAAAAAGGGAATCAGCGATAGGGATTGATGATGGTGTTGTTTATAATCAGTATGGAAGGATTATGGAGTTCCTCTGCCACAAAGTCATGAAAGAGTGCGAAGGAAGGGTCCATCTGCCTATAACTATGTGCGACACGAATGAGGAGTGCCTCTCGCTTGATATTTCACAGTACGCGGATCCTGTTTTTATGAGGATAATAAGGACTCCTTTCTCATCGTGGGACAAGCATAACATAATACCATCACTAAGCGGCATCGTGAATGAGCCGCCGTTCCTTGATGTTGTAAGGAAGTACTGCCAGTTCGAGAATGATGATCTCGATCAGGTCTTCAGGATGGCGCACGATTATGAGAGCGCAATAGAGTATAACAAGATGTTCAGCGGATTCGTACCTCGTGCAGGAGAAAAGGTCATGGAGCTGATTGATGAATATGAAAAATCAGAGTTGTTCAGTTTCCACCAGGATTTTGATTCTGTCGACCATGACAGGGATGATGAGAATTATAAAAAAGCGAAGTTTGACAAGAATCTTCACATAAGCATCAGGGAGATGATGGAGCGTCCGAATCCAAGCCTTCTGCAGCCAAGGAACATAAAGTGGGTCACAGAGCAGTTGATTGAGAATGGCTGGCATCCTAAGCACATAGGCGGAATGCTCCATGGAAGGTACAATGCAAGCGATAAGGGCTGGTCCGAGAATGCGTGGGCTAAGTATGATTCAAAGACAAGAGCTAATTTCTGGGCAAGGATATACGCAGGGCTGAAGCTCGCGAAGTAAGCAGATATAAGAATTATAAAAAAAATTAAAAAATATTCTTATATGTTTATTTTGTCCGCATACTGTCCAATCAGCGGTATCGGCTTCTCTTTTCCTGACAATGCGTTTATCCAGCCGATTATCCAGAGGACAAACAAGAGCAATGAAGCCAGGATGCCGACTATCCAGCCGAGTACTGGTATTAACATCACAACCCAAACTGCTACGTAAGCGATTGTGAGAACCAGTCCTTGTTTTGCGTAATACATCGCGTACTTGTTCTCTTTCTTTGCAAGTAAAACTATTACGAATCCTATTATTCCTAGAAAGACTCCGAGGAATGCAAATGCTTTTCCGTCATCGACTTCCTTAGAACTTGGCGCATGTCCTTGCGCAACGTGTGCTTTCGCCATTGAAAACATACCTCCTTTAAGATTTTATTAGTTTTTAAAAAAGAAGGTTCATATTTAAAAGTTTTGATTAGAACTGGTTTAAAACGGCTTAAAACCAGTAAGATTAAAGTCCTAAATTCTCAAGAATGAGTTTTTTGTCGAACTTCTGCAGCGAATCGTATGTCTGTCCTGTGCCTATGAATAATATCGGCTTGCCTGTTACGTATGATACTGAGATTGCTGCTCCGCCTTTTTCATCCACATCTGCTTTAGACAGGACTATTCCATCGATTGATACTGCTTCGTTGAAATGCTGTGCCTGCTCTATGCAGTCGTTTCCTGTTATTGATTCACCGACAAATATCTTGAGGTCTGGATTTGCGACTCGCATTATCTTCTTCATCTCATCCATCAGGTTCGTGTTGGTCTGCAATCTTCCTGCGGTGTCTATAAGTACGACATCTATTCCTTTCGCTTCAGCGTATTTTATTCCGTCAAATGCTACTGCTGCAGGGTCGCTTCCGTAGTCATGCTTTATTATCTTGATTCCAAGGTTGTTCGCGTGCTCTTCTAGCTGCTGTATAGCTGCTGCACGGAATGTGTCGCCAGCAACAAGGACTATCTTCAGGTTGTTGTTCATGAAGTATTTAGCCATCTTTGCTATAGTAGTTGTCTTTCCTGAACCATTTATGCCGACGAAGGTTATTATGTATGGCTTGCCTTGCTTGCGTTTCTCTTTTATCTTCTTGAGCACATCGACCTGCTCTATGCTTAGTATCTGGTCAAGGCTCTGCTTGAGTGATTTCATGACTATTGCGTCTATATCTGAGCGTTTTATCTTCTTGTCAACTATCTTTTCATGCAGGTCTGATTTTATCTTATCTATTACCTGCACAGCAACATTGTTCTCAAGGAGTGCTACCTCAAGCTCGAAGAACATATCGTTGAATTTAGAGTCGGATAGGGTCTTCATGACAAAGCTCTGCTTGAGCTTTCCGAAGAATCCTTTTGCCTCTTCCTCTTCTGCCTCGAGTTCCTCTACCTCTTCTTTTATCTGGGCTTCTTCTTCCTCTTTCTCTTCTACTTCCTTGTCTTCCTCGTCGAGCTCTTTTTCGAGTTCTTTTGTCTCCTTGTTTACCTCGTCAAGAGTATCAGGGACTGGTTTTTGCAGAGGAAGCGGCTCTTCCTGAGGCGCTTCAGGAACTTTTTCTTCTTTATTCTCTTTCTTAGGCTCTTCCTTTAGAGGAGCCTCTTCTTTCTTTTTTCCAAAGCCAAATATTTTCTTGAAGAATCCTTCTTTCTTCGGCTTTTCCTCTTCCTCGAGCTGTTCTTCCTCTTTCTCGACTTCTTCTAGTATCTCTTCTTCTTTCTCTTCCTCTTTCTCTTCTGTGTCTTCCGGGACAGGCTCCTCTTCTTTCTGAGGGGTAGCTGCTACGCCCAGGTCTTCGAACTGCTCAATTGCGGAATTTATCAGGAATAGCTGCATGGATAATATTTTCTTTATCTTATCGTCATGAGGGACTTCTTTTGCGTCAGGGGGAAACTGCAGTATGTCCATTATTGATGCGAGTTCTTCGTCAGAATAAGTCTCTAGGGTCTCTTTTATGCCTGCGAGTTCAGGCGTCATCTTCTGTGTCGGAAGCTCTATGATTTCCTCGGCACGCTTTTCTTTTTTTATCTCTTCTAGGGGCAGCTCTTCTTCCTTTTCAGGTTCTTCTTCTACCTGCGCAGGTATCTCTTTCTTTTTCTGCTGTTTCTGCGGCTTAGGCTGAGCAGGTTTCTTCTCCTGCTTGGCCTTCTGTTTAGTATCAGGTTTCTTATCTGGTTTTTTCTGTTCGACAGGAAGCTCTTCTACTGTCTCCTCTGCCTCTTCGTCCACGCTTTTCGTGAACTTCTCCACCGCTTTTTTGAGTTTCTCTTTTAAGAAATTGAACATTTTATTCTTCCATGATCTCCTTGAGCTCTTTCTCAAGCTCCTGGTATTTGATTATGGATTCTGCAAGCTGGCTTGCGATATGTTCTTTGTAACCATCAAGTTCTTTCTCCTGCTGCGCAAGGAGTTTTTTTGTACCGTCAAGGTCTTTCTTCACGACTATACCGCTTCCGACATTGACTAGGAATTCGTTGCTCTGCTTCATCGCTGCCTTGAAGAATATTCCTCCTGATACAGGTACCAGGACTTCGCTTCCGTCTTTTGTCTTTGATATGTCTTCCAGGCTCTGAGTGACTGTCGCGACTTCTGCTGTCTGGACTTCAAGCTTCTCAAGCTGCTGCTGCATTTGTCTTATCTGCTGCTCAAGCATCTGGTATTCGATGTATCTCTGCTGAAGAGCCTTTCTTTTGTCTTCTTGCTTGTCTGCCATTGTATAGAATCATTCCTTTTTAGGTTTAATAATCTTTCTGCCTTTTGCTGGCTTTTTTGCAGGCGTCTTTCTGGGTTTCTTCACGGCTGTGCTTGCTGCTTTTTTTGCAGGTTTCTTCTCTGGTTTATCTTGATTGAGATATCCTAATCCATCTTCTGCATTGACCAGTTCTGGTCCGCCGCTGAGTTCTCCTACCACCATTCCGTTGTCGTTGCAGAGTATTGCGCTTCTTATGTATGGCGAACCCATGTTGAGCGTTGATGGTACTGATTTGAGCCCTAGTGCCTTGTCCAGGATTTTCTTTTCCTGAGGCAGTATGTCCCTGTGCACTATGCATCCTTTTGTTGTGAGGGCAGCAAGGCTTCCTACAATCTCAAGCTCGCATATGAGCATTGCCTGTGACTTGACACCAAGCGCATTTTCTATCTGCTTTCGTTCATCTTCGTTGAAGTCAGGGTTAACTATGCATCCTTTGTCGTTGCAGAGTACGTTGTTGCCGAGCGCATCGAGCCTAGTCTCTACCATCATGTATTTTATTCCAAGTTCATCGAGCTTTTTCTTCTCGTAATCAAAAGCTATCTTTGGGATAAGTATTGTCTTGCTGTTTCCTGTCACGAACGCTCCTATGAGGGAGGTTCCGCACATCGTTATCTTGTGGACAGGCACTTTTAGGACTGATTCTACAAGCTTTGCCTTTTCATCGCTGATTTCTGTGCCTAGCAGGCAGAACTTATTGTTACAGTACCCGTACAGCCCTATGTTAGGGTTGCCGTTGAATTGCATTTTAAGTATTGACATGATTGAAAAAGAAATGCGAACCATTTAAATAACTTCTTATAGGCAGATAATATGGTTAAAACCGTTAAAAATAGTGTCACCTAGCGAGCTTAGGGAGCATATTAGGAAAAATAACAGAAATTATTTCCTGCTTTCTACTTCAAGCTGGTATCCCTTGATGATGAGCTTATTGTCTTCGTGCGCTATGAATATCTCTTCAAGGTCGTTTATTACTATATCATTGCCTTCCAGATAATATGATATGTTCAGTCTTCTTATCCTGACTTTCTCTGTGTCGCTGAACTCGTATGTCTTCACAGGGAACTCTGTTGTCTTGTGCGGATTATTGACATTATATAGGCGTACTACAGCAGTCTTGTACTTTGCGCCTTCTTTTCTGGGCAGTCTGCCTATAAGCGCGCTCTTGACAGCCATCTTGATTACTTTTTCTTTTGGGTCTGTTATGACATCCATACCTGTGTATTTGTCAAGCGTAGTATTTAAAGTTTACTGCATTTTAAATGATGTCTGAAAAGGCGTATAAAAAGAGTTTATCCTTCTGAGAATATGATTGTTTCGTCTATCCTTAGGTCAGTTATGTCTTTCATGGACCTAAGTTTCTCGATTACCTCATCCATCTTGGCGCCTTCCTTGAGTTCTATCTTGAATGAGAGCATTATCTTCTTTTTCTTTATCCTCGTGTTGACTGATGTGACATTTACGCGTGCTGCTGCGAACATATTGAGCAGCTCTGCTAGGACTCCTGGCCTTTCTGTGACGTAGATGCGTATCTTCTTGGTGTTCTGCTCGGCAACCTCTTTCCATGATAGCTTGACCCTCTTTGTTTCGTCGACAGAATGTATATTGACGCAGTCTGCCCTGTGGACAGCTATCTTTCCATCGGTCGTATTAAGACCTATTATCTTGTCTCCTTGTTTTATTTCACAGCACTTCGACATCCTGAGTGGAGCCTTCCTGCCTTCTATGATTATCCTATCCGATACTGGCAGTAATGGTTGGTCATCCTCTTCAGACTCTTTTGCCCTGTGCTCTGGCTCTATGCCGAGGAATGCGCGTATCTTGTTCTTGGCTTTTGACGTTACGACAAAATTCAGCCAGTTCCTTGAAGGTTTCATAGTGCCTGATGTCATGACTTCCACTACATCGCCGCTGTTTAGACGGTAGTCAAGAGGCTCTATCCTGTCATTGACTTTGATTTTTGCGCAGTGGTTCCCTATGCTTGTATGGACTGAGTAAGCGAAATCGATTGGTGTTGCGCCTTGGGGCAATGATATCGGGTCTCCCTGCGGAGTAAGGACTATTATCTCATTCTCGAATAGGTCTATCTTCAGGTTCTCGACGAATTCTGTAGCGTTCTTCGACTTTCTTAGCCAACCGAGTATCTGCCTGAGCCACATGATTTTCCTGTCGAAGGCCTTGTCTTTTTCTGTGCCCTTGTAGCGCCAGTGCGCTGCTATGCCCTCTTCTGCGAGTTCGTGCATGAGTTTTGTCCTTATCTGTACCTCTATTATCTTGTTCTTGTACTTGACAGAGGTGTGTATCGACTGGTAGCCGTTCGCTTTCGGATGTTGGATATAATCCTTGAAACGTTCGAGGAGAGGCTCGAAAAGAGTATGTATGACTTCAAGCGCGCTGTAGCACTGAGGTATCGTATCTACGACAACCCTCATCGCAATCAGGTCGAATATCTGGTCGAACTGCTTCTGCTTCTTCAGCATCTTCTTGTAGATTGAGTAGAAATACTTGGCTCTGCCGACGACATCTGCATCAAGTCCTCTGTTGTTGAGCGCTGTGCGTATCATCTCTTCTATGTTTGATGTTATCTTCTCCCTCTCTGCTCTCTTGTCTGCTATCTGCTCTTTTAAGCGTACGTATGCGTCGTAGTCTGTGTACCTGAATGAGAGGTCCTCGAGCTCGCCTTTGATCGCCCACATTCCGAGCTTGTCTGCAATGGGCGCGTATATCTCCATCGTCTCCTGCGCTATCCTTTTCCTCTTGTCAGCCCTGAATGTCGCGAGTGTCCTCATGTTGTGCAGCCTGTCTGCGAGCCTTATGAGCAGGACTCGGACGTCTTTTGTTGATGCGAACAGTATCTTCCTGAGGTTCTCTGCCTTGTATTCCTCTTTTGATGCGAACCATTCCCCTGTTATCTTTGTCAGTCCTTCGACGAGGAGAGCTATCTCTTCGCCGAATTCTTTCTTGACAGTATCAAGTGATATGCTGGTGTCCTCGACTATGTCATGTAGAAGTGCGGCGCAGATTGTAGCTGTGTCTGCTTTTAGGTTTATGAGTATCCTTGCTACATCCAGAGGGTGTACGAAGAACTCCTCTCCAGAGCTTCTTTTCTGGCCCTTATGTGCTGCTTCTGCGAAGCGGTAGGCTTTCTCTATCTTTGAGAAGTCTGCTCTTGGATTGTGCTCTCTGACTTGAGCTACAAACTCTTCAAAGTTTATGGGTTTTGACTCGAATGCCATTTTTTGGGTTATTGGTCTATTTTTATACTGTTTTGTTTGAACAAGATTTATATGTTTTTCCTTGTTTTTTATTAGCATGATTTCGCTGGGTATTGAAAGCACAGCTCACACGTTCGGTGTAGGCATAATTGATGATAAAGGAAAGTCTCTTGCTAATGAAAGGGCTATCTTTACTACTGACGAAGGCGAGGGCGGGATGATTCCTGCTGAGGTCGCTGAGCATCACACGAAGGTATTTGAGGATGTGCTTGACAGGGCGCTTGCAAAAGCAGGTATTTCCCTTGAACAGGTCGACCTTATTTCATATTCCCAGAGCCCAGGCATAGGCAACTGCCTGAGGATTGGTGCTATGCTCGCAAGGACTCTTGCCTCGACTTACAAAAAGCCGATTGTCGGCGCGAATCATTGCATAGCGCATCTTGAGATTGGAAAGCTGATGACTGAAGCGAAGGACCCAGTCTTTCTTTATGCATCAGGGGCTAATACTCAGATTGTAGCTTATGACGGCGGGAAGTACAGGATTTTTGGCGAGACACTCGATATAGGCATAGGCAATTTCCTTGATACTTTCGCGAGGCATATGGGCCTTGGTTTTCCCGGCGGTCCCAAGCTGTATGAACTATCATTGAAAGCCAAGAACCTGGTCGAGCTCCCGTATGTTGTGAAGGGCATGGATGTCTCTTTTGGCGGTCTTCTTACTAATCTCAAGCAGAAGTATGATTCTGGCAAGTTCAGCAAGGAGGATCTTGCACATTCCATGCAGGAAGTCGCTTTCGCGATGCTTGTCGAGGTATCTGAAAGGGCAATGGCGCATTGCGGGAAGAAGGAACTTCTTCTCGGTGGTGGCGTAGCATGCTCCAAGAGGCTTCAGGAGATGTGCCGCGTCATGTGTGATGAGCGTGGAGCTAAGTGCTTCATATTGCCTAACGAAGTGAATGTTGATAATGGGCTTATGATTGCATGGCTTGGTCTTCTTGAATACAATGCAGGGAAGAGGATGGATATAACTAAAGCCGATATCAAACCGTATCTTAGAACTGATCAGGTAGACGTCTTCTGGTAATCAGATTATATCTTCGTCGTGGTATTTTGCCTGTTCGTCTCCAGGCAGTTCCTCGAAGATGAGGCCGCAGTCCTGACATATGAGCTGTTCTGTCTCTATGTCGAATGTGACGTTTTCGCTTCCGCAGTCAGGGCAGTCCTTCCTGCGTCTCACGTCTCCTTTAGGACGTGCCTCTTCGTCTGACTCTTCTATCTCTTTTTCTTTTGCCTTCTTTGCTTTCTTCTTCGGTGGCATACCCCTAGTTAGTCCAAATTAATATATAAAGTTTTTGATAATTAGATATGGTACTAATAGGGTATAAATGGGTTTTAAAGCCATTAAAGAACTATTCGTCGTTGGCTTCTTCTATAGCGGATAATACTGGTGTCTTGCCCTTCCATTCGAGGGCTTCCTTAAGGACTTGTGATATTGTCTCAACAGGTATTATCTCTATCTTGTCGAGTTTCTCTTTGCTTATTATGATATCCTGCAGGTTTGATTTTGGAACCAGGATTCTTTTTATGCCTGCCTCGATTGCAGCCTCTACTTTTGCTGTTACTCCTCCTACTGGCAGGACTTCTCCTCTTACTGATAATGAACCTGTCATCGCGGTGTCTTGTTTTACAGGTATCTTCTTGAGCGCAGATATTATTGAAGTCGCGACCGCTATCGATGCGGAGTCTCCCTCTACTCCCTCATATGTCTGCAGGAACTGGACATAGACATCATATTTCTGTATGTCCTCGCCGAAGTATTTCTTTATTATCGCTGATACGTTCTTGACTGCCTCTTTCGCTATCTCTCCGAGTTTTCCTGTTGCGACGAATTCTTTCTCTTTTCCGCCAGGGGTCACTTGTGATTCTATCGGCAGTATTATTCCTGAGTATGATGCCTCTCCGCCGATGACCGCGAGTCCATTCACTCTTCCGACTATCTTTCCTTTTGTTATTATGACTTCGTATTCTTTCTTGCGTTCTATGAACTTGTCTGCTATCTGCTGCTCAAGTGATCGTGCTATCTGTTTTGCGCCTGTGACATGCGCTCTTGTGACGAGCTTTGCTTTCTTCTCGAGTGCCAGGTCTCCTGCTGCTCTTACAAGACCGCCGAGGTCTCTCAGCCTGAGCGTAAGATGGTTTTTCCTGTTCGCCCTTCGTCTTGCTTCTTCTATTATTTCTTCTACAGCGTCCTTGCTGAAGTGCGGTATCTTCTTGTCCTTCACGACTTCCTGCGCGACGAAAACTGCAATCTTCCACCTGTTCTCAGGTGTGTCAGGCACTGTCTCGTTCATGTATACTTCGTAGCCATATCCTCTTATTCTTGACCTTAGTGCAGGATGCATGTTCTTTACTGTCTCGAGGTTTCCTGCTGCTACAAGGATGAAGTCGCATGGCACTGGTTCTGTCCTGACCATAGCTCCTGCGCTTCTTTCTGATTGTCCTGTTATTGCGTACTTCCTTTCCTGCAGGGCAGACAATAATTCTTGCTGAGTATGAGGCTGGAGTGTCGCTATCTCATCTATGAATAGCACTCCCTTGTTTGCCTTGTGTATCATTCCTGCTACGACTCGCTCATGTGCTGGCGTCCCTAGTCCTCCGCTCTGGAATGGGTCATGAAGCACGTCCCCAAGCAATGCTCCTGCGTGGCCTCCTGTAGCGTCAAGGAATGGTGCCTGATCTTTCTTGAAGTTGTCTACGACTATCTTCGGCACTCCAAGATTTTCTTTTCCTCCTGCAGGCGCTCTCCTGCCAAGGTTGAGGAATATTACGAATGCTGCGAGGAACATCATCCCTCCTAGGAAGAATGCGGCGAACATTATGTCTGATTTGTAGTGCGAGCGGACCCACCATGGCGCTATCATCGCGAGTATCGCGAGTACGAACATGAGAAGGTTCTGATTCTTGAACATAGACATTGATTCTATCCTTGCTCTCTGGACTAATTCTCTTCCCTCTCCTGCGTTGACTGTCCTTATGAGCGGCTGGTTCTCGTCGTTAGGATTAGGGAATGATATTATGTCTACAAGTTTCTCTTTCGGAAGGAGTTCTGCGAGCGCGAGGCCTAGCATAGATTTTCCTGTGCCTGGTTCTCCAATCAAGAAGACGTGTCTTCTTTGCAATGCTGCTTTCTTTATGAGGTCGACACCAGCCTCTTGTCCTATGACCTGTCCGACTATCTTGTCAGAGACTGTTATCTCGCTTGTGTCTTTTAGTGATGAGAAACGTTCTTGCGGGGTTCTTTTGTCCTCTTTTGCAGGCTTCGCTTCCTTGCCAGAGGTTTTTTCAGCACTCTTGACAGTAGCTTTCTCTACAGTAGCCTTCGCGCTAGAAACTGTTTTTTCCCTCTTTTTATCTGGACTCTTCTTTCCAGGCATGCTGCAGACGATAGATTAGTAGTATATAAAGATTATGAACAGTAGATAATATAGAGCAAAAGTAATGCCACCTAGCGAGCATCGAGTTATTTATCTGGCAATGACGCAGTTCAGCAAGCAACAACAGGAAAAATAGTCAGTGCGAGCATAGCATTACAAATAGATGATTACACAATAGGACTATCAGATTCAGGAGAGCTGGTTGGTTCAGGTGTCTCTGGTGCAACTGTCTCTGTCACAGGCCCATCTAATGCTGCTTCCGCTACAGGAAGTTCCTCTTTTACTGCTTCTTTTTTCTTTGACAGTTTTCTCGCTTTTCTAGGCTTCTCTTTCGGGAATCCAAGATCATCATCAGAACTTTCAGATTTCTCTTTTGCCATCGTGACCCATATCTCGCCGAAGTGGTCTGTCTGGTTAAGGTCAAGCTTCCTTGCATTTGTCAAGTGCAGCAAGGGTATGAATGTGAATATCTTATCTTCCTTGGCTTCGCCAGGAACAAGGCTTGTGAATGATACTTTGCCATTCGTATCTGCAGCAAGGAAATTCATGACATCCTCATATAGCGAATTCATTAACTGTGAGATATCATATTTCTTCTCAGGCATATTCATGGTCCTTGTCTGTATCTGATTGAGGACTCTTCGTCTCCTTACGTTGAGTGCTACTGCTAGAGCATCTATCAGGTCATATACAGAGACTTTTCTCTTCCTAGGCTGCGGTGTCCTAGGCACGAGCTGCATCTGGTCCTTGTTCATAGTCATGCCCATGTTGTTGAGCTGACCGTCTACGAAACCTTGCTCTTCAGCATAGAGGTCTTCATTGTTCTCGCCTGATGCCAAGAGCCTGTCGAATTCAAGCATATCCTCGCCAACCAGCCTGCTTGATTTTATCCTGAGAAGCAGCGCTGCTGCGAGAAGCACTTTGCCGGATATCCTCAGGTTCATCTCCTTGAGTTTCTTTAGTGTCTTGATGAACATCTTAGAAAGGAGCGATACATTGATGTCCCAAGGGTCCATCTGTTCTGATTTCACTAGCTCGAGTATGATTGTCCTCCAGCTTATCTCATCCTCTTTCATCAGGATGTTATATATCTGTTCATGGTGTTCCTGCTTATGCTCTGCTGGAACTGCCTCTTGTGGCTGTTGCTCTACTGCAGGCTCTACCAGGTTCACATTTTGAGAACTGCCTTCTTCAGGCGTTTTCTGTTCGTCCATCATGCCTCAACAAAATTTTGCAGGTATTTAAACTTGTTCACATCAGGAAAATCCTCTCTTTAAAAAAGTTTCGTTTTTGTTACCACTTAATAAATACGACACTAAGCATGACAAGCTTTATAAACCTCGTATTTACTCAGGAAAACGCGCAAATTTTAAATATAAATAATAGGGCTCGTGGTCTAGCGGCTATGACAACTCCCTTACACGGAGTAGGTCACCGGTTCGAAACAGCCTTTTAGAAAAAGCCTGGGGAAAACATATGCGACATTCGCAACCTCCGGGTTGCTCAGTCCCATACAGGCGAAGAGGTTACGAAAGTCCGGTCGGGCCCATCATATTCATTAGAAAAAATCTCAAACTTTTTAAAAAGTTTTCAAACCGCGCCAGTGGTTGAATGGTACAATGGGGCCTTGCCAAGGCTTCGGCCCGGGTTCGATTCCCGGCTGGCGCATAGAACACTTTTGCGACAATTTAACGCATCTAATATGAATTAGATGAGGTCGAAAAAAAGAGGAGGAATTGAATGGAAAGGATGAACATTTCTCTAGTTATTCTCATTACTTTTGTAGCAACCACTCTGTTCCTGATTACCCTGATGTTCATAGTGGTGAACATTTACGGGATTGACATAACAATCAACCCCAAAGAACCAGTAGTTGACAAGGAAGTGATATATCCCGAGAAGTGCGATTTGCTTCCTGATTTTTATTGCTTGGATTTTTCAGGCAACGATGCTGGCGTGACCCTAATCATTCAGAACAATGCGAGTTTTGAAATTAGGGACCTGAAGGTCACTATCAATTTTCTCGACGGGGACATATCTTGCGTAGATTGGAGCGGGGACTCTACGCTTGTAGCTGATGAGATAGATACCTTCACTTGTTCAGGACCGCTTTACTACGGCCAACACATAGGAAAAGTGAAGATTGATTATGTGAACGCTGAGACTACTCTTGCAAACTCAAAATCTGGAAACATCATTGTAAACGTTTAGATGGAGCAATTCCTGCTCTAGCAAATCCATATCTGAAGCAAATTAAGAATCAGCGTCTTTCTAGTTCCTTTATCCGTCTCTCCAGCTGCGCGACACGGGAATGTAGCTGGTTTGACCTTGTCTGCAGGACTTTTCTTATTATGTCTGTCTTGACTGAATGTATTTTTTTCTTCAGTGTCTCCTCGCGTGCCTTGACTATCGAATAAAGTTTCTGCAGCCTGTGGAGACGTGATATCTTTGATTCAGGTATCATGCTTTTGAGTATTGCAGATAATGCGTATACTGCAAGGAAGAGCGCAACTCCTGCTGCAAGGGTGTTGGCATCAAGAGGTATGTTGTCGGAGTTGACCAGCACTATGACCACATATGCTGTGACGTTTATCTGCACTGTGCCCATTATGAAAAGAGCCACTCCTTCCGGAACCCAATGGAAGAAGCTTATCAGCGACAGGAGCATCCCGTACATGAAAAGCCCGAGTATTATCAGCACCTTTGGTTCCTCGAACTGTAGCAGAGAATAAAAGAAATCGTTTACAGACGCAGCTCCTGAATTTATGTATAGCTGCTGAAGCAGTGATGTGGATATGAATATGAGCGCTACTGAGTTGCCGAATGCATCATCCCAGCCAAGCGACTCATCCTTGTTCCTGCCGAAGTATGCCTGCATCAGGAAAAGGGTTATTAGCATAGGAGCAAGTGTCCATAGCATATCGCCGTGTTCCATCGGCGCGAGAACGAGGTCTGCTGCGCGAGGGAAGACAGTATTTATCACATAGTCTATCGGAGGAGGAATAGTAGCGTTTGTTGTCTGGTTTATAGACTCATTGACTATTATTGTTACGTTGTCAAGTACCATTGTGCCTCTTTTTTGTTTTGATGGATTAGAATATATTTAAACATATCAGTTTCGGATGGCACAATATAGAACTGATAAGTCACTTGATATCCTTGTTCAGAAAATCCTCTCTAGAGAATATCTCAAGCGGTTTCCTCTGTTGCTTGTACTCTGCAGGGTTCTTTCCTATGTCGTTGTTTAGCGCTATTACATCTTCGAACTGCATTGCGTAGCTGATTATGAGTTTGCTTCTTCTTGATTTCTTGAGTTCCTGCACTATTTTATATTTATAGAGCTCGATTGGAGAATTGCTTTCTAGTTCTTCTTCTTTTTTTGTGTCTAGTTCTTCTTCTTTTTTTGTGAGCAGCACGACAATGCCTTTGGATTCTGCAACTATCTTTTTCGCGTTCAGCTTCGTGGACAGGTCATCATCTATCTGAGAGTAAGTCATGCCTACATAATCTGTAGAGTTCGCATCGACAAGGCGATAGATGAAAGTGGTGTCAAAAGGCTTGTGTGTCTCCTCTTTCTGTATCTCGATTAGCTTTAGCGCGTGTCTGTATCCATTTGTTATCTTGTAATGATGCGGGCTTGAGTGATGGACAAGACCTCGCATCTCGAGGAACTGCAAGGTGCGCAAGTCTGTCAGGAATGAACCAGGGTTTTCGCATTTATCCTCGAATGTCTTTGAATCGAGAGTCTCAAACCTTGCCATGGCTATATGGTCGTCGACTATGTCTAAGAGAGGATCAGTCTTCCTATTGCCGATTATAAGAGTAGATAATTTGTCCATGTCAAACCCCTACAAAGATATTGTTTGTTCAATTAATAAATTTTTTGAAGCGGATATTTGCAATTTGATAAAAAAAGCATGTTCTTCGTTTTATTAATCTCGTTTCTGTTCAATCTCCCGGTGTTTTATGGGAGATGTCATAGTTGTAAGTCCGTCTATAGTTAGGCCTACCGAGATTGACCTGCGGGAAGATAGCTTAAGAGGTATCTTGAGTTTCTACAGCAATGGACGGGAGAAAGAGATAGCCCCGCCTGCGGTTACGATATATAATAAAGAGTATCTGACGCTTGACGGTCACAACAGGCTGGCGATTGCGGATCTTTTAGGGATAAGCATTCCTGTCTATGTTGCGGATAATTTTGGGGATTTCATGAGGCCAGAAAGGTTTCCTTTGATAGACTACAAGTTCCTCAGTGAGATGAATGAGAATATAGAGATGAGGTTCAGTTACTGCGCATACACGTTAAATAAGCTTGAAGACCAGGGCATCTTCAGTTTCTACCAGCTTAGGCAAAGGTACGGATTCATGGATTCGATGGACTCGCTTGAGGCGCGTCTTAAGAAGATTGCATAATTGCTCAGCACCCGATAGTGCGTCCTATCACTATACCATATATGTTTCCGTTGTAGCCTGAATGTCGCAGCATCCTCGCTATCGCGGTCAGTTGTGAACCTGTCTTTGTGATGTCATCGAATATTATTATGTTCTTAGGCTGGAATTTTTTTGGGAACTCGTTCCTGTCTCCTATTGTCCTGTAGTGGAAATGTTCCATCCTCTGTCCCATCAGGTGTGCTTCTTTTTTGGGGTACACTCTGCAGAATCTTCTTTTAGTCTTGTCATCCCAGTTGAAGAATTCTGTGTTTAGCTTATGTGCGATGTACTGATTGATATCCAGGTTATAGCAGAAGTCCGGAGAGGAGTTTGGCGACGCGAACACGTAAGTGTTGCTCTTGATGCCTAGCCTGTCGATGAGTTCTGTTATCTGTCTATAGAAATGATTTATGGCGTGCAAGTAAGTGCCTCCGCTTCTCACCATCCCGTTGTAGAAGTATTTTTCAGTCATGCCCTGTTTTATCTGTTCTATGTTCCTTGATTTGGCTTCCTTGAACGTGAGTATCATCGGTGAGTCTGACATCTTGAACATGCTGGTACCTGTAGGATGGTAGTCTGTGACCTTCTCTATCTTTATCTCAGGGTCAATTGCATACAATGATTTGTCTTCTAAAAACTTGTAGTTGACCGGGTCTTTCCTATCTGAGTAGCCGATGTTTCCTGATTCGAACTCGTCTACAAGGAGCTCGAGCTCTTGAGCGCTGTCTATTATGACTGAAGGCTCTGAACGGTTTATCTTCCTCTGCTCAAAATTTCCTGACCACATCACTGCTGCGGATGAGACATGGCATCCGTGCGCTGCAATCACGTCGTTAGGTGTGTCTCCTATGACCAGCACATCATCATTTTTTGCATATAGTCCGCGTATGAGCATCTCAAGATTCTGATGAAGAGGCTTTTCCATGCTACCGTATACTGGCAGGTCGTCAGGAAATCCATGTTTCTGCAACATTGCCTTTGCGTATCTGTCAGGAGCATTGGTTACAACAGTCACATTTTTGAATTTCTTGTGTAGCTGTGCGACTTTCTTTCGTATGCTGTCGTCGAATGAATTTGTAGGCACCAGTTCAGGATGGTCTACGACAAACTGTCTGCCTGCGGAGGTCTTCATGTAAGGCCATACTTGTGATGTATCGACAAGTGTGCAATCAAAGTCGAAGAAATAGCGTTTCATTCCTTCTTCCTCCAGTTCGGAACCTTGATGCTGTCACGATATTCGTATACCCACTTGTATCCTTTGTGATAATTATTCAGTAGGACGTATATTGGCTTCTCCTGTATCTTGCACTGCTTTATCGCGTGCTTCGTTCCGCTGTCATCTCCTGCCCGTATGACTATTATCCCGTCGGTAGATAGAGATACGGTCGTGTGGTTCCTGTGCGCGAAGTATGATGGGAAAGTTCGTATGCCTACAGGGTACTGTGATACTAAGAGATGCTCTTTTGCGATTTTTTCCTGTAATTTTCTGTTGCTGTTAGGATAATATGAATCTATTGGCGTCCCAAGCACAGCTATTGTTTTTCCGCCTAGTTCGATTGCTTTTGTGTGGCCCAGAGTATCGCAGCCTTCTGCGAGTCCGCTGACGACAGTGTATCCATGTTCAACAAGCCGTCTTACTATGTCGATTCCTTCTTTTATGTCTATATCATCCTGGAGTTTTCTTGTGCCGACAACAGCTATTGACTTGTTTGATAATAGAGAAATATCGCCGCACACATAAAGTACAGGCGTAGATCCATATCTTGAAGAAAGATGTTTTGGGAAATCTGTAGAATTTATTGTCAGTGTCTTGAACAGGGATGCTTTTTCTATTCTTTTTTCAAGGTCTAATAGATTATTATCGCTTAAGATATTTTCTTTTGATGCAGACTTGTTGAGCTGATGGTATATTTCCTCAAAAGTTCCATAGCTCCTAAGCAGCTTTGCAAGGTCAGAATTGGCCTTTTCTGTGCCTATCCTGACTTTTTTTGATAGTATTAGCGCAGAATGGTAATAGCATTCTTTCTTGTTTATTTCGTCAGGCATGTAAAAAATTAGGCTAAAAAAATTTATAAAACTGCCGTATCCGCAACTAACGCAAACTTTTATAAAGAACTCATTTTTTTCATTTATACGCATGAGCCCGTAGCTCAGCCTGGTGGAGCGCCGGTCTTATATGGCAGCGTTTCATACAACGAGCTTGCTTAAGCAAGCCGGTGGTCTTGGGTTCAAATCCCGACGGGCTCACTTTATTATATAATAGGATAAGCAAATCTTTGAGTAAAAGCTCCTGTAGTGTAGTCCGGCCAAACGCAAACCGGCAATGTTTTGCGGACCAATCATACAGCACTTTCGATGCTGCGACCCGGGTTCAAATCCCGGCGGGAGCATTACAAAGTAAGGCTACCGACGGTCCCAGAAAACGCAAGTTTTCTGATATCGGCGGGAGCATTTATTTTTCTACATCTTGTTGTTTACATGATATAAAGACGATTTCTGAAGTGTTTATCAGTCACCAAAAACTATATAAACAGCCCCTAGGACCAAATTTTATCAACACTAAACCGGAGGTTAATTAGCGACTTTTGTCGTGAAGAAAACAATGAAGAGAAGTTCAAGGCGCTGGAAGAAGAAGCGCCAGATGCGCTGGAAGTGGCAGCGTAAAAGGATGAGAAGGCAGAAACGAAGAAGATTGCAGAGAGCCAAGTAAACGCTTTCTTTTCGCTTATTTTCTTGTATATCCGTTAGAATAGCCTAAAGCATATCCCGATAGCAGGTTTGTCGTCGTCAAACCAGATTAGAAAGCTTTATTAACAACCTGTTTTTCCGGAACAATACCTATATGGATACATCAGCTCCATAATTCTCCTTAGTTCAAGGAAAAAACAACGTGTATGCTTGATACATAGCTGTCAAGTATGAAGAAGGAAGTGTATAAGCGAAATAAGCTATAAAACCCGCCTAAATAGAAATTTAGGCATAAATATTGCTTGTTTCAGCCAAATTAACGCTATAAAGACCAAACAAAATAAGGATTAGGATAGCATAATTCCTGTTGATCCTGCAGGAGATTGCTGCTATCAGGGTTCGACTAAGCCATGCAAGTCCAGGGGTCGCAAGACACCGGCAAACTGCTCAGTAACACGTTGATAATCTAACCTTAGGTCTGGGATAATCTCGGGAAACTGAGTCTAAGACCAGATAAGATATTCGTTCTGGAAAGAATTTTATCTTAAAGGCAACGCCTAAGGATGAGTCAGCGGCCGATTAGGTAGTTGGTGGGGTAAAGGCCCACCAAGCCCACGATCGGTAGGGGCCTTGAAAGAGGGAGCCCCGAGAAGGGAACTGAGATACTGTCCCTAGCCCTACGGGGTGCAGCAGGCGCGAAAACTCTACAATGCACGAAAGTGTGATAGGGGAACCCTGAGTGCTCAGTTTTACTGGGCTTTTGCCAAGAGTAAATATCTTGGCGAATAAGTGGTGGGTAAGACGGGTGCCAGCCGCCGCGGTAACACCCGCGCCACAAGTGGCAATCGCTATTATTGGGCCTAAAGCGTCCGTAGCAGGTTCTGTTAATTTCCTGTGAAATTGTTGTGCTCAACGCAACAACGTGCAAGAAACACTGCAGAACTTGGGACCGGGAGGAGTCAGAGGTATTTCGTGAGGAGCGGTAAAATGCTATAATCCACGAAGGACCACCGATGGCGAAGGCATCTGACCAGAACGGATCCGACTGTGAGGGACGAAAGC
>CAZLYC010000011.1:0-59760 GCA_964563755.1 uncultured Methanosarcinales archaeon
ATTTGATCATCTAAGACTCTTGTTCGCGAGGATTGGCATTCCATATTGTCCTGTTCATAATATCCGTATTGAGCCTCAGAGTCCTCAGAAGATTGCAGAGCACATTTCTGATGAGTTCAAAGGAAGTGTTACTATTCTTGCGCCGATTGTTCGGCAGAAGAAAGGCACGTATGAAAAACTGATAGAAGACCTGGGAAAAGAAGGATACTCAAGAGTGAGAGTCAATAAGAAAATCCAGAGGACTGATGAGAAGGTCAAGCTTGACCGTTACAAGAAGCACGATATCGAGATTGTGATTGACCGTGTTGATTCGAAGGATCGTTCGAGGATAAGTGAAGCATGTGAGAATGCTTTGAAGCGCTCAGAAGGTCTGATAATAGCGACAGATGAAAAAGGCAATGAGAAAGTTTATTCGTCAAAACTCTCATGTCCGAAGTGCGATATAAGTTTTGAAGAGTTGCAGCCAAGGATGTTTTCTTTTAACAGTCCTTTTGGTGCGTGTGAAGCGTGTCATGGTCTTGGTATCAGGATGGAGTTCGACCCTGACCTGATTATTCCTGATAAGTCTAAGAGTATTGCTGATGGTGCGATTGCCATCTACAATAATGCGATGGATGGCTGGAGAATCCAGATTCTTGGCTCTGTTGCCAAACACGCAGGCTTTGACATCTTCACGCCGCTTAACAAGCTAACGAAGAAGCAGATGGATATTTTGATGCATGGTACTGAGGACAATATCAAGTTTAAGATGACTATGAAAGGTGGGGAATCCAGTTGGACTAATACAGGTCATTGGGAAGGCCTCATTCCACAGTCCGACAGGCTTTACAAGCAGACAGAATCTGATTATCGAAGGGAAGAATTGGAAAAATTCATGAAAGTCTTCCACTGTCCGACATGCGATGGTAAACGTCTGAAAGCCAAGATTCTTGCCATTAAGATTGCCGGCAAGTCCATAATTGATGTCACTGACATGTCTGTTGTCAAGTGTATTGATTTTTTCAGGAACATCAAGCTTACTGATAAGGAAGAGAGCATCGCTAAGCAGGTGTTAAAGGAAATCAGGTCCAGGCTTAATTTCTTGGAGAATGTCGGTCTTGGTTATCTGACAATTTCAAGGGGCGCAAGCACGCTTAGTGGCGGTGAGGCTCAGAGAATCAGGCTTGCGACGCAGATTGGTTCTAACCTTATGGGTGTTATTTACATTCTTGATGAGCCATCTATTGGTTTGCACCAGAGGGATAACCATAAGCTTATCGAAACTCTGCATAAGCTCAGAGATTTAGGTAATACTCTTATTGTTGTCGAGCATGATGAAGATACTATAAGGAATGCGGATTATGTTGTTGATATGGGTCCGGGTGCTGGTATTCACGGCGGAAAAATCATAGCAGAAGGGACTCCTGCGCAGATTGAGAAGAATCCTGAATCTATAACTGGTAAGTATCTGTGTGGCAAGATGGAGATTGATGTGCCAAAGGAGAGAAGGAAGCCTGAAGGTTTCATCACAATCAAAGGTTGTGCTGAGAACAACCTGAAAAACATTGACGTGAACATTCCTTTAGGTGTTTTTAGTATAATTTCTGGTGTTTCTGGCAGCGGAAAGTCAACTCTTGTCTACGAAATTCTCTACAAAGCGTTGATGAAGAAGCTTCATGATTCTAAGGATGATCCTGGTAAGCATAAGTCGATAAGTTTTGATAAAGAGATAGATAAAGTGATAATTATCGACCAGAGTCCTATTGGTAAGACTCCTAGGAGTAACCCTGCGACGTATACTAAGGTGTTTGATGAAGTGAGGCAGCTTTTTGCTAGCACTCCTGAAGCGAAGATGAGAGGTTATGCTCCGGGCCGTTTCTCTTTTAACCTTAGCGGCGGAAGGTGTGAAGCTTGCGAGGGCGATGGGGTCATTAAGATTGAGATGAATTTCCTGCCTGATGTTTATGTAGAGTGTGAGGAGTGCAAAGGCAAGCGTTACAATAATGAGACGCTCGAAGTTACATACAAGGGCAAGAACATCGCTGAAGTTCTTGCTATGAGTGTTGACGAGGCATTGCAGATTTTTGAGAATATTCCATCATTGAAGACAAAGCTTGAGACGCTTAAGAGGGTCGGTCTTGATTATATCAAATTAGGTCAGAGTTCTACCACTCTCAGCGGCGGTGAGGCGCAGCGTATCAAGTTGACAAGGGAGCTTTCGAAGCGTGCGACAGGAAAAACAGTTTATTTGCTTGACGAACCAACTACAGGATTGCATTTCCATGATGTTAAGAAACTGATTAAGGTCCTTGATGACCTTGTTGCGATGGGTAATAGCGTAATTGTCATCGAGCATAATCTTGATGTCATCAAGTCTGCTGATTATGTTGTTGATTTGGGTCCTGAAGGTGGCGACGCTGGTGGAAAGGTTGTTGCTTCAGGTACTCCGGAGGATATCTGTAAGAACAAGGGCAGTTATACTGGTCAGTTCTTGTGTAAGATTCTAAAATGATAGACTTAAAGAGCATTCCGAATGAGCCTGGATGTTATATCTACAAGGACAAGCATAATAACATAATTTACGTCGGGAAAGCCAAGAACCTGAAGAAGAGGGTTTCTAGTTATTTCCAGAAGAAAGATTTGGATGCGAAAACAGGCATGCTTGTTTCAAACATTGCTTCTGTCGATTACATAATAACTAAGAGCGAGGTTGATGCTTTTATTCTTGAGAGCAATCTGGTGAAGCAGCATCAGCCGAAGTACAACATAGACCTAAAAGATGGTAAAAGATATGCATACATAGAATTGACAAAGGAGGATTTTCCGAGGGTGCTTTATGCCCGTGACAGGAAGGATGATGCTGTTTATTTTGGTCCTATGACCTCTGCGCAGGAAAGAGATCTGATAATTGAGACTGTGAATAAGCATTTTCAGTTGAGGACGTGCAGGAAGTTTCCAAAACGGCCGTGCATACGGTATCATATCCATTTGTGCAAGGCTCCTTGTGCAGGTTATATATCAAAAGAGGATTACAAGGCGTTGGTTGAGAATGTAAAGTTCATTCTTAATGGTGATGCTGCGGAATTGCTTGGTATACTGAAAAAAGATATGAAGAGATTGTCAGACTCTCAAAGTTATGAAGCTGCTCTCGAGCTTAGGGACCAGCTGTTCGCGCTTGAGCGTCTTAAGGAGCATCAGGCGATTGAACGTAAGAAGAAGTATGATGAGGATGTCATCTGCAGCAGGATAAGGGATGGCAAGGCTTACGTCCTTGTGTTCAACGTCTATAAAGGGACGCTTATCAACAAGAAGGATTTTGTTTTTGATGCGCAGGAAGGATTTTTTGAGGAGTTCCTGCTAAGATATTACTCTGAGAATGAGATTCCTGATGAAATAGTTTCTGACAAGAAATTTGATGAGTCGATGACTGAATACTTGTCAAGCGTGAAAGGAAAAAAAGTGCGTTTGGTTGTTCCTGAGAAGGGTGATAAGAAAGAATTGGTCGACCTTGCATTAAAGAATATTGAGGTTAGTTTCTTTGGCAACTTGGCGAAGCTTGATGACTTGAAGGATAAGCTTAGATTACAGGGTGCTCCGTCGGTTATTGAGTGTTTTGATATCTCTCATCTTTCCGGTACTGCTATGGTGGGTTCTATGGTGCAGTTCAGGAATGGTATTCCGTATAAGTCGGGTTATAGGCGTTTCAAGATAAAGACAGTGGATAAGATTGATGATTTTGCATCTATTGCTGAAGTTGTACGAAGAAGATATTTGAGAATCATGCTTGAGAAGCAGGATAATCCTGACTTGATTATCATTGACGGCGGGTTGGGTCAGCTTCATGCCGCGATGGATGAGCTCAGCAAGCTCAACTTGAAGATTCCAATCATTTCTATTGCCAAGCGTTTTGAAGAAGTCTATGTTCCGGGCTTGCGTTTTCCTTTGCGTCTTGACAGGAAAGGCAAGGCTTTGCAGCTCATTCAGAACATCAGGGATGAGGCGCACAGGTTTGCAATAGGATACAATCGTTTGTTAAGAAAGAAAAAGATTTACAAAGATTAGACCGTTTATTCATATGTATTGTCTAATCCTGTATTGTTATATACTATCTCGTCAGGTTTTCTTCCGATCGACTGTCTTTTTGCCTCTGAAAGATAGCTGTCAAGGATGGTAGTCAGTCCTTTTTGTGCGAGTTCGTCTCTGCTGTAGAATCGTATGTGTCCGCCGTCTGAGTGTGCTGCATATGCTACTTTGTCTGTGCAGTTCTTGTCAGATAGAAGTACATCATTGCCGTCTAGCGTTATTGCGAGTTCGCAGTCCTGTGTTTTGCTTCCGCAGTCCTGGACTTTTGTGTATGTTACTTCTTGTCCTTCAAGTCTTACTGTATACTTGTCTTCTATTTCGCATGGCTCAAAAGATGTTGCGCATGCCGATGCGCCGATTAGTGATGCGCAAAGCAGGTCTATTGTCTTGTTTCTTATTGTTTTCATGTTCTCTCTCAACTCCTAAATTTTTATTTACGGGAGGTCAAAATCGCAAGTAGGAGGTATATAAGGTTAACTATCAGGTTCAGGTCGTAAGTTTTTTTAACCAGCCTTGTTTTTATAGTGTGATGGCAGACAAGTTCGTGCTTAAGTCTTCATTTAAGCCTAAGGGCAGCCAGCCTGAGGCGATAAATAAGTTAGTTGCAGGGCTAAAAGAAGGCAAGCATTTCCAGACTCTTCTGGGTGTCACGGGTTCCGGCAAAAGTCTTGACTATAATGATCAATTATTAGTGCATAACTTCTCAGGATTTATTGAAAAATTAAAGATAGGTGATTTTGTTGAGAAAAACCTAAAGAATCCAAAAAGTATGGGCAACACAAGTTATGATTTTTCCAGAGGATATCGGGTGTTATCTTTTGACCCAGTCAAAAAACTGATTGAAGAAAAAGATATCTTAGAGTTGTCACGTCACAAAGAAGGGTTTGTCTATGAGATATCTTTAGATAATGGTTCGAAAATCAATGTTACAAAAGACCATAACTGCTTCAGATTCAGGGATTGCTCATTAGATTTATGCAAAACAGAGGATCTACATGTCGGTGAATACCTCCCGACATCAGCAAGACCCATGTTACCTAAAAAATTTTTGAAGTTCATAAATATTCTTGATCATTATGATTCTGCAAAATTAGATGTGCGTGCGCTCGTAGCAAAGAATACGCATAGTTCACTTCTAAAAGTTTTAAAAAAAAGACATCGTGCCCCTAATTGGAAATTACAGCAAATTATTTCAGGGACCAACGAAGGGGGAATAGATATATGTGAACTTAAAGAATATACTTCTTTGCTTAGGAAGAATTTTTCCAATAGCCTAAAAAAAGTAAAGCTGATAAATCGAAAAAACCGGGTTCCCGCAATCATTGAAATTGACGATAATTTTCTCACGTTCATGGGACTTTATGTTTCTGAAGGACATGGAACTAACAGGTATGTGACAATATCCAATTCTAATTTAAGTCTTCAAAAAAAGTGCATGTCATTTTGGAAATCTCTCTGTTTGAATTATAACATAAGAAATAAGAATGACATCCAATACAATTCCGTAGCATTGGCAAGATTTTGCCACATTTTTGGAAAGACTGCAAAGTACAAAAACATACCTTCACTATTTTACAATCTTTCTGACAAACACATTTCGGTATTTTTAAGAGCAATATTTGACGGAGATGGGTACGTTGAGAGGAACTCAGCAAACTTGACTTCCGCTTCAGAAGAACTCGTAAATGACTTAAAAAATATCTTGCTGAGATACAGTATCACATCAAGGATCCGTACAAAAATTGTGAACTCAAAAAAATATTATCTTCTATCAATTTCAGGAAGGCGAAATCTGATTCGCTTTAGCAAAAATATATCATTTTCATTAGAATACAAAAAAGAAGCTTTGACAAAGACCATCAGAGAGACGGAAAATACAAATGTCGATTTGATTCCCGATTCTTCAGGGTTCATTAAAAAAATACGGGCTGATTACTCGCTTTCTCAGATGAGGATGTCAAAGCTTATGAACTGCGAACGAAGCTTTATTTCCATGATTGAATCAGGGAAAAGAAATCCTTCAAAAAAGATAATGAAAAATCTATTTCATTGGCTCGAGAAAAAAGATAAGAAATTCTCCTATCTTAAGAATCTGCTGGATTTTAATTTCGGAAAGATTGTTGGAATAAAAAGAGTAAAATCATTTAACGGTTATGTTTATGATATCTCTGTAAAAGATAATGAGAACTTTGCTGCAGGTCTCGGGAATATTTTTGTCCATAATACATTCACCACAGCCAATGTCATTGCTGCTGTACAGAAACCTGCTTTAGTTATTGTCCACAACAAGACACTTGCTGCTCAGTTGTACAACGAACTGAAAGAGTTCTTTCCTGACAATCGGGTGGAGTATTTTGTTTCGTATTACGATTATTATCAGCCGGAGTCTTATCTTCCGTCAAAGGACCTGTATATCGAGAAGGAGTCTCAGGTGAACCCCAAGATTGAGATGATGAGACTTTCAGCGACGGCATCTATTTTATCGAGAAGGGACACAATCATTGTCGCATCAGTATCATGCATCTATGGTTTGGGTAACCCGAAGAATTACAGGAATCTTGGTTTTGATATTGAGGTCAAGCAGAAGATTTCACGTAAAGAGCTGTTGAAGAATCTTATTGTCAGCCAGTATGAGCGTAATGATACTGAGCTTATGCCCGGAAGATTCAGGGTTAAGGGCGACACCATAGACCTTGTGCCTAGTTTTTACAATAACATAATCCGTATCGATATGTTTGGTGATTCTATCGAGAGCATCACTGAGATTGACAAGAATACTGGTGAGAAGCTTGATTCTTTGAAACATTATCTGATTTTTCCTGCTAAGCATTTCGTGATTCCGGAAAGTGATAAGAGACGGGCGATGGATTCTATCAGGGCTGAGCTTGAAGAGCACTTGCCTAAGCTTGAGTTGGTCGAAGCTCATCGCTTGAAGCAGCGCACTCTCTTTGATTTGGAGATGATTGAGGAGACTGGTTACTGCAGCGGTGTTGAGAATTATTCGAGACATTTTGACAACAGGAAGAAGGGCGAGAAGCCTTACACGCTCATGGATTATTTTCCTGATGATTTCCTGCTTATAATAGACGAGAGCCATCAGACTGTTCCGCAGCTGCATGGCATGTACAACGGTGACAAGGCAAGAAAGAAGAATCTGGTTGATTATGGCTGGCGTCTTCCTTGCGCTTTTGATAATCGTCCTTTGAAGTTTGAGGAGTTTGAGAAGTATATGCATGATGTTGTTTTTGTCTCTGCAACTCCTGCAGAATATGAGCTTTCAAAGTCCAGTCAGGTTGTCGAGCAGATAATAAGGCCTACAGGTCTTGTTGACCCGACAATCGAAGTGAGAAAAACTAAGGGGCAGATAGAAGACCTGCTTAAAGAATTGAATTCTGTGATTAAAGCTGGAAACCGCGCTCTTGTCACGACTCTTACTAAGAAGCTTGCTGAGGAGTTGAGTGAGTTCTTGTCATCGAAAGGTGTGAAGACAAGGTATCTGCATTCTGAGATTGATACTCTTGAACGAAATGAGATAATACGCGAATTGAGGCTTGGCAAGTTCGATGTTCTCGTGGGTATTAACCTCTTGAGGGAAGGTCTTGATATTCCTGAAGTCGGTTTTATCGGCATCCTTGATGCGGATAAGGAAGGTTTTTTGCGTGATGCGAGGAGTCTGATCCAGATAACCGGCAGGGCAGCGAGAAATGTAGATTCTCATGTCGTCCTGTACGCAGATAACATGACTGATTCTATGAAGAAGGCCATTGCTGAGACCAAGAGACGCAGGGAGATTCAGATTGAGTACAACAAGAAGCACAAAATCACTCCTAAGACAATAATTAAGCCAATCAGGGCTAAGGAAGTTGATATTACTGATATCAAGCACATTCCTAAGAATGAGTTGGCTAATGTTATTATTGAACTCGAATCTGATATGAAGAATGCGGCTGATACTTTGGATTTTGAGAAGGCTATTGCCATAAGAGACCGTCTTAAGAAGCTTAAGGAGAGAGTAGAGAATTGAGTGCTTTTGGGCAAAATAATTATAAACTCCTGATAGATTGATATCTTTGGAGGTAATTTAACATGCATCATGAGAATAAGAAAGTGTGGTGGGTGGATAAGGCAGTCTGGGTTATGCTTGTCGCGTATATTGCGGGCATAGTGTTTCTTTACGTGCAGGACCAGCAGGCAAACTTGTATCTGTTCCTGATAACTGTCACATTGTTGTTCATACTTGGTATGCTTATCGCGATTGCGTACATGATTGCGATGAAGGAATAAATTCTTTTTTTATGGTTTCTTCTATTAAGATAGGTAATGTAAGGCTGAAGAATCATTTAGTCCTTGCTCCGCTTCTTGGCGTGAACTGCCTCGCGTTTAGGCTGCTCTGCCACAAGTACGGTGCTGGATTGGTCTATTCTCCTATGATTCATAGCATATCCCTTGTGAAGAATCATGCTTTGCATGAGAAGATTGTTGATTTTGTGGATGAAGAGCGGCCTGTTGCGTGCCAGCTCATAGGCAACGATGCAAAAGTCATGGTTGAGTCTTTGGAGTTTGTTGAAAAAAAGTGCGATATCATTGATTTGAATTTCGGCTGTCCTGATCCTGATATCGTTGAACAGAAGTTAGGTGCTTATTTTTCTAAGCATCCAGATGTTGCTGCGAAAATCGTGAATAAGGTTGTTTCTGCTTCAAAGAATCCAGTCACTGCTAAGATTAGGCTTGGCTGGGATGATAGAAGTAAAAACTATCTTAAGTTTGCAAAGATACTTGAGGATTCTGGTGTTTCTGCTATTGCTCTTCATGCCCGGACAAAGAAGCAGATGTATGCTGGCAAGGCTGATTGGAGCGCAATCAAGGAATTGAAGGAAAAAGTGGATATTCCTGTTATTGGCAATGGGGATGTTTGGAAAGGCGAGGATGCCAAGCTTATGATTGAACAGACTGGCTGTGATTTTGTGATGATTGGCCGTGGTGCGATAACCAATCCTTTCATATTCAAACAATGCATGGAGTTTTCTAAGGATGGCAAGACTACGCCGAATCAGTCTTATGAAGAAAAAGGCAGGATGATCCTTGATTTCCTGAAGATTTACAATAAGGTGCAGAAAGTCAAGAGTCTTGCTCAGATGAAGCAGCATTCTGTCTGGATGTGCAGCGGTCTTGAGGGTGCGGCAAAGAAGCGCAACCTGATAAACAGGGCCAAGGATGAGAAAGAGCTGGTTTCTACTATAAAAAGTGAGTTTGGTCTGGAATAGGCGCAAATATTTATAATGGGCACTGGATAAACAGGTTGTTATGGTCAATTACTGGATGCTTGTCAATAGGGTAATACGCCAGGCTGATGTCCTGCTCGAGGTCCTTGATGCGAGGATGATCTATGAATCAAGGAACAGGGAGATTGAGGATAAGGTCAATGCTGCTGGTAAGATCCTTATTTTTGTCATCAACAAGTGCGACCTTGCTAAGAAGGAGGATATGGATGAGGCGAAGAAGGAGCTTAGGCCTGCTGTCTTCATGTCCGCTACAGAGAGGTTGGGAACAAGTTTCCTTAGGAGAGAGCTTTTCAAGTTCTCAAAGGGTAATCCTATCATCGTTGGCGTCCTTGGCTATCCGAACACCGGAAAGTCCTCTGTTATTAATACTCTAAAAGGGAAGAAGGCGGTTGGTGTAGCATCCATTTCTGGTTTTACCAGAAGTTTACAGAAGGTAAAGATTTCGAAGAATATATACCTAATCGACACTCCGGGCGTGTTTCCATATAAGGAGAAGGATGAGACAAAGCATGCGATGCTCAGCGCAAGGACATTCACTAATCTTACTAATCCGGAAACAAGCGCTGTCGATATGATCCAGCGTTTTTCTGCGCCGATTGCGAAGTTCTATGGCGTGAAAGACAGCGATGACGCTGAGGAAGTGCTTGAAAGGATAGCGTTGAAGATGCGCAAGCTCAAAAAGGGCGGGAAGGCAGATACTTATTCTGCTTCTGTGATGTTTTTGAAGGATTGGCAGGAAGGTAGGATCAAGGTCGGGAAATGAAACGTAATCCTTTGGCAGGTATCCGTGAAGAGTCAGTTATAAAAAAATTACGTCTTCCGAAAGCCAGACATTCCAAAAAAAAATTCATAATTTTGCAGATTGACGGGCTATCTTATTCTATATTGAAAAGATTTCTTGACCAGCATTCGTGCAAGTTCATAAGGAGACTCCTGAATAAAGAGGGATATTCTCTCCAGAAATTCAACTGCGGACTTCCGAGCGGCACTCCTGCTGTACAGGCAGGGATAATGTATGGCGACAACAGGATGCTTCCTGCTTTCCGTTTTGTCGACAAGAAGCTTAAGCGCCAGTTCAGCATGGGTAACCCCATTGACAGCAAGTTCATCGAGGAGAAATATTTCGCTCACAAGGAAGGCATACTAAAAGGCGGCGCGTCTTATTCAAATCATTTTTCCGGAGGTGCTGAGCGTTCTATCCTTACCATGAGCACTATATTGAAGGATAAGAAGATGCAGAGGATTAAGGAGAGCGATCTGTGGTTTTTGCTTCTTCTCTATCCTAAGCCCGCGCTTAGCGTCATCTATTATTCGTTGTCTGAACTCATCCTTGAGATTGCGAGCATGATATCTTATCCTTTCATGTGGCTTTTCAACAGGAAGCAGGCAATTTTTGGTTTTTGGATTCCGTTCAGGAGGCTTTTTGTTAATGCTATCCTTACTGAGTTTATAACTCTAGGGATAATTGTCGATGTTGAACGTGGCATACCGAAGATTTATGCTAACTATGTGAGTTTCGACGAGATTGGCCATTTGAGGGGCCCGAACTCTACTGCTGCTTACTTTATGATCAGGGCTCTTGACAGGAGGCTCAAGAAGATCTACAAGAAAGCCAAGGGCAAGTATGATATCTTCATAATCTCAGACCATGGCCAGGTCGATGGAATTCCTTTTGACAAATTGACCGGTTTCGAGCTGTCTGAGTACATACACAAATGCACAAAGGTTGAGAGTGCTGGTTTTTCGAGCGCTTTTGAGGGAAGGCTGACAATGACAAGCATTGTGATGCGGAAGATGGTCAATATAATAAGTGATTTCTCTGCTCCGGTGAGGTGGATAGGTAACTCTTTTGCTAAAGGCGTGATAAAGCTTCTAAAACCCAGAACGCAGGATCTCATCTGGAAGGATAAGGAGCAGATTTTTGTTTCTGACTCGTGCTGCTTGGCGAATGTCTATTTCAATTTCTCTGACGAAAGGATAGACTTGTCAAAGATCAACAGGAAACATCCCAAAATCGTGGATAAGCTGCTGAAGAGCGATGGTATTGGCATAGTCATGGCGAAGGAAGGCACGGATATCTTGCTGTTCGGAAAAGGCGGAAAAGTAGTGATAGGGAAAAACGTGAAAAAGGAAGGCAGAGATTTCCTGAGTGATTATGGAAACAGCGATATGCTTGTCAGCCAGATCAGGGAGTTTAACCTTTTTGAGCATGTGGGCGACCTTACTCTGTTTGGCAATATTGTGAATAAACAGGTTGTCTCTTTCACATCCCATGTCGGAGCGCATGGCGGCATAGGCGGTGATATGATGTTCCCGTTCTTCATCTCTAAGAAGAAGCATGATTTGAGCAAAGTGACTAATGCGAGAGAGCTGTATAAGATTTTTAGAGCATATTGATATTGCTAAAGCTAGGAAAAAATAGTCCTTTGTGCCGCGCCTCTCAATTGTGGTCAGAGAAAGTCTTTGTCCCCCATATGCGTTCTGTCTCGTCCTTCTTTATCCCTTGGACGATGCGCTTTAGGAGCGGCTGCTTGTATGCGTTTTCAAGGTCGTAGAGGTTCGCGGCCATGTCTAGTTCGTACATAACCCTTGACCTCCCAGGATATACTATGTTTTTCTATAATTTAAGCGTTTTTATATAAAACATTAAAGTCAATGCTGCCTAGCGAGCTTAGGAATAACATCAATATACCCTGCAGTTGGGCAAACAGAAGAGGAATGACTGTCAATGCGAGCGCAGCATTGACTAAAGCCTCATCAAGGCTTAATAGAGGTATTCACTGCATTCTGAGGCCTAAAACGCCTTCTAATGATGAAAAAATCATAAATATTAAATACTGCAAGGCAATCTTGAGTTAAAGCCGTCAAAAGGCATATTCATGATTGTGGAGGTGCTCAAAAATGAGTAAGACAAGAGAACACGTGATTCCGCTCGCGATTTCAGAGAGGATATTGAAGAATGCAGGAGCGCAGAGAGTCAGTGAGGATGCGAAGGTCGCTTTCTCTGATGTGCTAAAAGAGATTGCTGATGAGATTGGCAACCAGGCATCGAAGATTGCGAAGCACGCAGGAAGGAAGACTGTGCAGGATGACGACATAAAGCTCGCTGCAAAATAAATTTTTTAGTTTTTTCTTATCAATAAAAAAGAGAGGTTGAGAGATTGTCAGTTTTGACCAAAGATAAGATTCTGAAATATGTCAAGAAAGGAAAGATCAAGATTGAGCCGTTCAATCCTGAGAGTGTCGGTCCTGCTTCTGTTGACCTGACATTAGGAAACAAGTTCAGGGTGTTCATCAAGTCTAAGAAAATATATGACGCTGATAATCTTGCTAATCATCATGATGTCACGAAGCTGATTGCTGCTGAGTCTATTGTTGTGAAGCCCCAGGAGACTGTGCTTGGCATCACGTATGAGAAAATCTCTCTGCCAGATAATATCTGTGGCTGGCTCGAGGGCAGGAGCAGGTTCGCACGTCTTGGTCTGATGATCCATATCTCCTCCTCGTTTATGCAGCCAGGTATCTCTAATCATCAGGTTCTTGAGATTTCAAATATGGGTCATGTGCCACTAAGGCTTCACGCCGGGACAAAGATCTGCCACTTCGTGTTCCAGAGGACTATCGGCAGGGCGAAGTATCAGGGCAAGTACCAGGACCAGACAGAGCCGTAGACTATGTGTGTGTGTTTTATTCGCAGAGGAATTTGACTTCTGAAGCATGACCGACTGTCTTTACGACAAGCATGTTCTTCTTCTCAGTGCCAAATCCAGTGACTCCTGTCATGAGCTTGCTCTGAAGTATTGGATTCGAGAAGACATCGAAATTGCACTGCGCTGATTCGCCAGGCATTATTCGTCTTGTCTTGCATGCGGATACTATGTTGCTATTGACCAGCTGCGCTGCATTGAGTATGAAGAGAGGATTGTCTTTTTCATCGCGGTCAGCAGTAGGCACGTATTCGAAGACCCAGTCTTTGTTCTCAACATTTGTGAGCTTGAATGAGAATTTGCTGGGTTCTCCTCCGCTGAATGCGCATTCTATGTCGCTGATTATCTCCTGTGTCTGGTTTGTGATGGTTGTGCTTCCTAGGTCAAGTTGTTTTTGCTCGACAACTGGCGCATCTTGTTCTGGAGTCTCACTTGCTGGCTGTTCAGGTTGTGGAACGACAACTGTCTCTGTTTCCGGGTTTGGAGGTTGCTCAGAATCGATAGGTATAGTTGCTGGCTGTTTTGCTGCGCAGCCTGCTAAAGATAATAACAATAAGGTTGTTAGGATAAATACTGTGTATTTCATTTTATCACCCGGTCAGATTAGTATTGCCTTGTTTATATGCTTATAAATATTTAGATGATTGAGCCACTGGACACTAGACATGCTCGGATGAGCTATTTAAAGCGTTCTTGCCGTATCCTGCTGTATGGATCTGAATAAAGTCCGTCAGCTAAGCGATGCAGGTAGGTTTGACCTTGCATGTGAATGCACGACACAGGAAGCAAGAGAGAAGTATACTGAAGATGCTCTTACCCAGGCAGCATTAGGCGGAGTTTACATGGCGAGTGTGACTGATGGCAGGACTGTGAAGCTTTTCAAGACTCTCATGACCAATTCTTGCACTCATGATTGTAATTACTGCCAGAATTCTACTCATTGCGGAAAGTCTAAGACCAAGTTCATGTATGAGCCTGAGGAACTTGCAAAGGTGTTCATGCATCTTGTGAAGAATCACGAGATTGAGGGGTTGTTCATCAGTTCTGGTATCATCAAGGATGCTGATTACACGACAGATAAGATGCTTGATACAGTTAAACTTGTCAGGAACAAGTACGATTTCAAGGGTTATGTGCATTTCAAGATCCTGCCAGGCGTAAGTTATGATACAGTGAAGGAGGCACGTCGTTATGCTACAAGGATGTCTATCAATCTTGAGGCGACTTGTGCGGGAAGGCTTGATGAGCTCACTTCAATCAAGGAGTTCAAGTCAGATATACTGAAACGTCAGGCTTGGATTAAAGGCATGTCTCCAAAGGCAGGGCAGTCCACCCAGCTTGTTGTCGGCGCTGCTGGTGAATCTGATATCGAGGTCATGAAGATGATGCGTTGGGAGTATGAGAACATGGAGCTTAACAGGATGTATTATTCTCCATTTAATCCGTTGAAGGACACTCCGTTTGAGCAGCGTTCCGCAACGCCAAAGTGGCGCGCGCATAGGCTGTATAATGTTGACTGGCTGTATAGAAAGTACCATTATGATTTCAAAGAGCTCAAAGAAGTTGTCGGTGACGATGGCATGCTGTCTGATGAGGATCCTAAAGTTACACATGCAAAGAAGTTCTTAGGCAAACCTGTTGATGTGCAGGCTGCAAGTTACGATGAGTTGCTAAGAGTGCCAGGCATCGGCCCTAAGACCGCAAACAACATACTAAAAGCTAGGACTGTAAAGGAATTGCGACGTGAGGATTTGTACAACGCTGGCGCGATAATAGAAAGGGCTGACCCGTTCATCAAGGTGAATGGTTGGACGCAGCAGACTCTAAAGGCAGTCTAAAGAGCAAGATTTATATATTTCATGCGTATATACACTGTTAATATGGCAACAGAGCTGGTGACATTCAAGGCAGATGATAAGTTCATCAAGGAAGTAGATGATGTAGTGAAGAAATCAGGTTTCCAGAACAGGACAGAGTTCATCAGGACGGCGCTGAGGGAGAAAGTAGATCAGGTCAAGCTGAAGCAAGCGATGTCTGAACTTGCTCATCTGAAAGGTTCGCTGAAGAGAAGCAAACAGATGACCGACAAGGAACTGGAAGAGATACGACAGAAGGTTTTTGAGGAGTTAGATCATACGCTCAAATAAGTTCTTCAGGCTTATAGCATTGCGAGATTTTTCTCAGTTTCCTGAAATTGTTGTCTCTTGAGACAAGTATAAGATTGTTATCACGCGCAATGATTGCATGTAATGCATCTCCCAGAGGTACCATATTCTTTCTAGCAAGTTCCTTGGCCTCTTCTTTCTGCACCAGATTTACCCGTATTCTGTCTATGAGTCCTTCAAAAGGCGCCAGGATTCCAGTTATCTCCTCCTCGGAATATCTATGTCCTAATTCCTGTATAAGTATGTCTGTGATGACAAGCCTCTTCTTTTTGGTTTTAATCAGTATTAGAAGTTTCAGTGGGGAATCTGCAAGGTCTTCTCCAAAATATCCTTTTCTATCCTCACAGATGTCTATCCATATAGCTGTATCTAAATAGTATCGCTCAGTCATGAAATAAGTTAAAGATAACACAATTAATAAAATCTCCGTCGAGAGAATCGGAAATATTCCAAGAATAAAAAAGAAAAATTATTTTGTGACTGAAAGATAACTATTGCAGCTTGACTTTATTAGTCAGCCCGTGTCTTGTCCTGACTATGAGCTCTTTTCTTTCGAGTCTTGCAAGGACTCTTGTTACTTTGACTTTTGATAGTCCAAGTTTCTCTACTAACTTGTTCTGCAGCATCTCACCTTTCGCGTTCTGCAGTACGATTATTGCTTTGCGCTCGTCTCCTTTGAGGAGTTTAAGTATTGGTGAGTCATTCCCGTTTCCGTTTGAGATTATGCTTGTGACTTTTGTCTTTATGTCTGACTCAAAGTAGAGGTATGTTGCTGTTCCGCCTATCAGGAACGCAGTTATTGTGAAAAGCAGCACTTCGCTAAGAGAATAATATTCGGGGCTCTGCGTGGTTATCTGCTCACCCGTATCAAGTAGTATCTGTATCGGCTGCGGTGAGAAAAGTTTGCCGAATAGCAGCACTATTGAAGCTACAAGCACCACTGCAGCAATTATCATCTTGAAACGTTGCATGGCAGTTCCAAGAAAATATCTATATTTAAAGTTTTGGTGTGGTTTCACTAAAATGAAACCAGTTTCAGGTAAATTATATATGTGGTTTCAGAGAATAGTATACTTGGCTTTGTGCCGAGGTGTATACGATGGTCAAAAAGATGGTCAAACATAATTTAGCAAAAGAAGAGGCTGTTCATTCTAAAGAAAAGAAGTGCTGCTGCCTGAACTGGAGTTGCCACGGATGGAACATCTGGAAGATTGCGGCAGTCATTGTCGTGCTCGCATTTGTCCTTGTCCTTGCAGGAGGGCTGTTCAAGATTTATCATTTCAGGTCGGATTTCACTCCAGCCAATCAGGAACAGCTTGACACAGTGAGGGCAACAGTTTCTGCAGACCTTGCCTCAAAAGGTGATGATATCGCGAATTATGATTTTAACGTTATGCCCAAGACAAGGCAGATGAGGTTTGATGAAGGCAATGAAAGGGATACTATCCAGGCTTTCCTGAACAACGGGACCACAAGGCAGATGTATGTCGTTGATTCCGGCTCTGGGGAGATATTGACCCATTCAGTCACTACCGATTATATAAGTCCGTGCAGGAAGGATGGCAGAGAAGGCAGGAGGCTTTTTGGTAGCAGGGGACCTGGAAGGGATTATGACAAGGAAGGTTTCCATATGATGGGCATGATGCCTTGCAGAAAGTCCATATGATAATAGATAAACTACCGATTTAAAAAAAAAGAGGGTGAAAAGAGGGCTTCAGATACGCTGATTAAGCTTGAAAACGTCTGGAAGGTCTACCGTATGGGAGAGGTAGATGTGAATGCGTTGAGCGGAGTCAGTGTCGAAATAAAGAAAGGCGAGTTCGTCGCGATAATAGGCGCGTCAGGCAGCGGCAAGTCAACTATGATGAATCTTGTCGGTTGTCTTGACATACCCACAAAAGGTAAGATATTCCTAAAGTCGCAGGACATAACTTCGTTGCCTGAATCTGACCTTGCATCTTTGAGGGGAAGGACAATCGGATTCATCTTCCAGCAGTATAATCTTCTTCAGAACATGACTGCGTTTGAGAATGTTCTTCTTCCGCTCGAATTGCAGGACATCGGTGATGGCAAGGCTTCTGATATGGCAAAAAAAGCACTTAAGCTTGTCGGGCTTGATGATAAGATGCATCACAGGCCTTCGCAGCTTTCAGGAGGTCAGCAGCAGAGGGTTTCTATTGCGAGGAGTCTTGTCGCTAATCCTGAGATAATTCTCGCTGATGAACCTACAGGAGCTCTTGATAGCAAGACAGGAAGAGAAGTCATCGAGACTCTTTATCAGCTTTGGAAAGATGAGGGCAAGACAGTGATAATGGTCACGCACGACCTGAATCTCGCAGGTTATGCTCGCGTCCATATTCATCTAAAAGACGGGAAGATAATGAACATAGCTAAGAACGATAAACAGAAGAGACCTATTCAAGGTGGTACTGAATGAAAAAGACAACATGTATTGTATTGATTGTTATGCTGCTTGCAGCATTTTCTGTGAGCGCGGAATACACTTACATCTCGCCTAGCGAGATTGTCTCCGCAAGCCTGCTTAACCAGAACCCTGATCCAGGGATGGCAGGTAATCTTGTTGATGTCAGGGTGGCTGTTGAGAACTGGGGTTCAGAGCCTTCGGGAGGATATTATGTCGAGCTGCTGCTTGATTATCCTTTTGAGGCTGTGCCTGGTGAGAAGTATATCAAGGGCACTGGCGCTTTCCAGGGTTTTCAGGTTGATAGTGAGCAGAAGATATTGAAGTTCAAGGTGCGCGTGGATAAGGATGCGACTGACGGTGAGTATGACCTGAATCTTCTTATTTACGAACCAGGCGAGAAGGATTATGCCGCGATAAAGAAGACTCTTAGTGTTGATGTCAGCAGCAGGGAGAATGCTGAGATAATATATATTGACAAGGTCAAGCTCATCCCTGGACAGCAGACTCCGATTGAATTCACGATAAATAATGTCGGTTCTTCTCCTTTGAGGGATATTTCATTCTCTTGGAAGAATGCTGATGACATAATCCTTCCTGTTGGCGCAGGGGATACGAAGTACATCAAGTATCTTGGTGTCGGTGAGAAGACTATTGTCACGTATGATGCGATGGCGGATACCAACGCTAATCCCGGGCTTTACAAGATTGAGATGACTCTTTCATATGAGGATTCTGTCACAGGAGAGCTTACGACAGTGACTAATAATGCAGGCATTTATGTCGGTGGAACTACTGATTTTGAGGTAGCGTTCTCAGAGGCTTCAGGAAGCGATACCTCTTTGAGCGTCGCTAATGTCGGAAGCAATCCTGCGTATTCTGTCTCGATAAACATCCCTAAGCAAGCGGGCTGGGCAGTGACAGGTTCTAACTCAGTGATTATCGGCAATCTTAATGTCGGTGATTATACTATAGCGACGTTTGTACTTAAGCAGGCTATGGGGGCGATTACTGCGACACCTGACAAGACTGAAGAAAGGTCATCGATGCCTTCAAGAAATATATCCGTTCGGAATGTTGAGGACCTGAAAGTCCAGATAATGTACACTGATACTATGGGTTACAGGAATACTGTCGAAAAATCGGTCTCGATGGGCGCAGCAGTGAACTCAAGTTCAAATGGTTTCCCTAGGAATGGGATGAGGAATGTCCCGCAGCAGAACTTCATCGTCAAGTACAAGTGGCACTTCATTATTTTGGCAGCGATAGTGCTGGCTATAATAGCGCACTCGAGGTTTAGGAAGTTCAGGGAAGAGAATCCTAAGGCAGATATGAGACGCTGCTTGATAGGCATATTCAAGCAGTAATGGATAAGAGATGACAATAAAAGATGAAACTCCACAAATGCCTTAAGCATGCTTTGAGCATGGTATTGCACAGCAAGCTGAGAAGCTGGCTGACTGTTCTAGGCATAGTCATCGGGGTTACATCAGTTATAGCTATAGTCTCTATAGGCGAGGGTATGCGTGCTGAGATGGAATCTCGCATGAGCGGATTTGCAGGTGACATCCTCACTCTTAGTGCTGGCTACTCAAGGAGCGCAAGCCTCTTCGGTCCAGGAAGCAGAGGCGGGTCTACCGAAGGTGGAAGTTCAAGGGCCACTAAGCAGACTGAAGAGATTGTAGTTGACAAATCGGATGTCCAGACGCTTAAAGGAATTCCTGATATATTGTTGATAAATCCGCAGATTCGCGGCAACGCGAACATAACATATATGGGAGAGGAAGGCACAGGCTCAGTGACCGGAGTTGACCAAAAGGTCTGGTCTCAGATAACAAGTGATACCCTAAAGGACGGCAGGTTTCTTGACTCTGCTGACAAGAATGTGATTGTCATAGGCAGCCGTCTTGCAGAATCTTTCTTTGACACGCAGTTAGGCATAAATCAGGTCTTGACTATAGAAGGAAGGTCTTTCAGGATTGTTGGGATACTTGATGATGACAGCAGGAGCATCTATATGCCTATCCAGACAGCGTATTCTATAATCGATGACAAAGAGCGCGATGTCTATGATTCTATAACGATAAAGATCAAGGATGAGAGTCAGCTTAATGAGACTATGACTAAGATTGAGAAGAAGCTTATGACAACAAGGCATGTGACAGCTAAGACAAAAGATTTCACTCTGACTTCAAGCAAGCTTATGGCAGAGACAAGGTCTGAGATGTTGTCATCTATAAACACATTCCTTCTCGCGATAGCAGCCGTTTCGCTCATTGTCGGAGCTGTCGGCATAGCGAACACGATGTTCACTTCCGTTCTTGAGAAGACCAAGGATATCGGTATAATGAAGGCTATTGGTGCGCGTAACATGGATATTATGCTGATATTCCTGATGAACTCTGCTCTTCTCGGTCTTGCTGGGGGACTGATAGGCATATTTTTTGGGTCGATGCTATCTGCTGCATTGCCTGCTTTGATGGGAAGCACTATGATGCTTAGGTCAGGAACGATAGTATCATTGAATTCTGTTGTGCTTGCAGTGTCGGTCTCTGTCGGTGTCGGCCTGATTGCAGGAGCTATTCCTGCGTACAAGGCTTCAAAGCTCAAGCCTGTTGACGCGCTGAGGTATGAATAGAAAAATAGAAATCTAAAAAAATTATCTTTTGCACGTCTTTGATTTCTTGAACAGGTTCTTTGTCATGCACACCATCCAGTTCCAGTGGAGTATGAAATGCAGTGCTACAAGCACGAACATAGCTATGCCTGACCAGTCGTGTATCAGTCCCCAGTCGTGCCTTCCCCATCCCATGAAAAGGTTGTGGTTTCCTGGCGGCATCAGGAAGAATATCAGCAATCCTGTTATCGCTGTTATGATGAATGCTACACCCATCAGCATGTCTACAATGTAGTTTATCATTGATTTATCCATTTCTTCACACCTCTTATCTTCTTGTTGGTATCGTAAGTTTAGGCATTGTCGCGAGTGTTGTTGTCGTTGTTATGTTTGTATTCACAACAGTTGTCGTCACTGGTGTTGTCTGGACTGCTTGCACAGTGGTTGTCGGAGCTGTTGTGAGTGTTGTCGGTGCTGTCTCTTCTGTCTCCTCTTCTTCAGGCTGCTCCTGTTCTATAGTGAGCGTTTTTGTCACAACCTGCTTGAGTTCAGGCAGCTCTGTCTCACGTTCTTCTTGTTCTTCCTCTGACTCAGTATTTGATGCCTGTGGTGCGGCCGGTGCATATCTCTTTTCAGCAAGCTTTGTCTCGGTCGTCTCTTTCTTCTGCTCAAGCGACTTTATTTTCCGTTCGAGCTCTGCTATCTTCTTTTCAAGCTGGATTATCTTCTCGATGTATCCTGTGCAGTTGCCTCTTGATTCCTGCGCAGCGATTTGGTTTACGTTTTCAGAAACAGCTTTGCCCGGTGTCCTTGTAAAGATTCCTTTTATCCTGCCCCAGAAACTGGTTTGAATTGTTGTTTCTTCTGTCTCTGATAGGTCGTTCGCTGGCACGTATAATGGTTGCGCGTCAGTATCAGGTCCGTATCCGCCTGTGCTGTAGTATGTGTCTCCTATACCGTCGCGATCAGAATCCGTGCCTGAGTAGTCGCTCCAGTAGTTACCAGCGATGTAAGGACCTCCGTTTATGTTGGTGCCTTCTGTCTTTTCTATGCTCCAATAATTCTTTATGTCAGGAAACACGTATGCGTTTACTGTGTTGTTCAGGAAGTTATCATATATTATGTTGTTCCCGCCGTATTCTGCGTATATTCCTTTCTCATTGTCTATTATGTTGTTTCTTGTTATTGTGTTGTTTATCGCATACTGTATTCTTATTCCTTTCTTGTTTGATGATATAGTATTGTCTGCTATGGTATTGTACGTCGATGAAGATGAGTACATGAGCGCGGATGTGAGGTCTATGCCATAGTCACAGTTCCGGACAGTATTACCGCTGAAGTTGATGAAGTTGGAGCCGTCAAAGTATACTGCCTTGACGCAGGTGTCGAATGTGTTGTTGATTATATTCGCTATCCTTATCTTTCCAAGCACCATGCCTGTGTGTAGGTTCTGGAAATTGCAGTTCTTGACTGTTATCCTTGGTTCGTACGATGGCAGATTTGGCGACTGTCTTCCTACGTAGATGCCCATTTTCTGCGATGGCATTGTGCCGCCGTGTATTGTTGCTCCGTTGCAATCTAACACATCGTCAAAACCTGAGATAACCAAGTATGTGTCAAGGTTGTATGTCTTTGTGCAGAGAGTCAATGGCCTGTCTATGTAGTATATCCCGCTTGAGACGTGCAGCAGATTGCCGAAAGTCTCGTTGTTATCTAAGTCTACGCAGTCTGCAGCTACCAGCTGGGCTGCTAGGACTAAAAGGAAAATATAGATAATATTCTTCAACAGCATCACCATTGAAAAGGTTCTTTCAACAGGTTATTATATCTTTTGAGGGATTTATATTCAGGATGTAGACCTATAATCCATAAGATTTATAAATAAAAATACATACTGGCTTATTATAATAATGGGGGTGTAAGTCTATGACTACATTAACGATTGTATTGATTGTTCTTGGTGTAGTTGTTCTCTTTGCGATACTGCTTTACAACAGTGTTATCGTTCTGAACAACAGGGTCAAGAATGCCTGGGCGCAGGTTGATGTCCAGCTGAAAAGAAGGGCTGATCTCATACCAAATCTAGTTGAAACTGTTAAGGGTTATGCTAAGCACGAGAAAGGAGTCTTTACTGATGTAACTAAGGCCAGGACTGCTTTTATGAATGCTTCAAGCATGAAGGATAAGGCAAAGGCATCCAATATGATGTCTGACACTTTGAAGTCTTTGTTTGCTGTCTCAGAGAATTATCCTCAGCTGAAGGCGAATGAAAATTTCTTGCAGCTTCAGGAAGAACTCAGTGGCACAGAGAGTAAGATTGCCTACGCAAGGCAGTTCTACAACGACATCGTGCTTGACTTCAACAACAAGATTCAGACTTTCCCGAATAACATGCTCGCGAACATGTTCGGCTTTAAGGCTAAGGAGTCTTTTGAAGTTGCAGAGTCTGAGCGCAAGGTTGTGAAAGTCAAGTTTGACTAAATTTTTTCTTATTTGTTTCTTAAGATGGGCCGCGCAAGCATGTTTGATGAGATAACGAAGAATAAGATACTGTCATGGGTCATATTCTTCATGTTCCTTATACTTATCAGCATCCTTGGTGTCGGTTTCGGATTCTATATTGGCTCTCCTTTAGGAGGGGTTTTCCTATCTATACTGGTCGGCCTTATCTATGGCCTCATCGCTTATTTTGCCGGCGGTAACATGATTCTTAGCATGAGCGGCGCGAAGGAAGTGACAAAGAAAGAATATCCTTATCTTTTCAATACTGTTGAGGGACTTTCGATTGCCGCGGGCATTCCGACGCCGAAGTGCTATGTTATTGATGACACTGCTTTGAATGCGTTTGCGACTGGCAGAGACCCTAAGCATGCTGCGATAACAGTTACAACAGGTCTTCTTGATAAGATGAACCGTCAGGAATTAGAAGGTGTTGTCGCTCATGAGATGTCGCACATAAAGAATTTCGATATCAGGATGATGATGCTTGCCGCAGTGATGGTCGGCATCATAACTCTTCTTTCTGACTTCATGCTAAGAAGCTTCTTTTGGGGAGGGCATCATAAGAGCAGTGACAGGAAAGATTCTGGTCAGATTGCGATTATAATGATACTCATTGCTATAATACTAGCCATCTTCGCTCCGCTTATCGCTCAGATGATAAAGCTCGCCGTATCGAGGAAGCGCGAGTTCCTTGCTGACGCGAACGGCGCGCTCTTGACAAGGTATCCGCCAGGACTCGCTTCTGCCTTGGAGAAGATTAAGAAAGACCCTGATCCTCTGGTTGACAAAGCAAACAAGGCGACTGCGCATCTTTTCATCTCTACTCCGTTCAGGAAGACGAAGAGCTTCTTCGCTGCGATGTTCGCGACACATCCTGATATTGATGAGAGAATCAACCGATTGAAGGCTATGTAGATGCTCGAAGTCAAGAACATAACGAAGAAGTTTCGTGATTTTACAGCTCTCCAGGGAGTTTCTTTCAAGCTCAAGGAAGGCGAGTTAGTTTCTCTTCTCGGCACTAATGGCTGCGGTAAGACTACGACGATAAAGATCATTGTGGGTTTCCAGGGCGAGACCTCTGGTTCTGTAAATTATAATGGAAAGCCTATGAGCCAGAAGCATCGTTCCCGTGTCATCGGCTGGGCTCCGCAGGAAGACAGTTTCTATGGCAATCTCACTTTGTTTGAGAACATGATTTATTTCGGCAACCTGAACAATGTCGAAGTCAGTGATGCAAAGAAGAAGGCAGATGAGCTGCTTAAACTATTGAAACTAGACCATAAGAAGAATACTTTAGCGAAGGACCTTTCCGGCGGCATGAAGCGCAGGCTTAACATGGCGATTGCAATGATGCATGACCCTAAGATTCTGATTCTTGACGAGCCAGAGGCAGGCGTTGACCCTATGTCAAGAGTCACTTTGTGGGAAGTTGTGAACGAAGTGAAGAAGAAAGGGACGACAATCCTGCTGGTCACTCATAATTTGATTGAGACAGAGCACTTGGCAGACCGTATCATAATCATGGATGCAGGAAAAGTGATTTTTGAAGACACACCTGCAGATCTGAAACATAAGTACAAGGAGAAGAACATTGAGAATGCCTTTAAGAGAGCTGTGGAAAAGCGTTAAGCTGCCATTTCAGAAGCTTGACACGATGCTTTTGAATGACATACGTCTCTTCATTAGAGATAGGAAGAGTCTGGTGCTTGTCATGCTTACGCCGTTCATCATACTTTCGATACTGATAAACATATTCTATTTTTCAGACGTCGCTGAGACAATAAAAGGTGTCAAGCTTGGCGTCTGCGACCTTGATGACAGCAATTTCAAGCTGGAGTCTGACATATTCGAGACAGTGCCTCTTGACGGAGAGTGCGGAAAGACCGCGGCAGATAAGGTTGCGAACGGGGAACTTCGTGCCTCTGTCGTGATTCCTGAAGGTTTCAGTAGCAACATAAAAGAAGGCAAGGGCACTGAGCTTAAGCTCTATGTCGATAACAGCAAGTCGACTACAGCAGTTGTCGCGTCAAACGCCATGAAGGCTTATGTATCTGACCTTAATGAGAAGATAGGTACTGAGTTTATCCTTAATGCGTGGGACCAGCTAAAAAAACTCAATGAGAATCTTAAGTTCCTTGTTGCTAATCTTGAGAAAGCTAAACCAGTTGCTATTGATTTAAGGACAAGGCTTAATGATATTAATGCTGATATTGGAAGCGTTGATTTTGCGTCTCAGCAGCAGTCTTTGTCTGACCTTATCTATTTCCTTGACCTGATGGATTCTGAGCTTGGAAGTGTCAACGCGACATTTGCAGATATGCAGTACCTTCCTCCTGTGCCGACGATAGATTATTCTCCTGATGCGTCAGTAGCTTTAACAGAGTATGAGCTTTCTTCTAAGACTCTTCATGCAAGGTTCTGCAACGAGTCAGGCATGATTCCGTTACTTACTGAGAATCCTGTCTGTTCAATAATAGATTATACTGATAAGCTTGCGGGTTCCTTGGCTTCTGATGTCGCGAATCTTTCTGTGAAGAAGGATGACATGAATGCGAGGATTTCAGAGTTCAATCGCCAGGTCATATTGCTTAATGATACTCTTTTCAGGATTTCTGAGTTTGCGGATAAGAATTCTGCGAAGAATGCGGACCTCAGGTCTAGGATTGCGCTTGTTCGTGAGAATCTGTTGTTCCTCGAGGATAAGACGAGCAACATCTCTAGGTCTATAATCGAGCTTAATCAGTCTGTCAACCGTTTCCTTAGTGATATTGTCAGGGTGACTGATGAGCTTAATGCGACTATTGAAGTGCTTGACACTTATACAAAGAAAGACCCTGCAACCATATTGAAGCCAGTGAAGATTGATGAGATGCCTGTCTTTAAGGATAAGCTTGAGATTTTCTACAGGCTTCCTGCATTGATATCTATGATTCTGTTGTTCATCACGTTGTTCATCTCTTCGTCTCTTATTGTGAATGAGCGACGTGGAGGGACTATGGCGAGGATTTTCCTCTCACCGATATCTATGTTCTTCTACGTATTTGAGAAGATGCTCTATCTCTTGCTGCTTTGCGTGCTTGCTGTGCTTTCAATGCTGCTTGCTGCGTTCGTATTCAAGGTGTCGATGGCAATCAATCACGAGCTTTTCATTGTGTTCATAGTGTCTTCTTTGGTCTATATCTCGATGGGAATACTTGTAGGTTCAATATCTAAGTCAGAGAACACATCTTTATTGACTTGCCTTGTGCTTGGTTTCCCACTGATGTTCATGTGTGGTGCGTTTTCACCGCCTGAACTTATGAGCGGTTTCATGAGGATTGCGTCAGAATACTTACCTTTGACCATGAATATTAACCTGCTTGAGAGCATCACAATATATCATACGACGATGAACGTATTTTATCTCCAGATTATGGCAGGAATCATACTGTTCTTCTACGTGCTTAGCGTGTTCATGATAAGAAGCAGGCCGACGCTGAAATAATTGTAGAATATAGTTAGAATTGCTTCTTATTGAGCTTATCAAGCTCTTTCTTGAACATATTGGCCCTGTTTACCTGGTATCCTATGTCTGTGTAGAGTTCCTGTACCCATTCTGCGTATGCTGGTCCCAGGAATCCGCCTAACGCAACTCCTACAGTCATTGATGCAATGTTTGACAGGTATTGATTATCAATAAGATAGCTTGTAGCCGCGCATACTGCGCCGCATACTGCGACAGGTATTGCTGCTCCGCCAGCAGTCTTTGCTATTCCAAGTATCTTCTCCTGCTGCGCGACTTTTACTCTGTCTTCAAGGTCTGACTTGCCCATGCTGACGTCTTTTAGGTGTGTCTGTTCTGGTTGTTTAGCTTCTGTTTCAGATGTCATGTTACTGTTGGGAAAAGAGGTTTCTTTTAAAAGTTACGGCGCACTATATAATAAAAGAAAAATGGTTTAAATATCAAAAAGTATTAGCTACTTCTTCCTGCATCTTATGAATTTGGATATTACGTCAGATGTCAGCTTGCCTTCAGGCACTTCTGATATGTCCACTACAAGAATCAGCACATCTCCCTCTCTTATCACATAGCTGTCTTCAGGTATCTGCTTGAGGCCTTCTACATTCTTTATCGCTATTATGTTGGCTGCCTCGCCGAACATCGTGTCGACCTGCTCTATTGTCTTGCCAAGCAGCGCTGAGCCTTGCTCGACCTTCATCTGCGTGAGCTCTATCTCGCGCGATGAGAATGTTGTCGCGTCCATTATCCACCTGACTATGTCTGGTGAAGTGAGCGCGAGTGATATCAATCGTCCTCCTATCGCTGATGAGGGTATCACCTTGTCTGCTCCTGCTTTCTTTGCTATGGACAGGAAATTCTGGTTGTGTATGTTTGTTATTATCTTCGCGTTCTCTGACAGTTGGCGTATTTTGTTTATGCAGAGTATTATCTCTGAATCATTGTCGAGTGTTATTAGGACGACCGTGTCAGGTTTTTCTATTCCTGCGTGCTCGAGGACTTTCCTGCTTAGCGGGTCTCCTTTTATTATGTTCACTGCATCCTTATGATAGTGTATGAATATCTCCTTCCTTGTCACCAATGTAGGTTTTATGCATCGTTTCTCGAATTCGCTTATGACTGATTGAGACAGGGGGTTGTGGCCTATTATCAGGTAGTTTTTCTTTCTCTTGAGCCTTTGTTTTTCTGTCTCATCAGCAGATGTCTTTTGCTTTGTCGGCAGGATTATGAACTCTGATTCGAGCATCTTCTCCTTGCGCAATTCAAGCACAGTGGATCCTTTGGTCACTATGAGCGCGTCATCGGTTGCGCCCATCATGCTCTTGACCTGTCTTACGAAGTGGAGTATCTTCGAGAAATTGTTGTGCGCAAGAAGGTAGTCTAGGCCGTCTATCAGCACCACGGAGTTGGGCACTTTCTGTACGAATTGTTTTATCGTCTCATGCAATTGTTCTATGTCGATTGGGTCTACTGAGAGATGTTCTGTCTCCGTATCCGTTATCCAGACGATGGGCGTGGTCTCTATGCCATATTCATGTCTTATCTTCGACGGGTTGTGCGCGGTTATTATGAGGCCGTATTTTTTCTTGTAGAGATGCGTTAGAAGGACTTTGTGGGCTATCTCACTTGACCTTTCATGTTTTATGTAGTAGCTGTGGCCGTAATCTATCTTGTATTCTTCGGCAAGCTTGTGCTCGAGCTTTCTTCCTGGGACTATCCTTTCGCCGACAGGCTGGACTGATAGGAACTTGTATTTCACTATACCTACCGCTATGAAGATTGACATGATGAGCGAAAGCAGGTGGTTGTGCGGAGGCAGCGATATTCCAAGAGCAGGGAGTATAACTCCTGTCGGTATGCCTATCATTATCGGGAATGAGCTTCCGAGGACAAGGTAGAACATCTGTTTTCTCTTGTCAGGGTTCTGGAGATGCGTGTATCTGAATACGAAAAGCACGAATGCGTATATGAAAGGCAGTATCTGGAACCAGAGGAAGAAGTAATTGTAGACAGGGCCGTACTCATAGTCCCATAGTTCTATGCCGAAACCGTAAGGCAGGGTGTCTGGAGAGATGAGGTCTGCTATCACGAGGTTGCTGGTCCACAGCGCTATGAGCATCAGGATCATCGGCGCGTATATGAAGGATTTTCCAAATGTCGTCGTGAAATAGTTCTTCCTTTTCATGTATGCCCATACGAAGCTTAAGAGGAAGAATACTGATATTATGTATCCTGAGTATGATATCCTTGCCCAGATGAACGCTATCTGTTCATCAGTGGTTGTCCACATGGCGAACTTGCCGAGGTCCCAGAGAGCCTGTCCGAAGAATACTATCGCGAATGTCTTGTTAACCTTCGCTGACGGGTTTCTCATGTATATCCCGAGGGCAAGGCCAAGCTTGACTATGAACGCGATAAAAGAGAAGTATAACGTGGTCTGTGTCCAGCTGACGTTGCCGGCTGATCCTACAAGTAGCAATAGCAATGCGGACATTGCTGCTATTGTCCAGAGCATTTTTGAGTTTCCCATTTTTGTTTAGAGTATGAACCTGTTCGTGTCGATTATCATGATAAGCTTGTTGCCTGCTTCTATCTTCAGGTCGTCGCCAGGTATCTTCTCGAATCCTTCTGCTGTATCTACTCCTATTATCTTCGCTTTGTTTCCTATCTCGTGCCTTATCTGGGCGAGCGTCTTGTTGACGAAAGGAGATTCGTTCGTGACGCGGTATTCTGTGAGCTTGATTCCTTTTTCCGCGGATGTTGCGCGTATCACCCAATTGACTGCTGAAGGCTCGTCAGCGAACATCGACAACAGTCTTCCTCCTATCGATGGAGGAGACACCACCTGGTCTGCTCCGGCGGATTCCGCGACCTTTACGTGCTCATGGTTGTTTATCTTCGCGACTATGTTTATCCATGGGTTGAGGTCGCGTATTACATGGATTGCGAGAAGCACTTCTGAATCCTCTTCCATCGCAAGGACTACGCTTTTAGCGTTCTTTATGTTTGCGCGCTTGAGTGTGTCGGGGTTTGTCGGGTCTCCGGCGAGGAAATGGACATTCCTCGTCTTTGCGAGTTCAGGCCTGTTGACCTTGTCTATTATGACTATCTCAAAACCTGGCTCTGTGAGTTCATTGAATGCTGATTCTGATGTCGGGTTCCATCCGCAGATTATGCAGTCTATCTTTTTCCTTGTCCTCGTCACTCCGAACATGCTGCCGAGGTTCATCGAGACTATCCTGCTTGTGACCTGCGAGATGATTAAGCTGAGTATCATTACGCCTGACAGCATAACCATGAGAGCCACAAGTATCCCTTTCATTGTGATTGGTGTTATGTCTCCGTATCCTACTGTTGCGACTGTTGTTATGAACCAGTATAGTGATATGAAGTAAGGGTTCATGCCCTGGCTGCCGTATTTCTCAAGTATGTCTGGCCTCTGCATTATTTCATAATTTGCGAAGAGGAATATTGATAGCATGAAGAACAGGAGTATTGATATTGTCGTAAGCACGCGTATTGAGAAGTGTCTTCTTATCTCATCCCATAATAAGTATAAGAACGAGACTTTCTTTCTCATTCCGAGTAGTCTTCTTACTGAATCATCCATTTTGTTGAGAAGTAGAATACGTGAAACTAGCTTTAGCTAGGACTGTTTCCACCTCTTTTCCCATAGCTGAGCCAAAGGATTTGGGGTTTTTAAAGGTTTTGCTTTATAAACGCGCTAAAACGACCACAGTCCTTGGTTTGTGTTTTTCATTTAAAGCATCATCTGTCGATATTCCACGCAGTCAGATAATATGATTCTCCGTTTTTCACTTGCCGAAGCTATAGTTGCATATATCTTATTATCTTGGACTTCAAAACTCTCTATCTTGTCGTAATGCTTTCCCCAATCAGGATTGTTTCTAGGGTCGCAATGGGCGCTGCAGTAGATTACTCTGCCATTCAAAATTGAGGTACCTGAACCAGCTCCACTTAAGAAGCCTCCAAAATTGACAGAATATTCTATTGGGCCTGCAATTGGGCCTCCCAAAGTATATTCTATCTCCCAAGCGTTTATGTTTAGTAGGTAGACCGCTGCCTTTTTTTCAGGATTGATCTTCAGGTCTGTCAGTTCAACCAATCCTCCCATACCAGATTCTATAGGGAATTTTAGCACTTCTGACAGATGTTCTTTCAATCCAGGTATTATTTCCGCTTCTTTTAGCATCTCTTCTAATTTTTGTTTCATTTTATCCACCCTCCAACAACATTTTTGAATAAGTTGTTCCCTCAACTTTTTATTTTCTTGATATCCTGTCTAGCGCATTCTTCCAGGGCTTTTTTCCTTCGATTAGAGTATCTAGATATTGACCGACGTGGTTTACGAATGGCTGGAATTCAATTCCGTGATGGTAAGCGCTCGTCACAATCATGCAGGGTATTTCTAATTCAGTAGCTTTTTTGTATGCGAATATGCCTGTCGGTGGGTCGCGATTTTTTTCTTTGATGCCTTGTCTTAGTGCTTGGTACTGTTTTAGCTGTTGATTTGTACGATAAGCGCTGATTATTTCATCCTTGAATTTTTTAACAACAGGGTCATCCTTGAGCGAATTGAGATAATCATCTATTGTGCCACCGAAAACACCTAATTTAATTACCTGCTCAACTGCACGTCCGACAGGGTTCGGCCGGTCTATTTGTTTTAAGTATTGGTCAAGTATAACTAGTACAGAATCTCTCATCTGTTCGTCTTTTTCTCCGGTGTAGCCTGTCGGGTAATACAGGTCTGACAATATGACATCAGGTTTTTCACGGGAGAGTTCTGTCTCAAATTCTGCGTAGTTTGTAACTAGTTTTGCGCCCAGTGTCTCTTTCGCATCATTCCCGAATTGGATGTTATCTTCTATGACTAGTATTTTTTGTGTCATAATATTGATCCTCCGTTTCTTCAGTTCAATGAAAAATAAAGACTCATCTTTTATCCGACGGTTTTTGAGTTAAACTCTATAACACGCTCCACGTACTGAAGTTTCTCGTATTTTCTCGGGACGGACTCCTTCTGTCCCTATGAGGATGAATGCTGCAAGGTCTGCTGAAAGCCTTGGAGGTTGATTGTATACTTTTACGATGAATCCCTCATTTCCTGTGTCTGCGTGGCCACTATCATAATCAATTCTCGGCATGCCTACGAAGAATCTGTAACTTGTACTATCACAGCAACAACCCCTGCACTCAGTCAAATAAAACTCTTGTGACGGAGCTACTTCTGATATTTTTTTCATTGCAGTTCTTGCACTGGTAACAAAATCTGCCAGTGTCTCTACTTGTGCTGGTAAGTCTCCCAAAATAGATGTCAAGTCCAATTGTTTTTCGTTTGTCATTTTGTTTTCTCCTCCTTGCTTTTTTCAAAATTCTTTTGCTACAAATCCTCCGATGTTGTAGCTGAAATCCGGTTTGTTCCCTGCGAATGTCAGGTTTGCTGCTGTGCCTAAGATGTATCCTTTTATGTCGAGACCCAGTCTTAATTTTTCAGTGCTGACTAGGTGGCCTTCTTTACCGACTATGTTGGTGTTTTCCAATCTTGTAAAGAGGTTGACATTTTCAGTCAGCTTTGGTGCGTACACCATATTTGCCAAGAATGTTCCTGTCGGCTTGTCGGTTATTGTGACTAGTGCAACCATCATTGCGCTGAAGTCGTCTGCTTTCAGGAAGTATTCGAGTCCTGCATAGGGTGCTATTCCTTTGCCTGCTAGTTGCGCTCCCGCATCTAGTCCTAGTTTATCGACTAGGTTGTAGCTCAGTTGTGCAAGTGTGAACTGAGTGGCATTGTTGGTGTAATCCACCGCAGTTGTGTTCCTTACGTAGATGCTTGTCTTAGGTGCAACCTCTCCAGATACCTTCATGTCAAGCGATGCTGCTTTATGGCCAGTCATCACTTCCGCTTTCACATTTGCTGCGCCAGCATATACTGGGCTGCAAAGCATTGCTGCCACAGGTACTGCCGCTAGCAGTATTTTTTTGATTTTGTTTTTCAGGTACATTTCTCCCACCACCGATTCATTGATTAGTAGTAGCAAATGTAGAAATATATATTTTTTCAATATAAAGAATATTTAGAATATGTTTTTTTGATAAGAATAGCAATATTTAAATATTTGAAAGGTATAGCAGGAGTATGCGTAGGAAGATAATCAAGCAGGGTAATGATTCGTACACTTTGACTCTTCCTGTCAAATGGGTCCGCAGGAACCACATAGATAGCAAGGCAGAAGTCGAATTGTGCGAGGAAGATAACAAGATAGTAGTTTCACCCGTATCTGCTAATAATATAAAAGAGTGTACTGTGTCAATAAAGGACAGGACTGAAAGGGATCTGGTCCTTACGCTTTCACGTCTATATAAGAACGGCTATAGCCAGATGACCCTAACAGACGTGACTTCTGTTCTTTTGAAGAAGATTGAAGATGTTTTGGAGAAGGAGCTTAGTGGTATTGAGATAAGCATGGTGGAAGGGAATAAGTGCGTGCTAGAAGTGACAAGCGAACCCAGAGGAGATAATTATCAGGTGCTTCTTAGGAGGATATTCTTTATAATACAGGAATCTGTATCACTCATAATAGATAATCGAGAGCTCGGGAAAGTGAGTAAGCTTGCCGAGAAGGCAAAATCGCATCAGAGGTTCTGTAAAAGGTTCATAGTGAATAATTTGAAGACAGAGGACGGTTACGACGAGTATTCTTTACTCTCTTACATAATAATAATAGAGACGGATTTGAGAAGGATATCTGAACTGATGATAAAACATAAGGCTCCGCTTTCAAAGCAGGTGAAAGATGAGTTTGTGGTGCTTCTTGACATTGTAAAGAGGATGAGTTCCGCTTTCTTCAAGAAAGATGTGAATGAGTTGTATTCTATAAATAAGCGGGTGATAGAACTTATGTCTGCAGGCATAAATAAATTATCTTCAGTGAAGGAGAAAGAGATTTATCATTTCTATCTTGAGATACTCAGGATAATATACAGTTCTCTTATGCCAATGGTCAGTCTTGCAGCATCTGACGGTAAACAGAAGGTCTAACTCAGATGTTTGCAGTAGGATTTAGCGACTTCTAGTAGCTCTTTTGATAGCTCTGGAAGGTCTTCTGATTTCTTGCTTGCTTCTCTAAAAGATTCTACGAATATCATGCTGTAGACGTTATTAAGGAACTTTTTTTCATTTACTTTGAAGGTAGTGTCAATTGTTTTTCTTTGTTTTATATATTCTGATACTTTATGTTCTACCCAAGCGAGGTCTTTTACTTGCGTGAAGTTTGTTTCTTTGTCTAGGAGTGCTCTTGCTATGTCGCGGTATTCATTTCCTCTTGCTGCGTCTCCGAAGTCTCCAAGTATCCTTCCAGGAGTGTCAGTTGTGGCATCGAACCAGTTGTCCCATTTGGTGTCGTTGTGCGCGACAAGCGTTATTTCTTTGAGGCTCTGTCTTCTTGAGATTTTTGAGTATAGTTTCGCGAATCCTTCTACTTCAGAAGGGTCAAGGCGCTTGAATCTCTGCTTGAGTTGTCTGTACGTCTTGAACGTATCGACAGTTGGAGTGAATTTTTCGTTGTCTTTCTGGTCTTTAAATTCAGTATGCAGCATCGCGATTGTCTGCATCCTATCAGAGTAGGCATCACGAGATGTGTCCACGTTGCTTTGTACTATTTTCGAACATACGACAAATAGGTCGTCGCTTCCTATAGGTTTGCCCTGGTTGAAATTCTGTATGACTGAGAGTCTTTTGTACAGTTCAGGGTTTCTGGATGCGATTTTTTCTACGTAAAGCTCTTTTTCTGCGAGTTCTTTTCCTCTGTAGACTTTAGGGAATATGTCTTTTGTCGCAAGTACTGCTCCGAGTCCTTCTATCTCTTCTCTTTCTTCGAGTGTGAAATCAGATAGGTTGTGGCCGGATTGGTATATTATAGGTATTGCTCTTCCTTTATTGTCTAATTGCGTTCTTAGTTCATGTAGTTTCTTAATTCCGTCACCGAGTGCGCCGTCGTGTTTTTCGTCATTCCAGCTGTTGTCCAGGAATATCGCTGCGCATTTTTCAAGCTCTTCATCAGTAGGTGTGTGGTTAAGCCCTCTGACTTCTACTTTGTCTTGTGTGCCTGGTTTATATTCACCAAGCAGAGCTATCTCTCTGTCGCTTAGTATTAAAAAAGAGTATTCTGTTTTTGTCTGCGAGTTTCCTGCACGCAGTGATTTGTCTATGTGTGGGATGTAGTGGTCTTTCCACATGATGTTTTTGTATTCATGCTGTTGGTCTGAAAGTTTAGCTTCTGCTCGTCTGCCATATGACTTGCCAGTGATCTTGTGGCACAGGTAGTGCATGAGTGTCGGGAACTCTTCGAAATTAATTTTTTCCATTAAGCTGTATGCTTCAGGGAACAGCTTACTAAAGACCATGTCAATAACATTGTCTATTGGTTCTCCACATTTAGGAACAAAATAAATTATTTCGGTGTTAGGGAATTCTTTTTTCAGTTTTGTGACTGTTGCAGATGAGCGTGCTATTTTTGGTACTGCTTGTGATATGATGTCAAGGTTAGAACTTACCAGTATCAGGTCAACAGGTGACTTGGATTCTCTTATATCGGTGTACCAGCTATCTTTTGCTTCAGGATTCTGTACTTTGTCATGGCTTACATCACAGAGTAAAGGGAATAGTGAATCTCTTTTGGAAAGTCCTTTTTTTCTTATGAACACTTCAAGATTCTCTTCATTTACAATGTGTTCATTGTATACTTCATCATGAGGAGCATCTACATCGCATCTATCATCAACTAGGAGAATAGACCCCGTACCTTCTTTGAGTATTCTTGAAAGTATGTCGTCAAGGCTCATGAGAGGGTATAAACCTGCCCCGTTTATAAACTTTTCGTTTTGTTATTACTTATTAGTGACAACATAAGGGCTAGCTGATTTGGTAAGATAACCTGAATAAGAGGCCAGAACGGAGCTTTTAGGCCAAAAAGACATGGAAACCCTGCTTAAAAACCGAAAATATTAAAAATACCTGCTCCTTATACATGAAAAATCGTTTAATTTTGGGGTATTTTGGTCACGAACCAATAAAGGGGAGGGAATGAAATGGTTACACAGAAATTACTTCCGCTCGCTGCGATGGAAAAGATACTCAAGAACTGCGGCGCCGAGAGGGCTTCAGACAAGGCCAAGGCTGCGCTAAAAGATGTGCTTGAGGACAAGGCAGCAGTGATTGCAGAGAAGGCAGTTAAGCTTGCAAGCCATTCAGGCCGCGTGACTGTAAAAGGCGGAGACGTGAAGCTCGCCGCGAAATACTAACAGGTTCATGTTATATATTGGGGTGGAAAAATGAACATGATGGATGATGGGTGGGAAGATGACGCGTCCTCTGACTCGGATGATCCGTTTGAAGATGATAACAACGAGGAAGAGGAAGAAGAATAATCCTTTTTTCTTGGTTCAATAATTTTATATACTACTGCTAAATCCGACAAGATGTGATATTATGTCAATAAAACCTTTCGCAAAAACAATGCACATGAAGAAGAGGCCCAAGAAGGGGCCGGCAGCACCTGAGAAGCCAAGATCTTTTAAGACTGCTGACGCTGCGAAGAAATGGGCTGAGAAGCTGAAACTGAAGAAATTCAAGGTCGATTCCATCGCAGGCGGGAAGAAGTTCAAGGTCAGGGTACGTTTCTGATATCGTTCTTTGGTTAAGATGGGATTAATAGAAAACCTTCTTGATATTTTTGTCCCGAACAGGCTCAACAGGATGCAGGTCTGGGCTCTTAATAACCTAAATATAGATGATATCGTGATGCATGCTGACAAGCATAGCCTGAAGCAGGGCTCTGATCCTAATCAGGTATACATATTCTACAAAAGGGACTATATAGGCACAGCATATGGCAAGTATTTCTCATTCGATGAGGATTTCTACAGGGAGAGCGAGGAAGTGGCTGGTGTGATACGCAAGATAATGGAGAGCTATCTTCCGCATAGAGATAGGATAAAATTAAAGAAAGAAAACTAGACGCAAAGCATCACCTGTTCATTAAATCATTAATATTATAAATCAGCTGTGCATAGCATAACTAAAAATGAGGTTGCTCAGTCCACCGGATAATCCAGGCACAGTGCTTGGTGTAATCGTCGCTCTGGTGATAGTCGGAGTTGCAGGCGGAGTGATAGTGAGCAAGTGGGTTACTGTATTCTCTCTTATTTTCTGGATGATATATACTCTTGTCCTTGCGACGATGCAGATAGTCAGGCAATCAAAGCATGAGCTCTCAAGCGTCACAGGTGTTCTCCTGAATCCCTATTTCAGGTTCCTTGTGTTTGAGGTGCTTGCGGCAGTCGGCGTTGTTGCGGTCGCATGGTACGACAAGATGATAATAGGATATTTCATACTTGCATTATGGCTCACATTCGCTGTTAATTTCTATCTGTTCTATTCTTACCAGCCGGAAGAGAGGCCTGAGCTGTTAGAGAAGGATTACTTGCATCGTTAGACGTAAACTTTTAATATCCTGACATATCAATCAACATGATAATACACGGTAGTCATCTAGTGGTAGGATCTCACCCTCCCAAGTTTTTGCGAAAAAATTGACTAAAAGCACGCAAGCAGGGTCTTGCTCTGCTCGACCCTGCGGGCTGGTCGAAAAAGCAAAGACGGTGTGAGGTGGGTGCCCGGGTTCGAACCCCGGCTACCGTATCTTTTCTTACATGTTTATACTGTTTTTAAAGGGTTGAAAAGCGTATTCTTTACCTTGTGTTCGTTTAAATACAATAGTGAAAAATTTATAAATGAGTTCTGCTACAAAGCTAAGCTATGGGATTGCTAGATTGGGTAAAAGATGTTTTTGGGAATGAAACACAGCCAGAAGACCCTATGAGGCTCTGCAACAGCTGCGGTTTTGAGTTTCCTGAGATGTCGCTCGTGTCTGAAGGTACTCTCGCGTTCTGCCCTGAGTGCAATGGTAAGCGAAAGAAGGAGAAGGCAGACATTGAATTCAAGAAGAAGCAGGCTTTGGCGAATGTCAAGATAAAATATTACTGCTATAACTGCAAGTTCCATTTCTCGAGGAAGAAGGATTTCTCTGTCAGGATGTGCCCGAACTGCGGCGCTGAGAATTTTGTCGAAGAGAATAAGATGATTTGATAGTTTTCTGAAGGATTTTTATTCGTTGGGGGTTGAGATGATGAGCAAACTATACGTTGAAGTGACCTCTCCTGACTTGGGAGTCAGGACCAGGGAGAATAGGCATTATGTTTCTGATGTTCGTTGTCCGATAGACAACACGCCGCTTATTCTGCATGATTATGGCGATGCGCATCATGGAGTGGAACTGCGTGCTGAGTGTTTTGCGTGCGGGGCGAAGTACGGTGAGCTGCGTGAGACGGGCCGTGTTGATGAGATGGCAAGAGAATATGCTTTGAGCAAGAAGAGGGAGCTTGAGCTGAAGCGTCAGGATGTTGCGAAGCTTGAGAGCATCCTCTCTGCGGCAGTCAAGAACGGCATGCTTGAGCAATAATTATAAACTGTTTCTTTTTTTCTTGTTGTTATGAAGCTTTCAGAGTTTGATTATCATCTTCCAAAGGAGCTTATTGCCCAGGAGCCCGCGAGTCCGAGGGACGCAAGCAGGTTGATGGTTGTAAAGAATGGTAAATTAGAGCATAAAGTATTCCGTGATGTGCTTGATTATCTTGAGAAGGGCGATGTTCTTGTTATAAACGACACCAAGGTCGAGCTTGTGAAGCTCATAGGAAGGAAAGTCACTGGTTCTCCTGCGGAGTTTCTTGTCTCCAAAAAGTTGAGGGACAGGGTTTATGAGTGCCAGATTAAGACTAATAAGATTAAGCCAGGGACTGAATTCATATTCAACAAGGATGTCAAGGCCAAGGTTGTCGGCGGTAATGATGGGGTATTTGAGGTAGCGTTCAACAAGGATGATATGGATGGTGTCTTGCAGGACATAGGCGAGATGCCATTGCCTCCTTACATAAAGAAGAAGGCTACAAGGGAACAGTACCAGACAGTTTTTGCGAAAAACTCTGGAAGCATAGCTGCTCCTACTGCGGGTTTTCATTTCACGCCAGAACTCTTGAGCAAGATTGAGAAGAGAGGTGTGAAGATTGCGCGAGTCACGCTCCATGTTTCTTATGGAACTTTCCTTCCTGTGAAGTCAGAGAATATCGAGGACCACAAGATGCACAATGAGTGGTTTGAGGTTTCTAAGGATGCTGCTGATTTCATAAACAGCAGGAAAGGCAGATTGGTTGTTGTCGGTACAACGTCTCTTAGGACAATTGAGTCTGCTGCTGATGAGACTGGAAAAGTCAAGGCGTGCTCGTCAAGCACAGGAATCTACATCTATCCTGGCTACAAGTGGAAAATAAGGCCCGATATGATGATAACTAATTTCCATCTGCCCAAGTCCACTCTGATAATGCTTATCGCAGCATTGATAGGACTGAAAAATATAATGGATGCTTACAAGGTTGCGATTGAGAACAAATATAGGTTCTATTCTTTTGGCGATGCGATGTTGTTGTTTACAGAGTAGAAGCATCCGCAGTATTTCTGCCTGTATAGTTCCATCTTCTTGCTCATCTCTATTGATTTTTTGAATCCGTCGTTTTGCTTGAAGTCGGAAGTCACCCATTCGAGCTTGTGTTGTCCTGCGAGATGCTCGCCAAGCCTATTGATTACATCAGAATCTTTATGTGGTGAGATTGTCATGGTTGTCGTGAAGCATTGAAAGCCGTGTTCTTTTGCGTATCTTGCGCTCTCTGCGAGCCTTATCGAGAAGCATATCTTGCAGCGCTTGCCTCCTTCAGGTTCCTCTTCATATCCTGTTATCATCTTGAGCCATTCTTCTGGTGAATAAGCACCTTCTATCATTGGTATATTGAGTTCCTTGCTTACTTTTCTAGCGTTTTCGAAACGTTTTGTGTGCTCTCCGCTAGGATGGATGTTAGGATTATAGAAAAACATGGTGACTTCATAGTCTTTCATGAGTTCTGATACGCAGTATGTGCTGCATGGCCCGCAGCATACATGTAGCAGCAGTTTTTTCTTGTTCATTTTGTTGGTACGTGATTATTACGCTGTTTAAAACAGCATTTGTATAAGCTGATGGTTTATTAATATTTCCGCCCAAAGCTTTAAAAAGCAGTGTTTCTTCTTGTATGCTATAGAGGTGGTTCTTAGTATGCCAGCGAAAGAGAAAAAGCCAGCGATAAAGGTGCTTGTGCTTGATGTTTTGAAGCCGCATAAGCCGAACATAGTTGAGTTCGGGCAGTCTTTGGCAGATGCGAATGGCATAGAGAGCGCGGACGTCGCTGTTTATGCTGTTGACGAGAAGACAGAATCTGTAAAGATAGTCATCGAGGGCGAGACTCTTGATTTCGAGATCATAAAGAGGACCATAGAGGATTTTGGCGCAGTCATACACTCTGTTGACAAGGTATGCATAGGCAAGAAGCTATGCCAGTATCATATTCCTGAAGTACATGCTCCAAGGTCTAGCTGAAAATGCGGGCAATTCGTGAGAAGTTGAAGATTATTGTAGCGCATGAGATAGTCAGGCGTTATGTTATAACTAATTCTTTTGATGGCGTACTGACTGTTCTAGGAATAGTTTTAGCAGAGTTTTTAAGTGGTATCGACAGTCCTGAAATGGTGGTTCTGCCTTCAGTCGGTGCGGCGATAGCGCTTTCAGTATCTGGCGTTTGGAGTGCGTATTCTGCTGAACGTGCTGAGATAAAGCGCAAGATACGTGATATTGAAGCGCATCTTATGAAGAATCTTTCAGGCACAGAGTTCTCCAGGAAAAGGGAGAAGATGGCAATTGTAATAGGAGCAGTCAATGGGTTGAGCCCTCTCATCGCATCTTTGGTTGCGGTTTCGCCTTTCTTTCTTGTAAATACAGGCATGATAGGTATGAACCAGGCATTCTATTACTCTATGGCAGTTTCAGCGGCTATTTTGTTCATATTAGGAGCTTTTGCCGGAGAGATTGCAAAGGAGAAGAGGATATTGCAGGGTTTCATGATGCTTCTGGCAGGGGTTGTCACAGCAGCAATTTTCATGCTTCTTTTTTACACAGGCCTTTTGAGGTGAGATTTTGGTTTCTTCTAAAGGCGTCTTGTTTGTTGTCGCGCCTGATATGTTCAGGGACGAGGAATTCATACATCCAAAAGAGGTTCTTGAATCTGCAGGTGTAAGAGTATTCGTTGCGTCAAAAGGAGTCAACGTAGCGAAGGGCAGGTTCGGCGCTGCTGTCAAGGTTGATATTGATATCTCAAAAGCTAAGGCTTCTGATTATGACGCAGTCATTTTTGTCGGTGGTCCTGGAGCTGCAATTTATTTCAATGATTCTGCAGCAATCAGGCTTGCAGAAGATGCGTACAAGCGTTGCAAGGTTCTGGCTGCAATCTGCATCGCTCCATCTATTCTTGCTAATGCAGGAGTCCTGAAACTGCACAAGGCGACGTGTTTTCCGTCAGAAGAACCGAATGTTTCTGTGAAATCAAAGGAATACACCGGGAAGGATGTTGAAGTGGACGGGACAATAATAACAGCTAATGGTCCTTCTGCCGCGAGGAAGTTCGGGCAGGAGATATTAAGGATGTTAGGGTGATACAATTGAAAGAATTGGCTAAGTTTTTATTTGAGACAGGACAGCTTTCAAGGGTGAAGCGCAGCGGTTTCTCGCTGATAGGTGTACCACAGCAACATAGTGTTGCTGAGCACTGCCAGCGTGCTGCGGTCTTGGGATTTTTTCTTTCGAAGCTTGAGAAGGTGGATTCGAGTAAAGTCACGCTGATGTGCTTGTTCAATGATATCCATGAAGCAAGACTCAATGATCTCCACAAAGTAGGTCACAGGTACATTGATTTTAAGTCTGCTGAGAATAAGGCTTTGGCAGAGCAGTTTGAGCCGCTCGGTGACATTGGAAAAGACCTGCTTTCTCTGATGCAGGAATATCAGGCCAGGTCGACAAGGGAAGCTGAAGTCGCGCGTGATGCTGACCTTCTTGAGAATGCTCTTGAGGCAAGGGAGTACATCAATATCGGTTTTAAAGATGCCCAGAATTGGATTGATAATATCTGGAAAGTCATTAAGACAGAATCAGGAAAGAAACTCTTAAAGGAGATTGAGAAAGCTGATCCTAACGACTGGTGGAAGAACCTTAAAAAGATAGAAAGATAAAAAAAGATTGAAAAATATTTTTTATTTGTTGTATTTATGTCCCTTCTTTCCATCCTGAAAGGTATTCTTGCTGTTCTGGCGTGAGCTTGTCTATCTTTATTCCCATCGCATCGAGCTGCAGCTGCGCTATGTCTATGTCAAGCTGTTCTGGGAGCTTGTGTACTTTTGCTGAAAGTTTCCCGCGGTTCTTCGCGAGGAATTCGCAAGACAATGCCTGCCCGCAGAATGATGTTGACATGACTTCTGAAGGGTGGCCTTCTGCGCATGCGAGATTGACCAGTCTTCCTTCCCCGCAGAGATATATCCTTTTGTCACCGATGTAGAACTCTTCAAGTCCAGGTCGTATCAATGAAGATTTCTTTGCAGTCTTGCGGAGTGCCTTGACATCTATCTCGATATCGAAGTGTCCTGAGTTGGATAGTATCGCTCCATCTTTCATGAGGCTAAAGTGCCTGCTTGTGAGGACATCCCTGTCGCCAGTCAGTGTTATGAAGATGTCTCCGATGGCTGCCGCCTTGTCCATAGGCATGACGTCAAATCCGTCCATCGCGGCCCTTAATGCAGGGACTTGTGCGACTTCAGTCACTATGACTTTTGCACCGAGTCCCTTTGCGCGTAGTGCGACTCCTTTTCCGCAATCGCCATAGCCGGCAACAACAACAGTCTTTCCTGAGAACAATATATTTGTCGCTCGTATTATGCCATCGAGCGTAGACTGTCCTGTTCCGTAGTAGTTGTCGAAGAGGTGTTTTGTCTGGTTGTCATTGACAGCAATTACTGGATAGAGCAGTGCCTTGTCTTTTTCCATGGCTCTGAGTCTTATTATTCCTGTTGTTGTCTCTTCGCATCCGCCGATTATGTCTTTTATGAGCTCCTTGTGCTTTGTGTGTATCTCTGTAACAAGGTCGCATCCGTCGTCTATTGTTATGTGCGGCTTGAACGCAATCACTTTGTTGAGGTATCTGTAATAATCCTCGTTTGTCTCTCCTTTGTATGCCCAGACCTTGACTCCGCGTTTTGCTAAGGCGGCAGAGACATCGTCCTGCGTAGATAATGGATTGCATCCTGTTATTGCTACATCTGCCCCTCCTGCGATGAGCGTTGAGACGAGGTTCGCTGTCTCTTTTGTTACGTGTAGCGCCATTCCTACACGCAGTCCAAGAAGCGGTTTCTCTTTTGCGAAGCGCTCTTTTATCTTCATTAGCGCTTTCATGTGCTGCTCTGCCCAGATTATGTTCTTCTCTCCCTGCTCTGCGAGCGCAGGGTCTTTTATCTCGTATTCCGGTGTTGATTTCATTGTTCCACCAAATATAATAGTTTTCTGATTAGCGCCGGTTCTTGAAGAATTCTTTTGTGAACACCGATTTTTGTTTTGGAAATAACTGGGAAAACAGCTTTTGCTGACCGGCACTGTCCCCGTCTTGCCTAATTTCCAAAGATTAATAAACATTTTGATGTTTTTAAACACTCAATGGCGCTTGAAAGGCTTCACGAGCATATTGACCCTGAAAAGAAGGGGATTGATAAGATTAAGCACCTGTTCAATAAGCACGTGGTCGCTATAAAAGTGGCTTCGCTTGCCGCTCTTTTTGTGATTCTTGTAGGAGCATTGGCTTTTGTTGATGCGCCGAAGAAGGTCGAAGGCCCTCCCAGAGTATGTTTCAAGAATGATGTCTGTCTTGATCTTATTCTCGCTCAGTCTGTTGAGGAAAAGACAATAGGACTAAGCAATTATTCTAATATACTTGCCACCCAAGGCATGCTGTTCATATTTGATAATTCTGCCAAGAGGAGCATGTGGATGAAGAATATGAGTTTCAACATAGATATAATGTGGATAGGTTCTGATAAGAGGATAGGTTACATGGAAGAGAACCTTGAACCTTGCTGGGAGGAGGAATGCGATGTCTTCACTCCTGCTGTAAAAGCGAAGTACATCCTTGAGACCAAGGCAGGTTTCATTGATTACACTAATCTTTACCTTAATGACCGTGTTGAGCTGCAGAATGTCCACGAGGACCTCATATGAATCCGGTTTTGATAGATAAGATAGTCCCAATTCTAAAGCGCGAGATAAGAAAGTTCAATGTTACCACTCTGACCCAGATCTCGCGTAAGAACGACCCGTTTTTTGTTCTTATCTCCTGTCTTCTTAGTCTGCGCACAAAGGATGAGACGACAGCTAAGGCATCAGAGCGTCTTTTCAGCATAGCACCTACAGCGAAGAAACTCTCAGCCCTGCCAGGGAAGAGTATTGAGAAGCTGATTTATCCTGTCGGTTTCTATAAGACAAAGGCGAAGAGGATAAAGGACATTGCAAAACTGCTTGTTGAGAAATATGATTCAAAAGTGCCGGATACTATTGATGAGCTTTTGAAGTTCCACGGAGTTGGCAGGAAAACCGCGAACATCGTAGTTACGATAGGATTCAACAAGCCAGGTGTCGCTGTCGACACGCACGTACACAGGATTTCCAACAGATTAGGTTATGTCAAGACCAAGACGCCTGAAGAGACTGAATTCGCGCTAAGAAAGAAGCTGCCGAAGAAGCATTGGATTGTCTACAACGATCTTCTTGTCACATGGGGCCAGAATGTCTGTAAGCCGGTTTCTCCGCTCTGTAGCAAGTGTGCGATAAGACAGTACTGCAACAGAATCGGTGTCAAGATAAGTAGATGATTTCTTTTAAAGAATTAAGATTTTCCATCTTTCCAAAGCTGATCAAACCACTCACGATAATAATCTGCAATGTATTGGTTACGTATTAAAAAAGCGACATAATATCCGGGGACCATCACCGAGGTTATAACATAATCTGCAAAGATATCTATATAGACAGGACGAGTTACAGGCAGATATTTTATTTCTATTAGCCCAGGGGATTTTTTGATGCTATCAAGAGGTTCTCTAGAATCTTCTTTCATTAAATATTTTCCTTTTATGCCAAGCTTCACCCTCTTCTTATGAAAATCAGACCAATAAGCAGGCATTGCGTCTTGTGCTACCTTGTCTGAACCAAAGACTCTAATAACATCTCCTTTATTCAGTACTCTCAAAGAGATGTCTCTCGCAGCCTTAACTCCTTCTAACCCTCTATATACTTCAGCTTCATCTCTGAATCCTGCAAAAGATTGTATGGATTCTAATTCAGGAATCAAAGTATGGGCATCTTCTTCTAATTGAGAAAGTTCATTCTTCTTATAATTGATATAGTCCAATATTTTTTGCGGATTTGTAGCATTGTAATAATATGTCTTACCCTTGATAATAGAAGTGACTAGACCTTTTTTATTTAGTTTATCAAGTATATGATATATCTTAGAACGGGATACCTTAGATTCATCAACAATCGGTCCTATCGTTGTAGAACCTATTTTTACCAAAGCGAGATATACTTTAGTTTCGGCTTCAGTCAAACCTAATTTGTGAAACAAATTCGTATCCATTGTTTTTAACCCCTATAAATATAATCTAATTGTATTCCCCCACAGGGGAAGCTTATATTTAAATACATGTTACTACAATACAGTAACTAATATGTTTAACGAAATATACGAAAAAGCAGATAGAGAAATAAGAAGTGTGCTATTGAACACACACAGCCCAAATAGTGACGAAGTCGCAGCTATCCTAGATAAAAAAACGAGTTTAGACCTGGAGGAATTAGCGCTGATTTTAGAGTTAGGCAAAAAAGAAAAGACAGAAAATATCATCGAGAAGATAAGAACCGAAGTGTTAAAGAGATACAGAAAAAACAAAAACAGCTTAAGACAGATTACACCCATATATGTTTCAAGTTATTGCCAGAATAAGTGTAGATACTGCGGATATTCCTCAAACATAAACGAGTTTAAAAGAACAAGGTTAGGGATTGAAGAATTTCAAGAAGAAGTTTTATCAGTCATTGCTTCTGATTCTAAGGTTGTTGAGTTGGTTCTAGGAAGCGATAAGAAGTTTAGCCCGGAATTGCTTGGAAAGTATATTAAAAAAACGAAAGAGATGCTTAACTATAAGGAAGGAAGCGGAATTTTACTATGCTCAGACCATTTTTCAAAAGAAGATTATCATTTTCTAGAAAACAAAGGGCTTTGGGGTGTTGTTCAGTGGGATGAGACTTTAGACAGAGAAAAATATCATGAATGGCACAAAGACAGCCCTAAAAAATCAAATTTTGAAGAAAGGATGAATACTCATGACAAGGCTTTGTCATGCGGACTCGAAGTGGCCACAGGATTTCTGTTCGGTTTAGCGGATTATCGTTATGATATGCTTATGCAGATAACTAAAGCAAGATACCTCAAAAAGGAATATGGAAGAATGCCGTTCGTATTCGGAGTTCCAAGACTCAAAGAATTCGGCAAACACAGCATAACAACCATGCATGAGGTGGATGACAAACAATTCGAGCTGGCTCTGTTAGCATATAAGCTGGCTGAGCCGGAAGTTGGAAGATGGCTTCAGACAAGAGAGACTCTCGAGTTGAACATTAGAAATTTCTTAGATTGGGACGTATGCACCTACAGTTGTGGAAATGTCATGCCCGGAGGTTACACCATCAATATAGGGAAAAACATGTCCCAGTTTAAAGTGAACGAGGTCAAAAAAGAAGAATTTGAAAAAGAATTGGAAAAAATAAATTTTTCAGTTAATTACAACTGGATTGAGGGGGGTTAAAATGCCAGAAACACTTGAAATCATACCAATAATAACAAGGGAAGAGAAAGGAATCATAGAAAATAAGATAATCCCAAGACTGAATTTCATGTATTCACACCTTGAGATTCCAATATCTGACATCTACAGATTGACTGAAAGCACAATAGAAATGAGCAAAGCAGATAAGCCCATAACAGAAATAGAAAGAGATTTGCATTCATACCTGGATGAAAACAATGTCCTCAGATTATTTGAAGAGAAAATGGATGTTCGAGCTTTGATGTGGTATCAAAAGATATCCCCTCACATAAAAGGTAAGACTTTTTTAGATTTAGGAGGAGGGGATGGAAGGACAGCAAAACGCGTTTTTGATGAAAATGCCAACAAGGGTAAAAATATTGAAATCATTGTCACTGACGTGCTTGATTATGATGACAGGGTTAGAGGTTTGCCGTATGTTAAGATGCAAGGAACAAATACTCCTTTTGAAGATCAATCTTTTGACACAGTATTTTTAGGGACAGTATACCACCATGTTGGAAAAAACATTGACGATCCGCTGGAATTAGTTGAAGAATCAGTCAGATTGGCGAAGAACAGGCTTATTGTTATAGAATCAGTATATCAAAATGAAACTGAAAGATTATACACGATGTGGATTGATTGGTTCTATAATAGAGTTTTACATTACTCTGATAATCCGAGTAAAAAAGTGAATGTGCCATTTAATTTTCGTAAACCTGAAGAATGGAAAACCGCCATTGAGAGTTTTGGTCTGGAGATGACACAGTTCAGGGACCTTAAAACTTTTCAGATATTAAACCCGGAACATCACTGGTTATACGTCGCAGATAGAAAATAGAAGATTAAATAAAAATAAAGAAATAAAAAAAAGTTCTAAAGATTTTATTCTGTCTCTTCGACTGAATATATTGCCTTTAGTGCAACGACAAGTGCTGCTGGTATTACGAACAGCATCATCGCTGAGAATAGGCTCTTCAGGAATGGACCGACATCGGACACGCTTTCCAGTATCTGCCCGCCCTGGCTCGCCATTACGACAAGCACGAGTGTCGCGAACAGGAATGTGTTCGTCTCTCTTCCGGTCACGTTCAGGAAGCCTACGACGAGTCCTAAGATTATCAGGACAGATGTCATTGTCGCTCCAAGAGGCCAGAATCCTGCTATGATGGCTATTATGAGTCCCACGATAAAGGCCCAGCTGCCAACACGCTTGATTACGTTTTGTTCCTTTTTCATATTGATTACCCCTTTTTTTCGTGGCTTTTGAGTTTTGTATTCAAAAACCATTTATAAACTGGTAGAGCTGGATAAATTATAAACTTTTCGTCCAGTTTAGCGGCGTAAGAGCTATATCCAACAGACCACTGAATAGTAGAAAAAATAATTTTATATACAAAGATGCAGCAAGGGAAGACTCAAATCATGGCTTCAGTCATTTTCAAACGACCCCCGATAAAAAAGCTGAAGAAAGACGGCTTGTTCGGTGTAGACCTTCACTTCCATACGCAGTATTCTCTTGATGCTATCTCGCGCATAAGCAATGCTGTGAAGAAAGCAGAGAAGAAAGGGTTCGGTTTTGCCATAACTGATCATAACACAGTGAAAGGTGTCATGGCATCATATAAGATAAGGAGGCACGCCTTGATAATACCGGGCATTGAAGTCACCTGCAACAACGGCAATCACGTGCTCGCTTATTTCTACTCGCACAATGAGCTTGAGGAGTTCTTCAATAAAACAATGAAACCCAGGATGAGCAACCCATTCTATGTCAATGCATCCGTAGCACAGGTGTTAGAACTATCTAAAAGATACAACTGCATCATTGGAGCTCCGCATCCTTATGCGCCAGGCGCAGTCTCTATGATGAATTCAGGAGTATCTGAAAAGGTTGAGAAGGGTCTGGACACTATTGAAGTGCTCAATGGTTTCAACTTAAGGAGCAGGAACATGAAGGCATTGTACTGGGCATCACGTCTTGACAAGAGCATGACTGGAGGGTCTGACGGGCATTCTACAATACATCTTGGAAAAGTACTTACTTTCACTCAGGGCCATGACATAGAATCCATATTCAAAGACATCCTAAAGAAAAAGTCAATAGTCATTGGTAAAGAGAATGGTCTTCTTGTAAAGGCGCTCATGACAATAAGGAAAGACAAGACATACATAAGCAACTGCAAGAAGATGCATCTCGCAAAGAAACTCATCAAGACACAATGGGACCTTGAATATAGCTACTTCCGTAACAGGTTCAACAGGCATAAGGCGGATAAGATGATTAGGGAGCATCAGAAAGATATGAATCAAGTCAGATGAACGTTTACAGCGCGCCTCCAATCATACCCATAATTAAGAATCTTGGTACTCTGCTTACAATTGCTACCAAAACAAAATACAGGAAGCTCATACCGCATATTCCTGCTGACCAGCATACTGCACTGTAAGGTATAGGAGATACTGCTCCTACAACAACCGCAAATGGGCCGTATTTGCTGAATAGTTTTCTGCCACGGTTCAGATGTTTGTGTCCGAAAATCTCCTTGAATTTCTCAGCACCTATCTTTCTGCCAAGAAAATATCCGAATACTCCTGCCAGGCAACTTGCCAACCCCCCTATTATATAGACGTATAACGAATCGAACCCTGCCAAAGCAGCTGTGAATACTACCAGGTCAGGGGATATTGGCTGTATCACCGTGTCCATTATTATGATTATGAGTATCATGCCAAAAAGTCCGTAACTGGAGACAAAACCCTGCGATAGGTGTTTCAGCTGAGGATAGAATATGATTGTCATCACGAATATGAGTGCAAGTATTCCAAAAAGATAGTACTTGCTGAAATTGCTGTACTTTTGGTTTTTCATTTCCACATGTACCTAAAGAAGTTATAAATCCTCTTGAACAGGAGCTTTATCCTGATAATGACTCTCATCAGAATATTGCGTGACGCGATAGCTATTATGTATTCTGCTATGTCTTCTGCAGAGAGCATCTGACTCTTGGAAGGTCTCTGCTTGTAGATATCGAAAAAATCAGTATCTACCCGAGCAGGGAATATCATCGAGGTTTTTATTCCTTTGCCAAACAATTCAAACTTTAGCGATCTCTTTAATCCTGTGACGCCATGCTTGGATGCGCAGTACGCGGAATAATTGGGCGCGCCATAAAGACCTGCGATGGATGATACTGTTATTATGTGCCCCTCGGACTTCTTCTTGAGCATCCTCTTCACGGCCTCCCTTGTGCATAAGAAAACTCCTGTGAGGTTTGTATTCAGGACGGATATCCAGTCTTCGAATGTCGTGTCGCAAATATTGGACTTGAGGCCTCTGCCTGCATTGTTGACAAGTATGTCTATCCTACCGAACTTTTTCTCTACAGTGTCGAAGAGTCTTTTTACATCAGCTTCAGATGATACATCTGTCTGGACGCAAAGGCAGTTCTTATTATATGAAAAGACATGATTCCTGACATCTTCCAGCTTATCTATCCTTCTTGCTGCCAGCGCAATCTTGGCTCCCTTTTTTGCAAAAGCTACAGCTGTTGCCTTGCCTATGCCGCTGCTTGCCCCAGTTATAACCACAACTTTATCATTGAGTTCCATTTTCTTCGAGCCACCTTACAGTATCTGATATTGTGTCCTTAAACTTTCTTTCAGGCCTCCAACCGAGTTCTTTTCGTGCTTTTGCATTGCTGAAATACCTGAACTTGAATGCGGAATCGACATTGTCAGATGTGAGCTCTATATCTTTCTTGATAAGCTCAACGATATAAAGGATGAAGTATAATGGCGTGTTCATTATTCGTGGCAGAGTCAGTCTCGGTGGACGTGCAGATACTGTTTTTGCTATTGTCCTGTTGATTTCATTGAATGTGAGGTTCTCACCAGAGAGTATATAGTCCCCGCAGCTTAATCCTTTTTTTAGACAACAGATTATACCTTTTGCTGCATCTCTCACATCAACAATATTTGTGCCGCCAGGCATGTTGAAAGGTATCCTTCCTGCTCTTATTGCAGCAATCAGCCTTGCTGAATTCGCTAGGTCTCCAGGTCCGAACATAAGGCCTGGATAGAGTATCACTGAATCAAGGCCATTCTTCCTGTACTTTTTGACTTCAATATCCGCAAGATGCTTCGTAAGCATGTAGTATTTTTTCCTGGATTCTGCTATGCTCCAGTCAAAATTGAATTCTTCGTCTATTGTGCTGTCTTTTTTATCGCCATATCCTAATGCTGCAACTGAACTTATATGCACGAACAGCTTGGTTTTTTTCTCACTCGCAAGCCTGAGCATGTTTCGTGTGCCTTTTACGTTCACTTTCTCAAGCAGAGACTTATCCTGCAGGGAGAATGATACTATGCCTGCAAGGTGTATAACCACATCGACATCATCAAATTGGTCTTTTATGGAATTGTAGTCACAGATATCCTTTCCGAGATGAAGCTCTACGTTCTTGAGCAAGCTGATGTCAGATATTTTTGCAGCGCTTGGCTTTAAGTCCATCACGCGTATCTTGGTATCGGGGAATTCTTTTGCGAGCTCAGGTATCAGATGCTGTCCTAGAAAGCCGCAACCTCCGCTAATCAAGATTGTTTTGAGATGCATACCAGCACATACAAATAAACAGTTTATAAATTCTTCTTTACAAATAATATATAGTCTATTGCAGCTATAAAAGATATAGCAGAGATGACGTAGAACAGGAAAGTGAAGTCCTTGGAGCCGAATAAAAGTAGCCATCCTATTGCTATGAACTGACCAAGGGTCGCGGCCTTGCTAGGACCGCGTGACTTAAGTTTTGGTATCAGGAGCTTTCCTCGCTTGTGCCTGAGCACAGCTATTGCGAGTGCTATTACTGTGATATCCCGCATCATCAGAGGGAAGAACTGCCATATGTTCAGTGCAGATGCATTGACCGATGCAAAAAGTATAGAACCGAAGAATATCTTATCTGAGAGACCATCAAATGCTGCGCCATGCTTTGTCGAACCGACTCTTCTCGCCACATGACCATCGAGAATATCTGTGAATGCTCCTATCACAAGCAAAGAAAGGAAAAGAGGCTTGTTGTCGAATGATAATATTACTAGTATGCCTATAGGTATCCTTAATAATGAAAGAATGTTAGCAGGACTCTTTGCTTCTTGCAGTATCTCTATGAAATTTATGTTCTGCATATGGCAATCTCTTATTATGCACCACTCTGGCGATGGCGCATCATGGCCTTTCTCGCGACAGCAGAATAATCCGCCATAGTTATGATTGACGACACTGCGGTCAGGTATATCAGTATATGCAGCCAGTCAAAGTCAAGTACTATCCAGCAGAGCGTGATGAACTGGAGGACAGTTGTGACTTTGCCTAAGAACCTTGCTTTCATGTAGTGCTTTGCCTTGTCCATGCTGCCGCTCGCTGAGAGCAGTATGAAGATGAAAAGCAGGTATATCTCTCTCATCGCTAGGAGCAGGAATGCGCCGAATGTCATGTTCGATGAGAAGAGCAGGTATTCTATTATTACGAGTATGAATAGCTTGTCGCACATAGGGTCTACAAGCGCGCCTGTTGCCGTGGTCTTTGTCTTTTTTGCGACATATCCGTCCAAGGCGTCGCTGAACACTGCTATTAATAGGAGCGTGAATGCGAGGTATTTCTCTTCGAAAAAAATGACGACAAGTATTGCCAGCGGGACTCTTAGAAAGGATATTATGTTCGCCGGGGTTAAAAGCTCTTTTGCGACAGACATTTTTTCACCTGCTTTTTTACGGATAACAATATAATCGTGAATCATATTGATTCATAAGTATTCTTCATGAGCAATGCGTCTTCCTCTATATTAGGGCTTTCTGATATTACAAGGCCTTTTATCTTGTAGTCTTTAAATGTTTTCATCAGTTCCTTGTATTTGAAGTCTGATTCCTTGAGAACAAGATGGTTCCTCTCTCCTTTTGCGCCATACTCTATGCCTGACATGTGTATGTGCATGTTGTTAAGAGCATTCCTGCCGAGTCCTTTTTCAAGTTCTGAAAGTATTGATGAGAATTCATCGTAGCTGTTCATCTTGCCGCTTCTTGCGTGGAGATGCGCGAAATCTACGCATGGCAGGACCTGTTCTACATCCTGTGAAAGTTTTATCGTCTCTTTGAGGCTTCCGAACTGTGTCGCTTTGCCTGTCGTCTCTGGCCTGACCCATAATCTTATCCCTTCATCCTGGAGTGTCTTGATTATTGATTTCATCTCATCCCTAACGCGGTCGTATACTTTCGCAGGGTCTTGTGCCATGAAGTATGCTGCGTGGAATGTTATTGAGTAAGCGCCGGCCTCGTTTGCTACTCTTGCTGTGTCAAGTATCCTCTTTATGCTGTCCTGCACTTTTGTCTTGTCAAGCGAGTTCAGGTTTATGTAATAAGGACCATGCGCTGTGAGGTATATCTTGTTCTTCTCTGCTGCTCTTCCTACCTGGCGGGCAAGTTCCTTGCTCATCCTGACTCCGCGGACGAATTCGAGTTCCATGCAGTCAAGCCCTAGTTTCCTTACTGTCTCTATTCCTGCGAGGCTTCCTCTGTCTTTTGACTCCATAGGCGTTCCTGCTGTTCCGAAGCATAATTTTTCTGGTTGCATTTTAGTAATCTATCCCCTTTCTTGCAGGCAGCTTCAATCTTTTCTTGTCTTCGACAAATGTGACGAAGTCTGCAGCATTTATGAATTCTTTTGGTGCGTAGCGTCCTGTCATGTAGATGTCTATGCTTGACGGCGCATCTTTAAGCATCTTGAGCGTCTGTTTCTTGTCGATAAGTCCTGTGTTTGCAGCTATATTTATCTCATCGAGTATCAATAAGTCTGGATGCAGTTTCTCTCGCATCACTTCATTTACAAATGCTAGCGCCTCGTTAGCAAGACGAACATCCTCGCTTGATGGCTTTTTGAGATTGACGAATTGCTTCTTGCCGAACTGGTAGACTTTGTACATGCTTCCTAGTTTTTTCTGTATCTTGTATTCTCCTGTGTCTTTTCTTCCTTTCATAAACTGCACGACAACTACGCGCTTGCCTTGTCCGACTGCGCGCATCGCGACTCCGAGCGCGGCAGTGGTCTTTCCGCCGCCGTTGCCTGTGTATAGATGTATGTATCCTTTCTTCATGATTATGTCACCGATTTGCCTAAAACGGGCATTCGCCTGTAGGGCATCCTCCTGAGTATTCTGAATCAGCTCCGACATATCTTGTCTTGTCTGTGCCGAATGTCAGTACCTGTCCTTGTTTGCTGCCATAACGGTAGACGGTTACGCCTTTGCATCCTAATTTGTATGCCAGCTTGAATGCCTTCTCTATCTCATCGATGGATGCTGTTGCAGGGAAGTTTATTGTCTTGGAAACCGCGCTGTCTGTGTATCTCTGGAATGCTGCCTGTATCTTGATGTGCCATTCTGGCTCTATATCGAGCGCTGTGACAAATGTCTTTTTGAGCTCCGCAGGTATTCCTCTTATGTTCCGTATGCTGCCCTGCTGCGCTATCTCCATCATCAGCTCTTTTGAGTATATCCTTTGTTTCTTGATTGATTTCTCGAACTCATCGTTTGTCTCGATGAGCTGTGTGCCGTTCATGACGTTCCTAACAAAGCTTATTCCGAACAGAGGTTCTATGCCGCTTGAGCATCCCGCGATTATGCTTATGGTGCCTGTCGGAGCGACAGTTGTCAATGACGCATTCCTCATCATCTTGTATCTCTTAGAGAAGATGCTCTTCTTGAAGTTAGGGAAGCTTCCTCTCTCTTCAGCAAGCTTCATGCTCTCGCTCCTTGCTGTGTCTGATATGAATTTCATTATTTTTCCTGCGGTGTTCACTGCTGATGTCGAGTCATAAGGTATCCCTAGCAGTATTAGCATGTCCGCAAATCCCATAACTCCGAGTCCTATCTTCCTGTTTGCTTTTGTGGTCTCTTCTATCTTTGCGAGCGGGAAGATGTTCGCGTCGATTACATTGTCAAGGAACCTGACCGAAAGCCTCGTCTTCTTCTCAAGTTTTTTCCAGTCTATCTTCTTAGAGGTGACAAATTTTGAGAGGTTTATCGAGCCCAGGTTGCATGATTCGTAAGGCAGCAAAGGCTGTTCGCCGCAGGGGTTTGTCGTCTCTATGCTTCCTAAAGCAGGTGTCGGGTTGTGTCGGTTTATCTCATCTATGAATATGATTCCAGGGTCTCCTGAGTTCCATGCCATTGTGACTATCAGTCTTAGTATGTCTTTTGCGCTTATGCTTCCAGTCACTGAGCAAGTCCGGGGATTTATGAGGTCGTAGTCATCTCCTTTCTCTGCCGCTTTCATGAACTTGTCTGTTATCGCGACAGAGATGTTGAAGTTCCTGAAAGCCTCTGTATCTTTCTTTGATGTGATGAAATGCATTATATCAGGATGGTCTACCCGCAGGACTCCCATGTTCGCCCCTCTCCTGCGTCCGCCCTGTTTTATCACATCTGTCGCTGTGTCAAACACTTTCATGAATGATATGGGTCCTGATGCAGGGCATTTTGTCGAGCTTACCAGGTCTCCTTCAGGCCTTAGACGTGAAAAAGAGAATCCTGTTCCTCCTCCGCTCTGGTGTATTATTGCCATGTGCCTTAGCGTGTTGAATATACCTTCGACAGAGTCTTCTATTGGTAGGACAAAGCATGCGCTGAGCTGTCCCATCCTTGTGCCCGCGTTCATGAGCGTAGGTGAGTTCGGCAGGAATTCTAGGTTTGACATCATGTCGTAGAACTCTTTCTCTGTCTTATCTGCGTCATTGCCTCCGTATCTCGCTTCTATCCTTGCTACTTCTTTTGCCACCCGTCTGAACATTCCTTCAGGAGTCTCTATAACCCTGCCTTCGTCGTTTTTGAGCAGGTATCTTTTCTCAAGCACTCTTATTGCGTTAACGCTGAGCTTAAGTTCGTCGCTCGCTACGCCAAGGAAGCGTTTCGCGTCGCGTATCTCTGACCTTGTATGCCTGTACTCTATGAATGCTTTAGCAGTCCTCTCATAGCCTGATGCCATGAGCACTTGTTCTACTGTGTCCTGCACATCCTCTACAGTGGGTATCTTGGAATAGAATCTCTTCTCGAGCTCGCGGACTATCTTCTCTGTGATTTCAGGAAGTATCTTTGTGTCATCTACCTTGACTTCTACGAATGCCTTATGGACTGCGTTAGAAATCTTTTCAGGCTCAAAGTGCATGAGCCTTCCATCTCGCTTGAATACTTTAGCTAGCATACCTCTTTTCGACGGTTTTCAAGCTAGAGGCATTTAAATAGTTTGCTGTCGATATGATGATATGAATAAGTTAATTTTGCGTTTATTTCTTTGAAGAATTGATGTACTGTTTTATGCCTGCAACAACTGTCGCTTCAAGGAGTTTGCTGTCGAAGGGCTTTGGAAAGCAGCAGTGGAAAAAGCATTCTTCTGATTTTGCAGTCGCATATTTTGAACCATCTGAATGGTCATAGAATGTTGCATTCCCTGTTACAAGTATTCTTTTTGCATCAGGATGCAGCTCCTTCACCTTTGTGAGCACTTGTTCGCCATTCATGCGCGGCATATCATAATCGCTGATTATCAATGCGAGGTTCTTAATTTTATGAAGTGCTTCTGTTGCTGTAAGCGGGTCGCTGAACGCAGTGACTGAGTACTCTTGGCAGCTTTTGAACATTCGAGTATACACCTTCAAGACCATCGGATCATCATCTACAAGAATCACGTTTACCTTTTCTGCAATGTCATCTATAGTTTCGCTCATTTCAACACCTTTTCCGCTAGCGCATCAGCTTAGTGCTTTGCGTGCTAGAACACCTTTTTTGGGAAGACAGTTAAAAAAATTAAGCTATTTCGCTTTAAAAATGTTTTGGACCTACACGCGCTTGCTTATCAGGAGCTTGTTGAACACGTAAAGGTCAAAAGCGTCTTTTAAAGTCCTTTTAAGGTCTTTTGATGCATACGGCTTCCCAAGGTAAAAATGAGCAAGGCCGTTGTGCTTCAGGTAGCTCTGTATAGGACTGTATCCTGATATCATTATCCTTGTTATCGAAGGGTCATGTTCCTTTACAGCAGTCAGGACTTCTATTCCATTCATGCCCGGCATGTTGTAGTCGCTTACTATTACAGCAAGGCCATTCATGTCCTTTACCTTTGATACTGCCTCTGTAGGGTCAGAGAACGTCTCTATCTTGCATGGCAGCGCGTTCTTCGCCATCTCCTTGTACAGGAACAGATGGGTATCGTCGTCATCCACGAAAAATATCGTGTGGTCACTTATCGATTTCTTAGACTCTGTGTCTATCTGCAAAAGCAGTTCATCATACATCTCTCAACACCTCGCTAGATTCTCCTATCTATAAAAAAAATATTTCACACCAGAATTTTTTTACGGGAAAACTTTTTTATAAAAGATTTTGAAAAAAATGAAAAAGATTATTCTTCCTTCTCTGCGGGTTTCTGCGCAGGCTGCGGCTTCTCTCTGCTCTCTATCTTCGGTAGAGGCCTTATCACTGTTATAGGTATCAGTCCTGCATCGAACTCGAGCTTTGCTATCTCAAGGGGATTGTATTTTAGCTCTTCAAGCTTCTCAGGTGTAAGCTTTATGAGGTACGGAGCCCCCATCGATATCTGCAGTGCCCTGCTTCCAAGAATCCTTGCCTTCTCGTACTTGGTGAAGTCCTTGGACTCTTCTATCTTCTCGCCTTTTGTTCGCGGCATTTTCATGCACCTCAGATGAACTTTCTAAGTTCCTTGCTCTTCTCGCGTGCAAGCTCTATCATGCTGTAAGCCTCATCCTGCGTTATCGCGCTGTCTCCTCCCTTCTGCATGGAACATAGGTTCCCGTTGGGAAGCACGGATACAGTGAGTCTTGCGTCATAGATCTTATCTTCCTCGTTCGTCGGGTCGATTACAAGATGATCTCCATACTTAAACACTGTGACAGTGGCAGGTATCTTGTCCTCATTAAGAGGCAGATGCTTGTCTGTCTTGTGTTTGTAGTCGAGTTTTGTACCGTCGAATGCGGGCAGCACAGCCTGCTTTAGGGCAATAATCGCCGCAAGCGATATCGCGTCGAACAGGTTTCCTGCGTCATTAAGCGGGCAGACGTCTATCACGACCATCCAGGCCTTCTCGCCGGGCGTTATGCAGAGCTGCTCTGTCTCTATGACCTTGCTCTCCCTTATGCCCCTGTCAGTGACTCTTGCGAGTTCAATCGCATAGTTGTCAGGTGGTCCGCTTTCGAACTCAGGGCTTGACATAGGGTAAAGCTCTACGTTGACCATCAGGCTTCCCTGGTTTGGCGTGTCAGGGTAAGGTTCCATGACTTCCATCTTGACTCCTGCAATCACAGTAGTGTCTCCTATCTTGACAATAGTAGATCCTTCCGCGTTCTTTGAGACGTTTGTCTCGACAGTTATATCCCTATACTCGTCGGGTTTTCTGCCGTCAAGCCTTACGTTCTTTGAAAGCAGTTTGATTATTTCAGTTCTTAGTTCTTCGTACATTTTGATCCACCGTTTATTGTTCTGCCTGCTTGAATTTATCCTTCAAGGCAGCTTTCTGTACTTCGTATATCTTTTCACAACCCTCTTCTGCAAGCTTGAAAGCTTTCTTGAGGTCGTCTGGGCTTAGTTCCCCATCCATCTGCAAGAGCGATATCTGCTTTGAATTGTGCAGCATCGCTATAGGGATGTCGACTCCGTCCTCGTGCGAGTCTTCCTCGTATACAAGGTCTAGGATTATCTTGTCCATCACTCTTCCTGCGGAGACTGCGCATACAAGGTCCTTCATGGGGATTCCTGCATCCGCGAGCGCTATTGATGCTGCGCATATGCCTGCGCATCTCGTGCCTGCATCTGTCTGCGGCAGCTCGACGAATACGTCGACTACTGCGTTAGGGAAGTCGCTTAAGTCAATCACTGGTCGTAGCGCCCTTTCCATCACGAATGATATTTCTTTTGATCTCCTTGATGGTCCTGGTCGTACTCTCTCGCCTGCGCTTGAGAATGGCATCATGTTGTAATGGCATCTCAGCACTCCCTTCTCAGGGTCCTGCATGAACTTCGGGAAGAGTTCCCTTGGTCCGTACACTGCTGCGTACGCTTCTGTGTTGCCTATCTTGAACCATCCTGAGCCTACTGCTCTCTTGATGACTCCTGCTTTCGCCTCGATAGGTCGCATCTCGTTGAATTTCCTTCCGTCGAATCTTTTGTCGTAAGTCATTTTATGATCACCAGTTCAATCCTTGACAGGGCCCGTTATCCCGCCCTTGTTCTGTTCAAGGAAGTCCTTTATCCTGTCAGTCAGTCCGACAAGGTGCGCTTCCCTCTCTATCTTCTTTATTGTCTCAACCGCGAGAAGTTCCATCACAGGGTCTTCGCCGCTTATCCAGACTATGCCGTTCTGTCCTACCATTATCCTGCAGTTTGTGTACTGCTTTATCATGGAGACCATCGATCCCTGTTTTCCTATCACTCTTGGGACCTTGTTGGCATTTATCTTCTGGAGTCTTCCGCCCTTGAGGCTCCTGAGTCCTGGCCCTTTCATGGTCAGGTCGACGAGGTTCTGGCTCGTCACATTTGTTATCTTCGCTATGACTATGTCTCCTATCTTGAAGTACTTTGTCAGGTCTGCTCCTCTTGCGATGAATTCGCTTGACGCGTCTTTTAGTCCCAGCACTGCTGAGTACGCGGAGTTTGTGTCTATCCTCCATCCTGCCAAGAGTATCTCTTTGACCGGTCCGATTATCGTGTCCCCTCTCTTTGGATGGTACACGCCTGAGAGTGGCACAAGCTTTATGACTTTGCCCTCTACATTCACTAGTCCTAGCCTTGAGGCGAGTATCGCTTCGCCTTCACGGTATGTCCCGAAGCTCGGAAGGAAATCCATTCCTGTCGCGAGGACTTCTCCTGGGACTACAATTTCTTTGTCATTTACTTTTATTTCTCCCATTTTATATTCCTCTATTGTGTGTTTTTATTCTTCTTCAAGTATCTTGACATCTACTGAGCCGTGGCTCATGCTGTTCAGTTTCTCTATCATGTCTTCCCGCATTCCTGCAGGGAGCCTGAACTGTACAGCTACGCTTCCGTCCGGTCCCCATTGTTCCTTCTTGACTTCTGTCGTCCTCTTAAGAAAGCCGTATATCTGGTGGGCGTTCTGTGGGCGTATGTCTGCCTGTAGGAGCATGTGCTCCATCTTGATCGGTATTATGACTCTCAATGCCTTGATGACATCCGGTACCTGCTCTTCAGCTGTCCTGAATTCATCTATCTTGCACTTTGCCTCAGCTATGGCTGCTTCTATCCTCATCGGAGGATGCGGCAGTTTTGTCTTGGGGTCTATAGCGTTCTTGTGTATTATGTCGATAATCCTTTTTCGTCTCTGTTCCCTTATCTGTTCGCGGTATTCTGTCGTGAACTGTATCTCTCCTTCGTCAAGTATTATCTTTGCGATTTTTGTCGGTTCTGATGTGTTGAAGACCGCTTTCATGTCTGCGTCTGGAGAGAACACTCCTTTCTTGGTGTCTGAGAATATGCGCCCTCCTCTTATGACCTCTTTCACGTCAGTTATTGCTCCTCTCTTGT
>CAZLYC010000012.1:0-58810 GCA_964563755.1 uncultured Methanosarcinales archaeon
GTGTTAGTGTTTGTGGTATTTGTAGTGTTTTTATTTTGTTGTGTTCGCAGTAGAGTTTTGTTAGTTGTGTTAGTGTGTCGGGTATGTTGAGCGTTGTTAGTTGGTTTTGGCTGCAGTTGAGTTTTGTTAGTTGTGTTGTTGTGTTTGGTATTTGTAATGTTGTTAGTTTGTTGTTTTCGCAGGTGAGTGTTTTTAGTTGTGTTAGTGTGTCGGGTATGTTGAGTGTTGTTAATTTGTTGTCGCGGCATTCTAGGTATTTTAGTTGTGTTAGTGTGTTTGGTATTTGTAGCGTTGTTAGTTGGTTGTAGAGGCAGTTGAGTTCTTGTAGTTGTGTTAGTGTTTGTGGTATGTTGAGTTCTGTCAGTTCGTTGTATCTGCAGGTGAGTGTTTTTAGTTGTGTTAGTGTGTCGGGTATGTTGAGTGTTGTTAGTTGGTTGTCGTAGCAGTATATTGTTGTTAGTTGTGTTAGTGTTTGTGGTATGTGTAGTTCTGTTAGTTTGTTGTATCCGCAGTCTAGGTATTGTAGTTGTGTTAGTGTTTTTGGTATGTGTAATGTTGTTAGTCGGTTGTGGTTGCAGTTGAGTTTTGTTAGTTGTGTTGGTGTGTTTGGTATTTGTAGTGTTGTTAGTTCGTTGTCGAAGCAGTCGAGTGTTTTTATTTGTGTTAGTGTGTTTGGTATTGTGAGTTTTTTGTCTGGTGTCTGGATTCTGTATCTGGAGAGGTTTATTGTTGTGATTAGGTTTTTTTCTGTTTCTAGGCGAGGGTAGTTATCATGATCTGTTCCTGTTAGCATTTCTTCTGGTGTTTTGTTGTATTGTGCGCAGAGTTCTGTTAGCGCGTTGTATTCTCTTGTGAGCATCATCTGCTCTCCGAGCTGTTTGAACATTCCTTCTTCTACCTCTATCTTCCTTTCTTCCTCTGCCTTCGCTGGCCTGTATCCTGCGAGTATTTCGTCGAGGTCTTTTGGTTTCTGTATCTGTGCTGTTAGCATAGTCCCAGTATCCTCCTTATTGCGTCGATTATTGTAGGGCGTATCTTGGTCTCTTCTGTGCCGTCTGGGTGTATGTATATCAGCGTGTTGATGGGGCCTGCAGTGTCGCGCATCTGTTTCAGCGTCTCGGTGTTCGGTGTCTTGAATGTTGATTTGTAGGCGCGGTATCCGAAGTGGCGTCCTGTCTTGCCTGCTATGCTGAACTCTGTTCTTTGGGCGTGCCATGCGCATTGGTCGTCTGTGTCTCCTGTTACGCTGAATCTGGAGTCTGATGCTCCATATCCTAGCTCTTTTCCTGTGTTCCCGTTTATGATGACGTATGTGTGTTCTGTATGCGCTCCAAGGTCATTGCCTGTGTCGCCGTCTATGGTTATTTTTATAGGTCTTTCTTTTGTCGCGCTCAGTCTGCAGCACAGGTCGTTTATCTTCGGCAGGGTCTTCGTGTCTAGCTGGAATGTGTCGTATCCTTTTTTGTAGCTGTTATCTAAGAGCTGCGAGATGAACGTGCCTGTCATTTGCCTGTAGTTTTCGTGGTTTTCGTATCTTATCGTGGTCTGCAGGAATGCGTTTATCTGTTCAGGGTTCAGGTACATCTCGTAGATCAAGTCGGTGTTGTCAGATGATTCTTGTTTCAGCATCTGTTCATATTTACTGGTAAGTTCCGTGAACATTCCTTCGGCTACCTCTATCTTCTTCTCAGTGTCTGCCTTTGCTGGCTTGTATCCTGCGAGGATTTCGTCGAGTCCTTTTGGTTTTTGTATTGGTGCGGTGGCTAGCATTGTGTTTTCCCTTAGATGTTCATTCAGCGGCCCTTTCTGGATTCGCTGATTCGTTTTGCGTATTCCTTGAGCAGCGGATGGTCGAGCTTGTCAGTGTTTGCAAGCATCTCTTCGACTTCCTGCTTCTGCGCCTTGCTGAGGCTTGCATGGTCTTTGAACGCTGTGACTAGCAAGTCGAGGGATTTCTTGACGTTCTTGAAATTATCTTCGACTCCTTCGCCGAGCTTTGTCGCGAGGTGCATCTCTCTTGTCATTCCGTACTCGCCGCCTCTTTGCGTGCTCTCATGCGTGCTCCTGAAATCGTCAGTGAAATCGAGCCTGTGCCCTAGCGCGTGTGGTATCATCGCGACGATGTAGTCCTTTGTGGCTTTCTCGTCGTTATTAAGATAAGCGAGTGCTTGGGCGTATCTCTTGATGCCTCTTATGATGCCTCTTGGCGACATCGCGTTCTTTGCCTTTGTGCTGGCGAGTTTTGTAGCATGGTTGCTTCTGTCGACAGGGTCGTTGCTCCTCTTCCTGCCGTTTGTCGGAGTGTAGTTGAGCTCTGAATCCAGCATCTGCAAGAAGACATTGGCGTTCTCATCAAGCTCTACTGAATATATCTCCTGCTGCATCGCCTGCTTCTTCTCAGGATCGAGCACGTGTCCTCCTATTTTGTCTGACTCTATCCATGCAGCATATTCTTTTCTTGCTGAATCGATGCTTTTGAGCCTGTTTTCGATGCTTTTCTCCTTGTCGTTTATTATCGAGAGTATCTTGTCGGTGAGTTCAGACCGCTTGAGTTCGTTTATGTTCCTTTCAGCGCATTCGATGGCCTCTTCATATGTAGCGCCGAGGTGTCCTACTTCGACATTTATCGCGAACCTGTCCTTTATCGGCGGGATGAGTATGTGGTTTCCGTCGTCAGGGTTGTTTGCTGTCGCTATGAAAGGGGTCTTTCCTGTGTAGAATGTCGAGTTCAGGTAGCTGATTCTTCCTGTTTCAAGCATGTTTAGTATCTCGTCCTGGTTTCCGCCTGGCAGCCTGTTAAGTTCGTCGATTATTCTAAGCGGCAGGTATGCGCTGACTAGCCAGATGACTGACTCTTCCTTGGATAGCTTTGAGAAGTCCGGCCTTGCGAGCATTGTCTCGAAGGTCTGGTCAGGGTGTCCCTGTATCTGCGCTGCCTCGTATAGGTCGAATGGGTAGCCGCTGAGTACTGATCCTATCACTTTTGCGGCGGTCGTCTTCGCGAATCCCGGCTCTCCTATGATGAGCGGGTTCTGGTCAAGTGCATATGACAGAGTAAGTAGCGTTGTGTTCCAATGTGGGACATACTTGTGTCCTATATTTTTGCCTTCGGGGTCTATGAATAAATTCTCCCCTATTAGCTTGATATTATCACTCATCTCTTTTCGGTAGTTTTGTTTCACGTTCTCCCTCCCAACACTGATGAAAATGATATTATAGTTACTATTAGGTGGTAACAATTAGCTAATATTTAAATGTTTCGTTTCCTCACGTCGTTTAAGAATGGATAGTTTTAGCGGTCTAGAATGGCATAAAACTCGTGTTTTAGACAGGTGAATGACTCAAGGGTCTGGTGATTTTTGGTGACCTGTTAGTTATCGATGCATTTTGTTGAAGAAGTTGGTTGTTTCAATAGGTTTTGCGGTTTTTTGCAGGGTGTGCTGTCTCTCTCTTTCTCTCTATTGTTTTTTTTATTCTCTTTCTAAGAAGGATGAAAGATGGGGGACTGAAGCGTGAAAAGGAGGTTAGTCTTCCTATCAGCAATACAGTCCCCTGAAGGACTATCAATAATAGATGTCTGGCTATCTCAAAGCGCATTTCACTTAAATTATTTTCGTTTTTTCCGTCGAGAAATAGTTACCTGAAGTGACTAACTATTACCAAATTTCAGAAAGGAATATTGGCTGTTAGACTACTTGCCGTTATTCTTTTTTTCTTTATCCTTGGCGATGCCTTCTTTCTTGAATTTGTGGTACTCGCCGAGGAATGTGAGAAGCATTTCTGATTTCTCCTTGCCCACCATCTCTGAAAGCATTTCATAATCTGTCTTGTTTCCTCTTTCAGGGAATCGATGGTGTACGAAGAAATGCGTGAAGAACAGCGCTTTTCCGACAAGGTCGCTGTCGCTCTCTGTTATGCCGTTTCCTCCGAACATGACTAGCTTGTCCATGAGCGGTCTGAAAAGTTTGTAGTTGAGCTTGATGGTTATCTGTTCTGTCATCTTGTCACCTTTTAGTACCTTGGAGAATCATTCTCCTCTTTTTTTCTTAAGACAAATAATTCTTGATTTATTAGTTTTTTGTTTCGTCGAGAAAATCTGGTTACCAGTAGTGACTAAAAAGTTCATTTAAGTATGCTTATCTTGCCGTTCTCTTCGATGAGTTCTCCCCTCTTTATCATAGAGTCGACTGTCTCTTCGCCGAACTTCTCGATGAGCTCTATGGAATCTATCTTCCCGCCGTGCGAGTCTATGAATTTCTCGACGCTAGGAGAGGCATTTTCTTTCCCAAGAGTCTTCTGTTGTGTCTGTTCGATATATTCCCGTACTGCTTTTATGTGCTTGCAGATGCCTTTTCGTCGAATCTCGCGGAATTTATACTCCGGGCAGTCGCACCATGGCTTCTGAGGGTCCACCTTATAGAAAAGTCCTTTCTTGCTTGAACTCTCGACCTCAAAACCATCTTTTTTGCGCGTTATGTTCATCAGGCTATCATCTTCATTATCTCATCGTCGAGCTTTTTTACCCTGCCAGCGCATTCTTTGCCTATCTCCTTGCGGAAGCGGTCTATGGCATTTCTGGAGGTTATCTTCTTCGCTCCCCAGTGCAGGTTGTCAGCATGCGCTATTATCTTCTCTTCGATACTTAGCGGAACGTAATCTCTTGCAGGCAAAGGCAGTTTTTTCTTGATGACCTCTTTTTTGGTTATCCCTGCGCCAAGGTGCCTCTCGCATACAAGCGAGTATCTCTTGTCAAGCCCTTCACGTCTGAGTATCCTGGCTCCTGCAACCCCGTGCAGTATGGTCTTTTTTCCAGGAGGATGAACGAACCTGCCTATGTCGTGCAAGAGCGAAGCAGAACTGACGAATTTCACGTCGACAGGATGGCCGTTGGAAATGGTTTTTCGTGCCCATATGACTGCAAGCTTCTGCACTGCGCGTGAGTGCGAAAGCACGTGTTTGTAAGAATTAGCGTCAGAAGAATGTTTCTTAAGGAGCCTTATAGCCCTCTTGTCGTCTATGGTTCTCATTTTGGTGAAAAAAAGGATCGGGCTCCTCAGCTCTTCGTTTTTGGGGGGTGGTTTGAAGAAGTTAGGTTAAATGAGAAGCCCGATGAACATCATATCTCCCTCTGGGGAGTGCCTATCTCCTGTATCCACATAAGGCCTATCTTCTTCAGTGAATTGTTGAATTTGTCTGATATCATGTATTTCTTCTTGTACATGTCATAATCTATCATTCCCATGGATCTCATGGGTGTCAGTATCCTGTCATAGAACTGCCTCTTGTTGTAGGATATCTCGACCTTCTTGACCTTTGTCACAGGGCCTATCTGCTCAGGCACCTCGACGACAGTGCCTTCATGGAGCCTGTTTGCGAATAGCGACATCTCTGTCTTGCCAAGGCTGCCTTTGTTGTGCTTGAATTCAAGTATGAGAAGTTTTCCGACGATGACCTGCTGCTCTGTTGCGAAGATTACTTCGTATATGTTCTCTGGCAGATGGAATTGGTCGAAGAGTATTACCATTTATTTCCCTACTATTTAACCCGATTGAAATCTAAAACCCAAAGTCCTCAAAGCATGACTAATATATAAATATTGTCTTTATTGATACTAGTATATCATTTAGTATATTAAGTATTTTAAAGAGTTAATGGTGTGTTTAATGGTGTTTTAAGAACTTATTTCTTAAAGAATTCCCGTATCCTGTCTGCATAGAGCTTTGTTGTCTTTATGTTTATGTCGAGGGGGAAATGCTTGAAATAATTTGACCAGGTGTATCTCTCATCAAGAAAAACTATCACTCCTCTGTCAGTCTCGCTCCTTATGCACCTTCCTGCGCTCTGCAGGCACTTCGAGAATGCGGGCCCGACATAGCCGTAGTCCCATCCTTTGCCGAACTTCGTGTCATAATACTTGATGAGCTCTTTTGTCTCGAGGCTCGGCTGCTGCAGTGGCAGTCCAACGACGACGACGCACACCAAGAGGTCTCCTGGAAGGTCTATCCCCTCTCCGTAGCTCCCTGTCATCGCCCCAAGAAGCACTGCTCCTGTGTCCTTGTATTTCTTGAACCTGTCAAGGAAATCTGTTTTCTCTTCCTTGCTCATCTCTGCCTGCTCGACGAATGATGTCTTCTTCGACAGTCCGTAGAATGACTTGTACACCTCATCCCTGACAAAGTAGCTCGGGAAGAATATGGCTGAGTTACCTGGCACGAGATTTGTTATCTCAGCACATATCTCTGCGATACGTTTGTACTGCTCCGGGTTTCGCATGGAGAATTTTGTCGTCGTCTCTGGTATTATCATCGCGAGCCTGTTCTCAGGAGGGAATGGGCTGGGGTATTTCTTCTCAATAGTGTTTACCGGGAAGCCGAGTATATCCCTGTACATCTCTGTCGGTGTCAGCGTGCCTGACATGATGAGTGTAGAATGGCATGATTCGATGACATATTTGGATACTAGGCTTGGATCGAGGCATCTGTATGACAATGCGACAAGGCTCTCCCTTTTTGTCGTCTTCTGCGAAATTATCCTTGCGTATCCTGTATCTTCCCCTTTCCATGACTGCAGGAAATCAGCTATTACTCCGAGAGATGCCTGTTTCTCTTTCTCGCGTACAAGCGTAGACGCGAACTCGATGTCTGACTGTATGTCATCATATTCGCTTCCATCCTCAATTTCTTCAACTTTCTTGATGAACATATCTTTTGTTATCTCCCTCTCCTCGCCGTCTCTCATGCCCTGCGAGAATTCGTTGAGTATGTCCTGCAGCTTGACCAGCTTCAAGATTAGCTGTTCGTCATTGAGCTTCTTCGCCTCGTTGACTGCCCTCTTTATGTTATAGTTTGAAAGCTGCGATGTCATGAGGTTCCTTATCCTGTCAGGCAGGTTGTGGCCTTCATCTACTATGACTATGCAGTCGCTAAGTTCTATTTGTGCACGTTTGAAGAATGCGTCTCTTATCTTGGGATGGTATATGTAGTAATAGTCAGCGACAATCACGCTAGCTTCTTTTGCGAGCGTCGCCGCAAGTTCATATGCGCAAAGGTTGTCCTTTCCGCAGAGGTCAGTGAAGCGTTCTGTGTGGCAGGGGTTTTCCCTGCGCAGAGTCTCAAGCGCGAGCTTGGCTTCAGGGGTCATCTTTCCGCCTGACTTGGTCTTGTTATAGTGCTCGCACTTCCCTTCATCACGCTGTTTTTCGCAGTAGTCATAGAATTCTGTAGTGCGCATGAGGTCTATTCCTGGTATTGTGCACATCCATTTCTTTCCTATCATGTCTACTGCTATAAAATCTGTGCCGTACTTGCTCTTTATTTCCTTCAATGTCTCTATCGCTATAGTGTGCTGCGTGTGTCTCGACGTGAGAAAGAAAATCTTTTTCTTGTTCTCAAGCGCATATTTGAGCGCAGGGGATATTGCTGCCGCGGTCTTGCCTAGGCCAGTCGGCGCATGTATTATCAGGTTCTGTTTTTCCAAAAGCGAGCGGTGCACCTCTTCTATCAGGTCCTTCTGTATATTTCTCATCCTCGCGTGCGGGAACAGGAATTTCTCAGGAGAATTGTCGTTTACGTTTTTTGTGGTGTTTTCGGCCATCACTGCGTTTTCCGGTTTCTCTGCAGGGTTATTTTCAGTCATATCTGCCTTATTTTATTTCAGTGTTTTATATAACTTCTGATATGCTTGCGTGAGTTAATTTCTCGTCGGTATTTTTGGGTTTTCCGAGAATGGCTGTTTCATGGAAAGCTTTATAAATAACCTTTTGTTCTTATATATTATCAGATATATTACAGAAAATCTAGTTTACAGTTATTATGACTGATCGTATAACTGATTGATGATTGGATATGGGGGTCAGATGAATGATAAAGAAAGAGCTTAAGAAAGAAGACGTCTTTAACATATTCTTCAGGGAAAAACCTGCGATGATGCTTGTCACCCTGAACGCGGCCAAAGCTGATATCTACGCTTCTTCGCTCGCAAAGCAGATTGATTGCACATACTCCCACGTCGTGAAGATACTTCAGGAGCTATCTGACTCTGGTCTTGTTGTTTTCGACAAGCAGGGAAGGTTGAAGCTTCTAACATTGACGAAGAAAGGCCAGGAAGTTGCAGACCATATAGACAAGATAAGGAGTCTTCTTTAATTCTTTTAAGTCTTTTTCTTATGAGATTTTATGATTTATGATATTTGGTCAGCTAGTTTGGAAATCAAGAAGACATATGAGAAAAATAGTATAAAAAATTTGAAAAAATAAAAGATTTGTTTTATCGTTTTCTTTTTCTTATTCGAGATATGTGCTCGATTTCTGTGGTTCGTATTTCCAGTCAAGAGGCAGCTTGCCATATACCTTGTAGTACTTGACGAGTCTCTTTATCTTGGACTCTGTTAGCTGCAGTCCTCTTAGTGATGTGTTGTCGAGCCTGTTTGATTCCCTGTGCTTCCTGATAAGAGCTGCTTTCTTGATAAGCGCCCTCAAATCCTCAGGCACCTCTGGCAGCATGCTTTTCTCGCCGAGAATCTGGCTTATCCTCCTTCCTGTGAGGACCTTGACGCTGGGTATTCCGTATGCGTCCCTTAGGTATAGGCCTATCTGGCTTGCTGTCTTGCCGTCCTTTGCCATCTTCGAGATGAGCATCTCGACTTCTTTTGGCTTGTATCTTATCCATGACGGTGTTGTCTTCTTGCTGGGCTTCTTTGAGCCGCTAACTCCTTTTGCTCTAGAGTGCATTCTTGCCATTCTATCAACTCCAGTCTTTATTGTTTCATTTTTTCGAGAAGGAATGTAAGAATTTGTTATATTCTTCACATCTCCAGTATAAACAAGCCGCATAGGACCGATTTATCTCTCGATATGCTTTCAAGGGAAAGGAGGTCATTTATAAATCTTTTGAGCATATCCTGCGCTGTCAAGATGCAGTTATAGTTAATTTTAAATACTGTTTTTGGTAGTTGTCAGGTAAATAAACAGAAAGGTGATTGCATGAGGAGAGTGATTTTCTTTTCGATTATTACGCTTTTGCTCTTGGGCATAGTTGCTGTTGCAGGATGCGCTAAGACAGAGTATCTATATGTCTGTGTCAATGGCTCCGCACTGCCTGACAAGAATATGTGCCCGTCTAACAAGCTCACCGCAGTCAAGAAGACGGATGCTGAAGAGTATGCAAAGCGTTACGTCTCAGCTTATTTCGTGCCGTACGGAGGCAAGGCGCAGCTAGTGAGCTCATATCTTGACCGAGACAAGGGAGACCATATGGCTACATTTATAGTGTCTGAGAAAGGCGGTTCCCCGTATGAGACTATCGTCGCTATAGATGGCCTCAAGGGCAACGTGACTTGTATAGACAAGTGCGGTTACGTTAGCAGATGAGTAGTTAATATATTTTTTATTTTTTCTATTATTCTTTTATCGATTCATATCTTTAGCTTTGTCTGCATCCTTCTCTTGAACAGTATCTTGTCCGCTTTCATCTCAGAAGAGAGCCAGCAGTATCTTTCTATCTCGTTGCGTACCTTTTCATAGGCGTCGAATCCTTTCTTGGTTAATTGGAGGTTCCTGTCGTCGTATACTGTGTACTTGTCCGCTTCAAGCTCCTCTAGGTTCTTGTATATGGCCCTCTCTTTCTTAGAGACGAGGCCTAGGGATATGACTGCATCGATGAATTCTGCCTTCATGACAGATACATCAAGAGGCGTCTCAGAGAAGCGTTTGTTTGTCTCTCTGAAGAATCTGCCTATAATAAAAAGCATCTCCTTTTTGTTGTCGCTGAGCGCCATAATATGCTTATAAGCAGTTCTAGAATATAAATATAGCCCCGACCGGATTCGAACCGGTGTCCCGGGATCCAAAGTCCCGGATGATTGGTCCGCAAAAGGACCACAGCAAAAGCTGTGCTTTTGCGCTTGACCACTACACTACGGGGCTATATGTGTATGTGATGTAGTTGTAATGCGAATCAGAAAACATTTTGTTTATAAAACTTATCCTGTGAGTCATTGAGGCTTCCAGAGCCTTAAAGCCTCTTCTTCCATGAAATGGAGCTTTCCTGGCACAATCAAGCAATGCATCGGGGCCCCGAATTCTGCAAGGGCTATCTCTTTTGCCTTCCCTGATATTATCTTCTGGTCATCGCTTCCTATCCTTGCGCATCCGACACAGATTGTCTCGTCGGTAAATATGCCTTCCTTTCGTTTCTCTTCTATCTCAAGCAGATTCTTCACCGCTTCGTTGACTGTCATGAATCTGGGCTTCTCAAATAGCTGCTTGTTGTGTCGGAGATTCTCCTTCGCAGGCTCCTTTACTTTTATGTCGAGCAGGCACAGCGTGTGAAGTCCTCTTTCCTTGTTCTCTTTTATCACGTCGTAATGCGTCTCGACTTTCCAGTCCTTCTGCGGGAACACTATAGAAGTTGTCTTGCCATATTTGTAGAGTTCAAGCCCAACGACACCTACAGCATTGAGTATAGAAGCATTATGCACAATCTCTGTGCGTACACCTTTTTCTTTCGCTCTCAATATAATATCTATATGCGTGGTTGCTCCCATAGGGTCCCCAACCACAAGTAGAGCGACATCATTTGTCTTTGCCTCTTCAATGAGCTTTTCACAGCCTTTCTCGACGAGCTCTCTATCCGCAATTATGACCTCCTTGCCATACATCTTTTCAAGAGTCTCCTTGTTTGCGTTGCTAGAACATAACGTTGCGGTGTAGTTCTCAAGATACACTCTGCTCGCTTTCCTGATTATCTCAAGCCCTCTTACAGTGATATCCTTCTCGTCGTGAAGTCCTATTCCTATCAGGTATAATGTCATGTTCTCCTTTTTTGTGAACGGTCTATTTATTTGTTTTGTGGCTTTTAGTAAGCCGCAAAAGATTCCGCTTGCATTTTTTTATTTTGTTATGCGTTACTCTTTGATTCATTGAATTTCAGCATTATTTTTTTCAATAATTCTCGTAGACTTTTCTGTATATTGATAGATATAAAATATATATTAGTATACTTATAATATTCACGGTTTTTAGCTAAAATCGAAGAGATCTGCTTTTTTTTGAGAGTGTTGTTCTGCTCGTATTTTCTCGTCGGAAAATATCATGGGAATATTTTTTGATGCGAAAAATACGTTTTCCTGGCCAATATCTGTCTATCCGTCGTGATGAGGCATCCTTAGACCAGTATACAGAAATCTATACTAAACTATATTTTATAAAGTATATTTCAAAAGCCAGAAATGTTTAAATAGGTATTTTGCTCCGATACATTTTATAAAAATAAAAGAAAAAAGTCAATTTTTGGCGAAATTGACTTCAAAAGTTGGTGAAATCCGAGCGATTTCTGTGGAGAATACAGTGCAGACTAGTATTTAAAGCTTTCGGTAAGTTTCGACTCCGTACTCTTATCGACGGCTGATTAAAAAAGAGGCAACAACCAAAAAAAGGGGGTTAGACAAAATGGACTTTTTAGTACAAAACGCATTGAAGGCTGAAAGAGAACAGCCGCAGATTGAAGTGGGACAGGCCAACATTAAAGTGATGGGAGTTGGCGGCGCTGGCAACAATATGGTGAATTGGCTCTACAAGAAGGGCATCCAGGGCGCAGAGATCATTGCATGCAACACAGACCTCCAGCATCTGAACATAACGGACGCTGATAGGAAGTTCTTACTAGGTCAGGACCTTACAAGAGGCCTAGGCTGCGGAGGATTCCCAAATAAGGGTCAGGAAGCAGCAAAAGAGAGCATACAGAGGATAAAGGAAGCCCTGAAGGACTCTGATATGGTCTTCGTCTGTGCAGGCATGGGCGGCGGAACCGGAACAGGTGCTGCTCCAGTTGTAGCGCAGGCAGCAAAAGAGACTGGTGCAATAGTCATCGGAACAGTGACGATGCCTTTCAAGATTGAAAGAGCAAGAGTCGACAAGGCCGAGTTCGGATTGCAGCAGCTAAGACAAGTCTCTGACACAGTTATAGTCATCGACAACAACAGGCTAGTGAACATTGCAGGTAACTTGCCAGTACAGCAGGCATTTGCAGTCGCTAACGAGCTTGTTTCTACAATGATAAAAGGAATAGTAGAGACGATAGCAATACCAAGCTTAGTCAACCTAGACTATGCGGACGTCAAGGCCATCATGACAGACGGCGGCGTAGCTGCAATTGGAGTTGGAGCTTCAGACACTGCGAACAGGGTCGAGGAAGCTGTAAGAGGAGCGTTATCAAATCCGCTGCTCGACATCAACTACCAGGGAGCTACAGGAGCCATCATACACGTGCATGGCGGACCTGACCTGACGCTAGACGAGATCAACAGGATAGGAGAACTCGTCACAGAATCCATGGACGACGATGCCAACGTCATCTGGGGCGCAAGAGTCACAGAAGACATGAAAGGCAAAGTCACAGTTATGACAATCATAACTGGTGTCAAGTCACCGTGGATACTGGGTAAGCAGGACTACAAGAAATCCAGCCCTCAGGCAATGAGATTGTCTGACGAACTGGGAATCGAGATAGTCAGGTAAAATCCCAAAAAAAGGTGATGCTCACAAGTTCCTTGTGAGGAATTTTCTTTGCCTTCATTTTTTAACCACCCCCAACAAGTTTACAGAATGAAGGCAACCACAACGTGTCTTCATTGGGTCAACCCCAATGAAGATCTTTTTTTTCTTATTTCTCGGATTTATAGTTGATTTATTGTAAAAAGTGAGAGCTGCAGCTATCTTCTGTATGTATTGCTATTACTAGAATCAGCTTTGGTCCTTCAGGACTTCTTCATCTGTGCCTTTTATATCTTGTTCCTGTTTTTTCTTCTTGCGGTCTTCTATATGCTTTTTTATCTTTGAGTGTATCTTCTTGAAGTGCTCTTTTCCTTTGTCAGCTATCTTCTTTCCAAGGGATGCGCTTGTCTCTGCAACTGCATCTTTCGCTTCTACTATTTTCTTCCTTGCGACTTCGCTGAAGTCATCGAAAAGAAGATCGAGGTTCACGACTTTTCCTTTCCAGTTGTTTATGTAGACAAGGTCGACTAGAGGATATCTTTTCGGCATGTCTATCTTCTGGTCAGTATACCCTATAGGTATTATTGCCTGTGGCCTTGCGCTTGAAGGTGCATTTAGTACTGTGTTGACCATGACTTCGTCGAATGCTCCTACCCAGCATGATGCGAGTCCTTGGTCTGTTGCTGCAAGAAGTATGTTCTGTATCGCTGCTGAGCTATTCTGTATCGAGTAAAGTTTCTCTCCTCTAAGACCATAGAATCTCTGTGTCGGTTTCGGGTCAGAGTATACGACTATTATTACTGGCGCTGTCGCGATCCAGTGCTGCTTAAGTGCTGCGTTTGCCATCGCTGCACGTTTTGTCTTGTCTGTCACGACGACAAATCTAGAATCCTGGACATTTCCTGAAGAAGGCGCGAGCTGTCCTGCGCGAAGGATGTTTCCGACTTTCTCCCATTCGACAGGCGTGCTGTTGAAGTTCCTTATCGCTCTCCTCTTTTCTATGCACTCTAGCGTTTCCATGGCCTTTTTAAATGAGGTTTTTGGTATTTAAATCTTTTTGTTTAAAACAGGTAGAAACTACATTTATGCCGCCTAGTGAGCAAAGAAAAAAATATTCCAAACCTGATGCAGTTCTGCAAACAACAAGAGAAATAGAAGCCGTGCGAACGCGGCATAAATCAGATTGTTGATGTTGATACAGCTTCACAGTAATATTTTTAAACTGCTTCCCTTCCTCTTAAGGTATGGATTACAAAAAGCTGGTGGATGTCTATCAGTCTATTGAGTCTACGACAAAGAGGCTCGAGAAGACTTTTCTTGTCTCTCAGTTTCTCAAAGATACAGATATAGATGATATAGACAAGATAATCCTTCTGCTGCAAGGCAGGGTTTTTCCGCCATTTGATGAGAGAAAGCTTGGCATATCAGCAAAGACTGTTGTAAAAGCGCTGAACAAGTCTCTTGGAATAACATCTGAGGATATTGAGGATAGCTGGAAGAAGACAGGAGACCTGGGTCTTACCGCGGAGAAGCTATCAGCAAAGAAGAAGCAGGTGACTCTTTTCTCGCAGACTCTTACCGTCGGTAAAGTGTTCTCTAACATCAGGAAGCTTTCAGAATTGGAAGGCACAGGGACTGTGAATCAGAAGATATCTTATGTTTCAGAATTGCTCACAAGCGCATCTCCTGCAGAGGCAAGGTATGTCATAAGGACTGTTCTCGAGGACCTCCGTGTAGGGATAGGAGAGGGTGTCTTGAGGGACGCGATAGTCTGGGCATTCTTTGATGACAGCATACACATAAATTATGACAAGGAAGCAAGGTCGATAAATCCTGAGAACCGCGAACTGTACAATGCTTATGTTGAAGTTGTGCAGGAGGCATTTGACATACTGAATGATTTCTCTGAGATTGCGAGGATTGCAAGGGTATCTGGTCTCAAGGGTCTTAAGCTCATAGGTGTTGTCGTCGGTAAACCTATAAAGGTCATGCTTTACAAGAAGGTCAAGGATATACCTGAGGCGTTCGAGACCGTCAGTAAGCCTGCAGCATTTGAATACAAGTACGACGGTTTTAGGGTTCAGATACATAATGACAAGGGAAAGATAAAAGTTTTCACAAGAAGGCTTGAGGAAGTGACTCAGCAATTCCCTGAGGTGGTCGAGTATGCTTCTAAGAATATCAAGGGAGAAAGTTATATCATAGACGCAGAGTGTGTAGGGTATGACCCGAATACGAAGAAGTATCTCGCATTCCAGAGCATCTCGCAGAGGATCAAGAGGAAGTATGACATAAAGGAGATGTCTGACAAGTTCCCTGTCGAGCTTAACGTCTTCGATATACTCAACTATGAGGGCCAGTCTCTTATCAAGAAGCCTTTCAGGGATAGGAGAAAGATAATTGAGGACATAGTTACGCAGATTCCTTACAAGATAATAGCAGCAAAGCAGCTGATAACAGATGACCTTGCTGCGGGTGAGAAATTCTACAAGGAATCGCTCGCTGCCGGCGAGGAAGGCATAATGGTCAAGAATCTCGACGGCATCTACAAGCCTGGTGCAAGAGTAGGTTATGGTGTGAAAGTCAAGCCTGTGATGGAATCTCTCGACCTCGTGATTGTCGCAGCAGAATGGGGCGAAGGCAAGCGTTCTGGCTGGTTCACAAGTTTCACTCTTGCTTGTTACGACCCTGATACTGGAAATTTCCTCGAGATAGGTAAAGTCGGTACGGGTGTCAAGGAGAAGACTGAAGAAGGTGTGAGTTTCGAGCAGCTGACGAACATAATCACCCCTCTTGTCCTGCAGGAGAAAGGACGCGACGTGATTGTCAAGCCTTCGCTCGTGGTCGAGATCAATTTTGAGGAGATACAGAAGAGTCCTACTTATTCGTCCGGCTATGCGTTGAGGTTTCCGCGCGTCGTTAGGATCCGTGAGGATCGTGTAGCCGAGGAATGCTCGGATATTTCTTTGGTGGAGGATCTTTACTCTACCCAGAGAGCCAGGCATTCTTGATTGATATTGAATCATATTGGATTTTTGTTTTGAAGGGGGTGTTGCGATGATAGATAAAGTCAAGGGATTGATGGCTGTAGGGGAGAATCTTGACGAGATTTCAAAGAAAGTCAGGTCTGTAGCCGATTCTGTCGCTGCGCAGTCAAAAGAGCTTTCTGCGTTCAAGAAAGAAGTGTCTGAACTCAAGTCAGGCATAGTTAAATTGAATTCTGAGTCTGAAAAACTGGTCTCATCTATAGATTCGCAGATTTCTGGCCTGAAATCTTCTGTCGATGACTTGAAGAAGGAAGTTTATGACTTCAAGCTGATAAAAGCGGACATAAAATCTAAGCTTGTGAGTGAGTTATCAGAGACGTTTAGGGAAGAGTTGAGGCAGGAGACAAGGAAGCTTGACCTTGATGTCAAGAATTTCAACGACCTTAAGAACGAGCTTTCTGTCCTCGTCGGTAAATTCAAGTCTGTCGAGCTTGAGATAGAGAAGTTCAGGTCTATCGCGCAGAACATAAAGGCTGCTGATTTCGAGCTGACGCATCATGCGCGGGAGCTTGCGAAGGCGGACCAGGAGAAGCTTACCCTGATGCAGAAGATTGACCAGCTTGAGAGGCTTCTCTCGAAGCTAAGAAGGCAGGGGCATTAGGATAATTTTTTTCTTTTTCCTGTTTTATCTCTTGTTTTTCCTCTTTTCTCTTTTTTATTTCAGTGTATATGAGTAACATCATGATTGCTGTTGATAGCAGGATTATTGTCATTGTCTCTGCGGTCATATTTTTTTCATTGGGTTGCGTTTTTACATCTGTGTTTTCTTGATTTTCTTCTTTTTTCCCTATTTCTAGCGGTCTGCTTTCTGTTTTTTTGTCATTGTCATCAGGGTGTTCATTGTTTTCTCCAAGATATGCCTTGATTGCTATCGCTGGCAGGAGTCCGACTGTCTCTCCATCTATTTTTTGTGCTGTTTCGACGATGATTAGCTCTTCTTCTTTTTCTTCTTCTGATTGAGGTTCTGCTTCACAGTGTATGCTTGCTTCGCTTCTTGCATCTATCTTGCCGTCTTGTGGTGTGCAGCTTATCTTACTGGTTACGTTGAACTCTATCTCTGCATCATTCGGGTTCAGTATCTTGAAATTCGCAGCTCCTTCATCCAGTGTTATCCTGTCAGGCACAACGCCTACACCTAGCGCGAGCGCTTCTTGCGTCATCAGGATAAGCAGCAGGACTGGCAGTAGGACTGAGATTATTGTTGCTGCCCGCATCTTAGCTGCTCACCGCTACGATTGTCACAGAGCCGGTGTAATTTCCATTATTGGTTGTTGGCGGGATGTATATCTGGAATCCCATGCCTGTCAAGCTGTCTGCCCCGTTCTCAAGTCCGATGCTCATTATCTGCAGCGTCGTGGATATTGTTCCGGATAAGCCGCTTCCGAAATCATTGTCCAGGCTGTACTTCATGTTGCCTATCGCTATGCTGCCTGCCGCTCCTGTCATGTCTGTGCCATACACGCCTATATCGATGATTGTGTTGCCGATATTCCTTATCGTTGGAGCGCCTTGCGTCGAAAGTGCGAAGTCGCCTCTGACTTCTGTTGTGCTGCCGAGCGCAGCATTGGTGAACTGCAGAGATGCCGCGTCGATTGAGATGGCGGTCATGCTTAGGTATTGGAATCCAATTGTTGCTGTGCTGTTTGCTGTTGCATCTGCTGCAATCATCGTTATGTTGTATGTTCCAGCAGCGTCGTAGAATTCCATCAGGATTGCGCCTTCATAGATTGCTTCTGTTGTGTTTATATCCTGCGTCTTTGAAAGCTCGACTGTTCTTGCAGGTATTGTATTGAGCATCGCTGTCACGCTTTCTATTGTGCTTGTCCCATCTGGCTCGCTGACCTGTGCGCGTATCCTGATTTCTTTTTGTGATTCAGGCACAGGTATTATCTGAGCTCCTGCTGTCAAGTTATCCTCATCCTGTATGCTTGATGAGATTATTGATGGCGGGCTGTTCATTATTGTGACGCTGACAGGGATTGTTGTAGCTGAGTCTCCATCTTGTTGTATTGTTGTGCTTGAATTATTTGGGTCTGGAACTGATGCTGTAAAATCTTGGCTGTTGTTGTCAGTGTCTTGGGTGAGGTCTGCCCTTGCAAGAGATTCTCCTGCGCTTGTTGGTGTTGCTGGATTTTCTTCATATAGTCCTGGACTGATTCCTGCTGTGTTTCCCCATCCTATCGCGTCAAGTGTTGTTCCGTTCGGATGCACTATAGCGACTCCTGCGTCTGTGTTTGTCAGTGTTATCGCTTCTTCATGGTCTGCATCTTGCCATGCTGCATTGTCTTTGAGTGTGCTCCAACCTATGTCTGCTATTAGATAGAATGTGTGCGGTTCAAGTATTGTTCCTGCAGGTATTGTAGCGTCAGCAGCGCTGCTCTCTGTCTTGATTACATATCCGCTTATGTCTATTGGTCCTGCTGTTGGGTTGTATATCTCTACAGCTTCCCCGCCGGTCTCTGTTGTAATTGGGTCGTAAAGCACTTCGCTGATTATAACGTGGTTCACTTGTTCAAGCGCTGTGCAGAAAGCAGGCATGATAGCTGCGGCGATTGCAATCAGCATTATCAAAAGTATCTTTTTCTTCATAGCTCTGGCTATCTTGTTATTTTTCATCATTCCACCTCATATTGGTGGGCGCGCAGGCGTGGTGTGTATAGGTTACTTTTATTCAGTCTCGCCTGCAGCCCTGAAAGATTGTTGGCATTTCCCCAACAAGACTTATGGTAGTTTATTCTTTTGAGGCTTAATAAATATTGTTAAGAATAATCCGCAAATAGCGACGAGTCTGTCAGAATATCTGCGGATTTTTTGTTTTACTTTCAGCAGTATTCTCCTTTGAATCCTTTCACGCAGACGTCTTTGTAGTCAGGATTTGCTATTAGATTGCATAGTGCCTGGTTGTTCTTGCTCTTCGCGAATCCGCCATAGCATGTGCAGTATCTGTCTGAGTAATTGTCTTCGTCTATTATGTTGCAGACCGATATCTTGTCGAGCCTTATCGCTGTATTGAGTATGCAGTCGTTGATTGTCTGTCCTGTCGGTTGGCAGAAATAGCATTTCCTTGCCTGCGCTTCTGCTCCTGTCTGCTGTCCGGTTGCTTTCAGGCATTCTAGGTAGTGGCATCCGCTATTATTGCAGTTTGCCGCATCGTTCATCTTCTTTGAGAAGTCATAAGCGCAGTCTTCTGTCGTGTATTTGTTGTCATTCCTGTAGCCTGAGCATGCTGCATCGAATGCGTTCATCTCGAATATTTCTGGGAACGCTGACACTCTCCAGCTTCCTTCCTCGAATATGAGCGTTACGCCTGGGACGGTGATGTTCTGTATATTGGTCAATGCGTTTATGTTAAGATCTGCGGTGTCGTCTCCCATCATGATGCCTGCGTAGCTTACTTCTGTGAGTCTTTTGTACAATGGCTCGAGTTCCATCACTGTCTTGAATTCCTCTACGCTCTTTTTCTGTTTGAGTTCAGAGGTCAGCATGGCATACATCATGCTGTATTGTTTTGAGTTCCATTTCTCTGCGAACAGTCTTCCTGTCTTTTCAGCGTCTTCTATTGTGCCCTTCTGCTGTGTTGTCTGCTCTGTCTGGACTTCAATTTTTTCTTCTGTACTGTTCTGCGTTTGCGCTGTCACTTCTTCTTTATGTTCTTCAGTTTTCTTCTCATCTATGTCACAGACTCCATTCCGGTCTGCGTCCATGCAGCATCCGCTGCCTTTCTGTATCAATGGAGACGTGCATTCGAGCATAACAGCGGTCTGACTCTCGCATCCTAACATTAGAACGCACATGACTATAGATAACAACAGAACAAACATTTTCATCTTGGACACCTTTTTTACAATTACTCTTTGGAGACTTTCTTTTTTACTTCATTTTCATTACTGCATAGCTATTTATGTTTTATGAATATGATTTAATGACACGGCCAGACGGCAAGACAGTTGCGAGCTTGGCATTGATTTTAGCGACTTTTCTTTTTAAAGACTGGTCACCCAAAAGTTTTAAATATCACGCATCGTTATGGAAGCTTATCCTTCTACGATTTTTAAAGCGATGTAGAGGGCAATAAAATGGCAGAAAAGGTAAAAAACGACGATTTTGTAGAGCTGGATTACACAGGAGTGTTAAAAGACGGCCAAGTTGTCTTTGATACTACTATAGAGACTGTTGCAAAGAAAGAAGGAATATTAGACCCTAAAATGTCTTATGGTCCTATATCCCTTTGTGTAGGCCAGGGGCAGATACTTCCAGGTCTGGACGCAAGGCTTGCTGGTCTTGAACTAGGCAAGGAACATGAAGTCCTTCTCTCTCCAGAAGCGGCATTCGGCAGGAAAGACGGAAAGCTGATGAAGCTCGTGCCAACGAATGTCTTCAAGAAGCAGGGCATAAATCCTATGGCTGGCCTCCAGGTCAATGTCGACGGGGCAATCGGAGTCATAAGGACAGTCACAGGCGGCAGGACAGTCATCGATTTCAATCATCCTTTCGCAGGAAAGGAAATATTGTATAAAGTCATCATAAGACGCATGATAACTGATGAGAAAGAGAAGGTGCTTGCGCTTGTTGAGCTCGCTCTTAACCAGAAGAGAGGAGCTGTGGACATCAGCATAGCTGCCGGTAAGGCCTTGATAACTGTCAATACGAAATTCCCGGATGAGCTGCTGAATCTTCTCAAGGGAAGGATACTTAAGCTCCTGCCTTCAATAAAGGAAGTTGAGTTTAAGGTGCGTGTCAAGGAAGAGAAGAAAGAAGACAAGAAGCATTAAAAATATTCATTGAACATATTCATCGAAAATATTCATTGTTTAACACATAAAAAAAGAGGTCCAGTGATAAAAAAATGGAAGGTGTGACTGTTGGAAGACTTCATTCGTGAAACCGCACAGAAGGTTGAACAGAGATTGGAAGCTGCAGCAGACCAGGGCCCTCTTACGAGCAAGGAGCAGAACCCGAAGAGTGTGCTGAGCGACATCGACGCAGAGCTCGAGGCGTTGCTGAAGAAGCAGCTTGCAAGGATAAAGGTAATAGGTGTCGGCGGTGCCGGCAACAACACAATCAACAGGATAACTGAGATAGGCATCAAGGGCGCTGAGATAATCGCCATGAACACTGATGCTCAGGACCTGCTTTACGCTAACGCAAAACGAAAAGTATTGCTCGGCCGCGAGATAACAGGCGGTCTTGGCGCAGGTGCCCAGCCTAAGATAGGCGAGGAGGCAGCAAAAGAGAGCGAGTCAGAGATCAGGAAGATACTGATGGACTCTGACATGGTCTTTGTCACATGCGGACTTGGAGGAGGCACTGGAACTGGTGCCGCGCCGGTAGTCGCTGAAGTCGCAAAGAAAGTAGGCGCTCTAGCAGTTGGCGTCGTCACATTGCCTTTTGCCATGGAAGGCCAGAGGCGTTACGAGAACGCTGTCATCGGGCTTGAGAAGCTCGAGAACATCGTCGATACATTGATTGTCATACCTAACGACAAGCTCTTGGAGCTTGCGCCGGATCTTCCGTTGCAGACAGCTTTTAAAGTCGTCGACGAGATTTTGGCGAACGCAGTCAAGGGGATTGCGGAGCTCATAACCAAGGCAGGTCTTGTCAACCTCGACTTCGCGGACGTAAGGACTGTGATGGGCAAGGGCGGTGTCGCGCTTATCGGAGTCGGAGAGTCTGACTCTGAGAACAGGGCTGTTGAGGCTGTCGAGAAGGCCATAAACAACCCATTGCTCGACGTGGACATAAGCGGCGCGAATGGCGCGCTGATTAACATCTGTGGCGGGCCTGACATGACGCTTGAAGAAGCAAGAAAGATTGTCGAGACAATATCTGACAAGCTCGACCCTGACGCTAAGATAATATGGGGAGCGCAGATATCCGAGGACCTCGAGAACACGATAAGGGCTTTGCTAATAATAACCGGAGTGAGGTCAAATCAGATATTCGGGCCAGAGCGCAAGACTTCAGACAAGAAGAGGCGCGAGATGGAGACTGAACTCGGAATCGAGTTTATAGATTAGAATCAATATATCAAGATAATCAAATCAAAAACTTTTGTTGAGTGCGAGGGAATGAAAATGGACGTTGCATCATGGACGCCTAGGGTGAAGGCATACATCGCTGAATGCGTGCGAGTGTTGAAGATAACGAAGAAGCCTACGAATGAGGAGTTCAAGACAATATTCAAGGTCTCTGGGCTAGGCATGCTGGCAATAGGTCTTATCGGTTTCATTGTGGTGCTGATAAAGGAGCTACTCCTTTAGTTAAAAGAGGATTGCAGGTAAATAAAATGGCTGAAGAAAACAAACAAGTCGATATGGAGAAGGACGAGTTCGAGCAGTTCTTCGAGGATGAGAAGAAGGAAAAGCAGGACGTGAAAGACGTCAAGGCATCCGTTGTCCCTGACATAGCGCCTGTCGCTGTCGCAGAGGAAGTTCCCGAGGAGAAGCCTGCGAAGAAGCGCAAGGCAAAGGCGGCAAAAGAGGACGTTGCTGAAGTCAAGCCTGCCGATAAGGAAGAAGGGACTGCTATTTATGCTCTGAGGACCACTGCTAACAGGGAAGACCAGGTGATGGACTTCCTCATGAGCCACATAGACAGGAAGAAGCTGAATGTTTATTCTGTAATCAGGCCTCATGGCATGAGAGGTTACATATTCTTAGAGGCTGCCACGCGTCTCGATGCTGAGCACGCTGTGCATGGCATCCCTTACGCACGAGGGATACTGCCTAAGACCGTAGGCTATAATGAGCTTGAGCACATGGTCGAGCCTGTCAAGAAGGAGCTCAACATAAAGAAGAACGACATCGTCGAGATAATATCTGGTCCGTTCAAGCGCGAGACCGCAAAGATAACGAGGATCGACGAGCAGAAAGAGGAAGTCGTCGTTGAGCTTGTGGAAGCTGCAGTACCTATCCCGATAACCTTGAAGCTAGATGCTGTGAAGGTCATCAGGAGAGAGAGCGGCGATGAATGAATGATATTGCTGAAAAGGTGTTAAAATGGCTAAAGAATCAATTGATGTTTTGATTGAAGGCGGTAAGGCAAGCGCTGCACCGCCGCTTGGACCTGCTTTGGGTCCTATGGGCGTCAACATAGGTAAAGTTGTCGCTGACATTAACAAGAAGACAGAAGGCTTCAAGGGCATGCAGGTGCCGGTGAAGGTCACTATCGATAAGTCGACTAAGGAGTACGAGATAACCGTCGGTACTCCTCCAGCTTCCGCTCTTATCAAGAAGGAGTCTGGCATCGAGAAGGGCGCTTCAAATCCGCTGACCGATAAGGTCGCTGACTTGAGGATTGAGCAGATAATAAAGATTGCTAAGATGAAGTTCGACGATCTCCTGGGAAAGAACCTCAAGGAGAAGGTGAAGGAAGTCATCGGGACATGCCAGTCCATGGGTGTCCTTGTCCAGGGCATGCCTGCGCATGACGCGATTGACGCTGTCAATGCTGGAAAGTTCGACGCTCCTATCAAGGCAGAGAAGACAGAGCTCTCAGCTGCAGAGTTGAAAGTGCTCGACGAAGAGAGAAAGAAGCTCCAGGAAGAGCTCAAGGTAAGGCGCGAGGAGTTCTTGTCGAAGGCCAAGGCGATTATCGCAAGCTTGGTCGGCAAGACAAATTCAGAGATCAGGAAGAAGCTCGCAGAAGCAGAGATACCTGCCCTTATCATCAACGAAGTGGCTCCTCAGGAGAAGTCTGCTGAAGCTGCTGGCGGAGATAAAGGCGGAAAGAAGTAATATCTGCCAAATTCTTAATTTTTTTATTTTATTTTCTTATTATTTGATTTCTCTCTGTTATTTATTGTATAAAATCAGTATGCTATTTCTCATTTCGCTAAAAATTCCAGTCGCATCCTTTTTATTCAATATTCAAAGCAGTTCTGTTCATGCCAGACCTTAACGATAAGATTGAGATGTATTTTCCGAAGTACGACGTGAGCAATAAGGATACGGAAAGCCCTGAATATTTTAGTGCTGCTGTCAATATAGCATTGTCAGAATACAAACTGCCTGTTTCAGACATAGCAAGAGAGTATCAGGTCGCAGACAGCACTGTCAGGAGATGGGCGAATGGCGTCGCAGTACCTCATCCGCGTCTTAGGCAGGATATTCTTGAATGGATTGTTGCTAGAATCTGATTATTGCTCGTCTTTGTGATAGATTTCCAATATGTAGGCTGTTTCTCCTTCTATGAGATAAGATAATCTGAATGGGGGGATATATAGCTCTCTTGTCCCTTTTCTTGAGAAGCGCATAGGCTTGCCGATTGATTTGTCTTCTTTTATCTTAGCCACTTGTTTTATTATTTTTTCTTTTGTGGCGCTGTCTTTTATCTTCTCAAATGATTTCCTGAACTCAGGGTCGAATATTACATCTACCACTTTTTCATCTCTTTTATGAATTTGTCGAAGTCCATCTTGACTCCTTTTCCTTCTTCTATTCTTTTCCATGCGTCATCAGTCCTTCTGGCGAATTCGAGGTCTTCAAGCAACTGCTTGTCAAGGGCTGTCGCTTTCTTGAGAACTATGTGCTCCTTATCGCGTATCACGATAAGTTTCTCTCCCTCTTTTATGTCTCCGCGCATATCAAGAGGCAGTACAATCTGTCCTTTTGAGCTCATTTTTGTTATTCCCACATCCATTTTATCACCAAGTAAGATTAATCTTACTTAGTATTTAACTCTTTCTGTTATGATTGATTTTGATTTTAGGCTTTAATAGCATTGCTGCATAATTTCCAGAAATCTTCCGGCGACAAGGCAAAGTTTCTGTCGGAGTGTTGCATTTATCTATTAAAGCAGGATGCCAACATTTATAATCATGAAAAGCAAAAAAATTGCATGGCAAACAACATCCGCGCAGTAGCTTTTGACCTCTATGGTACTCTAATCTATACTATCAATAATTCTGCGCCACAGCTTAGGCTGTTGAAAGACCTTAACCTCCCAGAGTCGGTAGAAAAGGAGGCTCGGCGCATATTCATGACAGAGAACTTCCCTGACATGCAGAGTTTTGTGTCGAGGATAAAGCCAGATGCATCAATCGACTTGAGAGGTTACGAACAGGACCTTAAGAAAGAGGTGGCGTCTACTGCTCTTTATCCTGAGACTATTTCTGTGCTCGAGAAGCTAAAGCAGGAAAACATGAAAATTTCTCTTGTTTCAAATGTCTCGACGCCTTACAAGCAGCCATTCTTCGATCTCGGGCTTGACAGGTATTTCGATAACGTAATATTCTCTTCAGATGTCGGTATGAAAAAACCTGATGCTGAGATTTACATGCTACTCATGGATAAGGTAAGAGCAAAGCCTGACAAGATTCTGATGGTCGGCGACAGGCTTGACAAGGATTTTATCCCTCCTTTGCTTTTGGGGATGGACGCTTTGCTGATTGACAGGATGTCTGACATCAGTTATGGAAGGAAGATTCGTTCTCTCGAAGAAGTTCTTGATTACATCAGAATCTGATTTTTGGCAGGATAGAACCGACTCTTTCCTTGTACTTTACGTATTCTTTGCCGTATTTTTTTGTCAGGTACTTTTCTTCTACACGTATCATACGTCTGAATACGAAGTACATGAATATAGGTATCGTGAAGCCAAGCACAGCTCTTGTAAGTAGCACCAGTCCAGGGACTGTCAGAACAATCCACGAAGAGTATATCGGATTCCGCACAATCGCATAACAGTATCTTGTCTCTAGTTTTCCTGTGTTGAATCTGCCATGGAGTTGTATGGATGATAGTATCATATAGATTATACCTAGCACAAGGAGTGCGAGGCCTGTGAAGAATAATGCTCTGTTCTCATGTAGGAATAGCTCGACCAAAAAATAGTTTATCGCTGCGAGGATTATTGAATATGCGAGTGATATGACTGCGAACCTGGGTCCTATCCCCCAGCGGTCCATGTTCTTAGTTGATTTGTTGACTATGAATATTTTCTTGCCTGCGGTCTTTATTAAAATTAGAAGCATTCCAAAGGCCGCTGCTGCTATGGCATAAGGCGTGAATCCGAGCTCATGATGCGCTTTCTTGTCCATAAAACAGCTTTAAAACGTTTTATTCTTTAGTCTTTGTAACTACTAACTAGTCGCTATAAAACCAAAACCTTTTTAAACATTCAAACAACTATTTTTCGCATAATGAGCGTAAATCTGGCTGTTTTCGGGGATATACATGGCAAGCAGGACCTTATGTACAAGGTCGCGAAAGATTGGGAGAGATCTCACAATAGGAGTCTTGACGCGATTCTGCAGGTCGGTGATTTCGAGACAGTAAGAGATGAGTCTGATCTTGCTTACCTTTCTGCGCCGAAGAAATACAAGAAGGTCGGTGACTTTGCTGATTATGCTTCTGGAGACAAGACTGCTCCTATACTGACTGTTTTCATAGGAGGGAATCATGAGGCGTGGAATGTCCTTGGAGAGAAGAACAATGGAGGATTTGTCGCCGAGAACATGTATTATCTTGGAAGGGCAGGCACTATGGCGATAAAAGGAGTGAATATAGGCGGCGTGACAGGGATATATCATCCGAAGGTATTCAACACAGCTCTTGGCCAGGAGCCTGACCATGACTGGAAATATTATAGGTCAGATGCTTTTGATTCACTAAGAAAAACACGTCTCGATGTGCTTCTCGTCCACGATTGGATGACACCCGTCACAGGGCTTGACATAAGGCAGGTCAGGAACATACATGACAATCTTCTAATCGGCAAAAAGAATCCTATTTATGGACTGATGCAGGATACTGCTCCGAAATATGTTTTCATGGGCCACATGCATGATGCGTATATGCACGCTTTATTTGAGGATTCAGAGATTTTCTGCCTTACAGAGCTTAATAAGCAGCTGGACAAAGACTGTTTTAAGGTCGTTTCTTTTTAGCAGATTCTGGAAAGCTACCTTTATAAACCCCTCTTGCTTCTGATATTGCATGACAAACAAGCTTAAGGCAATCTATCTGGCTAAGGAAATCCCTATATCCAAGATAAAAGGCAATCTGCCGTATCAGGAATTCTACGTGGGCAAAGAGACTGCTGTGTTCAAGCTGCAGAATGCTTTCCTCTATACATATTCTTTCGGCGCAATAGTTCTTGCAGACGCGAACAATGAGCAGGAGCTGGATGTAATACATCACCTGAAGAAGCTCGGGCTTAGCATGAAAGAGAGGCGTTTCGTTGATGAGTACGAAGTTGTCTCTGACCCTAAGATACGTAAGTTCATAGTCACTGACACTAAGCTCCTTGTGAACAAGCTCGATCCTAAGATGATAAAGGTCGCCGCTAAAGTTCTTGCGCAGTCTGTCGCGCTGGAAAGCTATGAGGATGAGTTCGATAAGATAAACAGGCAGTTCAATGTCCTGAATAAGGACCTTGAGAAGGACGGCAGGCTCAATCTTTCTGAAAAGGATATCCTGAAGCTGATGGCTAAGAACAATGGGGTCATAGAGGAAGTTGTCTCAGGCATCGGAGTTCTTGAGAAGCCAGAGTCTGCATGGGACAGTCACATGATAGATGTGCTTCACACATATCTTGTCGAAGAGTTTGAGCTCAAGGAGCGCTTCCAGGAGCTGCACTCACAGATGGATTTCGTGCAGGAGAACTATAAGATATTCCTTGAGAGTTTCCACAACAAGCACGCAGCGAGGCTCGAATGGATAATAATAATACTGATAGTTGTCGAGATATTCCTTTTTATCTACGAATTATTCTATACATAAGAATATGTGAATATCGATTTCATCGGTTTTTACGAAGCTAGTAGTCGTATTTAGACTCTTTCTTGAAGTCTGCACCGCACTCTGTGCAGTATGCTGCATCAGGTTCGACTTCAGCCCCGCAGATGTGGCATTCTTTGAGCTCGGCCATGTCGAAGGAGAATAAGATGCTTTTTTATTTAAACTTTATTGTGATTTAGCGCTATTGACTAGGCTAAGACGCCGGGCGCTGGAGGTTACTTTTTCTATTCAACTGCATCAGTCCCGTAAGTTCAACCGCGCTGTTTTGTCTTGAAGTCTGCAATGACCACGTCCCTGACTGCTCCTTCCAGAGAACGAGGTACTAGAGAATCATCCATTGCGAGTAATTGCCCGTTTAAATGGAAGTATTTGATGCTGCCGAAATGCCTGTTGACATCGTTCATCCTCATGCTGACATAAAGGTCGTTCTTCCCTCCATCAACAGTGAACGATTCATCGACGCGTATGTCTTGGCTCAGACGCCTTATCTTTTCAGCTAAGGAAGAATAATCATCTCGGCAATCTTTTAATTTCAAAGTTACTTCAGTTACATCATAGACAGGCATGTGTAGAGTGTAGTTGATATTCTTATATAGATTTAGGTATTCAATAATATGTGTTAAGAACCATCCCCTTCTTCCCTGTCCAGTCCCTGATACTTCTGGTATTTTATGCCGAGGGAATCTAGCATTGCGGTTATCCTCTGCTTTTCTGGGCCGAGTCCTTTCCAGTCGAGGATAATCATCTCGAACCGGTCACCGTTCTTATCGACTGCTTGTTTTATCATTTTTTCATCAAGCTCTGCGAGGTTGTATTTAGGGCAGATGTGCCCGACTGCATATTCTGTGTTTAGCATAAGCTTTGTCGCGACCTGGTTGTAATGGAGGCCTCCTATAACCAATACAGACTTGTGCTTGTTGGGCCTGTTGATTGCCATGTGATTCACCACTCCTGCTATTATCTCGCCGCAGTCTTCTCTTTTCCATTCAGCTTCGCTGCTGCCTATCTCTATGAAAAGGCAGGGCTTTTCGATGAATGGCCCGTGGTGCGTGCATTCCTGGACTATCGTGAACTCATCTCCCTGATAAGTGTTCTTTATCTTGTTAAGCGCGTCCTTCATCACATTAGGGATGGCATTGCAGAGCTTCTTTTCTTTTCCTCCTGCCTCTGCCTTGCTCCAGTTTCCTGGTGCGTGGACTGAGAATGATTTTGTGCCGGCTTTTGACTGGTGTCTTGTGGCGAATATTATCCAGTCTCCCTCTACATCTTTGTCTACGCCTTCAGAATGTATTGTTTCATCATCAGTTGTGTAGAGCTTTATGCCCTCTTTCGCAAGGACAGGGTGTCCGTGGAAACTCTCTGTTGTCTCGCTAAAGCCATGCATGCCTTTGAGGACGCTCTTTATGTTCATGCCTGCAAGGTCCTTTGTGGATACTATTATCGAAGGTTTCATAAGGTTTGGCCAAAACGTTTAAATATATAAAAATGTTCGGTTCTATAGAAAAGAGGTTTAGACATATGCAAAGGAAGTTTTTGCTATTATCAGTTCTTTTACTTTTCAGTATGCTTTTAGGCTGTGCTGAACAGGCAGGTAAAGCTATAGTCCCTTTTGAGAAAGGCACTCCGCCAGTCAAGTATTTCTGTCTGGATGAAAAGACGCTCATAGCAGAATCTCTTGATGGCAGCAAGACTACAACAGATTGCATCCATGGCTGCAAGGACAATACCTGCCAGCCAGTACCCGCATCATTTTCAATTAAATAAAAGAGGAGGTTTAGACAATGAAGAATCGTGAAGTTGCTTTGTTTCTTTTCGCGACACTTATGGTCGCGTTTATTTTCCTTGCTGCATGCAAGGAGCAGTCAGGTCAGGCTATGGGTTTTAAGAAGACCACTTTAAGTCCTATGCGGTCTTTTGCCAGGCCAGTTGCGCCTTCGCAGCCTTCTTTGCAGGGAGCATATGTCCCAGAATGCGCAAAGACGAATCCAGCTTCTGTCGCGTGCTGCGATGTTAAGCAGACGAATATGCTTTGGACAAAGACAGGTGAAGGCAAGTGGATCAGCAAGATTTGCTCTTCTGTTTGCAAGAGTAATGCGTGCGCTGCTCCGCCTCTCGCACCAGGATCATCTATTGGACAGGTCACACTAAAATGCGTGCCCAAGAATTTAAGCATCTGTGATGGCAACGTTGTTCTAAACAAGAAGGTTTATCCTAACTGCACCGAGTCTGTTGTTGATACTTTGAATTGTTCTATTTCGCAGAAAATCTGCAAGGAGGGTGCTTGCATCTTTCCATCACTGACGAAACCGAGCATCCCTATTTTGCCGCCAACTTTAAGAGCACAATGTGCGCTGAAGAGTTTCAGCGTTTGCAATGACACTGTTGTTCTTTACAAGAAAGTATACTCTAATTGCACTGAGTCTGTTGTTGATACTTTGAATTGTTCTGTTTCGCAGAAGATCTGCAAGGAGGGTGCTTGCGTAGCTCCTGAACCTGCAACAGAACAACCAGACACGACGCCTCCTGCTCCGGTGACTGAAGTCGTGGGGAACAGCATAGCTTGTGATAAGACCATAAACTGGCACTGGAAAAATCCTGCAGACGCTGATTTTGATCATGTCGAAGTTTATCTGCATGATCCATCTGGTACGAATATAAGGTCGGATAATATACTTGCTCCGTCCTCTTATTGGCAGACAGCAGGGCTGGCAGATAATACAATGTATTCTGTCAAAGTAGTATCAGTAGACAAGACAGGTAACAAGGGAGATACTGCTGCAGGCATGAACATGACCTGGTGCCCTAATGAGAATATATACTGATTTTTTTTATTTTTTTTATTTTATTTTCAAAAAGGAGGTAACCGATGTTAGAACAGCTTTTCGATCTTAAGAGCATAAAGGGCAGCAGCCTGAACATAGTTCTTCTTGGTGTAATCTATGCATTCATAGGGACATTCAGCGCGCTTCTCATCTTCCCAAGCTATGTCTCTATAATGAGCCTCGCTTTCACTTCGATCCTGCTTATCCCGTCGATAGGTTATCTTATCCAGAAAGAGGAGAATATTGTCGCGCATGAGCGTCATTTCTCTATACGTATTTTGTTCAAGGACCATAAGGACATCTTGAGGCTTTACTTGCTGCTTTTCTTGGGCATATTCCTGGCATTCTGTTCAATAGGAATATTCACGAGTAATGCTTATGTGGAGCATTACTTCAACGCACAGCTTAAGGTCGCTGGTATAACTGGCCAGGCGACAGGTCTTGGCGGTGAGTTTACAGGAATATTGATGAACAACCTGCTCGTCCTTGTCATATGTTTTATCATGTCTTTGGCTTATGGTTCTGGTTCTATATTATTCATAGTCTGGAACGCCTCTGTGTGGGGTGTTGTCTTTGGATATTTCGTCAGGCAAGCTGCAGCTGCGACTGATGTCGGTCTTTGGTCTTACTTTGCAAAGATTTTCCTGCCTTTCCTGCCGCACATGATTACAGAGGCGGCGAGCTACATCGTCGCTGCAGTTGTCGGAGGAGTCATAGCAAAAGCGATAATCAGGGAGAAGATGTTCTCTCCGAAGTTCTTTCATATACTGACAGACGGTCTTCTATTGGCTGCATTCGGCTTCAGCCTTGTGGTGATAGCAGGGGTAATAGAAGTATTCGTGTTCCCGTTATTTCTCTAGGAATAGAAAAGAAAGTTAAAAATTCAAAGATTTAATCACTCGTATGTTATTCTGTGATTTCCGTCAGCCAATCTCTCGTGCAGTTCAACATTGTCTGTGATGCCATCGCCATCATAATCAAATTTTTCCTTGATTACTGATTCATCAGACTGAGACTGTTCACGGACAAATGTCGGGGTTCTGTCATCATCAAGATTATAGAAGCACTCACGTAACCAGTTTCCTTCGCTATCATAATCAGTTGTCGTCATGAAATCATTCGGTGCTTGACCCACTAAAATGTTGCTCAGAGTTCTCCCTTTGTCGTCATACTGTGTATAGATCATCTTATCTTGACCACTGTGCTCTGTGCGGAGTCCTGAAGTCAATCTGCCTTCTGAGTCATATTCGTTCAGGATTTCCAATCTGTTGAAAGTGATATCTGGTATAAGATTGACTAAGAAAGTAGTTCTCCTGCGAACTCTGCCATCTTGTAGGTATTCTGAATTTATTGTCTTGTCAAAACGACCATCGAAATCTGTGTCATATTGTGCTTCAAGCACATTTCCATTCTGGTTGTATACTAAGAGGACAGCTTCCTTTCCGTCTTTTCTGGAATATTGTCTTTTCTCGATTTTCTGGCCGTTTTCAGTATGGCTCATGACGAGAATTTCATCATCGCCATCCTTGTTAGCGTATTTTCTTATGATTTTCACATCAAGGTTCTGTTCACTTGTTACTCCTTTAGATCCTTGTTTTATCTCACAGGACTTGTCTTCTTTATTCAGGTCTTGCGTGTATGTCCCTTGTTCTACATGTCTTACTAGGCACTCTGCTTCTTTTGCATCTGAAAAAGAAGCTGCTCCTATCATCGTGACTGCGCCTGCAGCCAGCATTGTCTTCTTGATGTTATGTAATATCCTATCAATTGTGTTTGACATTTTTCCACCTCTGGAAAATTAGGTTCATGTGATGATGGTTGTATATAAACTTTTCGTTTTGTTGTCACTACGAAGTGACTAAAGTATGGTTAAATTCATTTCCGCAACATTAATAAATAAGTATATATTAAAGTATGAAAATAAGTATATATAAAAAGAAACATTAATAAATAAGTATAATATTAAGTAAAAAAATAAGTATATTTAGGCAGGGAAATAGATGGCTATAATCAAGAGAAAACTCTACAAGCGCGGTTCAAGCTTTGAGACGACCATCCCTATGCCTATGTTATTTTCTTTGGATTTAGGAGAGAAGCACAACGTCCTGTTTAATTTTGACACTGAGACCAACAGATGGTATGTTGGTTTCGAGAGAGCTGGGGAAGAGAAAGAGGCAAAGAAAAGAGGTAGACGATGACGGAGTTGAGATTCCACGGAGGAGCAAGAGAGGTTGGCAGAAGCTGTATCCAGGTAATAGGAGAGAGCTGCCGCCTCCTGCTCGACTGTGGAGTGAAGATAACGAGCAAGGATTCAGAGTATCCTATAGAGATGGATGACCTTGAAGACATCACAGCAGTCTTCATCTCGCACGCCCATCTCGACCACACAGGAGCGTTGCCGTATTATGATCACAATGGATTGAGCTGTCCTATATTTGCGACACAAGGCACTAGGAACCTGACAAAGCTCTTATTGAAAGATGCTTTTAAGATAGGAAGGATAAACCACACAAAATTAGGCTATGACGAGCTTGACATAAAGAAAGTCCTGAAGTGCATAAACAGGATAAAGATAGATGCTGAAGGAGAGTACAAAGGAATCAGATACCAGTTTTTTGACGCGGGCCATATACCTGGTTCAGCTGCAGTGATGGTTGAAGTAGATGGAAAGAAGATACTCTACACAGGAGACATAAACACTGATGAGACTAGGCTGCTCTATCCTGCAGAAGCTTCTTTTCCTGAAGATATTGATGTCATGATATGTGAATCTACATATGGTGATAGGGACCATCCGAACAGGATGAAAGTAGAGAATGATTTTATTGAGTCTGTCGAAAAGGTGTTGGTAGAGGGAGGCTCTGTCCTTGTCCCATGCTTCGCTGTCGGAAGGTCGCAGGAGCTTCTGTTGCTTTTAGCAAGGAAAAATTTCAGGTTTCCGGTATATATCGACGGTATGGGCGTAGAGGCTGCAGAGATAATGCTTGAGAACGCTGAAGACCTGAAGGATGATGATGTGCTTTTTGATGCATTGAAGAGCGTCATTGTCGTCAAGGGTTCAGGCATGCGAAGAAAAGCGGTGACAAATCCTTCAGTCATAATCACCACGTCAGGCATGCTTTCAGGTGGACCTGTTGTCAATTATCTTAGGGATATGCATGACGATCCAAAGCATGCCGTGTTCCTTACAGGCTACCAGGCAGAAGGCACGAACGGCCGTATGCTTATGGAGAAAGGGAGCGTGATAATAGACGGCGCGACAACCAAAGTGCATTGTCAGGTAAAGCAGTTCGATTTTTCCGCTCATGCTGGCATGTCTCAACTGAAATCTCTTGTGAGACAGGTCAGGCCTAATCAAATATTTTTTGTGCATGGAGACGAAAAATCTGTGCGCAATCTCGTGGAGTGGGCGTCCGCGCTAGGGATGGACGCCTACGCCCCTCTTTTAGGACAGACTTTCAAGATAGAAAAAAGGTGATATGATGAAACTTAATCTCAGGGACGCATTGGCGAGCATAGATTATCATGAGCTCGTCGATATCCATAAGGATCTTGTTGAGGGAGGCCATGGCCTGCGTCAGCAGGTGAAGGATGAGATAATAAAGAAAGAGCGAGAGTTAGGAAAGTTATGTCATGTCTGCCAGTCGGAGATAGACCCGAACTCGACTCATAATTATACCTTGCTTCTTGGACCGGAAGGGTTGAGGCGAAAGGCAAGTTTTTGCGCTCTTGACTGCCTGAAATATTTTCTCAGTGAGACAGAGAAGCAGAAGGAAGAGCTGAAAAGCAGACGGTTGGTGGATAATGCTGACCAGTAAAGTCATAATGTCAGGGATATTGCTGATACCTGTGCTCGTGATAGTGCTTTCCATAGCCAAGAGCGGGCAGGAACAGCTGAGTGAGATGACTGACTGCTCTTTTGGCGCAGATATAGATTTCATCAAGCTTGGTGATGAGCCGCAGGTATGCTATGAAGGCAACAGGATATTTTTCTCTGTTGAGAACAACGGCTTATCTTTGATATCAGGGCTGAGTGTGCTGATAGAATCAGATTACAACATAACGATGACTGTGAAGAAGGCAGTGCTTCCAGGTCAGTCCTCAGAAAACATGATAGGTTTTGGTACTCAGAGGCTTTCAGGGGTCAGGTCGATAGAAGTATCGCCTCTCGCATCAGACGGCCATGTCTGCCAGGGAGCAGGTATACATGCCGCTATTGAAGAATGCGGAACATGATTGCTGAATAACATTTATAAATAAAGAGTGTTTTAAAGCCCTGGTTGGGTTTTAAGGTGGTAAGATGAAAAAAAGAGGTGAACCGGTTAAGCATAGCAAGAGTAAGCATGCTGAGAGTTCTATGACTCCTAAAGAGAGGATCAAGGCTTCTGCTGATAGGTTCTACAGCCATGCAAGAGGTCCTGTATATTCTATAAAGGAAGATGAAAAGCTTCTTTCCCGTTTCTTCAGAAAAGAGGAGAAAAAAGTAGCAGGTGAAGTGAGGAGTGAATTCCGTTTCCTGCTTAGCCCGCAGGAGTTCCATGTGGTAAGTTTTGTTGCCTGTCTTATCCTGCTGTCATTCCTGTTCAACTCAAAGAGCTTGATTCTATACTCAATATTCACTGTGGCTGTTCTTGCTTTCGCGCATTTCCTCAAGCAGCATCATAGGCCGCACGATGTGTTAGCGATACTCGGTATGTTTTTCATGCCTATTGCAGCGACATTGGCTTTCTTCCAGGACTTACTTATACTGCTGCTTCTTGTAGTGTATGCGCTTTCAGCAGTATCGACAGTCATATTATATTATTATCACAAGAAGGAGCACGCTCTGCTGAAGATAATGTGGCAGGTGACTTACTCTAAGATGATTGCGTTGACTCTTGCAGTTCTGGTCGCGTGCCTGATACCTGTTTTCGTGCTTCCGGACTCGTTCATAAGCATCTTTGAACTTTTGTTCATAGGTGTCCTGCCTGTGAGCTTTGTCTTTTTCTTTGCGTCGAAGTTCTTTTATCTTTATTTCTTTGACAGGAGGCATATAAGGCATGACCTTGCGAGGAGCTTCCATCATACATTGATATACACGTTGTCTTTCATGGTGCTATTGGCATGCATATACTCATTGCTCGCAGTCAGCCTCTACAACTCGCACATGGAGAGATACAATGCGAATCTCGACTTTGCGCTGCTTGACGTCTCGAACATGGAGAAGTCCATGATGAAGCTTTCGCCTGACATAGGCAATCTTATGGTGATGCGTGACCTGAGTGGTTTCGCAGAGACAGTGAGAGAGAACATCTCTCTAGAGAAAAGTATTGCTATGGATAGGCAGATTGCATTCTCTGACATAATGGATGATTCATATTTCTCAGTCATCGCAGAGGATGTGTTTAGCACAGTGCGTTTCGTGGTGCTAAATAGGGAGATAGCGATGGTTAAGTCTGCCCTGCTCGAGCTCCATTCATCTGTCAGCGAATTTGTCCCATATAATGTGACGTTCGGAGACGGAGACAAGAGCGTGGACATGTATTTCTCAGACCTTAAAGGGGATGTAGAAGGTAAGTATGTTCCTTACTCTGCAGATGCGAATGCAGAAGAGGTCAGTTCGCTGCTAAACGACCAGTCATTATCATATTCTGAATTTGAAAGCCAGGGATTCCTTTACATGTTCAGTTCAGAGACTGGCTTGACAGGGATGTATGGCTTTGATTCTGTTTTTGAGAGGCAGATGTTCATGCTCATTAAGCACCTTGAGCCGGTCAGGCAGCTGACAAGGACTACGGTGAACATAATGCTTTTCAGCGACAGGGAATCGATTGCCGCGTCAGCCATCGACCACATCTACTTCAACAGGCTTTCTGACTCTATTCCGCTCAGCGCGATAATGAGGTATGAGTTGCTAAAGGTAGCGCTTGATTATGGCGAGGACCAGTTCGGTGATGGAAGGAAGCTCGACTTCAAGATTGATTGAATATGGCAAAAACAAAGTCTAAGCCGAAATCAGAGATAGACTCTCACATAGAGATGTTAGAGGCAGAGATAAAGAGATTCAAGAAGGATGTAGACTCTGATAGGAAAGTCGCTCCTGTAAGTGTCGTTTCAGCTTCCAAAGTGGCAAAAATAGAGAAGGAAGTTGAGCACGAGGTCAAGGATGAGGTGAAGTTCTTCGAGGAATCATTCGGTTCAGCCAAGGATACTTATTCATTAAGTTTCTATTTTGCGGTATCATTGGTATGCGTCGCCTGGCTTTCTTACCTGTTTGGAAGCATAGCATCTATGGTCTTCTACATATTCTTTAGCTTGTTCATCTGGCATGTCGCAGAGAGGCATCACAGGTCAGGTTCAGGAGCGTTCCATCAGTTCATGGCATTTGGTTTTATTGTCCCTTTCCTATACTTGTTTCATTACATATTCAATGATGCTCTGAGCCTAATCATGTGCATAACATATTCTTTATCTTTTGTAGTATCAGGTCTGCTTTACTTCTATCATACAAGAAGGGAGCTTTCAGAGGAGATACACAAGTCTTTTCCGAGGACTTTCCTGGTCACCCTTTATGCGCATATGATTGCGGGAGCTTTTGCGTACGGTCTGCTTTATTTTATACCTGAGTTCATATTCCAGGATAATTTCGTGAGCGTGATATTCCTGATTCTCGCATGGATATTCCCTGCTATATTCGTATATTTCTTCATGACGAGATTCCTATACCTGAGGTTCTTTGATAGGAAGCATGTGGTAAAGGATATGGTAAAAGGTCTTGCCCATGGTGCTATATACTCCGTTGTCCTGATTGTGCTGATAGTCCTTGCGTATATACTTACAGCGATGCAGTTAGTTATGATGGAGAGACAGGTGACAGAAGAAGGGTTCATATCATTATACAAGACGCTTTCCAATGTTGAGCCTGAGATTTCAGCGGCGATGGGTGATAATCTTGCTGTCTATCGTGTCGCCCAGGAGGCGATAGAACTTTCTAACCGTGAACTGCTCAACGCTACAGAACAGAAAACCAATATTATCCTTTCGTTATCGATGTCTGATTATATTGATGACAATTATTTTACTGTTCTTGTAAAGAACAGGCTGCTGCTTCATTCGCTCTCTTCATCTGCTTCAGGTGTCGATGAGCTGAAGTCAGACATACTTAGGGAGTATGGCAGGCTCATGAAATCTATTGAGTCGGGCGTGTTCGATGACGGTTCGACTAATATCGATGAGTATAATATGAACCTGAAATATGCTGTAGAAGGAATTTCTTTGCCTCCGCTGCCGCCTCATGTCCTGCAGCTCCAGAGCAGGTTCTCAGCATCATTCAATTCATACTCAGGACTTTTAGGCGATGATCAGCTCCTGGAGTTCAACATAGCATACTATCCGGAGTTCTCTGTGTTCAGGAAAGGGACATCAAGATTCATGACTAACTTCGCAAGGACGCTTGAGCATACTGTCCTCTTTAGGGATTTCATGTCAATCTCATTCAGCGGAGTAGTGGATGCCATGTCTGGCGTTCTTCATCCTTATCCTGTTTCTGCTGTATCAGGCAGCGCAGAGGAGGTCGCGCTTGGCAGCGTGTTGCGATATCGTGTGCTGAAATCTAATTATGACGCGCTTTCATCTGTAGGTAGCTAAGATGGACTTTTACAAGGCAGGCCTGAAGGAGATTCTTGTCCAGTTCGATGCTTCTCTTAAAGGGCTTTCTTCCGAGGAAGCTGCAAGACGCATGCATAAATACGGGAAGAATGAGATAAAAGAGGCGGAAGGGGAGAAATGGTGGCAGATGCTGCTTTCTCAGTTCGCGTCCCCAGTCATCTGGATACTGATGGGCGCTGTGTTGATATCATTTGTCATAGGAGAGTTTGTCGATGCGATAGTAATTGTTGTAATACTTATGCTGAACGCGGTTCTGGGTTTCTTGCAGGATTTCCGTGCTGAAAAAGCGATAGAGGCATTGAAGAAGATGGCCGGCCTCAAGGCGATTGTCATACGTGACGGTGAGGAGAAGAAGATAGATGCGTCTGAACTTGTGCCCGGAGACATAATCATTCTTGAGACAGGAGAGAAGATACCTGCAGACGCAAGGATACTGGAGGAAGTCGAGCTTGAGACTCAGGAAGCGGCTCTTACTGGTGAATCTACTCCTGTGAAGAAATCTGTAGAGACTATAGCGCATCATGCAACGTTGGCCGACCAGCATAATATGGTATTTTCCGGCACTATAATCACAAGAGGTCATGGAAAAGCGATAGTGTGCGCTACAGGCATGGAAGCTGAAGTGGGTAAGATTGCCCATATGATACAGAGTGTAGAGAAGAATCTTACTCCTTTGCAGAAGCAGCTCGCGAAGCTTGGCAAGTGGATGGGAATATTAGTTATATTGATTTGCGCAATAGTTTTTCTTACAGGCATTTTGGTGCATGAAGGAAGTCCATTAGAGCTTTTTTTTGCTGCAGTAGCTCTCGCTGTCGCAGCGATACCTGAAGGGCTTCCTGCAGTGGTCACTATATCCCTATCATTAGGTGTCCGTAGGATGGTCAAGAGAAATGCCTTGATGAGGCATCTTCCTAGCGTCGAGACACTTGGCTGCACTACAGTCATATGCACAGATAAGACAGGCACTCTTACACATAATGAGATGACTGTGAAACGCATATATGCTAACGGGAAAGATGTGACTGTAGGCGGCTCTGGCTACCTGCCTGAAGGGAAGTTTTCAGTCGACAAGTCTGAGATAGATCTTCTGTTGAGGATAGGCGCTCTTAACAATGATGCTAAGCTTGACCATTCGAACTGGAGTGTCATAGGCGACCCGACAGAAGGATGCCTGATAACATCTGCATTGAAGGCGGGGCTCGTGAAGGAGGAGCTGGACAAGAAATTCCCGAGGGTAGGAGAGCTGCCTTTTGACTCGGAGAGAAAGATGATGTCGACAGTGCATGATATCGGTGGCAAGCGATATGTCTATGTCAAGGGCGCTGCTGACATGCTCATACACAGGTGCAGGAAGATTTATTCAGGAGGGAAAGTTAAGCTTATTTCACCTGCTGAAAGGAAATTGATACTTAAGAAGAATGATGAGTACGCCAAGAGTGCTTTGCGTGTGCTTGGTTTTGCGTATAAGGAGATAACTAAGAAGGACAAGAAAGAGTCCTGGGAGAAAGACCTTGTTTTCGTCGGATTGCAGGCCATGATTGACCCTCCTAGAGAGGAAGTCAAGGGAGCGATAGCTAAGTGCAAGGCAGCAGGGATAAAAGTTGTGATGGTCACTGGTGACTTGAGGACGACTGCTGAGGCTATAGGCCGCGAGATCGGTCTTGAAGGCAAGGCATTGACTGGCCAGGATCTTGACCATATGACTGATGACGCGCTGGCAGATATCGTTAATGATGTTTCTATTTATGCTAGAGTCAATCCAGAGCACAAGCTGAAGATTGTTGCTGCGCTGAAGAAGAGAGGCCATGTTGTTGCGATGACTGGTGATGGTGTCAATGATGCTCCTGCTCTAAAAAAATCAGATATCGGGATAGCTATGGGCATAACCGGTACTGATGTTGCAAAGGAAGCTAGCGAGATGATTCTTACTGATGATAATTTCACATCTATAGTTAATGCCGTCGAGGAAGGACGTGGCATATATGATAATATACGCAAGTTCGTGAATTACCTTCTTTCATGCAATATGGGAGAGGTACTTGTCATTTTCATAGGCGCAGTGCTCGGCATGCCGCTTATTCTCACTGCAGTGCAGCTGCTTTGGATAAATCTGGTTACTGACGGGCTGCCTGCCATAGCATTGGGCGTTGACCCTGTATCTTCAGATGCGATGTCACGTCCTCCGAGGAAGAAGGCAGACAGGATACTTTCAAAAGGGATGTCACTTAACATATTCAGCACAGGCGCTCTCATCTGCGTAACCACGCTTTTCACTTATTATATTGGCTCGCAGTACAGCGTCGAGGCAGGAAGGACGATGGCTTTCATGACACTCGCTATGCTTGAGATAGTCAGGCTTTATGTGATACGCCAGTCTTACCACTCAGGCATATTCTCCAACATTTGGCTTGTACTTGCGGTCCTGATGTCATTGACTCTGCAGCTTCTTGTAGTATATTCTCCGCTGAGCTTCTTCTTCGGCACAGTGTGGCTTACAGGAGGTCAGTGGCTCTATCTGTTAGGTGCGGTGGCTGTGGTATTAGTCATAAGCAGCATAACAAGCAGGATAATAAAGTCGATGACGCATGAGTTCTACTAAGCAGTACCTGCAAAGCTAATGCGACAAGAGTACAATCTAAGCAGGCAATCATCTCTTAAGGACTAGAGTCCATAAGAATCCTCCTAAAAACTTCGCAAGGAACTGGCCTGCTGTTATGAATAGCGAAAAACCGCCAAAAGCGACTGTAGGAAAGACTAAACTATCAGTCAACGAGCTGAACACATTTGAGCAATTCGATTTCACTATCCATTTTTTCTTATGCAGAATAGAGTAGACAACAAAATCGACTAGGCTTGCGAGCAGGAACGCCAAAAATGAAGCTATTGCGATAGTTCCAGCATTGCGATTGATGAGATATGATATGGCGCTTCCGGCAGATATGATGCCAAGCATCTTAAACCAGAGGTTCTTGCCATGCCAAATTTCGTGCAAAGTGTCACGCACAGTCAGGTCAAGGCCTATCAAGGTAAACGCGACAATTATTGCTGCCTTTGCGCCGTATATAGCAGCTAGAATGTTTGCGGTGATAATTGAGGCTAAAAAACAAAATATTAACAAATATTGTTTTACATAAATATTCATAGTTCCACCTTATCGAGTTCTTGCCTAACCACCCAACACTAAAAAACACTTGTTTGAAGTAAAAAGCCGAAATATATAAAAATAAGTTCTCCTTTTTAGGAGAATATGATTGAAGAAAACCTGAAGTCATTAGGTTTCACTGACAATGAGACTAAGGTGTATCTTGCGCTGGTTAGACTCGGTAAATCTACAGCGACCAGGATTCGCCAAGAGACTGCAATATCAAACTCACAAGTATATGTAGCAATAGACTCATTAATCAATAAAGGAACGATAATGTACGAAAAGAACCCTTCTGGTAAGATATATTCTGCATTGAATCCTGACGTGCTGCTAGAATTGCTTGAAGATAGGAAGAGGAAGATAGAGGAATGCATACCTGCGCTGAAAAAGATAAGCCAAAAGGAGATTAAAACAACAGATACGGCTGTTTTTGAGGGATTTCACGGGTTTAAGGCAGCGCTTTTCAACATTGTAAACGAATGCCCTAACGGAGAGACGCTCTACATAATAGGGTTTTCAAACCAAGCTTACAAAAATGAAAAATTATCTGCTATGCTTAAGGATGTGAACAGGATATCAATACGTAAAAGACACAAATTCAAGCTCATACTTGACAACAGGGACAATAAGTTCTACAAACATAGAAAAGAAGAGAAGATATCGAATATCCGTTTCATGGGTCGTGGATTCAACAGCCCTGCAGCTATAGACATATATCAAGACACTGTCTGCATACTGATGTGGGGTGATACTCCTTACGCTTTTACTATAAAGAACAGGAGCATAGCAGACGGATTCAAGACATACTTTGATTTTCTCTGGAACATGGCAAAACCATGATGGAAGAATGGACAGAGCATTTCCTACCAAATCTTTATAAAACGCCTTGCTAATTCTGTGTCTATGAAAGATTTTTTCGACGAAATCATCTCGGAGTTAAGGGGCAAGAAGCTCTCAAAGGAAGAGGTATCAAGGATTAAGCTAAAGCTTTGCAGGAAGCATGCCATAAAGCAGGTTCCTACAGACATAGAGATACTCTTGCATGCAGCTGATGCGGATGTAGGTGAGCTGAAATCCATACTCAGGACAAAGCCTGTCCGTTCCATAAGCGGCGTCTCGGTAGTTGCTATAATGTGCAAGCCACATAAGTGCCCGCATGGTAAGTGCAGCATCTGCCCTGGTGGTGTTGATTCTTTATTTGGTGATGTTCCTCAGTCTTATACTGGCAAGGAGCCAGCGACAATGCGCGCGATTATGAATGAGTTTGATCCTTACCTGCAGGTGTTCAACCGTCTTGAGCAGTACATCACTGCAGGCCACCTGCCTGATAAGGTAGAGCTGATAATAATGGGCGGCACTTTCCCTTCGACATCGAAGATATACCAGAAGGCTTTTGTAAAGCAGGCATTAAAAGCGATGAATGATTTCAGCGACAATTTCTTTCTAGGCGGCAAGCTTGACCTGAAGAAGTTCAAGGAGTTTTTTGATCTTCCAGGAAGCACAAAAGATGATGTGCGGACAGCGTCAATAAGGAAAAAACTGCTTGCTTTGAAGAAGAAAAGCTCGTCATTGGAAGCAGAGCAGTTGAGGAATGAATCGTCGTCAATAAGGTGCGTCGGCCTCACTGTCGAGACGAGGCCTGATTACGGAAGGCTGAAGCATGGTAATTTCGCTCTTGATTTAGGAGCGACAAGGATTGAGCTTGGCATAGAGTCGATATCAGACAAGATACTGAAGAATATCGAGAGAGGGCATGATGTCGCGGAATCAATAGCGTCGATACGGGAACTGAAGGACTTAGGTTTCAAGCTTAACTTCCATTACATGATAGGTCTTCCGGGTTCATCTCCGAGGTTAGACATAGCGGGCCTGAAGATGCTTTTCAAGAATCCTGATTTCCGTCCTGACATGCTGAAGATATATCCTTGCATGGTGTTGAAAGGGACAAAGCTCTATGATTTATGGAAGAACGGCAGTTTCGTTCCACTGTCTGCTGAAGCAGCTGCTGAAATCATCTCAGAATTCAAGCGAGATGTGCCGAATTATGTTAGGATAATGAGGATACAACGAGACATTCCTACAAATATGACTGAAGCAGGAGTGGAGAGGACAAACTTGAGGCAGTATGTGGATGAGCTTTGTAAAAAGAAAGGGATAACTTGTCGTTGCATACGCTGCAGGGAAGTAGGAAGGGCAAAAAAACTAGGAAAAGTAGAAGTCACAGTCACAAAATACGAAGCAAGCAAGGGTACGGAGTTCTTCATAGCAGCAGAAGATGTGAAGAATGACGTTCTTGTAGGGTTCACGAGGCTAAGATTCCCGTCGAAGACAGCAAGGAAAGAGATTACAGGCCAGTCTGCGCTGATAAGAGAGCTTCATGTATACGGCGAGACAGCAAGCATAGGTGAAAAATCATCTTCAAAGCACCAGCACAAAGGTTTTGGCTCGAGTCTGTTGAAAAAAGCAGAAGAGATAGCAAAAGAGCACGGTAAGGACAAAATCATTGTCATCTCAGGTATAGGTGTCAGGGAATATTATTCTAAATTTGGCTATTTGCGTGAAGGCCCGTACATGATAAAGAGAATCTGAATTTGTTTAAATACGCACAGTAATCTTTATAAGTGACCTATTTTTCGTTTTAACATATTAAATTGGTGTTTTATGATGAACAAGACATTGTTTATATTTTTAGCTACACTTCTTGTGTTGGTTGTCGGAGTAGCTGCTGAAGAGAATATCACAGAGCAAGTCAATCCTCCTGTGGACAACTCAACCATAGAGCCTCCGGCAGATAATTCTACTGTTGAGCCTGGACTGAACGAGAGTCTGCCTCCAGAGGTGCCTCCTGTGCCTGAAGAGGAACCAGATGAGCCAATCGACGAGAAGATTCCTGAAATAATGTCTTTTGATATGGTTGACTTCTTGCCGAAGCGCTTCAATATAGGCGATGCCCAGTTCAATATAAAGATAAAGAACAAGGGCAATGTGAAACTTGGCAAGCTTGTTGCATTGGTCTCTGGAAAGGGTTACGCCACTTATGATGTGATGCCTATAGAATATCTTAATCCAGGAGAGTCTTCATATATTATAGTCATGGGTTCATTCAAGACAGCGGGTGAGATAGAACTCACGATAAAGGTCAATGATGACATCTTTGTTCAGAACGTGACTGTCGTAGACCCGTATTATGTTGATGCTGCGCAGAGAAGAAAAGATGAAGCTGCTGCGGCAGCTGCAAAGAGGCAGCTTATTGAAGTCTTAGAGACGCAGGTAAAGGAGCTTGAACTTAATTATACTGCGCTTGAGACAGAACTAAGAGTCAAGAAAGAGAATAATTATGATGTTGCTGACATAAGCCTTGTAGACCTTAAGTCCTATATCAGGGATGCGCGTTCAAGCATACTTATGGAAGACCCTGTCAAGGCCAAGGCGAGTATAGAAGTAGCTCATGATGAACTTCAGTATCAGGCAGAGAAGATAAGCGAAGCGAAGCTGATAAAGAAATCATGGATGGATACGTTTAGGAGCAATCTTCTTCTGATATCGTCGACAGCAGGTGCGATACTCACTCTTTTTGCGGCTTACGAGCTGTTCAAGAAAAAGAAAGAGGCTGTTGCAGAGAAAGTCATGAATGTGAGGGTCAGTTTCGCGAAGAAGAAGCTTAAGATCAAGAGTCCTAAAGAGAAGAAAAAGCAGAAAAAGAAGTCAAAGCCTGCCGAAGGGACTAAGGAAGAGACTCCTGCTGCGGAAGAAGAGCCTGCGACTGCTGAAGAGAAGAACGAAGAGACTCAAGCCTAAGCCTGGCTCAGGACAAGCATTGTCTGTGTCTTATCTATACCGTCAACACTTCTTAATTTCTTTATTATGAAATCGTTAAGTTCTTCTACTGTAGATGACCTGACCTTTAGAAGTATGTCTGTTCCTCCTGTTGTTATGCTGACCTCTTCAACTTCCTCGAACTTCCTGAGTTTTGATGCCAGTTCATTCTGCTCTATCTTCTTGCCGCTAGGAAGATTGTAACTTACTGATACAAGTATGTATGCGAGCATTGGCTTGCCCAGCTTCGCATGGTCGAGCCTGACAGTGTATCCTTTGATTATGCCTTTTTCTTCGAGTTTTTTTATCCTGTTATGTACTGTGGTCACAGGTATGTTGAGCTTTTTTGATATCTGACCTGTGGTGAGCTTCGCGTCATGCTCTAGCTGCGAGATTATAGAATGATCTTTCTTGTCTAGCTTCATAATGTGGAAAAATATTCCATATTTTATAAATATTTCGGTGTTTTTAGAGTAAATTTCCATATATTTCAGGATAATATTATATATCTCTTTTGTAAGCTATATCCATCAATATTGTTGTGAGGTGCGTAAAAGATGAAAGCAGTTTTCCCGGATGGCTACAGGCCTAAGTTGGATTTTTTTGAGACTGAAACAGCAATCAAGCTTGTAAAGGACAAGTTCGAGCGCTCTCTTGCGGATTTGCTTAACTTAAGGAGGGTTTCAGCACCTAAATTCCTGGTTACAGGGACAGGTTTGCAGGACGACCTTGCAGGAACCCAGGTTCCGGTATCATTCAGCACAAAGTTCGACGACCGTAAGGTCGAGATTGTGCATAGCCTTGCGAAATGGAAGCGATTCATGCTGGGCAAATATGGATTCAAGCACGGAGAGGGTCTTTACACAGATATGGATGCGGTGAGAAAGGATGAAGATGTAAGTCCAATACACAGCATCTATGTCGACCAGTGGGACTGGGAACGTGTGATGTCCAGGGAAGAGCGCTGCATCGGCTATCTTGAGAAGACCGTGAGAGGGATATACTCAGCGATAAAGATGACAGAGGAAGCGGTAGCAAAAGAGTTTCCGTCGCTAGAGACAAGGCTTCCAAGTGACATAAGTTTCGTCTTTTCAGAGGATGTTGAGAAGAGATATTCCGGATTGTCCCCTAAAGAGAGAGAGCATGAGATTGCGAAAGAATACAAGGCAGTGTTCCTCATAGGTATCGGGCACAAGTTGCAGTCAGGGCAGCCTCATGATTTGAGGGCAGCGGATTATGATGACTGGAGCACAGAGACTAAAGAAGGATATCATGGTTTGAACGGCGACATAATTATCTGGGATCATGAACGTGGAACAGCTCTCGAGCTCTCTTCTATGGGTATACGCGTGGATGAAGGCGCATTATTGCGCCAGCTTGAGATTGGTGGTTTGTACAGCAGGAAAGACCTGCCTTTCCACAAGTCTGTCATCGAAGGCACCACTCCTTTATCTGTCGGAGGAGGTATAGGCCAGTCAAGACTCTGCATGGCATTGCTCCATAAGGCACACATAGGCGAAGTTCAGTCAAGCGTCTGGCCGAAGGATGTTGAAGAAGAGTTTGAGAAGAGGAAAGTGCCTCTGCTTTAGTTAAGCTTATTAAATAAAATATTTTTTTATTTCTTTATGGACATCCCTGGCAAGTTTGAAGCTATAAAAGCTGAATACGCAAAGCTAGAATCATCTCTTAAGAAATCAGGAAAAGGAGTTGTGTACGACACAGAGAAAGGAATCTACGGAACTACAAATCTTGACAACATCTTTAAGTTCTTCAAGGAGATAAATCTTGAAAGTTGCCGGAATTTTATCGACCTTGGCTGCGGTGATGGACGTGTAGTGCTCGTCGCTGCATTGTTCACAAAGGCGACAGGGATAGAATATGACGCAGAACTTATAGCAGTAGCAAAGAATATTCAAAAAAAGCTAGGTATTGATTGCGAACTTGTTCAAGGGGACTATCTTGAACAGGACATTTCAGGGTATGATATTGTATTCATGAACCCAGACCATAGCTTCGGTGAGCTTGATAAGAAGCTTAAGGATGAGCTCAAAGGCAGGCTTTTCATATATAATGAGATATTTGCTCCAGACGTATTGAAAAAAGGCAAGAAATACTGGTATGGACAGATACCGGTAATAGAATATTGCCGCATTTAAATGACTCAAAAGACATTTAAACATCCGCGTTTTATTTTCTGGTATGATTGTCCTAAAAGCACCATTTTCCAAAGGCAGCAAAGGCAGGAATCCGAGTGCCATATTTGCTCCTGACAGGATAATTGAGCAGACGAAGGATATCTATCTTAATGAGTCAGGCCTGTCTCACAGCATAAGACCTGTTGACATCGATTTTGACAAGGAAGATGCAGCTTCAGCATTCGCTTCTATAAAAGAAGCAGTTGGTAAGCAGTCTTTTTCAGAAAAAGTTTGCCTGCTAGGGGGAGACCATTCAGTGACTTACGCTTCATTCAGCGCTTTTGCCAAGAAAAATCCTGGCGCAGGGATTGTGATACTTGACGCCCATCCGGATTGTGACTCAGGAGAAAATATCCCTTCCCATGCGGATTTTGTCAGGAAGCTTGTAACAGAGGGTGTTGTGGACAGGAGCAGGATAGTCTTTTTCGGCCTTAGGAATATTGAAGGTGAGGAGAAAGAATTCCTGGATTCAAACAGGATAAAATATTTCACTATGAAACAGGTCATGATGACTGGCTTTGTAAATTCTGTCGACGGTCTTACCGAGAACATAAGTCAGTGGCATTCGCTCTATCTTTCAATAGATATAGACGTCGCAGACCCTTCATGCGCTCCAGGCACAGGTTATCTTGAGCCCGGCGGACTTTCTGCAAGGCAGCTCATAAATATAATCCAGAGAATTAGATTGTTGAAGAACCTGAAGATGTTTGACATAGTTGAAGTCGGACCGGATAAGGATTTGAATGATATGACATCGAAGCTTGCCGCTAAGCTTCTGTGCGAGTTGTGCTGAACATGGCTCAATCATACACTTTTACAGAGACAAACAAGTTCGGTAAGTCTATAGAGGACAGGGTCAGTTCATGTTTTCTTAGGATGTATCCTGGCGCGTCTATCGTCGATGTTTCAGGTGATAAGAAATACCAGCAGAAAGGGATAGACCTGATTGTAAAGAGGACATTGCCATACTACGACCTGAGTGTCGAAGTGAAAGGAGACGAGAAGATTGGCGACTCGAGTAATTTCTTCTTCGAGACAAAGAGCAATGAGGAACTCGGAAAGCCTGGCTGGTTCTTGTATTCAGAGGCGCTATTGTTATCATACGTATCAGTGACAGAGAAGGCCATGTATCTTATGTTTCTTGAGACGCTAAAAGAACGTGTCATGGCGAATGAGAAGAAGTTCAAGACAGCGAGGACTTCGACAAAATCAAAGAATGGCAAGATTCTTTACCACACTTCAGGTCTTCTTGTCCCTAAAGATGAAGTGTATCGCTGGAAAGATATCTATATTGCAGAGACGCTCAGCATTCTACTGCCTTGAATGCCTTTATCGCGACCTCTATCTGTTTCTTGTCAGGTTCTTTTGTCGTTATCCTCTGCAACATCAGGCCAGGATATATGAGCAGGTTGATCAAGAAGCTGTTCGGGAATTTTGCTCCAAGCTTTAACAGTTCGTATGACAGCCCAGCTATCACTGGCAGGAGTATTACCCTCCATGCGAACTTGACCCATGTCTTGTCGCTCACTATGAATGAGAATATGATTATGCTTATCACGAGGACGATAAGGAGGAATGTTGTCCCGCATCTCCTGTGCGCTGTGCTGTATTTCTTGACATTTTCAGGAGTAAGTTTCTTTCCTTGCTCATAGCAGTTGACTGTCTTGTGCTCTGCGCCGTGATACTGAAACAGCCTTCGGACGTCTTTCATCATAGATATCAGCAATATGTATATGACGAATATACCTACTCTTATCAGTCCATCGATGAGGTTGAACAGGATTCCTTCTGTGCGTGTTATCTTAGTCAGGTATAAGGGAAGCAATATGAACAGTCCAATCGCTACGATGACCGCGAATGCTGTCGTGAAAGCGAACTCTGTCTTAGTTATCTTCTTGTCTTCCTCTCCAAGAGATTCATTTGCGGAGTAGTTGAGTGCTTTTATGCCTACAGAGAGCATCTCGATAAGGTTTACTGTGCCTCTGAAGAACGGCCAGCCGAGGAACTTTATGCGCTTTGTTATTGATGCCTTGTGCTCTTTCTTGACAGATATCTTCCCATCAGGCCTTCGGACAGCGATAGCTATCTTATCATCATTCTTCATTAGAACTCCTTCAATCACTGCCTGCCCGCCTATGTTGCACTTCTTTGCCATATTTAGAAAACAGTCGAGTATTGTATATTAAAAATGTTTCTATTGCGATAATATTTCTTTACATAGTAGTGGTCAATAATTATTATAAAATGCATTCATAATTGTGAAGTATGATTAACCAGATTCTTATAGATTATGTCCGGGAGAATAAGAATAAGGGGTATTCTGTAGATTATCTGAAGCAGTTTCTCATTAATGCTGGGTACCCTGCAGATCAGGTTGAAGAAGCAGTTATTGAGTGTGAAAAGCCAAATATTGAATCTGCTTCACTTCAGCAAAACCCTCCTAATGCTACAGCTAGTCAGAGCCTAGCTCCGCCTGACAGGCATGATAATTATTTCTTGAGATTGACAGGCATTCTGTTCAAGCCTTTGAAGGTGCTAGATGAGTTAGCTCCTGAGAAGGGTTTTTCAGCTCCGTTCAAGTTCCTGATTATTTCCTCTTTGATATCTTCATTCATATTTTTTTTGTTTAACTTTTTGACAGGAGGGTCATCTTACGCAGGTATCACTGGTATTCTAGTATTATTTCTTGAAGCAGTTGTAAGTGCGATAGTATCGATTTTTTTCACATTATTTGTTTCAGCCACGTTTTATTGTATATCGAGGATTCTCCGCTGTAAGGCTCAGTTCTACCAATTTTTTAAGGCATATGCATATATGTCTGCGTTTTCAATACTTCTTTCAGTAGTTCTTGTATTTAGCAAGTTCATGCCTGTGTTAATCATATTATATTTCATCATCGGCATTTGGGTGCTTATGCTGTGGGAGTCGTCATTAAAGGCATATACGGGTATAAAGACAGGGAAAATAGTTGTGATTATATTTTTATTTGTTATATTCGTTTTGATTCTATTTTTGTCGCTTTCTTTTTATTTGAGTCATTTTTTGAACGCATCTTATGTGCTGGGTTTAGGAACTACAAAATTAGGAAGCATGCCTGTTGATAATGATCGTATTGGTAGTCAATTGCGAATTCCAGAAGAGCCTTCAATTCCTGAGAGTACATTTTCAGAAAAAGAAGATTCCAGTTCCGTTGATTATCGACAATATTATTTAGATCATTTAAAAACATGTTATGACATATATGACGATTCTCCTTATGCTAGGTCAGAGTATGATGATGATTACTATTGTGCAGAGGATTACGATGGATATCTTGAGCAAAGGAACCCGATGATGCTAAAAGAGATTTCTGAACAGGATCCATTAAAATTCTACGAGATTCTTGAAGCTGAGACGTTGAAAGGGAATACGAACCTGTTTAACTCAAGAATTATCATTTCAGATTATATTAAGCAAAATCTTGAAAAGGATGGTAGGTCTGTCGAGCAATTCTTTGAAAGTAACGATATATCTCTGTGGTCAGTTGTAAAGTCTGAGCGTTTCAGCAGATTTAATTTTACCAATGTTATACGTTATAATGATAGTTATGTTAAGTTAGAATATGATACTTATGTTTTTCCTCAGGAAGGCGTAGAAGAGACGTTGTCTGATTCAGATATCGTTTATCTAACCAGAAAAGATTCTGGCTGGTTTATCAATCTTGAACCAGAGTTTATTGAGAAAGGAGTTATACTTCCGCGAGATTCAGTTCAGCAATATTAAAGTCCCAATTCCTTGTCGATTTCCTTCGCTATTAGTTCAAGGTCGTCGCACGTCTTTGCCACGTCGTCTTTTATCTCCTTGATTAGCTCTTCAAGCTTGTCAACTCTCAAGAAATATCTTTTGCCTTCATGTACGACGATGCCGGATTCCTTGAGCCGGTTTATGTGATGCACAACTGTGCCGCGTGTCAGGTCAAGCCTGAATGCGAGCTCGTCAGAGCTTATCGGCTGTTTCCTTTTAGCGGCCTTGAGGAGTTCTATGAATACTCTAAAGCAGCTCTTATCCTTGTCGCGCAGGTTGAATAATCCCAGAGAATTCCCGATATATTGCAGGTCGTCATTGACATTCTTCTCAGCAGGTCTGCGGATCTTTACTATGGTTATCCTCTGCTGTATGAATGCCATGTAAATATTTAAATGAAGTTCGAATATATAAACTTTTTCAGAAACATTTATATATCAGTAGAGTTTAATAACATTTCGTTGACTTAAAGTCAACAGAAAGTTGGGTGTTTTGATTCGATATTTGGGATGATAATATGACTGATGAAAAGAAAAAAGCTGAAAGTGAGATAAGGAAAGCTGTTGAAGAGCAGAAAGCAAAGGATGACAAGCATCAGAAGAAAGAGAATAAAGAAGAGAATAAGGATGCTGCTCAGTCAAAGATATGCGAGCTCACTGATGACATAAAGCGCGTCCAGGCAGAGTTTGAGAATTATAAGAAACGCTGCGACAAGGAATCGGCAAGCTTTAGGGAATATGCCCGTGCAGACCTGATAAGGAAGCTGCTTCCTGTGCTGGACTCTTTTGAGATGGCGCTTGCGAACACCAAGAACCATGATGATTTTGTTAAGGGTGTTGAACTCATATTCTCTCAGTTCATGTCTATTTTACAGGATGAGGGACTGATGCCCATAGTATCAAAAGGCAGGAAATTCGATCCATATCTCGATGAAGTCATGCTTTCAGAGAAATCGGAAACTGCAGAAGATACTGTTTTAGAAGAGCTTCAGAAAGGTTACAAGCTGAAGGGCTGCGTCATAAGACATTCAAAAGTCAAGGTCGCTAAAAAATAGGTGTTTTGTTCAATGATAAAGAAGTCTACAAAACTTGAGGAAGCATTGAAGATAGGCGAGGATTGCAATCAGTGCGGTAAGTGTTGCACATACGGTTCAGGATTCGTGCTCGAGTCAGAGATAACTAAGATTGCAGCGTTCCTCAATGTCCCGAAAGACAAGTTCATCAAGGATTTCCTTGACGAGATAGAGATATTCCACACGCCTGTTTTCAAGATAAAGCCTATGAAGAAGGACGACAAGCCTTACGGGCCATGCATATTTTTGGACAGCAAGAAATGTAGGATACATAAGATAAAGCCGCTGCATTGCAGGATAGGCAACTGCAGTGAGCACGGCGATGACCTTCACACTTGGTTCATAGTCAATTATTGCCTTAACATCTACGATCCGGAATCGATAAGGCAGTATGATTCATACATAAAGACAGGCGGACGCGTCATAGAGGGTGCTGAGCTGGAGAAATTATTTCCTGACAAGCACAAGCTTAGACGGATATTGGATTATGAAAGATTCAGATGAATGGGGTGGATGATTTGGAACAGAAGAACATAAATGTATCTATCGATGAAGGCGCTGACTTTTTTTGTCATGAGCTTTCAATAAATTACAATCCTATGCAGTTCGTGCTGGATTTCAAGTCGATAACTCCAAGGGTGGATGTGAGGTCAAAGGATGCCGCTGTTGTGCACATAAAGCATAATGTTGTGATGCTTGACCCGTTCCACGCAAAGAGGACTCTTGAGCTGCTCTCAAAAGTAGTCGGTGATTATGAGCGCGACTTCGGAAAGATAACAAAGCCCAAGGCAGTCGAGAAGATGGAGAAGACATTGCAGGAGAAAGGCGTGCCTATGCCGAAGGATACCACTGTTCCTTCATACTTCGGGTGAGAATTATGAATTATTATGCGAGCGAGGAAAGCAGGCCGAGCATGCTGAATGAGATGTTCCTTGATGCAGGCAAAATCCTGCGCTACTTGATAGGGAATGATGAGCATCTTGAGACGAAGATAATCTGCAATCCTGAGAAGAGAAGGTTTGTGACGACAGACCAGGAACTTTACCATGCTCTTGGCTCTGTGAAGGAATATGATAATTTCAGGTTGAACAAGCTCGCGAAGCTTTTCGAAGTTGTTTCAGTAAGAACTGTTTCAAAAAAGCAGCTCCTTACAGATGAGGTTGTAGATAAGTTGAGGGCAGAGGCCCTAAGGATTGATGTTTGAAAAAAAATTGAAAATACAGTTGGAGGGATGAAATATGGCAAAAATAATTGGAATCGATTTGGGGACTTCAAATTCAGCAGCGGCTTTCTTGGAGGCAGGAAGGCCTAAGATAGTTCCGTCTGCGGAAGGGGTATCGCAGTATGGGAAAGCTTTCCCTAGCGTCATCGCTTTCACAAAAGAAGGAGAGATGTTAGTGGGAGAGCCGGCAAAGAGGCAGGCTATCTCTAACCCTGACCGTACGATAACTGCTGCGAAGAGGAAGATGGGGACGAACTACAAATACAAGATAAATGGCAAGGAATACACTCCTCAGCAGATGTCTGCGTTCATATTGCAGAAGATAAAGAAGGATGCTGAGCAGTTCCTTGGAGAAAAGGTTGAGAAGGCAGTGATTACTGTTCCTGCTTATTTCGACGACAACCAGAGACAGGCGACAAAGGACGCTGGAACTATTGCAGGTCTTGAGGTTGTTAGGATAATAAACGAGCCTACTGCTGCGTCGCTCGCATATGGTCTTGACAAATCCAATCAGGAGCACAAGATTCTTGTGTTTGACCTGGGAGGAGGGACTCTTGACGTCACTATAATGGAGTTCGGCGAAGGGGTTTTCGAAGTCAAGTCTACTTCAGGCGACACTCAGCTCGGCGGAACTGACATGGATAAGATAATTGTCGATTGGCTGGTATCTGAGTTCAAGAAATCTGAAGGAATCGACCTAAGTAATGATTCAACAGCTATGCAGAGATTAAAAGAAGCTGCAGAGAAGGCAAAGATAGAGTTGTCTACAGTGCTTGAGACAGACATAAACCTGCCTTTCGTTACAGCGAATGACAAAGGGCCAAAGCACATGTTGATGAAGCTCAGGCGTGCACAGCTTGAAGATCTGCTGAAGCCGATAATAGAACGTTGCAGGCATCCTATGGAGCAGGCAATATCTGACGCTAAACTGACGAAGAAGGACATTGACAAGATAATAATGGTTGGCGGTCCGACAAGGATGCCTATCGTGAAGAAGTTCGTCGAGGATTTCTTAGGGAAGAAGGTGGAAGGCGGTGTCGACCCTATGGAGTGCGTCGCGATGGGCGCTGCAATCCAGGCAGGAGTCTTGGCAGGAGAGGTAAAGGATGTTTTGCTTCTTGACGTGACCCCACTAAGCTTGGGAATTGAGACACTCGGCGGAATACTGACTAAACTGATTGACAGGAATACTACAATTCCGACCAAGAAGTCTCAGATATTCTCAACAGCGAGCGACAACCAGCCTGCAGTCACGATAAGGGTGTTCCAGGGAGAGCGTCCAATGGCAATCGACAACAAGCTGCTTGGTAATTTTGACCTTGTAGGCATACCATCAGCGCCAAGAGGCATACCTCAGATTGAGGTGACTTTTGATATAGATGCTAATGGAATACTGAACGTGTCAGCAAAAGATCTCGGCACAGGAAAGCATCAGGCGATGACAATAACCGCGCCTAACAAGCTGAATGATACAGATGTAGAGCGCATGAGAAAAGAAGCTGAAGCGCACGCAGAGGATGACCTCAAGAGGAAAGAAAGTGCTGAAGTGATAAACACCGCAGACAATCTCGTCTACACGACAGAGAAGACTCTGAAGGATATGGAATGCAAGGTTGCGGATGAGAAGCTCAAGCCGATAAAGGCTGAGATAACTGACCTAAAAAAGCTCCTTGAGCCCGAGAAGAAGGATGTAGAAGCAATAAAGAAGAAGGTCGATGAGATGCAGAAGCTTATCCAGGACGCAGCTACTGAGATGTACCAGAAGGCCCAGCAGGAATATGCAAAGACGCATCCGCAGGGTGATGCGAAGCAGCCAGGAGCAACAAATGCTGAAGAAGGCGATGATGAAGAAGAATCCGGCAGCAGTGCCAAGGGAAAGAAGGGCGATAAGGTCGTCGATGCAGACTACGAAGTAGAGAACAAGAAGAAAAAGAAAAAGTAATTAAAGCGTCAAATCTTTTTTATTTTTAACAGAAGTATTTGTGCCACCAAGCGAGCATCAAAGTAGTATTAGAGCGATACTGCAGTTGGGCGAAAAACTGCAATCAAATAATCAGTGCGAGAGTGGCACAAATGTGTGAGCTTGATTATTCAAGTTGTCTTTATGGAAAAGAAACGCAGCGTTCCGACAGAATCAGAATGCCTCGAGCTTATGGCAGAGGTCGGTCTAGCTCCAGCTATTGTCCAGCATAGCATTGCTGTGAAGAACCTAGCTCTTGAACTGGCTGAAAAGCTGGAAAAGAAAGGTATCAATGTCGATAAGCAGCTCATATCAGCAGCAGCATTGCTACATGACGTGATGAAGATGGAAGCGGCAGTGTGTCACGGTATAGAAGGTGGAGAGTTCTTGAGGAAAAAAGGGTTCAATGAAGTAGCATCGATTGTTGAGAAGCATTGTCTGAACAATCTTGATGAGCCTGAGCTCGTTCCGAAGACAAATGAGGAGAAGTTATTGATGTATTCTGACCTCAGGGTAAACTCGGGGAAAGTCGTATCGTTGGCAGAGCGTTTTGATTACATAGTCAAGCGGTATCCTCCGAAGGACCCTAAGCGTTTTGATGAGTACCGGGCTTTTGCGAAGCAGCTTGAATGGGAACTGATGGGCAAGATAGATAAAAAGGGGACTGAACATGTCTAAAGATTACTACAAGATTCTTGGCGTAGAGAAGGACGCTCCAAGGGATGATATAAAGAAGGCATATAAGCGGCTTGCAAAGAAGTTTCATCCTGATATCAACAAGGAATTAGGTGCTGCAGAGAAGTTCAAGGAGATAAACGAGGCTGCTGCAGTGCTTGGCGATGATGAGAAGCGCGCGCATTATGACCGTTACGGCACAGTAGATATGGGTGCAGGAGGTCCTGGTGCAGGTTTCGATTTCTCTGGTTTTAACACTGGAGGCGATTTTGATTTCGGCGACATCTTTGAGAGCCTTTTCGCAGGAGGGCCTTTTGGAGGGTTTCATTCTTCAAGGAGACGTGGCCCTAGCAAAGGTTCTGACCTGCGTTATGACCTGGAGATTGAGCTTGAGGATGCTGTCAATGGTGCTGAGAAGCATATCATTATTCCAAGATATGAGACGTGCCAGAAGTGCGGCGGTACAGGAGCAGCGTCTAAATCTTCGATAGTCACATGTCCTGATTGCAGAGGCACTGGCATGGTGACAAGGGCACAGAGGACTCCTTTCGGGATATTCCAGACATCTTCTACGTGCCGACGTTGTCATGGAGAGGGCAAGACAATAGAGGAGCCATGTGAAGATTGCGATGGTTCTGGGAGGGTTGAGGAAGAGCGCAAGATTAAGGTTGATGTGCCTGCGGGTGTCGAGTCAGGGACTACTTTACGTCTCTCAGGACAGGGAGAAGCAGGTGAGAAAGGTGCGCGTTCAGGTGACCTTTATGTTGTTATGCATGTTAGGGACCACAAGGTGTTTGACAGGAAGAACAATGACCTGTTCATAGAGGTTCCGATATCTTTTGTTACAGCAGTCATTGGCGATACTATAGAGGTTCCGACAATAAAAGGAACTGCTAAGCTTCATATCCCTGCTGGGACCCAGTCAAACACGCTGTTCAAGATGAAAGAACTAGGAGTCCCTAACTTAAGAGGGTCAGGAATCGGTGACCAGTATGTTCGTGTTGTAGTGCATACGCCTAGCGATCTTAATTCAAAGCAGAAGGAGATTCTCAAGGATTTTGCGAAGTCTATGGGAGATAAGATATCTCCTCAGAAAAGTTTCATAGATAAAGTGAAAGAAAAATTTGTTTAAAGAATTTAGACGCTGATTGCGTTCAGTTCTCCTGATTTCAATCCGCTTCCTTCAGGAGGCCAAAGCCCGAGGTAATGCTCCCAGAAGAACCAGCTCCCTTCCTCACCTTTTATCGTGAAGTTGGTCGGAAGGTCTATCTCGCCTCTTCGTGTCGCATCGACCTGCATATCAGTGAATGTTATTGTCCTCTTTGTATTGTCAGAGGTCTTTATCACGAGCTTCAGCGGATAGCCGTAGTATTCTTGCAGCCATAACCTTGCGTCATTGCCTTCGTATTTGATGCTGAACACCTTGGCATAGTCATTACCGAGCATCTCTTCCTTCACGTATTCTGCTTTTGTTGCTTTGTAAAGCGTTTCCATAGGGTCTGATATGTAGTAATCATCAAACTCAGTATTCTCAAGCTCTTTGTCCAGGTTAGGCCTTGGGCAGTGATTTATGCTGCACTTCGAGAATGCATGCTTTGTTACTCTGTCAAGGAATATCTGGTCATATTTCGTGCCATCAGAGTATTTCTCAAGCTCTGGGAGGTCGACTCTTATGAATCGTCCGAACACATAGAATCTGTATTCATCAGCTCCATGAGTAGTATCTGTGATATTATATTTGTATGTGGCTATCTTTGACGCTCTCCTTAACAGTTCGTTGAAATCTGTTATGTTTGTCTGGATTCCACGTTTTTCAACGACATCAACAGGCTGTTTTTCAGGCTCTGTCGTGTTCATTTCAGGCGTCACTGTTACGTTTGTCTGCGGGATGTCATTTTTGCATCCTGAAAGCGCAAACATACAAGCTAAAGACAGTATTAATAGTATATTCATGTGTTTCATGGTGTTTTTGGCTGGTTTCAAGAAGTTTAAATAAATTTCTATGCCTTTAAAAGCACTAGAAGCATCATCTATGCGGTTTTAAGTGATATTTCGCCTTTTTTGTAGTTATATTTATAAATAAGTGTTTTTTTTTAATGTATTATCAACATAACTGAGAAAGATAACTTTTTCTTTTATGTATAGAGGAGGAACGTAAAATGGTAGATTTCAGAGGAGGCGGCGGTTTCAGACGAGACTTTGGTCCGCGTGAGATGCATAAGGCAACTTGTTCTGAGTGCGGCAACGAATGCGAAGTTCCATTCAAGCCTACAGAAGGCAAGCCAGTTTATTGCAAAGAGTGCTATTCCAAGAGGAAGAAGCCTAATTTTTGATTAGAGAGATTTTTTCTCTCTTATTTTTTTATTTTTATTTCTGCTCAGTTTCTAACAAATCTTAAATAAGACTCTGCAATTTTGTGCATCATGATAAGGAACTCTTTCATATTTCTTGATCGTATAAGTCACAATACTGAGAAGAAAATCTGGCAGCAGGGGATAACAGACTGGAGCTCTTTTTCTGATGCGAAGCAAGTTGATGGGATATCGCAGTTGAGGAAGGGTTACTATGACCGAAAGATTGCGGAAGCCAGCAAGGAATTGGCAGATAATAACTCTGCTTATTTCTCAAAAGTGCTCCCAAAGTCAGATGTCTGGAGGATTTATAATCATTTTTCTGATGACTGCCTGTTCCTGGATATAGAGACAACAGGATATTATGGGGACATAACTGTCATTGGCATGTATGATGGGCATGATGTCATGACTCTTGTGAAGAATGAAGGGCTTACAAAGGATAATCTGAAAGGTATCATTTCAAGATACAAGATGCTTGTGACTTTCAATGGTCTTTCTTTTGATGTTCCTGTGATAAACAAATACTTCGGTGGAGCTGTGCCTGACATTCCTCATCTTGATCTGCGTTTTCCTCTTGCAAGACTGGGATTCAAGGGTGGGTTGAAGAGCATAGAGCGTCAGATGGAAATACATAGAAGTGAATCGACAAAAGAACTTTCAGGAGAGGACGCTGTGCATCTCTGGCATGAGTACATGAAGACGGGCAACAGGGAGAAGCTCAATCTTCTCGTAGAGTATAATACTGAGGACATCCTGAATCTCAAGCCTCTTGCAGAATTTGTTTCAAAGGAGATGAAAAAGAATCTCGCAGGATATTTCAGAAAATCTGTTCTTTGATTT
>CAZLYC010000013.1:0-50481 GCA_964563755.1 uncultured Methanosarcinales archaeon
AGCGGACTTGTTCATTATATCGCGCAGCAGCATACCTTCTGAAGTCATCTTATCCAGATCTTCCTTAGTATGCCAATGATGTTTCCTTAATTTTTCCAGCTCTTCCTTTGCCTCTTCAATCTTACGCTTGTCATCTCCTATGATTCCTTTCAAAATACCGTCCAGTACACTTCTATGAATCTCTTTTTCCTTAACTAGTGAAGAAAACAGTTCCTTGGCCTTGTGATGCGACACTCGCTTGCTGCATTCCTTATAGAATTCAAGACCTTTCTCCTCTGCCTCGATTGCGAACAGAACCCAATGCAAGAGTTTATTGGTCATCTTTCTCCCAGTACCTCTCTGATGTCTTGAAAAGGAGGACGCGAGCGAAACTGAGCACAGGAAGCAAAAGGATGATTCCGAACAAAGTCATCATAACTATATCATTTTTGATGAAAGGAATCCTCAGCAAAAGGTCGACAATCACGAAAAGGACAACTATTACAGCAAAACTCTGTATTGTCTTTACGAACTTCTTAGTTCCATAAGAAAAGCATTGCTTGATGTTAGAATAAGCACTTTCGCTTGTTAGAGTGAAGCACATGGAACTGAAATACCAAGTGACTGCAATCAGCATATAGAACAAGATATCTATCGCTCTCTCGCTGATTAATGGAGCTATGCTGATTTTTGATGAAAATAACATCCTTGCAGAAAGGAAAATCCATATCACACTCAGAAGATAGAAGGGTATGGACTCTATAGCGAAGTTCTTCCAGAATACCAGGAAACGCTGACGCTTATCTGTGCTCATCCTATATGCAAAATACCAACTAATGCCCTGGAAGATAATCCAGAACATGAATATTGCCAATATCAACAATCCAAGATAGTTGAACAGCACATTAAGATGATGCTTGAACTCTAAATTCGCTGACAGACCCATCAGCCCTGTAGAGACCTGCTCTGTCTGATTGTAGATATTTAGAATCCCTCCAGTTGCCTCGCCTGCGATACGCATTATCGCTTCCAGATGGGTGTAAAGCTTAAACTGGGCAAAGGTGACTGAAGAAGCAACTGCTATTATGAAAAACAAGTCTGACAGTATGCATAGAAGCACTAAAGGCCAATTATACAACCAAGACTTAAATGAACTTGTTACCAGTCCTATTATTCCTAGATTATGATCAATAGAAACAGGAGTCCTAACGCTTATCTGCTCTTTTTTCTTCATCACTCTGCACCCTGCGCACCTGAACTTATTGCGGCGATGCATCTGTCAAATGAATACGAGCCATCCTCTCCAAGGAAGCCGCAGAGGCTTTCTAAACGCTGCTGCTTCGCAACCTCAAATATACATTTCTCTGAAGAGATATTGCTGTCTCCTCCTGATATTATGAAACAGGGCTCAATATCGCCGGTCCCCGTAGCAAGCATAAATGCACACTCATCTTCAGACCCTTCACCGCTATCTTTTGCTATTGCTGCGCATGAGTAGATTGAATTGAATTTTATACCTGCATCAAAAAAACAAGAATCCTTCGCAGAGCTGTCACGTATGCCTGCACAATACGCATAATTCTCATTATTCACTGCCAACGACGCAAAGCAGCTGTCTTCAGAATCGAACTCACCATTTTTGACTGCATCTACGCAGTAACTTGGGCGTTCCGGCAGAGCCTTGAATTCAGCTTTGATTTTTATACCGCTCTCTTCTTCTGAAAGCGCTTGTTTTTTTTCTTCACCTGACTTCAAATAACTGTATATGCCTATAGCCACGATAAGCATGCCTATAATCACTAACAAAGGAAGTATGAGTCTCTTGTCAAGGATGTTCTTTGACTCTGTTGCCATCTTATGCTTCACCTAGTAGTTTTCTGCATTCGTCAGTCATTGCTTTTCCTATTGCTTTATCCCTATGGCAGGTACAGACTGGCTTTACAAGAACTTCAGGCATTGTTGTATCTTCACTTACGCACTTCTCATAAAATGCTGCCTTGTTAGGACGTATCGAAACTCCAGAAACCACTTCATCCTTAAAAGATGTGCATGTCTTAGAACTCATCCACGGACAGTATCTTTTAAGGCTTGCCTTACTGTTCACCAGATTTATGCATTTTCCATACCATACGCTACTGGGATTGTCTGAAAAGCCAGGTAGGCATATCGCGAAATTTGTTCCCGTAGCTTTTGTACAATCTTTGATTTCATCACCTACTTTAATGCCTGAAACAACCGTGTTCTCTTGAGATGCACCTTGTCTCGTCCATGTGAGTTCATCAATTATAACATTCCTTGGATTTTCTTTGACACATTCTACTTTCTCATAACAGCAGGTCAGACTTCCACTGCAACCCGAGGTGCCTTTAGCATATGATTTATCATCATCACAGCCTGTTTTGCATGTAGGGTTACCTGCTAAGCCTAATTTAGGACCACAAACTTCTCCTTTTGCAAGACCTTCAGGTCTACAACATACTAGCCCTGAGTCACACGAACTAGCATCGGATTCAATTGTTCCTTTCGAACATTCAGCTTCACTTATGCAGAATCTGGCAGCAGTATTGCCTTTCTTTTCTTTACATATTCCCCATTTGCTCTTGGTAGATGCAACTGCCTGGCTGGCAGGTATATCTGTTTTTTCATTTGACGAAGCAGGATCAGGCGCACACCCAAAATCAAAACCTCTTGAATTAACTGTTAAACCGCAGTCAGGAATCTGTTGTGCAAACTCTATATTTCCTTCTTCCTTAAGTATAGGTGTTAATTTAGTAAATATTATTTTCATTGATTGACTTTGCATAAGCTCTAATTTAACAAGTCTATCATTGACTCTTGAAATGCATGGTTTATTTCCATTGCTACACGATTCTTTGACGTTGATTCCGTCTACTATGAATTCAGAATCTTCAGATATGCGTGTGTCTAAACGAGAGATATCTATGAAAAGAATGGGATTTGAAGCATCAACAGATATCTCTATTGAAAACTCTCTTCTCATCTGTGCAGGATCGGTTTCATAAGTCCATATGAAGTTTCCGATTTTGACTGTCTCTCCTGATGATATGCTGTTATTCTGAATCCACATATCAAATATTTTATTTGTCTCCGTGTTCTCTTCCTTTAAGTATGCGGTCCTTCCTTTTAAATCAATTATTGACGAAGTGTTAAGAGCACTTCTGCTCTCGGTGTCTCTGCAAACAACTTGGAACGTGATTGGTGGAAGTTTCTGTTCAGCATTGGTTTCAGGATCTCTTGAAGCGATTGACCCTGGCTGGTATCCTGCTCCATTGCCTATCGAATCGGCATCTCTGATTTCCAAACTCATTGTCCACGGAATAGGTTCCTGAGGACATACCTGTGAAGATGTTGATTTTGTCGGTTCTGCATAGTTTATTTCCATCAAAGAGTCATTTTTTAAGTTAAGTAATCTATTCAAGTCCAATATAAATTTAAAACCTGTGCCTTGGCTACTTTCAGTGTCATAACCGCAGAACATCTCTGCGAATTTACCTTGTTGAGTGTCACTCTTCTGGCAAGGTCTTTCATCTTGGCTAAAATCATATGATTTTTCTGGACCAGTGGTACTTTGCGGTTGTAATACTCCTATTGCAGCAACAACCTTCTTGGATTGACTCAAATACTTAACTTGCATAACTGTTGGAGGTCTTATATTGACTGGTTCAACTGCACTCATCAGATAGTTTGCGAGCATACCCCTTGTACTAATGCTTCTATCAGCAGATGAAGTTACTGAGAACATCTCTCGGGTTATGACAAACGGAGTATACTTCATCGTATGTTGGACAAAATCAGATGTACTGAAAACTGTCAGTTCATGTATCTTGTTTTCGTTGAGGCGTTCACCTGCAAGATTGCCATAAACTCCTCTCGGATAAACAATTCCCCCGTTCTGATTCTTTATGTCCTTTATCACAAGATACTTCGTGAATGCGCAGTCTTGTGAGCCGCATGATGGAGCATCTTTAGGTAGAACCTGCTCTATTGTTACTTTAGCTATCTCAGAATCACCTACGCCATATGGTTTTCCGCCTTCTTTGATTAATTTCGAAGATACAAACCTCGCATAACCCATCTGCGGGATTTCAATACCGCATCTGAATGCCATCTTTGTTATGTCAAAGCTGCAAAGCCCGACAGGTGGCGCGTTTATCTCCTGTATCGTCGCATCAAACCTTCCAGTTAATGCTTGAGGAGAGGCCATGTTGCCACCTATTCCTGTCCCGCCAGTGCCTACTCCTGTACCAACTCCTAAACCGCCGGAATAACCACCAGTACCCATCGCTGCCTGCGTTGGCCTGTAATCAATGACTACCTTGTCATATCGTAAAGGCTGACCCTGCGCAACAAATATTATCTCATCAGTGCAGAACTGGCCCTGCGTCAGGTCTCCTCCTTCAGGACAATTGCCGCTTTGGTGCCTTGGTATAGGCAACTCTACACCTGTAGTCCCTACCTGATATTTTGTAGCATAGTCAGACAATGCCCTTCCAGGTGTGCTGCAGTCACAAGATCTTGTTCCGTCACTAAGTGTGGTGCAGGTAGCATCATTATTAGAGCACACTAACTTGATATCATAGTGCATGTTTGAACCAGCAGATATGAAATAACCTATCCTATAAACATAAGTCGCAAAACCTGTGTTAGGATCATATACACGATAACTCCTTGTTGCAGGAACTATATTACCTGTGCTGTTTATAGGTAATGTGACTGCGCTCTGCAACAGCTGATTCCAGTCTACAGGCCACTCACCTGTGAACATCCATATGCAAGTATCCCACATGAGATTCTCCGCAGAGAATGTATTAGAGAGAATATTATTATCACCATACCTCGATTGTGCAGCAGCCATGACACTTCTTGAGCCGTCAGCCATGGCAGAGAAAACTCCTGTTATTCCACCAACACCAACTCGTCCTGTCGCACTTCCGCCAAGCCTTCTTGCGACACAGCTAATAGCCTCTTTTAGGACATCGCAGATGTACTGGCTCATTATAGCCCTGCATTGACCTGCACTGCCGTCACCAGTAATAATAATGGTCTGGAAACACTGCTGGAGCATCAATAGAATATTCTTAAGATGATTCAACCACTGATTCAGGCTGGTTAAGCAAAGTGTAATGATTGACTGTATAAAACTGCCCGCTGGCTGTGCGAGATATTGCCTTCCAGGGTCACCCATAAGCCCTGAAACCTGCCTGTACCAGTCTTGACTGGTCTCTTTGTTAGCTAACTTCCTTGTTATGTCTTCTTTAGCTCCAGACCTTGCAACTATCCTTCCAGATTCTATCTGTGCCTTTATATCTGAGTTGAATTTTTCAATACTACCGTTTTTAATCTCATCATTCCTCAGGTCTGTGTTGTCAAGTTTTGGGAACCATGTTGTAGTCTCTTCTGGATTAGACTGCGGGTCTGGCATGAAAAAGCTCGCAGTCGAAACTTCAACCCTGCCAGATTCTTCAATAGGACCTTTCATCTCAGCAACTTCGGACTTCTGATAGAATCCTCTAACAACCTTGTTTGGATTTCCCTTTTCATCTACATCCACAAGATATACTACTTGGTCATTCACTCTCTCTGATGAACTTACACCGGGCTGGTTTTCTGCCCATTTGAGGTCGTTCAGAACTACAAAAGTCGCTCTAGGAGTGCTACTCTGCGGTTGGCATATTCCTGTAACACCATTAACCACTTTTGCACCGAATCCGCAGTTGATATTGTCTTCAGGGTTTGCAAGACAGTATGATTGTTTGATTTCGTCCCCGAACATCATTCCCCATTTCCACTCCTGCATATATTCGAACGGACAGCAAGATGGCTGAGGTACGTGACCTTTCTCGCACTTCTCTTGCTCTTCCTTGGACCCTTCAGTATAGAACTTGAACATACTCTCTAATGAATCCCTTCCAAGATCCGCGTAAGCGCAGTCAGACATATAATCAGACAAATCTGTTTTCTGAACCATCTTCCAGTTGCCTGGTTGATATGCGATAACATTGTCATATTTTGTATCATCTGAAGCTGTGACCTGAGCGTTTCCTGTTTGTGGCGGTGCTTTCCAAGTCACTTTCTTTCCGCTTTTGTACTTAGATAGAATATAATGTTGTAGCGACGGTACGCTCGGGCACATCACCCTGTCGCAGAAGAGATGCCATTTGTCCTTTACTGTTCTTGAGCTATCTATTGCAGATGCGCACTGTTGGCATGCATTATTGGCTGCTTTGATAGCTTCTTCTTCATCTTTATTTTTTGCAGTTCGAGTATCAAATTCAACATTACACGCACTTTTCTCGGCGTTCTTGCCATCATCCATCTTTGCAATCTTTTCAATCTTGCCCTTCGCAAATTCTGTTATCATCTCTTTAAGTCCTTTAAATCCTCCTTCAGAAAGCTTAGAAACCGCACCATTCCACCTGCACTGATACGCAGCTGTTGATTCTGTGACCATCGTGGCTAATGTCGATACGCCGCAGACTATTGCGCTGAACTTGGCAGCATAATCTATTATAGGCTGTACCTTATTTATAGTATCAAGCGTGACATTTATAACTTTAAGAGACGCATTCAGGACATCCTTTACCCATTCTTTCGCCCCGATATCCAGCCTATCATCAGTCATCACAGTCACCCAGAGGCATTGCTTCTGCGTTCCCATTATCGGCATGTTGACAGGCATGCTATTTGTGCCTACAGAGTACTGCGACACTATCGGCGCAGGGTCTGATTCTATCTGCATCTCAAGCAGCAGCTTGATGCATCCCGCGACCTTACATTCTTTCTTCCTATGATTGCTGATATTCTTCTCCTGTTCAAGTATGGTCTTTCCTGCAGGCTCCTGCTTAAGGAAATTAATCATGATGAATCCTTTTGTGCAGTTATTCCTGTTGCACAAGACAGTCGGCTCACCTATCCAGTCGAAATCAAACTTACTCCTTTCTGTCGCGCTGACTGTAGCTTTTCTAACTATAGGGACTCCTGCGGGCTTGGCTTTAGTCTTGTCTCCTCCACCAACCCATTCAAGTTCAAAACCAAAACCATATGCTGCAACACCCTCTATCAGTTCCCTGGGATTCAGTATGCTGCCTCCGGGTGTAAGCTTAATATTCCAGTAGAAATTCTCACCACAGCTCTGATATTCGATATTGCCCTCAACTGGCACGGATTTCCTTCCGTAATTATCAACAGCTATCATGACTATCTTATTCTGCCTTCCTGATGCGCTTGTCACTCCGACTCCTGCGCTTGAGCTCTGTGTAATCGAAACGCTTCCCTGTCCTGCGGTTGAACTGACTGATGCTCCCGCATATGCCCCAACTGCTGTAGAAAGCTCCAAATCAGCTTCAAAAGTCCCTTCCTCACCAACAGGCACCTTCATCACAGGCTCTCCATATGTGCTTGCAAAAGCAGACACATCAACACTCGCTTGAGTTGCTGAACCTGAAACTGCTGTCGGATTGACCCATATCCATACTTCACCTGCTGGCTTATTTATCTGACCTGCAATCTTTATCTCACTAGTATGAGCAGGAGAGTATAAGCTCTGTATTTCTGCAGCAGTAGGGCTGATTATCTTTGGAGGCTCGCTGTCTTTGATGATCTCAAAATCTTTCTCAAATATGTTACCTGCCTGGTCAACAAACTTCATAGTTATCTTGTTCTTCCCTTCGACCAGGTTACTCACTGTCTCAGAGAATTCAATAGTATTATTGTTTGTGTTGAACTCTTTTGTCAGGACTGTTGTCGGGTCAGGAGAAGCTATCTTCACTAGCGGCTGAGCTACACTCCCGCCAGGAAGAGTCGTTATCGTAAGAGGAGACGATTTCTCGCCTTCATTCCCTGCCTTGTCTATCGCAGTGACTGTGTAAGTATATGATGTTGAAGTGCTGACTTTATCATCATTGAATGTTGTGACTGTCGGTTCTGCTGTAGCAATCGGTCCGTCAAGGACATCTGACCGGTATATGATGTACTTGTATGTATCCGTATCATTGCTTGCAGGAGCATCCCACTTTATCGTCACTGCATTAGCAGAAATACTGGTATTCACCAGGTTTAGTGGTTTGGATGGAGATATAGTATCATCCACTGATCTGGAAGATATGTATAACGTAACCTTGTGTTCATCAGTCAGGTTTCCGCTTAACCTAACATTATTCTCCATCGTCAATTTCAGGTTCTCAGTCTCATTGCTGAAAACAACCTCAGGAGAGAAATAATCCAGAAGGAATTTCTCAAAGCATTCCTTATCAGGGGATATATGGTCAGAAGCAGTTATCTTAATCTCATTTTCTGCCTTTGAAGGATCAAGGTCGAGCCCTGCAAAGTTGAACTCTGCTGTGCTTGTTATCCTCTTGTATCTCAGCATCTTACCATTGACAAAAGCCTTGACATCCGCTCCTGGCGACGCCTTGCCCTTAACATCTATCCTGTTTGTGTTAGAGAATGATGCTGTCTGCGGATTGCAGTCCAGACCATCCACTACAAGCATGAGCTCTATCTTCTCAGTTGTCTTAAATGAAGACTGCTCTGAGCTGCCGCAATTCCCTGAAGCATCGCAAGACTCTGCCATCAAAGTCATATCTGAATTTGCCGGAAGATCCGCAAGAGTCATATTGTGGTCAGTTACCATTTCAGGCAGTTCTTTTTTCTGGTCGAGCAATGCCTGACTCTGACCGAACTTCACCTTGGTGTGAGCGGCTATGTTCGTCTTCCATGACAAGAACACGCTAGTTCCGAATACATCTGCTTTGAAATCGCTTATCGTGACAGGCTGATAGTTCTCATCTCTCGTCGTGACTTTCAGCGCAGCAACCTGTGATGGATTAGCTGAAGTGTCGACTGCAATAACTTTGTAAACATATTCTGTTGAGAAACTGAGTCCGGTATCCGTGTATGTTTCCTCTTTCACATTGTCGCTCAGCACTTCAGACCCTCTAGACACCACATAATGGTCAACATCTGTGTCGGCCGGATCTTTTTCCCACGTAATAGTGACTGAATCCTTATTTATCGTCGGCGCTGCGAGAGACTTCACTGCTTTTGGCACAGTATGATCCCTTGGCGCATCTGTAGTAAATTCATGGAAGAGCCCTTCTTCAGGATTCCTGACTTCAGATGTGGAGTTCTTTGCAAGTATATAGAACAAGAACCGGGTGCTTGCTGAAATACCTTTTATCTCGACAGAGTGTTCCTTACCTTGGGTGTTATTCTCCTCATGAGATGTGACTTGACCATCTAAACCGTAGAAAACCGTCCCTTTTGACAGTTCATCTGTCTTCCAGACTATCTTAGCAGACAGGTCTGTCACGGTGATATCCGCATCCGGATTGAATTGCACTTCGAGAGCATTCGCTGTGTAAACTGGCGTGAGTATCATCAACCATATTATGAATATGGCCATTCTGCAGACTGTCTGGTTCATTCTTTTTGATGGATTTTTATTGTCTGCCATTTTTACCTTTATTCTAATCCTCTCGCGAAGAAGCTTCATCAGCTCTTATTATCTCTGGAACAAGGTTGGGGAACATAGACCTGTTGTTCATCATCTCATACATCTCAACCATCTCTAAGTCATTCTTCGGCGAAGGATATCTCTGAGGGACATGGAAAACAATCTTCTTTGCGTCAAGCATATCCTCGAGCTTGACACTCCAGTTGCCCATCCAGCCACCTATGACTTCATCATCATCATTGTTCACCTTCTTCATCAGTATTATGTTGACTATATATGTTGCGTCTGCACGAACAAGGTCAAACTCTATAGACCTGTTGAATATATCCCTTCCCCCATATATGTCAAAAACATTAAGAGGAGGGTTGTTGAGCTGCACCTGTATTACTGCGTACATATCCTGTTCCAGGAATCTTGGAGTCTCAGGTGCTGTGCTTGTATGCCTTTTCACTTCGAACTTCACTTTCTGTGTAGGGAACATATCTATATAGAATGGTTCGGTAGTATCATGCTGTTTTTCAGTGATTAAATATCCTGACCTGTTCGCGATTATGATTGGCCCTAAGCAAGCTTCAGGGAACTTCCCGCTCCACTGCAGATGCCTGTTGTTCGTCCTTGTAACACCCAAATCACAGTCTATATTCACACATTTGAATGACAGATTGACTTTTGAAAGCTCAGCATTGGTTATTATATCCCTTGCGATAATCGTGTGCTCCTGTCCTGCCTTCTGGCCGCAAAAGTCAGGAGTGTATTCTGTAGGCTCTATTATCTGCGTAGGCAAGAGGCTCCTCTTGGGATAATTATGGAATATCTGGACCGGGAAAGCAAACCTGAAAACGTAACCTTCCCCATGTAATGCTTCTGGGTCGCTTATGCTTATCATCAATGGATAGTTGACATCATAGACAAAATGATACGTGTTAAGGCACAAGTATGAAAGTATCTGCGACTTCAGGTCCTGCACACCTGACTTAAGCACACCATACTGGTTTGGAGTCGCAATAAGATTCATGCCCCACTCCTTCTTGAATGTAGCCAACACGTTAAGGCCCTTGTAATCCTTATCAGTGAACCTGAAGTAATGCTGGAAATAATCAAAAGAGTCTGATGGTATCTTCTTAGGTAATATGAGCGGCTTTCTTACCCTGCTCTCCCTCCAGGTCGTAACCGCGTTATCTATAGCCTTATACTCATCTTCCTTACCTTCGAAAGGAGCATGATTTGTGTTCTTGAACCTGACAGCTAGAATTGAAGGCTCAAGAGCCTGAATCAATTTCCTCTTGATATCAGAAAGAAGCCACTGCCTCTTGTTGCAGTCAAGCTCAAGCCCTGTGAACGGTATATCTTCCGGAGGATGCGAACCCATGATGTTTATAGTAAGGTTCTCGAAGAACGTCATCTGGTTCTCTGCTTCAAGTATCTCTTTTGCAAGTTCCCACATCTTCTTTATAGGGACATCCAGCTTGACAAGGAACTGGTCGACTTTGATATCTTCACCGCCACCTTTTGGGTGTATGTTTATTTTGTAATCTAAAGCGATGACGACCTCTTTCTCAGCCAAGACAACATCCGCAGCATAGTTGCCGTCTTCTGTAATATCATATTCATCCCTCAAATGCGTGAAATTGTTTAGGCAGAATCTTAGATTATCATTTATGTAAGTCTCAATCTCATGCTCTATATAGTTTATTCCAGGTATGTAACTCTTACCCTCATAATACCAGAAAGGAACCTTAGGCACGAATTCCCCGCCCACTCCCGGAATAAGAGAGACATGTCTCGTCGGATTAAGAGAAACAGACAGCGGCACCCTTATGTAGCCGCCCTGATCACCCATCTCACGCAACGCATCTTCAGCAGTCTTCTCCAGGCAGGCATCAACAAACTTTACGACAGGAGGAGAATCTGGCTGGAAAAAAGAATCAGTAGAAACACCTGCACTCTTCATGTAGCCATATATCGCTACAGTGAACAGCATTATGAGACCTATGATTATGAAGACGGTAATCTGCGATTTGCGATTTTTTCTTTTTAGTATCATGATTTATCTTCTCTTGTGACTGCGCATACCTTTTGAAACCAATTCTGTTTTGTTTTCACGATCGGTTATCTTTAACCATAACGCAGTATCATAAATCCTCAGCCAAGCAAAAAATGCAAAAAGCAGTAAAGTGGTTACTACAATCAATGATTTAGTATGATTCCTAAGGAAAATCCACGTAACTAAATTGATTATCAAAAAAAGCAGAAGTTCCAGACATAGCGGCACAACTGCATATCTAAAACTTCTAATTAATTTTAATGATGTTTTCCAGATTGACTTCAATAGCACAGTCCTTACTAGACCAGTAAACATGGCTATAGTCATATAGAACAGGATAATGCAAAGCAAAGCAAACAGAATAATCAAAACGTATTGGCTAAGAGCACTTGTCTGCATAGAATCCTTGAAAATCAGATAGGTAACTAGCTGGAAAAGGAATATTGCCACGAAAGCAAATACTGCCCAGATAAGAGTCAGCATAAAAAACCTCCAGCATAAAGCCCATGACAGACGCACTTTATTGACAAAGGAGTATATCAGCATCTTAATTGCATTCCACGTGAACAATGCAGCAACTGAGAACAATACAGCATATAGTATTATCTTGCTGTAAACTTCTGAAATATCTGAATGCGCACTCTGAATCATGAATAGGTCGCTATACTCATCCATTCCCTGTATCTTGCTTGAGAAAGAGTTTAATTCTGGAGCGAGACTGTTGATTGATGTGGCAAAAATATAGTATTCAGTAAGTATCGCGGCGACAAGCGCGACCTCAAGCAAAAAGACTACTAGAAATCTCCTGTCTGGCCTAAAAGATGACAGAAAAACATCAAACTCCTGCCTGATACTTAATTTACCTTCCTCTTTTTTTGTCATACTAATTACCTTCACTCAGCTTCTCGGCCCCATGCCACCGACTCCTCCTGAAGTCCCTGCGGCTCCGCCTCCACTACCGCTTGCTGTCGGTTCGGAGACTGCAACATTCGGGACACCGCCTCCACTCTCTTCAAGCTGGTCTTCTCTTGATTTAGCAACCTGAGAGACATATGCGGGTTTTATCTCGTTGCAGAGAGGATTGTCATCATCACTAAGAGCGGTTATGACTAACTTCAGATTTGCAAAAGACTTTTCTGTGAACTGTATGCATGCCTGGTCATACTCATTGTATGACTCATAATTGAATATGCTCGGACCTATGAAACTCCATCTTTCACCGCTCCTGTTGAGATGAATTTTAGTACCGTTGTAAGGATGTAGGTCGTACTGGCTATCATACTTCTTGCTGCCCTGACCTTTCCTATTGAGATAAACGTCAAAAGTCATCTCAACCTCTGCAGGAACTGCCTCGCCAGTAATCTTATACTTGTAGTATTTCCTGCAGTTGACTACTGTGCCGTTCGGAAGAGTCATATCTCCAGTACTTATCGAGCCGCAAGGATTGATGACCTGATATTCTCCTTCGATATCTACAGAGGTATACCCGCTCGGAGAGATAAAAGTCTTGCCTTCCTTTGACTTAAGATTGCTGAGGCATATCTTATCAATCCAACGGTTATAGTCAAATGCGGTCTGAATTGCATCAACCACTTTCGCTTTCCATGGAGAAATATAATCCTCATCATAGCCGAACAATCTGCTGAGTCCCCTTGCAGCTCTCATTTCCTCGCCACCGCTACTCCAGTAGCCTACCCAGCCTCCACCGCCGGCTATTGTGGCTTTCATATTCTCGCCCCAAATCACTCCTCCGAAGCCAGACATCTCATTTTCAAGCTGAGCACCCTTATCGCTTAGAGCTTTACTTGCTTTATCCATTCTTGCTCTTGCTTTATCCACTTCTGCTTCAGTTGTAGCTGCTTGAAATTCATTCCATGCCTGCTGTGATTCTACAACTGCAGCATCATACTCTACTGCTGTTCTTGAAGCATCACGCTCATTAGATGGTATTGTAGCAAGGTAATCATCCATGGCTTTAGCAGCAGCATCTTTATCAGCTTGAGTTGCATCTGGTTTCTGAGCTTTTGAGTATATGTCTCTCACATTTGCTGCTTGCGTTTCTTGAGTTTGTCTAAGCTCTGCTTGTTGTAGCATAGCATTTGCCTGTTCGAGATCTTTTGTTGCCTTATCGCGTTCTTCCTTCGCTTTTTTAAGAGCCTCTTCTGCTTCTTTTATTTTTGCAGCTTTATCTGCTGATCCACTTGGCAGAGTCTTTGCCTCTTTTAGAACAGCTTCACTAGCTGTAACCTTAGATTGTGCAGCAGTTTGAGTATTTGCTGCAGCAACTACTGCGCCTTGCGCTTCATTTACATCCGCAGCAAGTTCAGCGGATAACCTGTCCTTATCTAGTGTTATAGCTTTCCCTGCCTTGAAAGTTTTAGCAGGTTCTGTCGAATCACCTGTTCCTACTGTTGCAGGAGACGCAATTATAACTTCTGGCGGCGCATTTCGACTAGCAACTTCTTGGTCTGGTGAAGATAATGGAGTCACTGTTGTTCTTGCTGCGACTCTTGTGTTGTGTTCAGCAAGTATCTTAGTCGCAACAACATCATCTAGAGGCATTGACTCTCCAGTTGCTGCATTATATTTACGAACCACTTGCTTACCATCAACTGTTTCAACCTTGAAAATCGCTTGACCATTAGCAGAAATATACTCATCACCAAGAACCTGTCCATTACGAGTATTCTCTTTAATAGTAACAAGAGTCTTACCACTAGCATCAGTTATCGCAGTAGAAGTAGGAGTAATAGCAGCAACAACAGGCACCGTAACTGGTGCTACTACTGCTGTCGGTGATACTGTTGTTCTTGCTGCGACTCTTGTGTTGTGTTCAGCAAGTATCTTAGTCGCAACAACATCATCTAGAGGCATTGACTCTCCAGTTGCTGCATTATATTTACGAACCACTTGCTTACCATCAACTGTTTCAACCTTGAAAATCGCTTGACCATTAGCAGAAATATACTCATCACCAAGAACCTGTCCATTACGAGTATTCTCTTTAATAGTAACAAGAGTCTTACCATTAGCACCCACTATAGCAGAAGAAGAAGGAGTAATAGAAGCAACAACAGGAGACTCTGTTTCTGGCGTACCTATTCCACCCATCACTGCAGAAACTATTAATGCACCTTTTACTCCAATGCCACCGGCTCCGCCTCCTTGTGCTGCTATAGCTGTCGGTGTTTGTCCACCCACTTGTTGTCCTGCTACTTGTGAATAATATTGACTTAAAGCCATACCGCTAGCCACTTCACCTACAGTGCCTGTTGCTTGGTCGTAAACTTTCCAGTTACCATCCTGGACAATAAAACTCTGGCCAGAGCCTTGTATTATTGTTCCGTCTGGCGGAGGTAAGTCAGAAGTGAACCCGCCACTTCTTTCTATATTTGGCTGCTTTACAAGAGGTGTGACTCTTGGTGCACTCGCTAGTTCACTGCTACCAACTATGATCGAACCATCTCCGTTCATAATAGCTTTAGGATTTCCTTTAGAATCATAAAGAACTCTCTGGTTTTCACCAGAAGTTGGTCGATACAAAACTGTATCCGAACCAACACGCACTATGTCGAATCTCTGCTCGCCATTTGATGGTTTATTTATTGGTTTAATATCTTGAAAAGTGACAGAGTTCGCAGATATTGTATACTCTGAACCTACATCACCGCCTCTCCTACCAGAGGTCCCTTCTGAAAGCGCACTAATAACATCAACAGGATTACTAGCAAGAGTTGTTCTTGTATCCGATTTAACATTCAGAGTTGCAACAGTCGGCACTGATCCGCGTATATTTGTTCCTGTGCTACCTGGTTGAGCCATGTCAGAGGATATGAATGCAGCCACATCATTAGTATCTGGATCCAACAGAGTGCCTGTTCCTGTTCTTTGACCATCATTGTTTAATTTGAAACGTCTTATTTGCTCTCCTTCTTGGACAAATTCATAAGCAGGCTTTCCTTTTGAGTCAAGTGAAGTGTACCTACCAGTCTCATCAACCTGTATGGGTACTCTTGTCTTTTTATCTTTTGATATCGCTTCGAAAACACGTGGTTCTTGCTCAACAGACTGCGTCATCCCCCCTGCAGTTGGAGGTACTTCTGCTGATGCCCTTTGAATTCCTTCAAATGCATCCGAAGGTAGGGTGAATTCTCCTCCTATAACTTCAGCGACAGCTCCGCTTTGTGCATTAATTTGCGGGAGCGTGCCTCGTCCAGCTATACTTTGTTGAATAAGTTTATGTTGTTCAACTTCTTGCGCAGTCATTGGAACCAAAGTTCCATCACTCTGCTGATTATACAAATTACCTTGCGCATCAACTGCAACGCTCTTTTTTCCTCCTCTTGTTCCTTCTACTGGTTCATCATATATAACAACCTCTCCTTTATCTGTCTGTTTCACTCCTGAGAATGTTGCTTCTCCGACCGATTTTGGAATCTCTTTTTCAAATCGTACGGATGTGGCTCTCTCCCCTTCAATGTTTCCTACGGTTACTTGTACTACTCTGTCAGGCACGATACTCCTGAACACTGTTGCTCGTGCGGCTTCATCTTGAGTCGGATTTGCTGTTTCAAAGTATGATGTCCTATATGGATCCTGAGTCCATACTTTACCAGTCTTCTCAGCAGATGTTCTCACTGCACAATAAGCTGGACCTGGTTCAAAGCTGACAGTTCCGCTTCTTGTTTGGCAGGATACTGTTTGTGTTGACCTAGTAAAATAACAGTTCCACATAGTTACCGAACTAGCAGAAACTCCTACCGATAATATGATTAGCATCAACAACAAAAGTGCAAAACTTGTCCTCTTTCGTGTTTTCACTATTGTTTTACTCAATTTGTTCAAACCTCATATTGTCAAAATGCAGAAGATTCATCTTGAAGGTACCTTCTTTCACAACCTTTTTTCTGGCCAGATTGTCATTTATTGTTATTCTAACAGTATACATCCCTTCTTTCGGATCATGACCTAAGTTAAACTCATTTTTGAAAGCTATAAGGCTAGATGCGCTTTTGTTTGTTTTAATCAAACCTTTTTTTGACAAGTCAGGTATTAATTTTCCGTCAGGATCAATAACTTCAATGTCTTCAACAACATCTAGATTATAAGTGTCATTCTCTTGAGTTATGTAATATCCTGTAGGTTCTATATATATGAATATATTGTTACCCTCAAAATATGTGTTGTTGTCATTTACTTCGTATGTCAAATCATTATTTATGTTATCAGCAAAAATGAACTTGTCAATTCTCAAATCTAATCTTTGAACACTCTCTGATTGACTTGTTACTTCTTTTTGAATATTATCCGATAGTATATTGCTTGCGGTCTCTCCTTGAATCAATGCAAAATATGTCCCACCTGCAGCCACAATCAATGTTATTATCGCTGCTATGAGTATCATCTTCGTGTGGCTGACTGGCTCTGGAGGAGATGGCTGTTGCATCTGCTGCTGTGGATATGGTTGAGCCTGTTGCTGAGGATATTGTTGTTGTGTATACTGCGGTTGTTGTTGCGGATATTGTGGATACTGCTGCTGTGGCGGTCTTGTTTGTTGTGCTCCTGCTGAGTTTTGGTCAAGCTGCTGCATGTTTAGTCACCTGCAGCTGCAGTGCCTGACGGAGGCACTGGAGGCTTTATCTTCTCAGGATCAGGCGTCTCTGCAAGCGCCTGCTCACATATATCATAACTTGCCATCTTGAATCTCATGCTTGTGCTCTCTTTTACATCCATTATTATGTTAAACACTATTGAAGCCCATTGTAGCGTCCTGCAACCAGTGCAGAAAGGTGCGCAACCTTCAGAAGGACAAGCACATGTAGCATCGCACGCTTTGTTGACAACATATCCAACTATAGCCCACGGATTCTTGAAGAATGTTGTCAGAAGTTCACCTATCTTCTGCCAATATTGCAGTATAGGTATCGCACCAAAGACCTGACCCCAAACGTAAGTGCACATGAGATAGCTGTGCTGCTGGTTGCACTTCCATACTGGCTTCCCTGCGGGCACCTCAAGCTTGTAGCAAAGTAGCTTCATGCAGTTTATCTCTCTCCACTTCACTATATTTGTTATTATGCCTGGTATGCACAGAGTCAAAACGCTTGTTATTATGCTTCTTTTTGGATCAAAATCGTTCTTGCCCACTATCGGAACACCGCCTGGCTGGAAGCTGCTTAGCGTCCATGTTTCCCAAACTTTACCAAGCTTATCAATGAAAAAATTGTTTATGCTAGCCCATTTTTTCTTTATCTCGCACCAATCCCCTTGACCAGTACCACACATCTCTTTGTCGGTGGATCCAGTCATCCTACAGGATATCAAAAGACCGCATACTTGGTACAATTCAACTATGATGTCAGGAATCAATATGCTATCTCCGTCTAGTGCTGCTGCAAATCCTGAACTTGCAGTGCATGCTGCACCTCCACCAGGTGCATTGCATGTTGTGGTAAATATATCCTTAATCATGGCCATCGCTGAGTCTATTGAAATAAGAAGCTGTATCATGCTGCATATCTGCTGGGCAAAATCAAATATCTTCTTTAACCAACTGAGTGCTTCCCATAATTTACCGTCAACATCATCTGCCAGCTTTGCCATCTCTTCCTTTATGGCTCCTATATTATTTCCTAGCTTATTATTGTAAACCGGGACGTAGAAAGATACATTGACCTGTTCTGGAAGTGTCAGCGCCTTCTTTTTTCCTGCCTCTGATGATGATACTATAGACGTTACTGTGACAGAACAGTTAACATAGAACCCGTTAAACGGGTCACTAGTTTCATCTTCGTATTTTATCTCTTCTTCAGGTACAGCTTGCGGGTTGAAGTCTATCTCTACTATATCTTTCAATCCCTCTGAACCCGGCTGCGGGCTGGATTCATAATTTGGAAAGTTCATCAGCATGACTGCGAACTGTCCGGTGACTAGGTTTACTGTTACGTAATCAAGGCTTGAGCAGCTCATAGGGTCAAGCTGTAGTGACAAAGGAACAGGATTCCTGCCAGTTCTTCCTTTAAATGTCACAGGGAAAAACATCCTTGGCTGCGAAAGTGTCCATGTAAGTCGATCAATTCCGTTTTCAGGTGAACCAGTACCTGTTATTGCATCCCAAGACCTCGTGGTAACATTCTCTCTTGCGAGTATCTCTATGTTTTTCCATTCGTACTTTCCTGTGTGATTAGCATAATCATCGAAGCTAAATGTTATCTTCGGCGCGTTATTATCTTCCGGTCCAAGGTATCCTTCAACAAGAGGTCCTTGCATCCATACACACTCAAATATACGCTGACTTTCACTAGGTATTATATGATTCTCGACACATTCACCGACTGCTTCTTGAGCGCCATTTTCAACCACTTCTGAGAAATTCGCATATGCCTTTTTTATCCCTGAATGGTCTTTGACGAAAAGATGAACTTCAATCATGTCGCCTCCGGTAAGAATCTTCATCGGCGGATGATTTTCTCCTATTCCTGTGATATTAGAATGATTTAGCAGAACATCATCTACAATTGGCTTATCTACATCAACATCAATCTTTGCGGTTGGAACTGGAACGCCAAACAGATTATTTGCATCGTCTCTGCTTCCTGCAAGAAGAGTCAGATAAAGTGAGCTTCCACTTGTTTTTCCAGTTGTCTTAATCCATTTCCATTTGCAAGTCCAACCAGGTACGCATTCATTAGGTGCAAGCTTGGAATTATCCCCCCCTCCAACCAATGCCTGTTGGCCGAAAGATGAGAAATCCATGAATACCTTTCTCTGGTTCATTCCAGATGTGGCTTCAGTTATATCCATCAGTATAGTCGTATCTGTGTCAGATGCCCAATATGCTCCTTTATCATTAACAAATGAGCTATATATCTTAGTTGCCAGCGGAGCAACATTGTCAAATGTTATAGATAAAGACCTGCTATCGTTAAGAACATTGCCAAATCCGTCTTTTGCTTGTATACGAACAGATAATGTTCTTGCTGTTGAAATGAACAGGATTATCCCGTTAGTATGACATTCATAATTTGTGCTTGGATAACCTATGTCACATGTTGCCTGAAGTCCAGAATAGGCTTGCTGCTGTTCAGGCCTTTCAGCGAGTTGTGAAGCATCAACCATCAAACTGTTTTCTGTTCCTGTGACGTGATTGAATAATCCTGAATTTTCAGTTATATTGAACTTCAGGACTGCGCCTTCAATTGGCTTTCCATCTGTGAACTTCAAAGGCATTCCATATGAATCGAATAGACCTATTCCTGTTAGCTCTGGTGGTTTTGTGTCTATCATAACATCAGAGCATAATACTGATGACTGCCCCATCCTATCGGAAGACTCAACACAAACTCTCTTCGTGCCGATTTCCCCTCCGACACTAAGGCCTGTTAAGTTAACATAACCTTCCTGAGAACAATAAGTTGAGATATCTGTTGCTTCACCAACAACAGTTCCTGCTACTGTGAAACTGACACTTGCAACTCCGCTACAGCTATTTGAGCACCTAACATCTGAGCATGCCTCATCTGTAACCTTGTAATGCGCTTCAACTAGCCCTGTTCCTTTTGACGCGTATTCTGCAAATACTATCTTTGGAGGTTTTGAATCGATAGTCATTGATCCTTGCGGGGCTGTTGAAAGAGGAAGGCCAGAATCACTGAATAATTGTATTGTGAAAGGAAAAACTGATAGAGCAGGAGACAAAGTATTTTCAGGGTATTCCGTGATACATTGGAAGAACGGCGCACCTTCTTCTATAATGCTGCAATCAAAAGGCCTTGTTGGATCCTCTAGAATCTTCATCTGGCTAGGAGCGATGTTTGTGTCCTCTGGCACTGTTGCAGTCACATTTATTATAGTTATATCTGTCATAGCTCTATAACCAGGCACGCCAGCATTTCCATAAACCTGTATTGAATCTATAGAAGCGGCAAATGCCGTGGAAGATGCTACTGGAAACATAACTATAAGGAAGATGAACAAAATCGCTACATTCTGAACTTGGTTTGTTTTCATCTTATATCCATTCCGGCTCGAGTTCATGCCTATACACTCCCGAATATTCCTTTACCTTTCCTACTTGATCAAGTCCTGGTGCATTCTTCATTGTCTCTGAGTGTGTCGTAGGCGGAGGAAACCTGAGTACATAGAACACTATCTTGTTGCTATTCAAAAGCTTTTCTTTGTCTATGTTCAAAAATCCTGTCTCTTCATCCAGCGCAATACCTCCTGTCTGATATTGATCCATGATTGTCTCATTGAAATCCACAGGAACTTCTTTTAGGCCAAACATTGCAGAGTATTCAAAATGCTCTTTAGGCACCCGTATTGGTGAAATATTACTTTCATACAAAACAAATCCTCTTACCTCATAATTACCGGGCACAAGTTTCATCAACTGATTATTTGTTGACGTTGATATTGTAAGATATGTTGAAAACTCAGAAAGCATCTCATCACTCTGTCTTTTGAACATAAGGAATGCCTTTTCTGATTTGTCTGGTGTGCTAACTATGGGTGAAGGCGCAGCTGCCTGAGGCAGAACATACCTTCCCTTCATGTTGTCGTAGCTCAGTCCTCTTGTAAAAACTGTGGCATTGATGAAGCGGTATGGCATTAGCGAGACCGTAATATTTTCTCCTTTACCTGAACGAGTTACAAACCTTTGTTCATTTAATAGGTAGCTTTCATTATTTATTCTTAATATTCCCCATCCTATCGGGAATGGAGCACTTATTACTGTCTTGTTTTCTGAATTGAGTTTAGTCATTCCTATCAAGCAGGCCTGCTCGCCAAGAATGAAATCGACTCTGGCTGTAACAGGCAATCCTGTTATTGCATCCTTTGTCTCTATACTTATCTCATCGCTGTTTCTCTGGCTTGCGTCGCAGGATATCTTGTTACCCGCATCAACTGCAAAATTAACATATGTTGGCGCTGTGTGGTTGTTATCCCTTATGTTCACTTCTATCGGGAACCTGAATGTGTATCCTTTCCTGTTTAATGCATCGTAATCTCTTATTGTGACCATCACAGGAAAAGATATATCATACCAGAAAGAATAATCATTGATTCCTATGAAACTCAGGAAACTGCTACCCTGCACGCTTGATGGCGTGAGTACCTCTTGATCATTTATATTTAGATATGTAGGCCACCAGTCAAGATATGTGAAATCAACACCTAATTCAGAATATCTGCTTGCATTTTCAAGGACTATTGTGGTTTTCTCCACAAGCCCTTGACCGACCGCATCAAAAACATATTCTCCTTCAGAATTCTTAGTTACCATCTGTCTTATTATATAATTCTTAGTTCCTTTTACCTGTAGCATAGGAATTCCTACCGTAAGAACATTCCTTTCAATCTTTGATTGCGTTTCTGTCCTTGTCCAAATCTTATAATCTCCTATTCCTATCGATGCGTCTGCCAGCGGAGGAATCTTGTCCTCGCTCGTCGGAGTTGAGTACATCGCAATCAAATTCATGGTGTGAGTCTCAAGGAAGAAATCATCCGTCTCAAGACTTAACAAGTCTGTTGCAAGCTCATAAATATCTTTTAGGTCAACATCTATTTTTGTGAAGAAATTTGATACCTCTGTCTTCCTTCCTTCCAGAGTAACTGTAATAGGATATGTAAGAAAGAATACAACTTCATTTTCAGTTACTTTTGTATCAGATTTAATTTCTCCATTTTCAGATATGTCAAAACCCTGAATCTTGAATTGCTCGAAATCGTTCAAACACCGTTTTATGTGCGCCTCTATATATTTATCAACCTGTCCTTCAATAGATGGCTCAGTCCCTTTTTTTAAACTAGGTCTATGAGAATCAAGTCTACAATTGCCAGAACAGTCATTAGCGCTTTGGAGATACCACCAGTATGGCATGATTGCCTTGTCTGATTCAAAAACAGAAAGAGCATCAGACTCTGTAGGGCTTATGCCTATCATGAACGTCTTGCCCCCGCTGAGTTGGATATCTCTTGGATCAATATACCCCCCATGAATGCCCAATTGAACTACTGCCTCACTTCCTACCTTCTTCATACAATCCTCAACAAACAGCTTTATCGGCTGGGCCTCAAGCGGCACCTGCTCTGCCTCTGCTACGAACTCTTCAGAGACTCCTGCCACCTGGTTCTTTATGTAGATTGCTATTGCCGACGAGAAAAGCAATATGATTCCGATTATCATGAACACAGTTATCTGCGCTTTTTTGTTCTTCAACATCATACTCATGATACTATTGACCTCATGCATGTGAATTTATAGAAATCTGATTGTATCGAGTTGCAGATGCCTGTAACTTCCTCTTTAGGCCTGTCTTTTGAACTCATCGCTGTCGCGATTATCAGCTTGCAAAGGTCCTTGTCAGTGCCTTCCTTCGCATCGCAGAGCAGGCTGCCCATGTACATATTCGGCGTCATCTCCTTGACCATGATATCAATCTTGTGCGTCGTGTCCTTGTAGAACTGCACACCGAGAGTGAGACCTATCAGGAGAGTAAGTGTCCAGAAAGTGATTATGAGATAGAGGAAAATCTTGTCCCTGTGATGCACCGGCCTTTCCCTGAACTTCTCTGAATAGAAATACTTTCTCTCGTGCAGGATGTACCAGATGATGACTACATCCATGATAATAAGCGAGATGAAAGAAAGCAGGAGCAGCTTCTTGAACACAGGATGCTCTGCAGCATCAAAGATGATAAGGGATATTGTCGCATTGAGAGCCGCGAAACTGAAGAACCCGACTGCCAGATCAAAAGTGTATGCGAGTCTCTTCCAGAAGCCGAAAATCATGAATAAAATCAGCAGAACAAGTACAGCATTGATTATCAGCGCTCTTGTGCCTGTTATCATCGTGCCGAACAGTATTGTCGTCGGGAAAGTTATGCCTGATATGAACGAGACAAGATAAAGCACTGAAAGGAAGATGAGATAACCGATAAGGAACTTTATTCCCAGAGGTATATGATACCTGCCTCTGTGTATCGGTGATGGCTGGAAGAATTCCTCCTCAAGCTCGTGAGGCGCTCTTTTTGCCAGCTCTTCTATCTTCTGGGCTGGAGGGACTGGCCTGTGTACATGCTTAATATGCTTCTTCTTGAGCGTTTCATGCTTCAGAATATGACGAGAACCGGATTTATGCCTAGCGCTGGCTTTGGTGTTGTGTCTAGCGTTCCCTCTTTTTTCAGCCATCAATATACCTTCTTTTTTTCATTAAAGTCCTGATTATACAAATCCCGAACTTTTAATTGGCTAAATCCCCCTATCTAGGGCAGCCAAAAGACTGATTATTTATAAACGTTTCTCTTTATTTATAAATCTGGTACTATAATAATAGAGAACACGAAAAGATTTCTGTGAAACTACTGACGAGGAACATCTAAATCGTGCAGTTACAGGAACGTCACGCTCGCACTGCTTTTTTTATTGTTGTGATTTGCAGAACTGCATCAGATTTCTGATGTTTCATCCGATGCTCGCTAGGTGACGTTCCTGCTAGAAAAAGAAATTATCGTATCTTAGAACCTGCGGCGACTCCCTTTGCTCTCACATATTCAACAGGAGTCTTGAGTCTTTTACCGAAATTCTCACATATGACATAACCATCCTTGTCAACAGAAAGGACAACCTTCGCAAACTCATCAATAGTGAGTGTGGCAAACTTGTCAACATTCTCTACACCTTCAACAGCGACATCATCACCAGGGTCAGAGTCTGGCGCTGAAAGAAGTGCAAGATGTTTTCCATCATCAGCAGCAAGAAGCATACCATTGCTCTCCTTTCCTCTAAGGTTCGCTGGCTTGAGATTGGCAACAACAATTATGTTCCTGCCGACGAGGTCTTCCTTTGCTATGTAATTCCTTACACCTGCGACAAGCTGTCTTTGCTCGTGGCCGATGTCTATCTTTAACACATAAAGCTTTGAAGCATCAGGATGGTCCTCAACATTAAGAACCTTAGCTACCCTGAGGTCAACAGGGAACTTATCCATCACAACAGGTTTCTCATCCGGCTTTACTTGTGATACTGGTTTTTCCTCTTTCTTGGCCTTCTTGCCTGAAAACTTAGCGCGCATTGACTCAATCTGTTTAGGCTCAATCTTCGCGAAAATCACTTTCGGCTCACTTATTGTGTGGCCTACAGCAATATCAGAATATAACCTGAATTCGAATTTAGACTGAGGAATGTTAAGCTGTCTCAATATCTCCTTTGAAGTGTGTGGCAGGAAGGGTTCAAGCGTTACAGCAAGAGTCTTAACAAGATTGCAACATGCATTGATTACAGTGCCGCATCTCTTCATAGCTGCTTCGCCAGCATCATGCTTGACCAGAGTCCATGGCTGGTTATCCTGAAAATACTGATTTCCAAGACGAGAAATCTGCATCAGTTCCTTAAGCGCATCACGTTCTTTTACCTGCTCAAGAAGGCTTGATGCAAGATTGACTTGTTTCTCCACTTCTGCAAAAAGCACTTTATCTTTCTCCTGCAAATCTGAATCTGGTATCTTACTGTCAAAATATTTCTGAGTGAAAGTAAGAGTCCTATTGACGAAGTTTCCAAGATTCGCAAGAAGCTCATTATTATTCCTGTCCTGGAAATCCTTCCAGCTGAATGCTGAATCAGCATTCTCCGGCCTGTTAGCGACCAGATAATATCTCCATACATCCGCAGGTATGCCAGAATTCATCGAATCATCGCCAAAGACGCCAGTCCCGGCACTCTTGGAAAACTTACCATCCTCATAATTCAGGAACTCGGTAGACTCGATATGATGGACCATGGTCCACTTATCCTTTGTTCCCAACAACGTAGATGGGAATATTATAGTATGGAACGGAAGATTATCCTTAGCCATGAACTGGTAGAGCAAGACATCATCAGACTTCCACCATCTCTCCCAATCAGCTATGGCATTTTTTGTTATAGATATGTAACCTATAGGCGCATCAAACCAGACATAGAAAACCTTATTGGTGTACCCTTCAAGCGGAATAGGGATTCCCCATTTCAAGTCTCTAGATATGCATCTCTCTTTAAGGCCTTCCTTGAACCAAGCCTGCGTTATCATCCTAGCGTTCTGAGGCCAGAAACCCTTATCCTGAGTGTCCTTGACCCAATGTTCAAGCTCAGGCCCAAGCTTAGGCAGGTCAAGGAAAATATGATTGCTCTTCCTGACATGGGGCTTTGAACCGCAGACCTTGCATCTGGAATTGACTAGCTCTACTGGATTCAATAGCTTGCTGCAATTCTCACATTGGTCCCCTCTTGCTCTTTCGTAGCCGCAATGAGGGCAAGTACCCTCGACAAACCTGTCTGCAAGGAACTTATCACATTTAGGACAATACGTCTGCTCAAGTTCACCCTTAGTTATGAACCCATTATCAAGCAGCCTTTTGAATATTGCCTGAGTCACCTCTCCATGGACTTTTGTTGAAGTCCTGCCGAATGCATCAAAAGAGCAGCCGAACCAGTCATAAATCTCCTTATGTATCTTATAATACTTGTCACATATCTCTTTAGGAGTAAGACCTTCCTCAAGCGCCCTTGTTTCAGTAGCAGTGCCATGCTCATCAGTGCCAGAGATGTACAAAGTCTCATATCCCTTAAGCCTGCAAAACCTGGCAAAAACATCCGCACTAAGAACGCAGCCTATTATGTTACCCAGATGAGGAACATTATTGACATAAGGCAAAGCGCTTGTTATCAGTATTTTCTTGCTCATACAAAGAGCGCAATATCCCTCATTTAAATACTTTTCAGTGGGTTTTAAACAAAAAATGTAGCCAATGCCACCTAGCGAGCTGACTACAAAAACAATCCGAATTAACTAAACTCGACAACCACCGCTATTTAACCATCTGAGCGAGCGTGGCATTGGCCAGTATCTTGGGCAGGAACGCCGCGCTCGCACTGATTCATTGATTATTATTGTTTGCCCAACTGCGACATCATCAGAACATTAAAAATGACGCTCGCTAGGCGGCGTTCCTTGTTTTACCACAAATAATAAAAAGACAGCAACATGAGCGTATCCTAGTGGAGGTGTTTTGATGAAACATATCATTACTATATTGTTAGTCGTCGCATTGCTTGCGCTTGCAGGATGCAAGGAAGGGCCTGCAACTGAAGACAAGACAACGACAGACACGACCAGCACAACAACTGAAAGCAAGTCAGAGTCAGGATTTGTCGAAAAATTCGCTGACTTCACAAAGCTAAAGACTTCGCTCCAATACTCTGTGACTTATGACGTAAATGTACCTAACCAGCAGAAGTACACGATGTCACAATACTTCGGCGGAGAAGGCAAGATGAGAGCAGACATGAAAATGCAGCAGGGCGAAGCGAGGACATACATACTCGGAAGCACATTCTACAGCTGCAACAACATGCAAGGAAGCTGGATGTGCATGAAGATAGAATCACAGGATCAGGATACGACACAGCAGTTCAACCAGGTAGAACAGAATCCTGAAGATTATGATATTGACAGCGATGGCACGATGAGCGTAGCAGGAACAACTGCTATATGCTTCAAGATAGATTCTGCAGCGCAAAACGCGGAGATGAGAGAATGCTTCAGCAAAGAGGGAGTGCCTCTATACATGAAGATGACTTCGCAAGGGATGACAACAGAACTCAAAGCGACAAGATACTCTGCAAGCGTCAAGGCTTCTGATTTTGAGCTGCCTGCAAAAGCGACTGATGTAAACGAGATGATGAAGCAATACGGCGCAAATGTGCCTGCAGGATACCAATAAAAGTATCAAAAAAAATAATTTAATTTTTTAATTTACTTTTAAGAACACCACGCTCGTACCTATCTTTACTCGGTTCATGTTTGCCGAACTGCAATGGTATCAGAGAGCATATCTTAAACTCGCTAGGTGGTGTTCATCATTTCTTATTCTTTGAATAAAGCATTCCTGTTTTAGCAAGACCTTCTTCTGTAGGAACATACTCGAGCAATGCCTCTGCATCAAAACCGCCTAGCTTCTCCAAGAACGAGACTGCCTCGTCAATACCGCCCAACTTATCGATTAGCTCCATATCAAGCGCATCCTTTCCAAGATATGCCCTTCCATCAGCATACATCCTTATCTTAGATACAGGCATCTTGCGGTTCTTAGCAACTGTCCTTATGAAATAATCATGCGTCTTATCTATCTCCCCTTGTATTATCTTCCTCTCTTCATCAGTAAAACTTCGCGCATTGCTGCCCATGTCCTTGAATTTCCCTGCCTTGAACCCATCATACTCCACGCCAAGCTTCTTCATCCTCTGCTCATAATTCATGTGCTCAACCAGGACACCTATACTGCCTATGCGGCTCAATGGATTAGCTATTATTGCTTCGCATGTCGATGCAATCCAATAAGCTCCAGATGTAGCTGCACTGTGAACAAGCGCTACTTTCGGCACCTCAATCTTATTTATGTAATCCGCAACATCAGATGAAGCGACCGGCTGCCCTCCAGGAGAATCTATATCAAATATTATACCTTGCACCCTATCTTCAAGAGCGGTTGCCACACAAGACCTAACATAATTAGGCGTGATGACATACTTAGAATCGCCATCTCTAGAAATCCCAGACCAATCCAGGTCGCCTGTTATCTCTCCCCTAAGATATATTACACCGATGCTATCAAGCTGACTTTCGATAGAAATCTGCTGTTCCTCTTTTGCGGATGAAACAGTAGATGATATCAATCTTTCAACAAGTGCTTTACCTTTAGCGAATATACTCATCAACACCAACCCCTTTTTGTTTTTAACATCATAGGGTAAGCTTGCTTAAAAAGGTTTGATGCTGCTTTTTTATCAATAAGCAATACACGAAAGAAATACAACTATCCGAAGACAAGCCAGATGAAACCAGAAGCAAATGCGACAGCAACTATTGTAAACGGCAGACCCATCTTGACAAAATCAAAGAAACTGGTGTCATACCCTCTGTTCCTCAAAAGACCTACCCCGACTATGTTAGCAGATGCTCCTACAGGAGTTATATTACCGCCGACACTTGCACCGATAAGAAGCCCAAAGTAAAGCACATACGGAGATGCCTGCGCGTGCTCTGCTACCATCTGCACAACAGGAAGCATAGCGACAACGTAAGGAACATTATCGATGAATCCCGACATGAACATAGAAATGACCACAATAAGGATGAATGCGTAAAATAAATTCGTCCCGGTGATGCTATAAATCATCTTAGCTATGTCCCCTATGATGCCTGTCCTTGAAAGAGACTCAACCATTATGAATACAGCAATTATGAAAAACGCTGTACCCCAATCCATATCAGTGACTGCGCGAAACACACTCTTCTCATTCTTTCTTTTCTCTTCAACTATCCAAAAAAGACAGAAGATACCTGCGACCATGCAGACAATCCCTGCAGAGTAAGGCATCACCTTTTCTATGACTGAACCCAGGGCAAGTATGACCACCATAGCTACGAGCATATACGTTGGAAAAAAGCTCTTAACCTCAATCTCTTCAAAATGATGCGAAGGATGCTCATACTTCCTGAAGAAGAAATAAAGCACAATAAGTGATGCTGCCATACCTATCTGGACTGCAAAGAAAAGCCCCGGAACACCATTAAAAAAGAAGAAATCGTTAAAACTCATCCCAGTATGCCCTGCAAGAAGCATGCTTGGAGGGTCCCCTACAAGCGTCGCTACACCCTGAAGGTTCGAACTGATTGCTGCACCGAAAATCATCGGGACAGGAGATACGTTCATCTTCTTAGCAAGAGAGAAAATTATAGGAGCGACAATAAGGACGCAAGCTACATTCTCGATAACTGCTGAAAGAAAACCCGTGAAAGCACAGACAAGAAGCATAGCAACCCACGTATGCTTTGCGTGATTGACAAACCATATCGCAAGATAATCCGGAAGCCTTGAACGTATCAATGCCTCTGCAATGAAAAGCATCCCGACATAGATTCCAAGAACATCCCAGTTTATGGACGCCCATGCTGAACCCAGGTCAACCGCTCCAACAAAAAAAACCAGAGCGACACCTATCCAGATGATCATCGTCTTCTTCTTATAGAAAAATACGATAAGAGCATAGATTATGACAAAAATCGCACCAGTCAAAATCTCCAATGTCTTAGCGTCCAACAAAACACCTCTAATGCTGCTAAAAACACGCTAGTTGTATAAAAATGTATTGCTGACAACCACGACCCCTCCCGTAATAAAATATTTAAACAGCAGCGCAGATTAGCCTAGTATGCACCACGAAATACATCACATACACAAAAGAAAAAGATTCCATGAAAAGCTTGAAGAATACCCTCACGAGAATAAATGGGTAAGAAGGCTCGATACGTTCCTGCTTTTCGTCGCAGCGATAGGACCGCTTATGTGCCTGCCACAGATACTTAAGATATACTACTACAAGAACGCTTCAGGAGTTTCAGTATTAAGTTTCAGTCTATTCGCATTCTTCAACATACCCTGGATAGTCTATGGATTCGTGCATAAAGAAAAACCAATCTATGTAGCATACATACTGTGGTTCATCACAAATATAACAGTAGTGATTGGAGCATTGATATACTCATGAAATATGTAATAGAACATATGGACAAGGAACTCTGGGAATGGAGCCAGATAGAATACAAGAACATATCAAAATCCGTCGGAAAAGACAACCTGATAATAACCAATGTAAAAAAGACAGACCTCGAAAAATTAAAAAATATCTGCTCCGCAAAGACAGAAAGCGTGATGAAACTCGGATACGAGAAAGCATGCATCCTTGACCCTAACTCAGATGAGACACTAGTCCCATCGGACGCAAAGAAGTTTAACTATCTCATCTTCGGCGGAATACTCGGCAATGACCCTCCAGAAGCAAGGACAAAAGACCTTGTTATAGAAACAGCAGAGCGAAGGAATCTTGGAAAGGACCAATTCTCTACAGACAACGCAGTCATGGTCGCGAAAAAGATAATTGACGGAACACCACTTTCAAAACTGAAATTCATCGATGGTTTCACTCTCGAGATAGATGATGGAGAAGAGATAATCCTACCGTACAAATATCTTATTGTGGATGGAAAGCCATACATATCAGACGAGATAGTAGAATACATAAAAAAACACGGATTCTAAAATGAAACCTGTCGAGGTCATAAAGGGAATAGAGATGATAGACCTTGCGCTGTATCTGAAAGAAGAGCGAATACTCATCATAGCAGATCTGCACATAGGAATAGAAGAGTCTCTTGTAAAGCAAGGTATACTGATACCTAAATTCCACTTCAGGGACCTTGTGCAGAAAGTCGAACACATATTTTCTGTCCTAGAAGAAAACAAAAGACCTGTAAATACAATAATCATAAATGGCGACCTGAAGCACGAATTCGGCACAATATCTGATGAAGAATGGAGAAATACCATTAAGATGATAGACTACCTTTCACGCAAGTGCGAAAAGATAGTCCTGATACAAGGAAACCACGACAAGATACTTGGCCCCATAGCTGATAAGAGAAAAGTCCAGCTTGTACAGAGCTTATTCATAGGAGACAAAGCGGTAATCCACGGAGACAGGAAAGAGGAGTTTCCAAGCTCTGTAAAGACAATAATCATCGGCCACGACCATCCTGCAGCATCTGTCTCTGAAGGCATAAGGACAGAGAAATACAAATGCTTCCTCACAGGAAAATACGAAGGCAAGACAATCATTGTTCAGCCATCCCTGAACCCTCTGACAGAAGGAACAGATGTGACAAAAGACCTGCTTCTCAGCCCTTACCTGAAAAAAGAACTCAGAAATTTTGACATATATATCATCGCGGATGAAATTTACAACTTCGGAAAACTAAAAAAGCTTTATAAATAGACGTTCTATTATGCCAGATATGATATTCGGAGCGATAGAAATAGCGATGTTGATACTGTTCTCTCTTGCACTAGTTGACGCTCTGCGTCACTTCCAGAACAACAGGCACAAGATATTGCTTCTCATACTTGCGTTCATCTATGCGCTCATATTTGAGAACGTGAACATAGCCATATCCACAGGAGATATAGGAAGCTACGTCTACAATGTAGGATTCAACCTGTTCATCTGGAAAACCCCTCTTTTTGTCGCTCTCGCATGGTCTGTACTAATCTATACATCCATGCAGCTGACAGATATGATAAAACTCAAGACCCTGACAAGACCATTCCTTGACGCACTACTCGTCGTAATCATAGACCTGACTCTTGATGTCGTGGCTGAAAGGCAGGGACTCTGGGCATGGATAGGCTATGGCGCTACAGACGGCTGGTTCGGAGTGCCTGCGAATAACTTCATAGGATGGATGTTCGTCACATTCATATTCAGCTTCCTGTTCAGGTACTTCACAAGGACAGACAATGACATGATAAACAAGGCAACAAGGACAGAATTCTACCTTTTGCTCCCAGCATTCGCATACCTCGCGATGCTTGTCATGTTCAGTCTTGTAAACCTCGCAGAAAGCCTATTCGGACTCACAAAATCAGAAGAGATATTCATACTATGGGCAATAGTGATACTATTCGCTTCAATGCTTAGATGGGCAAAGCACAAGCCAGTACACATATTCCAGATAGACAAGTACACATTGTTCCTGATAATATTCACAAGACTCTTATTCTACGCGTACATAGTCATAAGCATAGCATACATGAGAGTATACGCTGAGACACTAGCAATAATACTGATACTTATACTCTCAATCGCCGCAGAAGTCTTGGTCTACCAGGCAGCATTCGGCAAATGGGGAGTGCATGAAGTGAAGACAGAACTGGATCATCTATAAAACAAAGCTTTAACTAAAGCTTTGATGCAAAAGGTACGGCATTCGCTTCGCTCAGCCACACTAAATAACTATTCTCCCTCGAATTCTACAAGTGAAAAGAATTTGTAACCTTTTTCTTCCAGCCTCTTCCTTCCGCCGACTTCTGGTAAATCAACTATGAACGCCATCTCAACTACAACTCCACCTAATTTTTCTATTAGTGCTGCTGCAGCGAGACTGGTACCCCCGCTCGCAAGTAGATCATCTACAATTAGAACTTTGTCACCCTTATTTATCGCATCCTGATGCACTTCTATCTTGTCCTTGCCATACTCAAGAGAATATTCGTGGCTCACAGTCTTATGCGGCAGCTTGCCTGCTTTCCTTATCGGAACGAATCCTTTGCCGAGCTGGTGGGCAATCGCACCACCGAGAATGAAACCTCTTGCTTCAAGACCGACAATAACATCTATAGAAACATCAGTATAACGCTGGACAAACTCATCAATCACTTTCCTGAAACCCTGAGCGTCCTTTAGTAAAGTTGTTATGTCACGAAACATTATGCCTTGCTTAGGAAAATGCGGAATTGTCCTAATCTTTGATTTTATAGAATCCATCTTAGCACCTCATTTGATTTTAGGTATTGATTTTACCAACAGATTTGTGACTTTCTCTACATTCTGCCCAAAAATCTTTAGTATATCGTCCCACGTGACCGGAGCTTCGTCCTCTTTCCAGCAATCATAGTCCGTCGACATGGCAACAGCAGCATAAGGAACACCTGCTTCATTAGCAAGAGCTGCCTCTGTTGCAATAGACATGTTAATCACATCTGCTTTCCAGCCCCTGAACATGTGCGACTCTGCACGTGTCGAGAATCTTGGACCTTCGATTGTGACAACAGTGCCTTTCTCATGATGCTTGAGCTTAAGTTCCTTGCAGGTATCATTCAGCACTTTCCGCAGATTCTTGTCGAACGGATCTGCCATAGGAGTGTGCACTGGCTTATGGGGCGCGAATGACTCATGAAACGTCATCTTCCTCTGCTTGGTAAAATCAATGAACTGGTCAAGTATGACAAAATCTCCCCTTCCAATCTCCTGCTTCAAGCTGCCTACTGCAGTTGTAGCAAGAATATGCGTGCACCCTGCGTCTTTTAATGCCTGGATGTTAGCCCTGAAATTAACTTGAGTTGGAGGAAGGGTATGCTCGCGGCCATGCCTTGCAAGAAGAACAACATCCACGCCAGAAATCTTGCCGACTTTTAGAGTAGAACTTGGCTCACCAAACTTTGTTTTAACAACAATGTCTTTAGCGTCTTTGAGAATGTCCGGATTATCAAGTCCAGAACCACCGATTATGCCAATCTTTACCACAATACCACCCCTATATTATAATAGACAACTACCGAGCTTGGTTTAAATATTTTTTGAATTTGAAACACAACAAGGAACGCCACCAAGCGAGCATCGGCAATAGAATCAAAAGACCTCGCAGTTTGGCAGACAGGAGCCGTCTTTACATTCATGCGAGCGTGGCGTTCCTGTTCTTTTAACTTGTTCTCGTGTCAATGACTCGCTCGCATGGACTGTTCTTTTGTTGTTGTTCGCCGAACTGCATCAGGTATCTTGTGTGTTCTTTGAAGCTCACGGGGAGTCATTGACACTTATTGTTATTTTTGTCTCTGTGGTGTCACTAAACAACCTTTAAATAAAACTTTCATCAGCAGTTCTCATATGAGCAAGTCAGGGCGTGAGGAAGGAAGAGTCAAAGTACATTCTCTTGGATATATGGAGGAGAAACTCAAGCGAAACCTCCGTAACAGCGTCGAAAGATACATCCTGACCGCTACAACTTTCATAAAAGTCGGAAACACATACAAGATATCTGAAAGGCTTGACGAAAGGAAGAGCCAGGTATACGAAATAATACTCTGTTCTGAAGGCATAGAGGGCATAATAAACAACATAGAGACAGATGTCTCACTCGCATGCATAGTGCCGCAGGAGCTTGCAGAATCAAAAAGGATACTTTCCAAGATGGAGACAAAAACCGACAGCGGCTTCTACCACCACATAAGAAATTCTCTTCAACCATACATAGACACAGTCAATTTTCCGAACAAAGTGCGCGATATAGGATACATAATACGCGATACTGTGAGGCAGGATACCCTCTCCAGTGAAGAGGAAAAACTTTACATAAAATCCCCTGAAGACATAAATTTCACAAGACAGACAATACGCATAATCGAGACAGAATACAAGAAGCTCAGGCGGAGGCTCGTAGGACTATGACTATCGAAGATTACGCCAAGATAATCCTGCCTACACCCGACGCATTCTTCTGCAGAGGCACAAACATATTCGCCCAGCCTCCGACACATACAAAAGAAGGACAGGAGAGTGACGACAGGAAGAACCTGATAATAATACCTAGACATTATTGCACTGCTGCGACAAGGAAGGAGTTCAGGAACTTGCCAGGATATTCTGAAGAACTTTCAGAAGTTTTCGAGAAAAGCGCAGAAGACCTCAACAGTTTCATAAACAAGAAAGCATTGAGCTTCGGCAAGATAAACTGCCTTGAAAACAACGTCGACATAAAATTCGTGGAAGCACCAGGGGATGATGTAGCATCAATAGTGCAGTCTGTAGCGAGACAGATTAGCAAAGAATCCGGAAACGCGACAGGTTCTCTTTCTGACGAATGCCGCGGAATTGAAGTCCAGGCAGTCATAAACTCAGTCAAGGCAGAACTCACACTCAATGAGATAGCACACTCAGTCCCTCGATACAAGAATCTTGATCCACGCGAGGTATACGACCGTTTTCTCGTCGAGGTCAACAAGACAGTACAACCTGAACTGTTCGATGAACTATCCGCTATCGAGTCGCATGAGGTCATGAAAAAGGATGACAATGACTTCAATCCGCAAGTCATAAAGTACATACCTATAGACAAGTATAGTAAAGCGACAGATGCTAATCCTATACCTAACCAATTCCTGATATTAACAGAACCTCCTGAGAATAATGAAAACCAGCCTAAAGTCAGGGCATACAGGATGAAATACCACAGCAGGAGATTCGAACGCATAGACCTTGAAGGCATAGCAAAGAACATAGAGCACATATGGAAACCAAGGCAGAAACTAGACATCAGGCAGCTCCTCGCACTTGACATACTTCTCGATACAGACATAAAGCTTGTCTACATAATAGGAGGCAAACAGACAGGAAAGACAAGCCTTGCGATGGCAGCATTCGAGAGCTTTGTCTTCGGACGAGGAGGATTCGCGAGGCCAGGCAGCGGAAACCTAGGCAAAGACACTCTTGAAGAACACATAACCCTCATAAAATCAGGACTGCCAAAGAATATCATAAAAGAAGAAGACCTCCTCGCAGCTTACACATCATATGTACGAGCATACAGCGAGCAGGAATTCCTATTGCCATTTGAAGAGCTGCTTAAATCACAGATACAACGTGACCCGCGCTATGCAGACAAGTCCGCGTTGACAAAGAGCACACAGACAAAAGAGAAGATGGAAGCATACAGGGCAAGCGTATACCTGCCGACAAAAGCGCCTTTTGTACTTCTTTCACCAAGAGAAGAACAAGGAATGAGCTTCACAGGATACACAATACGAGATGAATGCCAGAATGAGTTTCCTCATGTTATGAAAGAATTCGTCGGAAGACGTGGGCCCGGCGCAAGATACGCAATACTCGGAGACCTGTGCTCACAGATAAACAGGCCAGGACTTGATATGTACTGGAACGGGCTACTGCTCTCCATAGAAAAGAATATGGAAAAGATAGGCAAGCCACACGTCGCAGGAATAGACCTTACAGAATGCTGGTCTGCGAGGATGGACTTGTAAGAACTCGATTAAGATATAATTAAAAAAATAAAAAACATATCAAGAATAAAAAATATAAAAAATCATTTTGCTTTCTCCTTAATCGCTGCATGCGCAGCGGCAAGCTTTGCTATTGGCACCCTGAATGGAGAGCAGCTCACATAATCAAGCCCTATGCTATGACAGAACTCGACGCTGCTTGGCTCGCCACCGTGCTCACCGCAGATACCTAGTTTTATGTTTGGCCTTGACTTCCTGCCTTTCTCAATAGCAAGCTTCATCAACTGGCCAACGCCAATGCGGTCAAGCACCTGGAACGGATCCTTATCAAGAATACCGTGCTGGATATAGATAGGTACGAACTTCCCTACATCATCCCTGCTAAAACCAAGAGTCATCTGCGTAAGGTCATTAGTGCCGAACGAGAAAAACTCTGCCTCGACAGCAATCTCATCAGCAGTCAAAGCTCCTCTTGGAACTTCAATCATAGTCCCTACGAGATATTTTAGCTTGACATTCTTCTCTTTTAGCACAGCATCGGCAGTCTTTATCACGATTTCCTTCTGATGCCTGAACTCAGTTATGTTCCCTACAAGAGGAATCATGACTTCAGGGACAATCTCCTGACCTGCCTTTGATACCTCGACAGCAGCTTCGAATATCGCACGAGTCTGCATCTCAGTTATCTCAGGATAGGTTATCCCAAGCCTGCAACCCCTGTGACCAAGCATAGGGTTAAGCTCGTGAAGCTCGTCAATCTTCTCGTGTATCCTCTGTTCACTCACACCGAGCTCTTTTGCAATAGCGCTTATCTCTGCAGCATCATTAGGCAGGAACTCGTGCAGCGGAGGGTCAAGAAGCCTTATTGTCACAGGCAGACCTTTCATCACAGTAAACAAACCCTTGAAATCATCCCTCTGCATCGGAAGGAGCTTTGACAAAGCTTTTTTCCTCCCTTCAAGGCTGTCAGCAAGAATCATCTCGCGCATAGCTCTGATTCTCACACCTTCGAAGAACATATGCTCTGTCCTGCAAAGACCAATCCCTTCTGCGCCGAATTTTCTTGCTACTGTCGCGTCTCTTGGTATGTCTGCATTTGTCCTGACCTTAAGCTTCCTAACTTTATCAGCCCATTCCATCAAGACGCCAAAATCACCGACGAGCTCAGGATCTTTCAAAGGAAGACTGCCCTTATAGACAATACCTTCAGAACCATCAAGAGTTATGTAGTCACCTTTCTTGAGCTTTAGGTCAGCAACAACCATCTCGCCCTTCTTCTCGTCTATCTTTACGTCACCGCATCCAGAGACACAGCACTTGCCCATGCCTCTTGCGACAACAGCAGCGTGAGAAGTCATTCCACCTCTTGCAGTGAGGATACCCTGAGCAGCATTCATGCCGATAAGGTCCTCTGGACTTGTCTCAGTCCTCACAAGAACAACTTTTCTTCCCTCTCTTGCAAGAACATCTGCCTCATGAGCATCAAAGACAATCTCACCGACAGCAGCGCCAGGTGACGCAGGAAGACCTTTTGCAATCTTCATCGCCTTTGACTTCGCAAGCTCATCAATCTGCTTATGTAATAGCTGGTCAAGCTGATTAGGATTCACCCTTAGAATGGCCTCTTCTTTTGTTATGAGACCTTCTTTTACCATATCGACGGCAATCGTTACAGCAGAATGCGCAGTCCTCTTGCCATTCCTTGTCTGCAGCATAAAAAGCCTACTTTCTTGAATTGTGAACTCCATATCCTGCATATCCTTGTAATGCTTCTCAAGTTTTGACCTTATCTCAAGCAGTTCCTTGTAAGCAGCAGGCATGATTTTACCAAGTTCAGAAATCTCCTTAGGAGTCCTGATTCCTGCAACAACATCCTCACCCTGCGCGTTCATGAGGAACTCTCCATAGAACTTATTCTCACCAGTCGCGGGGTTCCTGCTAAAGCAGACTCCAGTACCGGAAGTCTCGCCCATATTACCAAAGACCATCGACTGAATGTTCACTGCTGTGCCTCTCAATCCTTTTATGTCATTGAGCTGCCTGTAAAGAATAGCACGCTCATTGTTCCACGAATTGAAAACAGCATCAATCGCCATCTGCAGCTGAACTCTTGGGTCTGAAGGAAAATCCTTACCCTTCGCAGCTTTCACTGCCTGCTTGTATTTCTTCACAACCTCTTTTAGGTCATCAGCATCAAGCTCTGAATCATACTCAACACCCTTAGTCTCTTTCGCTCTCTCAAGAATCTCTTCAAACACGTGATGCTCGACTTCAAGAACAACGTCACCAAACATCTGAATAAATCTCCTATAAGCATCCCAGGCAAACCTCTCGTTTCCTGTCTTCTTCGCAATGCCAACCACAGAATCATCATTTAGACCTAGGTTAAGAATAGTATCCATCATGCCAGGCATTGACGCAGCCGCGCCAGACCTTACAGAAACAAGAAGAGGGTCATCTTTTGCGCCAAGCTTCTTGCCTATCTTCTTCTCAAGCAGAGCAAGATTCTCATCAATCTGCTTTGTGACTTCAACAGGATATTTCTTATCATTCTTATAATACAACTCACAGACTTCAGTAGAAATCGTAAAGCCCGGTGGAACTGGAATCCCGATGCTGCTCATCTCAGCAAGATTGGCCCCTTTTCCGCCAAGAATATCCTTCATACTCTTGTTTCCTTCCTCAAAACTGTAGACAAACTTAGTCATTGAAAACACCTCCACACCAAATGCATGCCTTGCTTGAGAAGTGATATAAAAGATTTACTATAATCAAAAAATGCCGCCTAGCGAGCGACAGATAACCTTTATAGAATCATTGCAGTTGGGCGAACAACAACACATCTAGAAGCAATGCGAGCGCGGCATTTTCATTGCGCACCGTCACGGCCGCTCGTTCCTATAGTAAAACAGATTATTGGTCTGAGTACACAGTACATTACAAGGTTATTTTCGAAAACTCGCCAGGGCGGTGACGGTGCTATAATTGCAGCTAGACAAAATAGAACTTAATCAGTGAATATCCTGTGCTTCTCTTTGCCTTCGAGCTCTAGAATGATACGTCTTGTGATTATCTTCTCAGGGTCTGGCATGAGTTTCACTCTTGCCTTCAGGTCATCAAAAGACGTGAACGGCTGAGTATCTCTGCCTTCAATTATCGCAGTCATGTGCTTCTTGCCAAGTCCTGGAAGAAGCTCAAGCTGGTGCATCCTGATAGTTATCGGCTGTGCCTTGTTGAAAAAATCGACAAAGTACGCTTCTTTAGCTCTTATCAAATCCTTCAAGATAAGTTCAAGAGTAGAAATTCCTGTGTTAGTAAGCTTATCATACGGAAGCCTGCCAAGTATATGATGTATCTGATCCCTCTTGCCTTCGCCAATATAAACTTCCTGGCTTGGCTGCAGCAATATGCCTTTCTTAGGACACAATTCGAGAAGCGTGAATCTTTTCTTGCCTATCGCCTGGACTATCGGAGTCTTCAGATGGCTCGGCCTACTGTCAAAAGGATACCCGTTACAAAGGAAGTCAAGCACGATTGCGCTATCTTCTTTCTCCTTCTGCATTGGCTGCTGTTCCATCTTGATTCTCCTGAATGAACGTTATTATTTCTTTGTGAATTCCTGTATGACATCTGAAACCCTTTTCATGTTCTCTTTAGTTACTGTTATTGTGTATCCCTGAAGGACCAGCTTCACCTCATCTGGCGTGGCAGGCAATATGTCCACCAGCTTGACAATGTGTTCGGGCCTCATCCTTGGTATCTGAAGCTCGTCTATCTTTTTGTACAACTCTTTTGCGGACTTATCGTCCAGGGTTACGAAATTATCGAGATACTCCTGCGTCTTCTCTGCCCTGAAGTTCAAGGCATTGTCCCTCTCCTTTATCTTCTTGAGCTCCTCCTTGAGCTCTGCCATCGTGATAGGAGATTCGCTTAATGTCTGAGGCTTTGTCATTTTGTTCTTTCCTTCTTATTCAACTTTCTTGAGATGCACAGGATGGACAATCAATACCTTCTCCAACCTATGATCATAGATAGCAACATTGTAGCAGGTTCCCTGCTTTCCCTTGACGACACCAATCTTGTTGTGGTATCTCAAGCAATACATCCCGCGCTGGTAAGCTGACTCGGCACATAACCTGACCTTATCGCCGACATTGAGAGGCTGCAAAAATGACTTAAGACTTATCTTGCCTTTTGATGTTCGCTCTTTCTGCAACTTGCCCCTTGAGCGCCTTCTGAATCCACCCTTTCGCCTTGCCATAAAAACACCTTTGTATCAAACTATAACTCCACGTAATAAAATCCTTAATACTTGTTAAATCTGAAATTGCAGTTATATAAAAAGGTTTTGTTTTTAAAATAGGTTTATAGACCGTATAAGATAACCTTGCATGATTCATTCAATCTGATGACCTGACATGTTTTTACATTATCGGAAAAATAGTAATTATTGCAGAATGCTAACAACAGGCAAACAAAACGAAAGTTTTAAATAGTTTAATAACGGCTATCTCATCATATTAAAGGTCTTTTAAGAGGTTGACCGCTTTATTTTCCAATAAAAAATAGGAGGCAGGGTCCCATGAAGAAACTTTTCAATAAAATAAGACAAAAACTTACTGGTTCTGACGATTTTGAGTTGCCTGGTGAAGGTGAAACAGGCTATGTCGAGATTCCTCCGGAAGGAACAGCGCCACAAGTCAAAGAGAAGATAACAGTCAGGCCTTTTGTCATCGAAGAATTCGGAGACATAAAACCAATACTTGACACTCTAAGAGAAGGCTACACAATAAGCCTCGTCAACATAAGACCGCTCAAGGATAAAGACCTTGTCGAACTCAAGAGAGCGATAAACAAGCTCAAGAAGACATGCGAAGCAGTAGAGGGAGACATCGCAGGATTCGGCGATGACTGGATAGCACTCACTCCTTCATTCGCAAAGATACACAGGGAATCCGACATGCAACCAGAAGACCTGAACGGCGGCGGAGTCACACAGACAGAAGACGACCTGTAAATCTTTTCAATTTTTGATTTTTTCGTTATTTCTTCATGTTATCTTCAAGAAATAGATTAAGATATATTCTCCTTTCAAAAGTTTTTTAAACTTTTCCAGCATATTGACTTCATATGGAACAACCAAACAAGCTGGAAGGAGAGATGTGCCCATTCTGTCACACTCCTAACCTTACACTTCTCGAGGAGGAAATGGAAATCCCTTATTTTGGAAAAACTTATCTCTTCTCAATGCAATGCTCAAACTGCAAGTATCTCAAATCAGATGTAGAATGCGCAGACCATAAACCTGGCGCAAAATACACTCTTGATGTCACATCCGAAGAAGACATGAAGATACGCGTAGTAAGGTCATCTGAAGGCGTAATAAAGATAGCAAGGATAGGTTCAATAGAGCCAGGCGCTGCAGCGAACGGCTTTGTCTCAAATGTCGAAGGAGTCCTCACAAGGATGAAAGAACAGATAGAGAAGCTCAAGGACGACGAAGAGGACGAAGAGCTCAAAGACAAAGCAAGAAGCATGATAAAGAAGCTCAACAGAGTCATGTGGGGGCAGGAGTCAATACAGATTTCTATAGAGGACCCGACAGGAAACTCTGCAATCATAAGCGAGAAGGCAGTGAAGAAGGATTTTAAAGCGTAACTTCTTTTTTAGCGCTTATCTGTTATACTGCGCAACATTGTCCGTATACGGTTGTAACGCAAATATTAAATACAGACTGATTTCTTTCTGGAATGAAAAGAGGGCAGTTTTTTAAGAGGCAAAAAAGTGATTAGTGCTGGAGAAAAAAAGGTCGATAAAGGTAAGGAGATGTCATCCCTTAATTCTAAAGAGTATGATTTGATAATAGTAGGAGCAGGGCCGGCAGGACTTTTCGCCGCATACGAAATCGTGCAACACAACCTCGCGCATCCCGACAACAGGATTAATGTAATTATATTGGAGAAAGGAAAGAGTATAGAGACAAGGAAGAAAAACGAGGTCATGTGCGGAGTAGGCGGAGCAGGAACTTTCTCGGATGGGAAACTGCACTTCACACCAGTATTGAGCCATGAGAAGATGTTTCACCTGTACACAGCATCAGAATACCAGACATACCTTGATTACGTAGATAAGATATTCACTGATTTCGGAGTAAATTCTCCTTACTATCCGCGGAACAAGGATGAGGTCCAGGCGCTTGTCGACGAATGCAAGAAGCATGGCATACAGCTGTTCGTGAGGAAGACAAGGCATGTCGGAAGTGACATCCTGCCGAGCATAATAAAGAGCTTCAGCGATTACATAGTCAAGAACGGCACCGAGATGCTAACAGAGACAGAAGTAGAAGACATAATCAACCAAGACGGACTATGCACGGGCGTAAAGCTGACCACTGGCGAACATATCAAAGGAAAGATAGTCCTGCTCGCACCTGGAAGATACAACGCAAGATGGCTACAGCAACTCTGCGCCAAATACAAAATAATGTTTTCATTCGAGAAAGTAGAGGTCGGAGTCAGGGTCGAGTTCCCTAGCATAATACTCAAGAGGTTCTCAGACGCTATGTACGAGACCATATTCAGGATGCATACAAAGACATTCGACGACCCGATAAGGACATTCTGCCCATGTCCGAACGGCATGGTGGCCACAGAAGAATATGAAGGATTCGTATGCGTCAACGGACACTCAAATTCAGACCACAAGAGCGACAACAGCAACTTCGCATTTGTCACAGAGATAAATCTCACAGAACCTGTAGAGAACACAATACTATATGGAAAAGCTATAGCTCTTCTGGCTACAACTATAGGGGGCGGCTTGCCGATAGTTCAAAGGCTTGCCGACCTGAAGAATGGACGCAGGAGCACAACCGCAAGGATAAACAAGAGCTTCATAACACCAACACTCAAGGAAGCAGTCCCGGGAGACATATCCATGGCACTTCCGCACAGGGTAGTCAAGAACATAAAGGAGGGGCTAGAGCAGCTTGACAAGGTCCTGCCAGGTCTCAATTCAGACAACACATTACTTTACGCGCCAGAGATAAAGCTGCGCAGCTCAAAAGTCGTGACAGACAGAAACCTTGAGACAAAGACGATAAAGAATCTGTTCATTGCAGGAGACGGCGCGGGTGTTGCAGGAAACATAGTCGGCGCAGCAGCGACAGGAATAATCGCGGCAAGGGGAATAATACAGAAACTCTAATCACTTCTGCTCATGAAACACCTGAGCCTGATAAACCAATACTTTAGCATTCTTCCAGCAATCATCAGGACTGCCCTGCTTCCTGCATAACGCAACAAGGAAATTCTCTTTAGAATCAAACATCTCCCAGACTTGCGGAAGGAATGTAGAAGAACGGAAACCGGACCTCAATACAACGCTATCAATATTTGGCCTGAGCTTGGAAAGCAAGTCATCTGGTGAAGAATAATCCAGTTCATACGGCAGCGTAAGGACACTAATCTCTATATCAAGCGAAGAAAGCTCGTCAATAGATACTGGAGGAAACCTGGGATCATTCACTGCAGCATTGACAGCGTTTCCTATTATGCAGTCATAGAGTGGACGCTCAGGTATTATGTCGCCAATGCAACCGCGCAGAGCACCGTTCTCGTTAAGGGTTACGAAACAGCCGCGACTCTCTTTCATAATCTGAGTCAGTTCGAGGTTATCTGCGCTTGGAATCTTGCTGTCATTCACATAGCTCTCAACAGTTGCGCGTGCAAGCTTGAGCAAGAAATCCTGCTCTGCCTTATTCACCACTTCTGTTTCTGACTGTTCTTCTGTCGCGTAGAAAACAATCGCAGAATAGCCTACAACAGATGATTTGTCTCCGGACGTGTCGCCAGAATTCTTGTAATCGATTATTTTCGCTTTCCAGCCACGCATTTCCGCAATCCTGAGAAGTATAAGTATTGGATCTCTTCCGCAGGCCTCGCACCCTATTGTACCTGAGAAGCTCTGTGCCTCAATCTGATTTATGCATGCAGTATCAAGCTTGACAGCATCATCATAAGGATGATAGTGAGACAGGTCGCTAGATACGACCACGATTGAAGAGTCATCAAGATAATTGCTTATATCTTTAGCTACATCATTGATTATGCCCTCATCTACTCCGCCAACAGTAAGTGGAATCACCTCAAAATCATCTCCCAGAATCCTCTGGAGAAAAGGGAGCTCAACCTCGATTATGTGAGAATCTTCTGCAGGAGGATTATAGCTGAAATGAGTCTTAGCTGCGAGCTCTGTTGATATTTGAGAGACCTTGACTTTACCAAGAGGCGTCAAGTACTGGGTGTAGTTTGTAACCTCGACTCCTGTGTACCACGCAGTCCTAGCATGAGAACTGCCAATGATGAAAACTTTTTTTATCTTGTCTTTCTTCGAATCAAGCTGCTTGAAACCATTCGCAGCTACCTGTCCTGAATAGACATATCCTGCGTGAGGCACAATCAATGCCTTGACATCTCCAAGCTTCTTATCTTCCGCATTCGACAAGAAAGAATCGACAATCATCTTCAGGTTTTTTGGATTTCCTGGATAGAACTGGTCTGCGACAGAAGGCTGCCTGACTATCTCCATGATAGTTTCAAGCGGCGGGGCAGAGCCTTCCTTCAGATGAAACAAGGAAATGATTGCTAGCACAATTACAAAAACAAAAAGCACACCCATAATTATGTAGAATAGGTAATCTTTAGTGAACTCTTTCTTTTTCTGCTCGGATTTTCTCATCAGCTCCACACTCCAGAAATCTTCTCACCGCACGACTTGCATGCCCCAGAGTCAAAATTCGATAGGTCGGTTGAGTATCCCCTCCTGGATATGACCACTTTGCCGCACTTAGGACAATAAGTGCTTTCAGCAGTATGACCAGGCACGTTTCCGATATAGACATACTTCATCCCTACATCCATCGCTATCTCTCTTGCTTTCTCCATCACCGACACAGGTGTGGGAGGCAATCCTGTCAGCTTATGCTGAGGATGAAACCGGATATAATGTATCGGATATTCGGGCCCGATATTCTTGTAAATCCATTCTGCACCTTCTTTCAACATATCCAGATTGTCCGTCCATGTCGGCACAATAAGACATACTACCTCTGTCCATACTTTTTTCTCTACAGATAGTTTTATCGTATTGAGAACTGGTTTTAGCGCTCCTGCATTCAGCTTATTGTAATTGTCATTCGAGAAACTCTTAAGGTTTATACACGCAGCATCAAGATGCTCTGCAAGCTCTGAGAACGGTTCAGGGTTTATGTAACCGTTGCTTACCCAGACGTTCCTCAATCCATTCTGCTTCGCAAGCTTAGCATTGTCGAAATTGTACTCGAAAGCGACATTCGGCTCTGAATAAGTATAAGCGACTGATCTTGAACCTGATGCCAAAGCGTTACTGACAACCGCATCAGGGAACATCTCTGTGTTTTTTGTATCCTCTGGCTTGAATTGTGATATCTGCCAGTTCTGGCAGTTCAGGCAGCGGAAATTACAGCCAGCAGTGCCGAGCGAGAAAACTTTTGTTGATGGCAGGAAATGAAACAACGGTTTCTTCTCAATAGGGTCGACGTTCACAGAGCAGGGATTACCATAAACAAGCGAATAGAGCTTCCCGTCGATATTCACGCGGTCCCTGCAGCGGCCCCTGTCTCCTGGAGATAGCCTGCAATGATTAGGGCAGAGAAGGCACTGCACGTCCTTGCCGAAATTCATGTAATGATAGGCTTCCTTTGACCACTTCCAAGGTTCTTTTGGAGCATCACCCTTGAAAATGCTTGATGATGCTACAGCTTCATGGCTACCTTTGTAAAAAAGTGTCCTGTTGAGCGCATAAGCACCAAGACCCAAACCAGCTGCGCCAAGGACGGCCTTCTTAAGAAAATCACGCCTTGTCAGTTTTTTGTAGAAAGCAGACTCTAAATGAGACTCCACACCAGATTTCTTATGCCTAGCACCCTTTTTAGCACCCATTTTTATAGACGGCAGAAAATGGAGTTTTGTTTATAAAAGTTATGACTTGAACAGAAAAGAATATCGCTGGCTCACTGGCCGAGCCTGCTCTCCACCCTGTTGCTCAGCTGAGCAGATCCTATTATTCCTTCCATATTCTCCTTACAGAAAGAGTACAGCTTCTCAGACTTGTTCGCCAGGAAATCACCAGGAACAAAACTGTAAGGTTCTGGTCTTCTCTTAAGCCTGAAATAATATGCGAAAGTCTCTGCGAAAGCCTCATCAAAATCAGTCAATATGCGGTATGCAAGCACAGGCCTTTTCACGCTCTTGTTGCTTGAATAAACATTCGCCAGGTCCTCATCGTATGCGGAATTCCTGCCCACAAAACCCTTCCAGCATATGAGCCCGTCAGTGTCAGGCTCGTATTTCTCGATGAAGAAATTCCATGAACATATGCTTTCAGCAGCTTCCACTGGTTTCGTGCCAGACCTTACAAGGTCTATGAACTCGTCGAGCAATGAATTGTAAAGCTTCCTGAAGCCGAGCACATAATCAGAATCCATCCTGCTCATCATCCCGTGGCCTATCTCATGCAGGTAATCGCGGTAATCCACCTTGTCAGGACTGCTGTCCTTCACAGTCAGGAACATCCTGTCGCCATCGCAAAGAGCTGCGTGCCATGCTCGATACTTGTCAGTCCTCTTTACCTTGACTGTCGTGCCTTCGATAAGGATATAATCATAGCTTCCGGGAACGATGCGCGCAATCTTCCCGTACTTATCCATGTTGATAGATGAGAAAAGCTCCTTCCTCAATCCCTGACCGACAAGATGGTCAGTGGCTTCGACTACGCGTTCCAGATCAGATACTAACTTATCTGAAGCGCAATCATTGAAAACAGTGAGCATGAAATCCTTGCATCTCCTGGCATCCACCCTATTATTGTCAGGACTATATCTTGACCTTGCAAGCGACTGCCTTCTCTTCTTAATCTTGTCTCTCATATTGCACCTTTGTAGCGCTTCTGCTTAGAAAAAGACAGACACGCCCAACACCTAATACACTCAACAGACAAAAATAATCAACATGTAATATTTAAACTTTTACCGCCGGGTAACTCTTGATTTATAAAACAACATTATCTATCAGAAGATTTCTTAGGTCCTTCCCCTCATAAACGTAATCAGCTATCATCTTGCACATACCATTTTCTTGATAGAAGCAAGGAAGGCTGCCTACAGCAGAGAGGCACAGCGTAGTCTGCTTACCTTCCCTCTTAATCTCATGAGTCATGTAATGCTCACGTATCGCAAGATACCTGTCAGGGTGGTCAAGAAGTTCCTTCCTTATCAGATAATGCTCAACGAGCATGAAATTTATCTCGTCCTTAAGGCCTGAGCCGCGCTCCATCATCGTTACGTGTGGCTTTGGAAGGCTGAATGCTCCAATGTTAGAGTTCCTGTCCCTGTTCATAGATATCAATATCCTGCCGGAGAACTTTTCCTGCAGGAGCTGCTCCACAGCCATAGCATAAGAACCGAACTGCAGACGATTAGATCTCTTCTCATAGAAGCCATAAGCTCCTCTCTTGAAATCCAGCACGACAAGATTAGGCCCGAGCCTCAGAAGCGCATCAGCCCTGCCTTTCAGGACGAGTTCACCTACGTCAAGCGAAGCAAGGTCAAGAGAGAACTGCTTCATCTTACTGCGCTCCTTATCTAGAAATGCCTCGAGCTTGGACTGCTCAAGAGTGTTTATGTCCAGGACGTACTCTAAATCCCTCTCACAATACATAGACCTCGGGACTTTTGACTCTAATGATTCGCTATGCGCGCAATCATCTGTCGCAAGAGAATGCCTTATCGTCCCTGCCTTCGCTATCATCGAATCACACACCCTGCCTGGAAGCTTCTCCTTGTCCATCATGACATACAGAAGAGATATCGGGCATTTGCGATGATATTCTGAACCTCTTGACTGATACCCTTTCCTCCTGAACCTCTTCGACAGGTCACCTACAGGAAACGGTTCTAGAAGATGCTTCGATGTGAGAGACCGCCATGAAGAGACAGAGCCGTCATGACGACACATCTCGAGTGACGCTTCCCTGAGTCTCAATATCTCGCCTTCTATGCCAAGAACAGCATAACCCTCATTGAATGTGTCTAAAGTGAATATTGCCCTATCTTCATCGCTCTTCTGCATGAACAGGTCTGCCATGCAATCCCTTTTTCCGCTATCCATACTGCACCTGCTCTCGTCGAACTCACAGGCTATCTTGAACCCTTCTGAGCAATTACGTAAAACTACCAAATCTTCGCCTCCAAAAACAAAGTCATCTTGATTTTCATCTGCCTCTGCCGAAAAATTCCTCTTCACTAAGAGACTTCCTTTTCCCAGTATCGCGGCCATAGAAATAGCCGCCTATCCTGCTGATTGCTGTCCTGTTTGCTTCGCCGTCGAGAGGTATGAACGTGCCTTCCATTATGTTAATATCCAGACGTCTCTTGCCTGCAAGCCGCAATGCCCTTTCAATTATCTTCATCGCGTATGAAGATTTTGAAGCGACGACAAGGAACTCATCCTGATGCTTGATCATATCGATGACTGACTTATACATGTAAGACGCAACAAGCCTTGTGTAGAATGTGTTCGCAGAGCACTCCTTCCTGAAATCAGATATGTTTTTCCCGTCAGGCAGGCGCAATGTCCTCTCTGCTTTTTTACCGTCGAAAAAACACTCGCTGAACCTGTAAAGAGGATTCTGGAATGAAGGCCTTCTCGACTTCTGCATATCACCAAGCACACCTTTACCTTCCGCTTCCAAGCCAGAATTCACATCATCAACCAGATTAAGCCCTTCAGAGATATCTTCCAGCATCACGTCCCTTAGCGTCTTGTCTTTTACATAGCCTGCTGCTATGAACGGTCCAATCGGTATGTAGAGCCTTGGCTTTTTCTTCGAACCTTCAAAATCAGCAGGGCATATCCTCTCAAGAGACTCCTCAAGACGCATCTCAAGCTCAATGAGCTTTGTAGAGAAAGCATTGCTGTCGGAATAGAATGAGAAGCCCATCTTCGCAGAAGAGATATCCTGAGTAGGAACGTATCCTGTCTCAAGCTGTACTTCGTCATGTTTCGCAACTATATCCGTAGAGACTCCTGTCACAAAAACAATGTAAAAATCATCGAATCTCCTGCTCAGAAGAGAAGAGCATTCTCTTATCCTGGAGTTCATGCGTACGTACTGTTCAAGCGGACCTATCAGCCGCTTCTCATCCTTGCAATGTTTCGCGTGCTCATGAATCTCTTTTATCTTATCCCTGTTCCAGGAAGGAAATTCTATCTTATCCTCTTTAAGCTCTTCAGATAACGCGGAAGCTAATGACAAGAACCTTCCTGGCCCGCTGCCCAAAGGGCTTGAGAATCTCCTTGCAGGATGGGGTGAAGACATGCCTATATAACTGACGATACAAATATAAATACATTACTATTTTTTCTACTCTATGAGAGTAAAAGATTATTACTCTGTGAGGACGGGTGGCAGGCAGTACTTAAGGATGTTCTTTAAAGATGATGCCGAGCTTCTCGGAGGGCTTGACATATTGTGCCCCTCAATATTTAGGGGAGTCCTGTCGGCAGAGAGAGGTATAGATTTTGTAATAGGACTGATGTACCAGAGGATGGGAAAGCCAAAAGAGGCCAGAGAGCATTACCGTATCGCCGCAGAACAGGAACAGCCATGGAAAAAAATAGCTGAACAGAACATAGCCACAATAGCAGAGCTCCAGGACAACGGAAAAGATGTCAAGATAGAAGTCGCGAACCGAAACGGAAAATACGCTGTGCTGAATGTCTTGGGCGACAGAGACACTATAGAAGCTGCTGTCAACAGGTTCTACAGGACAGAGTTCAGGAACAGGGAGCCTCTAGGACTGACAGAACATATACGCACAAGATATGACCTTGAGAGAGAAATAGAACTTCCAGATGAAATCGTCTCTGCGCTCCACGAACAGAAAAGAGCTAACACATTCATACGCGAGATAGACAATGAATTACTGTATCCTTCTGTCGCAAGAGTATCTTCTATAAAATACGAGCTCGCTGCAGCGACTCTTGAGCAGAAAGACACATCTTCACTGAAAAAAGAACTGACCAAAGCAAAGCGTGAGCTGTCATCAAAGATAAAATCACTGTCCTGTGCAGCAAACACAATGACACCAAAAAACGAACACGAATTAATTCCAAGCATAACTGAAAAACTAAGAATAATATCTGATATCTGCCGAAATGCACGAGAGTCCCTGGCTAAATATGACTACAATCTGAATCTGGACTGGAAAGAAAGGA
>CAZLYC010000014.1:0-30832 GCA_964563755.1 uncultured Methanosarcinales archaeon
GCGATGCCGGCACTCCAAGGATGCAGGAAATATCTGGTTACATAAGACAGGGTGCTATGGCTTACCTCCATAGGCAGTACATCTTCATATCGATATTCGTTGTTGTTGTGGCTGCTGTTCTAGGTTACCTGATAAACATCCCGACAATGATATGCTTCGTGATTGGAGCTGTGCTTTCGATACTTTCCGGCTTTATCGGTATGTTCGTAGCTACAATAGCTAATGTCAGGACAACTGCTGCGGCCAGGACATCTTTATCTGGTGCGTTAAAAGTCGCGTTCTCTTCAGGAATGGTATCTGGTCTTAGTGTTGTTGGGCTGGGCCTTTTCGGTTTGACTGTTCTCTATATTATATTCCGTGACCCTAGTATTATCTTCGGTTATTCTTTTGGTGCGTCATCTGTCGCGCTCTTCGCAAGAGTGGGCGGAGGCATCTATACTAAGGCTGCTGATGTCGGCGCAGACCTTGTAGGCAAGGTCGAGGCAGGCATCCCTGAGGATGATCCTAGGAATCCTGCTGTCATCGCAGACCAGGTAGGTGATAATGTCGGTGATGTCGCTGGCATGGGCGCTGACCTTTTCGAGAGCTATGTTGGCTCTATTATAGCGGCTATGGCTCTTGGCTTTTTGCAGTTCGGTAAGAATGGTGTCATGGTTCCTCTTTGCGTTGCTGCAGCAGGGACATTGGCATCGATTTTAGGGACTTTTTTTGTAAGGGCCAAGAAAGAGAAGAACTTAGGTCTTGCTTTGAGGCTTGGCCTTTGGTCAAGTTCAGCGATGGTTGTCATAGCGTCTTATTTCATAACATCTTATTTCATGGATGAGATGGGTGTTTTTGTCGCGATTGTCGCAGGCATCTTCTCGGGTTTGATAATAGGATGGCTGACTGAGTATTATACCTCTTCGAACTATCCTCCTGTGAAAAGCATAGCAGAAGCGTCAAAGACCGGGGCAGGGACTACTGTGATACAGGGTCTTTCTGTCGGCATGCGCTCGACTGCTTTGCCTGTCTTAGTGGTTTGTGTCGCGATATATGTTTCGTATTATTTCGCAGGGCTTTATGGAATTGCTATTGCTGGTGTTGGTATGCTTTCAACATTAGGTATAAGTCTTGCTATAGATGCGTATGGGCCTGTCGCTGACAATGCTGGCGGCATAACAGAGATGGCTGGTCTTGGCGGAGCTGTGAGGAAGAGGACGGATGTCCTTGACGCTTTGGGCAACACGACTGCAGCTATAGGTAAGGGTTTTGCTATCGGTTCTGCTGCGTTGACTGCGCTGGCTTTGTTCGCTGCGTATTCTGTTGCGGCAAATGTCGGTTCTATGTCTTTGCTTGACCCTGTGGTCATCATCGGGCTTCTGATTGGTGGCATCATGCCTTTCCTTTTCGCTTCGATGGCTATGCGTGCTGTCGGCCAGGCTGCGTTTGACATGATTGAAGAAGTCAGGCGACAGTTCAGGACAATAAAGGGATTGATGCAGGGCAAGGCTAAGGCGGATTATTCAAAGTGCGTCGATATAGCTGCAAAAAGCGCCTTGAAGAGGATGATTCTTCCAGGACTGAGCGCAGTTGTTGTACCTCTCGTTGTAGGGTTCACTCTCGGTACAGAAGCATTGGGAGGTGTTCTTGCAGGCTCTCTTGTCACTGGAGTCATGATGGCAATAATGATGGCTAATGCTGGCGGCGCATGGGACAATGCTAAGAAGTATATTGAAGGCGGTAAGTTCGGTGGAAAAGGCAGTGCTGCGCACAAGGCGGCTGTCGTCGGAGACACTGTCGGTGACCCGTTCAAGGATACCGCAGGTCCGTCAATGAACATCTTGATTAAGCTGATGAGCATTGTTGCGCTGGTATTCGTGCCGCTTTTCTTAGCGGTTAAATGATTTCTTTTTAGGTTTTATTTTTGCTATTCCTTTTAATTTTCTTCTTCCTTTTATTTTCATCTCGTAAGGTAGCTTGTAGAGGAAATCCTCGCCGAACTTCTGCACGCAGGCCATTATTAGGGCAGGTTCGACTGTCAGCGCTATCTTATCCTTGAATTCTTTGAAGAATTTTATCATAAAGTCTTCGTTTAGATTTTCTGAGTAGTATTCTGTTATCCTCCCGTTGTAGGGATACTTCCTTCTTTGCTCGATGAACTCTCCTGCTTCGTAGTTTATCCTTGCGGTGAAGCACAGGTGGTAGCCGACGTCTCTTGGCATCGCTGCGAGTGTGAGGCAGCTCGCTGATTTAACTATGACATCGTCAGGCATAAGCAGTTCTGCGAGCATCTTGTTGGGCTTGTCAGGATTCTTGTTGTCTTCGTAAGGATTCATCTCACGTCTCATGCCTTGTTTTGCCTGCTCGAACATCTCTTTTCCTTGTCCTTCGACGAGTTTCTTCATCAGGATGTCGTGTGCGTAATTCTTGTCTATATCTTCGCCCCATGAGTGCGTGAACAGGTAATTGCCTGCCCAGGATGCCCTGTTGTTCGACCTTAGCGCGTAGATTATCTTGTTGTCAAGCGTTATCGGTATATGATGTATGCAGAAGAACGGTCTCATGCATTTTGCCTCAAGCATTGAGTCATACTCATCTCCCTGCGGCAATGTGAGCTGCCAGTCAAGATAGCCCGAGTCAAAAAGTTCAAGATCAAGAGTTCCTTCTGTGGAGATTGGTCTTGTCATACCCGGGAACTTTCCTTCCCGTTTTACTCCGTTAGGGAATTTCTTTATGTATCTGTCCTGCCATATCCGTTCCATGTTTTCAGAAAGTTCAGGAGCGTCTCTCTTGCGTATTGTTATGTCATTCTGTGAATATGCTTTTGTCAGGTCTTTAGGGTTTTTCGTGAAGATGAGATATCTGCCTGGAGAATATATTTGCGCCTGCTCTTTACGCATAGGTATTAGTCTGGAGTCTATTTCTTCCATGCTTATTTTTTTAGTCACGCAAATATTTAATATTTACCATTAATTAGTAATTAACAAATTAACGAGGAGATTACTTACATTGTAGGTATAAGTAATAATCTTAGTCACTTGATAGTGACAACAAAACGAAAGATTTATATATTTACTATTTACCTATCTGATTTCCAGAGACAATGCTGAATTGTCTCGCTCCTGCCCAAGGGTGGTTTATGTTCTAGGATCCCCCTGAAAGTAACGCTCTTGGGTATTATTCTTACCAGAACTTGATTCTAAGAAGGAATTTCTTTATGTCTTTTAGCATGTCTTCCTGGTATAGCAGCCAGAAAAGCAGCAATGCTCCGTCTAGTATTGCAACCCTGAATTTTGTCCCTATGAGCGGCGGAAGAGATATTCCTATCTTCAACGGATAGAACCAATAGTATAGATGGTCTATAGCGTCAAGCATCGTGTGCGTCGCGAATCCTATGCTCGCCGTAAAGAGAATGCTGTATGTTGTTCTCCACCCTTCAGATTTCAGTGTCTTACTTTTCTTTAGGAAAAATATGAGCAGTCCTATTGCGGTTAGTAACAGAGGTATGAATAGCGTGTGAGTCAATCCTCTGTGATATCCTGTGAAATCGCTTCCTTTCAGCAGCCATCCTGCGATGAAGTCGTAGTCTGGCGCAGGACCGATGAATCCTGCCAGGAAAACATACCATTTGGAGAACTTCTTTTTTGCGAAATATCTTCTATATACTTCTAGGATTATCATCGGTACCAATATGTGTGTTACAGGATTTGCCATTGCTTTTTATCCTGAGGTTTTTCTTTTTAAACTTGTTGTTTGTCGATAAAGCTGGAGGTGCATATTTTTTATACCTGCGAGGCTTTTTTTGTTAGCATGAACGTCCAGTGTATAAAGTGCAAGGGCCGTAATCTCTGCGGGAGAAAGTTCTGCGCTATATCTTCGAAGATAACTAGCCAGAAGGCATTGAACCAGAATTCTAAACAGGACTTTTTCGGCGCAGCGCCGAACATATTTATCGGAAGGCACGGATATCCTGACGTGAATGTAGGTCTGCTTTCAACAGAGAAGTACGCGAATCATGATGCTCCTCTTCTATGGAGCAAGGATAATTATCAAATTCAGCAGATAATCGACCTGCGTACAAGTCTCATCAACTCAAGCTTCAGCGCGAATGTGCGTTCTTTCAATGACCGTTTCCTTGAGCTTTCGCAGGAAGTCTCTCTTGCGTCAAAGCCTGTTGATGTCGAGGTGAATCTCAACAAGAAGCCTTTCTTTAACATCAATTTCAACCAGGACACTATGCCTCACGGCCCGAACGTGAGGCTGAAAAAGGCGAGAATAACAGAGAACCCCAAGATTCCTCACAAGGTCGACAAGGTCGTGTCTGACATCGACTTGAAAGCGTCTGACGCCATAGCTATGTTGCGTAAGGATTATGATGAGAATTACCTCACTAAAGTATTGAGCGTCGGGAACCTTGGAGTTAAGACTGAGCGCAAGCTTGTGCCGACAAGGTGGAGCATAACTGCAGTTGACGACATAGTGGGTAAGCAGATGATAGATGATGTGAAGAAGCATCCTACGTCGGATTACCTCTCTTTCTTCGGCGGCTATCTTGGCAATTATTATCTTGTTCTTATGTTCCCGCATGTCTGGAGCTATGAATTGTTTGAGACTGTTGTCGGTGAGAATTCAAGTTTCTCGACAGACTTTGAAGGCTATGCTGGCAGGAAGGATTATGCGGACAATACTGCCGGCGGATATTATGCTGCAAGGCACGCTATTCTTGAACAATTATCAAAGATGAAGCGTCAGTCTTCTGTTCTTGCATTGAGATTTATAACGAATGAGTACTGGGCGCCGTTGGGCTTGTGGGTTGTTCGTGAAGCGACAAGGAAATCCGTGCAATCCAAGCCAATTGAGTTCGGTTCAAAGGAGCTGATGCTGAAATACGCCCAGACTTTTGTTAAGAAGAAGTTCGGGTTCGACATCTCTGCGCTCATAAGACAGAGCAGGCTTCTCGACATGATTGACAGGCAGAAGACATTGAAGGAATTCTAGCAGCACCGCCACGGCCTTAGCGAGCTGAAGAAGTAGTATTCTGATTTATGGTGTACTCAGATGATTACGCAGATTTCCGATACGAGCGAGCAGACGTGGCGGTGCGACTTTCAGCGCCAATGCCTCGCTCGCTTGGCGGCATTGCTTTTTGGGTCATTCGCGTCATTTCCGTAACCTTTATAAATGAATTCAGACTAATTTTTTGTATGTTTGTCGAAAATAGCATCGGAGAGTCAGGAGAGATACGCCTTGTTGCAAAAGATGGCAGGGTCGTGAACCTTGGTAGCCACAGGTATGTCGCACGTATGCCTGATACTTTGTTTGAATCAGGTAATGGAAGAAAAGAGCTTCTAGACCTGCCGGATAAGGTCTTTGACTGTCTTTATTATGGCATAAAGAAGTACAATACTGTAAGATACAAGGAGATGCATAGCGGCGTTGTGGATGAGAATTCACAGGCGCTTGACAGGCACATAACCTGTCTTGAAGATTCTGTTGTATCTATGCTTGAAAAGCTTGCAGCTGCTGAATTATTCAGTTCCCCTGTAAATAAGAAGTACGATTAGATAATCATTCTTTATCTTGCTTTACATTCTTTAGTTTTACTAAGCTAGGCAGGGTTTTCTCGACATATTGCAGTTTCTCGCCATCGCTGAACTTGACGAGCATGCCATTGTCAGGCAGTTTCTTGAGGATGACTCCTGCGTATTTGCCGAACAATAATACCTGTCCTAGGTTATAGCTGTTCGTAGGCTGGTAGAACTCAAAGTGCTTTAGATGCGGGAATTTCTCCATGTCATCGTCATAAAGTAAGGTAGTTATGCAGTCATACACTCTTTCAGGGCATCTTTCCTTGTTGTTGAATGAGGTTGTCATCTCGCCTTTCATCATGACTTCTGCCTCGATAAGGTCTTCTTCTATCTGCTCGACTGTCTCATATTTTCCATCCTTTATTAGGTGCTTCACGACAGCTTCAAGAGCGAAGAAAGGCATGTATCCTTCAGGCGCGTTGTATTCTTTCCTCTTGTCGGATATCATCTTGTGTAAAAGGGAATAACTAACGTCATACGGTTTGGTTATGTGCTCAAGTGAAGTGGGTTTTATCTCTCTTTTATTCTGTTGTGCCTGAGGTTTTTCTTTTTTTTCTATTTTAGGCATGCATATTATCTTTATCGTGTTCTTGGTCTCCTGCTCATTGGTGGAGTCTATCATCTCAGGAAGCTTTTTCTTTATCGGCACGACAGTCTTTTCAGGTTCTTTCACCTGCGGCTCATCTTCAATAGACAGTATCTTTGTATCGACATCATTTATCTCGACAATTTTTGTTTCATGCTCTTTTTTCTGTTCGGTTTCAGGTTTTGGTCTGGTGTAATCTCTATACCTGCGGCTTCCGCCGTTCTCTCCCATCACCCGTTGTCTTGCTCTCCTTGCTGCGACATCAAGCTCTATGGGTACATCTTTATTGTTTGATTTGTAGAAATATTCTACCATCTCTGCTGTCGGGACGAAATTTGTCTGTGCCTCTATCCTGACGAGGTCATATACTTTTGTCATGTTGTCCTTACAGTTGAGTCTCCTGGCTATGTAATCTATCGAGAATTTGAAAAGATCCGAGTACACTCTCTGCCCTTTGAACTGCTCCTTTGCTATGTCCTCTATTGTCTTCTCTTTTTTCTGTTCTGTTTCAGGCAGTGTTATCTGCGTTTCTGCGGTCTCGTCAGGTATCATTTTTTAACACTTTCATCTTTGATATCATTGACTTTGAGGTCTAACGGGCATATGCATTCGTTCTTGTAGTGCCTGTCGTGAGTGTACCTTTCTCTGTATCTTCTTGTCTCTCCAGTGAGCATCTTGACTTCTATCTTGTCTTTCGGAAGTCTTCTTGTGACTGTCCCGATGGATTCATCGAATATGATTGTCTGCCCTAGAGCATACTGGCCTGATGGTTCGTATGCTATCGGCTCTTTTATTCTCGGTATGCTGTCATATTTCCGTCCTTCATGGTCGTGGATTATGTTTATCAGTCCTGAGTATAGTGATTCGCTGCACTCGTCTCCTTTTTTTAGCGCTTTCTTGACTATTCCATTCCTTTTGCCCTTTTTTATTGAGAATGCTTCATCAAGGTCTTCTATCGTGTCATAAATCCCGTCTTGTATAATCCTGCTGACTATAGCTTTTAGTGCGAATAGGGGTATGTTGCCGTTTACCTTGTGCATCTTTGTTGTCCTGTATGTGCTTTTATTGTTGAGTTCATCATGCCATTCTTTGATGTTTTTCGATTCTTGGTCAGAGTTCTCTGCGCGTCTCCTGTTTATTGTCCTGAATTCTGTTTTTGTGTGTCGTATCGCCTTCTGGACTGCATTGTACACTTTTTCAGGCACATATTCGTTCCCTCTTTCATGCAGCGCCTGTATGTATGATGCAGGAGGAGCATCGTATTCATCGATTGAGAATCTTATCAGTTCGTATGCCCTTGAGAAGTCGTCTGTTGTGGAGACCAGTGCTATGAGTTCTTTTACTGCGTCTATGAATCTTTCGACGCTGACTTGTCCAGTCTGCTGCCTGCTCTTGACAATAGTCTCTAGTTTCTCATCTCTCAACAATATCATCCCTTGCTCACTTGTATAATGGCTTATTTATAAAATTTAGCTCTTCTCCTTTATCATCTTCATCCTCTTTTTCTATTAGTGGCATTACTAGTAGTATTATGAATATGAATATGGCTATGTTCGCGAACAGCAGCGCGAATATGCTTAAGATGCTTACCTTTGCTTCAGCTACTCTCGGAGGCTTCGGCGCCCATTCAGGGAACACGTCGACTTCTATAGGCTGAACGTCTGGCTTGCTGAGGAAACTCAAGTCTCTTTTAGGGTTATTGTATCTTTCTGTGGCGATGAAGACTCTTCTGTCATCTTCATCATAGCTGTAATCCTTATACGCTTCAGATGATTGGCCGCATCCTTCAGCGAAGAAATCTGTCTCCTGCCTGAGCACTTTTCCGTCGCCATACGTGACTTCTGCTTTTAGCGTGTGCCTTCCTTTAGGCAATCCTTCTATGTCAAGCTTCTTATCAAGCTCGTATTCTGCTGTGGAATAATCTGTTATGCTCTCAAGGTCGAATTCGTCTGTGAAAACCGTGCCCAGTGCAGGGTTTGTGAGCCTTAACTTGACGTCTTCTTCCTCTGTCTCTCCTGTATTGACGAGTTCTATCCTGACTGTCGGCCTCTCCTCGCATCTTGCGTCGCTGACCTGGAATGTCTCGAACTCCAGCTTGTGCTCGTCTCTTTCTACTTCAAGCTCGAATGATGCGGAATCAGTGTGCATTTTGCCGTCTTCGTCATATCCTTTTGCGCTGACTTCAAGGTCGTAGCTCTGGAAGTTGCTTGCCTCTTCAGGCACTTTGAGCGTCAGTGTTACAGTTCTTTTCCCTTCTGCTCTTATCTCAAGCCTGTCTGAGTAGTCTGTCGTGTCGTCGTCATTCATGCCTCTTATCTGTGCGATGACAAGGACATCAGTCATGTCGTTATTCGTGTCTTCATCATATGTGTTTTCAAGAGTTACTCTGACGCGAAGTTCTGTGTCCGGTTCTACATCTATATTGCCGTCATCGCTGCTTGTTGAGAGTATTGTCTTGCCTAAAGAACTGACCTCTATCTTCTCGATTTCAAGTTCAGAATCAAAAGCAGCAGCTGTCGCTGAGATAAGAATAGCAATTATTGCTAGTATCCAGATTTTAGTGACTGCCCCCACGTAAATTATTGGTCTTTGTGTCTATAAATAGTTTTTTGTGGTGTTTTCGTCAAGAATAAGGGACGAATCTACTGCTGCTTTTTCACTCAACTATCGCTTTTATCCTTCTGATTCCTGCTGCGGATGATTCTTCTTTTATTATCTTGAACTTTCCTATGTCTTTTGTGTTCGCTACGTGAGGCCCCATGCAGATTTCTTTTGAGTAGTTACCGACAGAATACACTGAGACTTTTTCAGGGTATCTTGTTCCGAATTCTGCCTGCGCGCCTTTCGCTATCGCGTCATTCGGGCTCATCTCTTCTTTGACAATAGCTATTTCCTGTTTTATTATCCTGTTGACCTCGTCCTCTACTTTCTTCACCTCTTCTGGTGTGAGTTTCCTGTCAAAGTTGAAATCAAATCTCATCCTTTCTGCTGTGATGTTGCTTCCTTTCTGTTTTATGTCAGGAGATACTATTTTCCTTAGTGCCTCGTTTAGTATGTGTGTAGCTGTGTGGAGTTTTATCGTTATCTCGCTTGCTTCTGATAGTCCGCCTTTGAATTTCTGTTCCGCACCGACCCGTGAGAGTTCCTGATGCTTTTTGTATTCTTCGTCGAATCCTTTCCTGTCTACAGACCTTTCTTTTTCTGCTGCAAGCTCTTCAATCATCTCTATCGGGAATCCGTAGCTCTGGTATAATAGGAATGCCGACTTTGCGTCGATGTCCGCCATTCCGAGGGCCATTCGTTCGAATTCCTTTATTCCTTTATCGAGTGTCTTCTGGAATCTGTCCTGTTCTTTCTTAAGTTCGTCAAATATGAGATGTTTTTTCTGTTCTAGGATAGGATACTCATTCTTGTATATGTTGATGACGATCTTTGCGAGTTCGACTGTTGAGTCTGTTTGGCCAAAGTCAGCTCCAAGTAGTCTCAGGTGCCTGACGCTTCTTCGTATGTACCTTCTCAGTATGTATCCCTGGTCGACATTGGATGGCACGACTCCTCTTTCGTCTCCTAGTATGAATGTGGCTGCCTTTATGTGGTCTGCTATTATCCTGAACGATTTTGCGTTGTCATCTTGCAGCTTCTTGCCTGTCAGTTCTTCTATCTTTTTTATTATCGGGACGAACGTGTCTATCTCAAATATGTTTGTCTTTCCGTTTAAGGCCATTGTGACTCTTTCTACTCCAAGGCCAGTGTCTACATTCTTGCTTTTTAGGAGTTCGTACTTGCCTTCCTTGTTCTTGTTGTACTGCATGAACACATCGTTCCATATCTCTACCCAGTTCTTGTCTTTAGGGTCGAACTTCACAGGAGGTTTATCATCGCGTTTCCAATAGAACATCTCGGTGTCTGGTCCGCATGGTCCTGTCTCGCCAGCTGGTCCCCACCAATTATCTGCTTTTGGGAGGAATGCGATTCTTTCTTCAGGCACTCCGAGGCTTTTCCATACCTGTGCTGCGTCATCGTCTTTTGGTGCGTTCGCGTCACCGATAAAGCATGTGACTGCAAGCCTTTTCTTGTCAAGGCCAAGCCATTCTTTGCTTGTCAGGAATTCCCAGCTCCATGTGATTGCTTCTTTCTTGAAATAGTCGCCGAGTGACCAGTTGCCAAGCATCTCGAAGAATGTTGTGTGAGTCTCATCGCCGACTTCATCAATATCCTGTGTTCGTATGCATTTCTGAACATCAACTAATCTTTTGCCCTGCGGGTGAGGCTGCCCCATCAGGAAAGGTACAAGAGGATGCATGCCTGCGGTCGTGAATAGGACTGTTGGATCATGCTCTGGTATCAATGGGCTTGAGTGTATCTCAGCGTGCCCTTTTGTCTTGAAGAATTCGATGTATTTCTTCTTGAGCTGTTTTGTGTCCATGGTAGAATGGAAATTTGAAGGGTATTTAAATATTATCCTGGAGCTTGCGCTTTGCTTAATAATTTGTTTTACAGCAGGCTTAGTATTATGACGAACACGACTCCTGCCATGAGCGAGAATATCATGCTGTGGTTCCAGAATGTGTTGCATTTGTTGCATGATGTAGGTATGAGTTCGTCGCATGAGATGTATATCATTATGCCTGCTGTTGCGGCAGTCACCGCTCCTATGAACTGTATAGGTATGTTCTGGAACAAAGTGTGTGCGAAATAGAATCCTGCCAAGACAGGTATAGCTGTCGTTGAGGATACGAGGAATGCCTTAAGCCTGTTCTTGTTTGTATAATAGTATGGCGCGCTGGTGCAGATTCCTTCTGCGATGTTGTGTATAGCTATTGCGATGGCTATTGATATCGCTGCGTTGAAACCGTTTATTGTTCCTGTCGCTATTGCCATTCCTTCAGGGAAGTTGTGCATGAATATGCCAAGTATTAGATATATTGCTGTCCTCTCAAGCTTCTGTCCGTGCTCCTGCTCTCCCATCACGTGGTGCAGGTGAGGCACGAGCTTGTCGATGAAATACATTGTTATTGCTCCTATTGTCAGGCCAAGGACCGCGAACAGGCCTGATGAAATCTTTATGCTGCTAGGTATCAGTTGGTATAATGATATTGTCAGCATGACTCCTGCTGCGAATGAGAGCATGTTGAACATGAACAGTTCAGAAGGTTTCCTGAGTACGCCTATCGCGGATCCTATGACCGGGCCTGCGATGCTTACCAGGAGTATCCAGTATATTATGTCCATTACAGGCGGTATTGGCTGGCCAGTATTTTAAATCTTTCCACACTACTTTTGTGTGGTTAGGTGTTTTTTTCGCATCAAAAGAGATTTAAACAGATATTGCTATGCTGTTTTTATGTATATACCAAAGCGTTATGGAGAGCGTAAGATAACCAAGTGCCCTTTCTGCGATAATGAGGCGACGACAGAGAACAAGCAGGGTTTTCCTGTCTGTTCAAAACATAAGAACGAGACTGTTTCTGACTTGAAGTGCCTCTGCGGCGCTACGCTGGAGACTATGACTGGCAAGTTCGGCGTGTTCTTCAAGTGCATAAACTGCGGAAATGTCAATGCTAGAAAAGTGCTTGAGACGAACACAGTCACGCCCGCTCCAAAGCAAGAGAAGACGTTTAATATCCAGCACAAGACAGGCACGATATCAAAGAAGAAGTTCGTTCCGCATGAAGTTGCTGTAAGGTCTGATGATCCTAACTATTTCTCAGATTGATCTGCTTAGCATATTTAAAAAATATGAAGAAAAAAATATTTGATGATTAAGGCAGTTTCTTCTTTTTCTTGTATTCGTCTATGTGCTCTTCTGAGCAGAACCAGAATACTTTGCCTTTTATCTTTGTCTCGAAGGTCTTTTCCCTGAACAATGGCTGTCCGCAGAATGCGCATTTTGCTCTTGCGCCATCGCCTTCTGCTCCTTCCATGAAACCCTCTTCCTCTGCGTCTATCTCATCGTCGTCTTCGAGTTTCTCTCGTCCTTCATCTGTGTAGATGTCTTCATCTTTCTCTCCTATGTCCATGGCTTTCCTGACATCGTCCTTCACTTTCTTTACAGGGTTCCTGAATTTGTTCTGCATTTTATCACCTTTCTATCATGACTCATATTGCGCCTGTAGAGGCGCTTTCTGTCTTTCCTTCTTTTTGGAGCAGGATTTCGCGGACCTTGTTGCTGTATTTGTGCGCTTCGTGCAATGGTTCTGGCATCTTGTGCTTCTCGACCATGCATTTCCTGACTATCTCTTCCGCTGTCTTCAATGATACTCTATGGCCGGGGCTTACATATATAGGCTTTGCCTTGTCTTTTGTCTTGAGGACAAGCGCTCTTGTCTCCCCATCGACAATAACTTTGCCGTCTTTCTCTTCGCCAAGCATCAGTTTCTTCGCGACTCCTATTGTCGGTATGTCAAGCAGTATTCCGAGGTGTGAGGCCATGCCGAGTTTTCTGTCGTGGAGTATTCCGTTGGCGTCTATTATCATCATGTCTGGTCTTTGCTTGAGCATCGTTACTGCTTCTACGACTGCAGGGCTTTCCCTGTAGCTCCTAAAGCCTGGTATGTATGGTATCGGCGCGTCTGCCAAAGCGTATTTCCTTTCTATGACTTGTAGATTAGTATAATCAAGAACGACAACGCATGAGACGACCTTCTCTCCTATGAATGCCTGGTCGCATCCTCCTATGTATCTTATCTCTTCGAACTCGTCTTTTGTGATTATTTTCTTCGCGAGCCTTATCTGCTCTTTTTTTAGCTCGTTTATGTTCATGTCATGCCTCTTTTCGATTATGTCGTTGTTCTCTGGCTATTCATTTATATTTTTTTAGTGTCCGAATACGTGCTGTCTTACCTCTTTGATTATTTCAACAACAGCTATCGGAACTGCTATTATCAGGATGGTCATCATGTCTATGGGGACTTCGCTCTGGAAGAATATCAGCGCCAGTATTGTCGGTATGGCTAATGCTCCTGGTGAGCCGAATATGTGCGTGAGGAAATCTGGCATCATCTCTTTTGCCGCGATTATTATAAGAAATACTGCATAGACCATTAGGACTATGCTTACGTATATTATCGGATTTGCGAATGTCATCTCTGTAGGGTTTTCGAAAGGCAACAGCTCAAATCCGACGAACCCGAGAGTTACTCCAGTAGCATATATTTCAGCGTGAGACTCGTGGTCCCCGCTTATCATTGTGTAGAGTACTGTGAGGAACCATTCGCCTATTATCGGGAAATATGCTTTTGGGTGGTGTAGGAACACTGCCCAGACATCCGCAAGCCTTTCTAGTAGTATGAAATCCATTTTTCTTTCATCCGTGTATGTGGTATATCCAGAATCCTACGCTTATGGTCATAGGCACTACGAACAGTATCCCTATGAGGTCATATCCGAATAACAGCAGTGCCATTATCAATACGCTTCCTGCTGAAAGGTATGTCTTTGCTACCTGTTTCCAGAATGGCCTGTTGTTGTTTTTGTAGGACACATAAAGTGATATCGCTATGCAGGCGATATTTACTGCAACAATGAGCCATGTAGGCAGCTGCGTTCCTGCTTTCTGTATTGAGCTTATCTTGTTGAGCCCTATGAAGAATACAACTGTTGGTATCAGGAGCGCGAGGTAATGCTTTTTCTTTACAGCGAATTTTCCTATGTTGAAAAGGACCTTCTCATCAATCTTTTTGATATCTTTCGCTATTGTCTTTTCTATGTGCACTGCCTCTTTTTTGATATTCATACTGGTTTATCTGTGAGTTTTATTTAAAAATCTTTGCGTGTTTTTACGATGGGCATAGCCCGAACTAGCTGCTATAAACTAAATCAAAAAAGAAAAAGCAAGAAATCATTTAGTCATTGTCGGCATATCGTTCTTCTCTTCGTTTAGGCTTGTAGACCAGGGATGATATTTCGTTATATCTTCCTGCTACATCGAACGCTGGCTCGTTGACGCTTATTCGTGTCCTGTTGTTGCTTACCCTTGCGCCGCTGTATATCCTGTTGGCCTCGTCAAAGACGCTCCTTACCGCCAATGAAAGCTCTAGGTCAGAAAGCTCTTCTGCTGTTAATGGCAGGTTAGAGATATCCTCATCTAGATCAATCGTATTATATGCATCTCTCATTGTATTGTTGTTTTTCTTGTCAGTCTTATTTAAAGCTTTCTCACTCCTAGAACCGTAAGATTTATATATTATTTAACTACTTTTAAGAGGTTACAAAGGTGTTGGGGTGCTATCTATGGAGCCATTCGGTCCACTGCTATTAGATGATTCAGTATACAAGCTGCTTAATCTTGAGCAGCGTAAGCTGGCAGACCAGTTCTACGCGTCCATAAAGGACAGGCCTGACAAGACCATCCAAAGGTACGAACGCGTATTGCGTCCCAAACACATCTTAGACTACCTGTGCGACTATGTGCACAACCAGGAAAGGCTTGTGCGTCACGCAGCTGTAAGGAAGAACTTGCTGGAGAAGAAGCTTCTCTAGATTCTAGAGTTGGATATCATGAAGAAGTACGGCCATAAATACACTCCTCAGGAGATAGAGGGTTTCAGGAGGCAGTTCGCCTGCATGAACTTTTTCGAGATTAGCTCTGAGTTATATGGTCTTCACTTCAATTATATGGTTATCCCACAGGATATGAATAAGGAGATTCCATATTTTGTCGCTAGCTATTCTTCAAATAAGCCAGAAGCATATCTCATCTGTGTGTCTGATAGCATCAAGCCTGAGTTTAGGAGGTATGTTGCTTTCCACGAATTTTTCGAGTTCGTAGCGGTGCAAGAACCTGTAAAAAAGAAAGCTTGCTGTTCTGCTCTTAGGATGGAACTTAATGTAGCACCTGCCGTTGACTTACAAGAATATGCGAGTATGAGGTGTGACTTTTTCAAGAACCTTATCGATTACGCGGGTAAGCATAAAGAGTCTTTCGATGAGTCAGATATAGACGGTTTCCGTTCATCGCTCAGTTTGCTTGAGAAGATAGTAAAATAAGGTGTCTGCCTTGTTTGATGCGCCAGAGCGAGTTTCATTTTATGATTCTGAGTGGATCTCGAAATATCCTTCAGATTGGTCAAGGCTTATAGTGGATTATTCTTTCATCTATGGTTCGGACCTTGCTGAATCTGCAGTGGATGTGAGCCGCACGACTGTCGCGGATTTCTCAGACTGGTTCGTCGACAGATTGAAAGGCAGAACTCTCGTGGACTTAGGAGCGGGCAATTCTGTCAGGACGACATATGGCCTCGCTGCCAAGTGCGGATGCAGCGAGCTTGTCCGTGTTGACCCGAATTATTCTTCCGAGTCGAGGAGATTGATTTGCGGCGATGAGTTCAGGCAGTCTTGCGGGATAGATGGCAGGATGATAGTACGTTCGATACCTTCAGATGCTTTGCATTATCTCAGGAAGCAGGATGACTGCTCTCATGTCGTCATGGCCAATGGCCTGTTCAATGAGCCTTTTCAGCGTGCGTATATGCCGCAGCATTTTCCTCTTGAGGATTCGAAGAAGTGGATAAGGTATGTGCGTGACCTGATGCGCGAGATATATCGTGTCACTCCGACGTTGTTCTTCGGTAATGGGACGCATAGGGTGGCGAAAAGCTGGTGCATCGCTTCAGGTTTCCGTGAGCTCGACCTGTTCTGCAGCAAGAATTCCATGCATAAGAGTTTAGATGACATGTTCAATGCAGACACGCCTATGATGAACCAGGTCTTCCTTTTCGAGAAATGAATCAGTTTTTCTGGTTGTTGACTATCTGTTCAAGCCCTGAATATTGTTCTGACGGAATGAAGACTGTCCTTTCTATCGCAGATTTTGTCTTTTCCATTGTCCTGTAAGAGTCAGCGATCCTGTACGCGAAGAACATGCTTATGAAAGGTATCGGTACAGGCAGGCTTAGCGCCATCAATGCAGAATTGAAAGTTATCGATTTCTTATGTTGGTCGACTGCCTTGTAGACTATCTCTTGGTATGCTTTCTCTACATGGTCCTTCTGCAGGCTTGAATCATAATTGACGTTTATTGTCTTTGCATTGCTCGTGTTTTTGAGTATGTATGCGCTGTCTGTATTCTTTCCGTTTGGCAGTATCCTGTATGCCACCTGCCGTACGTAGGATATTATTTTGCCTATTATGCCGTTTATTTCGTTCTTTATCTCAGGCATGTAGAGCCTGCAGTCTTGCTCTGTCTTTAGGAAATAAATGTCCATCTCAACACCTTATATGTCTTTTAACGCTTGTTTCTCTTGTATTTTGAAGGGCTAGACAGTTATTTTTAAATATTTCCTCCTTTTTCTGCCTTGTGTGATGCTCATGAACAAGAAGGTCTATTCAGGTCAGAATGTGGGTGTTTTCAACCACAACATATTTCCGCATTACATGAACAGCAGGTTCTCTGATTGCGTAAAGGTGATTGAGAGCCAGAATGACAATGCTGTGATGATGGATTATTATCTTAGGCAGCACAAGGTGCATCTCATCTACGAGTCCCCTTTCGCAGAGAAGTCTGATGTCTCTGTTTTTGTCTCTGGCGATGCGGCTGGAGTTAGCAAGGTTGAGCGGATAATCTCCGAAGTCAGGGATTCGCGTTACTGATTCTCTCAGTATCATAAAAATAAGGATGTTGATTGTCGAACCTGGCTGAGCAATCGGTGAATCGAAGGGCAGTTCATTCAGCATTCTTCCAGAACTCATCGAATATCTTGTTGAATGCATCCGCCATGTTCTTGTTATGCATGAGCACTCCGACAGGGTCCTCTTTGAGGAATGTTATCACTGCGACCTGATCTCCGAATATCAAAAGCGTAGCTTTGAGTTCATTGCAGAACTTGGCTGTCCTAGTATTTCTAAGGTTTTTTCTGTCTTCTTGCCTGAATTCTGCGGCGGTCCTGCCGGGTTCGCACAAGACCTCTGCCTTGATTGAATTCTTGATACGTCTCCTGATGTACTCATCTCTGAATGTGCCGAGGAATTTGTTTGAATGGTCAAGCTTGCCCAGGATTTTCACGTCCTTTCTTTCAGAGAGCTGTATTTCCAGCAGGCTTCTCACTCCCTTGTGGCCGGAGAATACTTCCACTTTAGGTCTCTTTCCTGTAGTCTCCTTCATCTTTTCAAGGGCGGGGACAATCTCAGATATCTTCTTGGCTTTCTCCTGCAGCTTATTGACTACTTCTTTCGGGCTTATCATATCGAAGAACTTGATGTTGTCCTGTTCGTATTCGCTTGCGAGTCCTTTCTCTTTCAGGCGTTTCAGGATCTCATAGGTGGTTGTCCTAAGCAGCTCTGCCTTGCTTGCAAGTTCATTCGCTGTGCTGCTGCCTAGCATGAGTCCTGCAAGGTAGACTTTGGCTTCATTCTCTGTCAGGCCGTATTCTCGGAGCGCACTGAGATATTGTTCCATTTTTGTCAATATTTGACAACAAATACATAAATATTAGTTACAACTAATGAGTGGTTATGAAATATGGGATAAGGTTTGCAAGAAGCGAGGACTTGGATGTCATAAAGAGGCTTCAAGAGGACAACATTAACGTCAAGGACAGGTCACAAGGGTTCCTGACTCTGGATACTCCTCACGAAACCCTGGAGATGCTGAACAAAGACCTCGGGATAGTGGTCGCTGAAACTACGGCTGCAGGGGATGAATCCGAAATCCATGAGGTCGTAGGGTATTACTTCCCTGTGCGGATAGAATCTTGCGTCTCGATACCATTATTCAGGCCTTTCCGCGAAAGGCTATTGACATTGAGCTACAAAAGCAGACGGATCAGCGAAGATAACACTGTCCTAGGAGGACAGATGTGTGTCTCACGGCAGCATAGGGGAGGGAATCTCCCTAAATTGATGCAGGACTTAGTGATTGAAAATTTGGAATACGGATATGATTTCTTGGCTGTAGAAGTATCAAGATACAACAACAGGTCGCTGGATGTATGCCAGAACAGGTTAGGTCTAGAGATAATCGATAGGTACGAATCCTGCGGAACAGATTGGTACATTCTTGCGCGAGAGATAGAGACAAAGAAAATGTAGGTCTATGTCAGGCAATACTGAATCAAGTACCTGATGATTTTGTGCCTTGTTTGATTGTAATAGATTGAAAAGTATATAAATGGAAAACGCATACAGGCAGTCACATGGACGAACTGCTCGGTGCAATAGCTGATTTGCGGATAAATGGCACTCCTGAGGAAGAGGACGATTTCTCCAGGTTCAAGCGTTCTGTCATTGAGATGCTGAAAGATGAGGAACGCGCTGTATTGAAGGAGTTGAAGCGCCATCATGTCAATTCTTTTAGGCATTCTGTGATGGTCGCGAGGGATGTTGAATATGTGGCGCGCAGGTTGAGGCTTCCTGATTCTAAAGTCGCTGCGTTGAAGGTCGCTGCTATCCTTCATGATGTGGGGAAGATAGACATCCATGAGGCAATACTTGACCACGTCACCGGTGCTGACCTTGTTGATAGCTGGAAGATTACGCATCCGAAAGAGGAGATGCCGAAAGACAGGCCTATCGGTGAATGTGTCCTTGTCAGGGATATAATAGATTACAAGAGCAGGTCTTCTGATGACCCTAAAAATTATGTTTCTCTGTTCAAGCAGTGGATGAATGACAGAGGCCTTAAGATTTTCATCGACAAGAGCTTCAGGGCATACATAAACCATCACCAGAATGCGACTAGGAACATACTTGAGCGTCTGGGAATGAGCCCGGAGATAATGGACTATGCTGCAGGCCATCATCCTTCATATTTCTCTGACCGCGAGAGGCGCAAGCTGCCTCCGGAGTGCGGTATAATTGAGGTCGTCGATAAGTTCAATGCGATAATACAGTCGGAAGGCGTCAGGCATTACATCTCTAAGAGGAGTAGGACGGAGGCTTTGGACATAATTGCGCATGAGATGCAGCAGAGCCTTGGTTTCTTCAAGGCTTATGAGAAGCGTGCGTTGAGGATGCTCGCAGAACGTTATCTTCCGCCAGAAGTGTACAGGGAGGTCTTGCCTCATGCGAAGTCTTTGATATCGCACATGAGGAAGAACATCGAGACCATACGTCGTGCTGTTGATGATGATGCGCGTAAGGAGGCAGAAAGCCTTTTGGCTCTCATTGCATTGACTCTTGCTCTTTCAAGGGAGTTCGGAGAGGTGCTTGACAGCAGCACTACGCATTATCTTGAGCATTATGAGGAAGAGCTGGAGAATCTTCTTGGAAGGAAGGCTGCTTGAAATTTATACGTATTTTTATTTTCTTTAAGCGCTTTCGCTCTTGTCGAAAAGGTATGCGCCGAGTATTACCATGATGAGCGCGAATGCAGTTATTATTGCGAAATCAGCGATCAGCGGAAGCCTTGACACGCCTATCAATGCTCCTCTTATCCCGTCGACGCCGTATGTCAGCGGGTCTATTGCTGTCAAGTATCTTAGCCAGACAGGCAGGTTATCGAGCGGGAAAAGTGCTCCTGACAGGAAGAACATAGGGAACACTACAAAGTTCATGACGAGCCCGAATCCGTGAGGGTCTTTCATCCTTGATGCGAACACGAGCCCTAGTCCTATGAATGTTGCGGATATTAGCATCATGAATATTATTGTTATCGCGAGCTCGATTATCCCTGGTATCCTGAATCCGAATATTGCTGAGATTATCAGAAGTACTATGCCTTGCATCATGGATGTTGTCATTCCTCCTGCAATCCTACCGAGGACTATAGACACTCTTGAGACTGGCGCGACCATTATCTCTTTCAGGAAGCCGAATTCCCTGTCCCAGAGGACTGAAAGTCCTGCGAACATAGACGTGAATAGCATGCTCATGCCTAGTATGCCTGGTATTAGGAACTGTATGTATCCTACCCCCTCTGGCATTCCCGGGACAGTCATTGTCCTGAATCCGAATCCAAGGGATGCGAGGAAGAACAGGGGCATAGCGAGCGTCCCTATTATCCTTGATTTGAAACGGATGAATCTCTTGAGTTCTCTTAGCCATAGGACGTAGATGGCGGTCGCGTTTATCATTTTCCCATCCTCATCCTGACAAAATCCCTGCTCCGTTCTGTGATGCTGGATTCTCTCTCACGTATGGTCTCTCCTGTGAAGTGCAGGAATACGTCTTCTAGCGTAGGCTTCCTTAGGCTGACTGATTTTATCTTGCAGCATTTGTCTTTATCTTCTATCTGCAGTATCATCGGTATCTTTTTCTCTCCTTCATCGACGTTTATGTCCACGTTGCCGTTGTGTCTCTTTATTTTCTTTACCCAGGATATTCCCTTGAGATGTTCTATCGCTTTTTCCGGGTGCTCGACTTCAATCGATACTACATCTCCGCCGAGTATGTTCTTGAGTTTCGCAGGTGTGTCCATTGCGACTATCTTGCCGTAATCTATTATCGCTATCCTGTTGCAAAGGTAGTCTGCCTCTTCCATGTAATGTGTCGTGAGTATTATTGTGACATTGTTTTCCTTGTTGAGCTTCTTTATGTATTCCCAGATGTGCCTTCTTGTCTGCGTGTCAAGCCCGAGCGTGGGTTCGTCGAGGAAAAGGACTTTCGGCCGGTGTATGAGGCCTCTTGCGATTTCAAGCCTTCTTTTCATGCCTCCTGAATATGTCTCTACAAGGTGCTCTGCCCTGTCTGTAAGTTCGACAAGTTCAAGGACTTCTTTTATCCTCTTCTGTCTTTCCTCTTTTTGCATGCCGTACATCATGGCGTGGAACTCGAGGTTCTCCCTTCCTGTCAGTTTGCCGTCGAGCGCAGTTTCCTGGAACACTATGCCTATGCTTTTTCTCACATCGTCGCGCTTCTTCGTGACTTCATGTCCTGCGACCTCCGCATGTCCTGAACTCGGCATAAGTAGCGTTGAGAGCATGTTTATCGTTGTGGTCTTTCCTGCGCCGTTTGGCCCAAGGAGTCCGAATAGCTCGCCTTGCTCTACTGAGAATGTTATGTGGTCTACTGCTGTGTTGCCGTCGAATTCTTTTGTCAGGTTTTCGACTCTTATTGCGGTCTGCTTCATGCAGTCTCGTCCGTAGAATGTATTTTTAAGCGTTTGCCTTTCCGCTTCAGTGGTATTATGAGAAAAACTGTTGTTTTTAGGGGCTTCCTGGCTGTCGGTATCCTGTGCCCTTTTTATCATTTTGACTCTGGGAGTAGTATCTCTGGCAGTTGATGTTGTTCATTTTCGTTCTCTCTTCAGCGTCGCGGTCATATTTTATAGCATGATTTCTTATCTGCGCTATGATGTAATCATCGTAGCATCCTTCTCCTGAGCTGTTGAGCATCTCTTCAATCGTGTCGTCTTTGTCGTATTCCATCTTGTCATCTCTTCTTGTCATTTTTTTTCTCTTGATTGGCTATTGTCTCTTGAGCGCGAGTTCGTAAAGGTCGCCGTATCCTTGCTCTTCAGACAGCCTCATCACTGTCTCGAGTGTGAGTCCTGTTATCTCGTCATGTGTCTTTTTAGGCAGCCCTATGTTCGGTATCTTGATTAGATTTTTTATCCTTCCGAGTTGCGGAGCTCGTATTGATTTCATCTTCTCATACATTGTGAGCATCCATTTCCTTTTCTTAGGGTCTTCTTCTGTCTTTATGCATTTCATGACATCTTCTATTGTGTCTGCGCTTGCCTGGTACAATCTGCCGTCAAGCCTTGAGCATAGCGCGTCTATCGCGCCTGCCTTCATGTCTTCAGGGTCAGGATTTGCAATTGTGGGATTCCACTTCTGGTGGTGGTATTGCTGCTGACGGTGGTATTGTATTGACGGGAGGAGTATCTTTTCGAAGAAGTCAGGGTCTGTTGTCCTGTACTGCATCGCAAGCCCCCTTATTACTGGCCAGGTGTATTTGCTTCCTGCTCCTGCTATATCATGCGGTCTTTGTGGGTCATTCTGCCCGACGCCAAGCTTGTTCCAGTAGTATTCTACCTGGCAGCTGTGCCTTACTGATACGATAAGCCAATCTCTGACTTCTTCTGTCGTTGGTTTCCACGCCGGATTGTATATCATTGTCATCTCTCTAGTGTGTATCTTATCTTAACGTATGATTCTGGCCCTTCTGCCCTGAGTAGTATGAGGTGGCCTTTTCCCCTGTTATAATAACATATCTTTTCTTCTATCTTTTCTATGGACTGGTTTTTCACATCCACTCCATCGACCTCTATTTTGCCGTTCGATGTGACTATGAAGAGAGGGTTCGGGTTGGTGACTGTAAGCTCTATGTATCCGTGCATCGTGACGAGCCGCATCGGGTTTGATATCGTGCCGACAAAGCTGGCATTCTCGCTTCTTGCATCTACAAAGACATTGTTGCCGAGCGCGAGCGCAGGTAGCTGGTTCTTCTCAGGAGCCTCAAGGTAGTAGAATCCGGAAGACAGGACTTTGAGTTCAGTCGTCTCCTGGAAATACGCTTCTATCACCGTATTGCCTTCCTTGTTCATCCTCTTTGCTATAGTTGTTATATCTTTCCTGTACTTTGTCTCGTATTCCTTGACGAGGTCTTCTATTTTTGTGCAGACTGATTTCTTGAGTGGCGCAGGTATGATTATCATTTCTCCGTTATCTTCTACAGGCCGTTCCATCATGAGTTTCAGCGCAATTATCCTGTCCTGCTGTGTCGGCTGGTGTTTCTGTATGTATTCGTTTATCTCTGATGATATCTGCGGTTCATTCTGTTCTTTTATCTCGATATTCTGTTCTGCAGGTTTCACGATATCTGCCAGTTTCTGTATCTGTTCCACTTTCTTGAATGCATCGTCTAGTGACATTTTCTCACTTGAATTTTATTTTGTCTTCCAGCGTGGCAGGTATTTGGTCGCGTTGTTTTGTTGCAGGCACATAGTCTGGCTCTGTTGTGAGTATCTTCCATGCAGCGACTGCTTTTCTTGCTGCTGGCTCGTTCTTGTTGCCTTGTTCCATGCAGGTGTAGTAGATGTCATTGCAAATGTCCTTTGTTTTCTGTATCCCTGTGTTGTCTGAATCACTCACTCCATACATGTGTGCTATGTTTTGCTGCATCTGGTTTAGCTGGCGCTCTGTGATTGGTCTTTCTTGAGGTAGTCCTACTAATTTTAATGCCTCTTCAAGCGGCATGTAGAAAGCGTCCGCGTTTATCGGGACGTACCTGTCAGGGCTTCTTTGCTCTATCTTAAAGACATTCCTTAAGAAATTCCTGAATAGTCCTTGATATGTCATTTTGCCCCCGTTTAACGATTGGTTGAACCGGATATTTAAAATTTACCTATTTTTAGCACTAAATAGTAAATAATTTATTGATGCTTTGCATACCTATTTATACATGTTTATAGCCGGTTTTGGCGGTGTTGACAGATGATGAAACTATACACTGATGAGAAACAGACAGCAGCATACCTTAAAAGGCTGGATTCCTGGTCAAAGAAGATACTGTCCTGCTCTGAAGAGGAGCTTGACGGCGACCTATGGGGCTATTCTGTGAGGAATTTTCCGATAAATAAGGTCGGGCATGTCCTTCTTATGCTTGATGTGAATTTTCTACATTCGAGCCTGGAGATTCCTTCAAAAATATGTTATGATGATTCTATGAGATTGACTCCTGCTACAGTGAGTTCTGTTATAGATGAGGATTATGAAGAGATATTTGCGAGGCAGATAACTGATTCTATCCTTGAGCTTCGCCTGAAGGACAATTCCTGCTGGTACACTGATGCTTACATCGGCGCGTATGGCGACTCTCCTCCGTACATCTTCCTGCCGCATCCTTCATCTCTTAAGGATTTCAAGAGGTTTCTTCATCATCTGGATGAGAAGCCTAAGAAACTCGAGAAGATTCTGGACAGGTATTACTCGAAGGTTTACAACTGATTTTTTTTGATTCTTTTCTTTTTACACAAGATTTTTAAACAGGCGCGCTGCATTGTAATCGAAAAAGGTGATTTTATGTATCATATGCGAGAGTCGGATAAGCATTTCTTCTGGGCGCTGCTCGGCGGTACTGGAGTTATAATGTTCTGGAAAGGCATCTGGGAAGGCATAGGTTCTTTGCCGATAATCGAGAATGTTTGGGTCAGTCTTTTCGTAGGTCTTGCTATCCTTACATTTACTGGTCTTGTGTTCAGGGAATTTGACCCTATGGGCGGGCTTGAACAGGGCGCTATGAGAATAATGCATGAACTGCACCATCATCCTGAGAAGCATAAGTTCAAGATAAGATATTATGATAGCATAAAAAAGAAGGAGATGGAGATAAATGCTATTGATCTTCGCCATCTTGAGAAGAATATGCTGACTGTGCACGAGAAAGGAAGGGAGATATTCATTCCCATACACCGTGTAAGGTCAGTGCACAAGGATGGAGAAATTGTCTGGAAGCTTTGATTTTTTTTAGAATAATTATTTTTTTGTGTCTTCTATCATCTTCATGAATGCTGCTAATTCGGGGTCGTCATCAATTTCATTTTCTTCTTCTTTTTGAGGTTCTGATAAGACTGACTTCGCTATGTACTCGACGTCTATCTTTCCTGTCTTCTCGTCAAATTCTGATGCTGCTTCTGCTGGTTTGCTCTCGTTGTAGTTAGAATCGGTCTTCGCTTTTTCCTGTACATTTGTGTTGTAATCATTTGCTCCCTGCTTGCGTCCGTTAGATGCGAGCGAATCTAGTTGCTGGTCGTAATTGTCTTTATTTGGGGTCGTGCTGTAATCATCGCCTTTGAGCTCTCTTGTGAGTTCAGATATCTTGTCAGGGTTCTTGGATATTTTCACTATCTCTTTCTCTATTGCCTTTATCTGCTCTTCAAGCGCCCTGTTGTTGCTCTGTACCTGCCTGTATTCATGGTTCTTTGACCTAAGGAGCTCTTCAAGCTCTTGCGTCTTCTCTTTTGATTCTGTCTCTTTTAGCAGTATGTTGTCCAGGTCTTTCTTCAGGCTCTCCATTTGGCCTTTTGCCCGTTCAATCTCTTCTTGTTTCTGCTGTTCAAGCTCTTTTTTTATCGTGCTTATGTTTGAGTTGTATTCCTTCAAAAGCAATGCTGCCATCTCTCTTTGCTTCTGCTCGTATTTTTGTTTAGCGGAATCTGCTTTTTCCCTGATTGCTTTCTTTAGTTCTATCATCCTGTTCTCTGATTCTCGGGGCACTTGTGTCAGTTGCTTGTTGACATTCTCTTTTCTGTTCCTGTAGTCAGAAATCCTTTCATTCTCTTTTGCAAGGTCTGTCTTGTATCCTTGCATCTCTTTCTGGATATTTTCCAGTTTCTTGGTGAGTTGTTTGTATTCAGAACTTAGCGGCTCTCGTTTCTTCTTTGCATCTTCAAGTGTCTTGACGCTTTCTTCAAGCGCTCTTTGTGCTTCTTTCAGTTTCAGGAGATTCAGGTCTATGACATCTGTGTCTACATCAAAGTCATTTTCAGGACTATCTTTGCCATCTCCCACTATGCTTCCCCCTAATGATACTACTGTTCAATAGTATAATATAGGTTATTTATAAATGTTGCCCCTCAAGTCTGTTTTTAAAGGGTTTATGCGGCCTGGCAAGCATATGGCTTATACTCTGTTTGCGCTGCAGTTTTGTGCTTTGATTCAGGAGTAATTCCTGGTCCTGTGCAATCCTGTGTTTGCATACCTGTTGTTTCTCAAGAAATCTGTCAGGAACGCTGCGTTTTGTGTTCCTTTCTTTGCGAGTGTAAGAATCTCTACTGCTCTAGGACCGTTATGGTCTATCAGTGTCTTGTAATTGACTATGTCTCCTTTGTTCATTCTTCCATCAATCTTGTACCTGGCATCTTTGGAATTGAAAGGTATTGTCGCAGAGTCCTTCTGCTCTATCATCCCATTGCCTGTGAAATTATCATATTCTCTTACTGTCCCGTCGTTCTTGTCTTCTGTGATTAGCCTGTCTTTCTCGTCGTGCATTATCGTCGCGTTAAGCGCCGCGAATGTGCTGTCGTCATACAGTGCGACATCGAAGACAGCCCACATCCCCTTTATGTCAGGATATGATGCTCTTGCCTGGGGATTGTATTTCCATATCTCCCTGCAAGCCCTAAGCTTCGTGTAATTCCTTATCTCGAAGTCGTCTATGAATATCTCGCTTCCTCTTGCTGCAGCTACGCAGTTGCTGCTGTCCAGAAATCCGTATTTCTCAGGATACCAGTCGCTTATCTTCCCTGCTGCCCTTGTCTGTATTATCCTGGATGGCCTTGGCGTCCATAGCTTGGTCAGCTTGTTTTCAAGTGTCTGCTGCATATTTCTTCTGTTTTTTAGGGTCTTTTTAAATGTAACGTTTAAAGCGTTTATTTTACTTTTAATTGATTTATCATTATTTGGTGGTTATTATGTAAAATAAATCAAGATAGTTTTTATATAACTGATTGACCACATTTTACCTGGTGTTGATATGATGAAGCTCTACTCTGTGTGTTTCGCAGGACTTGCAGCAGTTTTAGTTCCAACTGTTTCATATTCAAAAGAGCCTGCTTTTGAGGCATCACGTCCTTTCAGTTCTGAGGACAGCAACATAGAGAGGATACTTGAAGCGCACTGGAACTCTCAGTCTGAGAAAAAGGAGTGTGACTGTAGTTCTACCGATTCATGCTCTTACTCTCCGCTTGTTGTAGAGACGCACTTAAAGAAGAAGCCTTCGCACAAGATACGCTACGAGATAAACGTGCGTGCGGAGTGCCTTCCTGGCGGGAATTTCTACACGCTCCAGATAAAGAGGATCAATGGCAATGGTGAGGAAGTGTTTGAGGACGCTGGTCTTGACGCTTCGCTTGGTGATTCATTGTTCTCGACAGTTCCTGACACTTACAGAATACATGGGAAGACGCAGAACATGAACGAGGCTGGGAAGAAGAAATTGAAAAGCGTGAATGCAGATTATTCTGCTCTCATAAAAGAAGTATCTGGTATGTTAAAGAAATAAATAATAAAATATTTTAGAATTTCACTTCAGTCGTGCCGAGAACAGCAGGGTTCTTCGTCTTTATGTACTTGCCGACTTCCTCGAAGATGACTATCATCTTGTCATTCACGTCATTCTCGTTGTCTAAGGAAGACTCTATCTTCGGCGGCTTGTTCTGCGCAACATAGTACTTCTGTTCTTTATACATCTCTTCTGCTATGCCTTTCGCCTTTGTGACGAACTTGTTGAGCATCCTTTCAGGCTTGTCGAGCCTTACCCTCTTCTCGAACGTTATCTTCTTTCCGTTCGCGTCGACTGTTATGTCGAAATAGACATATCCTTCTTTGAGGTCCTGGATTATGTCCCCAGAATTCAACTTTCTCTTGACTTCAAGCATATTGATCTTGAGCATTTCAGCATCTGCCACTGTTATGCACCTCCTAGTATGGTAGAACTAGCTGTCCTTGTTTAAAAAGGTTTTTGTTTATGCTGGCAGTATCACTGGCGGCGTCTTTTGATTTCTTCTTCTGTGCCGTCTGGGTGTATGTATATCACTGTGTTGTTTCTTCGCATTTCTTCGCGGATCTCTTGCAGCATCTCTTTGTTTGTAGCTTTGAATGTCGAGTCGTTTGCGTCTATGCCGCAATGGGATTTTATGTTCCCAGTTACACTGAAAGTAGCGTGTTCTGCTTGTACTCCTAATTGATATCCCACATCGCCTTTTATTGCGACTTCTATGTTGTTTTCTTTTGTTCCTCTGAGCTGGTAGCCTATGCGGTTCATATCTTGTAGTGCTGTCGTATCTAGTTTGAAGTTGTTGTGTCCTGCTTCGTAGCTGTTTTGGATGAGTTTGGTGATTAGAAGTCCTATCTTGCCTTGATATTCCTTGATGTTTTCGTATTTGACCGTTGCCTGTAGGAGTGCATTGATTTGTTCTGGTGTGAGTACATCATTTATGCACTTTGGCTGTTCATACGAGTAATCTTTAGTCCACTGTCCATATCTTTTAAGCAGTTCTGCAAAATCTATTGCGTCAGCTACATCTATCTTCTTTTCTTCCTCTGCCTTCGCTGGCTTGTATCCTGCTAGGAGTTCTTCTATTCCTTTTGGTTTTTGGATTTGTGCTGTGAGCATTGTGTTTTTATTTGTGTTTTTTTCTGTTTTTTAAACTGTAGATTATACGTTTTATTGGAGAACCACTCGCTATTTTTTCTGTGCCGTCTGGTTTTATGTATATTATCAGGTTACGCCCATACCTCCATCGAGAATTAATCACCGTTTCTAAAGCAAATTGGTTCGGTGTCTTGATTACTAAGTTTTCACTTACTGTTGCCGTATGTGATGTTGATGAAACCTCGAAGATTTTTCCTGTTACGTTAAATGTTGAGTTTTTTGCAAAAGCTGCTAAAGATCCTATTGCATCTCCTTTGATATTGAATATTGCGTTTTCTGCGTAGTTTCCACACCAAATTCCTACAGTTCCTTCTATTGTTAGTTCTAGTGGTCTGTTTTTTTCCCCTTTTAGTTCATATCCTACGCCTCGCATTGCCATTCTTCCAATTCCACATGCAGGTATTTCTAGTTTAAATTTGTTGTATCCTGCGTCGTAGCTGTTCTGTATTATTCTTGATATGACTATTCCGGTTCTGTCTTCATATGTTTCTTGGTTCTTGTATAGGATTGTTGTTGTTTGCATGAACGCGCTTATTTGTTCTGGTGTGAGTATATCCTCTGGTAGGGGTTTGTTATATTGCCATGTTGAGTCAGGTAGGTCTAGACATTTTTTGTATTTTATCGTCAGTTCTGTAAAATCTACATGATTAACTAATTCTATCTTCTTTTCAGTATCTGTTTTCTGCGGCTTGTAGTCTTTCAGCAGTTCGTCGAGGCCTTTCGGTTTTTGGATTTCAGCGACTTTCATATTGGTCTCTCTTGATTTCTTCTGTTCCGTCTGGTTGTATGAATATTATGGTGTTTCCTTCTTCGACGTCTTCGAGCATGGTGTCTAGTGTCTCTTGGTTTGGTGTCTTGAATATGCACTCCTGCGCTGCGCCGATTGTGCTTCTTGCTTGGTTTCCGCCGCAGTCTTTTCCTATGCTGCCGTACACTGTGAATGTTGTGTTCTCTGCGTCCTCTCCTAGGTTGTTGCCTGCGTCGCCTCTTATTGTTATGTCGCACCCGTATGACATTATAGCGAATTCTTTGTTGACGTTGCCGTCTACCTCTATGTTGCAGTTCTGCATGCCAAGTCCTGAGAATGTTCCGATATCTCCTTTGATTTTGACATTTAGTGGCCTTTCTTCATATCCTTCTGCGTGGCTCAGGAAGTATTCCAGTGCTCCCGTGTCTGTTTTGTCTATCGTGAAATTGTTGTTTCCTTTGTTGTAGCTGTTCTGTATTAGTCTTGTAATGTAAGTGCCTGTAAGTTTCTGGTATGCGCTGTGCTGTTCGTATTGTGTTGTTGTTTTGAGGAATTGGTCTATTTCTTTTGGCTTCAGCACGTCTTTTACTGCTATCTCTAGCGCATGTTCGATGTCATCGTATGAGCAGTCGCTTCCTTTCTTCTCTATCCTGTCGAGGAATCCTTTGTATTTCCTTAGGGTTTCTATCAGTGTGCTGCTTGCTGTCTCAGGCGCTTTCACTTCGTCTATCTTCGCCGGCTTGTAGTCTTTCAATAGGTCGTTGAGGCCTTTTGGTTTCTGGATTTCGGTTATCATTTTCTTGTTATGCGTACGTTATCGTTGCTTATGATGCGTTTTATTTGTGTTAGTGTTTTTGGTATTATAAGCTGTGTTAGTGGGTTGTTTTCGCAGTGTAGGTATTGTAGTTGTGTTAGTGTTGGTGGTATTATAAGCTGTGTTAGATGGTTGTTGTAGCAGTAAAGTCTTGTTAGTTGTGTTAGTGTGTCGGGTATTTGTAGTGTTGTTAGATGGTTGTTGTCGCAGTGGAGGTATTGTAGTTGTGTTAGTGTTGGTGGTATTTCGAGTTTTGTTAGTGCGTTGCTGCGGCAGTAGATTTCTTTTAGTTGTGTTAGTGTGTCGGGTATTTGTAGATCTGTTAAACTATTGTATTCGCAGGAGAGTTTTGTTAGTTGTGTTAGTGTGTCTGGTATGTAGAGTTTTTTTAAATTGCTACAGCTGCAGTTGAGTTCCTTCAATTCTGTTAGCGTTTCGGGTATTTCCAGTGATTTATCTGGTGTTTCGATTATGCGACACGCGATGTCTATTTTTGTCATTGACCCGTTTTCTGTTTTCAGGTGTTGTCCAAAAAAGAGTCTGTACAAGAAGCTTTTTCTTTTCAGCATCTCTGCTGGTTTAATATCATATTGTAGGCATAGTTCTAATAGTGACTTGTAGTCTCTTGTGAGCATATTGTGTTCTTCGAGCTGTGTGTACATTCCTTCGGCTACTTCTATCTTCTTTTCTTCCTCATGCTTTTCTGGCTTGTAGTCTTTCAGCAGTTCGTCGAGTCCTTTTGGTTTCTGGATTTGTGTTATCATTTTCTTGTTATGCGCACGTAATTATTGTGGCAGAGTTCTTTTAGTTTTGTTAGTGTTTTTGGTATGTGTAGTGTTGTTAGTTGGTTGTATTTACAGTCGAGTGTTTTTAGTTGTGTTAGTGTGTTTGGTATGTGTAGTTCTGTTAGTTCGTTGTTGTAGCAGTGAAGTTCTTGTAGTTGTGTTAGTGTGTTTGGTATTGTAAGTGTTGTCATTTTGTTGTTGTTGCAGTAGAGTTCTTGTAGTTGTGTTAGTGTTTTTGGTATTTGTAGTTCTATTAGTTTGTTGTTGCTGCAGTATAGTTTTGTTAGTTGTGTTAGTGTT
>CAZLYC010000015.1:0-16055 GCA_964563755.1 uncultured Methanosarcinales archaeon
ATAAATCAATAAAAAATGGAGCTCCTACGATAGAAATTGCAGCTATGTTAACACATGCCGCTGTTACTTCAAAGACAAAAGCACCAGAAGTTCTTGAAATGTATAAATCAATAAAAAATGGAGCTCCTACGATAGAAATTGCAGCTATGTTAACACAAGCAGCAATTAAAGCTCATACCAGTCAAGAAAAAATTTTAGAAATTTACAAAACAACCAAATCAAAAGTTGACACAATAGAAATTGCAGCACTAATTACCAAAGCAACTGTCACAGTCGGTAAGAAGGGGGAGATTGTTAGTTGGAATATAATCGGTTTCTAGTTAAATTCACTCATCGAACGATTCTAAGACATATATTATATCCTTCTCTAAGTTTGCCATCTTTTCTTCCTGCGTCAATAACTCTTTGAATCTTTCTTTTGATAGTCTTTTCATGTGTTGTTCTATGATGTCTATTATTATTGTGTATTGTTCTTTTATTTCAGTGTAGACTTCGTAGGGTATTCCGTCTGTCTCGACAGTGCTTTCCAGGTCAAGATATGCTTGTATGCGTTTTCTTGCTGTTCTTGCCGCATCGAATGTAAGGTTAGTCATTGCTATGCATGACTCTCTCCTATAAGTCACGCTTCTATCTACAGACATCTGTTTAGGAGGTGCTTTGCAAAGGGTATGGACAATATTCTCACCATATTTTATCTCATATTTGATATATTCCTGCAGTTCCTCAAGTTTTATGAGTCGTCTTAATGCATCTTCGTACTCTTCCATGCATATCTGTGCTCTTAGCTTTGCTTCAGATGGTTCTATAGGACTGCTTTGTGGCGTGATTGCGTGATGATAATATACCCCGCATTCTTCTATCTTTGAATCCAATGTGCGTTCTATTGGTCGTAGCAAAGGCCTGTCTGCCTTTGCAGTATAAGAAGGGGATAAGTTAGTCAAAATCAGCGCTGCAGCATATAGTGTTCTCTTTAGGTAAGACATCTCGTAAATTTTTATGCTTGTGGGATTTATAAAATTTATCCAAGGTAAAAGTATATAAAAAAGAACGTTTTAGATGCCCTAAAAGAGGTTTAAACATGTCTGATGAGATTCTTGCATGGATTCAGTTTGCCATAGAAGGCGAAGATAAGGGACTTAAGTTCTACGAGAAGTGTTACGAGGCTATAACTGAAAAAAGAGCCCATGAGCTGTTCAAGACGCTTATTGAAGAAGAGAAGAACCACAAGAAGATGCTTCTTGATATGCTGAATAAGGAATCCGGAGATGACCCTAAGAAAGTTAAGAAGAGTCTTGAAGATTTCAACAAGATGAGTGTTACGCATCCTGTTTTTGATACCGACTCGCTTAAGAAAATAACTGATAAGGGCACTTTGATCATGGAGATGTTCAACATCTCTGCAGGCATGGAAAAGAAAGCTATATCGCTTTACCTTGACCTTGAGGAGCAGCAGAAAGACAAGAAGCTGAAAGATTTCTTTCACTGGATCGCTAAGCAGGAGCTTAGGCATAAGAAGCAGATAGAAAGCATAGGAATGTCTCTTTTTGGAATGGCAGATGATGAAGATGAGCAAGAGGATGAAGAGAAAGAGTTGAGGTCTCAGAAAGTCATAATCAAGGAGTTCTCAATTGTAGCAGAGAGCGGATATTTCAAGCCTAACAGGATAGAGGCGGATAAAGGGGATACTGTTGTCCTGAAGCTTAAGAGCATAGGTGCTCCTGCGGGTTTCTGCATGGTTTCTTTTTTCATAAATGAGTACTTGAGTCCTGGGAAAGATGTTGAAGTGAAGTTCCTGGCAGATACTGCAGGCGAGTTTGAGTTCTTCTCTAATGTGCCTTTTCCTAAAGGCAACGCGAACATGCGCGGCAAGGTTATAATCAAGGGCGAGAACGAACAGGACGACGCGTTATAATAAGAAAGCTGCGCCAATACCCTTGCGAGCTGTCAAAATACAGTTATAATGAACGGTGTACTCAGACAAATAATCAAGGTACATGTCTAAGCGAGCGGTATTGGCGGAGCGCAGAAGCAATGCCACGCTCGCATTGCTTATAGAACAGATGTTGTTTGCCCAACTGCAATTGAAACAGAAGTATTATCTGACGCTCGCTTGGTGGCATTGCTATATCTTACATCAGCACAGTATCATTCTCGGTCATCAACGTGAAGAATGCGTCGAACACTGGCGTTTCTGTCGAGACTGAAACAAACTTTGCATTGACAGAGTCGCATACTCTCTTAAGGTTGTATACGTGGTCAAGCAGTTTCTCTGAGTAGTTCTCGATTAGCCTGTTGCTGACAAATGTCCTCATCCTGTCGTGCGTCTCTGAGTCTGTCAATATAACATCTCCTTGAAGCGAAAGCTCTCTTTCAGCAGAATCGAGCACCTGAATGACTATCACTTCGCTTTTCTTGAATCTATAGAGTGTATTCAGGAGTTCCTGCGGGTCGAAAAGGAAGTCCGATACTATTATGACTAGTGATTTTGTCCTGATCGCTGCCTTGTATTTATCAAGGCTGTCCCTGAACAAGGACTTTCCTTTAGGCACTACCTGGTTAAGTGTATCTACAACACTAACGAGCTTGTTCATGCCTTTCTTTGCCTTGTAGACATGCAGGTCTTCTGAGAATGTGCTTATCTCGAAGCTTTCGTTGTTTCGTAGCGCCATGTAACAGAAGCCGATGCCTATCATCGAGGCGTACTCGAACTTCTTTGTCTTTGTGCCAAAATTCATGGATGCGGAGGAGTCTATGACGACGTGAATCCTCATGTTCCTCTCTTCCTCATATCTCTTGACGAAGAACTCTTCTGTCCTTGCATAAACTTTCCAGTCTATCGCACGGTAGTCGTCTCCAGGGACATAGTCCTTATAGTCGTAGAACACGAGACCTGTGCCAAAGTTCTTTGACTGCCTCGAACCTATATAGTTTGAAAGTACCCTTTTCTTAAGGACTACATCGAACTTGTCCAGCTGCTTTAGGAATGAGAGGTCTATTGCCATATTATATCAGGTTCGACAGGCTTAAAGCTTCTCAAGGAGTGCAGTTATGACATCGTCTGATGTCCTTCCTTCCCTCTCTGCCTTGAAGCTGAGTATTATTCTATGCCTAAGTATTGGATAGGCCATCTTCTTTATGTCTTCCATGGAGACATATGTCCTTCCGCTCAGGAGTGCATAAGCCTTTGCTGCCATTACGAGTCCGATAGATGCTCTTGGCGATGCTCCATATTCTATCAGGTCTTTGTTTGTCCTCGTCATACCGATAAGCTTCACTGCCTTTTTCTTAAGGTCATCTGATATCGGGACTTGCCTGCAATATTTCTGAAGGTTCAGGAGAGAATCTCTTGACATGAATTTTCTGACACCGCCTGACTTTTCCTGTATTGCGAACCTGTCGACTATCTCAAGCTCCTCCTTTTCAGATGGATAGTCTACTTTTATCTTAAGTAGGAATCTGTCAGTCTGTGCCTCTGGCAGAGGGTATGTTCCTTCCTGGTCTATCGGGTTCTGTGTTGCGAGCACGAAGAAGGGTGTTTCCAGCGGGAATGTATTGTTTCCAGCTGTCACTTGTTTTTCCTGCATGGCTTCCAGGAGTGCTGCCTGTGTCTTTGGTGTCGCCCTGTTTATTTCGTCCGCAAGCACTATGTTTGAGAATATGGGGCCTTGCTGGAACCTGAACTGTTTCTCGCCGCCTTTCTTCTCTTCAAGTATGTATGTTCCTGTTATGTCGGACGGCATGAGGTCAGGCGTAGACTGTATCCTCGAGAACTTGAGATCCATTATCTGTGACATCGTCTTGACCATGAGTGTCTTTCCAAGTCCAGGATATGACTCTAAGAGCGCGTTCGCATCGCACATTATTGCTACAAGTATCTGGTCTATGACCTCGTTCTGTCCGATTATCACCTTGGATAGTTCTGATTTCAGGTTATCAAACATGGCCTTTATGTTGTGTATCTGCTGAAGATGTGTTCCGGCTGTCATTTTCTTACCTCCTTATCATCATGATTTGTTTTTCTTTTTTGTTTTGATTTTCGTTTTTATTCTGCTTTCTATTTCTTATTGTATCTCCTTGAGCTTCATATTGTAAGCTATCGCGAGCTTTGACTCTTTTGGGAGTTTCTCCTCGCTTGATGTGTCAGATACTGCTACGACCTCTGAAGGGAAAGTGCCTCTCTCAAATTCTTTTTCCTCAGGAGGCTTGACACTTTCAAAACCCATCTCATTCATCGAGGGATTTATGTGAAGTTCAAGCGTCTTATTGCCCAGGTCAGTGAGTCTTGGATTTCCATATATCAGCTCATCGCTCTCATTGAATTCTACTCCGTAGAAATCCAGGTGCTGGTTGCCTGGCTTTGCGAACCATTCATAATATGTATTAGGATCAAACAATGACTTTGGGATGTGAAGGTTGTTTGCGGATACCGCTACAACAGAGAAGCTAAGAAGGCACAATGCTACGACCTTGAGCAGAAGGTTTCCCTGCTGGATCAAAGTGCCTGCTGATACGCTCTTCATCCTCTGTATGAGCTCTTCGAACATTGCGAGCACCATGAAATTATCTTCTTCTGAATGGTCTCTTGCTGTCCTGAGGATGTCCTGTATCTGTGGATTCTTATCCTCTATCTGCCTGAGCGTCGTCTTCTTCATCCTGTAGAGGACGTCTCCTACGAGAAATATGAGTGCCGCCGCAAGCGCGAAATAATACTCTACATCAAGAAGCGTAGTTATGTTAAGTGCGACCATGAAGAATATTATGGAGTCTATCGTTGCATGTAGAAGGGATATCTTGAATATCTCGAAGTACAGCTCTGCGAATAGACCTTTTACACTGCTCATGGTGAACAATCTGCTATATCATCTTTCATGGCCTGTGTGAGGCCCGCATCATAATCCTCAAGGAAGCTTCCTATGCACATCTCTGCAGCATCTACTTTGTTCCTGTAACTTATTACGCTCTTCTCTAGATCTGCTTTTTGTGCAGTAAGTATGGTATTCTGCTCTTCGATTGCGCGTTTCTGCTGCAATGTATCTTCATAGTCCTGTTTGTACCTGTTCTTCAGCGCAGTCTCTTCCTGCAGTGAGACTTTTATGCTCTGCAGGTCCTGGCTTGTCTTTTCAAGGTCAGTCTGGGTTGTCTGCAGCTGCTCTGCCTTTGTCGCGTAGAGCTCATCATATCTTCGTATGTCCTGGGTCGTCGTGTTGAGCGAGGTCATTGTCTTGTTGAGGTTTACCCTGTATGCTTCAAGGTCTGCCCTGCACTCGGTGAGATTTGTTGTTGTCTTGTCCTGCTTGTCTGTCAGTGAATCAAAATTCTTCTGGTAGTATACTGATGAGGCAGCTATTGCGCCTGCTATCAGCAGCAGGAGTATGAGAAGGAATGCATTTACGTTCTTTTGCATGAACCCCATCTAGTCACACCTCTTTATAGCCAGTTTCCCGTATCTGTTGTTTATTAATTTTATCATGATATCCGTAGAGTTGTATGTATGATTCATCTAAACCAGGTCTCCCTTATTCTTCTTATGACTATCTCAAGAGCCAGCAGGATAAGTGCTGCGAGGAGGAACAGGTTCCTGAACGACTGCTTCTCCACAACAGTCCTCTTTGATGCTGACTTGACATGTTCTATTATCTGGTCAACATCTGCAGGATTGAACAGCCTTCCGTTCGTTGTCGACACGAGTGTGCCTACTTCAGGATTGAATCCTATGTACTGGTATTCCCAATCATAATTTACTCCGTATATCGCGCCGAGAACTGACTTGAAGCCTATGTCCTCATTTATGTAATATGCACGATATGTGTCCTTGGCTGTCTTTGAGAACTCGAGGCCTTTGACTTTCGGGAACTTCTTTGTCTTGACTATCATCTCTGCTGTCTTGTTCACTCTTGCGTCAGGTATGTCTATGAAGAAGTCATTCTTCCTTTCAGGGTCTGCTATGACCCAGTTGATTATCCTGGTCATGAGCTTCGAATTCTTCCGGTCGAGCAGCTCTCCGAGGTTATTGCCTGATGAGAATACTGTAAGCGTGGCTACCCTTCCAACTCCGTGTCTCCACACGACTACTGCAGGTTCTCCTGAATCTGTAGTCATAAGTAGCTTCGCGCTTGCTTTAGGTACTACTTGATTAAAGCCGTAGAGTACAGCTGTTATGTCCAGGTCTTCTGTTATGAAGTGGTATGGGTCTATATTGAACAGTGAGAACGCTGATCCTACATCTTTTTTCTGCGGCTCTCCGAAGAGTATGCTCAGCCTGTTGGATGTGTCTGCATTGAAATATATTCCTGCTCCATATGTTGTGAGCTGTTTTAGGAATTTTTCGTCGAGATTTCTTCCTGTGCCGATTACATATAGCTTTATCCCGTAGTTGCTCATTGCGTTGACTACATCTATCGCTTCCTGCCTTTCAAGGTCGCTCCAGGTGAACCCATCCGAGATGAATATGCAGTTCTTGCTTCCTGTCCTGCCGCGGAGAAGATTAAAAGCTCCTTTAAGTCCTGCTGCAAAACTTGTCTGGCCTCCTTTTCCCTGGAGTCTCGCTATCTTATCGAGTGTTATTGCCTCGCTGACATACAATGGCTCGAGGTTAGCTACAAGGTATGGCCATTCGTCGAACGCAACTACGCCTACATAATTTTTCTCGTTTATCCTTCCTATGACATCATAAGCGAGTGATTTGGATGTTGTCAATGCTGTGGTCGCTACTCCGCGTTCTGTGAACGAGCCCGATATGTCTATGACTATCACTATGTTTGATTCTCCTCTCTTGGGTTCGCCTCGTCCAAGCTGTACAGGCAGCATTGATTCGAAAGCAGAGTTCTTGTACCCTCCGTTGTCGAACGAGTTGTATCCTCCGACAACAAATAGGCCGTTGCCCTCTACGACATAATCATTTAGTCCGTCTACATCCTTGAGCTTATCGATAGGTAGATCGTTCAGGACAACCGCATAATATTTGTCGAGGTCGTCCATGTCGTCAGGAAGCTCATTGACCATAGTCACTTCGTAAAGTTCGTCGAGTATCTGTTTTAGTGCTGATTCAGCGCCAGTCACAAAAAGGATCTGAGGCTTGGGTATTACATGTGTTGTCTTGTAGAAGACATTGTTGTTAGGGAAATAGTCCTGTGATGCGTCAGGCACTATCCTCGCTATCATCTTATGGTAGCCATCTGTGAAGTTTCTTGTGAATATGTACTCATCCTTAGAAGTGGGTTCGTCTAGGATTATCTCATCATCGACCGCGACAATCAGCCTGACTGGCTGTTTCTGCATGCCTTCTGCGACAACCCTGCTGATCTTGACTTTGTATGAGTTCTCGACTTCAGCTATTGTCTTGCTAGGACCATTTATGCTCACTCCGACGTCTGAGTTCACTGGCTTGAGGTCTATTGCGCTGATTGAGCTGTTCAAGCTTGCAGCAAAGAGCATGACATCGATCATCCTTGTCCCTGATGTCGCCTGGCCGTCGCTTACGAGGAGTATGTTCTTGTCTTTCTCCAGGTTATTCAGCACTCCATCCCCTATATCTGACTCCATCGGTGCTGAGATGTAGCTTACCTTGACAGGTATCTTCTTCTCAAGTTCAGCCTTGAGTCCAGGCACGAATGAGGTATCAAAAAGCTGCATCGATGTGGAGTTATCTATGAGCAGAGTGAGTGTCAGGTCTCCTGGTGTATCCTTCTCTACCTGTCCATAAGGATCCGCGAGCGCTATGAACAGCAGCGCGAAGAGTATTGTCCTTGTTATGAACATGAATATCCTGTATTTCCTTCTAGACTTGATGAACTTGGGGTCGCTGAGTCTCTTCTTGTCTATGGCGACGAAACTCTTGGCCATTATGAATATTAAGAGTATTGTTATTGGTATGATGAGTAGCATTATCTCCGGCTTGTAGAAATCAAAATTACCTGTTGATATCGAATTCATCATCTGGGACAGGAGTTCTGTATTCATAGGTCACCCCTGAATTTTATCCATAATAGTTCAATGAATATCCCTGCGAGCAGGCCTATTATGAAATGCCTTGTGAGGTCGAAAGGTATCTTCTCGCGTGTCTTGGCTCCATCATCTATTATTCCTGTCTTCTTGTTTAGGTCTTCACCATTTATGTTTGACTCCTGTTCATTCAGTATGTTTGCAACAAAGTTTCTGGTCTCTGTCCTGTATATGCCTTGTTTAGTGAGAAGTATCGTCTCAGCATCTATCTTGCCGAATGGAGTTGTAACCTTCTGTTTTTCTAGCATATTCACGAGTCTTCCTGTCTTGAAGTTTAGCTCTGATAGGTCCTGCTTTTTTATTGCCATGTCAAAAAGCCTCTTCCAGAAGACAGGGTAGTATATGTCAAGCTTGAAGTCAGAGTATTCATCCATGAAACCGACATATGCGACCATGCCTTTGTCATGGTTTCTTATTGCGACCATGGTGACATTGTTTGCGGTTGTAGCGAGGACTGTCGTGCCAGAGACAGGTTTCACATCAAGATATTTCTTGACCCTGCCGAAATTCATGTCTTCTGTTAGTGTGGTATCATATGCTGGCATGACATATTGTTCGCTGTCTATGAGGACAGGGCTTCCCATGTCTCTTCTCTCGACAGGAAGCATGCCTGAAAAGTCTATGTATGTGAGTTCAGGCTGTGCGATGACGATAAGAGCTGCGCCGTCTGACACCTTCTTCTTTATGCTCTTCATCATGCCCGGCAATATCAGGTCCTTGTTGATGCTGCTTATGATTATTATCTCGTGGTTTATTTCAGGGACTTTAGGAGGCACTCCTCTCTCAACTCTTACAGATTCAACTAAATCGAGTGCTGTCGTCAAGTGCTTTGATGCGGAATTTGATATCAAGAGCAACGGATGGGCAACATCAGAAGGCGCTGATAGGTATACTTCGTTGTCAAGCGCAAGGTCATCATGTCCCTGCGCAGTTTTTATCGAGAATTTTGAAAGCGCAGCCGGCGTCGGGAAACTTACGACTTCTACGGCCTTTGATTCTATAGTGAGCTCCTTGACTGTCAGGTTTGCACCTTCCACGTCGAGCATTATAGTCTCGTTCTGGTCATTGAAATTCTTTATCTGGACAGATACCTGGTCTTCCTTTATGTCCATATCCACTATCCCTATATTCTTGGCTTTCCTGCTCTCCATGTCTTTCGTGTTGACCATCTCGACAATCAGGCCTCTTGATTCGAGTATGCTCTTCGCGGCATTGAAATCTTTCTGGCTTCCTGTCTCTATGAAATCAGATATGACCACGACCTTGTCTTTTTCCTTGACATAGTTTCCGGCAAATATCATCGCGTCGAATACGTTTGTGGGAGTGTCCCTTGGTTTTATTGTGTCTAACTCTTCACGTGCCTTTGCGGAATCTCCTGTCTCAAGCAGCAGTTCAGGCACAGAGCTTATGAGTATTATCGCGTTCTTGCTTCCAAGTCTTTCTTTCGCTATATCTACTCCTCGTTCAAACCTTGATTGCCCGTCTATCATTGTCTGGGATGATGCTGATGCATCAAGGACTATCGCTGTCTTTTCGACAAAAATATCCTCAGTCACTGTCATGAATGGCTTTGCAAGAGCTATCGCGAATGCTATTATGATCAGTATCTGCAGGATGAGCAGAGGGTCACGTATGAACCTTCTTAGGAAGCTTGTCTTGTCTGACTTCGCGGATTCTTTTATCAGGAACATGAGAGCAGGTACTGTCTGCGACTTAGGCCTTGGTCTTATCAGGTAGACAAGTAGTATGGGTATTAGTGCGAGAAGTCCCCATAGCCCTGCCTGGTCCATAAGGTGCTGATTCGCTACCTCTTTTATCAGCTCAAAAAAAGCCATTTTTTATGGTTCTTGAGTGATTTCAAGTATATAAAGCTGTTGTCTCTAAAGCACAGTATAGCAGCGCCGTAGCCAATATAGTGGGTTTGTGGCTACGAAAACTATATAAAACTAAGGACATTGGTAGATAATATTCATGTTAGACAAAAGGAGGCATAAAAATGGCAGATGAAAAGAAAAAGCCAAAATATGATCTTGATAAGATTGTCAGTGACCTTGATCCTGACAAGATAAATGACCAGGTTGAGCTCAAGCACAGGGAAGCCAGGGCTAAACACGCGGTCAAGAATGTCAAGGTCGATGATTACAACGCTTTCTTAAAAGAAGTCACGACATATCTGAAGCATCATCACAAGTCGGTCTACAAAGCTGAACTTCCAGAGCACATGGCAAGCGGAAGAGTGAGGGAAATCCTGGACCAGATATACAGGAAAGAAGGCGGGATGGTAGGAGCTTTTAGGGAAGCCAAGAAGGGCAACATGGCAAAAGTTCTTGATAATCTTGCGGAAGCGATGGAGACCGAGGAGAGAGGCAACTATGTCCAGCACGTAATGAACCAGATAGACCCGCAGGATTTTGATGGTCATGTCGATCTTGTCAAGCAGTACGTCGGCAAGTATGGTTCATTGCTGCCTAAAGGATTCAAGTCAAAATCTGCTGAGCAGCTTGCGCACGAGTATGAAGGGCTGATAAAACAACATATAGGAATAGTCGAGGCTGCAAAGAGCTCTCTTAAGAAATACGAGCCTGGCGGAAAGAAAGAAGAAAAGAAGAAGTAATTTTTTCATTGAATTTTTTATATTTCTTTTTGTACGATGTCATGACAATTTTGTCGCACTAGCCTATTCTCCTGTTTATAAGTATTTATAAACGTTCTATGCTTATTATATAAGTGGAATTTCAGATTCCCCACATATTGCAATCACACATAGTTGATGAGGTGCGTCAATGGTCAAGAAAGAAGAAGAGAAAAAGGAACAGGAGAAGCAGAAGGAAGAAGACGAGATGATGAAGAAGCTTCCTAAGGATGTTCAGGACAAGCTCAAGGAGATAAAGGATAAGCTTGACATATTCCAAAAAGAAGCTCTGAAGAAGTTCGAGAACTACATAATGGGCATTGCGCTCATGCCTCCGAGCAAACAGGGGGACAAGGTAGATGAAAGCAAGATAAACATTCTGGTACTTATTGATGATTCTGATTCGCAGAAGATGACTAAGCTTGAGCTCAAGGAGAAGCTTAGCACAATAATGGCCAAGATGGCCCAGGACATCGACCCAAGGCTCAGCCCTCAGACAGTTATACTCTCAGAAGTGTGGCAGTCATGCTTCGACGCTAAGTATGATATGCTGCAGCTTTTTGCCATGTCTGCGCCGGTCTATGACACAGGCATGGTGTCTGCATTGAAGATAGGAGAGATACACAAGGAGATGGTCCTGAAGAAATTCGAGAAGTATATTGTTTCATACGTTCTTTTCGGCTCTCTCACAAGAGGGCAGACTACATCTAAGTCAGATATCGACGTGGCGATAATAGTCGACGATACAGATGTTAAGAAGATGACCCGTGCAGAGTTAAAAGACAAGCTCAGGGCAATCATCATCGGCATGGGGCTTGACGCAGGCGACATGACCGGCATCAAGAATAAGCTCAATATCCAGGTCTACATACTGACTGATTTCTGGGATTCTGTTAAAGAAGCGAACCCAGTGATATTCACCATACTCAGGGACGGAGTCCCATTGTATGACAGGGGAATCTTCATGCCATGGAAGCAGCTCTTGAGGATGGGCAAGATAAAACCGAGCGCAGAAGCGATTGACATGTTCATGGCTTCAGGCGAGCAGATGGTGGCAAGAGTCAAGAGCAGGCTCAAGCAGGTTGTCGAGGCAGAGATATACTGGAGCACTCTTACTCCGACACAGGCAGCTTTGATGCTTTACGGTATACCGCCGCCCACTCCTGCCGAGACCATAACTCTCGTCGAGGATGTCTTTGTAAAGAAGGAGAAGCTTCTTGAGGATAAGTATGTGGATACTCTTAAGGATATAAGGAAGTACTATAAGGGCATCGAGCACGGCGAGATGGAGAACATCTCAGGGAAGGAGATAGATGAACTGCTCGATAAGGCTGACAAGTACCTCAAGAGGATTAACAGGCTATTCACGCAGATAGAGAAGATGAAAGAGGAAGAATCGATGCTGCACGTGTATGACACGGTAGTCACGATAATCAGGGACGTCCTGATGCTTGAAGGCGTCGAGCGAGTGAAAGACCTGGAAGTGATAAAGTACTTCGAGAGCGAGCTTGTCCACAGGGGGAAAATTCCTGAGAAGTTCCTGAGGATGCTGAACCACGTGGTCAAGGCGAAGCAGGACTATGACGAGAAGAAACTCACGAAGGCGGACATCGAGAATGTCAAGAAAGAAAGCCGCGAGATGGTGAAGTTCCTTGTTGAGTACATGCAGCGCAAGCGCGGTCGCGAGATCGAACGCGCGAGGATACGCGTGAAGCATGGCGACAGGTATGGCGAGGTCATACTTCTGGAAGACACAGCATTCATAATACATGACATAGACCAGGAAGACAAGGAGATAACAAAGGCAAAGATAAAGCCAGACGGCAGTCTTACAGAGTACCAGAAATCGACGATAGAAGAGATGGAGCAGCATCTGGCGAAGTATGCTATACCTCCCAAGGTATTCATCAAGGAACCTATCTTCGAGAACATGAAAGAAGTGTTCGGGAAAGACGTGGAAGTGCTTCTTAATTATTGATTATTTTTCTTATATATTTCCTTATGTAGCCTTGCACCGACCAGTGTCGCATATAGGCTGCTCTTTTTGAGCAGCTGTTTGTGGTTTCCTATTGCCTCTATCTCTGTGAATTCGTGTTTCCTCCCAAGGAGTATTATCCTGTCAGCTTTCCTCGCTATGTGTATGTCATTGCTGATTATTATCAGCGTCCTTGATAACTTCATGGACTTGAGGACAGACAAGAGGTGTTCTATGGATTCTGGATCAAGACCTAATGTAGGGTCATCGAGCAGCAGTATCTTCGGTGCTCTGAGTATTGCCCTCGCTATTGTTATCCTGTGGGCCTGTCCTTGGGATATTATGCTACTCGTGTCTGCGATATGGGTGTGGTATCCTTTCGGCAGTGATTCTATCATGTGATGTACATTCGCAGTCTTTGCAGCATTAGATACTTCATCCATAGATGCTTCCATTTTTGAATGGCCGTAAAGTATGTTATAGAGTATGGTATTTGAGAAAAGGAAGGGCTTTTGGCTTACGAATCCTATGTTATGTCTCAGTGAGTGTATCTGAAAATCTTTTATGTCTTTGCCATCAAGGATTATCTTTCCGTCTTTCGGGTCTAGTGTCCTGAGCACAAGGTCTGATAATGTAGATTTTCCTATGCCGTTCGCCCCTGTTATGAGCGTCATCTTGCCTGGTTCGAGCCTGAGGTTCAGGTTTTTGAACACGTGTTTGTTTCCATATGAGAACGAGACGTCATTGAATTCAATGACTCCTTTTATCTTTGAGCTGTCGAGCTCTTTCTCTCCATCTGGAAGCGCATGCACGTCCCTCACCAGGGAAAAGACCCTCTTTGTGCTGACTGCTAATGTCTGCAGCTCAAGCTCTTTGCCTACGAGCTCTTTTAGTGGGTCGAAAAGTCTTGATATGAGCATGCTGAATGCGACAAGCGTCCCTATCTCAAGCCTTCCATGTATTATCTCATATGTTGCGTATATTATTATTAAGTAGGGCGCTACAGTGCTGAGTATCGATATCACTGATTGTATCTTTGACGAGAATTTTGTGTAATCATAGAATATGCTGTAGTACTCTTTCAGCCGTTCGTTGAAGCTCCTGGTCTCATAGTTTATCTTGTTATGGGTTATGATCTCCTTCATCCCGAACACTTTTTCCTGTACAGCATCATATATCCCTGCAAGGTTAATTTTCACTGCAGAATATTTTTTCCTGAGTATCCTGTTCGCAGGAATGGTCACGAGTATGAGTATGGGGACGAAGAAAAGAGAGACCAAGGTCAGTTTCGGGCTTACATATATCATGTACCATAATGTTATTGCTATTGCGGATATGTTTATGATGGGCTGCAGGACGAGGCTGAATGTTGAATCAACTATCTCTCCTGTGTCATCAAGGAGTCGTTCCATTATCTGACCTGTATCAAATCTTGAATATTGCGAAGAGGGTAGCTTGAACAGGCTATGCAGGAAGTCAACTTCCATGCTTCTTGATATGTCGAGATTAAGCTTGACCCTGAGGATGTCTTGTAGGTAGCTGAATATCATGACTACTATCTCTGCGAATATTATAACCCAAGCTATTGCCAGGACCATATCGATATCCTTTGCAGGTATTGCTTCGTCTATCAGCCTTCTCGCAGCTTCGACAGGTATGAGACCGAGACCTATTACAGAAACATTGATTGCGAACGCAGTCAATATCTTGAACCAATAACCTTTGAAATATCTAAGAATGTATCTCAGGTACTTATAATCGCTGCTCACATCTTCACCGCTTTTTCTGGTTCAGATTATGTCAAGAGCATATTTAAAACTATCTATACTGATTTATGGCGTTAAGAAGCGAGGACTATAGACTCAGACTACTTTTATCTCTTTGACTTCGAAATATCTTCTTATGTTTGTCTCCATGTTCCTGAGATTTCGGGCATTCTTGCCTATAAGAAGGCCTTTTGTCTGCAGGTCTTCATGTCTTATCGTGACTATGCCATCTTCTTCTGAGACATCATCTATCTTAAGCGGTCTTGCCATGTTCTTTATGAAAGTGACGAGGTCAGTGTTGAACTCAACTATCTTGACCTTCCTGTTGAATGCCTTCTCAAGCTTGGGGACGTTCGCGCTTCCTTTTCCTAGCGCTTTCCATAGTTCACCAGCCTGCACTATGAATACGAGCCTCTGCTGGACAGGGTCATCAAAGAAGTCTTTCAACGCTGACTTTGTGACAGACTCGAAAAGAGCCATCTTCTTGAGCGTATCCTCATCGTAGACTATTTTTGTTGATGTCACGTTTTTACCTTGGATTATTTGATTTGCATTCCTGATTTATATTACTTTTGCAGTCCCATCACAGATATTGCGAAAGGTTTCTTGCATATGTCACCTAGCTCCGTGTTCTGCATTCTTGTCTCGACTATCTCGACTCCGTCGATGCCTGCGTAACGTGCTATGTCCTCGCGCATTGATGCTGGGCAGTTGTCTGCCAGGTATATCTTTGCGAGCTTTCCTGTCCTGAGTCCCTTGAGGGTCTCATCCGAGCCCACTATCAGCTTCTTGTCCTTCATGAGCTTCTTGATTTCAGTCACCATGTCTGCCATGTTTTAACACCTTGTCTGTTGATTTTGATTATCTTATCATTTCCTTATCTTTGTCACGAGACCTGGCAAGCCTGTTCCTACGGGCACTGCCTGATTAAGCATCACGTTCTCGACTACTGAATTGAGCTTATCTTCCTCTCCGACAAGCGCTGCCGAGATTATGTGCTTTATAGGTGTCTCGAAAGACGCCTTTGCCAGTACCGACGCTTTCTCGCTTACGACACCATATCTTGTCAGGCCTTTTATCCCGCCTGAGTTGCACATAGTGTCCGCGACGAGCATCATGTGCCTCTTGTCGATGTTGAGGCCCTGGTTCTCTATGACCTTGAATACTTCGTTGATTATTGCCTGTCTTGCCGCCTCGACTCCGAGGACTTCTGCGACTTCGCATACGCTGTTGGTTGTTGTCCTTTCAGCATCAACGTATTCGCATTCGAATGCAGCCCGGAGGTTTGATCCTGCTGTTATTATTATGAATTCCTCTCCTCTCTTGACAGGCAGGACCTGATACACGTCTTTTATTCCGGATATGTGGACATCTTTTATCTTCTCCTTGAGCTTGTATAGCTCGTTGAGTCCCTCGTCTTTGCCGGATTTTATAGTGACTATGTTGTTCTTGACTTTCACGTCGTAGTCTTTGAGAGCCTTCTCTATGGACTTGCCTACTGTGGCGAGGTCGAGACCAATGCTGTCTATCGACTTCTGGTCAAGCGCGACTTCGACTATGAGTTCAGCGACGTTTATAGAGAACTCGCTTGCTATATCCTTGAGCTTAGTCTCCTTTATCGAGAGCGCAATCTTCTTTATGTCCTTGCCCTTATTGTACGGCTGCTTGAGATAGACTTCCA
>CAZLYC010000016.1:0-6829 GCA_964563755.1 uncultured Methanosarcinales archaeon
CTCAAGAAGACGCCAGACTATGAAGGATTCAAGTCAGCGAATGAGGCAAGAGAGGAGAAATGGGCTGTCATAAAAAAAGAAGAGGACGACCTAATACAGCTATTCGCCCCTGCCCAGCGAGCGATGAAAAAATACGAAAGGATGATAATGGAAGACGCAAGGCTCTTCACAAGATACATAGACACTCCGATGCAGGCCCTTGCTGAAGACGAAGAACTCAAGATACTAGGAATGCTCGACAAGGTGAAGCAAGCGCTCCAGAACGGAAGCCTCGAAGTCAAAGACAACGAAAAAGCAGTCCAACGCATAGAAGAGATAACGCAGGAAAAACTTCTTGCCCACAAAGACAACTATATCGAAGCGAAACGCGAAATCAAAAGGATAGACGACCAGATGCGCAACGTCAAGGTCCTCGAAGAGCTCAACGACCTGCAGTACAAGCTGGAACACACAGAGTCGCAGATAAAGATACTCAATGACAAGATTGCGATGGCCGAGAAGACAAAATCAAAGACAGACCTTGAAAACCTCCGCGGCCAGCTCCAGCAGATCATACTTGATACATTCGGAATAAAAGTGGTGATAGAATGGGAAGACAGTTCACTTACAGTTTGATAGTATTCGCGATAGGCATCTGCCTTTTTCTTCTGGGCGCGTACCTTGTACAGGAACTGATATTCAAATTCCTAAAATTCGCAGTCGGACTTTTCCTGATATTCATATCAGTCCCGATGATACTTGGAAGCGTCGGGTTCTGGAGATTCTTCAGGAGAGGAAGAGTCATAAGGATAAATAATCCGTAAAAAGATTTTATTGGGTGAAAAAAATCAAACCTTCACCCAGCTTTCAACTTTTTCTCCTTTTAATTTCTTATCAAGCATCTCCAACTCTTCATATATTCCTTCAATGAAATCATATTTTTTAGCTTCATCAAGCGTAACCCAAGCGTATTCTGTCAGCTCATCAGAAAGCTTGACCTTTCCCTTATGATGGTCTGCATAAAGAGAAAGTATGACCATAGGAATACCATCAGGCCTGATAAAAACCATGCTAGTCAGATAGTTAAGGTTCTTCACTTCAATACCTGTCTCTTCCCTAACCTCCCTACGCATAACATCCTCTATTATATTATACCAATGAACACTGGTATCCTTCTCCTTATCGATGTAATCAGACATCTCTAATTTTCCACCTGGAACAGTCCACAAGCAAGGCATAAGCTTCTCGGACGGAGCACGCTTAGCAATCAAATACTTTCCATCCTTCATTATTATGCCCGTTACAGCAATGTAATGCGCTCTCGTATCAATTCCCTTATTTTCCATCAAATCACCCTGGTTTTTTTCCAAAGATTAATATTTTATAAACAATTCCTCAAGAAGCATCGAGTAACAAAATGGAACAGAACCTATCCGGACCAAAAAGGAAAAAAATATTCCAGCAGTTCCTATACAACAAGAAGCTGCGCTTCAACGAGATAGAGAAACTAACAGGAATAAGGTCAAACGACCTGGCCTACTTCATACAAAAACTTTTGGAAGACGGAGTACTGGTGAAATCAGACGAAGCATATTCTCTCTCAGAACAGGCAGAAAAATACATACCCTTCTTCGTAAAATCAGACGAGGAGCTCAGCCCTCTTCCAGTAGTGCTTGTAGCATGCGTCAACGATGGAAAAGTAATACTTCACAAAAGAAAGAAACGACCGTACGAAGGATACTGGGGACTGCCTGGCGGAAGAGTACACATCGGAGAGACAATAGAACAAGCAAGCATAAGGATACTCAAGAAAGTCACCTTCCTTGATGGCAAATTCATATCTGCCAATTCAGTAATCAATGAGAAACACGAGGAAGAAGGAAAGATAAAACATGCATTCCTGATAATTTCTGTAAAGATGGAACCAGCAAGCACAATAAAAGAAAAAGAAGACATCAAATGGCACAGCATAAAAGAACTGCCAGACAAAACAATACCCTCTGACAGATGGATAATCGAGAAAAAGCTTGATACAAAAATTGAGATAAAAGACGAGACAATAGTCAATAAAGACAGCAACCTCAACATGGATGATAATATTTAAATATAAATTCCCTTTTTAAACACTCTATGAAGCAAAAAAAGAGGAAAGCCAGACAGAAACCTGTTTCTAAACCGAAAGTCCATACTGCTGCGCATGTTGAGAAAAAAAGGCTGCACGCACACTCAAAAGTCGAAGCGATACTGGAGAAAGAATTCGAGCTCCAGACAAAAGACATGTTCTTCCCGAAACACTGGACGTTTTCTAACTGGGTCAAAAGATACAGCCCGGTAATCGTCACGACACTCATCGGCCTTGGAACATACTTCTACCTCACATTCTACCTATTCTATCCTGAAGTAATACTGCACGGCAACTATGCTGCCCTCCTTGTATCGCTCATATTCATATTCGCACTGATAGGCATCTTCATCCACATGGGACTCAGGTCAGAACTCCTATTCATGAGAGTACTAAGCTTCGTATTCGTATTCATGGTATTCACATTCGTAGTCATGTTCATACTAATAGCCTATTCTCTAAAACACGGCATGATACAATGAAAGTCGAAAAGACAATATCTGAAGAGAAGCTGGACAAGTACTTCGCAATAACACGCGAAGCGCTTGACCTGGTCAGGAAAAAAGGCATTGATGAAAAACGAAAAAAAGAAGCAGAAGACGCCCTAGACATGGCACAACGATACTACTCTGACGCAGAGCACTTCAGGAAGAAAGGACAACACGTAACAGCATTCGCAGCCCTTAACTACGCACACGGATGGCTTGATGCAGGAGCAAGACTAGGACTCTTCAAGGTCAAGGATTCAAGACTGTTTACGGTAGACGACGAGTAATCACTCAAATATTAATTCTTTACTTGGGAACACATAATCTTCTCCCATTATGGCGGTCTCTACTTTACTGATTATATCTGAAAATTCTCTTGTCAATTCCTCTATTACCTTGTTGTAATCGTGATAGTTCTCGCACATAATCTCAAGTTCTATGTCCCAAGGGCTGATCTGCTTTACAAGATTCAATATCTCTCGTTTCTTCCTAGTAAATTCCATAAGTCTTGACTCATCTTCCCTTGTCAGATTTTTAAAATACAAGAAAGTCTTGTAGAACTCATAACCTAACTTATTGAAATCTATCTTTGCAAGATACTTGAAAATTATTTTTTTATCCTCAAGACGCTTCATCCTGTTCCTGACAATATCGACTGTAGAATTATTCTTCCTTGCAATATCAACAACATTCACTCTTGAATCCATGAACAGCTCTTTTAGAATCTTCTTCTCAATTTCTTCAAGCTCGTATGATTCCGGTCTGTCAAACATTGTGCTCCATGCTGATTCTGTGTCGCTTAAGAATTTCTTTTCACAAGTATTAACATTCACAAGCATACCAGTATGGCTATCAATTATCAAATCCTTAAAGTTTGAAAACAATTCATTCTTTAAGTCAAAGAATTCCCTGTTTGACTTGACAAAATAAGTAAGACCTGCATTCCATGCACCTTCAGCAACCCCTAACCAAAAAAGACGCTTGTCTTTTTTTACAGATTCAACAAACTTTTTCTTCTGCTCTGGCCTGTTCGCAAGATGCAAATATACTTTCGCAGAATTATAACCTATCTTTGTAGGATCTATCCATATAGTAAATCCTAGGATTATGCCATCCTGCTCTAACTTATTTATCCTGTATCTTACTGACTCCTTGCTTCTCCCTACAATCTTGGCTAAAGCAGTATCTGGAATCCTTGCATTTCGGTCTAATTCGAAAAGAATCCTCTTATCTATTTTATCCAACTTATAAGCCATTTTATAGTAAAATGTTGTATTTTTATATAAATATTTCCATTTTTGTCTTAAAATTAGATAATATATTTGATATATCTATAGAACACTACCATCTAGTAATAACAATAGAGGTGGTGTGGATGAGAAGAATACAAAACGAATCTGAAATGATGGATGCTCTAAAAAACGACGTTCTTAGCACATCAAAGCAGAACATAAAAATCTTCGCAGGACACCTGCCATTACTCTACATAGATGAGGGAGCAGGAAGACGAAGCGTCAGATTGGGTATCGATAGGTGGGGCGTCTTTAGCACCCACACATTTGAACTCGGCTGCACACTACTAAAAACAGCACAGGAAGCAGGAAAAAACGCACAGCTAATCCTCCTTGTAGATGACGATGACGAACTAAAGCGCGACGAAAACGGAATCAGAAGGGACGAAACTAAATGGAAATCCCCGAGAAGAAAATTCTACGCAACAGCAGAACTTCCATCAGAGTATAAACAAATACTCGCAAAGCATGCTCTTGATGAATCCTGCCTTGTAAAGATCGAGAACTCACAAGGAGTCGTATCTTCGCTCATATCAGAGAGACTCATAAAAAGAAAGGCAGAGCAGATAGGAATAGTAGCACCAAATGAATGCTCAAAAGCATACAAAGGAATACTGCTCCTGGGTTCGATGTTTAGCAAGGATGAAGACTACCTCGTAAGCTTCATGCCAGGACAATGCAAGGGAAACATCTGCACAGGAGTCCTAACTGACATAGACTTCCAGTTAGATGCGTCACACGCATTCTTCCCACACGCACAAAGCATGGGTGGATTATCTGTCGAAGACGGAAGATATGTGCAGCTTTCAACACCCTGGGAAAAAGAATTAATATACATACGAGGCATAGAATACGACAAGACGCAGAAGGAGTGAAATAAAATGCAACTTGATACAGAAAACAAATTCATAACTGAAATCCTGAAAGTCTATGACCTTAAGGGTAAAACCGTCCTTGAGATAGGCTGCGGAACAGGAAGAATCACTCAAGAGATAGTAAGATTTGCAAGCAAAGTGGTTGCAATAGACCCGGATGCGAAAGCTCTCACTGTTGCCAAGCAAATAAAAAATGCAAACATAGATTTCCTCTGCATCAAGGGTGATGAACTGCAAGAAATACAACAGTCGTTCGATCTAGTGATATACTCACTATCACTCCACCACATACCTAAAAAGAACATGCTGAAAAGTTTAACTCAAGCAGCAGAAAAACTCAAGAGTGATGGAAAAATACTCGTGATTGAACCAGGAAGCACAGGTAGTTTCATGGAAGCAGAACGAGAATTTTCAGTTGGTGACTGTGACGAAGAACTGCAAAAGAAGCAAGCTTTCGAAGCACTGTCAAGTCTTGAAGGATTCACGATAGAGCAACATAACTTATTTTCGACAAAGTTCAGTTTCGAATCTGTAACAGATTTTTTCAGCAACATAGTTCCAGTTAGCTGGCAAGGCGATGAACAGAGACTGAGAAGATTCTTGCTTCAACACAAGACAGACAAATCAATAGAACTGTCTGCATTAAGGGAGCTTTTCCTACTTGGACGCTCCTGATTTTGCATACCGAGTTTATAGCTGCTGTATTAAATGCTTTATTTGCTCAATAGAAAACCATAAAAACCCTGCCTATATCTATACCCTGAAATGAAGTACGCCAAGTCAAACCTGTGCCAGCTCGGCTGGATAAGCTGCGTAGGCTGCTGCGGAAGGAAGTTCTCAGATAAGCTCTCGGTAGCTAAAGGCATAGAGAAGAATACGCTCGAATTCAAGCACCACAGGATAAGCGGCAAGGACCATACGCACTTCATGAACCGCTCAAAAGACCTGCGTGAATGCGGTATATGCTTCAACGTAGTATATGATGTGGACAAGAACAGCCTATACTGCCCGCTCCACCCAGAGCACAACAACGGCAAGGACCACAGGCTCGACCACCACTTCTGCGACATAATGCACCTCTGCAAGACATCATTCTTCTTCGACCTATGGGACGACGAAAGGAAAGAGGCATTCATGAAATTCCTTAAGACAAAGAAAAAGAAAGGAGAGCTCGACTGGTACACTTATTCTATAGGCATGGCAAACGACAGTTTCCTGCAGGAATTCGAAGGGATGAAATGGGACTAGTGATATAGATGAGGATTCCTAAACAGGTAAAATCAATTCTCAAGCAGAAGATAACGCACCAAGACAAGATAGTCCTGCTGCAGCAACTCCTGGATAAAGAACCAAAAAGCATAATCATAAAAGACTTTGTCCGGGCAGAAGAGCTACTGATAAAGAAAAACGGGATGCTAGCAGCAGAAGTGTACGCAGACATCTCACTAAAGACCTGCGAACCAAGATGGCTCATCGAAAGACAGGCCAAGACCTACGCAAAATACGCATACTACGACATCGGTTCAGGGCCGCTCAACAAGTCATTCGAGATATACACGACAAAACTTAACGTTTCTCCAGAAAAAGCATGGAAAAAAATAGCAGACATACTAAAGACAGTCAAAGGGTACGGTTATGCGGCGCAGTGCTACGCTAATGCAGGCATGAGCGATGCAGCAGGAAAGATGCTCGCCAAACAGAACGACCCCCAACGCGCAGCATGGTACTTCGAGCAGGCAGAACAGTGGGTCAAAGCAGCTGCGAAATACAAGAAAGCGAAACTGCCTGACAAAGCAGGAACATGCTATGAAAAAGCAGGCCATATGAAACAAGCAGTCCAGCAATGGAAAAAAGCAGGGACCCTGGAACAGCATAACATAGGAAAGCAGACATACCAGAATATTATGAGCAAATAACTGTCTTGTTAAGCAAAATATTTAAAGGAATCATCTGATTTTTTGCATTCACGGGCTCGTGGTCTAGCGGCTATGATATCACCTTCACACGGTGAGGGTCCCCGGTTCGAATCCGGGCGGGCCCACTTTTTTTAATTACTTGAATATGTACTTCTTC
>CAZLYC010000017.1:0-3551 GCA_964563755.1 uncultured Methanosarcinales archaeon
AATAAAAGAGGTAAATCATGAAATTCTGGCTTGACAGGGATGAGTCAAAAAGGCTCGCGCACATAGTGCATGTCCTGTTCGACAACCAGATGGGGTTCTACATCTCCAAGCTTAACCTGCGAAGAAAGCTCCCCTTTTCTAAAAAAATGAAGGACCACAAGTTCAAGGAAGCAGGTCTCACACCACAAATCCTAAGGAAGATATTTGAGGACATCGGCGGCACTTTCCTAAAACTAGGACAGCTGCTGAGCCTAAGGCCTGACCTTATCCCCGTAATATACTGCGAGGAGCTATCCAAGCTCCAAGACAATGTCAAGCCATTTTCAGGGAAGCAAGCCAGGGAAATAATAGAAAAAGAGCTCGGAAAACCGATAAACAAGCTATTCCTTGAATTTGATGAGACTCCTGTCGCAGCAGCATCGCTCGGCCAGGTACACGCAGCGAAACTAAAAGACGGCACAAGAGTAGCTGTGAAGGTACAAAGACCAGACATAACACGTACATTCAAGGTCGACATAAAGCTCTTATACAGGCTCGCAGCAGCGATAAAAAAAAGATACGGAACAAAATTCGTAAACCCTGTAGAGATAGCGCGCGAATTCGAAAGATACACCGACAACGAAATGAACTACCTTAAAGAGGCACACAACATAGACCTCTTCTACCACAACTTCCTGAAATCAAACACAATACTTATACCCAAAGTATTCTGGACACACACAACGAGCAAAGTCCTTACAATGGAATATATCGCAGGAAAGAGGCTCACAGACATATCAAAATTCAAGCCTGCAGATAAAAAAAGGATAATAAATACCATACTCGAAGCAGAGTTCCAGCAGATATTCATCGACGGAATATTCCACGCAGACCCCCACCCGGGAAACTTCCTGATAAAAACCAACGGAAAGATAGCGCTCCTGGATTTCGGCATAGTCGGAAGATTAAGCCCTCTCATGAAAGAGCACATGACAGATTTCTTCATAAGCCTAACAGATGCGGACGTGGAGAAGATGGTGAGCACATCCGTCAAGCTCGGAGTAGTATCTGACGATGTAAACATGGAAAAGGTAAAGCAGGACCTTTACGATAAGATGTCTGCGTATTACGGCACAAGCATAGACAAGATAAAGACATCAAGAGTGCTGAATGACCTCATACTGACTTTCAGGGAGAACGACCTGAAGGTGCTGCCAAACTTCGTGTTGCTTGCAAAAGCGACAATAACACTCGAGAGTGTCGCAGCGAAGCTCGACCCGAAGCTTAATTTCGTCGAGGTTGCAAGACCCTTCGTCAAGAAAATACTTGTACAGAGGCTTAAGCCAAGACAGATAGCTGACAGGGCGAAAAGGAAAATCGAGGCAATGCTCGAATTCACAGAATCAATCCCGCGCAAGACAACGACACTTATAGAAGAGCTGCATGACACTGACAGGGACTTAAGACGCATAGACAATGACATAAGCAATCTCGCAGTCGAGATGGACAGGTCAAGCAACAGAGTCACCCTTGGTTTCCTGGCAGGCACATTGTTCATAGCATCAACCGTGCTATTACCCTACCAGACAGCAAAGGTCGCAGGAGTTCCAGCATTGTCATTCATCGGATACATCACAGCATTAATAGTCATGATATCAATATTCATATCCATGCTAAAAGAGAAAAAGCCACAGTGCAACAATTAAAATCACGAGGTGCAAACATGAAGGAATTAGCAAAAAAGACATTCTATATGGGAGTTTGCGCGGCCGCAGTCACAAAGAATTTTGTCGCTGCAGAAGTCAAGCGCTATCTTGATGCTGGTCACATATCTGAGCAGGAAGGAAAAAAGATAGTCGACAAGGCAATGAAACAGCTCGCAAAAGACAAAAAAATACTCGAGAAACAGGTCAGGAGCGAGATACAGAAAGGCATGAAACAGGCAAAACCCCTAATCCATGAAGGCGCACATCTCGCGAGCCAGATCGCAAAGGAGCTCGTAAAAGAGGCAAAGCTCACTGTTGCGGCGAAAGCCAAGAAGACTGCAAGAAGAGTAAAAACAGCAGGAAAATTCGCGGCAAAGGCGATGAATGCTGCAAGAAAATCCAAGAAAATAAAGATGACAAGGAAAATAGCCAAAAAAGCAGTCAAGAAGGCAGTTAATAGAGCTGCCAAGAAAGTAAGGAAGATAGTCAAGCGCAAGAAAAAGTAAATCTTTTTATTCTAATCCTTTTTTTAATATGTTTTAAGTATTTAGGGGTGTCAAAATGGTACTTGAACTAAATAAGGATAGTTTTGAAAATGAAGTCATCAAATCAAAGACTCCAGTAATAGTCGATTTCTGGGCAGAATGGTGCGGCCCGTGCAAGATGATGGGGCCAGTATTCGAAGAAGTGAGCAAGGAATACGCAGGCAAGCTCGAGTTCGCAAAAGTCAACGTGGACGAACAGGGAGAACTCGCAGAAAAAAATAATGTCATGGGAATACCCTGCCTGATAATATTCAACAAAGGAAAAGAGGTCGATAGGATAGTCGGCTTCAACCCGAAAGACATGTTCAAGATAAAGGTCAATGAGATACTGGCGAAGATTAAATGAAGAAAGAAAACAACGCAGAAAAGAAACGCGATGAAAAAGAACAGGACTCATTAGATTATCATTCTAAAGGCACGCCTGGCAAAGTATCGACGATACCTACAAAGCCATGCACAAAAGCAGAAGAACTATCCCTGGCATACACACCAGGTGTAGCTGTGCCCTGCCTTGAGATAGAGAAGAATCCTGAGGATGCGTACAAGTACACATCGAAAGGAAATCTTGTCGCAGTAATAAGCAACGGCACAGCAGTTCTTGGACTCGGAGACATCGGGGCACTCGCAGGAAAGCCTGTCATGGAAGGTAAAGGCGTCCTGTTCAAGAGATTCGGTGGTATAGATGTCTTTGACATAGAGATAAACGAGAAAGACCCTGCAAAACTCATCGAGACAATAGCGTCGCTTGAACCGACATTCGGCGGTATAAACCTTGAAGATATCAAGGCGCCAGAATGCTTCCAAGTCGAGACTGCGCTGATAGAACGGATGAACATACCGGTATTCCACGACGACCAGCACGGCACTGCAGTCATATTATCCGCAGGCATGCTCAACGCATGCGAAATCACCAAAAGAGATGTCGCGAAAATCAAAGTTGTCGTATCCGGCGCAGGAGCCGCAGCAATAGCCTGCTCAAACATGCTTATCGAGATAGGCGTAAAGCGCAACAACATATCCCTTTTCGACAGCAAAGGCCTTGTGACAAAGAGAAGGACTGACCTCAATAAATACAAGATAGCATACGCGCAGGAAAAAGATATGGCCTTGCAAGAAGCGCTACGAGGAGCAGACGTGTTCATAGGCCTCTCAAAAGGAAACATCCTGAAAGGCGACGACATCAAAGCCATGGCAAAGAAACCGATAATATTCGCGATGGCAAACCCTACTCCAGAGATAAGCTATGAAGAAGCGAAGAAGGCAGTGCCTGACTGCATCATGGCTACAGGAAGAAGCGACTTCCCGAATCAGGTCAACAATG
>CAZLYC010000018.1:0-3002 GCA_964563755.1 uncultured Methanosarcinales archaeon
CGAGAGTCCCTGGCTAAATATGACTACAATCTGAATCTGGACTGGAAAGAAAGGAACATCCTGATACAGCTTAACAATTTCTCGCTCTCTGACGCAATATTCAAGACCGAACCGCAAGCAGAACTACCTGAAGAGAAAGGATGCACGCATCTCGCGTATGATATAGAAACGCTGAACTGGGTCGGCAGCAGCATGGATCCCAATGGACTCAGGCCAGAGATATTCCTTGCGGCGATATGCACAGACAGCGGAAAATTCGACGAGAATGACCTTCTGCTTCCGCAAGACGCTCCAGAGGAGAATATACAACAGATAGTTGCCAAATACAAGGATATAGTCATAGGAACCCAGGATATAGGAAAGAAAGAGATAAACACAGACCTCACAGGAAGAAAAGCAAGATATGTATTCGTGCCTGACCAGATAGCGTTAAGGAGAGCTGTCGCAGACGTCATGTTCTACAAGAATCCAGGAAGCACAGGCGGAAACAATCACGACGCATTCGACATACCAAGGACAATGAATCCGCGAAGGATACTCACAGAGATGGAGAAGGCACACTACAAAGGGATAGAAGAGCTCGCGAACGAGCATGACGGAATATTCAACCCTAACCCTGACAACTCAGGAGCCAGATACATCGGAAAGACCTGGAAACAGAAATGCAGGCTTGTCCCTAAGAACAAGGATTTCCTCAACATAAGCAAGAGCTATCTTGGAATACTCACTACTGACAGCAAGCTTGAGACTGTCGGAGCATTGCTGGACTTCTTCGAGGATTTCGGCCTTGGATACGGCAAGATATTCCATTCATACAAGGAGATGGAAGCGTCAGCGATGAAAGGAAAGGAAGGAGACAAGGAAGAAGCATACAAGAACGCCAGATACTGCTATGAAGACAATGTCGCGCAGCTAAGGCTCATGATGTATTTCGACGGAGTGATGAGGAAAGCATCACAGATAACAGGAATAGACTCTTCAATAGTATTCAATGACTCAAAGACCAAGATATGCAGCCTATTCTGGGACACTGAAATATTCAGGCAGACAGGCATGACACGCGATATGAGAGATAAGATGAACTACAGGAAGATTGACATCGCAGGAGAGAAAAAAAGCATGCTCGAATGGGCAATAAAAAAAGATGAAAGGACAGAAGAGAAAAAAGGTTCGCAACTCACATTTGACTTCTCCAGGCTCAGCACAGAATTCCGCACAGGAATAGGGATGACTGAAGACTGCGAGCTATACATAACACCCACCCTAAGCGAAGGGCTCTCCCACATTGTCAGCAGGAATGAACGCCTCAATAAAATGAAACAACACATACTTTCCGCTAAAGACCCTATCGATAGGATAATTCTGCAACAGATGCTCGACATGATACTCATCGAACCGAGGATAGACCTCCTGAGGACAGAACTCAAGGAGAACGCGATGAGCAACACTGACTTCGTAAATAAATATCATGCTGAGCCTGATGAATCACGCGCTGAGATGAAAAAAAGCATCGAATCGATAGCAGAGAGACTCCGAGGAAGGCAAGTCATAGCATTCGACGGCAACCTAATCGCAGTCAAGAAGAAACAGGCAGGACTTGAAGGCTACATCAAAATATGTGACGCAGATGTACTCAACATAGGCGAGGGCGAGTTCATATACCGACTGAAAAAAGAAGGCAAGAAAGCAGTAATAGCAAGCAGGGGCATAGCAATACCGAGCATGAAAAGAAGACACTCGCAGGACTACATATTTGACGGATTCCAACCTAACTTCCTGATACAGATAGAGCACGACATGGCCATGAAATGCTTCGAAGATCCTCTTGCTGCATTCGCGCTTCCAAGAAACACGGCGCACGATATAATAAAAGGCAACTTCCCCATCTCATCATACTTTATGACGCTCAAACCAGGGCACGACATAGAGGAATACAGCCTGAAGTACAGATGGACAAAAAGATACAAGGTCATAGACCTGCTTGGGATAATGAAAGGCCAGAAGAGGACATTCATCTGTGTAGAAGGCGGAGACAGCAACCTTGTGTTCAAGGAAGTAGACCATCATAATCCTAAAGACGCAGAGAAGCTAGCGCCAAACATCGAATTCTACCTTGGCTGGCTCAAGAACGCGGCGACAAAAGTGAACAAGCTTGAAAGGGCCATAGGCACTACACTGGATATTTACTAATAAGAAGCATAAATGCCTCGCTCGCACCGCCTTTTTTATCGTTGCTGTCGCCCAACTGCAATCGTGCTAGATTAAATCTTCTATGCTCGCTAGGAGGCATTTACATTTGCACCGGGTTGACTAGCCAAAACCTTTTTAAATAGACGCAATTTCTTTCATGATAGCACACGCAAGTGTTCTGCATTTACGATAAACACATCCGAGGTGTTTAATACAATGAGTGGAAAAGCATCTTATAACTTCAAGGAAGTAGAAGAAGGCATGATAAAATTCTGGGAAGACAACCAGACATATCCTAAAATAAAGGCAAAAGGCCAAGGCAAGCAGAAATTCTTCTTCATACAAGGCCCGCCATACACATCAGGCAGGATACACATGGGCCAGGCCTGGAACAACAGCATGAAAGACATGGTCCTCAGATACAAGAGGATGAACGGTTTCGATGTCTTCGACAGGGCTGCTTATGATATGCACGGCCTTCCGACAGAAAGGAAAGTCATGGAACTGCATAAACTGCCTAACAAGGCAGAGATAGAGAAGTTCGGAGTCGAGAACTTTGTCAAGGAATGCGTAAAGTGGAGCGTAGAGAAAGCCAAGATGATGGACAAAGACCTCTGGAGACTAGGAGTCTGGATGGACTTTGAGAACGCATGCTACCCGATAAACACACCATACATCGAAGGAGAATGGATGCTAGTAAAGACAGCGCACGAAAAAGGAAGACTCTACGAAGGGCTAAGGACAATGAGCTGGTGCGCAAACTGCCAGACAGCAATGGCAAAGCACGAATGCGAATACAGCGAGATAAAAGA
>CAZLYC010000019.1:0-2903 GCA_964563755.1 uncultured Methanosarcinales archaeon
GAATCAGGTCAACAATGTTCTTGGATTCCCGTTCATATTCAGAGGAGCTCTTGACGTAAGGGCGTCAAAGATAAACAAGCAGATGAAACTCGCGGCAGTAAAAGCATTATCAGCGCTTGCGCACGAGCCAGTGCCTGAAGAGGTAGTGACGGCATACGGCAGAGACTTCAAGTTCGGTGAAGATTACATAATACCGAAGCCATTTGACCCTAGAGTGCTGTATCATGTCGCGCCAGCAATCGCCAAGGCTGCGATGGAAAGCGGAGTAGCAAGGAAGCCTCTAAAAAACTTTGAGAAATATGTTGAAAGCCTCAAGAGATTAGCAGAAGAATTGAGACAGGGGAAGTTCTGCTGAAACAGATATTATTTTTTCTTATACCTTTCGTTGTCCCTTAACTTGTACTTCTTGTCTATCGCTCCCTGAACTGCTAAATCAAGGTCTATCTTTTCAGCGTTAGCGAGGAATATGCATGTCAATATTACATCGGCAAGCTCTCCTGGCAGGTCGATGGTCTCTCCTGCTTTCAGTTTCTCATGCCCGTGGATGTGGCTGATTGCCCTGCTGACTTCGCCGACTTCCTGAGAAAGATGGGCCAACTGCTGAAAACGGGGCCAATAAGGCGTCTCAAACTGGTTTGCCCAGGCATTGACCTGATCCTGATAATCTTTCAATGGCATTTTCCCCCTCCGGCAGACGGAATCGGATGGAGGATTATAAACTTTTTCTGCAAGACCAAAAACCTTTATAAACAGGCGCTTTCTCCACGAATATTATTTTCAAAGAAATGGGTCCGTAGCTCAGCCTGGTTAGAGCAATCGACTCTTACGACTCAATGTTGGAGGGATCGATAGGTCGGGGGTTCGAAGCCCCTCGGACTCGTCTATTAAACCGCTAAATCTATTCAAATGATAAGAGGTGTTATCATGCCGAAATTCAAGATACAGCACGACAGAGACGCATGCATAGGATGCGGAGCATGCGCAGGCATCTGCCCTGATAATTGGATGATGGCGGATGACGGCAAATCCAAGCCAAAAAAGACAGACCTTGATGACATGGGGTGCAACCAGCAGGCTGCTGACGCATGCCCTGTCCAATGCATAAAAATAGTCAAGGCAAAATAGGCTTAAAACCGTTTTATTCTTATTTTAAACCAATTATAGCTTCTTTGATATTTAGTCACTGATAAGTAGAAAAAACAAAAGCTTTTTATACTGATTAAGCTAAATTTTTTAAGGTGTTTTACGGGGGTGTCTTTCAATCATAGGACCAGGAATCTTAAGCAAGGACCAGGAAGAGAAGCTCGCATGGCGCGCGCATGATCTTGAGAAATCTCTGATAAATATAGAGAATGAAGCAAGAAACATCTGCGAAAAAGCACGCCAGTACAATTCTTATTTCATACGCACAATAAACGAATATCTTGAAGATAACAACCTAACCTGCAGGGTCGACTGCAAGAAAGACAAGGTCGAACTCGCAGACATGAGCGGAATAGGCCTTGAGTACATAACAGAGCTTATGATACGCCCATACGAAGACCCTGACTCTTTCTGGGATAGGAAATGGAAATATTCCTATGAACAGAGCATCAACCTGATGAAAGAGTCATACGATGCGATGATAGATAAATTCTCTGAGGAAGCCGCACCTTTGAGCGGGCAGATGCTTGATGTATATGACAAGCTACTGGATCTTACAATAGTATCAGAACCTTTCAAGCAGAATAAGAGAAGGGATAACGCGCTGCTCTTCATGAACTACCCTGAATTCAACAGGCTTGTCCACACGACAATAAACACCGCAACAGGCAAATACGGAAACGTCACAGTCGAATACAAACCCAGCAGATGGCTAACAGAAGAGGCCATGAACGAGTTCAAGAGACTATACAGGAAAGACAATGTCAATATCTATATGATAAGGAATCCTAGCAGGAGAGTACTCGGAGCCCACATGCTAAAGCATGTGATGTCTGCCCTCTCTGCCGGAAAAAGCGACAAGTACCCTGCGCAGAGGACCAGCGTACGACAGACACTGATGGATTACTCAGAATACAAAGAGCGCACAAGGCCTGAACAGGGATTTGTACTTAGCCTATGGTCAGCGCCTTCAGGCTGGCTCTACGGAAAGGAAGTCCCGAACTCACTCATCGAAACACTTCTTAACATACAGAAAAAGATGCTCCTGTCAGGCAAGAGCGACATTCTTTTCAACAACTGAGGCGTAAAATGATAGGTCCCAAGACATTCAGCTGGTATGAGAATCTCAAACAGAAACTGTCATTAGAGACTAAACGACGCGAGAAAGACGTGGAAGAAGTAGACAACAGGATAGACTGGCTCTGCGAGCAGCTGACACTCATATCACGCCAATACCAAGATAAGATTGAAAGTTATATCACATCAGAAAGTCTTGACAATGATCTATGTGTCATAGGCGAAGAGAAGAAATTCTCAAGCAGGAACCCTTCACTTTTTTTCAGGCAGCTTGTTGGATATGGCGTCTATGATGAAAGCATAATGAACACATCTCCCTCAATACCTGTTACACTTGACCAAGCATACAGGTTAGATAGCATGGTAGACTCGTACTTCTCAGAGGTCGCGAAATTCGAGGGCATAAGGGACACATGCAAGAAACAGCAGACGCGCGCATACAACGCACTCCTGGACATCACACGTGTCGAAGAGGTGTCAGAAAATCCAAAATCACAGAACATTGTGCTTTATCTTTCATGTATAAACAAGCCAGAGCTCAAGAGGGTCTATGCAGACCTAAAAACCAACAACATATCAGGCGTACAAGAGACAGGCATACCCTCTGCAAAGAAGCACTCCTCTTCCACCAGGAAGATGATGGAGAAAAATGCTGAGATGATGAGCGTATATATCGTCCACCA
>CAZLYC010000020.1:0-2176 GCA_964563755.1 uncultured Methanosarcinales archaeon
ACATCTATTTAAAAATAGTTTCCACTGCGGAATAGTTTTTTTCAGTTAACTTTAAATATAATCTACCTCTCCGGCTTTCCGTCAGAAAAGAGGGCGAAATAGGTTTATAAACGCTTTAGAGGTGTTTTGTTGTGCGAAATAAGAGGCTAATCTGGATTGTTGCATTGCTTATACTAAGCTTTGCTGCTTCTGCGGAAGAATTCAAGTATTTTATCGCAGGGAATTATGTAACTTCTGAATCAGATGCCTCTTTGAACGTGCTTAATCCTTCAGATGATCCTGCAAAAGTGGATGTTAAAGTATTTTATGACAAAAATGATTCTACAAAGTTCACATTAGCTATAGAGCCGCAGAGCGTTAAGAGTGTCGACCTTTCAGGTTTTGCCAAAGGTAATTTCGGTCTTTATCTGGTGTCTGAAGACAACCTGGTAATAGATACAAATCAGAAAGACAAGACTTACTCCTCAGGTTTCAGCACTCTTGCCTCGAACAGTCCTGGTTTCGTCTGGTATTTCAGTGAAGGCTATTCGAGCGGCATGGTCAAGACTTACCTTCTGTTATTGAATCCGTTCCCTAAAGAAGCTAATGTCGGCGTCACTCTTTATTATGAGAATGGCGAGAAGAAAACATTCAACCTTAATGTTCCTGCGTTCAAGCACCTGAAACTTGACCTCAAGGAGAAGACTATGCCTGAGAAGAGGTTCGGCATAAAAGTCACGAGCACATCTCCGATAATAGCATCTTCTGCCAATTATAATAAGCATTTCAGCGCAGGCAGCGGCGGGCACGGCACACAGGTTCTTTCAAAGGAGCTCATATTCCCTGATGGCTACACAAGTACAGAGGCCACAGAATTCCTGAACATCCTTAATCCGTCGATGGGGGTCGCTCATGTCAAGGCAACTCTCTATTATGATGATGGGCAGAGCGTCTCTTTCGAAGAGACAGTCCCTGCTGGAAGCAAGAGCATGTTCCTTCTTAACAATTACGCAAAAGAGCTGAAATGGTTCAGCACAGTTGTTGAGAGCGATGTTGACATCGCTGCTGAAGTGACTCATTATGATGAGAGCTACTCCGCAGGACACGGAAGCCACGGCTCTTCCGAAGGGAGTTATGATCATTACTTCGCGTACAGCATAGCGAATGACAAGTCAGACAGCCACATCTCGATATTCAATCCTTCTGAAAAGGAAGCTCAAGTGACATTCACCCTGTATTATACAGATGGCGCTGTCAAGAGCTTTGACTTGAAGGCGCCGTCGATGATGCGCAGCACTTTCGACCTTGATGCTAATGCGTTGCCTGACAGGGGTTTCGGGTTGTATGTGAAAAGCTCTGAGCCAGTGGTTGCGCAGCTTGTTTCTTATGATAAGGGCAGGTCAGCAGGATATGGCTACATAGGTCTTGTCGCTCTCCCAGGGTCAGATGTGAACCTTGAAGAACGGTCAGAGCCTGAAGAGATAGAGCTGAGCCCAGCTGAAGAGAATGGTTTCAGGCTTACAAAACAGGAAGTTGTTTCATCATCACGTTTCAAGCAGGATCTGAGGGCAGGTCTTTCAGGCGCTACAAAATACAGTTATGACTACAGCGGCAAGAGCGCGGTAGCATGGAAGATGTCATACATAGACAGCAAGGCTTCCTTAAAGGCGCTTGAGAGTGCGTTGTCAGGCAGCTTCTTCACATTGCTTGAGGTTACGCCTCAGAGAGTGTCAGGAAAGGACATGCAGTATTTTGTCTCTACGAAATCAAGCGGGTATTTCTGGCAGAACGGCAACGACATTTTCATATTCATATCTTCTGAAGAGGATAGCGATATCGCAAAGGGTCTTGCTGAGATGTTCTCATCCAGCGCTCCTGCAGAGAATAGCAGGATGAAATTGTCGACAATACTGTTGATTATTGCGGCATTACTTGTAGCTGTCTTCGTAGTGAGACGTGTTTTCAGGGGCTCGGGAGATGACGAAGAGAAAGCTGCGTGGGAAGGAGATATACCTTCTGCAAAGCCTAAGACCAAGGCGCAGAAGAAAGTCAAGAAGGCAGCAGTAAAGAAAGAGCATCATGCGTCTCCAAAGAAAGAGCAGAAGAAGCATGAACCGCACAAATCTCCACCTAAGAAAGAGATCAAGCATGAGCAAAAGCAACGCAAGGAAGAGAAGAAAGAGCAGGATGAGGATAA
>CAZLYC010000021.1:0-1959 GCA_964563755.1 uncultured Methanosarcinales archaeon
AGCACGACAGAGACGCATGCATAGGATGCGGAGCATGCGCAGGCATCTGCCCTGACAACTGGACTATGGCGGATGACGGCAAATCAAAGCCGAAAAAGACAGACCTTGATGACATAGGATGCAACCAGCAGGCTGCTGACGCATGCCCTGTCCAATGCATAAAGATAGTCAAGGTAAAATAGCTCTAAAACCGCTTTATACTCATTTTAAATCATTTATGACTTCTTTTAGGTTTAGTCACTGATTAGTGAAAAAACAAAAGCTTTTTATACTGATTAAGCTAAATTCTTTAAGGTGTTTTACGGGGGTGTCTTTCAATCATAGGACCAGGAATCTTAAGCAAGGACCAGGAAGAGAAGCTCGCATGGCGCGCGCATGACCTTGAGAAATCTCTGATAAATATAGAGAATGATGCGAGAAACATCTGCGGAAAAGCACACGACTATAATTCTTATTTCATACGAACAATAAATGAATATCTTGAAGACAACAACCTGACCTGCAGAGTCGACTGCAAGAAAGACAAGGTCGAGCTCGCAGACATGAGCGGGATAGGACTTGAGTACATAACAGAGCTCCTGATAAGACCATACGAAGACCCAGACGCTTTCTGGGAGAAGAAATGGAAATATTCCTACGAACAGAGCATTAACCTGATGAAAGAATCATATGATGCGATGATAGACAAGTTAGCTGAAGAAGCAGCGCCATTGAGCGGGCAGATGCTTGAAGTATATGACCAGCTCTTGGATCTTACGATAGTATCAGAGCCGTTCAAGCAGAACAAGCGAAGGGAGAACGCGCTGATTTTCATGAACTACCCTGAATTCAACAGGCTTGCCCACACTACAATCAACACAGAAACAGGCAAATACGGAAAAGTCATTGTCGAATACCATCCCAGCAAATGGCTCACAGACGAAGCCATGACTGAGTTCAAGAAACTCTATAGAAAGGACAAAGTCAATATCTACATGATAAGGAACCCTAGCAGGAGAGTCCTGGGCGGACACATGCTTAAACATGTCATGTCTGAACTATCCGCAGGAAAAAGCGACAGATATCCTGCACAAAGGACCAGCATAAGGCAGACAATCATGGATTATTCTGAATACAAAGAGCGCACAAGGCCTGAACAGGGATTTGTGCTTAGCCTATGGTCAGCGCCTTCAGGCTGGCTCTACGGAAAGGAAGTCCCGAACTCACTCATCGAGACACTTCTTAACATCCAGAAAAAGATGCTCCTGTCAGGCAAAAGCGACATCCTTTTCAACAACTGAGGCGTAAAATGATAGGGCCGAAGACATTCAGCTGGTATGAGAATCTCAAACAGAAGATCTCATCAGAGACTAAACGACGCGAGAAAGACGTTGAAGAAGTCGACAACAGGATAGACTGGCTCTGCGAGCAGCTGACACTTATATCTCGCCAATACCAAGCGAAGATTGAAAGTTACATCGTATCAGAAAGCCTTGACAATGACTTGTGTGTCATCGGCGAAGAGAAGAGATTCTCAAGCAGGAACCATTCACTTTTCTTCAGGCAGCTCGTGGGATATGGGGTCTATGATGAAAGCATAATGAACACATCCCCCTCAATACCTGTGACACTGGAACAAGCATATAGGCTCGATGGAATGGTAGACTCGTACTTCTCAGAGGTCGCTAAATTCGAGGGCATAAGGGACACGTGCAAGAAACAGCAGACACGCGCATACAACGCACTGCTTGACATAACACGTGTCGAAGAAATAGCAGAAAACCCAAAATCACAGAACATAGTCCTTTATCTTTCATGTATAAACAAGCCAGAGCTGAGAAGGGTCTATGCAGACCTAAAAACCAACAACATATCTGGCGTGCAAGAGACAGGCATACAATCAGCAAAGAAATACTCGTCTTCTGCCAGGAAGATGATGGAGAAAAATGCTGAGATGATGAGCGTATATATCGTCCACCA
>CAZLYC010000022.1:0-1762 GCA_964563755.1 uncultured Methanosarcinales archaeon
AGCTCGAGATCGCCGAGTTTCCTGTCAACAGCAGAAGCATCGCATCTTGTCGCAGTGCAATAAGAATCCAAAGCACTGACATGATCCTTGCAACTGGAACCGCAGCCATAGACTGTGGTAAAGAGCAATTCTGTTCCTGTGCAGTACTTGTCCTTTATCGCTTTTGCTACATCCTCAGGTATGCACGCTGAAGGAGAAACGACCTGCTCGATTCGGCTCTCGCAGTCTGTCCTTAATGCTCCAAGGAACCTGTCGTATGCTCCCTTCGCCTTTCCGTAGTACACGACACTTCCTGCTCCTACAGCAGCACCAACTCCTAAAAGTATGGCTGCTTTGAGCCAAGATCTCTTCTTAACTGGTTTTTCTTTATCTGACATTTTCTGACCTCCTAAATCATGAACTTTCTCTTCTATCACACCTACTTTTTTCGCTTCTGCCGGAACTTGGTCCGGTAATGAATCAGTAATATCGATACCGTCTGCCCCTTCTCCACCTGTTTTTTCCGCATCTGCGAAAGCAGACAACAACATCTCACGGACTTTCTCTTTGGTCTGCTCTGGCTCAATCTTATTCGTCAAGAGCAATATATCCGCTGCATCTTTCGGATCCTTCCCCTCATCCAAAAGCAGTCTTGGGACAGATATTGTCAGCGCGTCATATAAAATATTAACGTTCAAAACATCGCTTGACACTCCGACATTCTCAATGACTGAAAAATATGATTGTATATGCTTAAGCGGGTCGCTTGACCTCTCAAGCATCCTCTTTGCACCCGCATGTATCGCTGTCTCGACAGTCATCTGGTCGTCTTTAGAGTACAAAGATAACAATGAAACGTAAGCATTCTTGTGCTTAACATCAAGTTCCTGGAAAAACTTATCCTGGTCCTCAGACTCCGACAATGCTGTCACAATAGCATCCTCAAGATCCGGACCTTCCGCTTCTTCCGGAGGCAAAGCAGGAACAGGAGGAATTTCATCAAATTTATTCTGCACTGGCTGCTGAGCGTATTCTGGCAACACAAGCCCAGTTATGTTGATAGCGTCACTATCTTCTTTAACAGTCGCTTCCTCGAGAAGCAAGTCTTCAGCCCTGAATCCTGCTTCAGAAGGTCTTGCGACATCATCAGGCACTGAATGTGGAGACGGCTCATCTGAATCTATAGATATCTCTTGAACATAAAAACTTGCAGGTTTTTCTGAGTCCTGCGGTTCTGCAGGAGTCTCTGCGTGTTCTTTCTGCCTCGCAGAATGATTAGTGATAGGTATGACTTCTGCAACTGTTTCTGAAATAGATAATGGCTCGTCTTTGCTGTCAGTTTTTTCTTCTTTATCGTCTGATCCTGCGACGTAGCTAACGACAGGCAGCTCAACGACTTCAGACCCTTCTGTTTGCGATGCTGGCGGTTCAGGCGTCATAATCTCAGGGGTTATGTTCTTAATGTCAGGTATCGGAATAGGTATGAGTTGAGAATAATCCTGCTTTTTTACATTTTCTTTCTTGTCATTATTCGAATAGCCCGCAGTTATACTCTCAAGGTCAGCGCGAAGTTCAGTCGATTTGACCTGCACGACAGGACTTTCCTGGACCGGTTCTTCTTTTTGAGAATTCATGCCCCCTGTCAAAAAATCAAGGTCTGCCTGAAGCTGTGCTGGAATGATTTCATTTACTGCTTCTTTCTCTACGAGCTTCACTGGTGTCGCAACAGCCTCGCATTTTGCAGCATCATAATCTATTCTGAACTCAGGAAACACAGGTTCTG
>CAZLYC010000023.1:0-272 GCA_964563755.1 uncultured Methanosarcinales archaeon
AGGATATGTTCCCCTTTGTCAAAAGAGCAGTATCGAAAGCAGGAGGAGCAACAGTGACATTGAAGTTGCTTTTCATGTTTTTCAGGACGCCGTTGTGGATATAATCGAAATCATACCCTATGACATATTCATCAGAAAATGTCGTGTCAAGGGCAACAGCATATTCTGTCGTCGCATTGATATTCTTGTCTTTCAGCTTGATTACATTGCCCTCGTTTATGAAAAGGTCTGTCATGGAAACCACATTCAGCTTCTTCGGAAGGGTTATCTCG
>CAZLYC010000023.1:282-1569 GCA_964563755.1 uncultured Methanosarcinales archaeon
CTTCTTTACTTCGATCTCATCATATTTTTTCAGCACGAAATCTATCGAGAAGACTTCCTTGAGCGAAATATCCCTTTCAGGATAGTCTGCCACTAGTCTGAATGGAAGGTTCTTGACAGCATATGTCTTGTTTGATGTAGTATGTATGTTCTTATCAAGCACAACATAAGATAGGCTTGCCACATTCTTGTAGGTGAGGTTGGTTTTAGGTATGACCATATATTTGCAGGTCTTGCTTGACGCGTATACAGGGATGTTGATGTAGATTGTATCTTTCTTTTTATCGCAGCCGCTGATGACTATAACATCAAAATCATCAGAGAAAGTGTCTGTGAAAGAGATGTTCTGCACAGTTACTGTGGCATCGCCTTTCTTGGCCAAGGTCACAACGACATTTATCGGCGTGTCTACAAAGAAAAGAGTCTGGTCAATGGTCTTGTTCATGGTCATGCCGATATTGCTGGAATTTATCAGGAGATACAGCGAGGCATTGAGTTCGCTTGAAGAGACATAAGGAGGAACTTCTCTTCCTCTGCTGAAGAACTTCTGCTTTGTCTGGCATATGCTGTACAGCCCTTCTTTCTCGCACTGGTCGAGCTCAGGATCCAGCACAAGTATATTCCCGTCTGGGAAATATATGACTGTGGTGTTCACATACCTGTTCCATACCACTTTGAAATATTCATCCTTTGCCATGAACACCTTCCCTGACTCTGCCCATCCTTCGTATGTCTTTACTTCATATAGGGCGAAAGAGACAGGGATTAAAACAAGCAGCAGAAACAGGATTATCTTTTTCATGCCACTGCACCGCTTATGCTTCCCTTTGATATCCCAGACATGCCGGAATCCTCTTTTGTGTAATATATTGCGACATCGCCGCTGAACTTGTTGTTCAGAGGACAGGCTATTAATACCCTGAATATCTCTGTCTTCGGCACAGATACTGGCAGGATGCTGTATGTGCTGTTTCCAGCAGATACCCTGACATCTGCAGCAGCGCATCCCGTAGTTGTTATGTTTGTTACTAAAATATCTGAGGGCATGACGTTCCTTAACGCAAACGTGATGTTAGAAACCCTTATAGACGCATACCCGATGCACGGCATGTCAGATGAAAAAAAGCATTTGCTCGGCACAAAGTTTCCAAGATTGAAAATACCAAAATAAGAGAGAGTTACTATCGCAGCAACAACAAACAATAGCGCGAAGCCCATTGTCATAAGGAATTCCATAGCAGCCTGTGCTCTCATAGGATAGATTTGGTCATTTCAGTATAAATAATTT